>NZ_JAATVY010000099.1 GCF_011947195.1 Planosporangium thailandense | reverse complement strand
CCACGCGTGGTCGCACAAGGCGAAACCCCAGTAGTTCCACAGTCAGTGTTTCCGGCTCTGTGATCTCGAGGGGGAATTGTGCGCAAGGTGATTGAGCAGGAATCGTCGCGGCAGGCGCGGCACCCGGGACGTGTTCGGCGGCTGTCGGCGGCGGCGGCGCTGTCGGCGATGGCGGTGGCCCCGGCCGCGGTCGTGCTGGCGGATGCCGGCGGGGCGGCGGCCAACCGGCCGGTGGCGGGCGCGACGGCGTCGGTTGTGCCGAAGGGCGCGGTCAGCGCCGGTGGTGGTGGCATGGCCGGTCAGATGCTGCAGGGGGCGTCGCCTACGCCGACCGGCGCGGTCAGTGCCGGTGGCGGTGGTACGGCGGGCTCGCACGGCAATCCGACGGTGCTGCTGTCGCTTGCGGGTGCGGGGCTGCTCGGCGCGGGCGGCATCGTGGTGGCTCGTCGCCGTCGGGCCCTGAATGAG
>NZ_JAATVY010000098.1 GCF_011947195.1 Planosporangium thailandense | reverse complement strand
GAACACGTCGGTGAACGTCGCCGCCGGCACCTCCGCCGCCGCACCACACCCCGCACCCAACACCCGCTGCCGCTCCCCGCCGGACATCATCGGCACGGCGGCCACCGGCCGGTCCGGGTCGGCGACCAGCCCGGCGAGCAGGACCGCGAGGTGGTCGGCCAGCCGCCGCACGGTCGCGGTGTCGAACAGCCGAGGATCGAACGCCAGCTCGAGGTGCAGCCCCTCGGCCAGGTCCGCGCTCAGAGTCAGGGGGAAGCTCGTGGTGTCGACGCCGCGTACCTCTCGTACCCGCACGCCGTCACCGCTGACCGCCGTGTCGTCGATCGGGTAGTTCTCGAACACCACCATGCTGTCGAACAGGTTGACCCCGCCCGGTAGGTCACTCCACGCCCTCAGGTCGGCCAGCGCCACGAAGTCGTACCGCCGGGACTCGCTCTGCTGCTCCTGCAACGCCCGCAGCCACGGCACCACCCGCTGCGCACCGTCCACCCGTACCCGGGTCGGCAGCGTA
>NZ_JAATVY010000097.1 GCF_011947195.1 Planosporangium thailandense | reverse complement strand
GACGGCTCACCGACCTGGATCGGCTGGAACCGCCGCTCCAGCGCGGCGTCCTTCTCCAGGTGCTTGCGGTACTCGTCCAGCGTGGTCGCGCCGATGGTCTGCAGCTCGCCGCGCGCCAGCATCGGCTTGAGGATGCTCGCCGCGTCGATCGCGCCCTCGGCCGCCCCCGCCCCGACGAGCGTGTGGATCTCGTCGATGAACAGGATGATGTCGCCGCGCGTGCGGATCTCCTTGAGCACCTTCTTCAGGCGCTCTTCGAAGTCACCCCGGTAGCGGCTGCCCGCCACCAGCGCGCCCAGGTCGAGCGTGTACAGCTGCTTGTCCTTGAGCGTCTCGGGCACCTCGCCCTTGACGATGGCCTGCGACAGGCCCTCGACCACGGCGGTCTTGCCGACGCCGGGCTCGCCGATGAGGACCGGGTTGTTCTTGGTGCGGCGGGAGAGCACCTGCATCACCCGCTCGATCTCACGCTCCCGGCCGATCACCGGGTCGAGCTTGCCCTCCCGGGCCGCCTGCGTGAGGTTGCGCCCGAACTGG
>NZ_JAATVY010000096.1 GCF_011947195.1 Planosporangium thailandense | reverse complement strand
GCCAAGGCCTACGACCCCACCCGCGGCACCCCCTTCGGCAGCTTCGCCACCGCCCGCATCCGCGGCGCCCTGCTCGACGAGCTGCGCGGCCTGGACTGGGCCAGCCGCTCGGTACGCTCCCGCGCCCGCCGCATCGACACCGCCCAGCAGGAGCTCACCGCCACCCTCGGGCGCACCCCCACCACCGCCGAGCTCGCCGAAGCCCTCGGCGTGGGCATCGACGAGATCCAGGCCACCGACGACGACGTCCAGCGCGCCGTCGTGCTCAGCCTGCAGGGCTTCGCCGCCGGCACCGCCGAAGACCTCGTACCCGAACGCGCCGCCGGCCCCGAAGAGCTCATCCTGCACCGCGAGCGCATCGGCTACCTGCACCACGCCATCGAGGCCCTGCCCGAACGGCTGCGCCTGGTCATCTCCGCCTACTTCTTCGACGAGCGCCCCATGACCGAGATCGCCGCCGAGCTCGGCGTCACCGAGTCCCGGGTCTCCCAGCTGCGCGCCGAGGCCCTCGTACTGCTGCGCGACGGGCTCAACGCCCACCTCGACCCCGA
>NZ_JAATVY010000095.1 GCF_011947195.1 Planosporangium thailandense | reverse complement strand
GGTTGGCTGTCGGCTGTGGTCAGTGGTGGGTGAGGTGCCTGCTTTCCAGCGCCTCGGGGGAGGCGGGGACGGTGATCCGGCGGGGGCGCAGGGCGAGGGCGGTGGCGCCGGAGACGACCGAGAGGCCGGTGAGCAGGGCGCCGAGGCCGATGACCAGCCAGGTCAGTTCCCAGGCCTGGTAGGCGCTCATCAGGGAGCCGCGCAGGCTTTCGCCCATGAAGGCGGTCTGGCGCAGGGCGGCGAGCTTGGCGTCGGTGCTGCCGCCGGCGAGGTAGGCGGCCGACACCTGGGCGTAGGTCTTGCCGCCGGTGGCGGCGAGGATGTGGTGTTCGACCATGTCGGCGTAGGCCTTGGCCTGGGGTCCGGTGGTGACCTTCTGGCCGGCGTAGCCGGCGAGGTCGGCGGGTAGGCCCTTGTCGCCGGTGGCCGGGAACTGGATCTGTTGGGCGGACAGTTGCTGGCGGACCTGGTGCTGGCCGTCGACGCCGCGGTAGATCATGACCGGTCCGGCGATGATGAGGGCGAGGGCGGTCAGCGCCCAGAGCCAACTGG
>NZ_JAATVY010000094.1 GCF_011947195.1 Planosporangium thailandense | reverse complement strand
AGGTTGGTGGTCAGGATGATCACCGTGTTCTTGAAGTCCACGATGCGGCCCTGACCGTCGGTGAGCCGACCGTCCTCCAGGATCTGCAGCAGCGTGTTGAACACGTCCGGGTGGGCCTTCTCGATCTCGTCGAACAGCACCACCGAGAACGGCCGCCGCCGCACCTTCTCCGTCAGCTGACCACCCTCGTCGTAGCCGACGTACCCCGGAGGGGCACCCACCAGCCGCGACACGGTGTACCGGTCGTGGAACTCGCTCATGTCCAGCTGGATGAGCGCGTCCTCGCTGCCGAACAGGAACTCCGCCAGGGCCTTGGACAGCTCGGTCTTACCCACACCGGACGGGCCGGCGAAGATGAACGAGCCCGACGGCCGCTTCGGGTCCTTGAGGCCGGCCCGGGTCCGCCGGATCGCCTTGGACACCGCCTTGACCGCGTCCTCCTGGCCGACGATCCGCTTGTGCAGCTCGTCCTCCATGCGCAGCAGCCGGGAGGTCTCCTCCTCGGTGAGCTTGTAGACCGGGATGCCGGTCCAGTTCGCCAGCACCTCGGCGATCTGCTCGTCGTCGACC
>NZ_JAATVY010000093.1 GCF_011947195.1 Planosporangium thailandense | reverse complement strand
AGTCCGGTACCCCGATCCCGTGGAGCACGCTGCCGCGGTGTGCGAACTGGACGGTGACCGCGAGGGCGAGCACTCCACCCAGGAGGCAGACTCCGATGACGAGGCGGACGATCGGATCCCGCAGGCCGGCCCATGCGGGACCGGCCGCCCGGGTGCTACCCGGACGGC
Source organism: Planosporangium thailandense (assembly GCF_011947195.1). GTDB lineage: Bacteria > Actinomycetota > Actinomycetes > Mycobacteriales > Micromonosporaceae > Planosporangium > Planosporangium thailandense. The sequence continues at coordinate 443 of NZ_JAATVY010000093.1, read as the reverse complement.
CGGCTCCCACCGGGTCCACGCTCACGTCTGGGGCAGCCAGGCCCACGACCGGGCATCCCAGGACCGGGCGTCCCAGGACCGGGCGTCCCACGACCGGGCATCCCAGGACCGCGCGTTCCACACGACCTCGTCCCAGGACCGGGCATCCCAGGACCGGGCGTCCCACGACCGCGCCGCCCACGCACGAGCCGCCCACTCGGGTCCGGCGCCGTCCCAGGACCGCGCGTCCCAGGACCGGGCTATCCACGCCTGGGTCGCGGGGTCGAGCTGCGCCCACGAGCGCGCCGCCCAGTCGCGGGAGGCCTGGCTCAGCTTCTGCCACTGGACCTCCGCGGCGGCGGCGTCCCGGTTGAGGAGGGCGTTCTCCAGCGCGATCCAGACCTTCGCGTCGCGGGCGAGCAGGGCGTTGTCCCGCTCGTACCGCTCCTGCCCCGGGGAGGTCG
>NZ_JAATVY010000092.1 GCF_011947195.1 Planosporangium thailandense | reverse complement strand
TGGGAGAGCTTGAGCAGGTACGCCGACCGGGCCCGCTCGTCGGCTTCCTGGGCGGCGGCGCGGTAGGCATAGGTGAGGGCGAGCGCGGGCATCGCCATGAACGGCAGCAGCATCGGGGCGTACAGGCCGATCTCGGTCGTGGTCAGGCCCGTGGCCAGCGTCCCGATCGCCATGTACGCCGACAGCCGCGCCTCGGAGCGGATGACGCTCCACCGCGACACGCCGGTGACGAGGCTCAGGATCGCCGCCATGCAGCAGAGGTTGACCGCGGTGAAGGCGGCGCTGCCGAGCAGCACGCCCGCCAGCGCGCGGGCGGTCAGCGTACCGGGAGTACCGCCGACCAGGTGGACGACCGCGATCAGCGCGGACATCGAGGCGGCGAAGTTGCCGAGGTTGAACAGGACCTTCACCAGTGGCCGGCGCCGTACCGCGAGGGCGACCACCTGCCCGAGCACTGCGGCCAGCAGCGCCTGGCGGGGCGGCAGCAGCAACACGTCGACGATGAGGGCGGCCTCGTAGAGGCTGAGCGCCTCGACGGCGTCTCCGTGGCGGAGCCGGACCAGGGTGACCTCGGCGAGGAACGTCAGGACGGTCAGACCGGCCAGCATCCAGG
>NZ_JAATVY010000091.1 GCF_011947195.1 Planosporangium thailandense | reverse complement strand
GGTCCGGTACCCCGATTCCGTGGAGCACGCTGCCGCGGTGTGCGAACTGGACGGTGACCGCGAGGGCGAGCACGCCGCCGAGGAGGCAGACTCCGATGACCAGGCGGACGATCGGATCCCGAAGGCCGGCCCGTGCGGGACCGGCCGCCCGGGTGCTACCCGGGCGGCCGGCCGTTGACATGCTCGTACTCACGGCTGGGGCAGCCACGCCCACGATCGCGCGCTCCACGCGTCGGAAGCCCAGGACCGGGCTGCCCACGCGACCTCATCCCACGATCGGGCGTCCCACGACCGGGCGTCCCACGACCGGGCGTCCCACGACCGGGCGTCCCACGACCGGGCGTCCCACGAGCGGGCAGCCCAGGACCGGGCGTCCCACGACCGGGCAGCCCACGAACTGGCCGCCCACGAACGGGCCACCCACTCGGTGCCCGCGCCGTCCCAGGAGCGCGCGTCCCAGGACCGGGCAGCCCACAACCGAGTAGCGGGATCGAGCTGCGCCCACGAGCGCGCCGCCCAGTCGCGGGAGGCCTGGCTCAGCTTCTGCCACGCGGCCTCCGCGGCGGCGGCGTCCCGGTTCAGTAGGGCGTTCTCCAGCGCGATCCAGACCTCCGCGTCGCGGGCGAGCGCGGCGTTGTCCCGCTCGTACCGCTCCTGCGCCGGGGAGTTCT
>NZ_JAATVY010000090.1 GCF_011947195.1 Planosporangium thailandense | reverse complement strand
TGGGTGCGAACATGATGACCGGCCAGTGCCACAGGTACAGGCCGTAGGAGATCATGCCGATCCAGCGCAGCGGCGGGATCGACAGCAGGCGCGCCAGTGGGGATGCCGGTGCGAGCTCGACGGCGCCGATCAGGACGGCCATCACCAGGGCGATGACGGTGGCGCCGCCGTGGTAGTAGAAGCCTCCGCTGTCGCGGGTGACGATCAGGAGCACGCCCGTGGCGACCGCGGCGAGCGGTCCGAACACGTAGGCGTGACGGCCGATCGACTGCCGTGCCGCACCGTCGGCGGTCAACCGGCGTACCGCGAGGGCCAGCAGGGCGCCGATGAGCAGTTGTTGGGCCCGGGCGTCGGTGCCGGCGTAGGCGCGGGTCGGGCTGTCGGGCGAGTAAAGCACGACCATGGTGATCGCCGAGGCGGCCGCGCCGGCGGTGAGCACGATCGGCATCCACCGGCGGCGCCAGCGCAGCAGGGCGAGGACCAGCAGCGGCCACACGAGGTAGAACTGCTCTTCGATCGCCAGTGACCAGGCGTGCCGCAGCGGGGACTGCGAGGCGAACTCCGCGAAGTACGACTCGTCCGCCGAGATCATGTGCCAGTTGGCGTAGTAGAAGATCGTGGCGAGCAGGTCGCCGCGGCGCTGTTGCCAGTCGCTCAGCGGTGCCCAGGTGCGAACGGCGACGGCCACCGCCAGGACCATCAGCAGCAGCGCGGGCATGAGCCGCCGCACT
>NZ_JAATVY010000009.1 GCF_011947195.1 Planosporangium thailandense | reverse complement strand
ACCGTGCTCGACGCCACCGCGAACGCCGGTGTGCCGCCGAGCGCGACGGCTCCCGCGGCGGACGCGGCGAGCAGCGTGTACAGCACGCGCGTGAGTGGTCGAGCCATGGCTTACCTCCGGTGCCTCGCGTACGGCTCCGGGCGGCCGTGCGCTCATTCGAGGCTGGGTGGGCACGGCAGCCGGCCGGATGCAGGCAGGATGCGGGACGGTTGCGGTGTGCCCGTGGTACCCGATTCGGGTGACAGCCGGGTCGCGTTCGGACAGGAACACCGGCCCGCGAATGAGCCTTGGCAGCAGGTGGGCGGTGCTGGTCGACCAATACACGTGTTCAGTCTTGCCGCCCTTGCGTCGCACGGGCGCGCGTCGGGCGTCCAGGTCTGGGTCTTCGATGGTCAACGCGAGCATCTCCGAGGTACGGGCGGCGGTTTCGTGAAACGTCCGCCACAGGGTCTTCTCGCAGAGTGGAATGTCGAGTCAGGTCAGCAGTCGCTCGATCGAGGCGAGCGTTGCGGTTGTCGCAGCACGGGACGGATAGGAACGTGTCGACGGCCGTGCGCACCGTTGGGGGTTGTGCCGGCCGCCGGAGGTGATGCACCGGAAAACCGGCGTGAGTCGCGTTCGGGGCGGTCGTAGTCACGTCGGCCAGCTACCAGCCATGTACCGGATAACACGCTCTTATCCGATACAGGATTTGTCAGGCGACGCCGATGCGTTGGGCGAAGTCGCGGATGCCCGGCAGGCCGCCGCGGGTGTCGGCGGACATGAGTGCCTGGGTCAGGTGCTGCGCCCAGGGCCGGTAGCGGACTTCCTGGGGAGTGTCGTGCTCAGCGGCGAGCAGGGCCTGGAAAGCACCAGCCGGCCGGCCGCGACCGTGCAGGGCCAGCGCGGTGTCTTCCCAGTAGCGGGCGCGGCGCTCGGCGGCGGTGATGCGGGTCGGGTCGACCCTGCGGGCGTAGTCGACGGCGGCGCCGTAGTCGCCGAGCACCCGAGCGACGCTGATCTTGTAGACGGCCAGGTCGAGCGGTTTGAACGGATTCGCACCCAGGTCGGCGCGGTGGACGGCGTCTTCGGCCTCGCCGAGTAGGGTCCAGGCGGTGTCACGGTGGGTTGCCGCGGTGTAGGCAGCGGCGGCGAGCAGCTGCCCGTACAGGGCGGTCTCGCGAGAGTCGGTCAGGCCGGTGTCGGCGTCGAGCTGGTAGGCGGCTTGCAGCACGAGGCGCTGCGCGCCGTCGTGGTGGCGGCCGCGGCGAAGCACGGTCGCGGCCAGTCGCGTCGCCTCGGCGGTGATTAGTGGGTCGCCGCTGGCGCGGGCGGCCTGCACTGCGCGGTCAGCTGTGGACCAGGCGATGCCGTCGTCGTGCAGTTTGATCAGCAGTTGGGTGGCCACGCAGTACGCCCGCGCCAGCCGCGCCGCGGCCGGCGCGACGTGGTCGGCCGGGGCGTGGTCGCGACTGGCGGTGGCGTGGGCGAGCAGCCGGGGTGCCTCCGCCGCTCACAGCATCCACGGCGGCGGCGGCGCGGCGGGCCAGCAGCGGCGACAGCCGCTGCTGCGCCTCGTCAGGCGTCGACCACGCCCAGCCACGCAACTCCTCGGCGGGCAGGCGGATCGCGTCGGTCGCCGCCCGGTTGAGCACGCCGCCGTCGTAGACGAACATGACGCCCTCGGTGCGCCCGGCGCACGGTGGCACCCAGTCGACGGCCAGCAGCCTGCCCAGCGTCAGCGTCAGGCCGAGCTCTTCCTTCAGCTCGCGCGTTACCGCTTCGTACGGCGACTCGTCGCCGTCGACGGCGCCGCCGGGCAACTCCCAGTAGTCCTTGTACGTGGGCTCGACCAGCAGGATCCGACCGTCGTGGTCGCGCAGCAGGGCGGCCGACCCCATCCGCTTGCGCGGCAGCGTCGCGGTGTAGTCACCAGCGGGAGTTGTCACCCACCGGAGGCTACGCCGGCCCGGCGCGCCCCGCGTCGCGTCAGCCGCGGATCGGCAGGTCCACCATCACGGTCGCGCCCGGCTGGCCGGCCTGGATGGACAGTTCCCCGCCGTGCCGGGCCGCGATGGCGCGGGCGAGCATCACGGCCAGCGCGGCGGTCCGGCTCTCGCCGTCGGCGTCCGGATGGGGTAGCCGGGTCGACAGTAGACGCTCCGTGGTGGCGGCGTCGGCGGCCGAGGTCTCCACGGTCAGCCGCCACCGGGTGTCCAGAGGTTGGGCGCGGACGACCACCTCGGCGCCGGCGGCGCTGCCCGCCACGAGTACGCCGACGGCGGTTTCGACCAGTTGGGACAGCAGCGCCGCGTCGCCGGTCAGGCGGGGACCGTCGGGCAGCTCGAGGCGCAGCTCCACGGACCGGGTGTCGGGTGCGCCGGCCGTGCCGCCGCGCAGTGCCGCGACGGCGTCGCGCACGAGCGCCGGTACGTCGATCGGGTCGTCGTCGATGGCCAGTTCGCGGGACTCCAGCTTCGCCAGCAGGATCAGGTCGGCGACCAGGGCTTGCATGCGATCGGCGTTGCGCCGGATGGCGACGGTCGCCGCGGTCCGCTCGTCCCCGGACAGCGCCGTGCCGTCCTCCAGCAGCGGCGCGAAGGTGTTGATCGAGGCGAGCGGGGTGCGCAGTTCGTGGGAGATGACGCCGATGAACTCGGTCTTCAGCGCCGACAGTTCGGCGAGCATCCTGGCCCGCTCTTCCAGCCCCCGGCGGATCTGGGCCTGTGCGGTGATGTCGCGGAAGATCCACAGGAACCCGAGGTGGGAGCCGTCCAGCATGACGGGGACGAAGTCGCGTTCGAGCACCCGACCGTCGATCAGGGGAATCTCCTCGCCGCGCAGGGGCCGGGCGTGGCGGATGGCGGCTTCCGTACGCCGCTCGACGTCGCCCGCGTCCAGGTAGAGGCGCGCCAGTGGCGAGCCGCTGGCTCCCGCGGCGGCGCCGCGCAGCCGTTCCGGCCTGATGCCCAGGGAGAACAGTTCGACGAACGCTCCGTTGGCGAGGACGACGCGGCGGTGCTCGTCCTCGACCAGGACCGCGACGTTGAGCGATTCGATGATGCGCATGAGGCCGTCGGGGTCCATGGCCGGTACGGTGCCCGGCCGCGCGGGCGGGCCGGCAGGGGAGCCGGTTGAGCCGGCTGAATCGGCGGCTCCGGGGGCGGGCTCGGCGGCCGACGCCCCGATCGGGGGGCCTTCATTCCCCGACGCGCACGCCACCAACCCGAACCTCCCGCACAATTCTGACATCTCGTACTAATCTCAAACATTAGCGTACAACTATTGACGCAGCGTTTGATGGCGAGTACCCAGAGTAATGGTGTTGATCGATCGCGTAAAGCGGCGGTCGGCGAGCCGGTGAGGAGGACCGTGCGTGGCTATACGGGCGATCGCGTGGCGGGAGTGGAGCTGACCCCGCCCGCCGTGCGTGCCCTGGTTGCCCGGGCGGAGCGCGCCAACAGCCTGGTCGAGGTCCAACGACTGGTCAACGACCTGCGCGCGCTGCTTCCCGGCGTACGCGACGCGGTCCTGGAGCCCACGACCGGAGCCCACGCCGCCGGGATCCCGGTCGGACCGGCGCGGTGGCGGCTCGCGCTGCGGTTCCGTGCCACCGACGACTTCGCCTACGCCGAAGCGCTGCCGGCCGCCGAGAAGATCGCGGAGGCCGCCGACCGCTGCCTTAGGCAGGCCTGCCCGGCGCTGCCGGCCGACCGGGCCATGCCGGTCGACCCGCTCGGGCGGTCGCTGCTCGCCGCCGACCGGGCCATCGTGGTGCTGGTCGACGCGCCGGCCGGCTGGGTCGCCCTGTCCGACGAGTTCACGCAGGTGCTCGGGTACGACCGGCAGTGCCCGCCGCCGATCTCCCCGTTGGAGCTGGTGCACCCTGACGACCAGGCCGTCGCCGTGGCGTCGATCCTCGACGCGTACGCCGGACGGCCCACGGACGGGCCGTTCGACCTGCGGGTGCGCACCGCGAGCGGCGAGTGGCGCACCCTCGAGGTGACGGTCCGGCCGCTCCTCGACGACCCCCAGGTCGGCGCCGTGGCGTACCTCGGCGTCGACGTCACCGCGCAGCGGGCGACCGAGCGGGTGCTGCGCGACGAACTGGCGCGGCTGCGGGCGAGCACGTCGAACAGCGGGCCGGCCCCGGCGGCTGGAAGGCTGACCGCCGCGCCCGAGAACTCGTTCGTGCCCACCGTCGCCCACGAGCTGCGCGGGCCGCTGTCCGCCGTGGTCGCGTTCGCGCACCTGCTCGGCGACCCCGGCAGCGGCAACCTCACCGAGGAACAGCGCACCTACCTCGACGTGATCGACCGCAACGCCAACCGGCTGCTGCGCCTCATCGAGGAGCTGCTGACCCTGTCCCGGCTTCAGGCGGGCACGCTGCCGCTGACGATGGCCGCGGTACGCGTACCCGAGATGCTCGAAGCGGTCGTGTCCGAACGCCGGCTCGCGGCCGAAGCCGCCGAGATCCACCTGACGCTCGACGCCGTCGACGGTCCCGAGCTGACGTGCGACGAGGCCCGGGTACACCAGGTGCTCGGCAACGTACTGGCCAACGCGCTCGCGTTCACCCCCTCCGGTGGGCGGATCGACGTCGTCGCCCGCCCGCTACCGGACGGGTGGCGGATGGCGGTCTCCGACACCGGCATCGGGATTCCGGCGGAGGAGCAGCCGAAGCTGTTCAGCCCGTTCTTCCGCGCCTCGAACGTCGGGGCCGCCGCGTGGGCGGGCACCTCGGGAGCTGGACTCGGCCTGGTGATCAGCCAGGCCATCGTCGAACTTCACGGCGGCGTCATCGACGTCGTCAGTACAGAAGGCGTCGGTACGACCGTGACTGTGTCACTGCCGGCGCGTCCTCGCATCAAGGACGGAGGGGGAGGATGAGTCGACTTCTGGTGGTGGAAGACGACCCGGACATCGCGCTGGCGCTGCGCCTGCTGCTCACCCGGGCCGGACACCAGGTCGCCCATGCCAAGGACGGGAGGGCCGGTCTGCGCGACGCGTACACCGAGCGCCCGGAACTGGTCATTCTTGACATCGGACTGCCCGGCATGGATGGCTGGCAGGTGCTCGAGCGGCTGCGCGACGTCAGTGACGTGCCCGTTCTGCTGCTGACCGCGCACGGTCAGGAGTCGGACAAGGTACGCGGCCTGCGTGGCGGCGCCGACGACTACCTCACCAAGCCGTTCACGAACGCGGAGCTGGTGGCCAGGGTGGAGGCGCTGCTGCGGCGGGCCGCCGGGGCCGCGTCGTGGGCCGACGAGGTCTACGACGACGGGGTGCTGCGCATCGACCCGGCCGCGCGGCGCACGTACGTCGACGGCGAGGAGGTCCGGCTCACGCCGACCGAGTTCCGCCTGCTCAACGTGCTCGTACGGCATGTCGGCGCGGTCCTGTCGCCCAACCAGCTGCTGGCTCAGGCCTGGGACGACCCGACGGGTATCGGGCCGGAGCGGGTGAAGTTCGCGGTCCTGCGGCTGCGGCGCAAGCTCGGCTGGACCGACCCGGAGGCCTCGCCGATCGAGTCGGTGCGCGGCTTCGGGTACCGGTACCGGCGGCCGGCCATGGAGCGGGCCGCCGAGTAGACCGCCCGGAATCGGGGCCGTCTACGGACGCAACGACAGCGCAATTGAGCCGTCCACGGATGCAACGACAGCGCCAATCGGGCCGTTGCGTCCGCAACGGCAGTACAACCGAGTAGCACCGGCGCCGCCGTCTCCCCGGTCGCACCATGGGGGGACGGCGCGCGGCCGTACCTTGCGGGTGCGCGCCTGGCTCGACCAGATCCGCGCTCGCCGACGCGTGCCCACCAGGTGCTCGCCGGCACTGACCCGAAGGCAGCCAGCATGCTCGACCTCACCGTGGACGGCCACGTACACACCGCGTTCGCCGCGGGCCGCGACAGTGTCAGCATCCTCGTGGCCGCTGCCGAGCAGATCGGCCTGACCGAAGTGGTCTTCTGCGACGAGGCCGGCCCGGAGACCCGCTGGCTGCCGTCGTACCTCGCGTCGATCCAGCGCGCCCGGCGCCGTACCGAAGTGGTGCTGCGCGCCGGCATCGAGGTCGAGGCGATCGGTACCGACGGCTGGCTGGCCTTCCCGGCCGACCTCGGCGGGCTCGACATGGTGTCCGTCGCCGTGGGCGCGCTGCCCATGTCGTCCGGCCTCGCCGGACCCGAAGCCGTCCGCGGCCTGCTCGACGCGGGCGCCCTGGCCCCCGCCGATGTCGTCGAGATGCTGGTGACCGTCTCCTCCCGCGCCATCGAGCGGGTCAGCCGGTACGCGCCGACGCGGCTCGCCCGGCCGCTGGCGTTCCTGCAGCGGGCCGGACTCGGCGACACGGACCTCGACAGCGCGGCGCTCGGCGAGCTGACCGCGATGTGCCGCCGTACCAACACCCAGGTCGAGATCAGCGAGCGGCACCAGGCGCCGTCGAAGCGGCTGGCCCGGCTGTTCGCGGCCGACGGCGTACGGCTGGTCGCCGCGAGCGACGCGCGCAGGGCCGACGAGGTGGGCCGGTGGCGGCACGTCGAGCAGGTGAGCGGCGACCTGGCCCCGGTCGGAGGCTGACGGGGTACCGGTCACGCGGCGCCCGGGGAGTGGACCGGGCGGCGGCAGTGGTAGACGGTGGCCGGTGGAAGGTTCGCCCACACCGTACGCTCCATCACGACCTCCTCGAACCGCGCGCACAGGGCGCGCCGTAGACGGCGGGCGGTCGGCGTCCACAGCGCGTGTACGTACGCGAAGGTGCTGAACACCCCGGCCGGGGCGAGCGCCGCCGCGATCGCGTCCAGCGTGCGCTGCTGGCGGGCCGGTGGGAAAAGCGCCCACGGAAGTCCACTGACCACGACATCGGCCGTCCGACAGCCCCGGTCGGCGAGGACACCGCCGATCGCCGCGGCGTCGCCGATCACGACGTCGACCGCCGGGCGACGGCGGACCAGCCGATCGGCGAAGCGGCGGTTGACCTCGATCGCGATGTGCCGCCCGCGGCCGGCCAGCCGCTGTTGAATACGGTCGGTGAAAACGCCGGTGCCCGGTCCGAGCTCCACCACGACGGGATCCCCGCGCAAGGGGACCGGCGCGACGATCCGAGTGGCGAGGAACTCGCTGCTGGGCGCGATCGCACCGACGGTGAGCGGGTGGCGCGCCAGCTCGGACAGGAAATCCTTCGCGACATCGATCACGATCGCGACGTTACGGATCGTGCCCGATGCCGGTCATCGTGCGGGAAGCCGCACCACCGGCCGGTGGGAGGAGGCCGGCCGGCCAGTGGACGGACCCCCGCGGTGGCCCGCGCTTCGTATCGTTGCGGCGTGCGCAGTCACCGGATCCGCGGGTTGCGGCTCGACGTGGCCATCGGTGTGGTCGCGGCCGGCTACGGGATCACGGACATGGTCGTCGGCGTGCGGACCGACCAGCATGTCGCGCGGGTGGTGCTGGTCGGTGCCGCGGCAGTGGCCCTCGGCTTCGTGCGCCACGCGCCGTTCCGGGTGCTCCTGGCGGAGTGCGCGCTCGCAGCCGCCGCCGAACTGTCGGTGCCGCCCGCGGCCAACCTTCCCGCGCTGTCCGTCACCGTCGCGCTGGGGGTCGTGGCGTACCGGCACCGGTGGTCGTCGACGGTGGCCGCGTGGCTCCTGGTGTACGCGCTGAGCCTGGTCAACATCGCCAGGACGACCAGCGCCATGTTGCTGACCGGGTCGCAGGGCGTGGTGCGGATCGTCGTGATCGGCGTGTTCCTCGCCGCTCCGGTGGCGTTCGGCCGCTACCTGCGTGGGGTGCGGCAGGCCGCCCGGGTGGCCGAGGAGCGGGCCCGCGACGCCGAGCGGCGCCGGGTGGCCGAGACCCGCGCGGCGCGGCTGGCGGAGCGCGCCCACCTCGCCCGCGACCTGCACGACATCGTCGCGCACCACGTCTCGGCGATCGCCGTCCACGCCGGGACGGCGCAGTTCGCCGCCGCCCACGCCGACAGTGAGGCGCGCGGCCGCGACGAGGCGGTGCGGGCGCTGGAGGGGATCCGCCACACCGCCGGCCAGGCCCTCGCCGAACTGCACGAACTGCTGCGGGCCCTGCGCGAGTCGGAGGCCCCGGACGACCGGGGGAGTAACGGGAACGGTGCCGGCCTGACCGTGGAGCCCGAGGCGATGATCGTCGACGCGGTGGAGCGCGGCCGGGTGTCCGGGCTGGACATCGACGCGCGGATCGACGACCGCTGCGCGCAGGCGCCGCTGGCGGTACGCGTGACGGCGGCGCGCGTGGTACAGGAGGCGCTGACCAACGCGCTGAAGCACGCCGGCCCGGGCGCGACGGTACGGACCTGGGTCGGTGTGGACGACCAGGCGCTGCGGGTCGAGGTGGCCGACTCGGGACCGGTGGGGGACCGCCCCCCGCTTCCGGCGTCCGGGTACGGGCTGACCGGAATGCGGGAGCGCGCCGCGGTGCTCGGCGGTGCGCTCACCGCCGGCCCCACCGGCGCCGGCGGGTGGCGGCTGAGCATGTGGCTACCCCTGCGGGTGGACGCGTGATCCGGGTCCTCGTCGTCGACGACCAGGCGCTGGTCCGCGCCGGGGTCACCGCGCTGCTGCGGGCGGCCGGGCACGAGGTCGTCGGTGAGGCGGCCGACGGGCACGAGGCGGTGCGCCTCGCCGAGCGGCTGCGCCCCGACGTCGTCCTCATGGACATCCGGATGCCCCGCGTGGACGGTGTCGAGGCGACGCGGCGCATCGTGACCGCGCTCCCCGCGACGCGCGTGGTCATGCTGACGACGTTCGACGACGACGCCGAGGTGTACGGCGCGCTGCAGGCGGGGGCGGTCGGGTACCTCGTCAAGGACGGCGAGCCGACCGCCATGCTGGAGGCGGTGGCGCGCGCCGGGCAGGGGGAGCCGTTGCTCGCCCCACGGGTGCTCGCCCGCATCGTCGGCCGGGCGCTGCAGGCGCACGAGCAGAGTACGGCCGGCCACCCGGCAGCGCCGGCGACGCTCAGCGCGCTGACCACCCGGGAGCGGCAGGTGTTGGCGCTGGTCGGGGCGGGCCTGTCCAACGCCGAGATCGGGCGCGCCCTGCACCTCGGAGTGACCACGGTCAAGACCCACGTGTCGGCCGCGATGGTCAAGCTGGGACTGCGCAACCGGGTCCAGGCGGCGGTCGCCGCCCACCGGCTCGGCCTGGTCGACGACGACTTCCGGGTCCGTCATGATCCTGAAGAGTTCGCGGGGCCATAGGCCCACAAAGTCTTCAGGATCACGGCTTGTTCTGCGGCCACTCGCAGGAGCGGATCGGGCCGGCGGCAGGAGGTCCGCGCGGCCGCCGACAGCGACGGTGAAAGACGTGGCCCGCCGGGCCGCCTACGCACCGTCCGCATCGGAGTCGCCGCCATGCACACGCTCATCAGCAGGATCGCCGAGCTTCCGCCCGGCTGGGTGTACCTGATCGCCGCCCTGCTACTGGCCGCCGAGGTCGGCCTCCTGTGTGGACTGTTCGTGCCGGCCGCCTCGATCATGCTCACCGTCGGCGCGTTGGCGCACGCCGGGCGCCTCTCCCTGTGGCTCGCGCTCGTCACCACCACGGCCGGTGCGCTGGCCGGCGACTCCCTCGGGTACTGGGAAGGGCGCCTGTGGGGGCGCCGCCTGCGGGAGGGGTGGCTGGCCCGCCGGGTCGGCACGCAGCGGTGGCGCCGGGCGGAGGCGATGATCCGGCAGGGTGGTGGGACCGCCGTCACGGCCGGCAGGTGGGTCGCGTTCGTCCGGACTCTGGTACCGCGCCTGGCGTGCGCCGCCGGAGTCGGCTATGCGCGGTTCCTGTTCTTCAACGCCGTCGGCGTGGCCGTCTGGGTGCCCGGCACCGTCCTGGCCGGGTACCTCGCCGGGGCGTCCTACCGCCAGGTGATCGGCACGGTGGGCCCGGTCGGTACGCTCGCCGCCGTTGCCATGGCCGTGGGCCTGGTGCTCCTCGCCCGATGGCGGGCCCGCCGGAGAGCGTACGACCGCCGCGCGCGAACCCCTCACGAAACGGGTTCGCCGGCCGATGCCGTGGACGTGACCAGCGACTCGCCGCGGCCCTTCCTCGCGGCCGCTCTCATCGTGCGGGACGAGCGGGACAACCTTCCCGACTGTCTCGCATCCCTCGCCGGTGTCGTCGATGAGATCCACGTCCTCGACACCGGCTCGATCGACGGCACCCCGGAGCTCGCGGCCGAGCTCGGGGCCACGGTCGCGCACGCGACGTGGAACGACGACTTCGCCGCCGCCCGCAACGCCGCCGTGGAGGGTTGGTCGGCCGAGTGGGTACTGGCGATCGACGCGGACAACCGGCTGGTGGCCGACCGGGACGCCCTGGTGGAGCTGCTGTCGCGTACCGACGCGGACGTCGTGCGGGTGGACATCGACAACCTGCATGACGAGGTGCCGTACACGCACCAGTCCGGCGCGCTCTACCGGCCCGACACCGCACAGTGGTCCGGACGGGTGCACGAGCAGTTGGTCGGCCGGACCGGGCCGGCCAGGGTCCGCGTCGCACCGCGTTCGACGATCCGGATGGCGCACCTGGGCTACGCGGAACCGGCCGTCCGAGCGGCGAAGTCGGTCCGCAACGCCGAGCTGGCACAGGCCCAGCTCGACGCGCTGGCCGCGGGGACCGCCACGGCGGAGCCCGCCGTGGTCGCGCGTACCCTGCTCGACCTGGGACGTAGCCTCGTCGGGGCCGGCCGGCGCCAGGCCGCCGTCGACACGTTCGAAACGGTGCGTGAGCTCTTTCCCGGTACGCCGGAATGGCTGCAGGCCACCGACTTCCTCGCCCGCCTGGTGCTCGCCGCCGGCCTCGACGAGGTCTGCCTGGCCCTGAGCGAGCAGTTGCGCGGCGCCGGAGCGCGGCCGGAGTACTGTGACTGGCTCGCCGCGCAGGCTCTCGCCCAGCTGGGTGAGATCGAACGCGCGTGGCACCTGCTGGCGGGGGTGTCAGAGGTGGTCGACACGGCCGGCCGCCGCTACGACCCCGCCGCCCTGCGTGAGCTGACGGACCTGGTGGCTCAGCTGCGACACGCCCAACCCGTCCATGGCGGAGCCGACGGCCCGGTGCGCTGACGGACGCCGCCGGCGGTGGGGGATCACCGCCGGCGGCGCCTATCTATGGGGGTGCCTACCCGTCGGGTAGTCGCACGTGGTCGCCCGAGGGTCAGACCTTGAACTTCAGCGCGCGGCGACGCACGGCGAGAACCGCGACGCCCGCGGCGACGAGGGCGAGTCCGAGCGCGACCACGCCCGCGACGGTCGTGCCCGTCGTGGGCAGCGAGCCGGACAGGCTGACCGGCGTCGGCGAGCCCGAACTCGGGTGGGCGCCCGGCTGGCTCGGCTGGCCCGGCTGGGTGCTCGGCCGGCTCGGCTGGGTGCTCGGCGAGGGCGTGGTGCCGCCGCCACTACCGCCGCCGTTGTTGCCACCTCCGTTGTTCCCGCCACCGCTGTTGCAGTCGTGGTCCTTGTCGTCGCCCTTGTTGCCGTTGTGGTCGGAGTCGCAGTCGTGGCCACCGCCGTTGGAGCCGCCACCGCTCGACGGTGGGGGCGACGCCTGGCCCGCTCCGCACGGCCCGACCCAGAACACCTTGTGCTTGCCGTTGCCCGGCGCGCCGATGATCTCGACCGTCAGCTTGACGTGGTAGCCCTGCTTCGGGTGCGGGGTGTAGGCGGCGAGCCCGAGGTCGCTCGCGGAGAAGGTGAAGACCTCGTCGGGGTCGGGCTTGCCACCGCCGGCCGGGTCCTTGCTGATCAGCACGTTGTTGCGGCGCAGCAGCTCCGTGCCCTTCCCGGTGGGCGGCTGCAGGGTGAAGATGATGTTGGCGTGCTGATCGTTGTCGAAGTTGAAGAACTTGACCGCGAAGTCGCAGCTGACGTGGGGATCGTTCCGGATGCTGTCGTCGACGGGTACATCGTCGATCTTGACCGTTCCGTTGGCGCCCTTCGGGTCACCGTGGGAATTGTTCATGGGGGTGTTGGACAGGTGGGTGCCGGCCGTCGCCCACGCGGGGGTGGCGAACGAGAGACAGGCAACTCCGACCGCGGTGGCGAGGATGCCGGAGCGGAGAAGGCGCATCGAGGGGTTCCTCCGGAGAAGCGGGAAACAACATCGATGTAGCGCCGTTGGGGCCGCTGGTGTGACACCCGTATATGATCAATTGTCCTATTAGTACTTTAGCTTCACCCGAACGGATGACGCGAAACCTCGCCCTTTGGCCATAATGGCACCGCCTCGGTGACCGTACGTGTCTGGAATAGAGGCGCATCGTCATCGTGTTGGGCGGCTTCCGGGGCGCGAAAAACAGCGGACCGCGCCGGGTGCGGCGCGGTCCGAGCTGGTTCGTGAAGGGCTGCGGTCAGGCGGCGTACACCCGCTCGCGTGGCAGCCGGACCGTCACGGTCGTGCCCTCGCCCGGCTCCGACCGCAGCTTCACCTCGCCGTCGTGGTTGGCGACGATGTTGCGCACGATCGTCAGGCCCAGACCGGTGCCCGGGATCGACGCCTCCACCGCGTTCGACGCGCGGAAGAACCGGGTGAACAGCTCCGCCTGCTCGTCGTGGGGGATGCCGATGCCGGTGTCGGAGACGGTCAGCACCACATGGTTGCCGTCCTCGCGGACCGACACCACCACCTCGCCGCCGGCCGGCGTGAACTTCACGGCGTTGGACAGCAGGTTGGTCAGTACCCGCTCGATCTGGTGCGGGTCCACGTCGGCGACCATCGACTTGGGCGGGCAGTGCGTGTACACGTTCACGTCGGGCGGCGCCGCGACGCTCCGTACAGCGTGGTCGACCAGCTCCGTGACGTCGGTCGATTCCCGGACGGTCCGGAGGGTGCCGGTCTCGATGCGCGACAGCGTGAGCAGGTCCTCGATCATGCCCCGCAGCCGGTTGGTGTTGCGCTCCACGATGGCCAGCATGTGCCGCTGGTCGTCGGTGAGCGGCCCGGAGGCGGTGTCGGCCAGCAGCTCCACGAACCCGCTGATGCTGGTCAGGGGCGTGCGCAGCTCGTGCGAGACGGTCGACAGGAAGATGTCCTTCGACCGGTCCAGGTCCCGCAGCTGGGCTTCGAGACGCTGCTCGCGCTCGTACAGGTGGCTCTGCTGCACCCAGCGCGACACGTCGCTGGCGACCTGTCCGGCCGCTTCGACCTCGGCCGGCAGCCAGGGGGCGTCGTCCGTGCGGCGAACCAGGGTGATCGCACCGTCGGGTACCGGCCCGGCGCCGAACGGAACGGTCAGCGCGCTGACCGCTCCGGCGGCCAGCAGTTCCTTGCGCTCGGAGTCGGGCGCGCCGTTGGGGTCGGTGCGCACGTCGCCGCTGCGCCATACGTCACCGCGCGCGTGCCGGTCGGCGAGCCAGGAGACGGGCTGTGCGCTCAAGGGGCGCGCACCGTCCCGGTCGCTGGCGCTCCACCAGGCCGTACGTTGCTCCTGGTGCTCGGCGCCGGCGAGCCGGACCACCGCGAGGTCGGCGCGGAACGCGGGCCCGAGGACGCGGGCGGCGGCGTCCAGCGCGGCGTCCACCGACACGTTCTCGCGGATCCGCAGCCCGGCCTCGCGCATCTTGCTCTGTGCCCGCGCCTCGGCGCGCGCCTGCGCCCGTGCCTGCGCTCGGGCATGCTTCTTCTCGTCCTTGAACATGCGCTTGACGCGCCGGGCGGTCCGCACCGCGACGATCAGTGCGGCCAGGATGCCCAGCCCAGCCGTGGCGATGAGCGTGCCGGCCGCGGTCAGCTCGGCCGTACGGGTGCGGGCCCGCAGCACGTCGCCGCGGTGGGTGAGCGTGCGGTCCAGGTGGGCGTTGCTCGACAGGAACAGGTCGAACGTCGGCCCGCCCTGGTGGGCGAAGCACACGTCCTCGTCGCTGCCCGGCTGCACCTGGCGCTGGCGTCCGGCGATCGCGAACCAGGCGTCGGCCCGTTCGAGCTCGACAGCGACCGCGGCCCGGTCCTCGGGCATCGTGGTCCGGCGCAGTTCCTGCGCCGCGAACTGGTACTCGCGCTTGTCGTCGCGGTACACGTCCTCGAAGGCCGGGTCGTTGTTGAGCAGGTAGTTGCAGATGCCGCGCTGCGATTCCATGAGTTCGAGGAACACGCGGGAGTTGGCCAGGCGTTCGGGCATGACCTGCCCGGTGAGCGCGTCGACCGACCGGTACTGCTGCCACGCCGCGAACGACGCGATCACGCCGGTGATGAGGAGAACCAGGATGACCATCGCGAAGGCCCGGTAGAGGCGGCGCGCGACGGAGGTGGCCTTGCTCATGACGTGTGCCTCCTCGTCGCCGTTACGCCCGGTTCCGGGCAGGTACGGCCGTGACCGTTACGGATAAGTCGGGTCGTAACGATCGGGAGCCGCCGTACCCGACCCGTCTGAGGGTGGGAGCGACGACATCGCGGAGGTCTGGCTCGTCATCTGCGACCAGGATCGCTGTCATGTCTCCCCCTGTCCCTGCCGAAGCTTCGCGGCTTACCGACAAGATAGTCCGTTTTTCCGCGTATTTGTCGGATCCTGTGGTGGTGCGCCGCGCAGCGGCGGCGCGAGCCGTGACGCCCTCGACCGTGGCCTACGTCATCTGCGGTCGGAGGAGATAACGCCTCGACCGGCGTCGGGATGCGGCACCTGTGGACAGCGTCGCTGACCGGGTACTCGATCGACGTTGGGCCGCACGACCGATGTCGCCCAGCATGATGGGCGGCGATGCGACGTGCGTCTACGTACGGAGACCGCGACCGGTCGCGGCTTCGGTGACTCCCGTTCGGGCGGCGCTTGCCTGTCGCCGGTACGGCCCGCTGGTGGGTCGCCGGACGCCGATCGTGTCGTGCGGGGTGAGGGGTGGCAGGCGCAACGTCGTGATCCGATCCGCTGTCGGGGGGTGGCGTCTGTCCGGGGCCAACGCTCGTGCCGGCTCGGCCCGGTCGGACCGCCTTACCCTCTGACGCGCCCGGTGCGCGCAGGGTGCCAGCGGGTTGCGAAACGGTTGCCGAACAGCCGGCGGCAGAGGGCGCGCGGGTCTCGTGTGCCGGGGGAGCGCCGGGTCGGGCGCGGGGGGATTGGAGGGCGCCGCCGAGCAGGGACTCAGGTCTCCTGCCCGGCGGCGCGGCCGATGGTCCGGGGGCGCCGTGCCGTTACGTCACGGCTGTCGTCGGGTGCGTGACGGCTGTCGTCGGCTACTCGATGGCTGTCGGAATGCGCCCTGCTCGGATTGCCCCTAGGGTGCGCTGGGGCCGGTGTGCCGGCGGGTGCCGCGCGGTTGCGAATTCGTTGCTCACTGCTGGCGGGCGCCGGGCAATTCACGAGCCGCAATGGCTGGAAACCCGGCAACCTGCCTGCGACTAAATGCCAACCGGTACGAACTTCCATTAAAAACCAGAATCCGTACCGTCTTATTCGTAACCGGCGAATACGGGTGGCTTCGCCGCCGCGGTACGAGTTGAGGAGTCGATGGAGATGGCCCAGTCCCTGATGGTTTCCGCGGCGTCGAGCGTGGCGGCAGGGTCGACCGAGCCGTGTGACCGCTGCGGAGCGGCCGCCAAGCTTGCCCTTGTCCTCGCCTCCGGCCGACAGCTCACGTTCTGCGGTCACCACGCCAACGGCTACACCGAGACGATTCTCGCCACGGCCGAGAGCGTTTTCCTCGAGCCCGGATTCGAATGGCGCGGCGCCCAGGTCGAATCCGACTACATCGGCGCACACCGGGCCGACGCCTACGCCTGGTAGACCTGACCCGCACGTAAGCCGCGTAAGCCTCCCGATGGCCACGACGTCACCACGACGTCGTGGCCATCGGCTTTTCTCCGGGGGCGCTTTCGCTACGTCGGGTTTCGCTACGTCGAGATTCGCTACGTCGAGTTTCGCGATGCCGTGTCGAGCAGGGGCAATATGAACTGGTGCGCTTTGTTGACCTCGCCGCCACGTCGGCCGCGCTGACGCAGACCCCGGGCCGCCGAGCCAAGATCGAACTTCTGGCCGACGCGCTGCGCCGGCTCGCCGTCGGCGCGGGCACGGCCGATCCGTACGCGACGATCCGAATCGCCGCCGGCGCGGCTTACCTGGCCGGCGAGCTGCGCCAACGCCAGACCGGTGTGGGCTGGGCCAGCCTGCGTGAGCTGCCCGCGCCCGCGCCCGCCGCCACCCTCACGGTCGACCAGGTCGACGCCGCGCTGCAGCGGATGTCCGAAACCAGCGGCCCCGGGTCCCAGGCCGAGCGCCGCCGCCTCCTCCACGAACTGTTCGCCGCCGCGACCGCCGACGAGCAGCGGGTACTCGTCGGCCTGCTCACCGGCGAGCTGCGCCAGGGCGCCCAGGCCGGCCTGCTCGTCGACGCCATCGCGAAGGCGGCCGACGTCGGGGTGGCGGAGGTCCGCCGGGCCCTGCTGCTGGCCGGTGACGTCAAGGCGGTCGCCGCCGCCGCGCTCACCGGCGGTCCGGGGGCGCTCGTGAAGTTCCACCTCGCCGTCGGGCGGCCGCTCGCGCCGATGCTCGCCCAGAGCGCGCCGTCGGTGGCCGACGCGCTCGCGGCCACCGGCTTTCCGGCCGCCGCCGACGCCAAGCTCGACGGGGTGCGCATCCAGGTGCACCGGGACGGCTCCGACGTCGCGGTCTTCAGCCGCAGCCTCGACGACCTCACCGCCCGCCTGCCCGGTGTCGTCGCCGCGGTACGCGCGCTGCCCGCCCGTACCCTCGTGCTCGACGGCGAGGCGATGGGGCTGGACGCGGCCGGCCGGCCGCTGCCGTTCCAGGAGATCTCGAGCCGGGCCGCGCGCCGCAAGCAGCCGGCCGAGCTGCGGCCGTTCTTCTTCGACCTGCTCCATCTCGACGGCGTCGACCTGATCGACGCGCCCGCCCGCGACCGGTGGTCGGCGCTCGCCACCGCCGTCCCCGCCGACCTGCTCGTGACCCGTACCGAGGTCAGCAGCGTCGCCGACGCGGAGCGGGCGTTCGCCGACGCGGTCGACGCGGGTCAGGAAGGGATCGTCGTGAAGTCGCTCGACGCGCCGTACGACGTGGGCCGCCGGGGCGCCGCCTGGGTCAAGGTCAAGCCGCGGCACACCCTCGACCTGGTCGTACTCGCCGCCGAGTGGGGCCACGGCCGGCGCCGCGGCTGGCTGTCCAACCTCCACCTGGGCGCCCGTGACCCTCGTACCGGCGGGTTCGTCATGCTCGGTAAGACGTTCAAGGGGCTCACCGACGAGATGCTGCGGTGGCAGACCGAGCGGCTCAAGGCCTTGGCCGTCTCGGAAGGGGAGTGGGTCGTCACCGTACGCCCGGAACTGGTCGTCGAGATCGCCTTCGACGGGGTGCAGACGTCACCGCGCTACCCGGGCGGCGTGGCGCTGCGCTTCGCCCGGGTACTGCGCTACCGCGAGGACAAGAGCGCCGCCGAGGCCGACACCATCGACGACGTACGGGCGATCCACGCCGGCCGGCTAACCGGCGGCGAGTAGGCCCGCCAGTTCGATCTCGGCGGGGTCGGTGACCACGGTCTCGTGGCGCACCCCGCCACCGGCCACCCGTACCCGGACGGCCCCGGGAGCCGTCTCCTTGACGAGCAGGAACAGCAGACTGATCACGGGCGCGGCGAAGGTGCCGACGATCGCGCAGAAGACCGCCCACATCGGCGTACGCACGATCCGCTCGTCCGTGACCTCGATGCTCGCGGCCGCCCTTGGGATCCGACCGGCCGGGGTCCGCAGCGCAGCGGCGGTCACCTCGATGTCGCCGATCCGGCCGAGGAGGTCACCGCTTCGCCGCGCCGGACGCCGCGCCACGGTGGCGCCGCCCGTCACCGGGCTCGACGCGCCGCCCGTCACCGGGGCCGGCGCGGCGGTCGACGCCGGCTCGTCGCCATCGACGTCGGTACTCATAACGGCACTGTAGATGCCGGGGTGGTATTTCCGCATATGACTACGCCGGCACCTCGACCGGGCGCTCGCCGGTCGCATCGCCGTGGGCCTCGCGGCGGGCGAGGTATCCGTACCCGAAGAGCGTCAGGATCGCGAACGCCCACCAGTTCACCACGTACCCCGCGTTCTGCCAGGCGTTCTCGTGCTCGCTGGGTATGGCCGTGAACCGGGCGTCGGCCGGCGGCGTCTGGTGGTCGAGCGTCACGTACCCGCCGTAGACCGGGTACGGCAGGCTCAACGTGGCGGGGGAGACGCGCCGCACCATGCCGTCGACGGGACGGTCCGCGCCGCTCTCGGGCCGGTGCAGCGGCCCGACGACGGTGACCTGGCCGGTCGGCGCCGCCGGGACCTGCGGCTTGTCCAGCGCGCCACCGGTGGTCGGGGGAGGCAGCCAGCCCCGGTCGACGAGCACCGCCGAGCCGTCGTCGAGCATCAGCGGGGTGAGCACCTCGAAGCCCACCTGGCCGTTGACGCTGCGGCCCCGGGCCAGGTGCTCGTGGGCGGGGTCGTAGTGCCCGGTCACCTGGATCCGCGTCCACTCCCTGGTGTTCGACGGCGGGGGACCGACCTGCCCGTGCGCACCGCCCGGCGCGGGCAGCACGCGCGTGATCGGCACGGCCGGACCGCTGCTGCCTGCGTCGATACGGGCGTTGATCGCCGAGCGCTCGTGATAGCGGTGCAGTTGCCAGTCGCCGAGGCCGACCATCACTGCGGCGAGGAGCAACGACAGCGCGGCCAGCCCCAGCCAGCGGGGGGTGGCGAGGAACCGGTACACGCCACAACGCTACCGGCTGCAAACGAGGTGCCGGTTGCCGTGACCCGGTATCGTCGGCGGACGGCGGCTGCGATCGATGCCTGCGGTTGTTCCTCGGGGCGGAGGGGTCTTGAGACGATGAGCGCCTCCTACTGGCCGGCGACGGTGACGCGGTTCCCGTCGCTGACGGTCGCTACCCCGCGGCTGCACGTGCGTCCGCTGGAGGTCGACGACGCCGCGGACGTCGCCGAGATCTTCGCCGACCGGCAGACCCGCCGCTGGCTGCCGTTCCCCACCGGGGACGGGCCGGTCGACGCGGTGTCCTGGTGCACCGACCTCGCCACGGCGGTCCGCGACGGCGGCGACGGCGACCATTACGGCGTGGTGCGGCGCGAAGACGATCGGGTCGTGGGCTGCCTGTGGCTCCGGCGTACCGACTGGACCGCCCGCTCGACCGAGGTGTCGTACGCGGTCGCGCCCGGCGCCCGCGGCTTCGGGGTGGCCGCGGAGGCGGTCGACGCGCTCGCGATCGCGTTGATCCTCGAGCACGACTTCCAGCGGGTCGAGCTGCGGGTGGCGCCCGGCAACGTGGCGTCGCGCCGGGTGGCGGAGAAGGCCGGCTTCACGTACGAAGGGCTGCTGCGCAACGCCGGGCACGTGGCCGGCGGGCGGGTCGACGTCGAGATCTGGTCGCTGGTCGCGGCCGACCTGCGTTAGCCCCGCCGGCCGTACGCGATGGTCGGGTCCGGCGCGGTGAAGCCGCGTACGGCGGTGCCGGCCAGACCGTCGCGCAGCGTCTGCGCCGCCGACCGGATCGGGGCGGCGCGATGGGCGGCGCCCAGCGCGACCCGGGGACCGTCCGGGGCGGCGACGAAGCTCGCCACGGTCAGCGCCGGCGAGAACCCGACGAACCACGCGGTCCGGTCGTCGTCGGTGGTACCGGTCCCGCCCGCGACCGGGCGCCGGACCGTCCGGTACACCGACGGGGCGGTCGACCGGGTTCCGCAGACGCCGGCGGTCGCCGCGCCGTAGCCGGTGACGCAGCGGGCGGCGTCGACCGCGGCGCGCGCCACCTGCGGCCGTACGGCCTGGCGGCACCGGGGCGCGGCGACGTCGACAGGTGTGACGCCGGACGTCATGACCGGGGCGCCGTCGGGGTCGGTGACGCTCGCGACGGGGAGCGGGTCGCAGTACACGCCGTCGGCGGCGATCGTGGCGTACGCCCCGGCCAGCTCCAGCGGGGTGGCGCTCGCGACGCCGCCGGTGCGCGGGGTCAGGCCGAGCCGCGTGGCCACGGCCGCCGCCGCGTCGGCGCCGATCTGCTGCTCGAGCTGGGCGAAGTACGTGTCGACGGATTCGCCGAACGCCGACCACATCGTCTGCCGTCCGGTGCGTGGCGCGGAGATCGACGTGGTGAGCGGCAGGTTCCGGTCGAGCGCGGCGAGCATCGTGAACAGCGTGCCGGTGGTGCCCGCCGGCCGGCTCGGCAGGGCCGTGCCACCCGGGGACGGGCCGGCCGGGCCCGGGTACGGCCGGTTGACGGCGATCGCGCGCACCCGGCCGGTGCCGGGCTCGATCGCGACGAGCCCGTGGGCGACCGGGCTGCCGGCCGGCTCGTCGGCGACGACGTGCCGGTACGCGCCGGCCTGAAGCGCGGCGTCGAGCGACGTGACGATCCGGTACCCGCCGCGGCGCAGCCGGCTCAGCCGCTCCTCGGGGCTCGATCCGAACGCCGGCTGCCCCATCCACCAGGCGGTGAACAGGTCGCAGAAGTAGCCGTAGCCGGGGTCGGTGGTCGCCGCGCAGTCGTCGGGCGGTTCGGACAGGCGGAGCGTGACCGGCTCCGACCTGGCCCGGTCGGCGGCTGCCCGGGTGATGTCGTGCAGGGCGACCATCCGGTCGAGGACCCGGTCGCGCCGCTCGGCCGCGGCGGCCGGGTCGCCGGCCGGGTCGTGCGCCGACGGTTCCCGGATCAGCCCGGCCAGCAGAGCCGCCTCGCCGACGGTGAGATCGGCGGGGCGCTTGGAGAAGTACACGCCGGCGGCGGCGGCGATCCCGTACGCCTGGTGGCCGAAGTACGCGATGTTGAGGTAGCGCTCCAGGATCTGCGCCCTGGTCAGCTTCCGCTCGACGGTTTCCGCGAGCTGCGTCTCGCGCAGTTCGCGGGCGGCGGTCGGCTCGCTGGCGGCCTCGAGCTCCTGCGGCGTGCGGGCCGCGTCCAGCAGGACGTCGCGGACGTACTGCCGGGTCAGCGTCGAGGCGCCCCGCGCGGGCTGGTCCGACCGGGCATCGGCGACGACCGCCTGCGCGAGCGCGGGTGCGACGCGGTCGAGCGGGGTGTACCCGTGGCCGTGGTCGGAGAACTGGCCGACCAGGGTGGTGCCGTCGGCCGCGTACAGCCGGCTGGGCTGCGGCGGCGGCACCTCGGGCAGCTGCTGGGCCTGGATGTCGACCTCGTTGATGCTGGCGCTGACGGTGAGCCCCACCATCGCCGCGAAGGGGTACGACAGCACGGCCACGGCGACGCACATGATCAGGCCGGTCGGTACGAGGCCGACGACCCGTCCGACCAGGCGGCCGCGGTGCCGCTGGGTCCGCTCCACCAGGACAAGATAGGACAAATTAGCTAGTTTGTGGCGTATTCATGGCCGCCACCACCCGGATTCGTGGCCACACCGCCGGCCGGGCAAGATGCTCAGCATGGTCCCGCCGCGTCCGCCCGCACCCGCCGGCACCGCAGCCGCGGACCTGCGTTTCCACGGCGACCGCGAGGTGGCCGACGGGCTGGTCGACCTGGCGGTGAACGTACGGGCCGATCCCATGCCCGACTGGCTGGCGGAGCCCATCGCCGCGGCGCTGGCCGACCTGGCCCGCTACCCCGACCCGGGCCCGGCCCGTGCGGCCGTCGCCGCCCGGCACGGGCGGCCACCCGCGGAGGTACTGCTGACCGCCGGGGCCGCGCAGGCGTTCAGCCTGCTCGCCCACGCGCTCCGGCCGGTCCGGCCGGTCGTGGTGCATCCGCAGTTCACCGAGCCGGAAGCCGCGTTGCGGGCCGCCGACCACGCCGTGGACCGGGTGGTCCTCGACCCGGACTTCGGGCTCGACCCCTCGCTCGTGGCTGACGACGCCGACCTGGTCGTCCTCGGCAACCCCACCAACCCCACATCGGTACTGCACGACCGGGAGACCGTCGCCGCGCTGGCCCGCCCCGGCCGGGTCCTGGTCGTCGACGAGGCGTTCGCCGACACCGTGCCCGGCGAGCCGCAGTCGCTGGCGCACCGCCGCGACCTGCCCGGGCTCGTCGTGATCCGCAGTTTCACCAAGACCTGGGGACTCGCCGGCCTGCGGGTGGGGTACCTGCTGGCCGACGCCGCGCTGGTCGACCGGCTGGACGCCGTCGCGCCGCTGTGGCCGGTATCCACGCCGGCCCTGGCCGCGGCCGTCGCGTGCGCCTCGCCGACCGCCGTCGCCGCGGAGCGGGCCATCGCGCACCGGCTCGCCGCCGACCGGGCGCACCTGCTGGACCGCCTCGCCTCGCTGTCCGGCGTGCGGGTCGCCGGTACCCCCGCCAGTTCGTTCGTGCTCATCGAGGTGGCTGACGGGCCGGGCGTGCGCGACCGGCTGCGCGAGCGCGGGTACGCGGTGCGCCGCTGTGACACGTTCCCCGGCCTGGGGCCGGACTGGCTGCGCCTGGCCGTCCGCGACACCGCCACCACTGATGCCTTTGTGGCCGTCCTGGCCGACGTGTTGAAGGGGACTTCCTCGTGACCGAACTGCTCGACCGCACGATCGCGGCCATCGCGCCGGCCGACGTCGCGGCGGCGCAGGCCGCCCGCGACCTGCACCTGCGGCTGACCAAGCCGCCCGGCTCGCTGGGCGCGCTGGAAGAGCTGTCCGCCCGCCTCGCCGGCCTGGCGGGCACCTGCCCGCCGCCGCAGCCCACCCCCGGCGCGGTCGCCGTGTTCGCCGGGGACCACGGCGTGCACGCACAGGGCGTCACCCCGTGGCCGCAGGAGGTCACCGCCCAGATGGTGGCGAACTTTCTGGCCGGTGGCGCCGTGGTCAACGCGTTCGCGCGGCAGGGCGGCGCGAGCGTCACCGTCGTCGACGTGGGCGTCGGGTGCGACCTGGCGCCGGCCGACGGGCTGCTGATCCGCAAGGTCCGCGCCGGCACCCGGGACTTCACGGGTGGGCCGGCGCTGACCCGCGACGAGGCGCGGCAGGCGCTCACGGTCGGCGTCGACGTCGCCAACCAGTTGATCGACGAAGGCGCGAAGACCCTGCTGACCGGCGACATGGGCATCGCCAACACCACGCCCGCCGCCGCGTTGATCTCGGTGTTCACCGGCGCCGACCCGGCGGAGGTCACCGGCCGGGGCACCGGGATCGACGATCTCACCCATGCGCACAAGGTGACCGTGGTCCGGCAGGCGCTGTCGCGGCACCAGGTCTCGGCCGACGACCCGATCGGCGCGCTCGCGGCCGTGGGCGGCCTGGAGCACGCGGCGATCGCCGGGTACGTCCTGGGCGCGGCGGCCCGGCGGGTGCCGGTACTGCTCGACGGGGTCATCGCCGCCTCGGCGGCGCTCGTGGCGGCGGCACTGGCCCCCGCCGCGGTGGCCGCGATGGTGGCCGGGCACCGGTCGGCGGAGCCGGGCGCTACGGTGGCGCTGGCCCACCTCGGCCTGCACCCGCTGGTCGACCTGGGGCTACGCCTCGGCGAGGGGACCGGCGCGTTGCTCGCGCTGCCGATCGTGGCCTGCGCGGTCCGGGTGCTCCACGAGGTGGCGACGTTCGATGCGGCCGGCGTCAGCGAGAAGTAACCCGGGGATCTTGGACACTTGTGAGACCTATAGGTCGCACAAGTGTCCAAGATCGTCGAAAGCAGGGGAGGGGAGAGAGTGAGCGAGCTGTACCCGATAGGGCTGCGCCTGGAGGGGCTGCGCGTCCTCGTCGTCGGTGGCGGGACGGTGGCCACCCGGCGGGTCCCGGCGCTGCTGGCGGCCGGCGCCGACGTGGTGCTGGTCGCGCCGGTGCTGACCCCGGCCCTGCACGACCTGGCCACCGCCGGCCGGGTCCGGTGGCGGGCGCGCCGGTTCGAGGCGGGCGACCTGGACGGCGCCTGGCTGGTGCAGGTCGCCATCGACGACCCGGCTGCGGCGACCGAGATCGGCGACGCGGCGCGGGAGCGCCGGATCTTCTGCGTACGCGCCGACGACCGCCACGCGGCGACGGCGTGGACACCGGCGGTGACCCGCCACGGTCCGGTGACCGTGGCGGTGCTCGGCGGCGGCGACCCGCGCCGGGCCATGGCGATCCGGGACGGAATCCGGGAACGACTTGGCGAAGGTGCCCTGGACCTGGAGCGACCTGGCCCGGGCGTCGCGCTCGTCGGCGCCGGGCCCGGCGACCCCGAGCTGATCACCGTCCGGGGCCGGCGGCTGCTCGCCGCCGCCGAGGTCGTGGTGGCCGACCGGCTCGTACCGGGCCTGCTGCTCGACGAGCTGCGCCCCGAGGTGGAGCTGGTGGACGCGTCGAAGATCCCGTACGGGCCGTCGCGGACCCAGGAGGAGATCAACCGGATCCTGGTCGAGCGGGCCAAGGAAGGCCGGTTCGTCGTCCGGCTCAAGGGCGGCGACCCGTACCTGTTCGGCCGCGGCGGCGAGGAGCTGATCGCCTGCGTCGAGGCCGGCATTCCGGTGACCGTGGTCCCCGGCGTGACGAGCGCCCTGGCCGCCCCGGCCGTGGCCGGCATCCCGGTGACGCACCGGGGCGTGGCGCACGAGCTCGTCGTCGTCTCCGGCCATGTACCGCCGGACCACCCGGCGTCCCTCGTCGACTGGCCGGCCCTGGCCCGCCTGCGCGGCACCGTGTGCGTCCTGATGGGCCTGAAGAACCTGGCCGCCATCGCCGCGACGCTGCTGGCGCACGGCCGGCCCGCCGCGACCCCAGCGGCCGTCGTCCAGGAGGGTACGACCGGGGCCCAGCGGGTGATCCGGGGCCGCCTGGACACGATCGCCGAGCAGGTCGCCGAGGCCGGGCTGCGCCCGCCGGCGATCGTGGTACTCGGTGACGTGGTGAACGTCCTGCCGTCCGACTAGTGCGCCTCCGCCTGCCGGGCGCGCTTGATCGCGTACATCGCGCCGTCGGCGGCGGCGACGAGAGCGTCGCTGGTGGTCGGAGCGCCGGGGCTGGTACGGGCGATGCCGACGCTGACCCCCAGGGTCACGGGTCCGGCCGAGACGGTGAGCGGGGCGGCGAAGACCCGCTCGACGCGGGACGCGATGTCGTCCCCGCAGGTGTGCGGGCAGATGACCAGGAACTCGTCGCCGCCGAACCGGCCGACGAGATCGCTGGCGCGTACGCACTCATGCAGCCGCAGCGCGGCCACCCGCAGCACTTCGTCGCCGACCTGATGGCCGAGCCGGTCGTTGACGGGCTTGAAGCCGTCGAGGTCGCAGAAGAGCACGGTGAGCTGGTCGAGCTCCCCGGCGTTGAATCGCTCGACCGCCCGGTCGAGCTGTTCGAGCACGGCGCGCCGGTTCGGTAACCCGGTCAGCTCGTCATGTGCGGCCTGGTAGGCGAGGGCGTCCTGGGCCTCGGTGCGTTGGCGGGCGAGCTGGCCGACCCGGATCAGCACCAGCGGGATGGTCGCGAGGACGCCGACGGTCAGCAGCAGCCCGTCCGACGGCTGGCCGAACAGCTGCGGTACGCCACCGACGAGCGGGATCACGGCGAGGATCAGGCCCAGGCGCAGCAGCCGGCCGCTCGTCACCGGGTCGGGCTCCTTGTGCGTCGGGACCGTCAGGTACCGGGCGGCGGGGTGCAGCGCCGCGGCGGCGAGACTCACCCAGCAGGGGCTCCACAGGAACGGCGACCGGCCCTCGGGGTAGCCGAGCTGATCGAACATTCTGCCGAGGGTGGCGATGCTCAGCGCCACGAGCATGAGGGCCAGCGGTGCTCGGGCCCGGGTGGCTGTCCGCAACACCCGCAGCAGCGACCCGAGGATGGCCATCAGGGCCAGCGTGGCGACCAGAGCCGACACCGTGCCGGCCGGGGTCTGGTAGTTGGGCGAGAGGTGTGATCGCAGTACCCACTCCCAGAGCATCCCCGCGCCGCAGGTCCCGATGAGGGCCGCGTCGATGACCCGGCCGGCGTCGCGGGGCGCCTGCTGGGCGACCAGAATGGCGGCGGCGGCCAGCACACCCACGTACGCGACGAGGTCGAGGATGCCGGCTGCCACGGGCCCGCCCGGCACCGGGCCGAACAGGTCACCGATGCCCGACACCACGCTCGATGCGGCGGACAGGCCGGTCCCGAGCGCGAGTATGTACAAGGGCAGTGGCCGGTCGATGCGGTTGGCCCGCACGCCGATGGGGATCGTGATCAGGGGAAGGGCGACCGTCGCGGCGTAGACAAACGGCAGCGCGCGCTCCGGGCTGGCGGCCTGGATTCCGGCCGCGAGGGCGACGGCGAGCAGGTACGCGGGCACGAAGCCGCGCGGCGATGCCCGACCGGGCCGCGCTGCCCCCACCGTCGCCTCCCTCGCCAACCCCGCCCGCTTCGCCGACTCCTTCCCATCGGAAGATCGGCCCTCAAACGGGGAGAATGAGGGATTGTTCGACCGTCGGCAAGGCCCGGTGCGCTGCGGTCGGCGCGCACCGGGCCTTGCTGGTGTCAGATGTACGTCAGCGCGCCTGGTCGAGCAGCATCGCGCAGCGGATCAGCCCGAGGTGGCTGTACGCCTGGGGGTGGTTGCCCAGGCCGCGCTCGGCCTCCGGGTCGTACTGCTCGGGCAGCAGGCCGGTCGGGCCGGCGGTGTCGAGCATCTGCTGGAACAGCTCCTCGGCCTCCGTGCGGCGACCGGTACGCAGATACGCCTCGATCAGCCAGGCGGTGCAGATGTGGAAGCCGCCTTCCCGGCCGGGCAGGCCGTCGTCCCACAGGTACCGGTAGACCGTCGCGCCGCTGCGCAGCTCCGCCTCGATCGCCAGGACGGTCTTCAGGAACCGTGGGTCGTCGTCGGCCAGCAGCCCGGACAGCCCGATCCACAGCGAGGAGGCGTCCAGGTCGCGGTCGCCGTATGCGACCGTGTAGGCGCCGACCTTGTCATGCCAGCCGTGGGTGAGGACGTTGTCGGCGATCGTGTCGCGCAGTTCGCGCCACTCCGGCCGGATCGGCATGCCGTGCTTCTCGCCGAGGTGGATGGCCCGGTCGACGGTCAGCCAGCACATGACCTTGGAGTACACGTGGTGGCGCGGGGGCAGCCGGGCTTCCCACAGGCCGTGGTCGGGCTCGTGCCAGCGCCGCTCGACGGCCTCGACCATCGCGCCCATGACCGCCACGTCGTTGGGCGTGAGTCCGCGGTGGTCCACGACGGCCGCGATCAGGTCGGCCACCGGCCCGAACACGTCGAGCTGGACCTGCCGGTTGGCGGCGTTGCCGACGCGTACCGGCCGGGAGCCGGCGTAGCCGGGCAGCGTGTCGATGACCGCCTCGGCGCCGAGTTCGTTGCCGTCGACGGCGTACAGCGGGTGCAGCCGCTCCGGGTGTCCGCCGGTCGACTCGATCACCCGCATCGTCCAGGACAGGAACCGGTCGGCTTCTTCGATCGAGCCGAGGTCGACCAGTACCCGGGCGCTCATGGCCGCGTCGCGCAGCCAGCAGTACCGGTAGTCCCAGTTGCGGACCCCGCCCAGCTCTTCGGGCAGCGACGCGGTGGCCGCGGCGAGGACCGCGCCGGTCGGCTCATGGCACAGTCCCCGCAGCGTGAGGGCGCTGCGCAGGACGGCCTCGCGGGCCTGGGCCGGCAGCCGCAGCGACGACGACCACTCCCGCGAGCGCTCCTCGATGATCATCCGGCGCTTGTCGGGATCGAGGGCGTGCGCCCCCACGTCGGCGGTGCCCAGCCGCAGCTCCAGGGTTGCCGTGCCGCCCTTCGCCGCGAGGTCCACGACCGCCCGGGCGATCTCGTTGCCGCCGTCGGACACGATGTCCCACTCGATGCCGGGGGAGTACAGCGCGATCGGTTCGCTGGAGCCGAGGACGAGCAGGCCGTCGCCGAGCGGCTGCAACCGGATGGGCAGCTGGCCGAACTCCGGGCGCGGGGCGAACTCGATCCGGGCCCGGGCGGTGCCCGTCAACACCCGGATGAGTGCCGTGCCCTGGTTGTCCGAGACGTTGAGGGGGTGTCCGTGCCCCTCGGCGACGCCGTTGACCGGGTGGGTGTCGAGCCAGTCGGTGATCGTCAGCCCGGACCACCGCGTCTCGACAGTCATGGTGCCGGGCAGGTAGCGCTGGCCCAGCGGCAGGCCACCGCGTTCGGGCCGGATGGTGAAGTGGCCGGCGCTGGGCCCGCCGAGCAGGTCGGCGAAGATCGCCGAGGAGTCCGGCCGGGGGTGGCACAGCCAGCTGACCCGGGCGTCCGGGGTCACCAGCCCGACGGTACGCCCGTTGGCCAGCATCGAGTGGCGCTCGATCGGCACCGCCCGCTCGCCGAACAGCCACTGCCGGCGGTAGTGCAGCAGCAGGCCGAGCAGGCGTACGGCGTCGACCGGGCCGGAGACGCGGAAGTGCGCCCGGGTCTCGCCCGGGCCGACCTTGATCCCCAGGTCGGGGCCGTGCAGTTGGGCGAAGGCGTTCTCGTCGGTGACGTCGTCGCCCAGGAACACCACCGCGCTGGCCGACACCTGGGTGCGCAGCGCGTCGACGGCCAGGCCCTTGTTGGTGGTGATCACCGACAGCTCGATGACCTGCTTGCCCTGGGTCACGGTGACGCCCGGCCAGGTCGCCGGCCCGGTGAGGATCGACTCCAGGACCAGCCGGGCGACCTCCGGCTCGGCGGACCGGGTGTGCACCGCCACGCTGGCCGGCTTGACCTCCAGCCGTACGCCGGGGCGGCGGTGTACGAGACCCGACAGCGTCTCGACCAGCTCCCCGTGCAACTGCTGCAGGTCCGGCGCCAGGGCGTCGACGAAGCCGACGTCGAACTCCGAGCCGTGGCTGCCGACGAGATGCACCTCGCTGGGCAGGCGCGACAGGGCCGCGAGGTCCCGGAGCGCACGTCCCGAGATCACCGCCACGGTGGTCTGCGGCAGGCTGGCGAGCGCCCGCAGCGCGGCGACGGCCTCCGGCAGCGGTGCGGCGCGGGTGGGATCCTCCACGATCGGCGCCAGGGTGCCGTCGTAGTCACACGCGACGAGGAGGGTGGGTACCCGGGCGACCCGCGCGCACGCGGCGCGTAGCCCGGCCTCCAGGGCATCGGCCGGTCCGGCGAGGTCGGCCGGAGCGGCCGAACGGTGGCCGGGCGGCGTCGCGCCCCCGTCGTCGGTTTGAACGTTCATGTCATCGTGTCCGATACACCGAGTGAAGTTAGGAAGGACCGGGCCCACGCGCGTACGTCGTGGGTCCGAAGGTGGCGCCGCATCGCCCGCATCCGCCTGTTGGCCTCAATCGGATCGACGTTGATGGCGCGCACGAGCGCATCCTTGAGCCCGTCGAGGTCGTGTGGGTTTACCAGGAACGCCTGCCGCAACTCGGCGGACGCGCCGGCGAACTCGGAGAGTACCAACGCCCCACCGAGGTCCGCTCTTGCAGCTACGTATTCCTTGGCGACCAGGTTCATTCCGTCGCGCAGCGGCGTCACCATCATGACATCGGCGGCGCAGTAGAGCGCGGCCAACTCGCTGCGGCTGTACGACTGGTGAAGGTAATGGACCGCCGGAACGCCTACCCGTCCGTAGTCACCGTTGATCCGGCCCACCTCCCGCTCGACCTTGACCCGCAGCGCCTGGTAGTGCTCGACGCGCTCGCGGCTGGGCGTGGCGACCTGCACCATGACGACGTCCGGGACGCTGAGCTGGCCCTCGGCGAGCAGCTCCTGGAAGGCGGTGAGTCGCTGCTCGATGCCCTTGGTGTAGTCGAGACGGTCCACGCCCAGCAGGATGGTCTTGGGGTCACCGAGCTCATGGCGGATCTCCGCCGCGCGCTGGCGTACCGCGGGTGTGGCGACCAGGTTCTCGATCTCCGCGACGTCGATCGAGATCGGGAACGCGGACGCGGTGACGATGCGGTCGCC
Source organism: Planosporangium thailandense (assembly GCF_011947195.1). GTDB lineage: Bacteria > Actinomycetota > Actinomycetes > Mycobacteriales > Micromonosporaceae > Planosporangium > Planosporangium thailandense. The sequence continues at coordinate 174,175 of NZ_JAATVY010000009.1, read as the reverse complement.
CACCTCGACGGTCTCGCCGCGCGGCCGGAGGCCCAGCAGGTGGCGGGTCAGCCGCAGGAAGTTCTGGGCGGCCAGGGGCTGCTGGAAGCCGACCAGGTCGGCGCCGAGCAGCCCGCGCAGCACCTCGATGCGGCGCGGCAACTGGGCGAACAGCTCGATCGGTGGGAACGGGATGTGCAGGAAGAACCCGATGCGCAGATCGGGGCGGCGGGCGCGCAGCATCGCGGGTACGAGCTGGAGCTGGTAGTCCTGCACCCAGACCACGCCGCCCTCGGCGGCCTCCTCCGCGGCCGCCTCGGCGAAGCGCTCGTTGACCCGCCGGTACGCGTCCCACCAGCGGCGCCGGTAGATCGGGGTCTCCACGGCATCGTGGTAGAGCGGCCAGAGGCTGGAGTTGCTGAACCCCTCGTAGTAGCGCTCGATCTCGTCCGCCGACAGCGACACCGGCCGCAGTCGCACGTCCTCGATCTCGAACGGCTCCATCGGTGGCTCGCCCGGCGCAGCCGCTGCCCCCGTCCAGCCGATCCAGGTGCCCCGCTGTGCGGCGAGCACCGGTTGCAGCGCGGTGACCAGGCCGCCCGGGCTGCGCCGCCACTGCGGCCCCTGCGGCGTGCTGACCCGGTCTACCGGCAGTCGATTGGCCACGACGACAAAAGAGCTTCGGCCCACCGTCGATCCCCTCCCCACGGACGAGCCCACATCGCCCAATCAGCCTACTGAAGAGCAGATCTTCATCGGGGGTAGGTATACGGCTACCCGATGTACGCGACGAAATATCGCGGGTGCCAAGAGGGTTTGGTAATACAGCGGCCCGGACGGACAGCTCCCGCCGTACCGTGAAGCAGGGTGATGTGTGCCGCACGCGACCGGCCTGGAAAGATTGGGCGCGACGGCGGCCGGGTCAACACGCGATCATTGCGCGGTACGTCCGCGGTAAACCACGATCTATCGGAGGTAGGGCGCACTGTGGCCCAGTTCATCTACGTTCTCGAAAAGGCGCGCAAGGCGCACGGCGACAAGGTCGTGCTCGACAACGTGACGCTCAGCTTCCTGCCCGGGGCGAAGATCGGCGTGGTCGGCCCGAACGGCGCCGGTAAGTCCAGCCTGCTGCGGATCATGGCCGGTGAGGACACCCTCAGCAACGGCGAGGCGCGCCTGATGCCCGGCTACACGGTCGGTCTGCTGGCCCAGGAGCCCAAGCTGGACGACTCCAAGACCGTGCTGGAGAACATCGAGCTGGCGGTCGCCGACACCAAGGCGAAGCTCGCCCGCTTCAACCAGATCGCCGAGCAGATGGCGACCGACTACTCCGACGAGCTGATGGACGAGATGGGGCGCCTGCAGGAGGAGCTCGACCACGCCGACGCGTGGGACATCGACTCCAAGCTGGCGCTCGCGATGGACGCCCTGCGCTGCCCCCCGGCCGACTCGCCGGTCGACGTCCTCTCCGGCGGTGAGCGCCGCCGGGTCGCGCTGTGCAAGCTGCTGCTGGAGCAGCCCGACCTGCTGCTGCTCGACGAGCCCACCAACCACCTCGACGCCGAGAGCGTGCTCTGGCTGGAGCAGCACCTCGCCAAGTACCCGGGTGCGGTGCTGGCCGTCACCCACGACCGGTACTTCCTCGACCACGTGGCCGAGTGGATCGCCGAGGTCGACCGGGGCCGCGTGCACGGCTACGAGGGCAACTACTCCACGTACCTGGAGAAGAAGGCCGCCCGGCTGGCCGTCGAGGGCCGCAAGGACGCCAAGCTGAAGAAGCGCCTGGAAGACGAGCTGCAGTGGGTGCGCTCGAACGCGAAGGCGCGCCAGACCAAGTCCCGGGCCCGCCTCGACCGGTACGAGGAGATGGCCGCCGAGGCGGACAAGACCCGCAAGCTGGACTTCGAGGAGATCCAGATCCCGCCGGGCCCCCGCCTGGGCAACGTCGTGATCGAGGTCGACAAGCTCAAGAAGGCGTTCGGCGACCGGGTGCTCATCGACGGGCTGTCGTTCTCGCTGCCGCGCAACGGCATCGTCGGCATCATCGGCCCGAACGGTGTCGGAAAGACGACGCTGTTCAAGACCCTGGTCGGGCTCGAGCAGCCCACCGACGGCGAGGTGCGCGTCGGTGAGACGGTGCAGGTCTCGTACGTCGACCAGAACCGGGCCGGCCTCGACCCGAACAAGACGGTCTGGGAGGTCGTCTCCGACGGCCTCGACCACCTGATGGTGGGCAAGGTCGAGATGCCTTCGCGCGCCTACGTCGCGGCGTTCGGGTTCAAGGGCCCCGACCAGCAGAAGCCGACCGGCGTGCTGTCCGGCGGCGAGCGCAACCGGCTCAACCTGGCGCTGACCCTCAAGATCGGCGGTAACCTGCTGCTGCTCGACGAGCCCACCAACGACCTCGACGTCGAGACGCTGTCGTCGCTGGAGAACGCGCTGCTGGACTTCCCCGGCTGCGCCGTGGTCATCTCCCACGACCGGATGTTCCTCGACCGCGTCGCGACCCACATCCTGGCGTGGGAGGGCGACGACGAGAACCCGGCGAAGTGGTTCTGGTTCGAGGGCAACTTCGAGTCGTACGAGAAGAACAAGGTGGAGCGGCTCGGCGCCGAGGCGGCCCGCCCGCACGCGGTGACGTACCGCAAGCTGACCCGTGACTGATCGGGTCGGGCCGGCGGTGTTCCTGGCACAGGTGCGCTGGTCGGACCCGGACCAGTTGGGCCACGTCAACCACGCCCGCTACCTGTCGTACTTCGAGGACGCGCGGATGATGATGCTGGCCGGGGCGCCCACGGGCGTCCCGGGCCGGCCCGGTGATCGAGGGTGCATCGCCGCGCGGGTGGCGGTCGACTACGAGGCCCCGGTCGTGTACCGGCCGGGGCTCACGCTCCGCGTGGAGACCGGGGTGGCCGCCATCGGCACCTCGTCGTGGACGCTCGCCCAGCGCATGTACGACGGGGACAGCGTGGTCGCGCGCTGCGAGTGCGTACTCGTGGCGTACTCGTACGCCGACGGCAAGAAGCGCCCGCTCGACGACGACGAGCGGGCGTACTGGCAGCGTTTCGCGAGCGGGGGCTGACCGTGGCGCGCTACACGTACCACTGCCCGCTGCGCTGGTCGGACCTGGACGCGTTCGGCCACGTCAACAACGCCCGGTTCCTGACGCTGTACGAAGAGGCCCGGGTGGCGCTGATGTTCGACGCCGCCCGGGAGGCCGGGGTCACCTCGCTGGAACAGGGTGTGGTGATCTACCGGCACGAGGTCGACTACCTCCGGCCGGTCGGGTACGGGCGTCCCGTGCGGATCGACATGTGGCTCGAGGAGATCAGGCCCAGTCGCTTCGTGGTCGCGTACGAGCTGTTCGACGGCGAGGTGGTGGCGAGCCGGGCGCGGTCGGTGTGCGTACCGTTCGATCTTGCCGCCGGCCGCCCCCGGCGGCTGTCGGACGCCGAGCGGGAGTTTCTGAAGCCCTGGCTGGGGCCGGCGTGACCGACCGGATGGGGGCCGGCGTGATCGGGCTGGAGCCGGCGAGCGTCGGCGACGCCGGCGCCTACCTCGTCCGGCTCGTCCGGCTGGACGCCGCCGCGCTGGTGCGGCTGCGCCCGGCCGGCGGCGGCGTGCTGGAGCTGTGGGCCCGGCTGCCGTTCGGTGTGCTGGTGACCCGCCGGGTACGGGCCGGGCTCGCCGACGACGCGACGGTGCGCGCCGCCGACCTGCTCGGCGCGCTCGACCGGGGCAGTGAGGCGCTCCCGCCGCGCCTGGACGCGCAGTGGCGCTGGCCGGTGCCGTCCGGCGCGGGTCTGGTCGTGGAGCGGCTGCCCGTCGCCGAGGTGCGCCGGATCGGAACGGCGGCGGAGACGACGTTGCGGGAGGCGGTCGCCGGCGGGGTGCGCGGGCGGCCGGTCGGGGAGCGGTTGCTGCGCGACGCCCTGCTCGATCACGTGCCCGTGGTGGTGAACACCGACGCCGGCGAGCGGGTGGAGGTGCCGCAGCGGCTGGTGCAGGCCGTGCTGCGGATGGGGTTCGTCGGCCCGGCGGCCGGTGCGCCCGGAGGCCCGGCGGCCGGTGCGCCCGGAGGCCCGGCGGCCGGTGCGCCCGGAGGCCCGGCGGCCGGTGCGCCCGGAGGCCCCGCCACCGTGCCTGGAAGGCCGTCAACCACCGTGGGTAGCGAAGTCGAGGTACGGGTGGCCCCCGGCTGGGTCGGTCTCGCGGGCGCTTTTGGCACAGCTTGGTATCGGCCTGAGCGGGGTCTCGGGGTGCGCGTCGCGGGTTAGGCCCCCCGGGTCGCCGCGACGATCTGGATCAATAAGTGCTGGGTAGGAAAGCGCTGGAAGTCGCATCCGCCAGGGGCCCATCGAATTGATATATCCAAAGAGATGATGGTCACGCCCCTCCGATCAGCGTCGCGGGCCCGGTGCGGGGCTGCCGAAACTCGTCCGAACGGGTAACTTGTTGGCTCGGGTCCACCACTGTTGAGGGTGTTGACAGAAACGGTTGTGGATCCGCAGGGGAGCGAGGCACGGGGAGCAGGGAGCACGGGTCTATGCCGTGGTGGCAGAAGCGTGCTGGGCAGGCCGACACGCGGACAGATGGTTCGGCCCAGGTCGGGTCCGGGGGCAACACGGCCACGGCGGACCGGGCGGCGATCGTGGCGCCGGTGACCTTGGAGCGGGTCGCTGCGGCGCTGGACAAGCTTGATATTCGTTACCTTACAGACGGTAGCGGCACGTTGATCGCTCTGTGGGAGCGACACGCGGTGTTGTTCGCGCTGGAGGGGCCGGACGACGAGATCCTGGTGATCCGGGCACGTCCGCACACCACCGTCCCGCCCGACTGGGCCGACCGGTCGTATCGGGTGGTCAACGAGTGGAACCACAGCCGGCGGTTCTGCAAGGCGTACGTCGGCGACCCGACCGATCGGGGACAGCTGCCCATCTACGCCGAAATGCAGGTGCCGCTCGGGTCGGGGGCGCATGACGCCCTGCTGGTCGAGCTGGTCGACTGTGCCGCCGCCGTCGCGCTCGGCTTCGTCGACTGGCTGCACGACGAAGGGGCCCTTCTCTAACAGTCGGTAACCTTGGGTGCGTCCTGCCGGCGCTGGCAGTAACCTTGGCGCGCCTGCGGCGCTGAAGCGACGTCGCGTCGGCCGTGGTCGGTGCGATGTCGCCCGCTGTCCGTTCGACGACGGGCAGCCGGGGAGCGCCGGTCACGGCCGACGGCATGGGACCATGGAGTAGGCGGCCGGCACCTTCAACCGTACGGGTCGGCCGCCGACGTAAGCGCCCGACTACCCACGAACGGACGACCGTGCCACCGACCGGTGCTCTGCTGCCCGGGATGACGCCCCCGGACACCATCCGCAACTTCTGCATCATCGCCCATATCGACCACGGCAAGTCGACGCTCGCCGACCGCATGCTGCAGCTGACCGAGGTGGTCGACGCCCGCCAGATGCGCGCCCAGTACCTGGACCGCATGGACATCGAGCGGGAGCGGGGCATCACGATCAAGAGCCAGGCGGTGCGGATGCCCTGGCAGGTACGTGAGGGCGACCGGGCCGGCGAGACATGCGTGCTGAACATGATCGACACCCCCGGGCACGTCGACTTCACGTACGAGGTCTCGCGGTCGCTCGCCGCGTGTGAAGGTGCGGTGCTGCTGGTCGACGCGGCTCAGGGCATCGAGGCGCAGACGCTGGCCAACCTGTACCTCGCGCTCGAGAACGACCTGCAGATCATCCCCGTGCTCAACAAGATCGACCTGCCGGCGGCGCAGCCGGAGAAGTACGCCGAGGAGTTGGCCCACCTCATCGGCTGCGAGCCCGACGAGGTCCTGCGGGTGTCGGGTAAGACCGGCGAGGGCGTGGGGCACCTGCTCGACGAGATCGTCCGGCAACTGCCGCCGCCGAAGGGCGACGCCGACGCACCGGCCCGGGCGATGATCTTCGACTCGGTGTACGACGTGTACCGGGGCGTCATCACGTACATCAGGGTGGTCGACGGCAGGATCGAGGCGCGTGACCGGATCCGGATGATGTCCACCGGCGCAACGCACGAGCTGCTCGAGCTCGGTGTCATCTCGCCCGAGCCGATCAAGTCGTCGGCGCTGGGGGTCGGCGAGGTCGGCTACCTGATCACCGGGGTGAAGGACGTCCGGCAGTCCCGGGTCGGTGACACCGTGACGATCAACGCCCGGCCGGCCGACGAGCCGCTGGGCGGGTACTCCGACCCCAAGCCGATGGTCTACTCCGGGCTCTACCCGATCGACGGCTCGGACTACCCGCTGCTGCGCGACGCCCTCGACAAGCTCAAGCTCAACGACGCCGCGCTGGTGTACGAGCCGGAGACCTCGGCGGCGCTGGGCTTCGGCTTCCGCTGCGGGTTCCTCGGCCTGCTGCACCTGGAGATCATCCGGGAGCGGCTGGAGCGCGAGTTCGGTCTGGACCTCATCTCCACGTCGCCCAACGTGGTCTACCGGGTCGTCATGGAGGACGGCACCGAGCGCCTCGTCACCAACCCGAGCGAGTACCCGGCGGGAAAGATCGGCCACGTGTTCGAGCCGGTCGTGCGCGCCACGGTGCTGACCCCCAACGACTACGTCGGCGCCGTCATGGAGCTGTGCCAGGGCCGTCGGGGTCACCTGCAGGGCATGGACTACCTGTCGGCCGACCGGGTGGAGCTGCGCTACACCCTCCCGCTCGCCGAGATCATTTTCGACTTCTTCGACCAGCTCAAGAGCCGCACCAAGGGGTACGCGTCGCTGGACTACGAGCCCAGCGGCGAGCAGGAGGCCGACCTGGTGAAGGTGGACATCCTGCTGCACGGCGAGCCGGTCGACGCGTTCAGCGCGATCGTGCACAAGGACAAGGCCTACAACTACGGCGTGACGATCGCCTCGAAGCTGCAGAAGCTGATTCCACGCCAGCAGTTCGAGGTGCCCATCCAGGCGGCGATCGGCAGCCGGGTCATCGCTCGGGAGACGATCCGGGCGATCCGCAAGGACGTGCTCGCCAAATGCTACGGCGGTGACATCACCCGCAAGCGCAAGCTGCTGGAGAAGCAGAAGGAAGGTAAGCGGCGGATGAAGATGGTCGGCCGGGTGGAGGTGCCGCAGGAGGCGTTCATCGCGGCGCTGTCGACCTCGGACGCGCCCACCGACAAGGGCGCCAAGAAGTAGCCGCGGCCGGTGCTGAGGCCCTCCGTGGCGGCCCGCTGTCCGGGCCGCCACGGATTTCCTGTCGGCCGGCAGGTAGCTCGACCGGCGCCAATGTCAGTCGACCGGCGCCAATGTCAGAACGAAGATCTGTCCGTACTCGAGTGGTTCCGGCGTGGGCGTCTACGCACCGTGACGATCAACTCTCGGGCCACCTGACCTTCGAGTACGGCTGGTTCCCGTTGCGTGACTGGTTGAAACCGGCATTCACGCCAATGCGGTTCGCTATCCGTTCCGCATTGAAACCTTTGTTTCGGGGCGTTTGAGTCCCGCGGCGCGTGGGCACAACACCGGCAACGGAAAGCCGGGGCATTACTGGAACGTCTTAAGAAACGAGGCCCCCCGGTCAAGGAGGGAAACCGTGACTATCACCGGCATTATCACCGCAATCATCGTCGGTCTGATCGTCGGTGCACTAGGTCGACTCGTCGTGCCCGGCCGCCAGAACATTCCGGTCTGGCTGACCATGGTCATCGGCATTGTCGCCGCGTTCATCGGCACCGCGATCGCCGCAGCGCTCGGCGTGGCTCACACCAACGGCGTGGACTGGATCGAACTGATCATCCAGGTGGTTCTCGCGGCCGTCGGCGTGGCCCTGGTCGCCGGTATCGGCAGCCGTCGCCACACCACGATCTAACGCCCCACCATCGAACGCTTCACCGCAGACGGCGGACCCCCGGTCACGGAAGTACCGGGGGCCCGCCGTTTTGTCACGCGCAGAGCGCCTCACACCGCCCGGTAGACCTCGGCGAGCACCCGGCTGCTGTCGTCGGCGCTCGCGCTGACCCTCGTCCACGACCCGCTCTTGGCGGTCCACTCCCGGTTGGTGAAACGGACCCGCTTGATCCCGCGATCCTTGGCGTACGCCACGAGCCAGTGCGCGTACTGCCAGCCGGCGCGCGCATCCCGGACGGGCACCGCCACGCCGGGCAGGTTGTCGGAGGTCACGGTGTCGGTCGTGTCGCCCCAGTCCCGCCTCAGCTCAACAGCCAGCTCCGCGGCGGCGGCCGGTCCGCGCATGGCCGGCTCGCCGGTCACGGTGCACGCCACCGCGCCGACCGTCTCGCCGGTCAGCGCCCTCGCCAGCGATTCGGCCCGGTCGGCCCACTTCTCGTACGCCTCGGGGTGGGCGCTGCGCTGGACCGCCTGCGCGGCGTCGGTCACGCGCATGCCCTGCCAGCCATCGATCTTCAGCAGCGCGCTGTAGAAGGCGCGGGCGGCGTATCTCGCGTCGTGGATCTGTGCCGGGGTGCCCCAGCCCTGGCTGGGCCGCTGCTGGAACAGCCCGATCGAGTCCCGGTCGCCGCCGTTGAGGTTGCGCAGCTTCGACTCCTGCCACGCGGTCGCGAGCGCGACGGTGATCGCCTGCTGCGGCACGTGCCGGCTGAGGCCCACGGCGGCGACGGTCGCGGCGTTCGCCATCTGGTCGGCGTCGAGCGAGATCTCGCCGCCGTCGCCGTCGACGACGCAGGCCCGCGCGTTCGGCAGCCGTAACGGCAATTGCTTGCTGACCCGTTCCACGAGCAGCACAGCACCTACCGTGATGGCAATGACGAGCACCATCACGGTGGTCAGAGCCGTTCGAATCCGCACGGTCACCCCCACCGATCGACGCCTCCAGGGTACGGGGCGCTGCGAATACCCAGATCCGATCGGACGAACCGGAAAACGGCTCAGCCTCGTGGCACCCAGTTCGCGTCGCGCTTCTCGCGGAACGCGCGTACGCCCTCCAGGCCTTCGGGCGAACCGAAGTGGTGGATCGACAGCTCGGTGAGGGCGGCGAGGTCGGCGTCGATGTCGCCGCCGCGGTGGAGCAGGCGCTTCGCACCGGCGAGCGCGCCGGGCGCCCCGCGTACGAGCGCGTCGGTGTGGCGCGCGACGGCCGCGTCCAGCTCGTCCGCCGGCACGGACGCGCTCACCAGCCCGATCGCGGCAGCTCGCGCGCCGTCGAAGACCTCGCCGGTCAGGTACAGCTCCGCGGCCGCGCGCGGCGCGAGGCGGGGCAGCACGGTGGCCGAGATCACCGCGGGAATCACCCCGATGCGTACCTCCGAGAAGGCGAACGTGGCCTCGTCCGCGCAGATGGCGATGTCCGCGGCCGCGACGAGTCCCAGGCCGCCGGCGCGCGCGGGCCCCGCCACCCGGGCCACGACGGGCTTGGCGCTGTTCCAGATCGCCGACAGCACCTCACCCAGCCGGCCCGCGGGCGGGGTCGAGCCGCCGCTGGCCAGGGCCGCGGCGGTCTCCTTGAGGTCGGCCCCGGAGCAGAAGACCGGGCCGGTGTGGCTGAGCACCACGGCGCGTACCGCGGCGTCGGATTCGGCGGCCCGTAACGCCGCGAGCAGCTGCTCGATGAGCGCCGAGGACAGCGCGTTGCGGTTGTGCGGACTGTCGAGGGTCACCGTGGCGACCCCCCGGACGGTCTCCGACCGGACAAGCTCAGGCATGCGGGCACACTAGACGGCATGCCCGGGGTACTTCCAGAAGGTGAGCCGGTGCCGGTCGACGGTGCCTTGCCGCCGTCCGCGCTGACCGCTGACAACAGCGCCGGCTTCGGCGTGTACGTGCACGTGCCGTTCTGCGCGAGCCGCTGCGGCTACTGCGACTTCAACACGTACGCGCCGGGCGAGGGCGTGGTACGCGACGGCTACGTCGAGGCCGTCCTGTCCGAACTGGCGCTCGCCGACCGGGTCCTGGGCGGTGGACGTACCGTGGACACGGTGTTCGTGGGCGGCGGTACGCCGACCTTGTTGGACGCCGGTGAGCTGGGCCGGATCCTCAAGGCGATCGACTCCACCTGGGGGCTGGCCGCGGACGCGGAGGTGACCACCGAGGCCAACCCGGAGTCGGTCGATCCGGCGTCGCTGCGGGCGCTGCGGGCGGCCGGGTACAACCGCATCTCGCTCGGGATGCAGTCGGCGGCGCCGCACGTGCTGCGGGTGCTCGACCGCCGGCACACGCCGGGCCGCGCCGCCGCGGCGGCGGTCGAGGCCCGCGCGGCCGGCTTCGACCACGTCAACCTGGACCTGATCTACGGCACGCCGGGCGAGTCGGCCGACGACTTCGCGTCGTCGCTGCGGGCCGTGGTGGACGCGGGCGTGGATCACGTCAGCGCGTACGCCCTGATCGTGGAGGACGGCACCCGGATGGCGGCCCGGATGCGGCGGGGTGAGCTGCCGTACCCGGACGACGACGTGGCCGCCGACCGGTACCTGGCCGCCGAGGCGGCGCTGACGGCGGCCGGTTTCGGCTGGTACGAGGTGTCGAACTGGGCCCGGGACGAGGCGGCCCGGTGCCGGCACAACCTGCTGTACTGGGCGGGCGGCGACTGGTGGGGGCTCGGCCCCGGCGCGCACAGCCACGTCGGCGGGGTGCGCTGGTGGAACGTGAAGCATCCGGCGGCGTACGCCGGCCGCCTGGCGGCCGGTGAGTCCCCGGCTCAGGCACGGGAGCGGTTGACGCCCGCGGAGCGGCGTACCGAGCACGTGATGCTTCGGCTGCGCCTGTCGTCCGGGCTGCCGCTTTCGACGTTGGATGACGCCGGCCGGGCCGCGGCGCGGCGGGCGGTCGGTGACGGGCTGCTGGCCGTGGAGCCGTTCGCCGCCGGCCGAGCCGTGCTCACGTTGCGGGGCCGGCTGCTGGCCGACGCGGTCGTCCGGGATCTCCTGCCCTGAGAGATCTTGGGGAGGTTGACACCTTGTTCGATGTCAAACTCCCCGAGACCTGCGTCGGGAGGTTCACTTGATGAAGTTGGCCGACATCGGGTACCGGTAGAGCTGCCCTTCGTTGGCCTTCACGCCGGCGATGACACCGAAGATGATCTCGATGATCGCGGCCGCCGCGAGGATGATCACGCCGATGCCGATGCAGGACAGCACCGCGCCGACGAGCGCGATGATCGACCAGAGGATCTGGAAGTTCAGCGCGGCGATCGCGTGGGCGCGGACCGTGGGCGACTGCTGCCCCTTCGCCAGGTAGGCGATCAGCGGGCCGACGAAGCCGAGCACGCCGCCGCCGATGAACGCGCCGACCGCGCCGCCGAAGTGCGCGATGAGCGCCCAGGTCTTGTCGTCGCTGCTCGCGTACCCGGGCGGCGGGGCGCCGGTGCCGGGGCCGGGCGGGTACGCGCCGGGCGGCCAGCCGTGACCAGCGCCCGGCGGGGGCGGGGGAGGAGTCTGGGAATAGCCCCCGCCGGGCGCCGCGGACGGAGGTGGCGGTGGCACGGCGTTGGGGTCGGGACCCGGGGTGGCGTCGGTGCCGTCCCCGGAAGGGCGAGGTGCTTCAGTCATGTGCGTCACGGTAGGGGCATCGACCAAATGGCGGTAGCGGCAACATGCGACTCCTTCGTCGACATTCAGCCGTGGCTCGATGGTCCGGTCGGGTGGTAACGAAGCGCACTGTATGTGGTGTAATCGGGGCAAAAGAACCATCGCGCCGCGCTCATCCGCGGCGCTAGACTGGCACTCACGTATCCGGAGTGCCAGCCGACCCGTCGGGGCGGCCACTGACCCGACGGGAGGTGCAGCTATGGCTCTCGACGATCGTAAGTTGGATGTCCTGCGCGCCATCGTCGAGGACTACGTGGCGACGCAGGAACCGGTGGGTAGCAAGGCCCTCGTCGAGCGGCACAACCTGCGGGTCTCTCCGGCCACGGTCCGCAACGACATGGCCGTGCTGGAGGAGGAGGGCTACATCCGCCAGCCGCACACCAGCGCCGGCCGGGTGCCCACCGACCGTGGTTACCGCCTCTTCGTCGACCGGCTCAGCCGGGTCAAGCCGCTGTCGCCGGCCGAGCGCCGTGCGATCGAGCGGTTCATGTTCGGCGCGGTCGACCTCGACGACGTCGTGCACCGCACCGTACGCCTCCTGGCGCAGCTCACCCGACAGGTCGCCATCGTGCAGTACCCGAGCCTGTCGCGCTCGCGGGTGCGCCACCTCGAACTCGTGCCGTTGTCGACCACCCGGCTCATGCTGGTGATGATCGCCGACACCGGGCGCGTCGACCAGCGTCTCGTGGAGTTGCCCGATACGCTCGGTGCCGACGACGTCGCCGATCTGCGTCGCACGATCAACGAAAAGCTCAACGGAAGCCTGCTCACCGACACCCCGCCCCTCGTCGAGCAGTTGCGGGACGAGGTGCCGCGGCTGCTGCGACCGGCGATGACCGCCCTGTCCACCGTGCTGCTGGAGACGCTCGTGGAGCGCAAGGAGGAGCGCATCGCGCTCGCCGGCACCGCCAACCTGGCGCGGGGCCTGGTGGACTTCCAGGGCGCGCTGCGGCCCATCCTCGAGGCGCTCGAGGAGGAGGTCGTGCTCCTCAAGCTGTTCGGTGAGGTCGAGCCGAGCGGCACCCGGGTGCTCATCGGTGACGAGAACGAGATCGAGGACCTCCGGGGCACCTCCGTGGTGAGCACCGGGTACGGGCCGGGCACGATTGTCGTGGGCGGCATGGGTGTGCTGGGGCCGACCCGGATGGACTACCCCGGCACGATCGCGGCGGTACGTGCGGTGGCACGCTACGTTGGCGATCTGCTCGCACAGAGTTGATACAGCTGATCCAGAAGGCGCAAAGAGCGAGGGCATAAGGACGCACGTGGCCAACAAGGACTACTACGGGATCCTGGGTGTACGTCGGGACGCCTCCGCCGACGAGATCAAGCGCGCCTACCGGAAGCTGGCGCGCGAGTACCACCCGGACGTGAATCCGGACCCGGCGGCGCAGGAGAAGTTCAAGGACATCAACGCCGCGTACGAGGTGCTGTCCGACCCGGCGAAGCGGGAGATCGTGGATCTCGGCGGGGACCCCCTCGCTCCCGGTGGCGGCGCCCCCGGCCCCGGCGCGGGCGGCCCGTTCGTCGGTTTCCAGGACATCATGGACGCGTTCTTCGGCACCTCCGCCGCCCGCGGGCCGCGTCCCCGGGTACGGCCCGGCGCGGACGCGATCCTGCGGCTGGAGCTGGATCTGCAGGAGACCGCCTTCGGCGTGGAGACGCCGATCACCGTCGACACGGCGGTGCTGTGCACCACCTGCTCCGGCGCGGGGACCGCGCCCGGCACCCACCCCACCACCTGCGACGTCTGCGGCGGCCGCGGCGAGGTGCAGTCGGTGCAGCGCACGTTCCTCGGTCAGGTCGTGTCCGCCCGGCCGTGCGCGGCCTGCCAGGGGTACGGCACGATCATCCCGCACCCCTGCCAGACCTGCGGTGGCGACGGCCGCGTCCGCACCCGGCGCACGCTGACCGTCAAGATCCCGGCCGGCGTCGAGGACGGCATGCGGATCCGGCTGGCCCAGCAGGGCGAGGTCGGGCCCGGCGGTGGACCGCCCGGTGACCTGTACGTGGAGATCCACGAGCGGCCGCACGACGTGTACTCGCGCAAGGGCGACGACCTGCACTGCCGCGTGACCGTGCCGATGACGGCGGCCGCGCTCGGCACCCGGCTGACCATCAAGACGCTCGACGGCGAGGAGAACGTCGACGTCAAGGCCGGTACCCAGCCGGGCGCCACGCTCCGGATCCGCGCCAAGGGCGTGCCGCACCTGCGCGGCGCCGGCCGTGGCGACCTGTTCGTGCACCTCGACGTGCGGACGCCGACCAAGCTCGACCCCGAGCAGGAGCGCATCCTGCGCGAGTTCGCGCGCTCCCGGGGCGAGGAGGTCGCCGAACTGTCCAAGCAGGGCGGCTTCTTCTCGCGGATGCGCGACGCCTTCAACGGACACGCGTGAGCTTTCCGCTCTTCCTCGTCGACGCGCTGCCGGACGGTGACGAGTTCCGGCTCGACGGCCCCGAGGGGCACCACGCCGCGACGGTCCAACGGCTGCGCGTCGGGGAGGAGCTCCTGCTCGGCGATGGTCGCGGCGGCACGGCCAGCGCGACCGTCACGACCGTCGGCCGCGGCGTCCTCGACGTGACGATCACCGGCCGCGGGTACGTTCCACCGCCCGCGCCCCGGCTCGTCGTCGCGCAGGGCATCGCCAAGGGGGACCGGGGCGAGCTGGCCGTGCAGGCGATGACCGAGGTCGGCGTCGACGGGATCGTGCCGTGGGCGGCCGCGCGCTCGGTCGCCCGCTGGAAGGACGACCGACCGTTGCAGCGCTGGCGGGCCACCGTCCGCGAGGCGGCCAAGCAGGCTCGCCGTCCGTGGGTACCGGAGGTGTCCGCGCCGCTGAGCACCGCGGCGCTGGCCCGCCGTCCGGGGCCGACTCTGGTGCTGCACGAGGAGGCGGAGACCCCGCTGTCAAAGGTCGACCTGCCGGCGGACGGCGAGCTGACGCTCGTCGTGGGGCCCGAGGGTGGCGTCGCGCCCGAGGAGTTGGCCGCGCTGGTGGCGGCCGGCGCGGTCGCGGTCCGGCTCGGGCCGGAGGTGCTGCGTACGTCGACGGCCGGCGTGGCCGCGCTCGCCGCGCTGTCGGTGCGGCTCGGCCGTTGGTGATCCGCTCTTCGGCGATCTTGGACACCTGGCGGGGTTATTGGCCCGCTAAGTGTCCAAGATCCAGGGAACTAACGCAGGTAAGAGGCCCCGTTGAGGTCCAGGACCGCGCCGCTGGCCCACTCCGCCTCGGGTGAGGCGAGGTAGCGCACCGCGGCCGCGATCTCGTCGGGCTGCGCGACCCGGTTGAACGGGCTCTGCGCCCGGATCTCGTCGCCGCGCGGCGACTTCAGATGCTCATTGGTCATGTCGGTCTCGACGAAGCCGGGCGCCACGGCCGTCACCGCGATGCCGTGCGGCCCGAGAGCCCGGGCCAGGGACTGCGTCAGGGAGTTCAGGCCGGCCTTGCTCGCCCCGTACGCGGGCTGCCCGGGCTCGCCGCGGAACGCCCCGCGCGACGACACGTTGACGATCCGACCGCCGCGGCGCATGTGCCGGAGCGCGCACCAGGCCACGTTGGCCGGGCCGACCAGGTTGACCGCGAGCGTGTGCCGCCAGGCCTCCTGCCACTCTTCGTACGCCGTCTCCGTGATCGGGTGGCGGGGGAACACGGCGGCGTTGTTGACGACGACGTCCAGGCCGCCGAAGGCGTCGGCGGCCTCGTCGACGAAGCGCCGGACGGCTTCCGGGTCGGCGACGTCACCGGAGACCACGAGGTGGCCGGTGCCGGGCAGCTCGGCGCGGAGCCGCTCGGCCAGGTCGGCCGAGGCGCGGTGGTGGATGGCCACCCGGTCGCCGTGTTCCGCGAAGGCCCGGACCACGGCCCGGCCGATGCCGCGCGAGCCACCTGTCACCAGCACTGATCTCATGGCCCGCCACGGTAGGCGACCGGCCGGGGGTGGTTCAGCCGGGGTGCACCTGTACGAGCATGCCGGTGTCGCGGCACGCGACCCAGACGTCGTCGCCCACGACGGCGACCGGGCCGGGCAGGCCGCACACGTCGAGCGAGGCGACCGCGGCATTGGTCGTCGGGTCGATCTTCGACAGCCGGTTGTCGGTGGGGCTGGTCACCCAGACCGCGTCCGTGGTCACGGCGATGCCGGAGGTCTGGTGGCCGAGGTTGGCGACCCGGGTCGTCTCGCGGCCGGCCGTCGGGTCGATCCGGCTGACCCCCTCGTCGTGGGTAACCCAGGCCGCGCTGAAGCCGAACACGATGGCCGCCGGGTGCGGACCGGTCTTGACCTGGGTGGTGACCTGCCCGGAGGCGGGGTCGAGGCGCCACACCGACTGGCTGGTGCCCAGCGTGTCCGGCATCCAGATCGCGCCCCCGGCGACGGCACCGTCACCACCGGCCGGCCCCGGCAGGCCCACCGTACGGGAGACCCGACCGGCGCGCGGGTCGACCACGCGGGCCCGCGCGTCCGACTGGCTGAACACCCACAGGTCGCGGTCGATCTGGGCGAACGAGACCGGGGCGGGGCCGACCTTGACCGTCGCCAGGATCCGGCCGGAGCCGAGGTCGAGGCGGGTCACGGTGCCGCCGGCGCTGTCGGCGACCCACACGCCTTCCGGGCTGACGGTGACGCCGTCGGGGTGACCGCCGAGCTTGACCGTGCGGATCACCTGGCCGATCGTGGTGTCGACCTGGCTGACCGCGCCGCCGGCACCGGCGACCCAGAGGTACCGGCCGTCGAACGCCATCGCGTTCGCCCCGTCGGCTACCGGGAGCGTCTCGACGATGGTGCCCACCGACCCGTGCGCGCTCCGGGTCTGGGAGGTGACCGGATGTGCATCAGAACTGTCCGGCGCACATGCGGCGACCATGGCCAGCAGGGCGACGGATAAGGCGGGGCGGACCTTCACCGGGACAGGTCTACCGGCACGCGGGCCTATTCACAAGAGTCTTGTTCACCAGTTCTTTACCGGCCGTGCGGGTGCACATGCATAACGGTGTATCCCTCCAGCGTGAACAAGTACGCACGGGGTAAATCGCGTGAGCCGTCGTCGGGATCGCCCGATACCATGGAGTACCCAGACAGCTTCAGGCGCGGCGTGCCAGCAACGCGCCGCAGAGCGCGAGAGCAGGTGTCGTAAGGCCCGTAGGCCGACCTATGACGCAGATTCCTTCCCCCGCGGTGAGCGGTGCGCCCGCCGAGCATCTGCGGGCGCAGACGAAGATCACGGTCGAGGACCCGCACACGATGGTCCGGTTGCTCGGCACCCGTGACGAGCTGCTCCGCCTGGTCGAACGCTCAGTCGCAAGTGACGTGCACGTGCGGGGAAACGAGATCACCATTACGGGTGCCCCTGCCGACAACGCGCTGGCCGAGCGCATCTTCGCGGAGCTGCTCGAGCTGATCGAGAAAGGCGAGACACTGACCGCTGACGCTGTTCGGCGGACCGTAGGCATGCTGGAAGAGGGCACCGCCGAACGACCCGCCGAGGTTCTCACACTCAACATCCTGTCCCGACGCGGTCGTACGATCCGGCCCAAGACCCTGGGCCAGAAGCGCTACGTCGACGCGATAGACCAGCACACGATCGTCTTCGGCATCGGCCCGGCCGGCACCGGTAAGACCTACCTGGCGATGGCGAAGGCTGTGCAGTCGCTCCAGGCCAAGCAGGTCAACCGGATCATTCTGACCCGCCCCGCCGTGGAGGCGGGGGAGCGGCTGGGCTTCCTGCCGGGGACGCTCTACGAGAAGATCGACCCGTACCTGCGCCCGCTCTACGACGCGCTGCACGACATGATCGACCCCGAGTCGATCCCGCGGCTGATGCAGGCGGGCACGATCGAGGTGGCGCCGCTGGCGTACATGCGCGGCCGTACGCTCAACGACGCGTTCATCATCCTCGACGAGGCGCAGAACACGACGCCCGAGCAGATGAAGATGTTCCTGACCCGGCTCGGCTTCGGTTCCAAGATCGTGGTGACCGGTGACGTCACCCAGGTCGACCTGCCCGGCGGCACCACGAGCGGCCTGCGGGTCGTCCGCGACATCCTCGAGGGCCTCGAGGACGTGCACTTCGCCCAGCTGGGCAGCACCGACGTGGTGCGCCACCGGCTGGTCACCGACATCGTCGACGCGTACGCGCGTTACGACGCCGCCCAGCAGGCTGACGGTAATGTCCACGCCGTGCCCAACCGCGCTGCTCAAGGCCGCTCCGGCCGGCGACGCTGAACCCTTGAGGTCGAATGTCCATCGAGATCGCCAACGAGTCCGGAGTCGAGGTCGACTCCGACGAAATCCTCGCCGTCGCGCGGCACGCGCTCGACGAGATGGGTGTCAACCCGCTCGCCGAGCTGTCGATCCTGCTCGTCGACGTGGAGTACATGACCGAGCTCAACCATCGGTGGATGGACGGTGAGGGGCCGACCGACGTGCTCGCCTTCCCGATGGACGAGGGGAGCGTCGACCACGGCCCCGGCGAGTCGGGCAACGAGCCGGCGCTGCTCGGCGACATCGTCCTCTGCCCGGAGGTCGCCGCCAGGCAGGCGTCCGGGGCCGGGCACAGCACCGCGGACGAACTGGCGCTGCTGACCGTGCACGGCGCGCTGCACCTTCTCGGGTACGACCACGCCGAGCCGGACGAGGAGCGCGAGATGTTCGGACTCCAGGCCCGGCTGCTCGAAAGCTGGCGCGCCGCCGGGAAACAGTGATGCATCCGGTCACTCTCGTCGTCACCGCGGTGTGCCTGGTGGTGCTGGCGGGCATCTTCGCGATGACCGACGCCGCCCTCGGCGCCGTGTCGCCGGCGCGGGCGGCCGAGATGGCGCGCGAGGGTGTCCGGGGTGCCCGCACTCTCCACGCGGTCGCCTCCGACGCGCCGCGCCACATCAACCTGCTCCTCCTGCTGCGACTGGCCTGTGAGCTGACCGCCACCACGATCGTCGCGCTGGTGCTGGCCCACGAGCTGGGGCCCGGCTGGCGCGCGGCGCTCATCACCGCCGGCTCCATGACGCTGGTCAGCTACGTCGTGGTCGGGGTGGGGCCACGGACGATCGGCCGGCAGCACGCGTACCGGGTGGGCCGGATCACCGCGCCGCTGGTGCGCTGGCTGGGGCGGGCGCTCGGTCCGCTCGCCTCGCTGCTGATCGGCATCGGCAACCTGGTCACGCCGGGTCGCGGATACCGGGAGGGTCCGTTCGCGACCACCGTGGAGCTGCGTGAGCTGGTCGACCTCGCCGAGCAGCGGGGCGTGGTGGAGCACGGCGAACGCGAGATGATCCACTCGGTGTTCGAACTGGGCCATACGATCGCGCGCGAGGTCATGGTGCCGCGTACCGAGATGGTGTGGATCGAGTCGCACAAGACGCTGCGCCAGGCCCTGGCGCTGGCGATGCGCAGCGGCTTCTCCCGCATGCCGGTGATCGGCGAGAACGTCGACGACGTCCTGGGCATCGTCTACCTCAAGGATCTCGTGCGGCGCACCGCCGGCAGCGACCCGGCGGCGGCCGAGCGGCCGGTCTCCGAGGTGATGCGCGGCGCGACGTACGTGCCCGAGTCCAAGCCGGTCGACGACCTGCTGCGCGAGATGCAGTCCGCGCGCACCCACATCGCCGTCGTGGTCGACGAGTACGGCGGCACCGCGGGCCTCGTCACGATCGAGGACATCCTCGAGGAGATCGTCGGCGAGATCACCGACGAGTACGACGTGGCCGAGCGCCCGCCGGTCGAGCGCCTGCCGGACGGCGCCATCCGGGTCACCGCCCGGCTACCGATCGAGGACCTGGGCGAGCTGTTCGACACCGAACTGCCGACCGACGAGGTGGAGACGGTCGCCGGCCTGCTCGCGCAGGCGCTGGGCCGGGTGCCGATCCCGGGTTCGGGCGCCGACGTGGCGGGCCTGCGGCTGATCGCGGAGGGCACGACCGGCCGCCGGAACCGGATCGATACGGTGCTCGTACGCCGCATCGAGGACGCAGACCGGGCGGCGGAGCCGGATCGACACGAGGAGAGGCAGCCAGCCGATGTCTGAACAGCTCACCCCCGAGGACGCCAAGCTGGTCACGCTCGCCCGAGCGGCGCGGGCGCGCACCGGGGCCGTTGAAGGCGCGGCCGTACGCGACGGCGACGGCCGCACGTACGCCGCGGCGAGCATCGTCCTGCCGTCGCTCACGCTCACGGCGCTCCAGCTCGCGGTGGCCAACGCGGTGTCGGCCGGGGCGGCCAAGCTGGAGGCGGCGGCCGTGGTCACCGAGGCGTCCACGCTCGACGGCGCCGGACTCGCTACAGTGCGTGATCTGGCCGTGGATGCGCCGGTCTACCTCGCCGCCCCCGACGGCACCGTGCTCGGCGCCGTCACCGAGTAGCGGCCGTCACCGAGTAGCGGAGGAAGAGTGAGCGAGTACCGTGCGGGCTTCGCCTGCTTCGTGGGGCGGCCGAACGCCGGTAAGTCCACGCTGACCAACGCGCTGGTCGGCCAGAAGATCGCCATCACGTCCAACCGGCCGCAGACCACCCGGCACGTCGTCCGCGGCGTGGTGCACCGCCCGGACTCCCAGCTCGTCCTGGTCGACACGCCGGGGCTGCACCGGCCGCGCACGCTGCTCGGTGAGCGGCTCAACGACCTCGTACGGGAGACGTGGAGCGAGGTCGACGTGATCGGCCTGTGCCTGCCGGCGAACGAGGAGATCGGCCGGGGCGACCGGTTCATCGCCGGCGAGATCGGCTCGCTCAAGGCGACCGTCATCGCCGTTGTCACCAAGATCGACCTGGTCGACCGGGCGCGGCTCGCGCGTCAGCTGGCGCAGGTCGGCGAGCTGGGGGAGTTCGCCGAGATCGTGCCGGTCAGCGCGGTCTCCGGTGAGCAGGTCGATGTCCTCACCGACGTGATGGCGCGCTACCTGCCCGAGTCGCCGCAGCTCTACCCCGATCACATGATCACTGACGAGCCGGAGCACGTGCTCATGGCCGAGATGATCCGGGAGTCGGCCCTCGAAGGCGTCCGTGAGGAGCTGCCGCACTCCATCGCGGTGCTGGTGGAGGAGGTGATCCCGGAGGAACGGGTCACCAAGGTGTACGCCGACATCTACGTGGAGCGCCCGAGCCAGAAGGCGATCGTGATCGGCGCGGGCGGCGGCCGGCTCAAGGAGGTCGGCAGCCGGGCCCGGGCCCAGATCGAGGAGCTGCTGGGCGCCCGGGTCTATCTGGACCTGCACGTACGGGTGGCCAAGGACTGGCAGCGCGACCCGAAACAGCTGCGCAAGCTGGGCTTTTAAGGTGACCGGGCGACCGATGGTGATTTTGGACGTACGGCCCTGAGGCCCGCCGAAGCGTACCTGCCGGTACGCGGACCGCAGCGGGCAGACTCGCGGTCGTGGATGGATATCGAATCCATGCAGGGGAATATTACGAGGAAAACAGCCCGCAGGCCGCCATAAAGGCCGACGGCGAACAGATCAGTCGAGGGGCGATAGTCCGGACATTTGCCGTTGTCGGGGGCGTCGGCGTCGGCGTTCTGATCTTCGCCGCGGTCGCCGGTGAGCCGTCGGCGCTCTACAACGTCGGTCACGTGATCCGGTCGGTGGCCGTCGCGATGTTCTTCGCGGCGGGACTGGCCCGGATGGCGCGGTGGCGCCTGACCGGCGAGGGGACGGCCGCCTTCGACGGCGCGGCGCTCGTCGTCTTCGGCAGCCTCGGCTTTCCCCGTGACCTCGCCGCGGAGCTCATCTACCGCACGGAGTTCGCGGTGGAGCTGACCCCGCTGACCCGGCTGGTCGCGACGGGCGCGACGATCGCCCTGCTCTGCCTGGCCGTGCGGGCGCCGGCGGTGGACGCCGGGCTCCGGCCCTGGTTCGTCTCCGGGGTGGTCCTCGCGCCCGCGCTGTCGCTCGACGTCGTCTTCGTCTGCCTGCATCAGTTCGCTCAACTGGACCTGGATCCGCCGGCCGGCATGGCGGTGCTGGTGGAGCTCGGGATGGCCGCTGCGTGGAGCGCGGTCGCGATCAGCCACCTGCGCACGTGTACGGACCGGCAGCGGCCCGTACACGGGTGGACCGCCGCCTGGGTCGGGCTGGTGGCCGCCGCGGGCGTCACCCGCGCCGTTTCCGTCCTCGCCGGGCAGGCGTGGTTGACCTGTGCCGCGACGCTGCAGGTGGGCGCGGCGGCCATCGCCCTCGGGGGTGCGGCCAGGGGGTTGTTCGAGGTGTTCGTCACCGAAGGCAACCGGCTCCGGTCGGTCACCAGCGCGCTGCGCGAGACCGAGGACCACCTGAACGCCGAGAAGCGGCGACGCGAGGAGCAGGTGCACGACCTGCGCTCCGCTGTCGCCGCGCTACGCGCCGCCACCGGCACACTCGACCGGTACGATGGGCGGCTCGACCACGGCCGGCGCCATGACCTGCTCAAAGCCATCGTTGACGAGCTCGGTCGGCTCCAGTACCTCGTCGAGGCGGACAGCGGGAAGCCGATCGTGGAGTTCACGCTCGCGGAGGCCCTGGCGCCCGTCATCACCACCGAGAGGGAGAACGGGCTGGTGATCGAGCCGACCCTGACGCCCGTCCGCGGGTACGGCCGTCCGGCGGACCTCGCGACCGTCGTGCAGCAACTGCTGGTCAACACCCGCCGGTACGCACCCGGCAGCGACGTGGCGATCCGCTCCTGGCGGTCCGGATCGGACCTGTGCCTACTGGTGGAGGACCGGGGGCCCGGGGTGCCCGTCCTGGAACGGGAGGCGGTGTTCGCGCGCGGCGCCCGGGGCGCCGGCAGCGAGGTCACTCCGGGAGCCGGCCTCGGACTGTACGTCGCCCGCCGGCTGATGGCCGAACAGGGCGGCACGATCGAGGTACACGGCCGGCGCGGCGGCGGTGCGAGGTTCTTCCTGACCTTGCCGGTGGCGCCCAGCGAGCGCCTGACCACGGCAGCGGGCGCGGAGAGCGGGCGCCGATGACCGCTCGCGTCGTCATCGTGGAGGACCATGCGCTGCTCGCGCAGAGCCTCGGGCTGGCGCTGCGGGCCGAGGGGCTCACCGTGGAGATCGCCCAACTGGACAGCCGGGAGCGCCTGCTGGCCCAGGTCGCAGCCGGCCCACCCGCCCTCGTGCTCCTCGACCTCGATCTCGGCCGGCGCCTGGGTGACGGTACCGATCTCATCGGCCCGCTGGTCGACGCCGGCAACGTGGTACTGGTCGTCAGCGGCATCGCCGACCGCTACCGGCTCGCGGCGACGGTCGAGGCCGGGGCGGTGGGTTTCGTCCACAAGTCCGCGCCCTTCGAGACGCTCCTCGACCGCGCCCTGGTCGCTGCGGCGGGGCAGCCCGTGCTGGCCCCCGGCGAGCGCGACGACCTGCTCACCGAGCTGCGCCGGTACCGATCGGAGCAGGCGCGGCTGCTCATACCCCTGCAGCGGCTGTCGGAGCGCGAGCGCAACGTCCTGGTGGCGCTGGGTGAGGGCAAGTCCGTCGAGGCGATCGCCCGCGAGCGCTTCGTGTCCGAGGCCACCGTGCGCACGCAGGTGCGCGCCGTACTCACCAAGCTCGACGTCAAGTCGCAGCTGGCCGCCGTGGCGAAGGCGCGCACCGCCGGCTGGCTGTAGGTACCCGTCCGCCGGGACGGTCTTCTCCTCCGGGCGGCCGGTTTTTCTGTCGTGCCAACGGTTTCTCTCCGCCCTCCCGCCGCCCGCACGGGCCCGGTTCATCAATATTGACGATGAGCCGGGTCCTGGGCCAGCGCCACGCTTCCCCCTGCGGCGGTCCGTCGCCGTACCTCCACCTCGCGCACACCGTTCCGCGGTGGCGGGGTGTGATCCATGGGAGAAGGAGAACCGTGAACAAGAAGCTGGTCAAGGCAGCGCTCGCCGGGGTGGCGGCGATCGGCCTCATCGGTGGCGGCAGCACCCTCGCCG
Source organism: Planosporangium thailandense (assembly GCF_011947195.1). Taxonomy (GTDB): domain Bacteria; phylum Actinomycetota; class Actinomycetes; order Mycobacteriales; family Micromonosporaceae; genus Planosporangium; species Planosporangium thailandense. The sequence goes on along the minus strand of NZ_JAATVY010000009.1, from coordinate 150,767 downwards.
CGTGGTCGGACTTCGGCACCATCAACAACAACTCGATCGGTGCGGGCTTCCTCAAGCTCGACCTGAACGACCAGACCGGTACCACGGGTGCGGTGCCGATCAGCTGGGGCAAGCTCGCTCCGGGCATGACTGGCCAGCGCATGATCTGGATCGCCAGCAACGACGGCCAGTCCGTGCCTGACGGCAACCTTTCGATCACCATCAGCAACCTGCAGAACCAGGAGAACGGCTGCAGCAGCAACTCCGAGGTGGTCGCCGACCCGACCTGCGGCGACCCCAACGACAAGGGCGAGCTGTCGCACATCCTGAACGTCCAGAGCTCGTACTACCCGGAGGTCAAGGACTCCAAGACCTGCGCCACGTACCCGGGGCAGGGCGGCTACAACGCGTTCTGGGCGAGCAACCAGGGCGACCTCGACACCGCCAACGGGAAGACGTACACGCTCAAGGAGCCCAACAGCAACTCCCCGCTGGTGCTGTCTCCCGGTGAGGGCGTCTGCATCGGCCTGTCGGCGTACTGGCCGCACGACCCGAGCAACCAGGTGTCCGGCGCGAACGCCAACGACAACGTCGCGCAGGGCGACTCGCTGTCGTTCGACATCCGCTTCGACCTGTCCCAGGTCTGACGCATCGGTGGGCGGGGCCGGTCCGGCCCCGCCCACCGCGCTGACGTGCCCGTCGACCACGGAGGAAGCCCGAGAGGGTCCGATGACGAAGAAGCTGCAGATCGCCGCCCGGTGGGGCGTGCGTACCCTCCTGTTCGCCTTTCTCGGCGCGGTCCTGGCCGCGTTGGCGGTCGTGGCGGTGCTGCCGCGAGCTGTCCACGGCGCGGCGCTGACCGTGCTCACCGGCAGCATGACCCCGACGATCCAGCCCGGCTCGGTGGTGGTCATCCGCCCGGTGGACGCGGGCACGCTGCGGATCGGTGACGTGGTGACCTACCAGCGGACCGCGGGTAAGGCCGAGTACGTCACCCACCGGATCGTGGCGGTCAACGAGCAGACCACCCCGGTCACCTTCACCACCAAGGGCGACGCCAACCGGGGCGCCGACATCGACCCGGTACCGTCGACCGCGATCCGTGGCAAGGTGTGGTTCCACGTCCCCTACCTCGGTTTCGTCCGGAACTCGGTCGGCAATCGCTCGACGGTGCTGTCCGTGGCCGTCGCCGGTCTGATCGGGTACGCGCTGTTCCAGCTCGTCGGCGCCTGGCGCGACCGGCGGGCCGCGGCCAACCGGCCGGCAGCCGACGGCGCGCGGGCGCAAGCTCAGGTCGGGGGCGGCGTTGTCTAGGTACACGCTGGTGGTCGCCGGGGCCTGCTGCCTCGTCGCCGGTTCGCTGCTTCCGATGGGAGTGGCGGCGGCCGGCGGTTACTCCGGCGGCTTCGCCGACTCCGTCACCCTGCGCGGCAACACGGTGACCGCACAGGCCTGGAGTTCGCTGCGGGAGCCACCCGAGATCTGCGAAGGCAGGCGGTACCCCACGGTCATCACCGGTACGAAGCACGCGGAGACCCTCACCGGCGGGCCGGAGAACGACCTGATCGTCGGGCTGGGCGCCGCTACCGTGCTGCGCGGTGGCGCCGGCGACGACTGCATCGTGGCGGGCCCCGGCGTCGAACGGATCGACGGCGGACCGGGCCACGACGTGTGCGTCGTCAGCGCCGCGACGACCGCCGTCACCGGATGCGAGGTGACGCTCCGCCTCTACGCGCGGCACGTCGCGGGTCTGGCGCCCGCACCACAGCCCGCCCCGGCGCCCGTGGCCCGGTCGGTGGTCGGCAGCACACCGGTACCAGCGCCGTCCGGAGGGGCTCCGTCGAATGCGCCGTCAGCGGTGCCGCCGGCCGCCTCATCAACGGCCCCGGTGCCCCCACCGGGTCCGGCCGCGACACAGAGCACGGCGCCGGTAGCGCAGCCCTCCGACCCGCCCGCCGCCACCGGCGCGCTCCCCAACGAGCAGAACGGTCCGACGCCATGAACGTGCCGCGTCCGCTGTTCGCCGCGTTCGTCCTCGTCGCGGCGGGGGTCGTCGGGCCCGGTGTCGCCGCCGGTACCGCTGCGGCGGCGTCCAGCCACCTGATCGTCGAAACGCCCCGCGACCTCGCCGGGCGGCCGCGAGCGGCGCTGCTGGAGACCACGGGGTTCGCGCCCGGGCGGTCGGACGCCGGCACGGTGGCGGTGCGCAACGACTCCGACGCGCCGGCCCGGCTGACCATCACCGCGACCGACGTGCGCGACGACGACAACGGCTGCACCCGCGCCGAGCGGCTCGTCGACAACGGCTGCGGTCCCGGTCAGGGTGAGCTCGGCTCCGAGGTCGTCGTCTCCCTCGACGTCGCCCGTGACTCCGCCGGCCCGTACACGCCGATCTGGCAGGGCGCGTTCGCCAGTCTCCGGCGCGGCGTGGTCGCCGGCGCCCTGCTCGCCGCCCATGAACGGCGCGTCCTGCGCCTGGCGGTCCGGCTGCCGATCCAGTCCGGCAACGAAACCCAGACCGACCGGCTCGGATTCACCCTCGACCTGACTCTCGAGGGTGACTTCGGCACGGAGACCGGGACGGTGCCCGGCTCACCGCTCGGCGGCGGACCGAACTGGCTGCCCGTCACCGGCCTGCCCGCGGCCGTGCTGCTCGCGTTGTCCGCCGGGGTCGGCCTGCTGCTGGCAGGGGTCGGCCTGTTCGTCGCCGGTCGGTGGCGGGGCGTCAGGCTCACGCACGTCGACCCTTCTCACGGGTGATCAGGCCGGCTTCTCACGGGTGATCAGGCCGGCGCCGCTACCCCAAGATCGGCGGAACCAGGCAGGATGGTCTGGTGACCGGTTTCCGTGGCAAGCTCACCCGCGACGAAGCGGTGGTGCTGCGCGTGCAGAAGCTGGGTGAGTCGGACCGGATCGTCACGCTGCTGACCCGGCGCCACGGCCGGATCCGCGCGGTCGCGAAGGGAGTACGGCGTACCTCGTCGCGGTTCGGCGCCCGCCTGGAGCCGTTCGGTCACATCGACGTGCAGTGGATCGAGGGGCGCAGCCTGCACGTCATCAGCCAGGTGGAGGGGCTGGACCTGTACGGCAAGCGGCTGGTGGGCGACTACTCCCGCTACACCGTCGCCAGCGCGATCGCCGAGACCGCCGAGCGGCTCACCCCGGTCGAGCACGACCCGTCGCTGCGGCTGTACCTGCTGACGATCGGCGCGCTGCGGACCCTGGCCGACGGTTCGCACCCGACGTCGCTGGTGCTCGACGCGTACCTGCTGCGGGCCGCCGCGATCGCCGGGTGGGCCCCGGCGCTGCGGGAGTGCGCCGTCTGCGGCACCAAGGGCGAGCACCGGGCGTTCTCCGTACCGGCGGGGGGCTGTGTCTGCCCCGACTGCCGCCCGCCCGGCGCCGCCCGCCCCGCGCCGGCCACGCTCGCGCTGATGACGGCTCTCACCGAGGGGGACTGGGAGGTCGCCGATGCGAGCGACCCCGGCCCGCGCAAGGAGGCCAGCGGCCTGGTCGCCGCGCATCTGCAGTGGCATCTCGAGCGCGGGCTACGCTCGCTGCCATTGGTCGAACGCTGAGAGGACCCGCGTGATTCGCCGCAGCACCGCCTACCGCCCCCCGTCACCGCACCCGTCCGGGGCGCGCCCGCCGGCCCTGCCGCCGGAGGTCGTGCCGCAGCACGTGGCGATCATCATGGACGGCAACGGACGGTGGGCCAAGCAGCGGGGCCTGCCGCGCACGGCGGGCCACACCGCCGGCGAGGCGGCGCTCTTCGACGTGATCGAGGGCGCGCTGGAGATGGGCATCAAGTACGTCAGTGCGTACGCGTTCTCGACGGAGAACTGGAAGCGCTCGCCTGACGAGGTGCGCTTCCTCATGAACTTCAACCGCGACGTCATCCACCGGCGGCGCGACGAGTTCCACGAGATGGGCATCCGGGTGCGCTGGGCGGGGCGCCGGCCCCGGCTGTGGCGCAGCGTGATCAGCGAGCTGGAGTACGCCGAGCAGCTGACCCGCCACAACACCGCGCTGACGTTCACCATGTGCGTCAACTACGGCGGACGGGCCGAGATCGCCGATGCGGCGGCGAAGCTGGCCGAGGACGTGGCGGCGGGCCGGCTCAAGCCCGACAAGATCAACGAGAAGGTCTTCGCGCGCTACCTCGACGAGCCTGACCTGCCCGAGGTGGACCTGCTCGTCCGCTCCTCCGGCGAGCAGCGCATCTCCAACTTCATGATCTGGCAGACCGCGTACGCGGAGTTCGTCTCGCTCGACACCCTGTGGCCCGATTTCGACCGCCGCCACCTCTGGTACGCCTGTGAGCTGTACGCGCAGCGGGACCGCCGCTACGGCGGCGCCCTGCCCAACCCGGTGTCCCCGGAGGCGGCGTCGCTGGCCACCTGACCGGTCACAGCAGCGGCCGGAACGCGCCGCTGACGACGCTGGCCCCGATCGCGACCGCGCCGACGCCGAGCGCGCCGGCGATCAGCGCCACGTCGGCGAGCCCGAACCGCTGAGGCCGGGCGACCGACCGGGGCACACCCGTGTCGAAGCCGCGGGCGTCCATCGCGGTCGCGAGCCGGGTACCGCGCCGGATCGCCCCGACGAGCAGCGCGAACGCCGTCGAGGCGAACAGCCGCAGCCGGGCGATCGGGTTACGTCCGGCGTCGATCCCGCGGGCCCGCCGGGCCAGCGTCAGCAGTTCCCACTCGTCGGCCAGCAGCGGGATCATGCGGAACGCCGCCAGCGCGCCGATCGCGAAGCGCGGCGGTACGCGTACCTGTTGGATGAGCGAGTCGGCCAGGTCGGTCGGGTCGGTGGTGGCGAACACGACGAGCCCGGGCAGCGCCACGGCGACGAGTCGCAGGGCCAGGCCGGCTGCTGCGACGAGGGTGTCGCCGGTGACGGCCAGCGGCCCGACGTGCAGCAGCGCCGTGCCGGCTCGGTGGGTGGTGAAGACCAGTGTGAACCCGAACACCGCCACCGCACTCACCAGGAGCGGCCAGCACCTGCGGGCCAGGACCCGGTACCGGACGCCGAACAGCGGCGTACCAGCGAGCTCGAGCCCGATCGCGACCGCCGGGGCCACCGGGTCGACCGATGCCAGCAGCGCGAACGCGAGCAGCACGCCGGCCGCGACCTTCGCGGTGGGGTTGCGCCGGGCCAAGGGAGCGTCGGTGTCGGCGAGGGGTTCCGCGAGCCTCATGCCGGCTTCCCCTCCGTGATCCTGAAGGATTTTCCGTGTTGGAGCACGGAAAATCCTTCAGGATCATGAGACAGGAGCACGTGCCGGTCGGCGACGGCGTCGACCAGGTCGCCGTCGTGGGTGACCGTCACGATGGCACGGCCGGCGTCGCGCAGCTCGGCCAGCAGATCGACCAGCTCCCGCCAGGTGCGCAGGTCCTGGCCGAAGGTCGGCTCGTCGAACACGAGCACCTCCGGCGCGGTCGCCAGCGCCGTCGCGACGGACAGGCGCCGCTGTTCGCCGCCGGAGAGGGTGTACGGGTTCGCGGCGGCCAGCCGGTCCAGGCGCAGCCGGGCGAGCAGCTCGTCGACGATCGGCACCGGGTCCCGGCCGACCCGCCGTGGGCCGAGGGCCAGCTCGTCGCGTACCCGGTTGGTGACGAACTGGTGCTCGGGGTTCTGGAATACCGAGCCGATCCGGCGGGCGAGCGTGGCGGCCCGCCACCGGTGCGGCGGCACGGCCGGGTCGGCGGCTGCCACGACCCGCCCGCCGGTCGGCCGCAGCAGCCCGCCGAGCAGCAGGGCGAGGGTCGACTTGCCGGAGCCGTTGGCGCCGAGGACGGCGAGCACCTCACCCCGGCGTACCTCCACGTCCACACCGGACAGCGCGGCCCGGTCGGCTCCGGGGTGCCGCCGGGTCAGCCCCTGCCCGGACAGCGCGACCTCGCCGGGTGCGCGTCCCGCCCGCCGCTGCGACGGCGCGACGCCGGGTACCCACACGCCCTGTGCCGCGAGCGCGGCGCCGTGCTCGGCGAACACCGTCTCCGGTACGCCGTCGGCCACCACCCCGCCGCCGGGGGACAGGACCACCACCCGGTCCACAAGGGGCACGACGTCGGCGACGCGGTGTTCGACGAGGACCACCGTGGTGTCCAGGGTGGCGAGCACCTCGCGGACCTGCGCCGCGCCGGCCGGGTCGAGGTTGGCGGTCGGCTCGTCGAGCAGCAGCAGCCCGGGGGCGAGCGCGAGGACGCCGGCGAGGGCCAGCCGTTGCTGCTCGCCGCCGGACAGTGCGCCGGTGTGCCGGTCGCGCCCGTACGGGAACCCGACGCGCGTCAGCGCCGCGTCGACCCGGGGCCAGATCTCGGCCGGCGGTACGCCCCGGTTCTCCAGGCCGAACGCGACGTCGTCGCCGGCGCGGGCCATCACGAGCTGGGTCTGCGGGTCCTGGAACACGATGCCGACCCGGTCGCGGGCCGCTCGGGCATCCCGACCGTCGACGGTGACGTGGCCTTCCTGCTCGCCGGAGTCCTGAGGCAGTAGACCGGCGGCCGCGGCGAGCAGGGTGCTCTTGCCCGCCCCGGAGGGGCCGAGCAGGAGCACCCGCTCACCGTGCTCGACGCGCAGGTCGACGCCGCGTACCGCCCAGGCCTTGCGCCCGGCGTGGCGCCAGCCGAAGCCGCGAAGCTCTAACGTGCTCAGACCGTCGCCCGTTCGCGTCCGGAGGGGAAGCGGTCCAGCGCGCCGGCCTGGGCGAGGGCCTTGGTCAGCGCCCAGCCGCCACCGCCCGCGATCACCAGTGAGCTCAGCGCGGCGAGCGCGACGTAAGGCAGTCGGAAGCTCGCCCACGAGTATCCGGGGTAGAACGCGAACGCGTCGAAGATGCCGGCCGCGGCGCCGGCCGCAGCCCCGGCGATCAGCGAGGTGACCAGGCCGAACGAGCGGTACAGCAGCACCAGGAACACGATCTCGGCGCCGAGCCCCTCCAGGAGCCCCTCCGGGACGACCGTGGCGCCCCAGGCGTTGCCCAGCAGCGCGGAGATGACGGCCGCGACCAGTTCGGTGTAGATGGCGGCACCCGGCTTGCGGATGACGAGCGCGCCGAGCACGGCGGGGACCAGCCAGACGCCGTACAGGATGGCCTGGCCGGGCAGCGGGATGGCCTTGAACGGGCCGTTGTAGAGCAGGTCCCAGGCCCAGAAGACGACGCCGAAGGCGACGGCGATGACCGACGCGACGACGATGTCGACGGTGCGCCACCGGAAATTCATTGAGATACCTCCCAGTTCAAACTCGCGAACCAGGAGAAGACGCACGCCATGCCCGCCGCCCGGCGGGCATGGCGCTACGCGGAGTCTGACCGAGCTTCCTGCGCTGGCATTACCCAGATCAGGTTCAAGGGTCTGCGGCGTGGCCGCACTCTCAGCGCTGTGCGCTCCCCTGTCGGATGTGAAGTTGTGGCATAGACGTTAGCAGCGGCCCTGACCTGCCGTAAGACCCCGTAGCCCTATCGATGGGTCAGGGTCGTCCGAAGTGGGCCGTCGGCCGGTAGGCTGGCGGCGTCCGCCCGGCCCCGCGGCAGGAGAAGGGACCACCACGTGGCAGCTGGAGACAGCGCACAGCCGGCGGTCCGGGGCGGGCTGCGCGGCCGGGTCGGCTCGGTCGAGGTCCTCGCGGCCGTCCTCGTGCTCGTCGTGGTGTTCCGGGCGCCGCTGAGCCGGCTGTTGTCGACGCCCGGATCGCAGACCTGGACCACCGTCTTCGTGTCGGTGCTGACGCAGGCGATCCCGTTCCTGGTGTTCGGAGTGGTGCTGTCCGCGGTGATCGCGGTGTTCGTGCCGGCGTCGTTCTTCGCCCGGGCGCTGCCGCGGCATCCGGCCCTGGCCGTACCGGTCGCCAGCGCGGCCGGGGTGGTGCTGCCGGGCTGCGAGTGCGGCTCGGTGCCGATCGCGGGAGCGCTGGTACGGCGCGGGGTGACCCCGGCGGCCGCGCTGGCGTTCCTGCTGTCCGCCCCCGCGATCAACCCGATCGTGCTGACCGCCACGGCGGTCGCGTTCCCCGGCCGGCCGATGATGGTGGTGGCGCGGGGGCTGGCGAGTCTGATCACCGCGTGCGCGATGGGCTGGCTGTGGCTGGCGCTCGGCCGGTCGGAGTGGATCAGGCTGCCGCACCGGCCGGAACTGGACGGGATGAGCAGGTGGGCGGCGTTCTGGGCGGCGGTCCGGCACGACGTGATGCACGCCGGTGGCTACCTCGTGCTGGGCGCGATGGCGGCCGCGACGATCAACGTGTTCGTGCCGCAGCGGTGGCTGCGCGCGCTCGGCCACGACCCGGCGCTCGGCGTGCTGACCCTGGCGGTGCTGGCGGTGGTGCTGTCCGTCTGTTCGGAGGCCGACGCGTTCGTGGCCGCCTCGCTGCGCGACTTCTCGCTGACCGCCAAGCTGGCTTTCCTGGTCGTCGGGCCGATGATCGATCTGAAGCTGTTCGCCATGCAGGCCGGGACGTTCGGCCGGCGGTTCGCCACCCGGTTCGCCCCGGCCACCTTCGGGCTCGCGGTCGTGGTGGCGGTCACGGTCGGGGCGGTGCTGCGGTGAACCGCCAGGCCCAGGCCGTCGTGCTGCTGCTGGTCGGCGGCGCGGTGCTGCGCAGCAGCCTCACCGACCTGTACCTGCGCTACGTCAAGCAGGGGCTGCGGCCGTTCCTGATCGCCGCCGGGGTGCTGCTGGTCCTCGCCGCGGTCGTGACGCTCCGGTACGAGTTCCGCGGCGGCCGGGGCCAGGACGGGCACGACCACGAGCACGGGCCGCGGGCCGGCTGGCTGCTCCTCCTGCCGGTGTTCGCGCTGCTGCTGGTCGCCCCGCCGGCGCTCGGTTCGTACGCGGCCAACCGCACCGGGACCGCGCTGACCCGGGTTTCGGACTTCCCGCCGCTGCCGGCCGGCGACCCGGCACGGATCGGCGTGCTCGACTACGCCAGCCGGGCGGTGTTCGACGCGGGCCGGTCGCTCGGTGACCGGAAGGTGCGGCTCACGGGCTTCGTGGTCAAGGGCGCCGACGGCGCACCGTACCTGGCCCGCATGGTCCTGTCCTGCTGCGCCGCCGACGCCCGCCCGGTCAAGGTGGGCCTCGCCGGTGACGTGCCGGCCGACCTGGAGCCCGATACGTGGCTCGCGGTCACCGGCCGGTACACCCGCCGGTCGGTCGCCGACGACGTCAACGGCGAGACCATCCCGTACCTCGACGTCGTCGACCTGGAGCGGGTGGCGGCGCCGACCGAGGAGTACGAGTCCTGACATGGAGATCGACGCGCGCGGACTGCGCTTCCACGTGACCGTCGACGGCCCCGCCGACGGCACGCCCGTCCTGCTGCTGCACGGCTTCCCGCAGAACGCGACGATGTGGGCCGAGGTTGCGCCGGTGCTGCACGCCGCCGGCGTGCGCACGATCGCGCCCGACCAGCGCGGCTACTCGCCCGGCGCGCGGCCGGCCGCGGTCGGGGCGTACGCGCAGGGCGAGTGCGTCGCCGACGCCGTGGCCGTTCTCGACGCCCTCGGGGTCGACCGCGCCCACGTCGTCGGCCACGACTGGGGCGCGATCGTGGCCTGGGGGTTGGCCGCGCGCCACCCGGACCGGGTGCGGACCGTGACGGCGCTGTCCGTGCCGCACCCGCGGGCGTACGCCCACGCCCTGCTCACCAGCTTCGACCAGCTGCGCCGTTCGCGGTACATCCTGCTGTTCCGCCGTGCGGGGAAGGCCGAGGAGGTGCTGCTGCGCGACGACGCGAAGCTGCTGCGCGGGATCTTCGCCGACGCCGGGCTCGACGCGGCGGCGGTCGACCGGTACGTGGAACCGATGCGCCAGCCGGGCGCGCTCACCGGGGCGCTCAACTGGTACCGGGCCGTGCGGATCCTGCGCGGCGGCGTCGGTCGGGTGGGCGTGCCGACGACGTACGTGTGGAGCACCGGCGACGTGGCGGTCGGCCGGGCCGCGGCGCGCCGGTGCGCGGCTGAGGTGACGGGGGAGTACCGCTTCGTGGAGCTGACCGGGGTCAGCCACTGGATGGCCGACGAGGCTCCGGCGGCGGTCGCGGGCGCGGTTCTCGACCGGGTCTTGTCATGATCTGCGTGTATGAACTCCTACCGGCGGGTAATACCGGCGGGTAGCCTGTCAGGTACGTGCAAGGCTCCCGTACCCGCGAGGGGGTGGCCATGACGACGACCCGCAGCCAGTCGGCGGCGAACGCGCCCGACGGCGGTCCGACCCAGGTTTCCGAGCGGCAGGCCAGGCAGGTCGCCGAGGCCGCCCGCGAGGCGGAGTGGCGCAAGCCCAGCTTCGGCAAGGAGCTGTTCCTGGGTCGGTTCCAGCTTGATCTGATCAATCCACCACCGCGGTCGGACACCGAGCGGTCTGCCGGCGCGCCGGACTTCATCGAGCGCCTGCGCGAGTTCCTGACCAGCAAGGTCGACGGCGCGCAGATCGAGCGCGACGCCCTGATCCCCGACGACGTGCTGGCGGGCCTGGCCGACCTCGGCGCGTTCGGCATGAAGATCGACTCCAAGTACGGCGGGCTCGGGCTGTCCCACTGGGACTACTGCCGGGCGCTCATGCTGGCCGGCTCGGCCAGCCCGGCGATCGGCGCGCTGCTGTCGGCCCACCAGTCGATCGGCGTCCCGCAGCCGCTCAAGCTGTTCGGCACCGACGAGCAGAAGCAGCGCTTCCTGCCGCGCCTGGCCGCCGGTGAGATCTCGGCGTTCCTGCTCACCGAGCCCGACGTCGGCTCCGACCCGGCCCGGCTGTCCACCACGGCGACGCCGACCGGCGACGGCGGCTACCTGCTCAACGGCGTGAAGCTGTGGGCCACCAACGGCACGCTCGCGACCCTGCTCGTGGTGATGGCCCAGGTGCCGCCGAGCGAGGGGCACCGCGGCGGGATCACCGCGTTCGTGGTGGAGGGCGACGCCCCGGGTATCACGGTCGAGCGCCGCAACGCCTTCATGGGGCTGCGCGGCCTGGAAAACAGCGTCACCCGGTTCCACGACGTGCGGGTACCGGCGGAGAACGTCATCGGCCGCGAGGGGCAGGGGCTCAAGATCGCCCTGACGACGCTCAACACCGGCCGCCTGTCGCTGCCGGCCATGTGCGTCGGCGCGGCCAAGTGGTGCCTCGGCGTGGCCCGGGAGTGGGCCGACGAGCGCGTCCAGTGGGGGCTGCCGGTCGCCCGGCACGAGGCCATCGCCAAGAAGATCGCGTTCATCGCGGCTTCCGCGTACGGCATGGAGGCCATGCTGGAGCTGTCGTGCCGGCTGGCCGACGACGACCGCAACGACATCCGCATCGAGGCGGCGCTGGCCAAGCTGTACGCCAGCGAGCTGGCCTGGCAGGTCGCCGACGAGCTGGTCCAGATCCGGGGCGGTCGCGGATACGAGACCGCGGACTCGCTCGCCGCGCGCGGGGAGCGGCCGATCGCGGCCGAGCAGTTGCTGCGCGACCTCCGGATCAACCGGATCTTCGAGGGCTCGACCGAGATCATGCACCTGTTCATCGCGCGGGAGGCGGTCGACGCGCACCTGTCGGTGGCCGGCGACATCATCGACCCGGAGGCGGCGCTCGGACGCAAGGCCAAGGCAGCAGCCCGCGCCGGCGGCTTCTACGCCCGCTGGTTGCCGACGCTCGTGGTCGGCCGCGGCCAGGCGCCGTCGGCGTACGCGGCGTTCGGGCCGCTCGCCCGGCACCTGCGGTTCGTCGAGCGCTCGTCGCGCAAGACGGCGCGGGAGACCTTCTACGCCATGGCGCGCTGGCAGGGCAAGATGGAGCGCAAGCAGGCGTTCCTCGGCCGCATCGTGGACATCGGCGCGGAGCTGTACGCGATGTCCGCCGCCTGCGTGAAGGCACACACCTCGGGGCGCGCCGAGGAGTTGGAGCTGGCCGACCTGTTCTGCCAGCAGGCTCAGGCGAGGGTGGAACGGCTCTTCACCGACCTCTGGGACAACACCGACGACCTGGACGTGATCGCGGCCAAGCGGGTCGTCGCCGGCCGGTACGCCTGGCTCGAAGAGGGCGTCGTGCCCGCACCGGACGACGGCGACTGGGTCGCGCGGTGGCAGCAGGGGCCCTCGGAGGTAGCCGACGTACGCCGCCGGGTCGCTCCCCGGGATCGCGCCTAGCCCTTGCAGGCCGGGCAGGTACCGAAGATCTCCAGGGTGTGGCTCACGTCGGCGTACCCGTGCTGCGCGGCCACCTTCTCCGCCCAGCTCTCCACGGCCGGACCGAGCACCTCGACGGTCCGGCCGCAGGACCGGCACACCAGGTGGTGATGGTGGCCGTCGCTGCAGCGCCGGTACAGGTTCTCCCCGCTCGGGGTCTGCATCACGTCGATCTCGCCGGCGTCCGCCAGGGCCATCAGCGTCCGGTACACGGTCGTCAGGCCCACGGTGTCGCCCCGCGTGCGCAGCATGGCGTGCAGCTCCTGGGCGCTGTGGAAGCCTTCGACCTCGGCCAGCAGCGCGCTGACCGCGCCGCGCTGCCGCGTGTTGCGCGGTGCCGGGTTCGTCACGGCGCACCGCCTTCGTTCATGCCCACCCGGGCCTCCCGGCTATGGCTGACGGCATCCGCGACGATGTGCGCCACGTGCTCGTCGGTCAATGAGTAGGCGATCTCCCGCCCTCGTCGCAGACCCCGCACGATCCCGGCGCCGCGCAACACCCGTAGATGCTGGGAGACCAGTGGCTGCGGCGCGCCGAGCGCTTCGACCAGCTCATGCACGCAGCGGGCGCCGCCGGACAGCTCGGTGACGATGCCGATGCGCAGCGGCGCGGCGAGCGCGCGGAGCAGCTCTCCCGCGGCCTCGTACCCGTCGGTTGCCACGCGTGTCACGGTATCAGCGGTCCAGCACGACCTCATGCGGTTCGGCTTCAGCCGGCTGCGCGGGTACGGGCGGGTGGGCCCGGCCCCGGCGGACCGCGCCCGCGCCGATGGTGACCACGATGAACGCCGCGATCGCGAGCAGGACGATCGTCGCGCCGGAGGCGGTGTCGAGCTGTGCCGAGACCACCATGCCGACGACCGCGGCGCCGACGCCGAGGACCATCGCGAGGTGCATCGTCGCGTTGAAGCCGCGGGTGACCTGCTGGGCGGTCGCCACCGGTACGACCATGAGCGCGCTGACCAGCAGCAGGCCGACCGTGCGCATCGCGGCGGTCACGGTCACCGCGGTGACGACGGCCAGCGTGATGTTGAGCAGGCGGATCGGCAGGCCGGCCACGCGCGCGTACTCCTCGTCGTGGGACACCGCGAACAGCCACGGGCGGAGCAGCAGCGCGATGGCGAGCACGACGGCCCCGAGCGCGCCGATCACGACCAGGTCGCCGGTCGAGGTGGTCAGGGGCGATCCGAACAGGTACGACGTGAGGCTGCGACTGCTCTGCGCCGACGACATGTTGACCAGCACGACGCCGCCCGAGATGCCGCCGTAGAACAGGATCGCCAGGGCCACGTCGCCGGAGGCCTTGCCCCGTTCGCGGACCAGCTCGACCGCGACCGCGCCGACCGCCGCCACCAGCACCGCCATGAACACCGGTGAGGTACGGGTGAGCAGGCCCAGCCCGACGCCGGTGAGGGCGACGTGTCCGAGCCCGTCGCCGATCAGCGACAGCCGCCGCTGCACCAGGTAGATCCCGATCGCGGGCGCCGCGAGGCCGGTGATCACGGCCCCGATGAAGGCCCGGATCATGAAGTCGTAGGCGAAGAGATTCACAGCTGTTCCTCGGGTGCGCCGGGCAGGGGAAGTACGTCGGTGCTGGGGCGTCCGTCGGTGCCGGGACGTCCGTCGGTCACGGGGCGTCCCAGATGCCGGGCCGGTCGTACGGCGCGTGCGGATGCACGTGGTCGTGGTCGGGGGCGGCGTGGTGGCCCGCCGGCTCGGGTACCGGCCCGCTGTGGACGATCTCGCCGTGGTGCACGACCACGGCGCGGCTGATGAGCGGCGCGAGCGGTCCCAGTTCGTGCGCGACCAGCAGGACCGTGCCGCCGCGCCCGACGAACCGGTGCAGCGTCGCCGCGAACGCCTCCTGGCTGGCGGCGTCGACGCCGGCCGTGGGCTCGTCGAGGACGAGCAGGTCGGGCTCGCCGGCCAGGGCGCGCGCGATGAGTACACGCTGCTGCTGCCCTCCCGACAGGGTGCGTACCGGGTCGCCGGCGCGGTCGGTGAGCCCGACGTCGGCCAGCGCGGCGGAGACCGCCTCCCGGTCGGCCGGGCGGTTACGGCCCAGGAAGCCGCGCCGGGCCAGCCGACCCGAGGCGACCACCTCGCGGACGGTCGCGGGCACGCCGCCGCCCGCGTCCAGCCGCTGCGGTACGTATCCGATGCGGTGCCAGTCACGGAACCGGCGCAGCGGGGTGCCGAACAGCCGGATCTCGCCTCGACGCGGCTGGAGCAGGCCGAGGACGGACCTGGTCAGGGTGGACTTGCCGGAGCCGTTGGCGCCCAGGATCGCCACAACCTCGCCGGCCGCGACCCGCAGCGTGACGCCGTGCAGCACCGGGCGGCCACCGTACGCGGCCACGATGCCCTCGGCCGCGACAACGGGTTCGGGCAGGTCCAGGTCAGTTGCTGTCATGAGCAGTCCAATGCGGTACGCAGGGTGGTGAGGTTGGCGTGCATCACCGAGAAGTAGTCGTCGGAGGAGCCCGGCTCGATGCCCTCGACCGGGTCGAGCACCTCGGCCTTGGCGCCGATCTCCCGGGCGACCGTTTCGGCGATCTTCGGGCTGACCAGTGACTCGAAGAAGATCGTCGTGGCGTGGTACCGCCGCGCCAGGCTGGCCGCCTCGCTGAGGTGGCGCGGCGTGGCCTCCTCGTCGGGGGCGAGGCCGGTGATGGGGACCTGGGTCAGGTTGTAGCGCGTCGCGAGGTAACCGAACGCGGCGTGGCTGGTCACGATCTCGTGTCGCTGGCAGTGCGCGAGGCCGGTGGCGTACTCCCGGTCCAGCGCCTCCAGGCGCGTACGCAGGGCCGCCGCGCGGGCTCGGATGGCGGCGGAGTGCGCCGGGTCGAGCGCGGCCAGTCGGTTGGCGATCGTGTCCGCGACGGCGGCCAGGCGGGTCGGGTCGAGCCAGATATGGGGATCCCTGCCCAGATCCTCGGAGCCGGCCGGGGCGTCCCGCAGGGGCGTGACGGTCGACGTGTCGAGCGCGCTCTTCGTGGCGTTCTGGTCCACCGCGGCGTCGACGGCGGGCTGCATGCCGCGCAGGTACACCACGAGGTCGGCGCGTTCCAGGTCGGCCATCTGCGAGGGCTGCAACTCGAGATCGTGTGGCTCCGCGCCCGGCTTCACGAGGTTTGTCACGGTGACGCGGTCGCCGCCCACCTGCTCGGTCGCGAACTGAAGCGGGTAGAACGCGGCGACCACCGTCATCTTGCCGTCGGCCGCGGCCGGTGCCGGACCGGCGCCGCAGCCGGTGAGTAGACAGGTCGTGGCGACCGCGGCCACCGCGGTGAGGAGGGCGGTACAGGAGCGAAGCACGCCACTACTCTGACTGCTAATGACAATCATTGTCAAAATCGCATCGGTTCCGATGGTTCTGACGGGTGACACGTCGGTGGGGACGGCTGCTCACGGGAGCCGAACGGCGGGTCGGTCGCGGCGGACGGCAGGACGGCCGCCCGCGCGGGGCGGATGATCGCTCACGCGAGGCGGATGATCGCGAGAACCACCAGCAGGGCGAGGATCGCCAGCCGTGCCGTCCGGGTGCGGGGCGTGCCGAGCCGCCACGTGACCGACAGTAGGGCCGCCAGCCCGGCGGCCAGCATCAGTAGCAGGATGCCGCCGACCGGTCGGGGCGCGAACAGGCCGATGATCACCAGTGCGGCCGTGCTCAGGAAGACCGTCGTGGGGTTGAGCTGACTCAGGCGCGCCAGTAGGACCTGTGTGCCACGCGTCGGCACCATCGCACCTCCGTATTCTCAAGGTCGTACCTTACTTTCCCGCGTGGAGGCGGCCGTGCTGGTGGTGACCCGGTTCGTGGTTGACGATCCCGATCCGTTCCTGGAACGCGCCCACACGGCGCTCGCCGCGCTCGCCGCCCGGCCGGGGTACGTGAGCGGACAACTCGCCCGCGCCGTCGACGAGCCCGACACGTGGACCATGGTCACGGCGTGGGAGTCCGTCGGGGCGTACCGGCGGGCCCTGTCGTCGTACGAGGTGAAGCTGTACGCCACGCCGCTGCTCGCGGAGGCGCTCAACGAGCCGTCCGCGTTCGAGGTGCTCGCCGCCGCCGAGCCGGGCGGCGAGGTGGTGGTCGCCGGCAGCGACCGGGCCGACGGCCCCGCACTACGATCACGACCATGAGTGCACCCGCCGGATCCCCGTACGGGCCGGACCCGGGTTTCGGACCGGGCGCGGCCGGCGGTCCCGTTGGCCCCGGTGGTCCCGGCGGTCCCAGTGGCCCCGGTGGCGAGGGCGCCCCGCCGCCTCCGCAGGGGCCGGGGGTCACGCCGCCGTTCACCGCACCACCGGCCGACCGGAACCGGCGCGGCCTGTGGATCGGGCTCGGCATCGGCGCGCTCGTGCTCATCCTGTGCTGCGTGGGCGGCATCGCCGGCTTCGGGCTGCTCGCGGTCGGCACCAGTCGGCAGATCCAGGCGGACGCGACCAAGGTGGTACGCGGCTACCTCGATGCGCTCGAGAACGGCGAGTACGACACCGCCTACTCGTACCTGTGCTCCGACCTGAAGGGTCGCGTCACGTCGACCCAGTTCGCGCAGGTGCAGGAGCGGCGCCCCCGCCCGGTCGGCTACGACATCCACCAGGTGCAGATCGGCAACGCGATCATCGTGCCGGTCGACGTCCGGTACGAGGACGGCAGCGCGGCCCTGCGGACCTTCGAGCTGAGACAGGAGCCCGGCGGGTCGGAGCTACGGATCTGCCGGGGTACCTGACCGGGTCCGGGGTAGGCGGGTTCCGACGACGGCACGCGCGTTAATGTTGGTGCCGGCCGGTCGGCGGCACCCGTACGCTTGACTGGCTCTTGATCATTCTGGTCCGCCGGCCTTCCTCGGCGACCGGCACGAGCCACGCGTCGGATCCGACGTTCGTAGGAGGACTCATCGAGATGGCCGCTGACCGCATCGAATCCGTCGTCAGCCTCGCAAAGCGCCGCGGCTTCGTCTATCCGTCCAGCGAGATCTACGGCGGTACCCGGTCGGCCTGGGACTACGGGCCGCTCGGTGTGGAGCTCAAGGACAACGTCCGCCGCCAGTGGTGGAAGACCATGGTGCAGCAGCGCGACGACATCGTCGGCCTCGACTCGGCCGTCATCCTCGCCCGCCCGGTGTGGGAGGCGTCCGGTCACGTGAACGAGTTCGTCGACCCGCTCACCGAGTGCCAGTCCTGCCACAAGCGCTTCCGGGCCGACCATCTCGAAGAGGCGTTCGAGGAGAAGCACGGCCGGCCGCCGGCCGACCTCGGCGAGATCAACTGCCCCAACTGCGGCAACAAGGGCACCTTCACCGAGCCGCGGATGTTCAACGGCCTGATGAAGACCTACCTCGGCCCGGTGGAGAGCGAGGAAGGCCTGCACTACCTGCGGCCGGAGACCGCTCAGGGCATCTTCGTCAACTACAAGAACGTCGAGACGTCGGCGCGCAAGAAGCCGCCGTTCGGCATCGCCCAGGTCGGCAAGAGCTTCCGCAATGAGATCACCCCGGGCAACTTCATCTTCCGTACGCGCGAGTTCGAGCAGATGGAGATGGAGTACTTCGTCGAGCCGGGCACCGACGAGAAGTGGCACGAGTACTGGCTGAGCGAGCGCTGGAACTGGTACCGCGACCTCGGCCTGTCCGAGCAGAACCTGCGCTTCTACGAGCACCCCAAGGAGAAGCTCTCGCACTACTCGAAGCGCACGGTCGACATCGAGTACCGGTTCCGCTTCGGCGGCAGCGAGTTCTCCGAGCTGGAAGGCATCGCCAACCGCACCGACTTCGACCTCCGTACGCACGCCGAGCACTCCGGCGTCGACCTGACCTACTTCGACCAGGAGAAGGGCGAGCGCTGGTTCCCGTACGTGATCGAGCCCGCCGCCGGCCTCACCCGGGCGGTGCTGGCGTTCCTGCTCGAGGCGTACGACGAGGACACCGCCCCCAACACCAAGGGCGGCGTCGACAAGCGCACGGTGATGCGCTTCGACCCGCGGCTCGCCCCGGTCAAGGTCGCGGTGCTCCCGCTCTCGCGTAACCCCGAACTGTCACCCAAGGCCCGTGGACTCGCGGCCGACCTGCGCAAGCGGTGGAGCGTGGAGTTCGACGACTCGCAGGCGATCGGTCGTCGCTACCGGCGGCAGGACGAGATCGGCACCCCGTACTGCGTGACGGTCGACTTCGACACGCTCAACGACAACGCCGTGACCATCCGCGACCGCGACACGATGACCCAGGAGCGGATCCCGCTGGACAACGTCGAGCGTTACCTGCTGGACCGACTGCCTCCCTGCTGATCGTTTGAACGAGGGCCCCGCCCGCCGGTCTGTTCGGCGTGGGCGGGGCCCTTCCGTTTGCCCGTCGGATCGCCTCGCGTCGGGTGCCGGTGTCGGATAGGCGACGCAACCGGTGATCGTCCTCGCGCGTGTACCCCGTACATTGATCGTCAGATTCACATGTATCACGGGGGAAAGATGCGAGCCGTCGCTGCGCGGACGCCGGATGGCGCGGTCGTCACCGGGGCGTCCACGACGACACCGGCGCACGTCGCCGCGCTCCTCGCCGCGCTCGCCGCCGGCGTGGTGGCGCAGGGCGGCTACTACGCGGCCGGACGGATTCTGCTCACCGCGCTGGTGGCGGTCGCCCTCGTGCTGGCGCTGGCGGCCCGGCCGCCGTCGCGCGGGGATGCCGGGCCGCTGGTGCACGGCTGCGTCGCGCTCGCCGCGTGGAGCCTCACCCGCGCGGCGACCGCCGGCGGATTTCCCGCCGCGATCGGTGCCGTGGCCACCCTCGGGTGCCTGGCCGCCGCGCCGTTGGTACTGAGCCGGACGAGCGCGGTACAGCGGGAGCGGTGTGCCGAGGCGGTACTCGGCGTCGGCGCGCTGGTCGCGATCATCGCCTGGGCCGGGGTGGCGTGGCGGCTGCCCCGGTTCGCGGTGCTCGTCGAGCACCGGCTCTGGCGCGGCGCCGCCACGCTCACCTATCCCAACGCGGCGGCGGCGCTGCTGGTGCCGCTCGCGCTGCTCGCGGTGGCCCTGCTGGCCGCCCGGCCGCGCTCGGCGCCCCTCGCCGGGGGCGCGTACCTGCTGCTCGTGGGCGTCGGCGCCGCCCTGAGCCGGGCCGGCCTGATCGCGCTGCTGGCCGGGTTCGTGGTGCTGACGGTCGGGGTCGGCGTACGCGCCACCGTCCGCGCCGCCGCCCCGCCGGCCCTCGGCGCGGTCGTCGCCGTCGGGGCGCTCGCCCCGTCGTTTCCGGCCACCGCCGTTGCGCACCCGGCGCTCGCCGTCGCCGGCCTGCTCGTCGGCGCGGTCGTCGCGATCGGTGCGCCCCGGCTGCCGGGCCGGTACCGCGCGGCGACGTTGACCGGGGCGCTGGCCCTGGTCGCCGCCGCGGCGGCGACCCAGGCGCACGCGGGCTACCTGAAGGCGGTGCTCGCCAGCCGGGGGAATCTCGACTCCTCCGGACGGTCGGGTGGGGCCCGCGCCGCGCTCGAACTCGCCGCTTCGCACCCCCTCGCCGGCACCGGAATCGGGCGCTCGGCCCTGTTCTGGACCACCCCGGACGGCACCGGAGCGGTCGCGCTGTACGCCCACGACGAGTACCTGCAGATCCTCGTCGACCTCGGCGCGGTCGGGCTGCTCCTGCTCGCCGTCCTGCTCGCCGCGGTGGTGGTGACCATCCGCCGCGGTCGCGCCCACGCCCACCGGCCGGGGATCAGGGCCGGTGCCGTCGCGGCGCTCGCCGCGCTCGCCGTTCACAGCGGCTTCGACTTCCTGTGGCACATCGCGGTCCTGCCGCTCGCCGCCGGCCTGTTCATCGGGCTCGCCGCGGCCGCCACCAGCGAAGAACCAACCCCTCCCGGACAGAAGGAGAAGTGATGATCCGACCTCGTCCCCGGATCCAGATCGCGGCCATCGCCGCCATCGGGGTCGGCGCGGCGCTCGCGTACGCCGTACCGGCCGGTGCCGCCGTCGCCGTCCAGTCGCAATCGCCGCCGGTGCAGGCGGTCAAGCTGGGTTCGACGGCGACGCTCGACGCGAAGGGCGCGGTGGTGTTCGCCCCGGTCAGTGTCGCCTGCCGGCCCGGCTCGTTCGCGTACCTGACGGTGGCGGTCACCGAGAACGTCGGCAACGCGATCGCGAGTGGCCAGGCTTCGACCTCCATCGAGCAGTGCACCGGCTCCGCGCAGGGCTTCAAGGTGGCGGTGACCCCGACCCAGAAGCCCTTCCGCACGGGCGTGGCGTTCGGTTCGGCGCAGCTGCAGGTCTGCGCGGACACCTGCCGCACCGTCGTGGACCAGCACAACATCCAGATCGTCAAGAAGTAGTTCCGAATACCGGGTGGGCGCCGCGGACCTCGCTGATCGGGTGGGGGCCGCGGCGCTCCGCGGACGCCGGCGGCGGCGAGCCGACCGCACCACGCCGGGAACCGTGACGATCATGGCAAGCTTGACGGCGTGAAATCTCTGCGCCTGGGCCCTTACGAGGTGTGGCCGCCCGTGGTGCTGGCCCCGATGGCCGGCATCACCAACATCGCGTTCCGCAAGCTGTGCCGCGAGCACGGGGCCGGCCTGTACGTGTGCGAGATGGTCACCACGCGGGCCCTGGTCGAGCGCAACCCGAAGACGATGCGGATGCTCGCGTTCTCGGCCGACGAGCGCCCGCGCAGCCTCCAGCTGTACGGCATCGACCCGGAGATCGTGGCCCGGGCGGTGCGCATGGTCGTCGACGAGAACCTGGCCGACCACATCGACCTCAACTTCGGCTGCCCGGTGCCCAAGGTCACCCGCAAGGGCGGCGGCTCGGCGCTGCCGTGGCGGCACCGCCTCTTCGAGCGGATCGTCAGGGGCGCGGTCGAGGCGGCAGAGCACGTGCCGGTCACCGTCAAGATGCGCAAGGGCATCGACGACGACCACCTGACGTACGTGCGGGCGGGTCTGATCGCCCAGGAGGCCGGGGTGGCGGCGGTGGCGCTGCACGGCAGGACGGCGGCCCAGCGCTACTCCGGCCGCGCCGACTGGGACGCGATCGCCGATCTCAAGGCGGCGCTGGAGATCCCGGTGCTGGGCAACGGCGACATCTGGGAGGCCGACGACGCCCTGCGGATGGTCGAACAGACGGGGGCCGACGGTGTGGTCGTCGGGCGCGGCTGCCTGGGCCGTCCGTGGCTGTTCGCCGACCTCACCGCCGCGTTCGACGGACGCCCGGAGCGGGTCCTGCCGAACCTCGGCGAGGTCGCGGCGACCATGCGCCGCCACGCCGAGCTGCTGGTGGAGTGGGTGGGGGACGAGCCGCACGGCTGCGCCGACTTCCGCAAGCACGTCGCGTGGTACCTGAAGGGCTTCCCGGTCGGCAGCGAGCTGCGCCAGCGGCTCGCGATGATCAGCAGTCTGATGGAGCTGGACGACCTGCTCGGTAAGCTCGACCCGGCCGCGCCGTACCCGCGCGAGACGCTCGGTCAGCCGCGCGGTCGTACGAACTCGCCGGGCAAGGTGGCGCTGCCCGAGGGTTGGCTGGACGACCCGGACGCCGACGGCGTGCCGGACGGCGCGGAGCTGGCCGACTCAGGCGGCTGACGGCAGCTGACCGGGAGCGGACACCCGGGCGGCGACGGGCCGGTCGGGCGACTTGATCGCGGCCGGCAGCGTGAAGAAGAAGCGGCTGCCGCCGCCGAGGTTGGCCGTCACTCCGATCTGGCCGCCGTGGCGGTCCACGATGCGCTGGCAGATCGCGAGGCCGAGGCCGGTCCCGCCGTACGCGTGGTCGGTCTGCACCCGGTGGAACGGGGTGAACACGGCGGCCCGCTCCGCGGCCGGGATGCCGATGCCCCGGTCAGCGATCTCCACCCGTACCCATCCGTCGTCTTCGGTGCCGGTGATGTCCACCCGCGCGGCCTTGCCGGGGGGCACGTACTTCAGGGCGTTGCCGACCAGGTTGTCCACGAGCTGGCGCACCATCGCCTCGTCGGCGTACACGGCCGGCAGCGGCCCGACGTAGATGTCGGGGAACCGCTCGTCGGGGGTCAGGCGCAGGTGATCGGTACGGGCGGTGACGACGTCGGCCACCACCTCGCGAAGGTCCACAGTGACCGAGTCGAGGACGGCGTCGCGGGCGCTCGCGTAGGCCAGCAGGTCGTCGATGAGGGCGCGCATCCGGCCGACCCCGGCGTTGATGCGCTCGAGCAGTTCGGCCGCTTCGCCGGTGCTGTCGGCCGCCAGCAGTTCGGTGTAGGCGGCGATCACTGCCAGCGGCGCCTTGAGGTCGTGCGCCGCGATCGCGGCGAAGCCGGTCAGTTCTCGTTCGTGGTCGCGCAGTTCGGTGATGTCGTACCCGGTCATGACGGCGCCGATGCGGCTGCCGTCGGTGGCGGACAGCGCCTGCCCGTGGACGATCATGGTGCGTGGCCACTGGTCGGACCCCTGGTAGAGCACCTCGACTCCGTCGACCCGACCCGCGCGCAGCGCGCGTTCCAGCGGTAGCTCGTCGTCGCGCAGCGGCGTGCCGTCGAGGTGGGTGAGGGTCGCGGGCCCGCCCAGCCGGCGCGCGTACGCGTTCTTCAACGTCACCTCGCCGTCGTTGTCGCAGGCGACCACGACGATGTCGAGCGAGTCGAGCAGCGCGGCGAAGTAGTTCTGCTGCTCGGCGAGGGCCTGGTTGGCGTGGTGCAGTTGGGCCTCGACGAGCTTCCGGCGGGCGAGGTCGGCTTCGAGCTGACCGGTCGTGCGCAGCACGTGGCTGCGGGCGCGGTCGCGGACGGTGACGAGTGCGGCGACGAGTACGGCGAGCACGACGGTGAGCAGGCTGCCGCCGCCGGCGACCCAGAGCGGCGCGCCGCCCGCGCCGGGCGACGCCACGGTGGCGCGCAGCGTCCATATCCGTCGGGCGACCGGCATGTCCACGTCCTGCCGTACGTCCGAGCGACCGGCCGGGCCGCGGCTCAGGCCGGCGACGCGTACCTCGTGGCCGTCGGCGTCGGTGGCGTAGAGCGCGGCGGCACGCAGGCCGTCGGCCTGATCCGGCGAGCCGCGCAGGATGGTGCCGAGGAGAGCAGGCGCACGCAGTTCGATGAGGATCCAGCCGACGAACGGCCCGGCGCCGCCCGCGTCCGACGGTCTCAGCACGGGCGCGGCCAGGGTGAACGACAACTGCCGGCGGTTGGCGGGCAGACCGCGGTCGCGTAGCGGCACGTACGGCCGGGACAGGGTGGCGACGCCGCCGCGACGCGACTCGTCCAGCGCGGCGGCGGGTTCGGCCGACTGTGACAGGTCCTCGCCGGTCACCGGCGGGCCGGCGCCGTCGAGCGGCCGGTCGAAGACGGTGAAGAAGTGCTCGCGCGCGCTGCCGACCGGGTGCAGTTGGAGATCGGGTACACCGCGGGTGCGCCACTGCCGCTGTGCGGCGGCGACCTGCTCGTCGGTGGCGGGTACGACGTAGGCGACGTCGGTGGCGCCGACGAGTTTCGCGTCCACCAGCGGCTGGGTCAGCTCGAGGTAGGCGTCGCGGCTGAGCGCCGGCTGGGTGCCCGCCGCCCCGGCGACCAGCCGGACGGTGTCGAGGTAGCGCTGGAGTTCGTCGGTGACCGCGCGCCGGGCCAGCTCGACGCGGCGCGACGTGGCCTGGCGACCGGCCTCCCGGTCGGCGCCGGCGAGGGCGGCCGCGCCGGCGAGTGAGCCGGAGACGCCGACCACCGCCGTCAGGACGGCGTACGCGCGGGCGGAGCGCCACCAGCGGCGGAGCCGTGCGGTTTGCTGATCCTCCACATTTGTCTGGATCGGCAGGTTCGTGCCGGTTATGAAGCCGCCCTCGATCCGCACCCGATCTGCACCCGACGGGCGGACCGGTGGCCGGTGTGGGGCCGGCCACCGGTCCGCGCTTCGGGATCCTGGACCCGTGTGCCGCTGATAACCGGCTGAGGTCCAAGGTTGTGACGAGGGGCCGCGCGGAAAGGCCCGGTATTCAGTTCGACGGCTTGTCGAATGGTCATTGTGACGCCCGTAATGCAAATCACGGCATCGCCGCTAAATCTGGAATTTGATGCGTGTTCATGCGCATGGGAGCGCTTCCCGAAACGCATTCGGACTGCTCAAAAAGCAACAGTATGTGACGCGTCACTTGGCTCTCCCCAAGATCGTTCGCGCGCATTTAGCCTGACGCCACACGTCCGGCTGTCCGTTCCGGCACGCGCCCTACTGGGTAGTAGGCAGCACAGCGGATATCCCTGTCATCGGTGGGTCCCGGGAGGTAATCGTGGCGCAGCAGCAGTCGACCGCGAAGTACGTATACGACTTCGAAGAGGGAAACAAGGACCTCAAGGACCTGCTCGGGGGGAAGGGCGCCAACCTGGCCGAGATGACGAACCTCGGCCTGCCGGTGCCTCCGGGCTTCACCATCAGCACCGAGGCGTGCCGGGCCTACCTGGCCGACGGCGCCGAACCGCAGGGACTGGCCGAGGAGGTGAGCCAGCACCTGCGCGCCCTGGAGGAAAAGATGGGCAAGCGCCTCGGCGACAGCGACGATCCGCTGCTGGTCTCGGTCCGTTCCGGTGCCAAGTTCTCGATGCCCGGCATGATGGAGACGGTTCTCAACGTCGGGCTCACCGATGCCAGCGTGCAGGGGCTGGCCAGTCAGGCCGGCGGCAATGAGCGGTTCGCCTGGGACTCCTACCGCCGCCTGATCCAGATGTTCGGCAAGACCGTCTGCGAGGTGCCGGGCGAGGCGTTCGAAGCCGCGCTGGAGGCCGCCAAACGGGCCAAGAACACCCACAACGACCTCGACCTGGACGCCGGCGATCTGCGGGCGCTGGTCGACGAGTACAAGAAGATCTTCTCCGAGCACACCGGGCGCGACTTCCCGCAGGATCCCCGCGAGCAGCTCACGCTGGCCATCCAGGCGGTCTTCAACTCCTGGAACTCCGACCGGGCCGTGCTGTACCGCCGCCAGGAGCGCATCCCCGCCGACCTGGGCACCGCCGTCAACGTGGTGGCCATGGTGTTCGGCAACCTCGGCGCCGACTCGGGTACCGGCGTCGCGTTCACCCGCGACCCGGCAACCGGCGAGCAGGGCGTGTACGGCGACTACCTGCAGAACGCCCAGGGTGAGGACGTCGTCGCCGGCATCCGCAACACCGTCCCGCTGCAGGAGCTGGAGCGCATCGACAAGGCCAGCTTCGACGAGCTGATGCGGATCATGGCCACCCTGGAGGGCCACTACAAGGACCTGTGCGACATCGAGTTCACCATCGAGCGCGGCAAGCTGTGGATGCTGCAGACCCGGGTCGGCAAGCGGACGGCGGCCGCCGCGTTCGTCATCGCAACCCAGCTCGTCGACGAGGGCGTCATCGACCTCGACGAGGCGCTCAACCGGGTCAACGGCGCCCAGCTCGCGCAGCTGATGTTCCCGACGTTCGCCACCGACGGCGAGTACCGGCCGGTCGCCAAGGGCGTGGCGGCCTCGCCCGGCGCCGCGGTCGGCACGGCGGTGTTCGACTCGCACCGCGCCGCCGAGCTCGGGGCGAAGGGCGAGAAGGTCATTCTGGTACGCCGGGAGACCAACCCGGACGACCTGCCCGGCATGATCGCCGCGCAGGGGGTGCTGACCAGCCGGGGCGGCAAGACCTCGCACGCCGCGGTGGTGGCGCGCGGCATGGGCAAGACCTGCGTGTGCGGCGCCGAGGCGCTCGACGTCGACGTCGAGGGCCGGAAGTTCACCGTCAACGGCCAGACCGTGTCCGAGGGCGACGTCGTCTCGATCGACGGCACCACCGGCAAGATCTACCTCGGCGAGGTGCCGGTGCAGCCGTCGCCGGTCGTGCAGTACTTCGAGGGCAAGGTCGAGCCGGAGTGCGATCCGTTGGTCGCCGCCGTGCACCGGATCATCACCCGCGCCGACTCCGTCCGCCGGTTGGGCGTGTGGACGAACGCCGACACCGGCGAGGACGCCTCCCGGGCGCGCCGCTTCGGTGCCCAGGGCATCGGCCTGTGCCGTACCGAGCACATGTTCCTCGGCGACCGGCGGGAGCTGGTCGAGCGGTTGATCCTCGCCGAGACCGACGCCGACCGGCAGGCGGCGCTGGACGCGTTGCTGCCGCTGCAGCGGGCTGACTTCCTGGAGATCTTCCGGGCGATGGACGGGCAGCCCGTGGTCGTGCGCCTGATCGACCCGCCGTTGCACGAGTTCCTGCCCGGTCTGGAGGACCTGGCGGCGAAGGTGGCGGTCGCCGAGGCGACCGGCAAGGACCCGGGCAAGGACGGCGTGATGCTGGTCGCGGTCCGCCGGATGCACGAGCAGAACCCGATGCTGGGCCTGCGCGGCGTACGCCTCGGCCTGGTGATCCCCGGCCTGTTCGCGATGCAGATCCGGGCGATCGCCGAAGCCGCCGCGCAGTGCCGTCAGGAGGGCTGCGACCCGCACCCGGAGATCATGGTGCCGCTGGTCGGCGCCGTGCAGGAGCTGGAGACCGTACGCGCGGAGGCCGAGAAGGTGCTGCACGACGTCTTCACCAAGGCCGGGGTCGAGGTACCCGTGATGATCGGCACCATGATCGAGCTGCCGCGCGCCGCCCTGAACGCCGGCCAGATCGCCCAGGCCGCCGAGTTCTTCTCCTTCGGTACCAACGACCTGACCCAGATGACGTGGGGCTTCTCGCGCGACGACGTCGAGGCCGCGTTCTTCTCCCGGTACCTGGAGCTGGGCATCTTCGGCGTCTCGCCGTTCGAGTCGATCGACCGGGACGGCGTCGGGCGGCTGGTGCGCCTCGCCGCGAAGGAAGGTCGGGCCGCCCGGCCCGACCTGCAGCTCGGCGTCTGCGGCGAGCACGGCGGCGACCCGGACTCGGTGCACTTCTTCCACGAGGCCGGCCTGGACTACGTCTCCTGCTCGCCGTTCCGGGTGCCGGTGGCCCGGCTCGAGGCGGGACGGGCCGCGGTCGCGTCGGAGGGCTCGGACAGCCGCTGACCGGCGGCCATCCAGGTCTTGCTGGCCCGGGTGTAGCCCGGCGTAGGGTGATCCAACGGCGTCGCGCCGGGCCAGCAAGGGGGTTGACGGATGAGTAGCCGGTGGCACACGGTGGTCGTCGATGCGGTCGACCCTGGGCGGCTCGGCCGCTGGTGGGCGGAGGTGCTCGACTACCGGCTGCTGCGGGAGGATCTCGACGAGGTCGTGATCGGCCCGGCCGCGGACGTCTACCCGCAGCTGCTGTTCAACCGGGTGTGGGAGGTCAAGGACGGCAAGAACCGGCTGCACCTCGACCTGAGCCCGGACGACCAGGAGGCAGAGGTGGAGCGCCTGGTCGACATGGGCGCCCGCCAGGTCGACATCGGGCAGGGCGACGAGGCGGACTGGGTCGTGCTGGCCGACCCCGAGGGCAACGAGTTCTGCGTTCTCCGCGCCCGCGGGCAGTAGTCGTGAGCGGCGTACCGGAGCCGTCAGCGGCGTACCGGGGCCGTCAGCGGCGTACCCGCGCCGTCGGCGGCGTACCCGCGGGTGGCGCGCAACGCTCGCCGATTGTCGTGAAGTTGGCCCACGCATTTAGGGCATTTTGCTAGTTTCGCCCCATGTTGGACTGGGGTGATGTGCCCTCCTGGGCTCTCGTCGTGATCTCGCTCGGTGCGCTCGTCCTCGCTGCCCTGGCCGCCCGGTGGGCGTACGCCGCGTTCGTCACCGCGGCCGCCGCCGCCGACCGCGCCGACGAGGCCCGGCGGGAGGCGCGCGAACGCGCGCAGGCCACGCTCGTCGCGGCCTGGCCGATCAGCGAACGCGAGACCTTCCAGAAGGCGATCGAGCGCGGCGTGGTCGGAGCGGCGATCCGCAACTCGTCGCCGATGCCCGTCTACAACGTGGAGATCACGTACCGGGACGAAGGCGCGGCCTGGAGCGCGATCCGGCGCGTGCACATCGTGCCGCCCTCCGACGAGCCCCAGATCTTCGCCGGGTTCGACGAGGAGGCCCACATCGGCACGCCGGACCCGTCCCGGTTCAACAAGGACGGCTCGATCAAGCTCCTGCCCTCGGCCGAGATGCGGGTCGAGATCTGCTTCAACGACGTGCTGGGCCGCCGTTGGCGCCGCGACGACAACGGCGTACTGGATGTGGCGCGGTGAACCGAACGCGGCTTTGCGCGCACGTGACGCCGACTGGCATCGTGAGGCCATGACGGCCCTGGAAGCGCGATGACGGCGTTGGAAGCGAAGACCCCGGCCGGGGACGGCGAGCCGGTGGGCGCGGCCGGTGTCGACGAGACAGCCGCCCCGGACCCCAGCCCCCGGCGGGTGTCGCCCGGCCTGGTGTTCCGGTGGGCGGTGGCGGCCACGCTCGGCGTCGGAGTGGTGCTGCTGGGCGGGTACGCCCTCTACGCGGTGCGCAGCCTCCTCGTTCTGGTGACGATCTCGCTGTTCATCGCGGTCAGCCTCGACCCCGCGGTGCGCTGGCTGGTCCGCAAAGGGCTGGGCCGGCCGGCCGCGGTCACCCTGGTGACCGTGTTCGTCCTGGCGCTCTTCGGCGTGTTCATCTGGTCGATCGTGCCGCCGCTGGTGGAGCAGGGCGGCAAGCTGTTCTCCAACCTGCCGGGCTACCTGCGTGACCTCCCGGCCGAGTCGAGGACGTTCCGGGAGCTCAGCGACCGGTACCACATCACCGATCGCCTCAGCGCGCTCGCCGCGGACCTGCCGACCCGGATCGCGGGCAGCGCCGTCAGCTTCGTACAGCAGTTCCTCGGCGCGCTGCTGTCCACGGTCACCGTGCTGGTGCTGACCATCTACTTCATGGTCGACATGCCGCGGATGCGCCGCGGCCTGGTCCGCCTGTTCCCGCACCGGCGCCGTCCGCAGGTCGCCGACATCATCAACGTGGTGGTGGACAAGGTCGGCGCGTACATGATCGGAAACCTGATCATCTCCCTGTTCGCCGGGGTCTCCACCTTCATGTGCCTGAGCCTGATGCGGGTGCCGTTCGCGCTCCCGCTCGCCGTCACCGTGGCGATCACCGACCTGATCCCGCTCGTCGGCGCCACCCTGGGCGCCGCGATCGGAGTCCTGGTCACCATCATCACGGTCGACGTCTGGCCGGCCGGCGTCGTCGTGCTGGTGTTCTTCGTCGTGTACCAGCAGGTGGAGAACTACCTCATCGCGCCACGGGTGCTGCGCAACACGGTCGACATGCCCTCGGTGGCCGTCCTGCTGGTCGCGCTGCTCGGCGGGAGCGTCCTCGGCGTCGTCGGCGCGCTGATGTCGATCCCGATCGCGGCGGCCGTCAAGGTGGTCATCACCCCGACGATCGCGACCATGCACCAGCCGCCCCCGCCGGCCGAGGCCGTTCCCGAGCGCGAAGCGTCCCCTGACGGCGAGACTGCTCCCGGTGTCGCACCTCGCCGTTAGGCTCGGGGAGTGAACGATCATGGCGCCGAGCGGTACGTCCGGGAGACGGCCAAGGACCCTTCGCGGCCGGTCGACGCCGGTTGGCGCAGCCCGTTCCAGCGGGACCGGGCCCGGGTGCTGCACTCGGCGGCCTTCCGGCGGCTCGCGACGAAGACGCAGGTGCACACGGCCGGCAGTGACGAGTTCCTGCGTACCCGGCTGACCCACTCCCTGGAGGTCGCCCAGATCGCGCGGGAGATGGGGGAGCGGCTGGGGTGTGACCCCGACATCGTCGACACCGCCGGGCTCGCGCACGATCTCGGGCACCCCCCGTTCGGCCACACCGGCGAGGACGCCCTCGACTCCGTCGCACAGGCCTGCGGCGGGTTCGAGGGCAATGCGCAGACGCTGCGCGTGCTCACCCGGCTCGAAGCCAAGATTCTCGACGGGGACGGAGAGTCGGCCGGGCTCAACCTGACCCGGGCGAGCCTCGACGCCGTCTCCAAGTACCCGTGGCCGCGCCGCCCCGGAATGCGCAAGTTCGGCGTGTACGCCGACGACGTGGCGGTGTTCGACTGGCTGCGTGACCGCGCCCCCGAGCAGCGCCGCTGCCTGGAGGCCCAGGTGATGGACTGGGCCGATGACGTGGCGTACTCGGTGCACGACGTCGAGGACGGCGTGTACGGCGGCTACGTCCCGTTCCGGCAGTTGCGTCGCGACGCGGGCGAGCGGGCCGCGCTCTGCGCCGACGTCGCCGCGAGCTACTCCACCGAGTCGGCGGCGGACCTGGAGGTCGTCCTCGCGGAGGTGCTCGCCAACCCGCTGTTCGACCCGCTCGAGGAGTACGACGGCAGCCATGCCGCCCAGGTCGGGCTCAAGCGGGTGACCAGTGTGCTCACCGGGCGCTTCGTCGCCGGTGCGGTGACGGCCACCCGCGAGCGGCACGGTGACGCTCCGCTGCGGCGGTACGCGTGCGACCTCGAGGTGCCCCCGCGGATGCGGGCCGAGTGCGCGCTGCTCAAAGGCATCGCGCTGCGGTACGTGATGCGACGCGGCCCGGTGGCGGCCTGGCGCGACCGGCAGCAGGAGATCCTGCGGGAGCTGGTGGCGGCGCTCACGGTACGCGCGCCCGATGCGCTCGACCGGGCTTTCGCCCCGCGCTGGCGGGCCGCGGGCGACGACGCGGGACGGCTGCGGGTTGTGATCGACCAGGTGGCGAGCCTGACCGATCCGGCCGCCGTCGAATGGCACCGGCGGCTCATCGGCTGAACGGCGTGGATCTTGGGGAGTTCGACACCGTATGCGAGTCGAACTCCCCAAGATCTGGCCGCGAATCCCGGCTACAGGGTGAACTCCGAGACCATCGCGCTGAGATCGTTGGAGAGCCGGGCCAGTTCGGCCGAGGTCCGGCGGCTGCGCGTCGCGCCCGTCGTCGTCGCGGCGGTCGCCGAAGCGACCGTGGTGATGTTGGCCGCGATCTGCCCGGAACCGGACGCCGCCTCGGTCACGCTGCGGTTGATCTCGCTCGTGGTGGCCGTCTGCTCCTCCACGGCCGACGCGATCGTGGTCTGGTACTCGTTGATGTGGTTGATGATCTGAGAGATCTCCCCGATCGCTTCGACCACTCCCGAGGTGTCCGACTGGATCGCGACGACCCGGCGGGAGATGTCCTCGGTGGCCCGCGCCGTCTCCTGGGCCAGTTCCTTCACCTCGTTCGCGACGACCGCGAAGCCCCGGCCGGCCTCGCCGGCCCGGGCCGCCTCGATGGTGGCGTTCAGCGCGAGCAGGTTGGTCTGCTCCGCGATCGAGGTGATCAGCTTCACCACGTTTCCGATCTCCGCCGAGGAGTCACCGAGCTTCGCGACCGTCTCGTGGGTCTGCCCGGCCACCTTGACCGCCTGGGACGCTACGCGCGCGGCCTCGTTCGCGTTGTGTGCGATCTCGCGGATGGAGGCCCCCATCTCCTCGCTGCCGGTGGCGACCGTCTGGACGCTGCGCGAGACCTCCTCGGCCGCGGTGGCCACGACTCCCGCCTGGGTGCTGGCCTCTTCCGCCGAGGTGGCGATGTCATGGGCCGAGGCGTTCATCTCGTCGGCGGCGGTCGACAGCGTCTGCGCGGTCGCCGTGATTCCGCTGACCATGCCGGCCATGTTCCGCACCGCGGTGTTCAGCGCCTCGGCCATCTGCCCGGACTCGTCGCGCGAGCTCACCGGAACGGCCACGGCGAGGTTGCCGCCCGCCAGCTGGGCCAGGCCGTGCCGCACCCGCAGCAGTCCGGCGATCAGACGGCCCGAGACCAGCCACGCGAGGCCGCCGCCGATCAGGATGGCGAGCGCGGCGACCAGCATCGTGGTCCGGCTCGTCGACGTACGGGTGCTCTCGATCGCGGTCCTGCTCGCCGCGACCTGACCCTGCACGGAGGCGCGCAGCTTGTCCAGCGAGGTGGAGATGTCGAAGAAGATGTTCCACTTGGGGCCTGCGGAGACGGCGTCACCTTCGTCGAGCTTGCCCGACCGCCAGAGCGCGAAGATCTGGTTGTTGTAGTCGAGGTAGCTGTCCCACTGCTGGCGGATGCGGCTCAGGCTGGTCCGGCCCTGGGGCGTCAGTTGGGAGGGGTTCAGCCCGAAGATGTTCTTCTCGAAGCCCTGCACGCCGTCCTGGTAGTTCTTCAGGTTGTCGCCGCCCTCGGCCGCCGCGGCGGCGCCGCCCTCGGTCCGGGCCTTCCACGCGGTGATGTTCTGCCAGTTGGCGAGCCAGAGCAGGTTGTACCGACCCTGGTCCACGCTCTGCTCGACGGCGATCGCGCGGCTCCACTCCGCCTGGCGCTTGTTGACGGTGTTGCTGCCCACGGTGGCGGCCACGGCCACGACGGCGATGCCGAGAGCGAGGACGGCGACGATCGCGAAGATGCGGGTGCGGATACCCAGGTTGTCGAAGAAGTGCAGTCCTCGGAGGGGAGCGCCGCTGGGACGCTCCTTCCGTTGGTCGAAGCGTGCCGCGGCGTTCATTTGTTCCTCTCACTTGCTGCGCGCCGGCCCGTCGGGGCCTGTCCGGACGTCGTGCGGTTGTCCGTGGCGCGTTGGTTGCCGGGTGGACTCATCGGCAGGCTGGCGCCCGGCTTGACGGGGAATGTCTAAAAAGTGGCAATACTTCCGCTGACCTAGCCTTGCAACGCCGCCGTGAGCTGCTGGTTCGCCGGCGAGACCACGGCCGGCGGGCGGTCGCTGACCCGGTCGTAGACGGCCTTCCACGCCGCGGCGATCTCGCGAGCCGTGTTGTACGCGATCGTGACCGTCTGGCAGCCGCGACACCCGGCGGCCACGCCGTCGGCGTCGATGCCGAGCGAGCGGCACAGCGACACGGCGCGCGGCAGGTGGAACCCCTGGCTGACCAGCAGCGCCCGGCGCACCCCGTACACGTCGTGCGCCCGCCGGCAGGTGTCGTAGCTGTCCAGGCCGTACCCGTCGACCACGATCCGGTGCGCGGGCACGCCGTGTGCGACGAGATAGCGGCTCATCGCCGTCACCTCGTCGCCGGACCCGCCGTGCGCGTCGCCCGAGACCAGCACGGCCTTCGCCCGCCCGCTGCGGACCAGGTCGACGGCGGTGTCGAGCCGGCCCCGCAGGAACGGCATCGGCTGTGTGCCGCCCGGGGCCAACTGCGCGCCGAACACGATGGCCACCGGCGCCCTGCCCTGATCGTGGATGTGCCCCAGGGACGCCAGCCGCAGCCAGATCGTGGGCGCCAGGAGCAGGAGCGCCAGGGCCAGTCCGAGCGGCGCGAACCTGCGGACCAGCCGTGGCCAGCGGCCGCGCCGGCACGGCTCGTCGGGCCTCATCGGCGTGCTCATCCGTCCACCCCCGCCGTTGATCTACTGGTCGCGCACGCTAACAGGCCGGCGCACGCCGGCCGGTCGGCTGCCGACCGGCGACTACCGTGGGGAGGCGGTCAGGCAGGATGTATCCGACGAGAGGGGGGACGCGCGCGTTGGCAGGGCGGATTCGGGATGAGGACATCGCGCTGGTACGTGAGCGGACCTCCATCGTCGACGTGATCTCCGAGCATGTGACGCTCAAACCGGCCGGTGGGGGCAACCTCAAGGGCCTGTGCCCCTTCCACGACGAGAAGTCGCCGTCGTTCAACGTCACCCCGACCCGGGGCTTCTACCACTGCTTCGGCTGTGGCGCGGGCGGCGACGCCATCAACTTCGTCATGGAGATCGACCACCTGACGTTCGCGGAGGCGATCGAGCGGCTGGCCGGCCGGGCCGGCGTGCAGCTGCGCTACGAGGAGGCCGGGCCGGCGCCGGTACGCCAGACCGGCCAGAAGCAACGCCTGATCGCCGCGCACGCCGAGGCGGCCCGCTTCTACGCCGAGCAGCTGGGTACCCGCGGCGCGCGGCCGGCCCGCGAGTTCCTGGCCGAGCGCGGGTTCGACCGCGCCGCGGCGGAGCGTTACGGCTGCGGGTTCGCCCCGGACGGCTGGGACCTGCTGACCCGGCATCTGCGGCAGCGCGGCTTCACCGGCGAGGAGCTGGTCACGGCGGGGCTGTCGCGGGAGGCGCGCTCCGGCAGCCTCATCGACCGGTTCCGCCGCCGGTTGCTGTGGCCGATCAAGGAGATCTCCGGCGACGTCATCGGCTTCGGCGCGCGCAAGCTCTTCGACGACGACGACGGTCCGAAGTACCTCAACACCCCCGAGACGCCGATCTACAAGAAATCGCACGTGCTCTACGGCATCGACCTGGCCAAGCGGGAGATCGCCAAGCAGGGCCGGGCGGTGATCGTCGAGGGGTACACCGACGTGATGTCCTGCCATCTCGCCGGCGTACCGACCGCGGTGGCCACCTGCGGCACCGCCTTCGGCGCCGACCACATCGGCGTGCTGCGCCGGCTGCTGATGGACACCGACGCCTACCGCGGGGAGATCATCTTTACGTTCGACGGCGACGCGGCCGGCCAGAAGGCGGCGCTGCGGGCGTTCGAGGACGACCAGCGGTTCGTCGCGCAGACCTTCATCGCGGTCAGCCCCGACAACATGGACCCCTGCGAGCTTCGCCTGGCAAAGGGCGACGTCGCCGTACGGGACCTGGTCGCGCGCCGGGAACCGCTGCTGGCCTTCGCGCTGCGCTCGGTGCTCTCGCGCTACGACCTCGACACCGCCGAGGGGCGGGTCGCGGCGCTGCGGGCCACCGCGCCGCTCGTCGCGAAGATCAAAGACCGGGCGCTGCGGCCGGAGTACAGCCGCAAGCTCGCCGGTGACCTGGGCATGGAGATCGAGACGGTACAGCGGTTCGTCGCGCAGGCCGCTCGCGGTGAGGAGCCGGTCGCGGCGGCGCCCCGGCGGGCCGCCCGCGAGCCGGACGCCGACAGTCCCCAACGGACGGTCGAACGGGAGGCGTTGAAGCTGGCGCTGCAGTGCCCGGTGCTCGCCGGACCGATGTTCGACGAGGTCGACGCCGGGGCGTACGCCCACCCGGTGCACGCGGCCCTCCGGACGGCGATCGCCGAAGCCGGTGGGGCGGCCACCGCGACCGACGGGGTGGGCTGGGTCGACCAGGTCCGGGACTGCTGCGACGACCTCGCCGCGAAGGCGCTCGTCGCCGAACTGGCCGTCGAGCCGCTGCACCTGGCCGGTGAGCCCGACCCGAGGTACGTGACGATCATGCTCGCCCGGCTGCAACTGCCCTCGGCGACCCGCGCGATCGCCGATCTCAAGTCGAAGCTGCAGCGGCTCAACCCGGTGACCAATGTGGATGAGTACATGCGGCTGTTCGGTGAGCTGGTGTCGCTCGAACAGCACGCACAAGCGCTGCGCAACCAGGCGGCGGGAGGTCTGTAGTGGCACTGTTCCGACGCCGGAAACTGCCGACCGAGCAGCGCCCGAAGCTCGAAGGCGACGAGCGGATCGTCGCCTGGGCGCCGACCGGTCAGGATGTGGTGGTGCTGACCACGTACGGGATCTGGCTGCCCGGCGCGCAGGAGCGGCTGGGCTGGCACGAGGTCCACAAGGCCACCTGGTCGGGCCGCCAGCTCGGACTGGTCCCGGCCGGCGAGGTCGGCGCCGGCGAGGGGTACGTCATCGTGGCCGACCGGCCGGCCGTGGTGCACACGCTGCTCGAACCGGATCAGGTACCGGCGCAGGTGCACGCCCGCGTGACGAAGTCGATCGCGTACACCCAGCACCACCCGTTACCGGGCGGCGGGGGAGTACGGGTGGTGGCCCGCCGGGTACCCGGCGTGAACGGGCTGCGCTGGACGGTGCGCTACGACGAAGGGGTGGACCCGGGCGGGCCCGAGATCGCGACGCTCACCGCCGAGCTCGTCGAGTACGGCCGGTCCAGCCTCTAGTGCGGCGTCCACTGACGTTCACCGGGTTTGCCGGTGGCATGTGGTGGATCCTCGCCACGGGATGTGGTCGAGCGACTCCCCACGCTGGTGGTGGGGCGGGCCACCGCTGGCCAACCGACCCGCGTCGCCGTCCGTTGATCCGGACGGCGGGGGTCACGCCGGGCGCGGCCTCGACCGGGTAGGTGTCGGCCGGCTCGACGGTGCGTGACCACCCCCGGCGACACAACCTCGGTGGTGGTGGCTGCGCC
This sequence comes from Planosporangium thailandense, assembly GCF_011947195.1. Taxonomy (GTDB): domain Bacteria; phylum Actinomycetota; class Actinomycetes; order Mycobacteriales; family Micromonosporaceae; genus Planosporangium; species Planosporangium thailandense. The sequence goes on along the minus strand of NZ_JAATVY010000009.1, from coordinate 114,688 downwards.
GCCCGGGGTGCGGGTGGCGATGGTGGCGGCCGCGACCAGGTCGCGGTGCCCGGTGGTGGCATGGACCACACCCCATCACACGGTTCCGACAGAACCCGGCCAACGTTTGTCGTCAAAGCACTAGCGTTAATCGGTGGCGGTTCTGTCGTACGGCCGGGTTAGGGTCCGAAGGTGTCGGTCGCAGAGCCACTCATCGCCGCCCATGGCCTGGTGAAGCGCTTCGGAGACTTCACCGCGGTCGCCGGTATCGACCTCGAGGTCCGCGCCGGCGAGGCCTTCGGGTTCCTCGGCCCCAACGGCGCCGGCAAGTCCTCCACGATGCGCATGATCGGCTGCGTGTCCCCGCCCACCGGCGGCACGCTGCGGGTGCTCGGCATGGACCCGGTGCGCGCCGGGTCCGCCATCCGCGCCCGGCTGGGGGTCTGCCCGCAGCAGGACTCGCTCGACCCCGAGCTGACCGTCCGGGAAAACCTCATCGTGTACGCGCGGTACTTCGGCATCCCGCGCAAGGTCGCCCGGCAGCGCGCGGACGAGCTGATCGAGTTCGTCCAGCTGACCGAGCGGGCCGACGACACGGTGGAGCCGCTGTCGGGCGGCATGAAACGACGTCTCACGATCGCCCGGGCGCTGGTCAACGAGCCCGCGATCGTGCTGCTCGACGAGCCGACGACCGGCCTCGACCCGCAGGCCCGCCACCTGGTGTGGGAGCGGCTGTTCCAGCTCAAGCAGCGCGGGGTGACCCTCGTGCTCACCACCCACTACATGGACGAGGCGGAGCAGTTGTGCGACCGGCTCGTCGTCATGGACGGCGGGAAGATCGTGGCGGAGGGCTCGCCCCGGCAGCTGATCGAGCGCTACTCCACCCGGGAGGTCGTCGAGCTGCGCTTCGCCGAGGCCGCGCTGGACACCTACGTCGGCAAGCTCGAGGGGATCGGAGAGCGGCTCGAGCTGCTGCCCGACCGGATCCTGCTCTACGCCGCCGACGGCGACCTCGCCGTGGCCGCCGTCGCCGACCGCGCGCTGCGGCCCTCCAGCGTCCTCGTGCGCCGCAGCGGCCTCGAAGACGTGTTCCTGCACCTGACCGGCCGGACGCTGGTGGACTGACGATGATCCGCCCGACGTACGCGGTCTTCGAGCATCAGCTCGTGGCCTACCGGCGCACCTGGCGCGGCTCGGTGCTCAGCTCGTTCCTGCTGCCGGTGCTGTTCCTGCTGGCCATGGGCTTCACGGTCGGCGGTTACGTCGACCGGGCCGGGGGCTTGAGCGTGCGGTACGTCGACTTCATCGCGCCGGGGCTGCTCGCCTCGACGGCGTTGCAGATCGCCGTGGGGGAGTCGACCTGGCCGGTGTACTCGGGCTTCAAATGGCACCGGATGTACCACGCGATGCAGGCCACCCCGGTACGCGTGACCGACATGGTGCGCGGGCACATCGGATACGTCCTCCTGCGCGTCGGGCTGTCGGCGGCCGGCTTCCTGGTCGTGATGGGCCTGTTCGGCACGCTGCACTCGGCATGGGCCCCCGCCGCGCTGCCGGTGGCGGTGCTGGTCGGGCTCGCCACGGCGGCGCCCGTGTTCGCCTACAGCGCCAGCATCAGCACCGAGGGCCTGTTCGCGGTGCTCCTGCGCGTCGCGGTCATCCCCATGACGCTGTTCGCCGGGGTGTTCTTCCCCGTCGGGTCCCTGCCGCTGTGGGCCCGGATCCTGGCGTACGTCTCGCCGCTGTGGCACGGCGTGGAGCTGAGCCGCGCGGCGACGCTCGGCACGGCCACCGCGTGGGGCGTGTGGGCCCACCTCGGCTACCTGGCCGTGTGGAGCGTGGTCGGATACCTGCTCGCGACGCACCGCTTCCGTCGCCGGCTCGCGGACTGAGGGGAGAGGCGATGGTCACCCTCCTGTTGCCACGCCTGGCCGCCCGCGCCGACGCGCGCGTGCGGCGCGCGGCCGCCGTCACCGGACGCAACGTGGCGGCCGCCCGCCATTTCGGGTACTGGTGGGCTCTCGTCTCGGGCTTCTTCGAGCCGGTGCTCTACCTGCTCTCCATCGGCCTCGGCGTCGGCGCGCTGATCAAGACCTTCACGCTGCCCGACGGTCGCACGATCTCGTACGCGGCGTTCGTCGCGCCCGCGATGCTGGCCGCCTCGGCGATGAACGGCGCGTTGACCGAGGCGATGAACATGGTCGGGAAGATGAGGTACATGCGGCTCTACGACGCCGTGCTCGCCACGCCCGTCCAGCCGTTCGAGGTGGCGCTCGGCGAGCTGATGTGGGGCCTCGTGCGCGGCTCGAGCTACTCGCTCGCCTTCCTCGTGATGATGGTCGGCATGCAATTGACGACGGTCGGCTGGGCCCTCGTGGCGTTCCCGGCGACCGTGATCGTCGGCTTCGCCTTCGGTGGCCTGGGCATGGCCGTCGCCACGTACGTGCGCAGCTGGCAGGACTTCGACTACGTCATGGTGGTGCAGTTCGCCCTGTTCCTGTTCTCCGGCACGTTCGCCCCGGCCGACTCGTACCCGTGGGGCGTGCAGGTCCTGGTGCAGGTGACCCCGCTCTACCACGGCGTGGAGCTGTTGCGCGGATTGACTACCGGCACGCTGAACTGGGGCCTGCTCGGCCACACGGCATACCTGGTCGCGCTCGCGTCGGTCGGCCTGACGATCGCCGGCCGCCGCATGGGACGTCTGCTCTGCAGATGACGCTGAATGCGGTTACGGGTGGTCCCGCTGTCAGCGGGACCACCCGTAACCGGTGTTCGTCAGGCTCAGCGACCACGCGGGGTGGTGCCGCCGGGCCTCGGCGTGGTGGTGGCGCCACCGGCGGTGGTGGCGGCCTCGCCGGTCGTCGTCGTGGTGTTGGAGCCAGGGGTCCGCGGCGTCGTCGTGGCACTGCCGGTCGTCGTCGTGCCGGTGGTGCCGGTGCCGGTGGTCGTGCCCGTCGTGCCGGTGGACCGTGCGCCAGCCGTGGCCAGCGATTCGGTGCGCTCCGTCCGGGTGCCCGGCTCGGTCTCCATCGCGCTGATCAACTTCTCGCCGACCTTGGTGTCGGCCAGCTTGCTGTTGCTCAGCTTCTCCTTGCCGCCGGAGACGATCTTGTTGGCCTGCTCCTGGACGACTCCGGCGGCCTCCTGGACCGTCGGGTTTTCCCGCACCTTGCGGGCTGTCTGGACCAGCTCCTCATACTTCTCCCGCCCCGCCCGCGAACCGAGCACGAACCCGGCTCCGAGGCCAGCGAGGAACATCAGCTTGCCGCGCATAGCGACCTCCTCCTTCTACGCGAAGCACATGTGGGTCCGCGCTGGACCGCTCGCGCCCGCCCGCGTGTGCCTATTTCTGTACCCGTCTGGCCCTGCCTCTACACGCGCGGCCCGGACGGAAGCGCTATGGGCGATTTGTCGGTGGGTAGTGGGCTCCAAGGGCTCGTTCAACTTCCTCCCGGCGTGTTTCGGCAACCCGGTAGCGCGAACCCCCGAATCGTTGTGTACTCTTGTCGCGTCGCCCAGCAAGGTCGACAGCGGTCCCCCGTAGCTCAATTGGCAGAGCAGCCGGCTGTTAACCGGCAGGTTTTTGGTTCGAGTCCAAACGGGGGAGCCACCAACCCGATCGCCCGCCGCATCCGGCGGGCGATCGTCGTCAGGGGGGCGACCCGCGCGGCGAAGGCTGTGGGTGCACGTGCGCAGGGGCGGCTCGGTAAGCTGTGCCCGCCGGGGCGGTAGCTCAGCCGGTTAGAGCAGAGGACTCATAATCCTCCGGTCGTGGGTTCGAGTCCCACCCGCCCCACCAGTGGCTTGACTCGCCTGGCGTCGTCACGTGGTTGCATCGTGCGGCTGCAGTTGCTGTTGGATAGCGGCATCGGCTCTGGTCACGCCGCGAGGACGGAAACCTCGTACTTCTGGATTTCGGGATCCCTGGTCACCAGGGTCAGGTCCTCACACTGCGCCTGTGCCACCAGCATCCGGTCGAAGGGATCGCGATGGATCATCGGGAGCCGGCCTGCGGCAATGGCGTGCGGCGACCTGATCGGCAGCTCGGTGAATCCACAGTCGCGGATTCGTTCCGGTAGGTCGATCGGCCCCTTGAGCTTGCCGAGCGTCTGCTTGATCGCGATCTCCCAGATGGTGGCGGGACTGACATAGATGTTCGGCTCGCTGTCGATCGAACTCTTGATCTCGTCCGACAGCGTGGGATCGTCAGTCAGCCACCCGAGGATGACGTGGGTGTCCAGGAGAAGTCTCACTGCGCCAAGCCGAAGTCGAGTGCGATGGTCTCGTTCACTTCGGGCGAGTCCCAATCCTCCGTCGCGAGGAGCTTCCCGCGCAGTGACCCGCGCCCGCTGCGATGCACCTTGCGGTTCAGTGGGATGACTTTCGCGACCGGAGTGCCCGCCCGGCTGATGACGATCTCTTCGCCGTGTTCCACCCGGTCGATGATGCGAGACAGATTGGTCTTGGCGTCGTGGATGTTGAACTGCGCTGCGGCGTCGCTCGTCATGCGGCACCTCCTTAGCTAAGAGGTTAGTCCACCGTGTGTGAGCTGGCTAGGGTGTGGACTGCAGCGATCGCTCCAGGCGACAGCAGAGGATTCGGCGCACAGCGCTGCTGGTCGGTGAGCGTTCAAGCTGGTATCGCACAGCGCTCAGGCCGCGGCGATCCGGGTGCTGTTCGTCTTCGACCCGTGGTCGCAGGCGGTCCTGCTGGTGGCCGGGAACGAGGCGGGCGATTGGACACGCTGGTACAAGACGGCGATCCCGATGGCGGAAGCCGCATACGACACTTGGTTAGCCGTGGAGAGGAAACGGAGGGAGGGCTCATGACCGAGTTCCACGACTGGGACGACATCCGCGCCGAGCTGCACGACGGGGACGATGAGGCCCTCGCCGCAGAGAGGGCCCGCACGGAAGCGTGGGCCAGCGCTTACCACCTCGCCGAGGAGCGCAAGCGGTTGGGGCTGACCCAACGTCAGGTCGCCGAGATCATGGGCGTCTCACCCGGCCGGATCAGTCAGATCGAGAACGGTGACCTCGACGTCAACGAGGTGGCTACCTTGAGCCGGTACGCACGAGCGCTGGGTGCCCGGATGCGGATCATCTTCGACTACGGCAACGACCTACGGCAGATCGCCTGAGTCGGGTTGGGTGCCAGGATTTCCTACCGCTATGGAGTGCGGGTGGCCGACGAGGACACCCAGGCGGAAGGCTACGAGTCGCGCGAGGCTGCCGGGCGCAACCGCTCTGGTGACGGTGCCGGTAGGGAGGTGTGACGTGATGCCGTGGGCGGTGCTGGCGCTGTGGCTGGCCACCGAGGTCACCGGGGCGCGGATGCTCGCGATGTTCGTCCGCCGTGACGGGCTGCACGACGAGGGTGTGGCCAGCGGTTACCTGGTGACGTTGATCGCCAACTTCACCCTGGGCACGGCCAGCGGCATCCCCTGGGCACTGCATCTGGCGACCGGCGTCCGAATACTCGCCTGGGCCGCGGCCGTGCAGCTGCTGTTCACCACTCTGATCGGCACGGTCCTGGCCGTGCCGTGGCACCGTGCCCACCGCCGTGGCCGGCCCACGCCCGAGGCTGGCGGGCCGCCGGCCTGGACCTATCCGCGACTCGCCGAAAGCGGCCACGGCCTGCTCGCCTGGGCCACAACCGCACTCGCCTTCACCGTTGCCGTCATTGGGTGACCACACCGCGGTCCTCGACCGGATTGCCCACCATCGAGATTTCGTCTGCTTTGCACGCCATGGTTGATCGAAGGTTGTTCGGCCTTCCGTAGCGTGCTGAGGGCTGGCAGGCGAAGCCGTGGCGAAAGGACCTTGCGTTGCGCCAGCCATCACCGTGGCGGCCCTCCTCGCTGGTTCGAGACGTCCGGCGTCGGCCGGGCATCGCAACGCCAGCGAGGAGGGCAGGCCCGTCGATGTCGGGGCGAACAGGCGCGACCGCCGGGGCGGTAAGGATCACCCCGCTGGGCTGACCACTGCCTGCTCGATCGTCGCGGAAGCACGCTCCGTACGCCCCCGCACGGCGAAGGTGCCGATGGCGAACAGCGTTGCGAAGAAGATGCAGTCCGGCAGCAGGAACCAGGCCCCGGGCAGCCCGAGGGCGCCGCCGATGCACGAGACGATCATCGCGGCCCCGATCCACCATGGCAGCGTCCGGGCCCTGAGGATGGCGATGCCGAGGCAGATCGAGCCGACGACCAGGGCCAGTAGCGCGACGCCCCCGAAGGCTGCGAAGCCGGCCGGTTCCTCTGCGGGGATACCGCCGTGATCGACCAGGTACGGCTTGACGAACGCCTCGGTCGTGCCCTCGCCGACGTTGAGCATCACCAGCGCGGCGAAGATGCCGGTGTAGCCGATGATGTGCAGCTTCGGCGCGCGTCCCGCGAAGGTCAGGATCACCGGCAGCCCCAGCGCGATGATGACGTCCCCGATCAGCGCGATCAACTCGAACAGCGGCCAGTACTGGTAGCGAAACACCTCTTCGCCGCTGCCCGGCGCGAGCAGGTTGGCGGCGAGGTAGCCCACCGCCGCGACGATCGTGCCGACGATGAGCGCCCATCCGCCAAGGCGCCTCACGTTCATGGTCATGGCTTCCTCCACGAGATGCAGCGCTCTGCGCTGCGTGTGATTGCCGCCCGTCGGCGGCGCGTCCTCAGCGTCGGCCCTGCGGACCCGTGGCGTCGTCGTGCCGCGGTCGGCACCGGGTCATACCCCGGTCGCGGCCGAGCGACTGGAAATGCGACCTGCGGATGACGCCGCGCAGGCCCGACTGCCGGTAACTTGCCGATGTGATGCAGTTGACGGCGCCGGTGCAGGCCCAGGCGGGGAGCCATTCCGGGGCGCGGGTGGAGTCGGAGACGCGCGCATGGCTGCGGCGCCGGCCGGCGGGCGTGCTGCCCGACGCGCTGTTCGCGATCGCGATAGCCGTCTTCGCCCAGATCAATCTCGTGTTCCAGCTCGACAACTCGACACCCTACGGGCCGATGCCGGCCGTGGCCGCCTCCACCCTGGTGGCGACGGCGGTGCTGGCGCTGCGCCGGGTGACGCCGCTGGCCACTGCCGTGATCGTCGCGGTCGCGATCGCCGGGCCGATGCTGGTCACGCCGCTGACGGTGACGCTGTGGGGCGACATGCTGCCGATCCTGGTCGCCACGTACTCGGTGGCCCGGCACAGTGAACGGGCGCGGGCCGTTATCGGCGTGGCCGCGATCGTGACCGCCGTGGTCGTCGTGTTCCTGCGCAACCCGGAGTCCGGCACCGTCGGCAACCTCCCGTTCGTAGGGGTGCCGGTGGCGGTGTGCCTCGTCGCCGGCCGGGTGCTGCGTGCTCGCGCCCGCAGCCAGTCCGACGACCGCGCCCGCGCGCAGCAATTGGAAGCCGAGCGCGAGGAGGCGATCGGTGCCGCGCTTGCCGAGGAACGCGCTCGCATCGCGCGCGAGTTGCACGACATCGTGGCCCACTGCGTCAGCGTCATGGTGGTCCAGGCGGGTGCCGCCGAGGACCTGCTCGACCGCGACCCGCAGCAGGCTCGAGCGCCACTGCAGTCGATCCAGGACACCGGACGGCAGGCGGTCGGCGAACTCCGGCGGATGCTCGGCCTGCTGCGCGGAGAACGGGCCCGGCTCGCGCTCAAGCCGCAGCCGGGGACGGCGGACCTGGCCGACCTCGTCGACCACATGGCCGAGATCGGTCTGCCGGTCGAACTCACCGTGGAGGGCTCGGCCCGGCCGCTGCCACCCGGCGTGGATCTGACCGTCTACCGGATCGTGCAGGAGGCGCTCACCAACGCGCTCAAGCACGCGGCGCCGACCACCGCGCACGTCGTGTTGCACTACGACGATCAGTCCGTACGGGTGAGCGTCCGGGACACCGGGCCGACCGGCGGTTCGGGCGGCGCCGGCGCGAACCGGGTCGGGCACGGCCTCATCGGGATGCACGAACGGGTCGGGCTCTACGGCGGCACGCTCGAGACGGCAGCCGCGCCTGGGGCGGGCTTCACCGTGACGGCGCGGTTGCCGCTGCAGGCGGCCCAGCGATGATCCGCGTCCTACTCGTCGACGACCAGGCCCTCGTGCGCGGCGGTTTCCACTCCATTCTGGATGGTCAGGACGACATCGAGGTGGTCGGCGAGGCGGCCGACGGCATGGAGGCCATCGACAAGGCGCTCACGCTGCTGCCCGACGTCATCCTGATGGACATCCGCATGCCGCGCATGGACGGGATCGAGGCGACGCGTCGCCTACTGGAGGGCGGCCGCTGCCCGGCGCGGGTACTCATCCTCACCACATTCGATGAGGACGAGTACGTCTATCAGGCGCTGCGCGCCGGGGCGAGCGGCTTCCTGCTCAAGAGCGCACCGCCACGCGAGCTGGCCGGGGCCACCCGTACGGTCGCCGCGGGCGAGGCGCTGCTGGCACCGGAGATCACCCGGCGAATGATCGAGGAGTACGTTCGGCGCCCGCGGCCGGGCACCGGCCGCCCCGCCGGACTCGAGGCGCTGACCCCACGCGAACTCGAGGTGCTGGGGCTCATCGCCCGCGGTCGCTCCAATGCCGAGATCGGTGCGGAGCTTTACCTGAGCGAGGCGACGGTCAAGACCCACGTCACCCGCGTCCTCGCCAAACTGGGCCTGCGCGACCGAATCCAAGCCGTCGTCTTCGCCTACGAGTGTGGACTCGTCAAACCCGGATACTGATGCGGGGGTGGCCTCGTCAGCGCCGCCGTGCGGCGGCGGACGAACGTCAGCGGCTTCGCAGGCTGTCCAGCCCGCAGAGGTACCGCTGGCACGCGAATCATGTCGCACGGTGGCGTCGGGCCACCCGCCCAGGTATCGGCGGAACCGTCACGACAGGCCCGTGAGCTGCTGGAATGCGGGTGGTTCCGGCGGGCGGGTCGTCGACATCGTACGGTCAGCCGGCGGCGGTCTGTGTCAGCTCCGCCACCCCGGCGGCAGCGCCAACGGCGGTGGATGGGGCTCCGGTGAGCGGGGCGCCTGTGGCCGATGCGGCGGTACGGGTGCGCAACGCCCGCCAGCCGACGATGGCGCCGGCCAGCGCGCAGACCGCAGCAACGAGCAATCCGCGGGTCAGCGCGACGTCGAACGCGGCCCGGGCGGGTCCGGTGACGGCCGGGTCGCCCACGCTCAGGGCGCCGGCCAGCGATTCCCGGGCTGCCACCGGCGCCATTGCCGGCAGGTGGGAGCGGTAGACGGCGGAGAGCACGGTGCCGAGGACGGCGACGCCGAGCGCGGCACCGAGCTCCTGCAGGGTGTCGTTGAGCGCCGAGCCGACGCCGGCGTGTTCGCGCGGCAGCGATCCCATCAGTGCGGCGCTGGCCGGGGCCATCGCGGTGCCCATGCCCGCTCCGACCATCAGTCCGCCGATGAGTACCGGGGCGTAGGAGTCGGTGGAGGTCAGCGCCGCCAGTGTGGTGAGCCCGGCGGCCATCAGCAGAAGTCCGGCCGCGACGACGGCGCCGCCACCGATTCTGCGGGCCAGCTGGGGGGCGATCGGCGCGGTGAGCCCGATCGCGACGGCGACGGGAAGGGTGCCCAGCCCCGCCGCCAGCGGGCTGAACCCGAGCACCAGCTGCAGGTACTGGGTGAGGCCGAAGCTGGTGCCGGCGAGGGCGAACAGCAGTAGCACGCCGACCCCGCCGGCACCGGCGAAGCGGCGGTTTCGCAGCAGCGCCAGGTTCAGCATCGGGGTGGCCGTGTGTCGCTCCCAGCCGATGAACGCGGCCAGCGCGGCGACGGCGATCCCGGTCGCGGTCAGCACCCGGGTGGAGGTCCAGCCGTGCTCGGGTGCACCGATGACCGTCCACACCGCGGCGACGATGCCCGTGGTCGCCAGCGCGGCGCCGACGACGTCGGGCCGGCTCGCGTTCGGGTTGCGGGACTCGGGCACCAGCAGCAGCGCCCCGATCAGTGCGAGGGCGACGACGGGGGCGTTGACGAGGAACACCGAGCCCCACCAGAAGTGGGTGACCAGCAGCCCGCCGAGGATGGGACCGGCGGCCACGCCGAGGGCGGAGGTGCCGCCCCAGATGCCGATCGCCTTCGGCCGCTCGGTGTCGTCGAAGACGTGCACCAGGATGCTCAACGTTCCCGGCATCAGGAACGCCCCTCCGATGCCCATGAGGCCACGGCAGACGATCAGGGTGGTCGCGGCGCCGGTGAACGCGGCGGCGACCGACGCGCCGCCGAAGAGCACGAGGCCGAGCAGCAGGCCCTTGCGGCGACCGAGCCGGTCCGACAGCGACCCGGCAGTCAGCAACAGGCCGGCGAAGACCAGCGAGTAGGCGTCCACGACCCACTGGGTCTGCGCAGCTGTCAGGTCCAGGTCGTGCACCAGGTGCGGGATGGCGACGTTGAGGACGGTGTTGTCCAGCGTCGCGATGAACAGCGACAGGCACAGGACGGCGAGGGTCCACCAGCGGCGCGGATGCCGGGTCGGCGGGTGCACGGGCGCGGTCACGGACAGGCCTTTCTTCTGGAACGGGTGACGTGGGTGGGCTTCAGCGGCAGACGGGCACGGGGCAGGGGCAGGACGGCGGCCGGGCGGCTCGTGGGGGAGTCGGTCGCCGTGGCAGGCCGAGGCGGCTGGTCAGGCGTCGGCGGGCTGCGCGGAGAACGCGGCCGGGTGTCCGACATCGACGCGGGAGGCCGTGCGCTCCCTGCCGCGCAGCAGCACCAGCCCATAGACCAGCAGCAGGGTGTCGCCGCCGACCATCGCCGTCCAGTGCGCCCAGGCCGGAAGCGCGTCCACGCGCAGCAGCAGATCGGTGAGGAAATGCAGGGTCATCAGCGGCCACACGCTGCCGGTGCGCAGCCGCAGCGCGGCGTAGCCGACGCCGAAGCAGAAGGTGCCCACGGCTTGGGCGAGGGTGATCGCCGGGGCCTGTCCGAAGAGCATGTTCGGCAGGTGCGCCGCGGCGAACAGCGCCGAGGAGACCAGCACCGCCGGCCGCACCCCGGTCGGGCGCAGCACGCCGAGGATGACTCCGCGGAACAGGGCTTCCTCGACGAACCCGGTGGCGGCGTACCCGGCCACGAGCACGGCCAGCAGCCCGGCGCCGGGTAGCTGCACCCCGCCGACCAGCGGCACCAGCGCGACCGCCGCGGGTAGCCACAGCAGCCCGGGCGCACGCACTGCCGTGGTGAATCCGGCCATCCGCCACCCGCGGGTGGCGGCCAGCAGCGCGGTCACCGCGGCGGCCAGCGCCAGCACGACGACCAGGCGCGCGGTCCACGCCGACGCGGCCGGGAACAGTGCGGCCACGCCGAACGCCCCGGCGACGGTGAGCGCGATATCGGCGGCGCCGAAGGCGAGGGCGACGCGGCGCGGGGAGGCGGCGGAGAGCAGGGTCACGGGACACTCCTTGGTCAGGGACGACGGCAGGGACGACGCCGGGGTGTGATCGGTAGGGGTTTCGTCAGGCCATGGCGGGGACGGGACGGCGGGCGGCCCGCGCGGTCAGCACACCGGAGGCGGCGACCCGGGCTAGCACCATGCACAGCGCCATCAGCACGAACGCGGCGGTCCAGGCGTCGGCGCCGGTGATCTGGTGGGCGATCGAGAAGCGTCCGATAGCAGCGGGAAACCAGTGCTCGGCGCCGTAGGCGAAAAGCATCCGGCCACCGATGACGGCGACCCACAGGGCGGCGTACGCGGCGCCGGCGCGCATGACCAGACGACCCGTGGCGTCCCTGTCGACTCGGACCAGTGCCGCGGCGATCAGCCCCAGCACGATGCCGGCGGCCGCGCCGGCCACCTCGAGGCCGACGTCGTTGCCGGCGGTGGGTACATCGCGCAGGAAGACGACGCCGGCGATCGCGACCAGCAGCAGCGGCAGGGCGAACCGGGAGCGGGTGATCGTCCTGGTGCCCAGGTTGGACCACAGGACGAAGGCCAGCAGGCCGGCGTTGAGCAGGTACTGAGTGGTGCTCATCGGATACCTCCGCAGGGGTTCGATCGGGTCGGTATCGACGCTAGGAGCGATGCGGACGCTGGCCATCGGCGTGTGAGTGGATCTCGCCGTCGGTGTGGTCTCCACCCGTGGGTGGACACCGCCAACCGTGATCCACCCCGGCGCCGATGTGGCTGCCCCGGCACGCTGCCTACGGTCTGGTGACCAGGAGTGGTGCCTCGCAGTGGAGCCGTGCCCGTCCTCGTGAAGGAGAGCATCCGAATGCCCGCGCCGGCCGACCGCCGTCGGCGTTACCAAGCCTGCTGGCTACCGTTTTCCCCTTGCTGTTCGAACGTCCGGCGACACTCGCCGAGGAGGGTCCCATGACCACCGATTCGCGCTTGGCCGTACCGGGTACCGCCGCCGGGTGCCAGACGTACTCCCGGCCGCCGGCCGCCCCGGCGCTGGCGATGACGGCCACCCGATGAGCGCCCGGCTCCGGCTGCGCCGGCCGACCAGCGCTCGTGACGGTGGGCCGTCCGTGGCCGCGTCCGATCTGCACGGCCTGGTACGCCTGGCCGGGTGGGCCACCGTGGGTGCCGTGGCGGTCGCCACGGTGGCCGCCGGGCTGCCCGCCGGGCCGGTGGCGGGCGTCGCCACCGTCGCCGTCACCGTCGCCGGCCTGGCGCTGTGGTGTCTGGCGCTGCTGCCCCGGGTCACCGCGGTGCCTGTGCTGACCGCTGCGCTGGTCGGCACCGGGCTGGCCGGGGCCGCGGTCGACGCGCTGCACCCATCGGGCCCGGGCATCGTGCTGACCTGCATGGCAATGGCCGGCCTGGGCTTCGGTGTACCCCGGCGGCCGGGCCTGGCCGGCGTCGCGGTGATCATGTTGGGTGCGGGGTGGGCCGAGGCCCGCGCCAGTGCCCATCCGCTGGGCGCCGTTCTCGATCTCGCCGCGGCAGCCGGTTTCCTGTACCTGGCCGCGGCCTTCGCCGCGGTGTCCCGTGACGCGCACACCCATTCCCAGGCTCTGCTGGAGCAGGAGGCCGCCACCCGGGCCGCGCGCGAGGAGGCCGCTGTCCTGGCCGAGCGCGGCCGGCTGGCCCGCGAGCTGCACGACGTGTTGGCCCACACCCTGTCCGGGCTGGCGGTACAGCTGGAGGGCGCGCGGCTGCTGGCCGAGCGCACCGGCGCCGATCCGCGACTGGCCGAGCAGGTGATCAACGCCCAGCGGCTGGCCCGCGACGGCATGGTCAACGCCAAGCGTGCGGTGGCCACCCTGCGCGGGGAGGCACTGCCCGGCCCCGAGCAACTGCCCGCCCTGATCGAGCAGACCCGACTGTCCGGCCTGCCGGTGATGCTGGCCGTCACCGGCAGGCCGCGGCCGCTGCCCAGCGAATCCGGTCTCGCGGTGTACCGGGCCGTGCAGGAGGCCCTCACCAACGCGGCCAAGCACGCCGGGCGCGGCGCCACCGTGACCGTCGCGCTCACCTGGACCGACACCGCCCTCACCGCACAGGTCACCGACGCCGGCGGCGACCGGGTCACCGCCGGTCTGCCGTCGGGCGGCTACGGGCTGGCCGGGCTGGCCGAGCGCGCGGCGCTCGCCGGCGGCCGGCTCGACGCCGGCCCGACCGCCGAGGGCTGGCGGGTCACTCTCACCATGCCGATCCCGGCCACGGCGGGACCGGTTCCCCCGCAATCACAGGAGGCACGCTCATGACGTCCCAGCCGCCGGCCGCGCCCCCGATCCGGGTGCTCATCGCCGACGACCAGAAGATCGTGCGCGACGGGCTGGCCACGCTGCTCGGCCTGCTCGACGGCATAGAGGTGGTCGGTACCGCGGTCGACGGTGCGGACGCGGTCCGCCAGACGCTCACCGGCGACCCGGACATCGTGCTGATGGACCTGAACATGCCCGCCGTCGACGGCGTCGAGGCGACCCGGCAGCTCGTAGAGCGTGGCTCGCGGGCCCGGGTGGTGGTGCTGACCACCTACGCCGACGATGACTGGGTGTTCCGCGCGCTGCAAGCGGGCGCCCGGGGCTTCCTGACCAAAGACGCCGGCGCCGACGAGATCCAGCAGGCGATCACGACCGTGGCCGCCGGCCAGGCCCAGCTCGACCCGTCCGTGCAGCGGCGGCTGCTGGAGGCGCTGGCCGCCGGGGCGAAGCTGGGGGTGACCGAGCCGAACGCTCCCACCACCGTCGACGACGGGCTGACCAGCCGCGAGGTGGAGGTGCTCATCGAGGTCGCCGAGGGTCACTCCAACGCCGAGATCGCCACCCGGCTGTTCGTCTCGGAGGCGACGGTGAAGACCCACATCAATCACCTGCTGGCCAAGACCGGGTGTCGGGACCGCGCCGCACTGGTCGGCTACGCCTACCGCACCGGACGCGTCACCGCCTGACCGATGTCCCGGACACCGAAATCCGACCCCGCAGCCGGCCGGGATCGCGCGACCGGGTGGGACGAGATCGCCTGTCCCGCCTGGTTGATCATGTAAATTTCGTGGCCGGCGGCTGGCCGGGCGGGCCGGCGCCGACCAGCCGAGCGGGGCTGCCGGCCGGAGGTTCGCCGCCCAGCCAGCCATCGGCGACGCCGATGCCCGTCGAGACCGTCCCGCTCCAGCGGGGCAGATGTGAGGAACCATGTCCCATCCAGCCCGCGTGCCCTCGGGCGCCGACGGCGCGCGTTCGGCCGGCAGGGTCGCGTACGGTATCGACGCCCCGCCGGTCGTCGCCGGCTTCGTGGCGGCGGGCCTGCTCGGCACGGTCTTCCTGCTGCTGACGGCCTTCACGCGAGCGCACCTGCTGGGTCCGGGCATCGCGTTCTTCGTCTTCGGCTGGCTGACCGCGATCGCGATGCTGCACAGCTCGCTGCGCGGCAAGATCGTACTGCGGGACCGGGTCCTCGACCGCCTGGCGTTGCGCGGCGACGAGGACGTCGTCGACCTGGGTACGGGCCGCGGGCTGATGCTCCTCGGCGCGGCCCTGCGCACGCCACGCGGTACGGGGACCGGTGTCGACCTGTGGCGCTCGGTCGACCAGGCGGGCTCCCGGCCGGAGCGGTTCATGGCGAACGCGGAGGCGCTCGGCGTCGCCGACCGGGTCCGCGTCGTCACCGGGGACATCAGCGCGCTGCCCCTGCCCGACGCCTCGGCCGATGTGGTACTCGCGTGCCTGTCGATCCACAACATCCACGACCGGGACAAGCGCCGCGCGACGATCACCCACGCCGCCCGCGTGCTCCGGCCCGGCGGACGCCTCGCCATCATCGACTTCGCCAAGACCGACCAGTACGCCCGCGACGCGCGGGCAGCCGGCCTGGTCGACGTGACCCGCAGCCGCCCGACCCCGATGATGTGGCCTCCCGTCCGCGTCGTGCTGGCCCGCAAGCCGGTGCCGTGACATCCAGCCGATGACCACCCGGCCTCCTCGAAGGACGGAGGTCAGAACCGAACAACGGCGAGCGCCCCAGGCCACCCGGTCCGGGGCGCTCGTCCAGTTCTGGGGGCGCCACTTCGTACCGGGCAACCGAGCGGTTCCCGGTGGCGGTCGCATTCGCTGGGCCGGCGACGGAGACGCCACGGGCCCATCGGTGCCTGGTTGACGTGCGCCGGTGTTCGTCTCCACCCCAGGGTGGAGACCCGCGCTATTCAATCTCCACTTGCGCTCCGATGTCTGAGCCGGCCGGCACACCTACCGTTTCTCAGCGTCCCCCAAGCCTTCAAGGAGACCCCGATGCCCGTGAACTCCGCCGCCGACCTCGTCCTGATCGTCGCCGCCGTCGTCTGGATCCTGGCCAGGCAGATCCGGCTCCAGCGGGTCAAGGCGCGGCTGCTCGTGCTTGCGCCGTTCGTCCTCGCCTACTTCGGGGTCCGGACCATGACCGCGCCGGTATGGCACCACGCTGCCGACATCGCGCTGCTGGCATTGAGCGCGGTCGTCTCCGCCGCGCTCGGGATGTGGCGCGGCCGCACCATCGCGGTCTGGCAGGACCCGCAGGGCATCTGGTGGCGGCGCGGCTCGACGCTCACGCTGGCGCTGTGGGGCGCGTTGTTCGTCGCCCGTGGCCTGCTCTACCTGGTCGACCGGGCGGCCGGCCACCCGGAGGCCGCCAGCCTCGGTGCCCTGCTGTGCACCTTGGCGGTCAGCTTCGCCGCGCAGAACGCCGTCATCGCGCTACGGATGACCGCCCCCGCCGTCACACCGGTCCCGACCGCCAGCCGGTGACCGCGCAGCAGCCCGCTCATCCCGTCGTACGCGCCACACGCGCGTGATCCCGCGGACCTGACCCGGAACGCTTGCGAAGGAATCGTCCATGTCCGGCCGGCCACGGCAAGTACGCGGCCACGTCGGCGGGGCCGAGCGTCACGAAGCTGCCTGATTGTGGCCAAGGATGCGCATGTAGTCGGCGCAGGCGTGACCGAACCCCGTCAATGCCCACCGAGGTCGGCCGTCACTCACGTTGTGGGCACGATCCTCGATCATGCCCAAGCCAAGCAGTTTGGCGATCAGCGAATCGATGACGGGAGCCAGGCCGGGGTCCTCCTCGATGATGTCCCGGCGCAGCCAAGGGAGTGCGTACGGCTTCCCGCTCCGGAAGTTCATGTGATCGGACTCCCCTGAGGGGGACGGACGGATCAGTATGCTGACCAAGCGCCAGTGTGGCCCGCGAAGCTGACCGATGGTCTCCAATGCCACCATTGATTCGTCGACGATGGCCCGGTCCTCGGAAATCGCCCCGGTCGCGAACGCACGAGCGAGGCCGATGATCTGATGCTCTTCAGTCGCCCGAGCAGACTCCTGGATGGCCCGCGCCAAAAGTTCACGCTTGTGCTCATCCTCCAGTGACGCCGCTACCAGGTCGTCGACGGTCAGCCCCTTTTCCTCTGCGGCTGCCGCAGCCATCGACCGGACACGACGCACTCGATCCTCGGCGTAGCGCGTGACGTAGTCCTCGGCCAGGGCGCCAGCCAGCGCTCCCGCCGCGACGCCGAACGGCCCCAGCACCGGGGCCGATGCGGCGCCGACCAGAGCGCCCACAACGCCGCCGGCGGTGTTTGCGCCTATGGACCACTCCCGTTCGAGCTCGTCGCTCACCGCAGTCCTTCCCCATGCCACTGGTGATGCCGACAGGCTATCCGGACAGCCCTGACGGTCGGCGGCATCGACGAAGAGAAGACGCGCGTACATGAAGACTCGACCCAGCCGGCGGTACCCGCTACGGTCACGCCGGGTTCCTCGCCAGGGCCGACCTGAACAAGGCGACGGCCGACGCCGAGGACACCCGGGCAGGCCACCGTGTGGAGGTCGGGGCGGTCCTCAGCCCGGCCGAGGACATATTTAAACTTGTCGCTGTACTTACTCGCGGCGGCGACGGGGGTTCGCGGTGCACGTCCAGCGCAGGTGTCGGCAGGTTGCCATGGCTGTGGCCGTCGCCGTCACGGCCACGCTCGTCACCGGCGTCGCCACCCGGCCGGCGGCTGCCGAGCCCACCGGGACGTACGTCAGCGCGGACTCCGTCGAGGCGCTGCGCGCCGACGAATCCGGACACCTGCGTACGGTCGCCCCACCGGTCGACGAGCCCATCGCCGGCCGCCGGCCGGTGGACTACCTCGGGCCGACCGGGCCGCTGGGCCACGGCGGCCCGATCGGCGAACGGGGGCCGCTGGGCCGCTTCGGGCCCGTGGGCGACGAGTGGTGGAACCCGTCGCAGTACATCAGCGGGTACGCGGCGTGGGACCGGTACGCCTCGTGGCTCGCCTCGATCGGCGGCCCGATGAGCGGGCTGGGACCGCTGGGCCCGGACGGCCCGCTCGGCGAGTCGTACCGGACCCGGCTGCCGACCATGGGGGACTTCGCCACGCACCTGCAGGCGGGTGGGGTCTGGACGGTACTCGGCCCGCTCGGGCCCCTGGGCCCGTTGGGGCCGCTCGGCCCGCTGGGGCCGGTGGGCGCGCACGGCTACCGGGCCGACGCCGACGGGGTGTACCGGGCGGCCGGCAGCGCCGAACCCCGACGCACCTACGCGGTGCCGTTCGGCGCCGGCACCCGGGTGTACGAGCTGTACGAGCGGTACTCCGAGCGGTACGCCAAGCAGCTCACCGACAACGACACCTCGTTCATGGTGGCCGGCAGCGCGGCGGTCGGCGACCACGACGACTACGCTTTCACCTCGCACGACACGCAGTACGTGACCGTACTGGCGCTACCCGAGGCGGACCTGTTCCAGGACACCACCCGCTACGACCGGATCGAGCTGGAGCTCTACGACGGCGCCGGTCAGCTGCTCGCGAGCAGCCGGTCGCCCGACCTGGTCAACTGGATCCAGCTCAAGGTGCCGGCCGGCACCCGCCTGGTCGGGCGGGTGCGCGTGCGGTCGGCCTGGAGCGACGTCGTACGCCAGGTCGACTACCGGCTGCTGGTCACCGGCTCCACCCGGTACTTCGACCACAGCGACATCACGGGCACGCACCAGGTACCGGTGTACCGGTAGCCGTACGATCGTTTGCGTGACGGGCGCAGCCGGCACCGTGGACGCCGCCGTCGGGCAGCCAGCCGCGGCGTTGCGCCCGTTCGTGCGCCGGTACCTGGGCTACCGGTACGCCGGGTTCCGGCCGGGCACGCACCTGGGGCTGCCGTCGCCCCACCTCACCGTCGTCGTCAGCCTCGGCGAACCCACCCTGGTCGCGATGGACGCCGGTCGGCCGCCGGTCGGCCATGCCGCCCTCGTCGGAGGGCTGCACACGAGGCCGGTGCTGTTGCCCCACGACGGCGACCAGTTCGGCGTACAGCTGGATCTCACGCCCGCCGGAGCGCGTGCCCTGCTCGGGTTGCCGGCCGCCGGCGTGGCGGCAGCCGTCGTCGGCCTGGAGGAGCTGCTGGGGTCGGGCGCACGTGAGCTCCGTGAGCGGATGGCGGTGACCGTCGACTGGCCGCGCCGGTTCGCGGTGCTCGACGAGGTGCTGTCGCGGCGCACCGACCGGGCCGCGCCGGCCTCGCCGATCCTCGAGCACCTCTGGCGTCGCACGGTCGGCTCCGGCGGTACGACGCGGGTCGGTGACCTCGCCGCCGAGATCGGGTGGAGCCGGCGGCATCTCACCGCCCGGTTCACGGCCGAGTTCGGGTTGAGCCCGAAGGAGGCGGCGCGGGTGGCCCGCTTCGACCGGGCCAAGCGGCTGCTGCGCGCTCCCGGCCGGCCGACGCTCGCCCGGGTCGCCGCCCTGTGCGGGTACTACGACCAGCCGCACCTCGTGCGAGAGTGGCGGGAGTTCGCGGGCGTGGCGCCGTCGACCTGGCTCGCCGACGACGAGCTCACATTTGTACAAGACACCAGCGGTCCGGATCCGGCAGGCTGACGTCATGACCGACAAGCAGACCAATGTATGGCCCGCGTTGCGGTACGCCGACGCGCGCGCCGCCATCCGGTTTCTCGTCGACGCGTTCGGCTTCGAGGAGACCGCCGTCCACGGCGACGACGATGTTGTCGCGCATGCCGAGCTGCGCTGGCCGGCCGGGGGCGGCGTCATGCTCGGCAGCGCGCGTCCCGACAGTGTGCTCGCCGACCTGCCCGCCGGTGTCGGCTCGGTGTACGTCGTCACCGACGCACCCGACGCACCCGACGAACCCGACGCCCTGTTCGCCCGGGCCGTGGCGGCCGGCGCGACCGTCGTGAAGGGGCTGGCCGACGAGGACTACGGTTCGCGGGGCTTCACCGTCCGCGACCCCGAGGGCGTCTACTGGAGCTTCGGCACGTACGCGGGTGAATGAACGCTGTTAGGAGCGGCAGAGTGGGGTCCCTCCCGGCGCGCCGCGACAGGTAGGTGGTAGTCCCAGATCTTCTCGACGATCCGGCGGGTGCCGGCCAGGGCAGGTCGGTCGGTTCGAACCGTCCATGGTCACCGTGCGTACCCAACTTCGCGAGAGCGGCGGACGGCCGGTGGCTGGATGGAAGGTGGTGCCGGTGCCGGTGTCACTGATGTGCGGGTGCGCGACGGTTACGCGGCGTGAACTATGATCCACCGGTATCGTCGGGGATGGAACCAGCACCCGCTCGCCGTCGATCGTGCCGCCGCGGGATATCGCGGACCTGTTGTGCCCCTTACGGAGGACCGTGTGGCCATAAGCGAGAAGCTCGAGTCGATCTTCGACCGCGTCGTAGCGCGCAACCCCGGCGAGGTGGAGTTCCATCAGGCGGTGCGCGAGGTACTCGAGAGCGTCGAGCCGGCGCTGGCCAGACACCCCGAGTACGCCGAAGCGAAGATCGTCGAGCGGATCTGCGAGCCGGAGCGGCAGATCATCTTTCGCGTGCCGTGGGAGGACGACCGCGGCGTGGTGCACATCAACCGGGGCTTCCGGGTGGAGTTCAACAGCGCGCTGGGCCCGTACAAGGGTGGCCTGCGCTTCCACCCCTCGGTCTACCTGGGCATCGTCAAGTTCCTCGGGTTCGAGCAGATCTTCAAGAACGCGTTGACCGGCATGCCGATCGGCGGCGGCAAGGGCGGGTCGGATTTCGACCCCAAGGGCCGCTCGGATCGGGAGGTGATGCGCTTCTGCCAGTCGTTCATGACCGAGCTGCACCGCCACATCGGGGAGACCACCGACGTGCCGGCCGGTGACATCGGCGTCGGCGGCCGGGAGATCGGCTTTCTGTTCGGACAGTACCGGCGCATCACCAACAGGTACGACGCCGGCGTACTGACCGGAAAGGGCCTGGCGTACGGGGGCGCGCAGGTGCGCCGCGAAGCCACCGGGTACGGCTGTGTCTTCTTCGCCCAGGAGATGCTGCGCGCCGCCGGGGACAGCCTGGACGGCAAGCGGATCGTCGTCTCCGGCTCGGGCAACGTCGCGATCTACGCGATCGAGAAGGTGCAGCAGCTCGGCGGCGTGGCGGTGGCCTGCTCCGACTCGTCCGGCTACCTGCTCGACGAGAAGGGGATCGACGTCGAGCTGCTCAAGCGGATCAAGGAGGTGGAGCGGGGCCGGCTCGGTGACTACGTCCAGTCGCGGCCACACGCCACCTTCGTGGCGGGCGGCAGCGTGTGGGAGGTGCCGTGCGACGTGGCCGTCCCCTGCGCCACGCAGAACGAGATCAGCGCCGAGGACGCGGTCACGCTCGTGAAGGGCGGCTGCGTCCTGGTGGTCGAGGGTGCCAACATGCCCACCACGCCGGAGGCGGTCCGGCTGTTCGGTGAGGCCGGCGTACGGTTCGCGCCGGGCAAGGCCGCCAACGCCGGGGGAGTGGCCGCCAGCGCGCTGGAGATGCAGCAGAACGCCAGCCGTGACTCGTGGACGTTCCTGCAGTCGGAGCAGAAGCTCCAAGAGATCATGAGCGACATCCACGCCCGGTGCTACGCCACGGCCGAGGAGTACGGGATGCCGGGCAACTATGTCGCGGGCGCCAACATCGACGGCTTCCGGCGGGTCGCCGAGGCGATGCTCGCGCAGGGCCTCATCTGACCCGACCTCAGCACCCACACCCGTCATCGGCGCACGGTCTCGAACCGTGCGCCGATCTCCTACGTACCACCGGATGGCGGCGGACGAAGGAGGAGGGCGACGGTGCGAATGCCGGTGGCGGCCATCGTCGGCGCGGCGGTGACCGTGGGTCTGCTGCTGTTCGCGCTGATCTCGCCGTACCGGCTGGTCCCGATCTCGTCGACCCCCGCCCGACTGGCGTCCGACGCCGCCGCCGAGGCCGCCGGACCGCAGCCGCTGCTGCGACCGCGCCCGGTCGCCTTCTCGACGCCCGGTTTCCACTCGTGGGCCCTGCTCAACACGAAGACGGGGAAGGTGAGCGGCTCGGACAACCCGACCGCGACCAGCGACACCGCGTCCATGGTGAAGGCGTGGCTGGCGTCCGACTACCTGCGTCAGGCGGCGCAGCGCGGCGAGAAGCCGACCGCGGCCCGGATGCGCGACCTCAGCATCATGATCCGCGACAGCGACAACGACGCGGCCGAACGCGTCTACCGCCTCAACGGCAGCACCGCCTCGATCCAGCGGCTGATCCGCATCTGCGGGCTGACCGGCACCAGCGCGGTGCCGGGCCTGTGGAGCAACACCGTGATGACCGCTCCCGACGCGGTACGGATGGGCGCCTGCATCGCCGACGGCCGGGCAGCCGGCCCGAAATGGACGCGGTGGATCCTGGACGAGATGCGCCACGTACGCGGGGACGGCCGTTTCGGCATCATCGAGGCGCTACCCGCCGACGTCGCAGCCTCGACGGCCATGAAGAACGGCTGGCTGCTGCGCGACGACGACGGGCTCTGGCACGTCAACTGTCTGGCGATCGGTGACGGCTGGGTGCTCGCCGTGATGCTGCGCTACCCCGGATCCCTGGGCTTCGCGCACGGGGGCGCGGTGTGCCGGTCCGTCGCCACCCAGCTCATGACCAAGTAACTTCCATGATCCTGGAGAGTTTGCGGGCCCATGACCCCGCGGACCCTCCAGGATCATGATGTGCCGGACGCGCTGACGCGTGGCACGATGACCCTCGTGGCCAGAAACCGGCGTACCAGGCCCACCGGCGACGCCGGCCGCACGACGTCCAGCGACCGCACGACGGTCAACGACCGCACGACGGTCAACGACCTTCCACCGCCCGACGACGGCGACCTGGCCAACCTGCTGGAGATGCTGGCTGCCGCCGGCGTACAGGAGGACGAGCTGCTGCGGGCGCTCGACCGGCCCGGCGGCACGGAGAAGCTGCTGGAGCGCCTGGTCGAGGCCGGGCTGCTGGTGTCGCGGGAAGAGTCCACGGCCGGGTTGATCTCGACGTGGAAGCCGCTGCTCAAGCGGGGCTGCGACCAGTGGCGCGCGGAGCTGACCGGGCTCGAGTTCCTCGCGATGGTGCGCGAGGCGGCCGGTGACGACGTACCTGAACTGCTGTCGAGCCTGATCTCGCAGGCGCACGAGCACGGCGGACCGGCGGCGCTGGCCATGCTGCGGGTCCTCGCGGTGGTCGGGCCGCCACAGTGCCGGCCGACGGCCGCGAAGGCCGCGGACGACCTCGCGGTCAGCGGCGTGCCGGACCCGCCGTGGGTGCGAGGGCTCGGCGCGCCCGCGGTCGGCCCCTGCTTCGGGTACACCGACGCCGAAGGCGCCCAGCAGGCCCTCGTGGTGACCTTCGCGTACGGCCGCAAGCGGCACGCCCTGGCCGTACTGATCGATCACGAACGTGCCGGCGGGGTCAGGGACTGCTGGCCGACCGATGACCCGGACCTGGTGCGCGCGGACTACCAGCGCGCGGCCGAGCGGTACGGGCTGCACGTGCGTGACTATGACCCCGGCGAGGCCCGCACCATCCTCGACCGCGCGCTCGCCGCGCCACCCTGCCCGGTCGGCCCCGACCAGGTCGAGGACGTCCGGGACTACCTGGAGCTGCTGCGGTTGCGGACGGCGCTGCTGCCCGGGGCCGGCACCGCGACGAGTGGCCCTTCGCGCGGAGGCTCGGCCCCGACCGTGCACCGTGTGAAGATCACGTTGCGGGGTGTGCGGCCACCGGTCTGGCGCCGGCTGGAGGTGCCGTCCGACATGACCCTGCGTCGCCTGCACGGCGCGATCCGGTCGGCGTTCGGCTGGGAGCACGGTTGCACCTGGGTGTTCGGGACACCGGCCGGAACGTACGGCGTCGCCGACCGCAGGCGGGGACACCGGAGTGCGCAGTCGGCACGGCTGGCGGACGTGGCGCCGCGCGTACGCGACCTCATCCGCTACACGTACGGCACCGGCGACGGCGGGCAGCACGAGATCCTCGTCGAGGCGGTGCTGGCCGCCGAGCCGGGCGTGGCGTACCCGCGCTGCGTGGCCGGTCGGCGGGCCCTCCCGTCCGCCGGCGACGGGTTCGACCTCGACGAGGTGAACGAGGCGCTGTCGGTGCTCGCGGTCGTACCCGTCAAGGGCTGATCGCTACTGGGCGGCGAGGAGCTTCTCCACCTCGTCGAGGGTGGGCGGCTGCGCACCGGCACGGGTACAGGCCAGCGCCGCCGCCGCGACCGCGAACCGCATCGCCGACGCCAGGCTCGACCGGTCGAACCCGCCGGACCGGAGATCGACACGGTGGAGGAAGGCGGCCGTGAACGTGTCCCCGGCGCCGACGGTGTCGACCACGTCGACATCGATCCCCGGTACGTGCAGCGGCTCCTGGCCGCGCGGTACGGCGATCGCCCCGTCCGGGCCGGCGGTGACCAGTACGAGCGAGAGATCGTGCTCGTCGAGCCAGTCCCGCGCCACGTCGAGCGGGGCCCGGTCCGGGTACAGCCAGGCCAGGTCGTCGTCGCTGGCCTTCACGACGTGGGCGGCGGTGAGCCACCCGCCGACCGAGCGGAGGTAGGCCTCCCGGTCGCCGAGCAGCGCGGTGCGGACGTTGACGTCGTAGACGACCACGGCGTCGTCGCGGTGGGCGGTGACCCATTCGCGCAGTACCCCGGCGCCCGGCTCCAGGATGCTCGCGAGCGACCCGACGTGTACGCCACGGGTACCCGGCGGCAGCGCGCCCGGAAGCTCGTCCGGTGACCACTGCCAGTCGGCGGTGCCGTCGACGTAGAACTGGTACTCGGCGCGCCCGCGTTCATCGAGGGCGACGACGGCGAGGGTGGTGGGCTCGCCGGCCGCGACGGCCAGCCGGAGGTCGACCCCGTTCTCGGCGAGGTGCTGGCGCAGTTGCCGCCCGAAGTTGTCGCCGGACAGGCGGCAGGCCAGCGCGACCGGTGTGCCGAGGCGGGCCAGCGCGACGGCCGTGTTGGCCGGGCCGCCACCGTACGCCGAGCGCCAGGTGGTGGGACCTGCGGGTACGAGGTCGATCAGCGCCTCTCCGCACACCACGAACATGCCGGCCTCCAGCCAGGATCAGTGAAGACGGGTCCGTCCTCGCTAACGAGAGTCTTCACCGATCACGGCCGTTCAGCCAGCATCCGGCGCGACAAGGCGTCGGCGCCGCAGCATCAGCAGACCGAACCAGACGACGAGCGCGAGGACGGCGACCCCGCCGATGGCGTACAGCGTCGTCCGGTTGCTCTTCGCCGACGGTGCCGTCCGGCCGGCCACGGGCTCCCCGGCTGCCACGGCCGCCGGCCGTCCGCCGGCCGCTGCCGGGGCGCCGGTCGCGGTTCGGTTCGGTGTACCGGCGGGCGGCGTGCCGCCCGCGGCGTTCGGCGCGGGTGGCGCGTCGCCGACGGTTCCGGCCCGCTGTGGCGCGTCGGCCAGTGGAGGCTCGACAACCTGGCGCCCGGCGGCGTCGACCTGTCCCGGCGGCGCGTCCGAGGGCGACGCCGCATCACCGGCCGGCGGAGCGTCGCCGGGCTTTCCGGGGCCCCCGAACGGCAGCGGCAGCGCGCCCAGCAGGCGGCCGAGGAGATCACCGAGGCCGGCGGCGGGGGCGCCACCCTGCGCGTTCCCGTTGCCGTTGCCCTGGGCGTTGGCATTGCCGTTGCCGTTCCCGTTGCCGTTCCCGTTGCCCTGGCCGTTCCCGTTCCCGTTCCCGTTCCCGTTGCCCTGGCCGTTCCCGTTCCCGTTCCCGTTGCCCGGTCCCGTCGCCGCGTGCGCCGCGCCGGCCGCGTTCGGTGGCGCGTGGGTGGGCGACCCGGTGCCCGGTGTACCGGCCGGCTTCGCCGGTGGCGTAACCCGGTCAGGCTGGGCCGGCGGTGGAGTCTGGGCCGGCGGTGGAGTCTGGGCCGGTGGCTGGGTCTGGGGCGGCTGCTGACGCGCGGGCGCGGCCGGCGCCGACCGGTCCGGCCGGTTGCGGCGTGCGTCCCGGGACGCGTCAGCGGAGCCGCCGCGTGCGCTGCGGGCGGGGTCGACCCGGACCGGCCCGTCCGCATCGCAGGTACGGCCGTTGTTGATGCAGTCGACGGCCAGCCTCATCAGGGAGTTCGGCATGACGTTTGCGAAGTCGGCGTGGTCGGTGCGCGGGTCGTGCTTGCGGTCGGGGGCGGTGTCCAGGGCGAACAGCGAGTTCGCCGGCACGTCGTACGTGAGGACCGCCCGCAGTTGCGGCACCGCGACCGTGTTCTGCCGGCAGGACCCGTCGCCCTCGGGGAAGACGAGGTGCGAGCGGTGGTCGGGGCTGTCGGTGTGGTGGCCGTCCCAGCAGCCGGGGAAGTCGAGGATGCGCTCGACCCGGCTGCCGCCGGGGCAGACGGGGTACCGGTCGGTGGTCCGGTCCTCGAACCCGGTGCACGTCCACGTGGCCCGGTCGTTCCCGGTCAGCGCGCGCAGGAACTTCGGCATCGCCCGTACGGTGCTCGTGGCGTTTCCGCGGAACTCCAGCCGCACCGAGGAGGGCCGCAGGATCCTGCCGGTGTTGCGGTCGGGGTCGGCGCCGGGGGAGGCGCCGTCCTGGCCCGCCCCGCCCAGGGCGCGCAGCACCGGCCAGAAGTAGGCGGACCTGTCCCCGCCTTTGCAGGTCGTGTCGGCGGCGGCGAGGCTGTCGTCCGTCGACGCGCGATCGGTCGAGACGTTGCCGACGTAGTCCTGCGCCTGGTGCGCGCCACCGCGCACGCCGGGAGCGACGATGAAGTCGTCCGCGTTGCGGTGGCCGTTCGCGTTGTTGCCGCAGACCGAGACGAAGGTGCCGGTGGACGGGCCTCGATCGGCGCGGCCGGTGCGGGCGTTCGCGGGAACGTCGGTGATGCGGACGAAGTCGTCGGCGAACGGTCCGCTCCGGTCACCGGCGGCATGGCGGTCGGGCAGTCGCGAGATGAGGGCCTGCAGCGCGGGATCGATGTTTTCCGTCGCCGCGGCGCTCCGGATGCCGGCGGCGAACCCCGCCGCGAGGACCAGCCCCATCGCCGCCCCGAGCAGCCGCTTCCGCCGCGACAGGGCGCGACCGGCCCGCGTCGAACGGGCGCGACGCGCCAGCTTCGAAGGGGCGTGGAGCGCCCGCCTCGTGCCCGCGTGCAGCGCCCGCCGGGTACGCGCATGGAGCGCCCGCCTCGTGCCGGTGCGACCGGCGTGGGCGTGGCGTGCCCGGGTCGGGTCGGCCGGGCGTACCCGGGTCGAACCGGCCGGGCGTGCCCGCTTGTTCACGTGCTCATCACCCCGCTCGTCGGGACGCTCCAGGTGACGTCGCGGGCCCGCTCCGATGGTCGGGAAGCGGCGCCACCGCGCTTCGTCGAGGAGCAGTATCACGGCCGTGCAAGCGAGGCGGAATAGCGCGAGTTGATCTTCATGGCTCGGTTCGATCGCGCGTCTTTGCTGGTTGACGGGGTGCGTGGCTGATTTACGGCGATGAATCTAGACGATCGCCTGAGATAAATACAAGGAAGATTTAAGCGGGATTTCAGATGCCCGCGGATAGCCAGGCCGGGCCCGGTGGATCGTCGGCCGCCGGGCCCGATCCGGCCGCCGAGCTCGACCCGGCGGCGGTGCCGGCGTCCAGGCGGGAACCCGTGTCGCCCGCCCGGTTGTCCAGTGCGTCCAGGTCGTCGCGCAACCGGCCGAGCAGGGTCACGTTGCGGCGGATCTCCGATGCGTCCAGTTCGGACAAATCGAGGTCGTGGCGCAGGAACGCGACGGCGAGGTTGCGGAACTCGTACAGCTGGGGCGGCCGCTGCCCGACGCCCGCCCAGCGGGCGCAGCTGTCGCGTAGGCCGAGGAGCGCGCCGCGCGTGGTGGCGTCCGCGCACATTCCGCCGACCGAGTACAGCCAGACGTTCAGCCGCTGCGCCACCGCGCCGGCTGTCTCCGGGGTCTGCACGGCGCGGTTCTGCGTCGACAGCGGCTCCATCGCCTCGAAGGCCGCCGGGTACGACGCCAGCCGGGTCCGGTGCAGCTCGAGGGAGCGGGCCAGGCCCACCGCGACCAGTTCCCGCTGGCGTTCCCGGCGGATCTGATCCCACATCAGCGCGCCGATGCCGGTGGTGACGGCGAGCGCGACGAACCCGGCCAGCAGGACCGTCGTGACTTCGGTGGGCACGGTGACCTGTCCTCCCCGGCCCGGCGCGCACGACGCGGCGGACCACGGTCGACGAAATACTCCCCACATCGTCGCCGATCGTTGTCGGTGTTCGCGGGTTCTATCGGGAGGTTGCCTCGTTCTATCGGGAGGTCGGCTCGCCGAGGGTCTGTCGGGAGGTCGGCTCGCCGAGGGTCCGCAGCAGGACGCCGCGCGCGCGGTCGTGCTCGAGCCGCAGCACCGCGTTCGCCGCCAGGCACGCGGCGACCGCCGCGGCCGTCGCCGTCGGATCCGGGGCGGGTACGACGGCCAGCGCGAACGCGCCGTCGTTCACCAGCTCGCCCAGGAGGTCGCAGTCGACCGGGCGGGTGTCCGGGTGCGGGTCGACGAACACCGCCACGAACCGGAACCGGGGCAGGCGGGTACGCAGGGCGTGCAGCAACCGGTGCAGCCGGAACGGCGTCGCCGGGTCGTACCCGTACACCATCGCGACCTCGTGATCGACGGCCAGGTCGGCGAGCGCGGTCGCCGCTTCGGCCGGGGATTCCACCGCATCCACCGCCGATACTGCGACAACCACGGTCGTCATCGTCACCTCGCTGCGTGTCCTCGGCCGGTCCCTTAGCCCAGATCAATATCAGCGTACGAAGAGATGAACGTCGACGCGACTTATGGCGATTCTGCCGGTAGATGGCTGGTTGGGGTACCGCTTTCGGGGGGTTCTCCGACCGATCTGCACTCAGCGCGACGAGACTGTGACTGTGACGCCACAGGCTTCTTCCGAGACCGACCGTGACCAGTGGCTCGACAGCCGCCGGCAGCGGCTGCGTACCGCGGGGGAGTGGCTGCGCTCCGGGGGCAGCGTGCTGCTGTACGGACCGAGCGGGGCGCGCAAGTCCACGGCGCTCGCCGCCCTCGCCGCCACGGCGGCCCGGTCGCGCGTTCTGCGGTGCACCCCGGCCGAGCGCGGCGCGGGTACCCGGTACGCGGCCCTGGCGGACTTGTTGAGCCGGGTGACGCCCGAGCAGTTCGACCAGGTACCGGCGGCGGGCCGGCGACTGCTGGCCGCGGTGGCGGCGGGCGCCGGGGACGGCGTCGAGCCGGCCGAGGTGCGGCGCGCGCTGGTCGCCCTGTGGCGGGCGCTCGCGCGGGCCCGCCCGCTGCTCGTCGTCGTGGACGACCTCCAGTGGGTCGACGAGGCCAGCGCCGACGTCCTGGAGTTCGCGGCGACCGGCGTCGACGACGTACCGGTCCACCTGGCCGCGGCCGAGCGGGTCCCGCCGGGCGGGCGGCCGCGGCGGCGGCACCTCTGTCCGTCGCCGCTGCTCGTCGTGGGTCTGGAGGCGCGGGTGTGACGTGTACCGTCCGGGTATGGCAGCCCGTAAGGAGATCCTGGAGGTCGCCGGCCGGGAGGTGACCGTCACCAACCCCGACAAGGTCTTCTTTCCGCAGACCGGCCGCACCAAGCTCGACCTGGTCCGGTACTACCTGGCGGTCGCCGATGGCGCGCTACGCGGCGTCGGGGACCGGCCGATGGCGCTCAAGCGGTACGTCAACGGCGTCGAGGGTGAGGCGTTCTTCCAGAAGCGGGCGCCGCAGACCCGCCCCGACTGGATCGAGACCGTCGAGCTGCGCTTCCCGTCGGGCCGTACCGCCGAGGAGATCGTGGTACGCGACGCCGGGCAGCTCGCCTGGGTGGTCAACCTGGGCTGCGTGGATCTCCACCCGCACCCGGTCCGCGCCGACGACCTCTCCCACCCCGACGAGCTGCGCGTCGACCTCGATCCCGTACCCGGGGTGAGCTGGGACGACGTGCGGCGGGTGGCGCTGGTGGCCCGGGCGGCCCTCGCCGACGTGGGCCTGACCGGCTGGCCGAAGACGTCCGGCTCGCGCGGCATGCACGTGTACGCCCGTATCCAGCGGCGGTGGACGTTCGCCGAGGTCCGCCGGGCCGCCGTCGCGCTCGCGCGCGACATCGAGCAGCGCGTACCCGACCTGGCGACCAGCCGGTGGTGGAAGGAGGAGCGGCACGGCGTCTTCGTCGACTTCAACCAGAACGCCAAGGACCGCACCACAACCTCGGCGTACTCGGTGCGGCCCACCCCCGACGGGCGGGTTTCCACGCCGTTGAGCTGGGACGAGGTCCCCGACTGCGACCCAGCCGCTTTCACCGTGGACACCGTGCCCGACCGGTACGCCCGCGTCGGCGACCCGTGGGAGGGGATCGACGGCACGGCCGGCTCCCTCGACGCGCTGCTCGACCTCGCGGCGCGGCACAAGGCGGCGGGGCTCGACGACGCGCCGCTGCCGCCGCACCAGGCCAGCCTGGCCGGCCGGCCCACCCGGGCACCCGGCCGCCGCCAGCCGAGCGCGCCGCTGATCGAGATCGCGCGGGCGGCCCGCAAGGACGAGGCGCTCGCCGGCCTGGAGCGCTGGAAGGCCCGGTACCCGAAGGTCTGGGCCTATCTCGAACCGGCCGATGTGCTCGTCGACTCGATGCGCGGCCGTAGCAGCACCTGGACGCGCATCCGGCTCAACCTGCGCCACGTCCCCGAGGCGGAGCGGCCACCCCAGGAGGCGCTCGAGGTCGACTTCGATCCGTGGAAGCGCGGAGAGGGCGATGAATAGAAACGGGTCGGCGGTGGTAGGTACCGGTCATGGACGACATCACCGCGCTGATCCTCGACGACCACCACGCCTTCCGCCGCGGCTTCGCCCGACTCGACGACGCCGGGGACGACGTCGACGCGCTGCGGGCGCTGTGGGAGCCGTTGGCCGCCCACCTCGAGATCCACGCCGAGGCGGAGGAGGCGATCCTCTACCCCCACCTGCTCAAGCGCGGCGATCCCGCGGACGCCGAGGACGAGACCGAAGACGCGATCCGCGACCACAACAAGATCCGGGACGCGATCGTCGAGTCGAGGAAGCACTCCGTCGGCTCCGACCAGTGGTGGGCCGCCGTGTGGCAGGCCCGTACCGAAAACAGCGAGCACCTCGCCGAGGAGGAGGACGAGGCGCTGCCGGACTTCCGCAAGCACGCCAGCCTCGAACTGCGCGCCGAGCTGGGGGCACGGTGGCTGCGCTTCTACGGCGAGCACCCCTGCGGTATGGGGCTGCGGGTCCGGGACAAGGACCCGGAGCGGTACATCCACGCCAACGAGTGACGCCGAACCCGCCACCCGGGCGGCGCGCCGGTGTGATGATCTCCAGGTGCTGCTGCGGCTGTGGTTTCTGGTGATGGCGCTGACCGCGTTGGTGGCGTGTGCGGACCGGCCGCCCGCGCCCGCCTCCGCGCCCACGCAGGGGCGCAGCGCCGGCTGGACGGTGACGGTCTACTACACGGCCGTCGAGAAGTACCACTCCGGGCCGGGCGCCCGGGTCACCGGATGCCCGCGCCTGGACTGCCGGCACGGCAGCTCCGACCTCGGCACGTACCCGGCCGACTTCGTCACCGCCGTCCGGGACGAGGGCACCGGCCGCACCACCGCCGGCCGGTACCTCAACTGGTCGTACGACACCGGGTACTGGCTCGACGACGCGCCGCGCGACACCGCCGGCCGGCCGCTGCGCCCCTTCGCGTCGGCGGCGGCCGACCCCGACGTCCTCAAGGCGGGCACCCGGTTCACGATCGCCGACTGCGGCCGTGTCGACGATGGGTCGGCGCCGCCGGCCGACGTGTGCGCGAAGCTGCGCGGCGCCCACTGGACGATCACCGACGAGTTCACCCCCGGCCTCGGCGGCAGGCGGCACATCGACCTGTACATCGGCGAGGAGACCGGGCCGGGCTTCACCGACGGGCCCTGGTACACGACGCTCGTGGGCGCCGCGCTCAGCCTCGGCTGAGCCGGCGCGGTGGGACCGCGATCCGGTCCAGGTCGGCGGCCACCACCACCTCGCCGGAGAACGCCTCGGCCGCTTCCGCCGCGAACCGCTCCGGCTCGGTGTAGCGCTGCGAGAAGTGGGTCAGGACCAGCCGGCGTACCCCCGACTCGGCCGCCACGCGTCCGGCCTGCGCGGCGGTGAGGTGCCCGTACTCGGCGGCGAGCGCGGCGTCGGCGTGCAGGAAGGTCGACTCGATGACCAGCAGGTCGGCCCCCTCGGCGAGGGCGTAGACGGCGTCGCACAGCCGGGTGTCCATGACGAACGCGAACCGCTGTCCCCGCCGCACCTCGCTGACGTCGGCCAGCTCGATCCCATCGAGGGAGCCGCGCCGCTGGAGCTCGCCGACCCGGGGGCCGCTGATGCCGGCCGCCGCCAGCCGCTCCGGCAGCAGCCGCCGCCCGTCCGGCTCGACCAGCCGGTACCCGTACGACTCGACGAGGTGGTCGAGGCGGCGGGCCTCCAGCCGGCCGAAGTCACCGGTCGCGACGAGCGACTCCGCGCCCGACACCGGCTCCTCCCGCAGGTCGGCGGTCTCGTGGTAGACGCTCGCGTGGCGCAGCCGCGCGAAGTAGTCCCGCCCGGAGGCCGGGTAGTGCGCGCGGACGGGGTGCCGCACCTGGTCCAGGGACAGCCGCTGCACCACGCCGGGCACCCCGAGGCAGTGGTCGCCGTGGAAATGGGTCAGGCAGATCCGGGTGACCGCGTTCGCGGAGACGCCGGCGAAGAGCATCTGCCGCTGCGTGCCCTCGCCCGGGTCGAACAGCAGCCCTTCGCCGTCCCAGCGCAGCAGGTAGCCGTTGTGGTTGCGATGGCGGGTGGGCACCTGGCTGCCGGTGCCGAGGACGACCAGCTCACGGACGGACACCGGCTGACCGTACGCGTTCGGCCCGCGACCGGATGGTCGGGGCCGAGGATGTCGATTGTGGAAAACTGGACCCGCGGCTCTACCTGCGCGCCGCGGGCGTGGCCCGCGTCGGCGGGGGGCGTGCAGGGCGGGTTTCACGCCATCGGTGACGCGGCCGCACAAGAAGTGACTTGCCGCACAAGAAGTGACTTATTGCCGTCATCCGCGGTGCTGAGCCAGCAAAGAGTGACTCTTTGCCCGGATCTTGGAAGCGCGTGCCTCACGCGGCCGCTTCCGCGGAGCCGTCAGCCGTCGCGGCGCACGTGTCGAGCCTCGAGGAGCTCACCGGGTACGCCGACGGCGAGGTCATCGGGATTTCGGCAGCTGGGCGATCGACTCGGCGATCTGGCTGATCTCCCGCGGGTTGGGGTTGATGCCCATTCCGCGCAGCCGCTCGGTGAGCACCCGCACGACGTCGTCCTGGGGCGCGCCGGCATGCGTGGTCATCACCTGGGCGACCACGTACTGCAGGCGCTGCGCGACCTGGCTTTCATATGGGGATAACGATATGCGGTCCATCGTGACCGCGGCCACTTTGTCCATGGTTCCCGACGATAGTGAATGGTGCATTCGGTGCAAGATCGAGCGGTGCGGTACAACCGTTTCGCTACCGAGTCGCTCTCGACGTGTCGGCATGTCAGCCGTGGGCGGGGTGGTCGATCGTGGTAGTGGCGGCTCCCGAGAACGGCCCACGCGTACAGGTGGCGGTCTGCGGCCCGGCCGACTGCACGGCGGCGGAGGCGACCGCCGCCGAGCGGATCGGCGCCCTGCTGGCCGACCGGGGCGCGGTCGTGCTGTGCGGCGGCGGGGCCGGCGTCATGGCCGCGGTCGCCGCCGGCGCCAGCCGCGCGGGCGGGCTGGTCGTCGGCGTACTGCCGGGGGCGGACCGGACCGACGCGAACCCGTACCTGTCAGCAGCGGTCGTCACCAACCTGGGCGAGGCGCGCAACGCGGTCCTCGTCCAGTCCGCCGACGCGGTCATCGTCGTCGGCGGCTCCTGGGGCACGCTCAGCGAGTTGGCGCTGGCAATGCGGCGCGGCGGCGTACCCGTGGTCGCGCTCGGCGGGTGGCGCGTCCTCGACGCCGCCGGCCGACCGCTCGCCGGCGTGCTGTGGGCCGACAGCCCCGAGGAGGCCGTACGCCTGGCGCTGGGCTGAGGTCAGGCGACCCGCACCAGCATCGCGCCCATGTCGGCGTCCGCGCCGACGTGCAGCGAACCGACCACATGGGACACGACCGCCTCGACGTCGTCGCGGCCGGCGTGCGCGCCCGCACCGAGCAGCACGTCGAGCGCGCTCACCAGGTCGGTGCCGCGCGCGCCGACGAGGCTGTCGGTGTACAGCAGCAGCCGGTCACCGGGCGCCACGTCGACGGTGGCGTCGGAGTACGTCGCCTCCGCCAGCACGCCCACCGGCAGCCCCAGCTGGCCCGGCAGCAGTTCGGCCCCGCCGTCCCGGCGGTAGCGCACCGGCGCCGCCTGCCCGGCCGCCGCCCAGCGCAGCCGGCGCTCCTTCGCCTCGTAGCGGGCGACCATCAGGGTCGCGGTGCGCTCCGGCTCCAGCGCGCAGAGCAGGGTGTTGACCGAGGCGAGGAGCTGGCCCGGCGACATGTCCAGCGCGGCGTAGGCGCGGATCGCGTACCGCAGCCGGGCCGCCGTCGTCATGGCCGCGAGCCCGGTGCCGGCCACGTCCCCGACCACCAGCAGGCTGACTCCCTCGGGCAGCGCGCAGGCGTCGTACCAGTTGCCGTCGACGCGGGTGCCGCCGCGGGAGGAGCGCGTGCGGCCGGTGACCCACAGCCCCTCCGTGGCCCCCAGCTCCGGCTCGCTCGGCATCAGCGCCCGGTGCAGCGACTGCGCCGCGCGCAGCTCCGCGTCGACCCGCAGGCGCTGCGCGGTCAGCGCCTCCTCGGCCAGGCGCAGCCGGTCGGCGATGGCACGTTCCTCGGTGACGTCCTGGACCGTGCCCCGGATCGCCGTGACCGCGCCCGTCCCGTCGAGCTCCGGCTCGGCGACGATCCGCAGCCGGCGTCCGGCCAACCGGTCGGCCCCCCGGAACTCCCAGCTCAGCTGCTCGCCGCCGACCAGCGTGCGGCGCACGGCGTCCTCGACGGCCGGCAGGTCGTCGGAGTACACGCACCCGGACAGCTCGTCCACCGCGATCGGACGCGGCCGCTCGTCGCCGTGGAACATCCGGTACAGCTGCGGCGAGCAGTACGGCTCGGCCCGGTCCAGCTCCCAGCGGAACGAGCCGATCCGGGCGATCCGTTCGGCGTCGAGCAGCTGGGCGTGGACCAGCTCGGCCTCGTCGTGTACCCGCCAGGCGAGGACCACCCGGTCGCCGACCAGGCTGGCGTGCGCACTCAGGAACCGGGTCGTCGGCGCGCCGTCGCCGGTGGCCGACCGCAGCCGTACCGGCCCGAGGCGCTGCGGCCGGCCGGTGCGCAGCAGCTCGACGAAGCGGGGGAGCAGCAGCTCGCTGCCGAGCCGGGGATAGATGGTGAGCAGCGTGGGATTGTTGCCGATCCGGGTGGGGGAGATCCGCCGCGTCGCCGCCGCGTTGGCGTACTCGACCCGGAAGTCGACCACCCGCCCGTCCTCGTGTACCGGTGCCAGCAGCGCGACGGGGTCGGGCACCGTCTCCCCGACGATCGGCAGCCAGGCCGCCGGGTCGGCCGGCCCGCCGGTGGCACCCGCCTCCGGCGGCAGCTCCTCGGCGAGTTCGACCGCCTTGCTCGCGACGGGCGTGGCGAGCGCGGACAGGTAGCGGCGGGTGTCGGCGTCCAGGTCGACCGGTTCCGGCCAGGACAGGCAGAGCGCGCCGATCACCCGCTCACCGTCGAGCAGCGGCGCGGCGAAGGCGGCCGAGGTCCTCCCGTCGTCGGTGACCAGCAACGGCGCGCCGTCCCTGGTCGCTTCCGCGATCGCGGTGTCGAGCGGCGGCGGGACCGGCTGCCAGCCGCCGCGGTGCGGCAGGCCCGGCCCGTACCCGCCGACGAACCGGTGCGCCCCGGTCGGCTCCCGCAGTGTGATGACCACGGCTGCGGGCGGCGGCCAGCCCGCCTCGGCGGCGCCGACGACCTCGGCCGCCTCGTCGAACGTCGTCGACGCGGCGATCCGTGCGCTGATGAGCTGGTGCTGGGCCTGCAGGGCGCTCCGTGCGGCCGGCCGGTTGGGCCGGCGGCCCGCGGCCGGGTCGCTGCGGCCGCGGGACCGGCCGGCGCGGGCGCGCAGCTGCTCGTCGGTGATCTCGGTCACCGGGGCGGCCCGCGGATCCGGGGAGGTGGCGCCGACGATCGTCGCGGCGACCTCGACCAGTTTGACGTTGGCGCGCTGGGACAGCCGCTTCAGGTGGTCGAAGCCCTCGTCGGGCGTCACGCCGAGCCGCTCGACGAGGACCCCCTTGGCCTGCTCGATCACCGCCCGGTTGCGCATCGCGGTCCGGACACCCGCAAGCTCCGTACGCAGCTTCGCCACGACGGCGGCGAGCGCCTCCGCCGGCTCGAGCGCCCCCGCCGGCTCCGGGGCCTCCGTCGGCTCCGGCACGCGGGCTTCGCCGGCCGGCACCCGCCGCCCGGCGGCGTCGCGCCACTGCTCGTCCGGCCGCTCCCGCATCTGGTCCCGCCCCCATGTTCGCTCGCTGGTCACCACGGCTGCACCGGGCCGTCCGTCGGGCGCTGTCGCCCGCTCGCGGGCCCGCCCGCGGCCACCAATCGTGCCTCATCGGCGCGCGAACGCCGTAACAGCGCACTGCCCGGTGACGCGACCAGTCGGTACGCGCCCGGCGCCGCCGCCCGCGCCGAATTGATGTTTACCGCACCGGCCAGCGGGTAGTGCATCGGCACAGGTAGTCGGCATCGATCAGGCGCGGCCCGGGGGGTCGCGCTAGCCGTAAGTATGCACTTCAGGCGGGGAGCGGGGGTCGGGTGTTGCAGAGCCAAGGCTTCGCGGCAGCGCTCCTCGACCGGGACGGCACGTTGGTTCTGGACGTGCCCTACAACGGCGACCCCGACCAGGTACGGCCGGTACCGGGCGCCCGGGAGGCGCTCGACCGGCTGCGGGCCGCCGGGCTGCGCCTGGGCGTGGTCAGCAACCAGTCCGGGATCGCCCGCGGACTGCTCACCCACGAGCAGGTACGGCGGGTCAACGCGCGGATCGAGGAGCTTCTCGGCCCCTTCGACACCTGGCACTACTGCCCGCACGGCCCCGATGAGGCCTGCGACTGCCGCAAGCCGGCCCCCGGCATGATCCGGTCCGCCGCCGCCGCGCTCGGCGTGCCGATCGAGCGCTGCGTGATGATCGGCGACATCGGCGCCGACGTCACCGCCGGCCTGGCCGCCGGCGCCGCCACCGTACTGGTGCCGACGCCCGTGACCCGGGCCGAGGAGATCGCCGCCGCGCCCGTCGTGGCCACCGATCTCGCCGGCGCCGTCGACTGGATCCTCGCCGCGTCGCCACACCGGCCACGCGTGCTCGTCGCCCGCTGCGACTCCGTCGGCGACGTACTGGTCACCGGACCGGCCATCCGGGCGGTGGCGGCCGGCGCGTCGTACACGACACTGCTCTGCGGGCCGCGCGGACTCGACGCGGCCCGCCTGTTACCCGGCGTCGACGACCTCATCGACTGGCGGGTGCCGTGGATCGACCCGCAGCCGCCACCGGTCGACAGTTCCGAGATCGACGCGCTGGTCAAGGACATCGAGGCCCGGCAGTTCGACAAGGCCGTCATCTTCACCTCGTTCCACCAGTCCCCGTTGCCGCTCGCGCTGCTGCTGCGCCTGGCCGGCGTGCCGTACGTCGCGGCGATCTCCGAGGACTACCCGGGCTCGCTGCTCGACGTACGCCACCGCGGCCTCGACGACAACCTGCCGGAGGCCGAGCGGGCGCTGTCGCTGGCGGGCGCCGCCGGCTTCGCGCTGCCGCCCGGCGACGACGGGCGGTTGCGTCTCCGGCGTCCGCTGCCCACCGTCGAGGAGGAGCTTCCCGACGACTACGTCGTCGTCCACCCGGGCGCGAGCGTGCCCGCGCGCGCCTGCCCGCCGGAGCGCTGCCGCGACTTCGTGGCCGCGCTGGCCGCCGCCGGTCACCGGGTCGTCGTCACCGGCGCGCCGAGCGAACGGGACCTGACCCGCTACGTCGCCGCGGACGCGGGGCTGGACCTCGGCGGCCGGACCACGCTGGCACAGCTCGCGGCAGTCCTCGAGCGGGCTCGCTGCGTCGTCGTGGCCAACACCGGCCCGGCGCACCTGGCCGCCGCCGTCGGCACCCCGGTGGTGAGCCTGTTCGCCCCGACCGTGCCGTACGAGCGCTGGCACCCGTACGGCGTGCCGGTCCGGCGGCTGGGCAACGCGCACGCCCCGTGCCGTGACACCCGCGCGGCGGTGTGCCCCGTACCCGGCCACCCCTGTCTGTCCGAGGTGGCGACCGCAGACCTGGTCGCCGCGGTGGAGGCCCTGACAGCACGCTGTGATGCTGCACGGAATGGCGGTGGAGTTTGAGGATCCTGCTCTGGCACGTGCACGGCGCCTGGACGACAGCGTTCGTCCAGGGTGGACACGACTATCTCGTGCCCACGACGCCGGACCGGGGACCGTACGGGCTCGGTCGGGCGCGCACGTACCCGTGGCCCGACAACGTGCGGGAGGTGTCACCCGAGGCGCTGGCGCACGCCGACGTGGACGTGGTGCTGATGCAGCGTCCGGAGGAGTGGCAGTTGGCGGAGCGCTGGCTGCGTCGCCGGCCGGGCGTCGACGTCCCGGTCGTCTTCGTCGAGCACAACACCCCCAAGCAGGGCGACGTGCCGAACAACCGCCACCCGATGGCCGACCGCGACGACGTCACGCTCGTCCACGTCACCCACTACAACAAGCTGATCTGGGACAACGGCTCGACCCGTACCGAGGTCATCGAGCACGGCATCCCGGATCCGGGCGCCATCTGGACCGGTGAGCTGCGGCGGATCGCGACGGCGATCAACGAGCCCATCCGGCGGTGGCGGGTGACCGGCACCGACCTGCTGCCGCACTTCACCCAGGTGGCGCCGGTCGACGTTTACGGCATGAAGGTGACCGGGCTGCCCGAGCGCCTGGGCCTGCCCGACGACCGGATGGCGGTCGTCGACGATCCGCCGCAGGCGACGATGCACGCCGAGATCGCGCGGCGCCGGGTGTACCTGCACCCGCACCGCTGGACCTCGCTCGGGCTGTCGCTGCTGGAGGCGATGAGTTGCGGCGCGCCGGTGGTCGTACTGGCCACGACCGAAACGGTCATGGCCGTGCCCCCGGGGGCGGGGGTGCTGTCAACCAATGTCGATGAGCTGGTGGAGGGAGCCCGGTGGCTCGCGTCCGACGTCGACGCTGCCCGCCGCTGCGGTGAGGTGGCCCGCCGTGCCGCTCAGAAGAGGTACGGCCTGGCTCGATTTCTTGCCGACTGGGACGCGCTACTGAAGGAGGTAACTTCGTGACGCGACTGCGGATTGCGATGGTTTCCGAGCACGCCAGTCCGCTGGCGGCGATCGGGGGTGTCGACTCGGGAGGGCAGAACACGCACGTGGCCGAGTTGGCGATCGCCCTCGCCAACCGTGGCCACGAGGTACGTGTGTACACCCGCCGTGACGATCCCGACCTGCCCGACGTGGTCCCGTTCGTCGACGGGGTCCTGGTCGAGCACGTGCCGGCCGGGCCGGCCACGTTCGTACCCAAGGACGACCTGCTGCCGTTCATGGGCGAGTTCGGCCGCTGGATGGCGACGCGCTGGACCGCGCCGGACTTCACACCCGACGTCGTACACGCACACTTCTGGATGAGCGGCCTCGCGGCGCTCACCGCGACCTCCTCCAGCCGCATCCCGGTCGTGGTCACCTACCACGCGCTGGGCTCGATCAAGCGCCGCTACCAGGGGTCCAAGGACACCAGCCCGGACACCCGGCTGGGCCTGGAGCGCGAGCTGGGCCACCTGGCCGACCGGATCATCGCCCAATGCTCCGAAGAGGTCGAGGAGCTGGGCCGGATGGGGATCCCGCGGGCGTCGATCCAGATCGTGCCCAGCGGCGTCAACACCGACCGGTTCAGCCCGACCGGCCCGCGCGCGGAGCGCTCCCCGGGTGGGCGGCCGCGGATCCTGAGTGTCGGGCGGATGGTCGAACGCAAGGGCTTCGCCGACCTGATCCAGGCGCTGTACCTGGTGCCCGAGGCCGAGCTGGTGCTGTTGGGCGGGCCGCAGCCGGGCGAGCTGGACCGCGAGCCGATGGTGACCCAGCTGCGGCGGCTGGCGGAGAAGCGCGGCGTCGCCGACCGGGTCCGCATCGTCGGCTGCGTGCCGAAGGAGGACATGGCGGACTGGTACCGGTCGGCCGACGTGGTCGCCTGCGCCCCGTGGTACGAGCCGTTCGGCCTGACCCCGCTGGAAGCGATGGCGTGCGGCGTGCCGGTCGTCGCGTACGCGGTGGGCGGGCTCGCCGAAAGCGTCATCGACGGGGTGACCGGGGTGCTGGTGCCGCCGCGCGACATCCGGCGGCTGGCGGCCGCGCTGCGCTCGGTGCTCGGCGACGAGGTGCGCCGGATGAGCTACGCGAGCGCCGCTGTCGACCGGGTGCGCTCGCGGTACACGTGGGAACGCACCGCCGCCGACATCGAGCGCGTGTACGCCTCGGTCACCGGTGAACCGATCGCCGCCGGTGGAGCGCTGACGGAGGTCTCCTCATGACCTTGTTGTCCGGTAACGAATCACGTAGTGGAAGCGCCGACGACGCCGACGGTCACGACGGTAAACCGGCCGTACTCGGCGTCGACCCGGCCGTCGACCGCCAGCTCGACACGGTGTGGCGACGGTCGACGGTCGACGCGAAGCTGGACCGGCTGGCCGAGGCCGTGGAGCTGTTCCGGGCCGAGGCGCCCCGGCTCGCGCGCTGGGGCGAGCACCTGGCCGAGGTACTGGTGGCGGGCGGCCGGCTGCTCGTGGCCGGCAACGGCGGCAGCGCCGCGGAGGCGCAGCACCTGTCGGCCGAGCTGGTCGGCAAGCTGCGTGACGACCGGCCGGCGTACTCGGCGATCGCCCTTTCCGCCGAGACGTCGAGCCTGACCGCGATCGGCAACGACTACGGCTACGAGCACGTCTTCGCCCGGCAGGTGCAGGCGCACGGCCGGCCGGGCGACGTCCTCGTGCTGATCTCGACGAGCGGCCGCAGCAAGAACCTGCTGGCGGCCGCGGCCGCCGCGCGGGAACTCGACATCACCTCCTGGGCCATGACCGGCCCCCTACCCAACCCCCTCGGAATGTGTTGCGACGACGTACTCGCGATCCCCTGCGACTCGCAGACCGCGCAGGAGCTGCATCTGGTCGCCGTGCATGTGCTCTGTGAGCAGATCGAAGCCGCGCTGCCCGCCACCGAGATCCGTGCCGGGCGGCGGATCGGCCGGGGAGCGCGGCGGTGAGCCGGGCGCCCCTGGTGGTCGTCGGCGACGTGCTGCTCGACCGCGAGGTGCTCGGGCGGGTCGAGCGGCTGTGCCCGGAGGCGCCGGTGCCGGTGTTCGACGAGACCGAGGTGCTCGACCGTCCCGGCGGCGCGGGGCTCGCCGCGCTGTTCACGGCCTCCGCGGCCGCGAGCGGCCCACCGGGCCACACCGAGCCGCGCCGCACCCCGCGTGAGGTGGTGCTGGTCGCCGCCGTCAGCGCCGACCGCGCCGGGGACCGGATCCGTGAGCTGCTCGCCCGCGCCGGCGTACGCCTGGTCGAGCTGCCGCTGCTCGGCCCCACCCCGGAGAAGATCCGGCTACGTGCCGGCGGGCACCTGTTGATGAGGCTCGACCGGGGCAGCGGACCGAGTGAGATCGGTACCGCGCCGCCCGAGGCGATCGAGGCGATCCGGTCCGCCGGCGCGATCCTCGCCAGCGACTACGGGCGGGGTGTGTGCGCCCACCCCCAGATCCGGGCCGCGCTGACCGAGCGCGCCCACTGTGTACCGCTGGTCTGGGATCCGCATCCGCGGGGCGGCCAGCCGGTGCCCGCGACCCGCCTGGTGACGCCGAACCGCGCGGAGGCCGCCGGCTTCGCGTCGGCCAACCCGGGCGGCGCGCCGAGCGGGGAGTGGCCGCTGATCGCGGCTCTGCACCAGTATCAGCCGGACGGCGGCTACGCGCACGTCGGCGACAACGGCCGTGCGAACGGCAACGGGCACCCCGCTTCCGGTAACGGGCACGCCAACGCCCGTGCGAACGGCAACGGGCACGCCGCTCCCGGCAACGGGCACACCAACGGCCGTGCGAACGGCAACGGGCACGCCGCTCCCGGCAACGGGCACGCCGCTTCCGGTACCGGACACGCCAACGGCAACGGCCATGCGGTGCGCGGCGACGCCAAGACAAGCGACCTCGCGCAGGCGGCCGGGATGGCCGTGCGGCTGCGCCGGTACTGGGGAGCCGGCGCCGTCGTGGTCACGCTCGACGAGCGGGGCGCGGTCCTCTCCGACGGCGTGAACCCACCGCTGCTGGTGCCCACCCCGTTCAGCGCACAGGGTGACAGCTGCGGCGCCGGCGACCGGTTCGCCAGCGCGGCCCTCGCATCGCTGTCGGAAGGCTCGTCGACCATCGAGGCCGTCACCACCGCGGTGACCGCCGCAACCGCGTACGTCGCCGCCGGGGGAGTGCTCTCGCTCTGCCCCGAGCTGCACGAACGCACGAACGATCCCGCCTCGGCGGTGATCATTTGAGCACGAAGGAGGAGCGCATGACAGGTTCGGTGATCGTGACAGGTGGCGCCAGCGGCCTCGGCGCGGCGATCGTGTCCGCGGTCCGCGAGGCGGGCGGCACCCCGTACGTGCTGGACCTCAAGCCCCCGGCGGAGGACGTGCCCTACGTCGCGGTCGACCTGAGCGACACCCGCGCCGCCGAGCGCGCGACCGAGCAGCTCATCGAGCAGGCGGGCACGATCACCGGGGTCGTCACCGCGGCCGGTATGGACATTCCGGCGCCGCTGTCGGGCATCTCCGGCGCGGACTGGGAGCGCATCGTCGCCATCAACCTCTTCGGTACCGCTGCCGTCGTCCGGGCCGCTCTGCCGGCGCTCAAGCGCAGCCACGGCTCGATCGTCACGGTCGCCTCGACGCTCGGCATCAAGGCCGTCGGCGACGCGACCGCGTACTGCGCCTCGAAGTTCGGCGTCGTCGGCTTCACCCGGGCGCTCGCCGCGGAGCTGTCCGGCGAGGTCAACGTCACGCTGCTCATCCCGGGCGGCATGAAGACCGCGTTCTTCGACACCCGCGACGACAAGTACAAGCCGGGGCCGGACGCGCCGCTCAACGACCCGGCGAACACGGCCCGCGCGGTCATGTTCGCGCTGTCCCAGCCGCCCGGCTGCTCGGTACGCGAAATGATCGTCTGCTCCGAGGTGGAGTCGTCATACCCGTGAAGCCCGTCCTGCTGGCGCTGCGGGCGCTGGGCATCGGCGACCTGGCGACGGTCGTACCGAGCCTGCGCGCTCTGCGGCGCGCGTTTCCGCGCCACGAACTGGTCCTCGCCGCGCCGGCCGCCCTCACACCGTTGGTCTCGGGCGTAGGCGCGGTGGACCGGATCTTCCCGACCGGGTCGTTCGTCCGCGAGCCGATCGACGAGCTCCGCTGGTCGGGGCCCCGGCCGGACATCGCCGTCAACCTGCACGGCCGGGGGCCGCAGAGCCACCGGGCGCTGCTGGCCACCGATCCGGTCCGGTTCATCGGGTACGCCCGACCCGAGGCCGGCTGGCCGGACGGCCCGGAGTGGGCCGACAACGAGGCCGAGCGGGTCCGCTGGTGCCGGCTGCTGCACGCGCACGGCATCCCGGCCGACGCGTGCGATCTCGGGCTGGAGGCGCCGCCGCCGGTGCCCGAGTGGGCCGGCGCGGTCGTCGTGCACCCGGGCGCGAGCGGGCCGGAGCGACGCTGGCCGGTGCCGCGCTTCGCGGCCGTGGCGCGCCGGCTGGCGGCCGCCGGGCACCGCGTCCTGATCTCGGGCTCGCCCGGGGAGGCCGCCGACGCGCACGAGCTGGCGGCGGCGGCCGGCCTGCCGCCCGCCGCGGTGCTCGCCGGGCGTACCGACCTCGGCGCGCTCGCCGCGCTCATCGCGCACGCCCGGCTGCTCATCTGCGGTGACACCGGCGTCGCGCACCTGGCCACGGCGTACGGCACCCGCTCGGTGCTGCTGTTCGGGCCGGTGTCGCCGGCGCTGTGGGGACCGCCGCCGCGGCGGCGGCACACGGTGCTGTGGCGCGGCCCGCAGGGGCTGGAGCGGATCGGGGTGGACGAGGTCTACGAGGCGGCCTGCGCCCAGCTGGCGGCCGCCGCCGGTGACGAGCTCACGACGGTGCTGACCGCGCGCCCGGGTGACGTACGCGATGCGGCTGCGGCGATCTGATCCCAACCGGGCCGGGTACACCCGTTGCCGGCGCGGCAAGGGGTTCAGCTACCACGACCTCGACGGCGAGCCGATCACCGACCCGGACGAGCTGGGGCGCATCCGGTCGCTGGCGATCCCGCCAGCCTGGCGGGACGTGTGGATCTGCCCGGACCCGCGCGGGCACATCCAGGCGGTCGGCACCGACCAGGCGGGCCGGCGGCAGTACCGGTACCACGACGTGTGGCGGGCCAAGCGCGACGCGGAGAAGTTCGAGCACGTCCTGATCGTCGGCGATCATCTGCCGCAGTTGCGCAAGCGGGTCGCCGAGGATCTGGCCGGCCGGGGCCTGACCCGCAACCGGGTCCTGGCGGCCGCGGTCCGCCTGCTCGACCGGGGCGTCTTCCGGATCGGCGGGGAGGCCTA
Source organism: Planosporangium thailandense (assembly GCF_011947195.1). Taxonomy (GTDB): domain Bacteria; phylum Actinomycetota; class Actinomycetes; order Mycobacteriales; family Micromonosporaceae; genus Planosporangium; species Planosporangium thailandense. Next base: position 70,319 of record NZ_JAATVY010000009.1, on the reverse strand, counting down.
CGCCGCCGCGGACTCGGGCTCGGGCGAGCCGACGTACGGGCTGGCGACGCTGCAGCGCGACCACGTGAGCGTGCGGGGCGCCAGGATGGAGTTCCGGTACCCGGCCAAGGGCGGCGTCGAGCGCGCCGTGCGCATCGAAGACGACGAGGTCGCCCCGGTCGTGAAGGCTCTGCTCAAGCGGCCGGACCCCAACCCCGAGCTGCTCGGCTACCGGGACGGGGCGCGCGGACCGTGGCGCGATGTGCGCAGCGCCGACATCAACGCGTACCTCAAGGAGGCCACCGACTGCGACATCAGCGCCAAGGACTTCCGGACCTGGCACGCGACGGTCCTCGCGGCGGTGACGCTGGCCAGCCCGGAGGCGCTCGGCGCGAAGTCGACGACGGCCCGGAAACGGGCGGTGACCCGCGCCGTCCGGGAGGTGTCGGAGCACCTGGGCAACACGCCGGCGGTGGCGAAGGCCTCGTATGTCTATCCGCGGGTGATCGACCTGTACCACGCCGGCGAGACCATCGCGCCCGCGCTGACGGCACTGCCCGGGGACGCCGACGGGTTCGTCGCCCGCGAGCAGGCCGAGCAGGCGGTCCTGGCGCTGCTCAGTGGGGATTCCGGGTGAACGTCGGCAATCAATCTTTCCCAGACCCGTGACCAGAGGTACGGTCGGGGCGTTTCATCGTCTGAACGGATGAGCTCCACTCGGACTAAATGTTGAACCGCGCCGAATGATGACTGCTGATTGACCGTCGAGCGTCCCCCACCGGAGGCACTCGTCGCGGCAGCCTCGGCCTGGTTGGACGGGGGGCGAACGTGACGGCCACCATCAGCCACGACACAGGCACCACTGCGGCGACATCCGGGGAGACGGTCGCCGCGCCGGTCGAGCGGGCGCGCACCGGTACGGACACTGACGACCGGGGCCGGGCGCTGTTGACGCGGCTGGCCGACCTGCCCGCCGACTGCCCCGACCGGGCCCGGCTGCGCGAACGGCTCATCGAGCTGTACCTGCCGTTGGCCGAGTACCTGGCCGGGCGCTTCCGCAACCGGGGCGAGCCCGTCGACGACCTGGTCCAGGTCGCCAACCTGGCCCTCGTCAAGTCGGTCGACGGTTACGACGCGAGCCGCGGAGCAGCGTTCAGCAGCTACGCCATCCCAATGATCGTGGGCGAGCTCAAGCGCCATTTCCGCGACAAGGGCTGGGACGTGCGCGTCCCGCGCCGGGTGCAGGAGCTGCGGCTGGAAGTCGCCCGGGCGACCGGTGCGCTGGCGCAGCGGCTCGGCCGGTCGCCGACCGTCGCCGACCTGGCCGCCCACCTGCGGGTACGGGAAGAGGACGTGGTCGAGGCGCTCGACGCCGCGCACGCCTACCGGGCGCTGTCGCTGCAGGCGCCGGTGGCGGGCGACGAGTCCGACACCGAGCTGGTCGATCTGATGGGCGACGTCGATCACCGGCTGGAGGGGGTCGAGGACCGGGAGGCGCTGCGCCCCCTGATCGCACGGCTGCCGCACCGGGAACAGCGGATCATCGCGCTGCGGTTCTTCGGCAACATGACGCAGTCGCAGATCGCCGCCGAGGTCGGCATCTCGCAGATGCACGTGTCGCGGCTGCTGTCGCACGCGCTCGCCGCGCTGCGCAGCGGCCTGCTCGCCGACGACGCCTGACCGCCGGCTACGCCGCGGCCGGCTGCCCTGCGATCTGGTACACGCTGTACGCCTGCTTGATCACCGGGTGCGCGACGTTACGCACGTGCACCCCGCCCGGCGTGACGCCGCGCTCGGTGCCGGCGTGCGCGTGACCGTGTACGGCGAGCGCCGGGCACACCTCGTCGACCACCTCGCCCAGCAGGTACGACCCGAGGAACGGGTAGATCTCCAGCGGTTCGCCGAGCAGGGTCTCGGGTGTGGGCGCGTAGTGGGTGAGCGCGATCCGGACGTCACAGTCCAGGTCGTGCAGCGCCGTGCCCAGCTCCTCGGCGATGGTCCGGGTGTGCCGGATGAACGCCTTCATCTCCGGCTCGCCGAACTCGCTGCCGCATCTGCCGGCGAACCCTCCGCCGAAACCCTTCGCGCCGGCGATGCCCAGCCTGATCCCGAAGCAGTCGAAGACGACCCCGGAACGTTCGAGGACCGTGATCCCGCTGTCCTCGAGGATCTTCGTGATCTCGTCCTGGGCGTCGGAGTGGTAGTCGTGGTTGCCGAGCACGGCGACCACGGGTACGGACAGGTCGGCGAACTCGGTGGCCACGCACCGCGCCTCGTCGCCGGTGCCGTGCCGGGTCAGATCGCCGGCGAGCAGCAGCACGTCGGCCTTCTCGCCGATGCGCTCCAGCGCCGGACGAAACCGACCCAGCACGTTCTCGTCGATGTGTACGTCGCCGACCGCGGCCACCCGTACGCAGTTGGCGGGTCGGTCGGAGCTTGGTGCTGAGCTCACACTTCCTCCACCTCGTCCGGCTCGTGCACGCGCGTGATGCCGAGGTCGTACTCCACGGTCAGATCGGGGAACTTCTCGGCCACCACCTGCTCGATGACTTCCCGGCGCTTGGAGCTCGCCACCTCGCCGGACAGGGCGAAGGTGTTCTCCTCCAGGCGGCTGACCCGGATGCCCTGCTCCGAGACCCGTTCGTCCTCGGTCAGCACCCGCTGCATCTGGCTTTCCTTGTACACGTCGGTTCTGGTTTTCATCCCGACACCTCCTTGAGCTGCGCCCGGCGCTCGGTGGCCGAGTTGATCTCCGCCAGCGACACCACGTTCAGTCGGTCCAGCAGCACCATGAACGCCTGCGCGTAGGGGGAGTGCGCCGTTTCGCGTTCGACCCGGGCCCAGTCGATCTGCTCGCGCATGGATTGGGCAACGGGTAGTGCTTTGGAGAGGTCGCAGTAGTGCGGCCCCATCGAGAGCAGCTTGTGGATCATCAGTTCGGTCGCGGAGAGCACCGGCATGTGGCAGGCGTTGACCGACAGGATGTCGGTGTCGGCGAGGGTCTCGTCGGTGACCGGGCGCTGGACGGGGGAGTAGATCAGATCGACGAGGCGGTCCTCGTCGTAGACCTTGACCAGCCAACCCTCGGGCGGGATCTCGGCGCGGAAGCCGACCTCGACCAGACCGGTGAGCACCCGGTCCGCGTCCTCCTCCTTGATCAGAAAGTCCACGTCGTGGTCACAGCCGCCACCGCCGCGGGCGTAAACCGCGAAGCTGCCCGCCAGCGCGAACGGAACGTTCATCTGCTTGAGGTGGTATGCCACCCGTTTCAACGTCTGTATGAGCGGCTGTTGATCCTCAGTAAGAGGCATCGCAGGCTCCTATTGGTCGGGTCGGCCCACTCATCCGTGGCCGACCGGGACCCTGATGCAGATACCCGGTGGCGCCTGTTCTCACACCGTTTGTACTCCTCCCGTTCCCGGTGACCAGCGGAACCTGCCCGCTGTCTGACCGCTTGTGGCGGGGGGTGCGAGCGGGCCACGCGGGTGCCGGGTGTCGATGCGGTCTTCCATCATCCGGCGGCCGCTCCCGGCGTGAGACCGGGCGGTTCGTGCCCGCCTGACCGGTTCGATGCCCTCGGGTTGATCACATTCACCCGTTCGCCGCCTGCGAAGTGGATAGTACGTATGTTCGAATGATCGAATGGAACGACGTAAGCACTGGTGGAACGGGACCTGGGGCCGACTGGCCCGGCAGGACGTGTACGTGTACGAAGATGGCGGCCGATGGCTGGTGGAGGCGCGCGAGGGTGGCGCCGAGGGGCGCAGCCGGTGGTACGAGTACGCCGATGAGGACGCCGCGCTGGAGTGCGTCCGTGGCCTGCTTAACGACAGTCCCCACTGGCGGCAGATGAGCTGAGTCGCTCCAGCGGGTCTGTGCGCAACAACGTTGCGTCAGGCGCCAATCTACGCAACAAATCGCCGTGAACGCGCAAGGCGACATCATGGTCATCGGCTGCTCAGCGCCCTTACATTCGAGCGGAATGGCGGGGAATGAGCGACCGGGCACCAGCCCGGCCTGTGCGGTGAGTGAAAATTGCCTCTTCCCGGCACTTGTCGGAACTGCGCAAAGCCGGAGCGTGGCCAAGCGCTGGACGAAGGAGGTGCGCCCGATGACGGCTGTCGTCCCTGACTTCACGACCGAGGCGGTCGCCGAGGCCGAGCGCTGGACCGCGCACAACTACCACCCGCTGCCGGTGGTCGTCGCCGACGCCGAGGGTGCGTGGGTGACCGACGTCGACGGGCGCCGGTACCTGGACTGCCTCGCCGGCTACTCCGCCCTGAACTTCGGTCACCGGCACCCGGCGCTGATCGGCGCCGCCCGGGAACAGCTCGACCGGGTCACGCTCACCAGCCGCGCGTTCCTGCACGACCAGTTCGGCCCGTTCTGCCGCGAGCTGGCGAAGCTGACCGGCATGGACCTGGTGCTGCCCATGAACACCGGCGCCGAGGCGGTCGAGACCGCGATCAAGGTCGCCCGCAAGTGGGGGTACCGCGCCAAGGGCGTACCCGACGGGCAGGCCACGATCGTGGTGGCCGAGAACAACTTCCACGGGCGCACCACCACGATCATCAGCTTCTCCACCGACCCGGACGCCCGCCGCGACTTCGGCCCGTACACGCCGGGGTTCAAGGTCGTTCCCTACGGCGACCTGGCGGCGATGGCGGCCGCCATCGACGACACCACCGTCGCGGTACTCGTCGAGCCGATCCAGGGTGAGGCCGGCGTCCTCGTGCCGCCGGCGGACTACCTGCCCGGCATCCGCCGGCTGTGCACCGAGCGCAACGTCCTGATGATCGCCGACGAGGTGCAGTCCGGGCTAGGTCGCACCGGCGCCACGTTCGCCTGCGAGCACGAGGGCGTCAAGCCCGACATGTACGTGCTGGGCAAGGCGCTGGGCGGCGGTGTCGTGCCGGTGTCCGCGGTCGCGTCGAGCCAGGCCGTGCTGGGCCTGCTGCGCCCCGGCGAGCACGGCTCCACCTTCGGCGGCAACCCGCTCGCGTGCGCGGTCGGCCGCGCCGTCATCGCCCTCCTGGAGACCGGGGAGTACCAGCAGCGCGCACGGGAGCTGGGTGAGCGGCTGCACGAGGGCCTCCGCGCGCTCGTCGGGCACGGCGTCACCGCGGTCCGCGGCCGGGGTCTGTGGGCCGGTGTGGACATCGACCCCGACCTGATGACCGGGCGGCAGGCGTGTGAGCGGCTCGCGGAGCGCGGGATCCTGGCCAAGGACACCCACGGCTCGACGATCCGCCTCGCCCCGCCGCTCGTCGTCACGCCCGAGGAGATCGACATGGTCGTGGCGGCCATCGCCGGGATCCTGCGCGGCTGAGCTCAGCGCGGGCCCGTCGTGCCGGCGCGGCAGGCGTACTCCCATTCGGCCTCGGTCGGCAACCGGTACCCGTCGGCGGAGGTGTCCCACTCGACGCCCTCGCCGTCGGCGTGGAGGTCGTACGCGGGAGTGAGGCCGTCGCGCCGGGACAGGGCGTTGCAGAACCGGACCGCGTCCCACCAGGAGACGCCTTCGACGGGTAGCCGGTCTCCCCGGGACGCGCTCGGCTGCTCGCCGGTGACCTGCGCGTACTGCGCCTGGGTGACCGGGAACGCCGCGAGCTGGTACGGGGCGAGCTCGACCGACCAGCGGCGCTGCGTTCGTCGGTCCGACAGCGTCACCCGCCCGGCCGGGATGGCGGTCAGCACGTTCCCTGTGGTCACGTCCACGTTTCCTGAAGGTACGTTGTGTGTTAGCGAGACATTTCCATTAATCAATATGCGCTCCTAACCTGGGATGACATCGTGTGACAGCCGTCACATATTGATCCCCGTGGGAGCGCACCGATGCGTAGACCTCGCCTCGCCACAGCCGCCCTCGCCGTTGCCGTCGCCGCCGCGGTGGCCGCGGCCATCCCACTGACCGCGCACCCGGCCCGGGCCGCCGGTGGCCTCACCCGGACAACCGGATTCGGGACGAATCCGGGAGCGCTGAACATGTACAGCTACCTGCCGGCCAACCTGCCCGCGCACGCGCCCCTCGTGGTGGCGCTGCACGGCTGCACGCAGTCCGCCAACGACTACTACAGCCACTCCGGCTGGCCCAAGTACGCCGACCTGTGGGGGTTCGCGCTCGTCTTCCCCGAGCAGCCGTCCATGACCAGTCCCATCATGAACTGCTTCGACTGGGGCACGCCGTCCAACGACACCCGGGGTAACGGCGAGGCCCTGTCGATCTACCAGATGGTGCAGTATGCGATCTCCCACTACGGCGTGGATCCGAACCGGGTCTATGTCACCGGGCTGTCCGCCGGCGCCGGCATGACCTCCGACCTGCTCGCGGACTACCCGGACGTGTTCGCCGCCGGATCGATCGACTCCGGCCCGCCGGCGCAGTGCTCCACCAGCGGCATCATGGGTACGAGCTGTACCACGGCCAACACCAACAACAAGACCCCGCAGCAGTGGGGTGACCTCGTGCGCGGCTCCTACCCCGGCTACCACGGGCCGTGGCCGAGGGTCGCGATCTGGCAGGGCACCGCCGACACCATGGTCGCGCCGGTGGCGATGGCCGAGTCCCGCGACCAGTGGACCAACGTGTGGGGCATCGGTCAGACGCCGTCCAGCCGGCAGTCGCTGCCCGGCGGCACCACGTTGAGCATCTACAACGACGCCCACGGGACACCGGCCGTCGAGACGTACGAGATCTCCGGCATGAAGCACGGCCTGGCCGTCCACCCCGGGTCAGGTGTCGACCAGTGCGGCGCCGCCGCGCAGTACTACCTCGACTACATCTGCTCCAGCTACCACACCGCGAAGTTCTTCGGTCTCGACGGCGGGTCACCGGCGCCCGGTCCGACCCCGCCGACCCCGTCGCCGACCGCCAGCCCGACCTCGTCCCCGCAGCCGTGCTTCACCGCGGACAACTACCGCCAGACGGCCGCCGGCCGGGCCCACCAGAGCCTCGGGTACGTGTACGCCAACGGCTCCGACCAGCCCATGGGACTGTGGAACACGCTCGTCGTCCACACCCTCAGGCAGACCGGGCCCGACTACTACGTCATCGCCGACGGCGAGTGTTGATCCCACGCGATCTTGGACACTTAGGAGGGCTATAGCCCCCGTAAGTGTCCAAGATCGCGAAGTTAAAGCGCGCGGTACGCGCCCTGGCTCGGCGCGACCACGAACGAGTCCGGCGGCGCGAAACCGGCCGCCTCGAAGGCCGACGCCACCGCCGACGCCACGGCGTCCGCGTCGGCCGCGTCCACGAGCGCGAGCACGCAGCCGCCGAACCCGCCGCCGGTCATCCGGGCCCCGTACGCCCCCGCCTTCAGCGCCGCCGACACGGCGGTGTCGACCTCCGGCACGGTGATCTCGAAGTCGTCCCGCATCGAGTCGTGCGAGGCGGTCAACAGCGGCCCGATGGCGGCGATGTCGCCGGTGCGCAGGATCTTCACGGTGTCGAGCACCCGCTGGTTCTCGGTGACGATGTGGCGCACCCGCCGCGCCGCGACCTCGTCCAGGCGGCCCAGCGCGTCGGGCAGTCCGGCCACGGAGACGTCCCGCAGGGCCGGTACGCGCAACGTCCGCGCGGAGGCTTCGCAGACCGCCCGGCGGTCGGCGTACTCGCCGTCGACGTGCCGGTGCGGCGCGTTGGTGTTGACGACCAGCACCGCGAGCCCGGCCGCGGCGACGTCGAACGGGATGTGTTCGACGGCGAGGGTGCGGCAGTCGAGGAAGAGCGCCTGCCCGGCCCGCGACAGCGTGGCGGCCGACTGGTCCATGATGCCGGTGGGCGCGCCCACGAACTCGTTCTCGGCGCGCTGGGCGAGCCGGGCCTGGTACTGGGCCGGCAGGGTGGCGCCGCCGAGGTCGACCAGCGCCGCCAGGACGGCGCACTCCATCGCGGCCGAGGACGACAGGCCGGCGCCGATGGGTACGTCGCTGGCGATGGCGATCCGCGCCGGCGGTACCTTCACGCCCGCTTCGTTCAGCGCCCACACGACTCCGGCGACGTACGCGGCCCAGTCGCTCACGCCGCCGGGCGACAGATTCTCCGGGCCGAACGAGACGGTCCCGTCGTGCCCCTCGGAGCAGACCGTCCAGCCGTCGTCCGCCGGCGCCACGGCCGCCGCGGTCACCTGGGGGAGGGCGAAGGGGAGCACGTATCCGGCGTTGTAGTCGGTGTGCTCGCCGATGAGGTTGGCCCGCCCGGGCGCGGCCCACACCGCCGCCGGCGCGGCGTCGAACCGCTCGCCGAAGAGTCGCGAAGCACGCTGCGCCGGGGTCACAGCGCCACCTCCCGCAGTCGCTGGGCGGCCTGCTCGGGCCGTACGTCGTTGATGAACACGCCCATCGCGGACTCCGAGCCGGCCAGGTACTTGAGCTTGCCGGGCGCCCGCTGGCTGCTGAACACCTGCAGGTGCAGGTAGGCGAGGTCCCGGTCGACGCGCACGGGGGCCTGGTACCACGCCGCGATGTAGGGCATCGGGAAGCCGAACAGCCCGTCGAGGCGACGCAGCACCTCCAGGTACACCGGGCCGAACGCGTCCCGCTCCGCACTCGACAGGGCCGGGATGTCGGGCACCTGGCGGCGCGGGTACAGGTGGATCTCGTACGGCCAGCGGGCGGTCGCGGGCACGATCGCCGTCCAGTGCTCGTTCTCCACCACCACCCGCTCGCCGGCCGCGCGCTCGGCGGCGAGCACGTCGGCGAACAGATTTCCATCCGTATGCCGCCGCGCGGACGAAAGCATCATCCGGGTGCGCGGCGTGACGAACGGGTACGCGTAGATCTGCCCGTGCGGGTGGTGCAGGGTGACCCCGATCGCCTCGCCCCGGTTTTCGAAGCAGAACACCTGCTCGACGTCGGGCAGCGCGCTCAGTTCGGCCGTCCGGTCGGCCCACGCTTCCAGCACCAGTCGCACGCGGGATGGCGTCAGCGACGCGAACGACGAGTTGTGGTCGGAGGTGAAGCACACCACCTCGCACCGGCCGCAGCCGTGCCTGACCTCGGTCAGCCCCGAGACGGATTCGAGGTCTCCCGCGCGATGGGAGAACGACGGGAACCGGTTTTCGAACACGACCACGTCGTAGTCGGCCGCGGGGATCTCGCTGGACCGGGTCGGTGTGGACGGGCACAGTGGACATTCGTCGGACGGCGGCAGGAACGTACGGGTCTGCCGGTGGGCGGCGATCGCGACCCACTCGTCGAGGATCGGGTCGTAACGGATCTCCGAGGCGGGCGGCGGCGGTGGCAGTTCGCGCCGGTCCCGCGCGTCGCGTACGGCGTCGTCGCGGTCGTCGAAGTAGATGAGTTCCCGGCCGTCGGCCAGGTGCGTGACGGTGCGTTTCACTCTTGCTCTCCCGGCACATCGGCGACGATGACCTCGCCGATGCGTTCACTCAGTTGTGCCCGCGCCTCGGCCGGCAGGCGCGAGTCGGTGACCAGTACGTCCGCGTCCTCCAGGGGCGCGATCGTGGCGATGCCCACGGTCTCCCACTTGGTGTGGTCGGCGAGGACGACCAACCGGCGGGCGGCGGCGACCAGCAGCCGGTTGGTGCCCGCCTCCATCAGGTTGGGCGTGGTGAACCCGGTGCGCGGACTCATCCCGTGTACCCCGAGGAACAGCACATCCACGTTCAGCGAGGCGATCGCGGCCTCGGCGACCGGGCCGGCGAGCGCGTCCGAGGGGGTGCGGATCCCGCCGGTGACGACCACCGTCTGGTCGGAGCGGCCGGAGCGGTAGAGCGCGTCGGCGACCGGGATCGAGTTGGTCACCACGGTCAGGCCGGGCACGTCGAGCAGGAGCGCGGCGAGCGCGGCGGTGGTGGTGCCGGCCGACAGTGCGACCGCCGTGCCCGGCTCGACCAGTTGCGCCGCCCGGGCCGCGATCGCGGCCTTCTCGGCGCGCTGACGGACCGATTTCGCGTCGAAGCCGGGCTCCTCGGTCGAGCCGGGGGCGGCGACCGTGGCGCCGCCGTGCACCTTGTCGACCAGCCCGCGCTCGGCGAGCGCCTCCAGGTCGCGGCGGATCGTCATGTCCGAGACGCCGAACTTCCGGACCAGCTGGCTGACCCGCACGCCGCCCTGGCGCCGGACGAGGTCCAGGATCGCCGACTGTCGCTGCTGCGCGAGCATGTCTACAGCTTCGAACGTATCCGCGCACAAGTCAACATAAGTCAACGGTACCCATGATCACGGAAACTTTTACGCGTTCCGGCACGGAAAAGTTTCCGTGATCATGGGGGTGGGGTCAGGGCCGCCAGGAGTCGTCGGTACCGACCGTGACCAGCCGCTGGGTGGCCCGCGACAGGGCCACGTAGAGCGTGCGTACGCCGGAACGCCCCTCCGCCCGGATCGCCGCGGGTTCGACGACGACCACGCCGTCGTACTCCATGCCCTTGGCCTCCAGGCTGCCCACCACCTGCAGCCGGTCGGAGTCGACCCCGCCGAGCCAGCCCGCGACCTCGTCCCGGGTGGCCATCGACGCGATCACGCCGACCGTGCCGGCGACCTCCGCGAGCACGTCGACGGTCGCGGCGCGGGTGGCCGCCGCCAACTCGGCCGCCGCCACCGCGCGGTCGATCGGCCGGACGCCCGACCGGCGGACCGCCGTGGGCAGCTCGATCCCCGGCTCGGCCCGCCGGATCACGGCCGCCGCCAGCTCGAAGATCTCGGCGGCGTTGCGGTAGTTGGTGGTGAGCGTGTACTCGTGCCGCCGCCGCGACCCGACCGCCGCGTCCATCGCGCGGGCGGCCTCGGCCGCGTCGGGCCACGCCGCCTGGGCCGGGTCGCCGACGATCGTCCAGCTCGCATGCCGGCCGCGCCGCCCGATCATCCGCCACTGCATGGGGGAGACGTCCTGCGCCTCGTCCACCACGACGTGGGCGTAGTCGCGGTAGTCCTCGGGCCGCTCCCGCTCCACCGCGCGCGCCGCGGCCATCCGGTCGGCGTACGTGGTGACCTCCCGGATGCCGTCGACGACATGGAAAGGATCTTTACGGGGCTTTTTGCGCGCGGGCGGCCCGCCCAGAAGGTCGTCCAGCTCATCGAGCAGCGCCACATCCGCCACCGTCCACTCACCCCCGGACTTCGCGTACGCGGCCGCCAGCCGATCGATCTCGCCGCGCGACAGGATCCCGTCGCCGTACCGGCGCAGCCGTCCCGGCTCGGCCAGCCAGCCCAGGACCGCCTGCGGGGTCACCACCGGCCACCACGCGCCCATGAACCGGATGAACTCGCTGCGCTCGGCGATCTCGGTGGCGAACTCCTCCCGGGGCTGCTGCCGGTGCGCCGGCAACAGCCCCATGCTCTGCCGCCACAGCGCGTCCAGCAGGTACCCGGCGGCTTTCGGGCGCACCGCGTTGCGCTTGGCGCCCGGCACGAGGATCGCGCGGCGCGCCTCGTCGAGGGCCCGACGGCCCAGTTCGAGCAGCTGTCCCCGGTAGAGCACCCGCAGCCGGTCGGGCGAGCCCGGCACCGCGTCCCGCGCCGCGCGCGCCAGTACCCGGGTCATCCGCAGCGAGCCCTTCACCGCGGCGATCCCGGCGCGGTCCTGACGGCTGGCGTTGACCTTCTCGACGACCTGGCCCAGCGACCGCAGGGTCACGGTGTCCTCGCCGAGCGAGGGCAGCACCCGGCTGACGTAGGAGACGAACACCTCCGACGGCCCGATGACCAGCACCCCGCCGCTTTCGAACCGGTTGCGGTCGGAGTACAGCAGGTACGCCGCCCGGTGCAGCGCGACCGCCGTCTTGCCGGTGCCGGGGCCGCCGCGCACGATCGTCACGCCGAGGGCGGGGGAGCGGATCGCCTCGTCCTGTTCGCGCTGGATCGTGGCGACGATGTCGCGCATGCCGCGGCCGGTGGCCCGGCTGAGCGTCGCGAGCAGCGCGCCGTCGCCGATGACCGGCATGGTGTCCGGTGCGGCCGCCGGGTCGAGCAGGTCGTCCTCTACGTCGAGGACGGTCTCTCCGGAGCTGCGGAGGGTACGCCGGCGGACCACGCCCATCCGGTCGGTGGGCGTGGCGCGGTAGAACGGGGCGGCGGCCGGCGCGCGCCAGTCGACCAGCAGCGACTCGTGCGCCTCGTCGCGCAGGCCGAGACGGCCGATGTAGCGGACCTCGCCGCCGGGCACCGCCGGCTCCACGGGGCTCTGGTACTCGTCGCTGCGGCGCGCGTCCGGGCCCAGGTCGAGGCGGCCGAACACCAGGCCCTCGTACTCCGCCTCCAGCGCGTGCCGGCGGCGCGCCGCGTGGAACACCATGGCGTCGCGCTCGACCAGCGCGCCGTACGTGCCCACCCGCGCCAGGCTGTAGCCGCTCTTCTCCGCCTCGGCGACGGTCCGGCGCAGTTCGTCGAGGCGGGTGTACACCCGGTCGACGTACCGTTGCTCGTTGTCGATCTCGGACTGGCGGATGGGGTCGGAGTCGGAAACAGGGGCGGACAAACGTGACTCCAGCGGTCGGGAACGGGCCATGGCGAGCGTACGCACTGCGGCGCCGTGACGGATCATTCGCCGGGCCGATGTCGCGGGTGCTTACGGTCAGTGACGCCGATCGGGAGTGCGATCGTCAGCCGACGGTCGTCTTCTCCTCCGGCTGTGTGCGATCGGCCTCCTCACGCGCGCGCCGGGTGGCCCGGCGTTTGAGGTACATCGTCGTGGCGAGCCCGGCGAGCAGCGCCACCACCAGGGCCAGCCAGGAGAAGCTACTGAGCCAGCGCTCCGCGGCCTGGCCGGCGAAGTAGATTACGAAGGTCGTGCCGTAGGCCCAGACTATGCCCCCGGCCGCATTGGCCAGCAGGAACTTCGGGTACGGCACGCGGAGCGCGCCCGCGAGCGGGCCGGCCAGGATGCGCAGCAGCGCCACGAACCGGCCGAAGAACACCGCCCACACGCCGTGGCGGGCGAAGGTGCGCTCGGCCTGGGCGAGGTGCTCCGGTCCGAAGTGGCGCGGGAAGCGGCGGCCGAACCGCTCCAGGACCGCGCGGCCGCCGCGGCGGCCCACCGCGTACCCGATCGAGTCGCCCACGATGGCGCCCAGCGCCGCGGCGAGGCCGACCAGCCACGGGTTGGTCAGGTGGGTGGCGGCGAGCAGGGCGGCACCGACCAGCGCGAACTCGCCAGGCAGCGGGATGCCCATGCTCTCGGCTCCGATGACGAGGCCGACCAGCGCGTAGATCGCGACAGGAGGAAGGCTGGACATCCATACCTGGACAAGGTGCACGGTCTCCCCCTCCTGCGGCGGTGGCCGCTGTTGTGCGGGAGTTTACGCGGGCCCGACCACGTGGGCCGGCCATCGCGAGGCTTCAGCCCGCACCGGCCTCCGGTCCGTGCGTCGACCTCAGGCCGCGTCGGCCGCGTCGGCCGCCTCGGCGGGCAGGGTGCGGCCTTTGCGGCGCTTGCGCCGCCGCGGATCGGTCGGCCCGTCGCCCGGCGGCAGCGTCGGCACGCCGCTCGCGCGCTGGCAGACCCGTGCGATGGCGCCGGTCACCTCGTCCGGGCACTCCAGCGGCAGCATGTGTCCGGCGTCGGGGCAGACCAGATGCTCCGCGTTGGGCAGCGCCCGCACGATCGTGTCCGCACAGTTGCTCGGCGTGAGCCGGTCCCGGCCGCCGACCAGCACGGCCGTGGGCAGCGTCGCCATGTGTACGAGCGCGTCGACCCGGTCCTGCTCCTCGAACCAGGGGCGGAAGCCGCCGATCGTGGTGAGCCGGGTGTTGCCGATCATGCCGGCGGTCAGCCGTACCGCCGACGGGTCGGCGATCCGCCCGAACCCGAGCCAGCGGATGCCGGGGGAGAGCACGGGCATGACGGTGCGGTGCAGGCGCCACGGCCCGGACCGGGCCAGCACGGCGGCGCCCGTGATCTCGAGCGCGCGTACGATCCGCGCGACGCCCGGGGCCAGTCCGTACGTGGTGTGCGCGGTGCCCTCCGCGGTCGTGCACATGAGCGCGACGCCGCCGACCCGGTGGGTGAACTCGACCGAGTGGCGGTGCGCGTACTCCATGATCGCCATGCCGCCCATCGAGTGGCCGGCGAGGATCACCTTGCCCTCGGGTACCCGCTCGTGAATCACCGCGTGCAGGTCGTCGGCGAGCTGGGCCAGGGTCGTGGTGGTACGCGGGCAGGCGGTGGAGCGGCCGTGCCCCCGCAGGTCGAATGCGACGATGCGCAGCGGGGCGCCCATCCGGGCCGGTAGGTCGGCGATCTGGCGGCGCCACAGCCGGGTGTCGCAGGTCCATCCGTGCAGGAGTACGACCGTCAATGAGCTGTTGGGGTCGCCGTACTCCGCGACGTGCAGGCGGACCCCGTCCGGCAGGGTGACCTTGGACTCGGCGGTGACCATGCCTACCGATACCCGGTCGGTACTCATAAGTAACAAGGTAAATAGTAAACGGGCAGATGGGTGATCACCGTCGCACTTTTGCCGGTTCGGGTTCTCCTGAGCCGACATGTGTCGGATCCTGGAAGGATGATTGGCGGCCCGCTGTCTGACGATTCCGCATTGAACCGTTCGGGCTCGACCCGCGACGCCACACCGCGACCGGCGTTCGACGCCGAGACGCCGTTGGCCCGGCTGTTGGCCGGCAACCAGCGGTTCGTCGCCGGGAAGCCGCGTTTCGGCCACCACGTCGACGCGCCGGGAGCGCGTACCACTCAGCACCGTCCGTGGGCCTGCGTCGTCGGCTGCCTGGACTCCCGGGTGCCCCCGGAGGCCGTGCTCGACCAGGACTTCGGTTCGGTCGTGGTGGTGCGCACCGGCGGGCACGTGCTCGACGAGGCGGGCATCGGATCGGTCGAGTTCGCCGTCTCCGTCTTCGAAGTCCCGCTCGTGCTGGTGCTCGGCCATCAGTACTGCGGCGCGGTCACCTCGGCCGTGCGCGCCCTCGACGGCGGCGACCACCCGGGCGGCGCGGTGGGCCGGCTGGTCGACGACATCGCGGCCGCCATCGATCCCACCGATGACCCGGCGCACCGGGTCGACCGGGCGATCGATCGCCACGTCGCCCGTACCGTGTCCGTGTTGTCGGAACTTGCATCGACGCGGGATCGCATCGCCGCGGGCACGCTCGAGATCGTCGGCGCCCGCTACCAGATCGACACCGGCCGGGTCACCGTTCTCGGTTAGGCGCCCGGCGCAAGATAGGCGCTCGGCACAAGTCGGATAGCGAGAGGCCCCACGGATATCCGTGGGGCCTCTCGCCGTGTCAGGGCCGGATCGACCGCTGGCTCAGCTCTCGCCGAAGACGCCGGCCTCGACCAGACGCTTCTCGGTGGCGTCCCAGCCGTGGTCGGGGTGCGCGGAGGCGAGGGCGCCCAGCTCGGCGCGGATCTTGGCGGCGTGGCCCGCGCCGGCCAGCGTCCGGATCTCCTCGACGAACGCCTCGGAGTCGGTGCGCAGGTGCACGGTCTTGCCGTTGGTCAGGTTACGCACGTAGGCGTTCTTGCCGTTGTTGAGGGGAATGAGGTACTTGAACTCACCCAGCACGCTCAGCGCACCCCCCGCGCCGGCCTGGCCAGCGCGGACGGAGGCGCGCGCGGTCTTCGAGGTGTTGCTCGCCACGGCGGGACTCCTTGCACAGAAGTTGGAAACAAAAAAACGGCAGCAGACGCCGAGGAAACTGTACACGACCGCAGTTGACGATCTCATCCTCGACAGTGCCGACCGGGCGTCCCGTCTTGCGTTACGCGCCGGTCACTAGTTACCTGAACAGGTGCCGGCCGTTAGATATTTCGTCACCAGGCGGGTCTAACCTCCACTGGCGCACAGCCGGCTCCGACGGCATCATGAACAACAAGTCCTTCCGAGATCGAGGTCGTAGGGGAAGACGCACCTCGGCTCCCGGGAGGTTCACCGTGCCAACACGTGGCGTCGTATACGTCCACTCGGCCCCGCTCGCCGTGTGTCCACACGTCGAGTGGGCGATAGCGCGCGTCCTCTCCGTGCCGGTGCGGCTGGAGTGGACCGCTCAGCCTGTCGAGCCCGGCGCTCGGCGGGCCGAGTCCACCTGGACCGGGCGGCCCGGCACCGGTGGCGAGCTCGCCGCCGCCCTGCGCCAGTGGCCCATGATCCGGTTCGAGGTGACCGAGGAGCCGAGCCCGGGCGTCGACGGCGAGCGCTACATGCACGTTCCCGGCCGCGGCCTGTTCCGCGCCGCGACCAGTGCAAATGGTGACATACAGCTCTCCGAGGACCGGGTACGCGCGCTGGTCGCCACGGCGGCCGGGTACGAGGCCCTCACCCACGCGCTGGACAAGGCGCTCGGCAGCCCGTGGGACGTCGAGCTGGAGCCGTACCGGCAGGCCGGCGAGGGCTGCCCCATGACGCTTCTCACGCGGGTCGGCTGAAATGGCGCCGGTCTGGTTGAGTGGGGTGCGTGCGTCCCCCCGCCACGATCGCAGTTCTCATCGCCTTGACCCTCGTCGCCGGATGCTCGAGGAGCACGACCCTCACCCCGGCCGGTCGTAACGCGTCCGCGAGCGCCTCGTCGAGCCCCAGCCAACCCTCCGACCCCGCCGCCCGGGCCGCCGCCCTCGTCGCGCGCTTCAGTGACGCCGACCTCGTCGGGCAGGTGCTGATGCCCTTCGCGTACGGCGCGGACGCCGGGAAGGTGAGCGCGGAGGCCGTCGCCGCCAACCGCAAGTACGCCGGTGTCGACACCCCGGCCGCGATGGTGCAGAAGTACCGGCTGGGCGGGCTGATCCTGATGAACCAGGCGGCCGCGGATCCGACGGCGAGCACCAACAAGACGACGAACATCGTGTCCGCGGCCCAGGTCCGGACCCTCACCGACGGCCTGCAGGCCGTGGCGACGAAGCTGCCGGGGTCGGCGCCCATGCTGATCGGCACCGATCAGGAGTACGGCGTGGTCAACCGGCTGCGCGACGGCATCACCCAGCTGCCGAGCGCGTCCGCCTTCGGGGCGGCCGGCGATCCCGCGCTGACCCGGCAGGCGTGGACCGCCGCCGGCGCGGACCTGCGGGCCATCGGCATCAACGTCGACCTCGCCCCCGACGCCGACGTGATCGGCCAGGGTGACGGCGTCATCGGGTCGCGCTCCTACGGCTCCGACCCGAAGGCGGTCTCCGACCAGGTCGCCGCGGCGGTGCAGGGCCTGCGCGACGCGGGCGTCGCGGCCACCTTGAAGCACTTCCCGGGGCACGGCCACACCAGCGGCGACAGTCATACCGAGCTACCGGTGCTCAACCAGTCCGCCGACGCGCTCGCCACCGGCGATCTGCCCCCGTTCACGGCCGGCATCGGCGCCGGCGCGGACCTGGTCATGTCCGGCCACCTGGACGTGCGCGCGATCGATCCGGGAGTGCCGGCGTCGTTCTCGTCCAAGGCTCTGATCGACCTGCTGCGCGGCCGGCTCGGGTTCAAGGGCGTGGTGGTCAGCGACGCGTTGAACATGGCGCCGGCGGAGAAGTACGCGCCGGGCGAGGCGGCGGTACGGGCGCTGGTCGCCGGCAACGACCTGCTGCTGATGCCACCCGATCTCGCGGCCGCCCAGGCCGGTCTCCTCGACGGCCTGCACAGCGGCCAGCTACCGAGGCAGCGCCTGGTGGAGGCGGCGACGAGGGTGCTGACCCTGCGGCTCACCCTGGGCGGGCGACCGCAGCCAGGCATGGCGGGAGTGAACGGCGCTGACCGCCAGGCCGCGGCCGCCAAGGTGGCTGCCGCCGCCGTGACGGTGCTGCGCGGCGGCTGCCAGGGCGCCCTGGTACGCGGGCCGGTCACCGTCACCTCGTCCAACGGGCGCGACCCGCAGCGGGCCTGGCTCACGGATGCCCTGCGCGCCCGGCATGTCACGGTGGTCCCGAGCGGGGGCACGGAGGTGCGGCTGGTGGGTTACGGCGACGCCGGTGCCGACCTCGATTCGAGCGCGGCCGTGACGGTGGCGATGGATCTGCCGCTCATCCTGGGGCAGTCGGCGTCGCCGGTCCTGCTGGCCACCTACTCGTCGACGAAGGTGTCGATGGACGCGCTCGCGGACGTGCTCGCCGGCGCGGCTCCGGCGCCCGGTCGCTCGCCGATCGAGGTGCCCGGCCTGCCCCGGTCGGCCTGCGTGGCCTGACCGTCCCCGCGCCGCTTAACTGTCCGTAGTGGACCGCCAGCCATTCGTGATAGTCTATCGCGCCTCCGCCCTTCCATAGAGGGCGACCAGGGCATACGTGGGCGCGAGGCGGGCCGTTGAGCTGACGGAACGTCCACCGTCGCGCGGCGAGCGTGTTGAGGTGGAGATGGCGGTCGGACACCACCCGGACCGAGCGGCGCCGGTCCGGAACAGCTCGGCATGGATGTGGTTCACGGGCACCGGCGTCGTGGTGACCGCCGGGTACTACGTCCTCCCGCACCTCGGGGTGCCGGGGGTGGCGCAGAGCCTCATCTTCATCGGGGTCTCGACGGCCGCCGCCCTGGCGCTCCTTGCCGGCACGGTCCTCAACCGGCCGGCGTCCCGGTTCCCGTGGCTGGTGCTGGCCGCCGCGCAGGGCATGTACTCGATCGGCGACACCGTCTACTTCATCCTGCACACCGTGCTGCACCGCGAGGACTATCCGGACCTCGCCGACGTGTTCTACCTCCTGCAGTACCCGCTGATCTGCTGGGCCCTGGTGATCTTCATTCGCCGGCGGACCCCCGGCCGCGACCGGATCGCCCTCATCGACGCCGGCGTGCTCGCCGTGCCGACCGGCATGGTCGCCTGGATCTTCGTGATCAGCGCCCAGGGCGGTGGCGAGGGATCGCTGCCGGCGCGGCTCGTCTCCGCCGCCTACCCGACGATGGACCTGCTCGTGCTGGCCGTCGCGCTGCGGCTGGTGCTGGGCGTCGGTACCCGGACCGCCGCGTACCGGCTGCTCGTCGCCAGCCTCACCCTCCAGCTCGTCGCCGACATCCTGTACGTGCTGACCAAGGACACGTACAAGGACGGCAGCCTGATCGACTCGCTCTGGTTCGGGGCGTACTTCCTGCTCGGCGCCACGGCGCTGCACCCGTCGATGCGGTCGCTGGACCGGCGGTCGGCCCGTACCGTGGTCATCCCGAGCCGCGGCCGGCTGATCCTGCTCGCCGCCGCGTCGCTGCTTCCGCTCGTCGTGATGGTGGTGCAGCACAGCGACGCCCATGTGGTCGCCACGGCCATCGCCGGCGGTGTCACGTTCCTGCTGATCATGGCGCGGATGTCCGAACAGGCCGCCGAGGAGCGGGTCCTGGCCATCCGCGACGGGCTCACCGACGCCTACTCCAGCGACTTCGTCGCAGAGACGATGCAGACCGAGTGCGAACGCGCCTTCTTCGTACGCGGTGAGCTGGCGGTCCTGCTGGTCGGCGTCGACAACCTCAAACTCATCAACGCCATGTACGGCAACAACGGCGGCGACCTGGTGCTGCACGAGGTCGCCGCGCGGCTGCGGACGGCGGGCCGGCCGGGCGACGTGGTGGCGCGCTGGGAAGGCGACACGTTCCTCGTGCTGCTGGCGGGCACACCGCCGCGCCACGCGATCCAGCTCGCCGAGCGCATGCGCGAGGGGGTCTCCGCCGACCACGTCGACATCGGCGACGAGACGCGCGTCCGGGTGACCGTCTCCATCGGCGTGGGCACGATGCCCGCCGAGGGCGTGTCGGCACGGGAGCTGGTACGCGCGGCCGACCAGTGGCTGTACGCGGCGAAGCGGTCCGGGCGCAACCGCACGTACAGCCGCACCGGGCCGGTCGCCGAGGCGCCGCTCGCCGCGCCCGTCCCGTACCAGCCCTACGGCCCGCAGCAGGGCGCGGTGCCGCGCCCGCGCTGAACCGGTCCGCCAAAGGGTGCGGGCCCGGCAGCGCAGTCCGCGCTGTCGGGCCCGCATCGAGGCATCGACGTGCTTACAGCGGAATGTTGCCGTGCGCGCCGCGCGCGGCCGGGGCGGCCGCCAGTGCCTCCGCGATCCGCCGCCGGGTCTCGGTCGGCTTCACCACGTCGTCGACGACGCCGATCTCCAGCGCCCGGTTGACTCCGCCGGCCACCCGGGTCTGCTCGTCGATCAGCTGGGCGCGCAGCGCTTCGCGCTCGTCGGGTGCGGCCGCGGCGAGCTTCTTGCGGTGCAGGATGTTGACCGCGGCCGAGGCGCCCATGACGGCGACCTCGACGTTGGGCCAGGCGAAAACGGCGGTGGCGCCCAGCGACCGGGAGTTCATGGCGATGTAGGCGCCGCCGTAGACCTTGCGGGTGATCAGCGTGACCCGCGGCACGACGGCCTCGGCGAAGGCGTGCAGCAGCTTGGCGCCGCGGCGGACCACGCCGTCCCACTCCTGGCCCACGCCGGGCAGGTAGCCGGGTACGTCGACCACGACGATCAGCGGCACGCCCAGCGCGTCGCACATCCGCACGAACCGGGCCGCCTTCTCCGCGCTGGCGGCGTCGAGGCAGCCGCCCAGGCGCATCGGGTTGTTGGCGATCACCCCGACAGTGCGGCCGCCGAAGCGGCCCAGGGTGGTGACGATGTTGGGCGCCCACTTGGCGTGCAGCTCCACGCCGGGAGCGTCCAGCAGCGCCTTGACCAGCGGCTTGACGTCGTAGGCGCGGTTGGCCTGCTCGGGCAGCAGCGCGCCCAGGTCCACGTCGTCGGCGACGTCGGCGGGCTCGATGCGGCCCTGCCGGCCGAGCAGCGAGGCCAGCTCGCGGGCCTTGGCCAGCGCCGAGTCGTCGTCCTTGGTGGTCACGTGCACCACGCCGGAGCGCCGGCCGTGCGGCTCGGGGCCGCCCAGCCGCTCCATGTCGACCTGCTCGCCGGTGACGCTGCGCACCACCTCGGGGCCGGTGACGAAGATCCGGCCGGCGTCCGACATCACCACGATGTCGGTCAGCGCCGGGCCGTAGGCGGCGCCGCCGGCGGCCGGGCCGAGCACCACCGAGATCTGCGGTACCCGCCCGGAGGCGCGCACCATCGCGGCGAAGACCTGCCCGACCCCGTCCAGCGCGACGACGCCCTCGGCGAGGCGCGCCCCGCCGCAGTGCCACAACCCCAGCACCGGCACCCGCTCGCGCACGGCGGTGTCGATGGCGTCGACGATGTGCCGGCAGCCCTCGAGGCCCATCGCGCCGCCCATGCGGGTGGCGTCGGTGGCGAACGCGACCGACGGGGTGCCGTCGATCTCACCGCGGGCGGCCAGGACGCCGGAGTCGTCCCGCGGCATGAGCAGCCGCAGCGTGCCGTCGTCGAACAGCGCCCGAAGCCGCACCTCGGGATCGCGGTAGTCGACCGCCGGTGTATCAGCAGAAGTCGATGTCAGGGTCATGGGTCCTCCGGTTCAGGCGCGAGTGAAGATCAACGCCGCGTTGTGGCCCCCGAAGCCGAACGAGTTGTTGAGCGCGGCGGGGATCTCCATGTGGCGCGCCTTGTGGGCGGCCACGTCGAGGTCGACTCCGTCGTCGGGGTCGTCGAGGTTGATGGTCGGCGGCACCACGCCGTGGTGGATGGCGAGGACGGTGGCGATCGACTCGACCGCGCCGGCCGCGCCGAGCAGGTGCCCGGTCATCGACTTGGTCGAGGTGACCACCGGGTGGTCACCGATCACCGTACGAAGCATGGTGATCTCCGGGATGTCACCGACCGGGGTGGAGGTGGCGTGCGCGTTGACGTGCACGATCTCCGCCCCGTCGACGCCGGCGTCCTTGAGCGCCTTCGCGACCGCCCGCGCGGCACCCGCGTGGCTCGGCTCCGGCTGGACGATGTCGAATCCGTCCGAGGTCATGCCGGCACCCGCGAGACGGGCGTACACCTTGGCGCCGCGCGCCCGGGCGAGGTCGGCGCGTTCGAGTACGACGATGCCGGAGCCCTCACCGAGCACGAAGCCGTCGCGGCCCCGGTCGAACGGGCGGGACGCCTTCTCCGGCTCGTCGTTGCGGGTCGACATGGCCCGCATCGACGCGAAGCCGGCGATCGGCAGCGGGTGGATGACCGACTCGGTACCGCCCGCGATCACCACGTCGGCCCGGCCGGACCGGATCATGTCCAGCGCCCAGGCGATCGACTCCGAACCGGTGGCGCAGGCGCTCGTGGGCGAGTGCACGCCCGCCCGGGCCTTGAACTCCAGGCCGATCCAGGCCGCCGGCCCGTTGGGCATGAGCATCGGTACGGTGTGCGGCGACACCCGCCGCGGTCCGCTGGCTTCGAGAATGTCGTCCTGGGCGAGCAGGGTGGTGGCGCCGCCGATGCCGGTCCCGACGACCACGCCGAGGCGCTCCGGGTCGAGGTTGGCGTCGGCGAGCCCCGAGTCGGCCCACGCCTCGCGGGCGGCGACCAGGGCGACCTGCTCCGAGCGGTCCATCCGCCGGGCCTGCACCCGGTCGATGGTCGGCTCCACAGCGAGCTGGGCGGCGATGCGTACCGGCAGCTGCGCCGCCCACTCCTGGGTCAGGGCGCTGACCCCGGAGCGGCCGGCGAGCATGGCGTCCCAGGTCGACGCGACGTCCCCGCCCAGGGGGGTCGTCGCGCCGAGCCCGGTGACTACAACCTCAACGGTCACGCCTGCGCCTTCGAGATGTACGACACGGCGTCGCCCACCGTCTTGAGGTTCTGCACCTCGTCGTCCGGGATCTTCACGCCGAACTTCTCCTCGGCCGCCACCACGACCTCCACCATCGACAGCGAGTCGACGTCGAGGTCCTCGGTGAACGACTTCTCCTCGGTGACGTCGTCGGGGTTGACCCCGGCTACCTCTTCGAGGATCTCGGCGAGGCCGGCAACGATCTCGTCACGGGTCATGGGGTTTTACTTCCTTCCTGATGTGGAACGCCTGGTGAGCGCGTTACGGGCAGCGGACGACCTGTCCGGCATACGTGAGGCCGCCGCCGAAGCCGAACAGTAGTACCGGGGAACCCGAAGGCACCTCGCGCCGTTCGATCAACTTGGACAGGGCCAGCGGCGTGCTCGCCGCGGAGGTGTTGCCCGACTCGACGATGTCCTTGGCGACGATCGCGTCGGGCAGGTTGAGCCGCTTGGCTATGCCCTCGATGATGCGGGCGTTGGCCTGGTGGCAGACGAGCGCCTTGATGTCGCCGGGCTCGTACCCGGCGCGCTTGATCGCCTCGAGCGCCAGCGGCGCGAGCGCGGTCGTGGCCCAGCGGAAGACCTGCTGGCCCTCCTGCTGGATGTACGGCCGCCAGCCCTCGATGCGTACCGCGTCGCTGCGCTCCGGCACCGAGCCCCAGAGCACCGGGCCGACGCCGGGCTGCTCGCCCTCGCCTACCGCGGTGACCACCGCGGCGCCGGCGGCGTCGCCGAAGAGGATGCAGGTGGAGCGGTCGGTCCAGTCGGTGAAGTCGGACAGCTTCTCGGCGCCGATCACGATCGCGTTGCGGGCCGAGCCGGCGCGGATCGCGTGGTCGGCGGTGGCGAGCGCGTACGAGTAGCCGGAGCAGGCCGTGTTGATGTCGTAGGCGGCCGGCGCGTTGATGCCGAGCTTCGCCGCCACCCGGCACGCGACGTTGGGGGAGCGGTCGACCGAGGAGCAGGTGGCGACGACGACGAGGTCGATGTCGCCGGCGGTGAGGCCCGAGTTGGCGAGGGCCTTGTCCGCGGCGGCCGCGGCCATGTCGGCGACCGTCTCGGTGTCGGCGATGCGGCGGGTGACGATGCCGACCCGGTCGCGGATCCACTGGTCGTTGGTCTCGACCATCTGGGCCAGGTCGTCGTTGGTCAGTACGCGGGCGGGCTGGTAGTGCCCCATGGCGATGATCCGGGAACCGGCGGCGGGTTGGATCACAGTTATGCCTCTCTGGAGCAGCGTGCTTGCTCGATCACGGACGATGCCTTTCGTTGGCGGCCGCGCGGCCTTGGCGGCTTCTGCGCGGCGCTGGCGGCTCTGCGCGGCTCTGGCAGCCTCTACAGGAGGCCGCCGATGCGGGCGACGGGCTGGCCGGGAGCGACCGGGTCGTCAGGGTGGGCGAGCCACTCGGTGAGCGTGCCCGCCTCGTGGGCGGTCACCTCGACCGCGCCCTGGCGGGTGGTCACGTGGCCGATCACCTGGCCGGCACGCAGGTCGACGCCCTCGGCCAGGCCGTCGGCCGGGGTGAAGGTGCCGGCGGCGGTCACCACGACGACGTGGAACTGCGGGCTCGGCTCGAAGCTGGGCGCGGCGCCGTGGCGGGCGATGGCGTCGCGTGCCGCGGCCAGATCGTCCGGCGTGTTCACGGTGATGATCTCGATGCCCTTGAGCGCCCGCTTCGCCAGGCCGGCGAGCGTGCCGGCGGGCGGAAGCTCGATGATCGCGGTGACGCCGATCTCGGCGAGCGTCTGCATGCACAGGTCCCAGCGCACCGGCGCGGTGACCTGTCGGACGAGCCGCTGCAGCATCGTGGGTCCGTGGTCGACCGCCGCACCGTCGCGGTTGGACAGCAGGATCCGCGACGGGGTACCCGTCGTGATGCCACCGGCCAGCGCGCCGAGGGCCTGCTCGGCGGGCGCCATGTACGGGGTGTGGAAGGCGCCGGCGACCGACAGCGAGATCAGGCGCGCCTTCGCGGGCGGCTCCGCCGCGAGCTTCTCCAGGCTGGCCAGCGCGCCGGCGGCGACCACCTGGCCGGCGCCGTTGCGGTTGGCCGGGTAGAGGCCGGCGGCTTCGATCGCGGCGAGGACCTCGTCGGCGTCGCCGCCGAGCACCGCGCTCATGCCGGTCGGTTCGAGGGCGCACGCCGCCGCCATCTCCCGCCCGCGGACCGCGGCGAACGTGATCGCGGCCTCGGGGCTGAGCACCTCGGCCAGCGCGGCCGCGGCCACCTCACCGATGCTGTGGCCGGCGACGACGCCCACGTCGTACATGGGGAGGTGTTCGGCGGCCAGCAGGGCGGCGGCGACCAGAAGCGGCTGGGTGCGCGCCGTGTCCTTGATCTCGTCGGCGTCCGCCTCGGTGCCGAGGTGGACGAGGTCGAGTCCGGCGAGCGCCGACCACCAGCGCAGGCGGGCCTCGGCACCGGGGAGTTCGAGCCACGGGGTGAGGAAGCCAGGCTTCTGGGACCCCTGTCCAGGGGCTAGTACGGCGAGCACGCCTATGACTGTTCCGGATAGTCCGGCCTTGTGGAGGTAACGCAAGCGACCAAAGTCGACGACATCTTTTGGAGGAAACCTCCAAAAGATGTCGTCCGATTCCTTGCGATAGCGGCTGATCTTACGCCGCGTGACGTGAAACTAACTCACCGTTGGCGGGAGAGGCGGAGCGGCTGAGGGATCCAGCCTCCCGACCGTCAGGGCGATGCGCAACGCGAACGCGTCACGGGCCGACAGCGGCGTGAATCCCGTCACCTCGCCGATGCGGCGCAGCCGGTACCGGACGGTATTGGGGTGGACGTACAGCGCGCGCGCCGCGCTTTCGAGCACGCCGCCGGCGGCGAAGAACGCCTCGAGCGTGTCGAGCAGTTCGCCGCCGGCCCGGACCAGTGCCCCGTACACGTCCTGGCGCAGGATGCGCCGCGCCTCGGTGTCGCCGGCGAGCGCCCGCTCGGGGAGCAGGTCGCCCGCGGACACCGGCCGGGGCGCCGCCGGCCAGGCGGGGGCGGCGCGGTACCCGGCGAGGGCGGCGCGCGCCGACTCGGCGGCCTCGTCGAGGCTCGGTACGGCCGGCCCGACGACAACCGGGCCGTCGCCGAAGCCGGCGAGCAGCAGGCTGGTCGCCGCGAGCGGGTCGCTGGCGCCGCCGAGCACGACCACGAGGCGGTCGCCGTGCACGCCGCCGAGGATCTCCACCCCGATCCGCCGGGCCGCCCGGTACACGGTGTGCAGCACCATCGCCGCCTCGCCGCCGGGCGAGCGCCCGACCGCGACCGCGACCGGCGGCTTGTCGTCCCAGCCCAGCGCCGCGGCCCGGCTGGCGAGCACGTCGGAGGAGTCACCGCGCAGCAGCGCGTCCACGAGCAGCGCCTGCAGCCGGGCGTCCCACGCGCCGCGGGTCTCGGCGGCCCGCGCGTACACCCGGGCGGCGGAGAAGGCGATCTCGCGGCTGAAGCGCAGGATCGCGTCCTGGATGTCCTGCTCCTCGCCCGGGGCGGCCAGGTGCGGCACCTGCTCTTCGGTCACCTCGATGGTGACTTTGATGAGCTGGACGGTCTGCTGGAGGTTGATGGAGCGCGCCAGCGCCCGGGGCGCCGCGTCGAAGACCTCGTCGGAGATCTCCTGGGGGCCGCTGCCGTCGGGCTCGCCGCGCCGGCGCAGCCACTGGACGAGCGACCGTACGCCGGCCTGCGCCACCAGCATGACCCAGGCGCGATGGTCGGCGGGCAGCTCGCGGAACCAGGGGAGGACCTCGTCCATCCGCGCGACGCTCGCGGTCGCGAGCGCCCCGGCGGCCCGTTCGATGGCCCGGATGCTGGCCGCGAGCGGCAGGGCGTCGGCTCCCTCGCCGTCGGGCTGCTCCCCGGCCTCCACCACCTGCCTGGTCATGTCCGAAAGCTTGTCATGAGCCGCTGACCGGCGGGACGCCGGTGCTCTTGGAAGGTCCGTTCGGCGCGCGCTCCGGTACGACCCCCCGACACGCGGCGGCCGCCCCGGCCGGTTTCGATTCCGCGACCGACGAGTAAATATTGAAGTTCATTGACTTATAGGTAACCCGCTGTTAAAAAGTATGCGAGAGCGCTCTCTCAACTTGCCGGGCCATGTGGGAACAGAGAAACGAGCCAGTCACCGCCTGTTCATCGGAACGGAAAGGCATCCCCATGAACTCCTCCGCGCACGCGCTCTCCCGATCACGGAGACCTGCGTTCCGACTCCTGGTCGTCGCGGCCGTCGTCCTGGTCGCCGCGGCGAGCTGGCTGACCACCAGGATCAGCGCCCGAGCCGCCGTGCCGCCCCCGGCGGCCGGGTGGAACCTGGCCTTCAGCGACGACTTCAACGGCCCGGCCAACACCGGGCTCAACCGGTCCGACTGGCTCTACGACCTCGGCCACGGCTACCCCGGCGGCGCGCCCAACTGGGGCACCGGCGAGATCGAGGAGACGACCGACAGCACCGCCAACGTGTACCAGGACGGCGCCGGCCACCTCGCCATCAAGCCCATCCGCGACGCCGCCGGCAACTGGACCTCCGGCCGGATCGAGACCCAGCGCACCGACTTCGCCGCGCCCCCCGGCGGCAAGCTGCGCGTCGAGGCGTCGATCCAGCAGCCGAACGTCAGCGGCGCCGCCGCGGCCGGCTACTGGCCCGCCTTCTGGATGCTCGGCGACGCGGCGCGGCCCAACGGCGCGGCCGGCTGGCCGGGCATCGGCGAGATCGACATCCTGGAGGACATCAACGGCCGCAGCTCCGAGTTCGCCACCCTGCACTGCGGTGTAGCCCCCGGCGGCCCCTGCAACGAGTTCAACGGAATCGGCAGCGGCGAACGGCCCTGCGGCGGCTGCCAGACCGGCTTCCACACGTACGCCATGGAGTACGACCGCAGCGTCTCGCCCGAACAGATCCGCTGGTACCTCGACGGAAACAACTTCTTCACCATCAACGCCACCCAGGTCGACGCCACCACCTGGAACAACGCCACCCACCACGGGTTCTTCGTGATCATGAACGTCGCCATGGGTGGCGGCTTCCCGGACGCGTTCGGCGGCGGGCCGACCGGGGCGACGCAGTCGGGCGTACCGATGCTCGTCGACTACGTGGCCGTGTACACCAGCGGTGGGGGCGGTTCCACGCCTCCGCCGCCTCCGCCGCCGCCCGGCAACGGGCGGGACGCGTACTCCACGATCCAGGCCGAGGACTTCGACGCGCAGTCGGGCACCCAGACCGAAGCGACCTCCGACGCCGGCGGCGGCAGCGACGTCGGCTGGATCGCGAACGGCGACTGGCTGCAGTTCAACAACGTCAACTTCGGTACGAACGCGGCGCACCAGTTCAGCGCGAGGGTCGCCGCCGGCGCCGCGGGCGGCGTCAGCGGCCTGGTCGAGGTACGCCTGGACAGCAGAGCCAACGCGCCGATCGGCAGCTTCGCGATCGCCAACACCGGCGGGTGGCAGAGCTGGCGTACGGTCCCGGCCAACATCGCGGCCGTCACGGGTACGCATACGGTGTTTCTGACGTTTTCGAGCGGTCAGCCGGCCGACTTCGTGAACGTCAACTGGTTCACGTTCGGCCACTGAGGTCTGACGGCGTCGTTTTCGGGTCGTTACTTTTGCGATCTTGGGGATTTTGACACCGAATACGGTGTCAAAATCCCCAAGATCTGTCTCCGTGCTACCGGCCGCCGCCGAAGACGACCTCGCGGACCGTCCGGAGCAGGATCTTGAAGTCGAGCCAGAGCGACCAGTTCTCGATGTAGTAGTTGTCGAAACGCGCCCGATCGGAGATCGGCGTATCCCCGCGCAGACCACTCACCTGTGCCAGGCCGGTCAGGCCGGCGGGTACCCGGTGCCGTTGGGCGTACAGGCGGTGCTCGGCGGAGAACAGCTCGACGAAGTACGGGCGTTCCGGTCGCGGCCCCACCAACGTCATGTCGCCGCGAAGGATGTTCCACAGCTGCGGAAGCTCATCGAGCGAGGTGCGGCGCAGGAACCGACCGACGGGCCCCACCCGGCTGTCGTGCGCCACCGACCAGGTGGTCTGCGAGTCGGTTTCGTCGACCGGGCGGAGCGAACGGAACTTGAGAACCTCGAATTCCGTTCCGTTTCGGCCGACCCGCTGCTGCCGGAACAGCACCCCGGGGCCGCCCTCGATCCGTACGGCGATCGCGCAGGCGGCGAGGACCGGACTGACCAGAACGAGCGCCAGGGCGCTGACGATGACGTCGATCGCCCGCTTCAAGCCCCACCGCCAGCCGCTCAAGGTGGGGACGTTGAAGCGCATGACCGGGATCGCCCCGATGTGGTCCGGGCGAGTGGTCTGGATCTGGAACTGGTGTATCCGGGGGACGAACAGGATGTCGCGGTCGGGAGTCATGGATTTGCGCAGGACGTCGGCGAAGCCCGCCTCGGTGATATCAGGATCGGAAAAAATGATCACCTCAGCACGCCGATGGGTGCTCACCTCGGCGAGCTGTGCGAGATCACCCAGGTACGGGACGGTCTGGGCGACAGCGTTCAGGCGGTGCAGGTTGTCGACGAACCCGATGACGTGGAGGCCGTACTGGGGATAGCGGGCGAGGATCTGCGCCAGTTCTGCGGTGAGTGCCCCGCTGCCGACGATGATCGTCGGGTGACCGACGAGCCGCCGCCGGCGCGCGGCGCGCATCGTCCACATGGCCAGCGCCCGCCCGACGAGCAGAAGAACGAGCATGACGGTCGCGGTGCGCAGCAGCTCGTCGACCCCCTCGAAGGTGTCGTGCCGCAACGCGGCGACGAAGACGACGATCGCTGTCGCGGAGAGGAACCTGCTGGCGAGGGCCGGCATCTCGTCCAGAATGGACAGATGGAGGCGTGGCCGGTACAGCCCGCCGGCTGCCAGGAGCGCGATCGACAGCGCCGCCGTGACGGCCAGACCCCGCGCATGGGCAGAGTTGGACGGAATCAACGACGACAGCGCAATGACGTCCACGGGAAGCAGGAACATCCAGGTACGGGAAGTCCTGATCAATTTCGTCGACAGGCGCCTCGTGGCGGTAACGGCATTCCTGTCGCTGACGTGAGCCGGGGTGTACGCGGCGCGCGTCCTGATGCTGCTGGAGTGCGCTGGAGCGTGGTGTCTCTGCTGAGGAATAGCGGGCGCGAAGGTCGACTGAACTTGCGATTCCCGGGACAGCAAGGTGCAGGCCTCCAAGCCGCCTAGATTGCTGTTGAGTTGAAACCACCGCGGAAGACGCTAGGAAGCGCGGTTCCGGCGCGCCATCACCCAGGGTCTAAATGGTCTGACTCACCGTCGTAACCGGCGTCGTACTTTTGGCCATGCAAGGACGTAGATGCTACAGCGACGGCAGGGGGTTGCTTTCGGTTGTGCCTGGCCGGGGCTTGCCGATTCGGTGCAGGTTGACGTGCGCTATCCCGTGTCGCAGCGTGGGCGGCTTCTGTTCGTGACTCTGTGCTCTTGACGATCGAAAGTGCGATTCGGGACGTCTCCGCCAGCACGGCTGATATCGCTGGTGTTCGGTACGTGCTGGTCGTTCCTTCGTGTCTCGCCAGCAACGCTAGATCGACAGTTCCGTATGATTCCTGCTACCGGTGTGAGCGCGGGAGAGAAGATCTGCAATGGGAGGCATCCTTCACGTCTGCACGGCCAACCAGATCCGCTCCCCGATAGCAGAGCGGCTCATGGTGGCCGGCCTGTGGCGCCGTTTCGGGCCGGTGGCCGACTCCGTGTACGTCACCAGCGGAGGCATGAGAGCGGTAGCCGGGAT
Organism: Planosporangium thailandense; assembly: GCF_011947195.1. Taxonomy (GTDB): domain Bacteria; phylum Actinomycetota; class Actinomycetes; order Mycobacteriales; family Micromonosporaceae; genus Planosporangium; species Planosporangium thailandense. The sequence goes on along the minus strand of NZ_JAATVY010000009.1, from coordinate 40,059 downwards.
GCCGATGCAGCCACTGGCGGCCGCGGAGCTCGAGCGGCGCGGTGTGCCTGCTGACGACTTCGTCTCGCGCCCGCTCGACCTGAAAGCCGCAGAGCGCGCCCACCTGGTGCTCACGGCAACCCGCGAACATCGTGACGAGATCGTCGGGTTGATGCCGGCGGCGCTGCACCGCACGTTCACGTGGCGCGAACTCGCTTGGCTCGTACGCGGGATGGATCCGGGCAAGTTACCGGGGCGCTTCCCAATTGAGCGGGTGGCCAACCTGGCCAGGGTGGCACGGCACCGGCGGGGCTACCTGAAGCCGCCGGCCGGTGAACTCTTCGACGTTGCGGATCCGATCGGCGGCGCTAAACAGGAGTACCGAACGGCGGCCACGGAGATCGAGGAGGCGATCGAGGCGATTCTGGACGCCCTGTAGCAATTCATACTATCTGCTGAGGCGATTCCTTGGTCACGAGTCGTATGCCGTGCGGAACCGAGGTCATGATCTCCGGTCGTTGAGCCTCGTCGGTGGTTTCAGCCCGCCTGCGTGGAAGGAACATCCTGCGCGTGCGGGCAGCGACTGCAAGCGCAATTCCGTACACGAGCGGCCATCGGGTAGTCGTACTCAGGTATGGGAAAAATGTGAGTATGATTGGCATCTGCAACAGAAAGCACACCGCCGTAGTTTCAGTCAGCGATGCCTGACTTGGCGAAACCTTGGAGGTAGCCCGCATGGCGTGAATCGTTGACATCAATACCAGCACGCAGAGGGCTAGCGCCGCTAAAATCCCACGGCCGACCCAAACGTGTAGGAACTCGTCGTGCACATAGAGAGCGTGTGCGTCGCTCGCAGCCAGCCCGGACGGTTGGGGGGAGTCAGGGCCGAGCCCGAAAAGCGGGCCGGTGATGCCGAGTTCGTAACCACGGTGGAGGTCGCCAAAGTGGCCAGCCGCCGAATCCTCATGAGATGCGCCCGTTAAGACTGCGATCCCACCTTTAAGTCGAATGCGTAGGTTGTCGGGCAGGGCCGACGAGAACACAACGCATATCGCCATGATCCCACCACTCACGACGCTGCGCCTGAGAACACGCTTACGCCGGGTAAGCACGATGAGCAGGAGGCCGGTAATTAACAGCGCGAACACCGGGGTGCGTCGTGGACTGAGCAACAGGACGACCCCCGCGGCCAGTCCGAGTCCAATCTCTAGGCGACCCCAATGTTGACGCAGGAAGACTGCCAGCAGTATCGCAGCCGCTAGACTGGGTGTAACCGCGTCGTAATAGAGCACAAACCGGGGACCACGCGCGCCGAGTCCTGCCATGACGAGAACGGCAACAGCGGCCTTGTACGCCATGAGGGCGAACAGTGCGATTGAAAGCATCTTGTGATCGATGTCGCGTACGTGTTTGCCAACTAACATGCCGGCGACGATCAGCAACGGAGGGATGATGGCCTTCTCCGACGACCTCATGCCACCTGAAGCGAGCCCGGATAATCCCGCGCCGATAATCAACGCACCGACCGGACAGAAGTAGCTGACGGGGAATTTCTTGCCGGCACGCATGGTAGCGAGGAGCGGAGTCGCCGCAATCGCGATTAGGGTGAGCAGCGACACCCTGAATATTTGCGCTGAATGAAGCTGATGCCCAAGGCTGACGAGCGTTGGCGCCTCTAGCACGCCCTCCGCAGCGTTCCTCCCGCTAGCATGCAGTTCTTCGACTACGGCTGCCGAAAGGGCCAGAGTCGCTGCGATCGCTCTTGTTACACCAAGACGGACGACGAACCATATACCAACCGACGAAGCGGTAAACCCGAATGACGTGACGGCTGTGAACTGAATCCAGTTCACTGTCCACGTCCTACGGTGGATGGCGATCTTGTCGCAACATGGCTCACCAAATACGCCAGGCCCTCTAGCGCTGCCCAAACGGCTGTCTTGTTCTTACAAACCGGGAACTCGGGGTGCCTCCGGTGTCGCCGGCTCGGTGGCTTGCGTCTAGTAGCGGAATCAAGTGACGCCGGCAGGAGGCGGCGAGACGGTCGAGGGCATTCTCGATCTGATCTGGGTATCATCGTACCCACGAGCTACCTCGTTGCGCGGTAACGACGCGGTGAGGGCGCGTGGTAGTACGTTCCGTAAGCTTCCTTCTTCTCCTTCTTCTCTCGGTTAGCAACAACGCCGAGGACGGTCGCCCCGACCGTACGGAGGGTTTCTATCGCCGTGGTGAATTGGTCCGTACGGGTCCGCGCAATTCGTGTGACCATCAGGGCACCGTCGGTTGCTTGGGCGACAATCGCCGCATCGGTGACCGGCAGCAGCGGCGGTGAATCGAAAATTACCATCATGTGTGAGGCCACAAGCGATTCGACGGTCTTCTTGAGTCTCGCGGATGCAAGCAGTTCACTCGGGTTGGGCGGCTTCGGGCCCGACGTAAGGACGAAGAGCGGCAAATCTGGCCGCCAAGGCTGAAGAGCGTGTCTGACAGGTACGTCGCCGAGCAGTACGTTGGTCAGTCCGACTCCGCTGGGGAGTGCGAACAATTCCGCGACGCTCGGTTTCCGCAGGTCAGCATCGATGAGTGCAACGGGCTGACCGGCTTGGGCAAGTGCGATCGCGAGGTTCGCCGCTGTCGTGGTCTTGCCCTCCTCTGGGAGTGAGCCGGTGACAACAATGCTGTTGAGTTGCCGGTCAACCGACAAGAACCGGATGTTCGTGCGCAACTGCCGGAACGCCTCGGCTCTAGGAGAAGACGACTCATCAATGATTAACGGTTGCGGCTTTCCCTTCGACTCGTCAGGGAGAGATCCGAGTACCGATGCGCCAGCGATTTCGGCGGCTACAAGCTTGCTGCGAATCGTCCGATCAAAGGTGGTGCGCAAGACAGCGAAACTAGTACCTAGGGTAAAGCCGAGTATCAGCCCAATTGCTAGATTTAGGCTCAAGCGCGGGCTCACGGGAGCTGTTGGAGTCGTGGCCGCTTGCGTGACGGAAATCTTCACCGGCGAGGTGTTCTCGCCAGCCGGCGTCTCAATCCGGTCGACCAGTCGCGGGAACTCCGCGGCCACAGCATTGGCAATGTCACGTGCCCGGTCAGGCGAGGTGTCCCGCACAGTGATATCCAACAGGACAGTATCGAGCGGATTGGTCGTCGAGATGTGCTTGGCAAGGTCTTCCGCTGTGTACGGAAGATGTAGCGACTGCGCTACAGCTCGCGTAACTTCTGGGCTGTTCACAATTGCCGCGTATGATTTTGTTCTTTGTTGGCTGAAGGTGTTTCCTTGGTTGAGTTGGCTGGTGTCTGCTCCCCGGCCGGTAACCGATACAAACAACTGTACCGTGCCCTCATATACCGGTGCCTGCAGAGTCGACACTATACCGGCGCCGAGGCCACCTACGGCAGCAGCTGCGAGCACCAAAAGCCAGTGAGCGCGAATTGTGCTTAGGAACTTGGAGAGGGTCATGTGTCTTCCAGCCGATTCACTTCATTGGTATTCTCTGCTCGATGCGAAATGCGTCATTGGTAACGTAGAAGCGGGCGCGGTAGGGTTCGTACTTTGCTAGGTCAATCGGATTGAGCCCTCAGATGTCCACCTTGCTTGGGCGTCGATGCCCTTGCCAAGTGACGCCTAGACACGGTGTCCCATAGGTAATGCCGAAGCGCTATAAGATCCTGTGAGTTCAGAACAATGAAGTTTGTAAACCCGTAACTGGTTCCAAGTCTAGATAGCGCGCGCCAGGCGATCGCGAGGGATAACCCGTATCCCGCGAGGCTTGCTAGCGCTGCGCCAATCGCGCCAAGGGGAGATAGGGCCAGTAACAGGACCACGCCAAGGGCGGATCCGATGACGAGAGAACGAGATGACGACCGTGGCCTTCCTTCGACGAGCAGGATCGCCGTCATGCACGTCATACCTGTGTATAGCACGGTACCGACTGCCAGGATCGTTGTTGGTAGCACTGCTGGCCGGAACGGCTCGCCGAAAAAGATTGGCAAAACAATCGGAGCAAGCGCTGTCACGCCTAGGCACGAGCATGAGGAAATCGCGACTGCGCAGCGGGTCACTCTCGTTACGTTGACGGTATCCCCGCCTCTAGCCCCCAGCAAAACCGTTCGGGCTGCGGCGGCGATTACCATTGGTATCTCGGCGACGCTAACCGCGACGGCATAGTAACCGAGTTCGCGAGCGCCTATCAGAGGCAACCCGATCACCTGGTCTAGCCTCGCGGTCGATACCATTGCGAGAACACCTGGGAGGCAACACCATGAATAGGAGGCGATAGATCGCCTTGACGTAATGGTGTCCTCAAGCTCTGAAGAACGACACGGCTCGGATGTGCGTAGGCGATAGATCGCAATGGTAACGCCAATGAGACCCGAGGCTAGAAAGATCGCAGCTGCCTCGAATGCCGTTACATGCAAGAGCAAGCAGGCCAAGGCGATGAAGGCTGCCCGCGCCAGAGCTGGAATGGCCTTGACTATGTTGACGCTCGGCACGTCGGATACACCTGTCAGGCATCCGATCAAAAGATTCACTAGTACGTGGACGGGTGCGAAAAGCGAGATTAGAACAAACTGGCTGTAGGTCGACGCGAGCCCAGCAAACAGCCACCGACCGAGCACCAATAGGAGTGCGAGGCACAAGAGCCCGAGCGGTGCGGAAGCGACAATCGCAATTCGAAGGGCCCTACGGCAAGTAATCTTGCGCTGGCCAAGGTGGTAACTCAGTGAATCCTGAAGGCCAAGCGTTCCGATCCACCCGCCAACGACGAGAGGCAGCGTAAAGGCGGCGTAGAGGCCCCGCCTATCAGGACCAAGCTCCCGGGAGAGGACTGGACTGACGAGCATACCGCTGAGCGGTATGAGGAGGTTTGCGAACGACGCCGTTGCGAGCTTCTTGATCGACACGCTAGGTGATCTCCCACGGCAGCAGGTCAACGCCGCATCGAAGACCTATGTGGTCGGCGAGAAGATGATTGACCTTGCGCTGAAAGGCGTCCTCAGAGAACTCGGCGGCAGCGAGTTCGGCCCCGCTCACTGACATTCGCTCTAGATCGCTGCTGCTTGAACTTATGATCGCCTCTGCAAGTTCTTCTGGCGATTCTCGTATCTGGATGCCATCCGTCTGCGGTATCCCTTCCGCCCCGCACGATGTGGAAAAGACGGGTACGCCGTGCGCAAGGAGGGTCAGAGTCTTTAGCTTAACGCCGGCGCCACTCCATAGGGGCACAACGGCTGCATATGCGCTACTCAATATGGGCCGTAGATCTTCTACAAACCCTAAAGTTGTCACGCCATCGTGCGTTTGAAGATTTCGTTTCAGGTGGGCCGACAATCCTGATCCTATAAGCGTTAGTGAGAAGCCGCTGCGCCGTAGTTTCTCCCAGCCATTTCGTAGAAATCGCCGGAGGCCGACAATATTGGATTCGTACGCGAAGCTACCCAACCAAACAAGCTTGAGTGGTCCTGGTATTCGAACGTAATCCGCAGGAGCTGATACGCAGCTGGGTATGATGATATCCGCACGCCGACCGTGCATAATGACCAGCCGCTCCGCTTCCTCCTGGCTGGTAACTGAAACGGTGCGACATCGGACAAGTGCGGACGCTTCAAATGACTTCGACGTCCGGGAAATATGAGCGGCTCTCGCCTTATATAGCAGGCTACGAGATTCTGAGATGGCCAGCGGTGCGCTGGCGGCCAACACGTTCGCTTTGTCCCAGTGCCAGGCCAACATCGTGGATTTGATGTAGGCGCCCGCAGCCTCCCCGATTGCCAGTGCAACTCCGGTTCTACGTGCTAGTGATGCATGCAAGTCACGGCTGTATCGGCTACGGATCCAAGGTGGGAGCCCTGCTGCACGTGCCTCGGTGAACCTACCGAGCGGGCCCATCCGGCCGAGGAAGTACGGCGTTGCGTCGTAAGTACGCACTGTAACGCCTTCGAGTAGCTCCTCTAGTCGTCGCACGTCCGCCGCTGTCGTCGTAGGCCGGCGTACCACCAGTAATGTGTAACTGCGCACTTGCGCGAGTGCCCGTAGCATCATGAGTACTCGTACGGGGTCGCCGCGATCTTGTGGCAACGGAAAGTACGTGGATACCACTGTGAAGTCCATGCCTAGGCACCACGCCTCTCGCCGGCCTCTAGATCGCTGCGTTCTCGGCGTAGGAGCCTGAGCCAGACAGTCGTAAGTCGCTGTGCCTGAACGCCGGGTGAGAACTCCGACAGAACCCTGTTGTGCAGGACATGGGCGCGTTGACGTGCCGCCTCGTGATCTGTTGCCGCAGCTCGGATAGCGTCTGCCAGGAGGTCTGGCCGCGATGGGGGTACCAGCCAACCTGCACCGGGGATGACCAGTTCCGGAATGCCGGATACATCAGTCGTTACGACTGGCACCATCATCCTGGCGGCTTCCATGAGGAATACGGGAATTCCGTCAAGATCGCCGTCCGTATCAGCCTGGCATGCAAGAACCGCTACGTCCGCACCGGCCAAGGATTCGATGGCTTCGGCATGCGGCGTAGCCCCATGGAATCGAACCTGTTCGAAAAGGCCATGGGACCTCGCCAGGTCGTTTAGCGAATCCCAGAGCGGCCCCGCGCCGAAGATGTCGTACCTAAATTCAAATCCGTCTTGCTTTAGAATGCGGAGCGCCTCGATCGCCGTGTCGATACCCTTCTTGGCGACAAGGCGGCATATGCTCACGATTTTGACGGGGCCGTCGGACTGTGTTGACCGGCGCTCCGGAACAGCCCCGACAGTTGACGCTCGAACTACGCTGTGCGGGTGGTTGTCGATCCTGACCCCCAGGTGCCGCATCTGATCTATCGCCGAGGATGAGATAAGGAACAGATGGCTCAGAAGACTAAGCCTCCGGTCAAGTGCCGGAACGCGACGGTCTAGCACGAAGTCGGCGGCGTGAGCGGTTGAGGTAACGGGAATATTCAGCTTCTGTCCGAGTAGGATCGCGACCGCGGTTGGCAGTCCAACAAAATGCGAATGGATGACATCTGGTCCGTATTGCGAGACTGTCGCAGCTAGCGACTCCGCTTGGGCAGCTGCGAATATGCCCCTTATGCCGTAGTCGTATCCAAGAGCCCGCCAGCCTCGCACAACAGTAGCGGGGCGCCTGAGGATTGTTGCGACCATGTGAATGCCGTGGTGAAACCGGCTGGGTTGTTTCGTGTTTGCAGAGAAGCTCTCCACGGTTACCCCGGCGTGCTTTAGGGCATCGACTTCCGAGGTTACGAAGGTTTCGCTATAGGTGGGGGGGTACAACGAAACATAAGCGACTTTAAGTCCGCTGCCTCTACTTCTCATTGGGCACCCGCGTAACCTTGTGTAGCGACAGCACGTGGCGAAAGAATTCGTGGTGCCGTCGGATGCACTCGGCATCTGTCATGACCCGCGTCTCTGCTGCACCTTGAGAAATATGCTGCCTAAGGTCGTATGAATCAGTCAGCGCACGCAGGCTTTCGCTGAGAGAGACCGGATCGTTTGGTCGCACGAGGATGCCATTAGTCCCAGAGATCAGCCATTCGCTGGGGCCGCCGCCCTCGGTAGCGACTACAGGTTTTCCCATTGCGAGCGCTTGTAGAACTGTTTGGCCCATGGGCTCGGGTGTGATGGAAGCGTGTACCACGACGTCCAAGGAATCTATGAGGTATTCCACATCTTCGACATGACCGAGGAAGTCGACTCTGTCGTCGATTCTGAGTTGGCGCGCCAGACTGATGAGTTGTTGTTCGTAGTCGGTCTCCCCGAAGAGCGGTCCACCGGCAATGATCGCGCGGACATTGAGGTCGTTGCATGTCGACGCGAAGGCCTTAAGAAATATATGTTGCCCCTTCCATTGCTGCAGTCGCCCGATCATGCCTATTTTGCGTACGTGTCGGCGTGGTGCCGTATGGACTCTGTCGCTCATGCCTATAGGGCTTTGCAACACGATCTTAGGCAATGCGTCTGTTATGAATGGGGCCACGGACGTGAGAGTGGCTTGTGAGTTCGCGATTATGGCGCTTGCTCTTGGGATGGCAAGCTTGGTGAAGGCTTCGAATCCCAGTCGGCCGAGGCTCGCGGGCGAAACTATATCTCGGATGTGAATGATCAACGGGATCCGGGCCATAGCAACTGCTGGTGCTGCGAGAATCGCAGCCGCTGCTGTATTGGCGTGAATCAGGTCGGCCTGACGGAAGCGTTCGCTTCTATAGAGAAGATGAGAATGCTTCATTAGCGCAGTGATGTACGCGAGCTGGCGGCGCACGTTTCGTGAACTGGTTCCACCCGTCGGTAACGTCGGAGTAGGGGTCTCCACCGGGATGCCGGTTGCTGTAAGCGTCGCGAAAACGCCGGCGGATCCTAGGGTCATCACAGTCGCGGTCCACGCTTGCCCTCGATTGAGGAGCCTGAGCAGAGCGAGTTCTGCTCCCCCTGGTTGTGAGGTGTGGTCGAGGTGAAGGATCTTCATGACGTGCGGATGGAGATCATTTGGTTGCGGCTCGCGTGCGGCTAAGGGTACTGGTGGATGTGGTGTAGACGTCGGTAAAGATGTCACGAGCGCTTCGTCCTAGATACCTTGAGAAATCCATGACCCCAACCTTTCCTTGAAGGCATCGCTCGAGAACCGGCTTGCGTTTGTCATTGCTGCGTCGGCCGAGAATTCGTCCAATTTGCGAACGAGGGCTGCGTATGCTGCGGCCTCAAGTGCACCGGTAAGGAAGCCTGTTTCGCCATCTACGACTGTTTCCAGCAAGCCGCCCCGCGCGAGCCCGAGCACGGGGGTGCCGCACGCCTGCGCTTCGACGGGAATCATGCCGAAGTCCTCGTGGGCGGGGTAGAGGAGACACTTAGCTCCCCAATAGAGCTCGCGCAGGCGCTCTCTCGTCGGGCGCGTCTCGAACGTGACCGGGACGTCGACCTTGTCGGCGTGTCGGCGCAGCGACACCTCCTCTGGCCCGGAACCAGCAAGGACTAGGGGGATTCTGGCCTCGGCCGCGATCTCTATGATCAGGTCGAACCGCTTGTAGGCGATCCACCGCCCCACCCCGAGCAAGTAGGTCCGGTCCTGCTGCTTGACGGTTCGCGGCGCATCGCCGAAGAACTCGACGTCGACCGGGGGGTGGATCACCCGCGCGTCGCGGTTCCAGTACCGGCGGATGCGGGCCTGGACCTCACGCGAGTTGGCCGCGTAGGTGTGCACGTGGCGGCTCAGCCGTTCGTCTGCCGCCCGCAGGGCCGCCCGCATGGGACCTAGGAGCCGTCGCGCTCCGCGCCCGTCCAGGTTCGGGCTCCACACGTACCGCGCGGGGGAGTGGACGTAGCTCAGGTACCGCGTCTCCTCAGGGTGGCCGAGCTTGACGGTGTGGGCGAAAGCGTGGCTGGACGAAATGACGATGTCGTACTTCTGCCGTGTGAGGGTGCGCCAGGCCAGCGGCATGAAGGGCAGCGCGACGGACTTGCTGCGCCGCAGCGGTGTCTTCGACATCCACGATTCTCGGAGGTCGAGATTGGCCTTGGCGTCGTGGTCTTTCCACAGCACGTACCGGTCGGCATGTGGGATTACGTCGGCCATGCTCAGGAAGACCTGCTCGGATCCGCCGGTGGCGCCGAACCATTCGTGGATCAAGGCGACCGAGCGGCCGGCAAGCGGATCGGCTCCCAAAATGGCATCAGGAGCTGCCACGTTCACTTGCGACCGCCAGGAATGGCACGTTGTACCCCCGCGGTACCGCGACAAGAGACTGCCTCGTCCGTGCCTGCGGCGGTACGGGTTACCAGTGCAATGCCGGTGTTCAGGTGATGCAATGGTTCCGTCCAGCGCATGGCGGATGGCACGCCGATACCTCCGGTCCCAGCGGTAATGATCCATTCCTTGCCGGCCTCGAACTGTCGAGCACGAGTGCGAGGCAATGGGCGGCGACGACGGCCGCTCTTTGGCATCGGTCAATAGATCCCAGGACTGCCCGGCCTGTCAACGGGGGTGAGGCATTGCGCAAAAGCGCGATTCGCTCGGCCGAACGGCCTATAGCGCGTCGCGTGCATGCGGTATTTCCGCAGCTTATTGCTGCTTTGCTCGACCGCTGAATTTGTTTCATGATTCGACGGGATGATCGGCTCTGAATCGCGAGACGGTCGGACTATTCCGCCCTGCACAAGCGGTCGCTGCGGTGCTGGTTTGGGAATCTTGGGGCGCGGAACCTTGAAGGAGTGCGCACCGCGTGCGTTAACTCCCACGGGCCATACCCCGCACCTGTCCGCAACGGGAAGGTGAGATGTCCGTACCCTCAACCGCACCCGCCAGCCAGCACAGATGGCGCGTCGGCCGCAGACTCCGCGCCATGGCGGGTTGGAAGAAGGCGCTGCTGGGCCTCGGTGTTCTGCTGTTGGTGCTCGCGACCGGCACGGCTATCGGTGCGTACGCCCTGGTCAACCGCTATCAGAGCAAGGTTTCTCGGACGGATCTTCTCGGCACGGTCGCCAAACCGAAAGACGAGCAACGCTGGAAGTCCGGGCCGCTCAACTTGTTGCTGCTCGGCTCCGACTCGCGGGAAGGCGAGCCAGACCAAGGGCGCTTTCCGGGTGAGCGGTCCGACACGATCATGCTGGTCCACATCAGCAAGAACCTGGACAAGGCCACGGTCATCTCGCTCCCGCGTGACAGCTACGTCAACGTCCCTGCCGCCGGGCCGTGGGAGGGTGGGATGAACAAGCTGAACTCCGCGTTCGCGTTCGGAGGTGCGCCGCACGCGGCAAAGACCATCACCGAGCTGACGGGTGTCCAGTTCGACGGTGCGGTCATCGCGAACTTCGCCAGCATCCGCAAGCTGGTCGATCTGGTCGGCGGGGTGAACGTCTGCGTCCCCTACGACGTCCGCTCGACCTTCTCCAGCAAGGTCTGGAGCAAAGGTTGTCATGATCTCGACGGGGATGAGGCGGAGGAGTTCGTACGGCAGCGTAAGGAGGTGCCCGGCGGCGACTTCGGGCGCATCCACGACCAGCAGCTGGTCGTGAAAGGGATCATGGAGAAGGTCAACGCCGATGGCATGCTGACCAACCCGTTGCGACTGGACAGCCTGCTCGTGACCGCGGCCCAGGCGCTGACCATCGACAAGAGCGTTGATCTCCAGGAGCTGGTGCTTGCAGCCAGGCAGGTCAAGCCTGCCAACGTCAAGTACGCGACGGTGCCGTACACGAGCGCCAATCTGCAGACCCCGGCCGGATCGGCGGTGAAGCTCGACGACAGCAAGGCGGCCGCGATGTTCGCCGCTGTACGCGATGACACCATCCAGGAGTGGCTGGAGGCCAATCCTCAAAAAGCGCCCGAGGGCTAAGTCGTTGCTGGTGACGGCCGTGTGGCAGGGAAGGGGCGTACCGGGACTGACGGCGCGTCCGGGAAACCGTGCCTGGCACGATAGGCGGCATGAGCGACTGTGACATGGTGATCGTTCTGCGGTACCGCAAGGCGGTCACGTACGGCTTCCACGTGCTGCTCGGCGCGCTGGAGGAGCACCAGACCCCGGTCTCGTACGAGGTGCGGTTCGCTCAGTCGGTCGACGAGACGGTCAGCGAGATCGAGGCGGCCGTGGCTCAGGCGCCAAAGGTCCTCGTACTGTGGTCGTTCTACTCCCCGGACGCGGAGGCGCTCGCCGGCGAACTCGCCGAGATCCGCTCCCGGGTCGATTCGCCGAAGGTGCTGCACGTCGCGGGCGGTGTCCACGCGACCGCCGAGCCGGTGCAGACGCTCGACGCCGGTTGGGACGTCGCCGCGGTAGGGGAGGGCGAGACCACGCTGCTGCGGCTGGTCGACGCAGTCGGCGACCCGACGTCCGTACCCGGTGTGGTCTTCCGGGACGCGGCCGGGACCATCGTCAAGACCGGCCGGCCGCAGCGGTTGCCGCTCGACACGTTCCGTGGGTTCTCGCTGCGGTGGAACCGGTTCAACGCCATCGAGATCACGCGCGGTTGCCTGTACTCGTGCCGGTTCTGCCAGACGCCGTTCATGTTCTCGGCGCGGTTCCGGCACCGCAGCGTCGAGAACGTCCGCTGGCACGTCGACCATATGCGCCAGCGGGGCCTGCGCGACGTCCGGTTCATCACGCCGACGGCGATGTCGTACGGCAGCGACAACGAGGAACCGAACTTGGCCGCCGTCGAGGAGTTGCTCGCCTCGTGCAAGGAGGGCATCGGTCCGAACGGTCGGGTGTTCTTCGGCTCGTTCCCGAGCGAGATCCGGCCCGAACACGTCAGCCGCGAGGCGCTGCGCCTGGTCAAGCGCTACTGCGCCAACAACAACATCATCGTGGGCGCGCAGTCCGGCTCCGACCGGGTCCTGACCGCCGCGAAGCGCGGCCACGGCGTGGACGAGGTCAAGCGGGCGGTTCGCCTCGGCATCGAGGAGGGCTTCCGCATCAACGTCGACATGATCTTCGGTATGCCCGGTGAGGATCAGTCCGACGTGGACGACTCGCTCGGGCTCGCGCGGGAACTTGCCGACCTTGGTGCCCGTATCCACGCCCACACCTTCATGCCGCTGCCGGGTACGCCCTGGCGGGAAGCGCCGCCCGGCGACGTGGACCCGGAGACGATCCGAGAGGTCGACCGGCTCTCGCAGCGCGGGGCGCTGTACGGCCACTGGCAGCGCCAGCGCGAACACGCGGTCCGGCTCGCCGCCGCCGCAGAGGCGTACCCGCGTCCCGGCCGCAGCCGTACCCTTCTGCCGCTGGCGCCCAGGGACGATCAGGCACCCGGCGTCTGAAACGGCGGGTCTCTCAAATGGGAGACCACGCGGGATCAGAAGCCCGGACCTGCGTTGCCAGGCGGTCCGTAGTAGCCCGGGTGGTTGTTCTGCCGGGGGATGGGGGCTCCCTCCCGACCAGCGTGGCGATGCTTCGGCTGCGGGTGTGGATCCCTCACCAGCTGGTCTTCAACGGCCTGCCGGATCGCGGCCTCGCGGACGCGTTCGATCAGGCTCACGATCACGCGAAGTGTCGAGACGTCGAGGCGCTGGACGAGCCAGGCGCAGATCAGCTCGTCGTAGCCGCCGCGCTCGACGCCCCGGAGAGCGTCCGTGAGCGCGTCTGCGCAATCGTGCGGCGTGGCGTATGGGCCGGCCGGTAGCACGTGCAGCGGCGCCACGGGTGCGAAGTGGCGCGCCTTCATACTGGTCACGGGTCGCCTCCCTGTAGGCGATCAAGGGTCCTGGCGGCGTGTGCAGCGCTGACCAGGGCCCGCTTATTTGGGGTGGTAGCGGCCGGGGATCGGTACCCGCCGACCGCCACCGATCCGACCGTACGCTGATTGGGTGTACCCGTACAGAGGCTGTACGGGTACAGGATTAATACGGGGCCGAAAGGGAAACCCGTACAGCCCTCCATAACGTCTCGACAATGGCCGTGCTGGATCCCCGCCCTATGTACGAGCAGCTTGCCGACGCGATCGGTGATCAGATCGCCAGCGGCGAGCTGGCGCCGGGGCAGCTCCTGCCCAGCGAGCCGTATCTGATGGGGGAGCACGGGGTCAGCCGGGGTACGGTGCGCGCGGCGATGAAGCTCCTGCGGGAGCGCGGGCTGATCGTCACGCTGGCGGGCAAGGGCTCGTTCGTGGCCGAGCGGTGAGGGTGCGGCTGGCGTTGCCGAGCACTTCACGGTAGAGACGGCCGGTCAATCCAGTTGCACATCGCGCCGGCCGCAGCCGTACCCTTCTATCCCTGGTTTTCGGAATGACCGAGCTTCCGATGCCTGAAAAAGTCTGCGTAATCGTGCGGCGTGGCGTGCGGGGCGCCGGGCGGGATGTGCAGCGGCGCCACGGGTGCGAAGTGGCGCCCTCATGCTGGTCACGGGTCGGACCTCCAGCGTCCGGTCAATGGGCTCCCGTTCGCGTGCCGTGCGGCGGGAGCTCCGCCTGTTTGGGGACGGGAGCGGCCGGGGGATCGGTACCCGCCGACCGCCACCATGCCGACCGTACCTGTACATGTTCAGGACGTATAGGGGTAGGACAAGGCTGACGTACAGATCATGTACAAGGCTCCTAGCCTCCGCTCATGACCAATCCGCTCTCGCCGATGCCGCTCTATCAGCAGTTGGCCGACCTGCTGACGGCGCAGATCGAGCGTGGAGAGTTGCGGCCTGGTCAGCCGCTGCCGTCGGAGCTTCACCTTCAGCAGACCTACGGCGTGTCCCGTGGCACGGTCCGCCAGGCGATGCGGGTCCTGCGCGAGAGTGGTCTCGTCGTCACGATCCAGGCGCGCGGCTCGTTCGTGGCCGAGCGGTGAGGGTGCGGCAAGCCCGCACGGAATCCTGAAGCGGATCTCCTACTGGAGTACTAGGACGGCTGGTCTCTAGGACGCCTGGCGGATGGGCATGTCGGCCAGCCAGATGTCGGCCAGGTCGCTGAGGGGGACGTCGAGGGCCTGGCTGAGGCAGACCACAGTGCCGAACGCCGGTGCGGGAAGGCGGCCCGCCTCGATCTTCCGCAGCGTCTCGGGGGAGATGCCGGCTGCCAGGGCCACCTCGACGAGGCTGCGGCCCGCCCGCGCGGCCCGGAGGGCGGCTCCGAGGTGCTGGCCTGCTGCGATCTGTTCGGCGGTGAGTGGTTGGCGAACCATGCCAGCAGGATATCCCTCCCGATCATCCCCGACCTGTCGTGGTATAAAAATACCGCAATCGGAGAGGGAGGCTGTCGTGATCGAGCTCAAGTCCGCCGAGGAGATCGGCCGGATGGCGGTGACCGGCCAGTTCGTCGGCGAGCTGCTCGCCGAGCTGAGCGGTGTCGCCGCGGTCGGCGTCAACCTGATGGACCTCGAACACCACGCCCGCCGCCGGATCTCCGAACGCGGCGCCGAATCCTGCTACTGGGACTACGCTCCTTCGTTCGGCCGTGGCCCGTTCCGCAACGTGCTGTGCCTGTCCGTCAACGACGCGGTGCTGCACGGCCTGCCGCACGACTATGTTCTGCGGGACGGTGACCTGCTCAGCATCGACATGGCGGTCGGCATCGACGGCTGGGTCGCCGACTCCGCGCTCTCGGTCATCGTCGGCACCCCCGACCCGGCCGACCTGAAGCTGATCGAGGCCACCGACGTCGCACTGGAGGCCGGCATCACCGCCGCCCAGCCTGGCGGCCGCCTCGGCGACATCTCCGCCGCGATCGGCGAGGTCGCCAACTCCTACGGCTACGGCGTCAACGCCGAGTTCGGCGGCCACGGCATCGGCCGCACCATGCACGAGGCCCCGCACGTCCCCAACAACGGCCGCGCCCGCCGCGGCATGAAACTCGACCCCGGCCTCACCATCGCCATCGAGCCCTGGTTCTGCCGCTCCACCGACAAAATCAAGTTCGACAAAGACGGCTGGACGATCCGCTCCGCGGACGGCTCCCGCACCGCCCACTCCGAACACACGGTCGCCATCACGGCTTCCGGCCCCCAGGTCCTGACCCGCCGCCCCACTCACGGCGCCACCTCGGCCGATCCCACCAAGAAGCCCGCCACAGCCTCCTGATCCACTGCTCGCCTTGGGGTATGACTCAGGGCGTTCCGGGGATGGGGCTTGCCGCAGCATCCTGAGCCAGTCCGAGCCGCACGCTTCAGCCCACCGCTCAGGCATGTATGCCGTACGGTCATGCGCAGCGGTCGGAAAGCTCTGACAGACCGTGGCCTCGTGCGGCTCGCTGTACAAGCGGCTCGCCGAGCTGGCGCTCAGGGCGCCGAGGTACCCGTACGCAGGTTCGTGGAGGCACCGGACCGGCTGACCCGCCGGGCCGTCTGCCGGGTGGCCTTCTGGCCGTACAGATCGCCGTCGGCGTGGGCGTACAGGGCGTCGAAGGTCAGCCCGTGCTCGGGAAGCGTGGCGACGCCGACGCTCGCCGAGGCGCGTGCGGCGAGTCGGGCCACGAGGCGGTCCGCGACCCGCCTGGCGTCCGCCTCGGGCGCGGAGCCGAGCAGGACGACGAACTCGTCGCCGCCGAGGCGGGCGACCACGTCGTGGGGCTGGATGTTGTCCCGCAGGGTGGTGGCGACCCAGCGTAGGAGATCGTCCCCGGCGGCGTGCCCGTGCGCGTCGTTGAGCTTCTTGAACCCGTCCAGGTCGAAGATCAGCAGGGACAGCGTTCCGCCGGTACGTTGGGTGCGCGCCAGTTCGGCGGTGAACCGGTCCTCGAAGCCCCGCCGGTTGAGGCAGTCGGTCAGCACGTCGACGCGGGACAACCGGGTCAGCAGGAGTCGTTGCCGCGCGGCGGTACGGCCCTGCGCCGCGCAGATGGCCGAGATCGAAATGATGCCGGCGAGGTGCAGGGCGACGTACCAGCCGCCCGGCGAGCCGACGACCGCCGCGACGACCAGGTAGAAGGCGGACAATCCGGCGACGACGGGTACCGCTACCCGCAGTGGCGTGCTGAGCGCGACCAACGGCATGGGGACCAGCGTGCCGAGGATCGTCGGCGAGCCCGTTCCGCCGTCGAGCACGGCCACGGCGGCGCCGACGGGGATCAGACCGACCGCGAAGGTGGCCATGAGCCACCGCCCGGCGGGCGACCGGCTCAACCAGTCGGCTCCGCCCACCACGAGCAGCCCCGACGCGCAGCCGATGGCGCACAGGACGCCCATCGCCAACCGGTGCGGCGCCGCCGTGGCGAAGACGGCCGCGTAGACCAGGCCGATGGTGAAGTTGGACACGGCTATTCCGCCCATGCCGGCGATGGAGCGGCGGCGGCGCTCCTGGCGGGAGACCTTCGCCGTCTCCACGCGGTCGAGCTGGCGGCGTGCGGCGGCTATCGCGTCCGCGCTCGGTACGCGCCCGGTGCGGCCGGCCGCGCGGCCGGCCTCGCGGCCGGTCTTGTCGCGGTAGACCCGCTCGTCCGCCCGCTGCATGAGCTCGTGGGCGGTGGCGGCGTCCGCGGGGTACGAGGCGTACCCGACCGAGGCGGGCGCGACCGGATCCAGCGCCGCGCGGAGCCGCTCGACGGTGACCTCCGCCTCGCCCGGGCCGGTCCCGCTCAGGACCATCGCGAACTCGTCGCCGCCGAGGCGCCCGACCGCGTCGTACGCGCGCAACTGCCGCAGCATGGTCTGGGCGGCCCACGTGAGCACGTCGTCGCCGACCCGGTGGCCGTACGTGTCGTTGACGTCCTTGAACCGGTCGAGGTCGGCGACGACCAGCGTGACCGGCGCCCCTTTGCGTACGGCCCGGGCCAGCTCCTGCCCGAGCCGTTCGTCGAAGCCGCGACGGTTGAGGCACCTCGTCAGCGGATCGACGCGCGAGGCCTCGCTGAGCCGGCGGCGCAGCGACGCGAGCGTGCGCGTGTGTCGTACACACAGGTACGCGAGGCCGGTGAACGCCAGCGTGTAGACACAGGGGTAGCCGGCCGGGGTCGGGTCACCCAGCAGCGCCACCGACCAGTATGCGGCGATGGTGACGGTGTAGATGCCGACGAACATCCGAGGGGGCATCAGGACCGCGAAGAAGATCAGGGAGAACAGCACCAGCGGACCCAGCGGGCTGGCGACCCCGCCGTCGAGCAGCCCCAGCAGGGCGGAGCCCAGCACGTTGACGAGCGCGGCGGCCACCTGCAGCGGGATCCGCGCCCGGGACCGGGCGATCGCCGGGGCGCGCCACCAGTTCGCGACGGTGGCCGCCAGCAGGCCCCCGGCGACCGCGAGCATGGCGGGGCGGTGCGGGTCGTGCCACGTCGCCAGCGTGTACGACGCCGCGATGCCGGGTCCGACGACCCCCATCAGGCCCCCGGAGCGGATGGCTCGCACGCGCCAGGGCCGCGCCGCTTCGGGCGTCCGGCCTGGCCCGTCGACGAGCCTCGCTGACATCCGCAAATCCTTCCCGGGATTGAAGGTAGTCGTCATTCCAGATCATCGTCCGGATCGGGGCGCTCGTGAGCGGAATCGCGGATCAGCGGGCCGTGAGCGGATCAGCGGGCCGTGAGCGGATCAATGACCTAATCGGCGTCGTCGAGGGCGAAGCGCAGGTACCGGTCCGCGGAGCGGCGCACCGCCGCGGCGCCGTCGGTGCCGACGACGAGGTCCCACCACGCGCCGTACACCCGCTCGAACGGGTACGGCTCGAGCAGCGCGAGCGCCCGCCGGATCGTACGGGGGCGCTCCGGGATGAGGTTGGGGTAGCTGTACATGAAGCTCAGCCAGCGCCGGTCGCGCACCACCTGGAGGATGTCGCCGGAGAACAGCGCGCCCCGGCCGCCGTCGGCGTCCCGCCAGTGCAGCACCTGGCCGCCGTCGAAGTGCACCCCGGCGTTGATCAGGGTGAGCCCGTCGCCGAGCTCGAGGGTGTCGCCGTCCCAGAAGACCACGGCCGGGTCCGGGCGTACGACCCAGTCGCGGTCGGCGGCGTGGATGTGGACGGGCGCGTCGAAGGCGTGCGCCCATTCGACCATGGAACCGTGGAAGTGCGGATGGCTGACGGCGATCGCGCTGATCCCGCCGAGGGCGGTCACCTGCTCCACCAGGGCGTCGTCGAGGTAGCTGACACAGTCCCACAGGATGTTCCCGCCGGGCCGCTGGAGCAGGAGCGCGCGCTGTCCGATCGCGAACGACGGCGTGGTGCCGACGCCGGTCACGTCCTCGCCCTGCGCCCTGAGCTCGCCTCGGTGACCGCCGGCCGCCAGCTCCGCCAGGGAGGTCCAGCGCTGACCCGACCAGCCCACGTACTGCCGCTCGTCCAGACAGATCGGACAGTCCGCGCGCGGCGCCGGGTACTGCACGCCGCAGGTCCGACAGATCGGCAGGTCCAACTCCATCACTGGATTATGCGTACTCGCGGCGGAACCGGTTGAGCGCCTCGTGGACGCCGGCGGCGACCCGGTCGACCGTCGCCGGATCGCTGAGCTCGCCCGGGGCGTACAGGTTGATGCGCAGGTCGTTGACGGCGATGCCGCCGGGCAGGGCGACCGCCCCGACGGCCGCCGGCGGCGCGAGGCCGCTGCGTACGCCCGCCAGGATGTTGCCGGTCGCGCGTTCGACGGCGGCGAGGGTGAACCCGGCCGCCGACTCCGCGCCGCCGGCCACCCCGCCGGCCAGTTCGCGGCCCTCCGCCCGCAGCCGCGCCCCCGCGTACCGTACCGGTCCGCCGAGGCCGCCCACCGCCCTGCCGAGCCGCACCGGCACGCCCGCCGCGACGCCCATAGCCGCACCGACCAGCGCGGACGCCGCCGAGTTCGCGGCGTTCGCGGTGCCCGCCAGGCCCTGGCGGACGACGCCGGGCAGGGCGCCGGAGGCGTGGGACCGCAGCGCCGCGCCGATGCCGACCCCGACGGCGGTGGTGGTCTGGTCGAACGCGCCCACGACGACGATCCGCGCCCGCTCGGGCAGCGCGGCGAACGCCGCGCCGGCGTCGTCGGCCAGCCCGCGCAGCGCCAGGTACCGGTCGGCCAGCCGGCCGACCACGTCACCCCAGAACCGAGCGTGGGTCGTCGCGAGGCCGACGACGTCGGTGACGAGGGCCGCCGTACCCGGCGCGCCCGGCGCCACGCCGCCGAGGAACGCGCCCGTCGCGTGCCCCCAGGCGGGTAGCGCGCGGCTGAGTTCGGTGACCGCCGGGGCGGACTGCCGGACCAGCGCCCGGACGCCCGGCATCGCGTTGCGAACGAAGCCGGCCACGCCTTCGGCGAACGGTTCGATGGCCGGACCGGCGTCTGCCAGCAGCCCTCTCAGCTCCGGGGCCAGCTCACCGGCCAGCCTGCGGAACGTGCCGGCCGCGCCGACGATCGGGGCCAGCGCCGACCCGGCCTCCGCGGCTGCCGGCAGCACGTACGCGAACCGGATGCCGTGCCGCTGCGCCAGGTCGATGAGGTCCTCGTACTCGGCGGGCCGCTGCGCGAGCCGACCCGACGTGTACGCGATGACGGTGCCGAAGCGGCGCGCCCCCGCGTCGGCGAGCAGCCGGCGGTAGGCCGGCCGGCGGTCGGGGCCCGGGGCCGGCCCGTCGGCGCCGTCGTCGGAGTACACCGCCACCACGTCGGCGCCGAGCGCACCCGCCAACCGCAGGCAGCCGGCGCGCTGGCGCTCGAGGTCGGGCTCGCGGTCCGCCCGGCCGGCGCTGATCCGCAGGTAGACCGCGGCCTTCATGACGGGTACTTTACGGGACCGCGCACCGCGCGCACCTCGACGCGAAAGCGCGTTTGAGCAGGTAAATGCGTCCCTACGGGGCCAACCGCGCCCGCGCCGCGGCGTCCGTGGCGTCGTAGCGGGTCGCCGCCGTGCGCACCGCGTCGGCCGAGCCGTGCAGCGCGTCCCTCGCGGCCGCCAGGGCATCCACCCCGCGCTGCTGGATGGGGTCGAGCAGCATCGAGATCATCTGGCAGACCGGCAGCATGCCGTATGCGCCGCGGCCCAGCCGCACCTGCGCGCCGGCGGCGCGAGCGGTCTCGATGTGGTCGGCGATCGCCTCCACCGCGTTCGCGTGCTGGCGCAACGCGTCGGCCACGACCTCGAACTGCCCACCCGGCACGGTGCCTCCCCACGCTGTCCGGCCGGCCACGCTACCGGATCAGCACCCGCCGCGCCGCCCCGTCCGTACACATGGAAGTGCCGCCGTCGCCGCGGCGGCGACGGCGGCACGTTCCGCGTCTCAGCCGGCCAGCTTCGCCAGCGCGGCGCGCAGCCGGGCCAGCGTGCGCTCGCGGCCGAGCACCTCCAGCGACTCGAACAGCGGCAGCCCGACCGACCGGCCGGTCACGGCCACGCGTACGGGCGCCTGTGCCTTGCCGAGCTTGAGCCCGCGTTCGGTGCCCACGGCCTCCAGCGTGGTCTTGAGCGACTCCGCGTCCCACGGCGCGTTCTCGAACGCGGCCACCGCGGCCTGGAGCAGGTCGGCGGCGCCTTCCTTCATGGCCTTCGCCCACGCCGCCTCGTCGATCGCCGGCTCGGCCAGGAACAGGAAGTCGACGTTCGGCACGATCTCGGACAGCACCGCCACCCGGGTCTGCGCCAGCGGGGCGACGGCGGCGAACACCTTCGGGTCGAAGTCGCCGGGGCGCCACGGCGGCGCGGCGACGGCCGCCGCGCCGGGCGCGACCTGGGTACCGGTCAGCCACGGCTGGCAGGCGTCGATGAACTCCTCCAGGCTCAGCGCCCGGATGTACTCGCCGTTGAACGCCCGCAGCTTCTTCTCGTCGAAGAACGCGGGGGACGGGTTGACGTCCTCCAGCCGGAACTCCTGCTCGATCACCGACCAGGGGACGATCTCCCGGTTTCCGGACGGCGCCCACCCCAGCAGCATCAGGTAGTTGCGCATCGCGTCGGCGAGGTATCCCTCGTCGCGGTAGGACTCCAGCGCCACCTTGTCGCGCCGCTTCGACAGCTTCTGACGCTTCTCGTTGACCACGACGGGCACGTGCGCCCAGATCGGCGGCCGCAGCCCGAGCGCCTCCCACAGCAGCTGCTGCTTGGGCGTGTTGGGCAGGTGCTCCTCGGCGCGCATGACGAGGGTGATGCCCATCGTCGCGTCGTCGACGACGTTGGCCAGCAGGAAGACCGGCGACCCGTCGGCGCGGGCGATGACGAAGTCCTCGATGTTGGCGTTCTCCGTCACGACCGAGCCGCGGACCAGGTCTTCGACGACGGTCTGGCCCTCGTCGGGGGTACGGAAGCGCAGCGCCCGGCCGGGGCCGGGCTCGAGCCCGCGGTCGCGGCAGTATCCGTCGTAGCCGATGTACTGGCTGCCGGTGCGCTCCTGGATCTGTTCGCGGGTGCAGTCGCAGTAGTACGCTCGGCCAGACTCCTTCAGCCGAGCGGCCGCCTCCCGGTGCTGTTCGGCGTAGGAGGACTGGAAGTACGGGCCTTCGTACGTGCCACGCTTGATGCCGATCCAATCGAGGGCGGCGATGATGCCCTCGGTCCACTCGGGGCGGTTGCGCGCCGCATCGGTATCTTCGATACGCAGGACGAACGCCCCGTTGTGTTGTTTGGCATAGATCCAGTTCTGCAGCGCCGAGCGGGCGCCGCCGACATGGAACATACCGGTCGGGGAGGGTGCAAACCGTACACGTACCGTCACGGTTTCTACCTTATGGCCCACCCGGTCGTCGCGACACGCGGGCCGGTAGTGGGGTCGCATCGCTTGCCTGGGCTCAGTAGATTGCGTGACGAACGAACAGGTGTTGGGGGAGGAGCGCAATGCACAAGCCGCCTCGTCGGTCGTACACCCGGCTTGCCGGGCTGGCGGCCGTCGCACTGGCGCTGGTTGCGGTCGCCGGATGCGCCCCTGACAACACGGCGGCCTGGCGCAGTCCGGGATCGGGCATGCCCTCCGGCGAGGCGGGCGGCGCCGGCGGAGTCGGCGTGAAGAAGGCGCCCGGTGAGTTCAAGATCACTCCGGCCGCCGACACCACCGACGTCTCCGTTCTCGACCCCGTCAACGTGACCGCCAAGGACGCCACCCTGGAGACCGTCACGGTCGCCAATGCCGACGGCAAGCAGGTCAGCGGCGAGTTCGACGCGGCACACAAGACCTGGCACACCACCGAATACCTGGGCTACGGCAAGCAGTACAAGGTGACGGCGGACGGCACCAACAGCGCCCACCAGCACATCGAGCAGGTCGCCTCCTTCACCACCCTCAAGCCGCCCAACATGACCCAGCCGTACCTGCAGGCCAGCGCGTCCCACCTCCTCCAGGACGGCGGCACCTACGGCGTCGGCCAGCCCGTGATCGTGCACTGGGACGAGCCGATCCCCGACAAGGCGGCCGCGCAGCGCACCCTCCAGGTCACCACGAGCCCCGAGGTCGAGGGCGCCTGGCACTGGAACGGCAACCAGGAGGTGCAGTGGCGGCCCAAGGAGTACTGGAAGAGCGGCACCCAGGTCACTGTCAAGGCGACCGTCTACGGCAAGGACCTCGGTAACGGGCTCTACGGCCAGTCCGACGTGAGCGCGTCGTTCAAGATCGGTCAGTCGAAGATCGCGATCGCCGACTCCGCCAGCAAGATCATGAAGGTGTACGTCGACGGCGAGCTGGTGAAGACGATCCCGGTCAGCATGGGCATGGGCGGCGAGACCAAGGGCGCCAACGGCCAGACGATCGACTTCTGGACCCGCAGCGGCCCCCACGTCGTCATCGGCAAGGCCCCGGTGACCCACATGTCCTCGGCCAGCTACGGACTGACCGACAAGTCCAGCAAGTTCTACTACGACGAGGACATCAAGAAGACCGTCCAGATCAGCTACTCCGGTGAGTACCTGCACCTGGCCGACTGGAACATCTGGGCCCACGGCCACACCAACACCTCGCACGGCTGCATCAACATCGGCCCCGCCAACATCGACTGGATCTACAACAACTTCGGGCCGGGCGACGTGGTCGACGTCAGGAACACGCCCAAGCAGTTGCAGCTGTGGGACAGCCCCGGCGGCTGGAACATGAGCTGGGACGACTGGGTGAAGGGCAGCGCGCTCTAAACCCGATCACGGGACCGACCGGATCCGCAGGACGAACACGCTGCCCAGCAGCGTGACCACCGCGGTCAGGGCGTACAGCGCCGGGTAGCCGCCCAGGTGCACCACGACGGGCGCGGACAGCGCCGGCCCGAGCACCTGCGGCGCCGAGTTGGCGATGTTGATGACGCCCAGATCCTTCGCCCGGTCGGTCGCCGCCGGCAGCACCTGTGTGATCAACGCGGCGTCGACCGCCACGTACACGCCGTACCCGCAGCCCAGCACGGCCGCGGCGAGGACCGCCCCCGGCCACGTCGGCCAGCCGGCGAGCACCAGCGCCGCGCCGGTCATCACCAGGCCCGACCACACCGC
Source organism: Planosporangium thailandense (assembly GCF_011947195.1). GTDB lineage: Bacteria > Actinomycetota > Actinomycetes > Mycobacteriales > Micromonosporaceae > Planosporangium > Planosporangium thailandense. Next base: position 16,313 of record NZ_JAATVY010000009.1, on the reverse strand, counting down.
GAACGACCGGCGCCGGCCGGTGCGGTCGGAGCGCCGCCCGGCCACCACGGTCGTGGCGACCAGCGCGGCGGCGTACACGAGGATCAGGACCAGCAACCCGTCCTCGGGGTGCGGGTGGTGGACCCGGTCGCGCAGGAAGTACAGCAGGTACAGGGTGCCCATCGCGTTGCCGAGCTGCACCAGGAACCGGGTGATCCAGGCCCAGGCGAAGTCGGGATGACGGCGGGGACTCACCCACAGCCCGGACAGCAGCGCGCGGGCGCGCAGCGGCGGCGCCTGCCCGGGCGGCAGCGGGTCGTCCGGCGTGGCCAGCGTGAACGGCACGATCAGCAGCGCCGCCGCGACGGCGATGGCCAGGTAGCCGGCGCGGGTGCCGGAGACGACAGCGGTCACCAGGACGACGCCGACGACCAGGCCGAGGATCTGCGGGATGCCGATCCAGCCGGAGACCGCGCCGCGCTGGGCCACGGGTACCCGGTCGGGCAGCGCGGCGGTGAGCGTGGCGAGCATCGCGTTGAAGCAGACCTGGGCGAGCGCCCAGCCGAGGATCACCCCGCCGATGGTGCGCTGCCCGGCCAGCAGCGTCAGCGCGAGCGCCCCGAGGAGCCCACCGGCGAGCGTCCAGACATGACGGCGGCCCGACGCCCGCCCGCGTACGGCGATCCTGGTCCGGTCGGACAGGGCACCGGCCAGGGGGTTGGCGACCACCGCGACCAGCGCGCCGATCCCGGTCACCCAACCCAGCAGGGCCTCCTTGTGGCCGGGATCGATGGCGGCGATCTGCTGGGGCAGCAGCACCTGGATCGGCGTGTAGAAAGCCATCCACAGGCCCAGGTTCGCGCACACGAGCAGCGTGACCCAGCGCGCGCCGACCGGCTGCGTCGGCTCGGCGACCGCCGACACCGCCGCCGGGGTGCCCGCCTCGGTCGCGGTCATCGGGTACGGGCGATGAGGTCGCGGTACCACGCGTACGACGCCTTCGGGGTGCGCCGCTGGGTGTCGAAGTCGACGTGGACCAGCCCGAACCGCTTGGTGAACCCCTCGGCCCACTCCCAGTTGTCCAGCAACGACCACACGCAGTACCCGTCGACGCGTACCCCGGCGTCCAGCGCGGCCCGCACCGCCCGGATGTGCGCGTCGAGGTACGCGATCCGGTCGTGGTCGGCCACGACGGCGTCCGGGCCGGGCTTGTCGTCGTAGCAGCACCCGTTTTCGGTGATCCACATCGGTGGGAGGGCGTCGCCGTAGCGGTCGGCGAGCATGACGAGCGTCTGGGTCAGCCCGGCGGGGACGACCGGCCAGCCGAACGCGGTCGTGGGGTACCCCGACAGCGCCGTCAGGTCGAACGGCAGCGGGTTGTCGGGCGCCGGGGCACGTACGCCGGTCGGCTGGTAATAGTTGACGCCCAGCACGTCGAGCCGGGCGGAGATGATGTCGAGGTCGCCGTCGAGGACGACCCGGTCGGGATCGACGCCGGCCAACTGGTCGATGCCGTCGGGGTAGCGCCCGCGCAGCAGGGGATCGGTGAACAGACGGTTGTGGAACGCGTCGTACGCCACGGCGGCGGCCCGGTCGGCGCCGTCGGCGGTGTCCGGGGTGCCGTCGGGGCCGACCGCCCAGGCCGGCGAGTAGTTGTTCGCGATCGCCACGCCGCCGCTGGCGTGCCGGCGGATCGCGGCCGTCGCGAGCCCGTGGCCCAGCAGTTGGTGGTGTACCACCGGGAACGGGTCGTCGAGCAGTTGCCGGCCGGGCGCGTGCAGGCCGAGCAGGTGTCCGAGGGCGAAGTGGATGAACGGCTCGTTGAGCGTCATCCACAGCGCGACCCGGTCACCGAGCGCCCGCGCGACGATCTCGGCGTACTCGCCGAAGCGGGCGGCGGTGTCGCGGTTGGTCCAGCCACCGGCGTCCTGCAACGGCTGCGGCAGGTCCCAGTGGAACAGCGTGACGGCCGGCTCGATGCCCCGCTCGAGGAGCGCGTCGACGAGCCGGTCGTAGAACGCCAGACCGCGCGGGTCGGGCGCGCCCTGCCCGGCGGGCTGGATGCGTGGCCAGGCGACCGAGAACCGGTACGTCCGCACGCCCAGGTCGGCCATCAGCGCCACGTCTCCGGCGTACCGGTGGTAGTGGTCGCAGGTCACGTCGCCGGTGCTGCCGTCGCCGATGCGGTCGGGCTGGTGGCTGAAGGTGTCCCAGATGGACGGTCCGCGGCCGTCCTCGCCCGCGGCGCCCTCGATCTGATAGGCGGCGGTCGACACGCCCCAGCGGAAGTCGGGTGGGAAGTCGGGCAGCGGCTCGTCGGTCATGCTCGCCTCCGAACGTGAAGCTTGCTCGGACACTAATCCGTTCCGCCCCTACCGCGATACCCGTCGATCAGTTAACGGGGAATGTGGTGACGCCCCATTTGTACGTGGTGACGGTGCGTGCCGGCCGGGCGAAATATCCGGAAAGTAGCGTTTAGCTATTCATGACTATCACTATTGTGACCTGCTGCACATGAAGTTACCCTCCAGTAATTCCTGTTACCAGTTGGTAACTTCTCCATTTACTGGAGGCGTCCATGGCGCTGCGTCGATCCGCCGTCCTCTCAGCCGTCCTCGCCGGAGTCACCACCGTCACACTGTCCGCCCCGGCGCCCGCGAGTGCCGCCGTCGCCGCCCACCGCGCCGCGGCCGCCCGGTCAGCAGCCACCGCCGAGAGCACCCCGATCACGGGATTCCGCTTCGTCGACATCCCCGCCAAGGACGGCGTGGTGCTCAAGGCGAACGTGGTCGCCCCGACGACCGCCGGCCGCCACCCGGCGATCGTGTTCGTCAACAGCTGGGGACTCAACGATCTCCAGTACCTCGCGCAGGCCCGGGCGTTCGCCAGCCGCGGGTACGTGGTCCTGTCGTACACGACGAGGGGTTTCTGGGACTCGGGCGGAGAGATCGACGTCGCCGGCCCCAAGGACGTCGCCGACGCGTCGAGCGTGGTCGACTGGCTGCTCGCCAACACCGCCGCCGACCCCGCGCACCTCGGTATCGCGGGCGTCTCCTACGGCTCCGGCATCAGCCTGCTCGCCTCCGCGTTCGACCCCCGCATCAAGGCGGTCGTCGCGATGAGCTGTTGGACCGACCTGGTGACGTCGCTGTACGGCAACGACACCCGCCGGCCGCAGACGGTGTGGCTGCTCAAGACCGTCGCGCAGCTCGTCGGCCGGCCCAGCGCCGAGTTCTCCGCCATGGCCAAGGCGTACCTCGACAGTGGAAACACCGACGTGGAACCCCTCAAGGCCTGGGGCCGGGTCCGCTCTCCGGACACCTACCTCGACGCCATCAACCGCAACCACCCGGCGATCCTCATGGCCAACGCGTACGGCGACAGCCTCTTCGCGCCCAACCAGCTCGTCGACTTCTACGGCAAGCTGACCGGCCCGAAGCGGCTGGAGTTCGCCCCGGGTGACCACGCCGTCGTCGAAGGGCTCGGCCTGTTCGGGCTGCCCAACCACGTGTGGGACAGCGCGTACCGGTGGTTCGACCGGTACCTCGCCGGCAAGCCGACCGGCATCGACACCGAGCCGCCGGTCGTCCTGCGCCACCTCGGCAGCGACGCCGTCGAGTCGTACGCCGACTGGGCGCACGTCACCACCTCGACCCAGCGGATGTACCTGGGCGGCGCACACTGGTGGGACGGCACCGGCCCGATGTCGACGAGCGCGCCCGGCGCCTGGTCGGAGTCGATCTCGATGGGCACCGACACGGTCGCCGGCGCCGGGATACCGCTGCTGACCAACGGGCTCACCGGCCTGACCGGGATCGCGCCGACCGTGTGGCTGCCCCTGATCAACCGGAACAACGCGGCGGTCTGGGAGTCGGACCCGCTGCCCGCCAACGAGGCGATCCGCGGCTGCCCGACGCTGCATCTCGCGGTCAACTCCGCGGCGTCGACCGGGACGCTGGTGGCTTACCTGTACGACGCCGGCCCGTTGGCCTTCGGCAAGCTCATCGCCCAGGCGCCGATCACCTGGCTGGCGTCCACGCGCACCATCGATCTCAAGCTCGAGGCGATGGCCGACGACATCCCCGCCGGCCACCACCTCGCCCTGGTCATCGACACGAAGGACCCGCTCTACATGGACGCCGACCAGGCGGGCGCCACGGTGTCGTTCGGCAGCGGTTCGTGGCTGGACGTGACGCTCCGCTGATCGTTCTATGCGATCTTGGACACTTGTGGGACCTATAGGTCCCACAAGTGTCCAAGATCGCGTCAGGGGCGGGTCAGGAGTCGCCGCCGGTCTCGCCGACCGGCGCCGCGTTCACGTCGTCGATCGCGTACTTCTTCGCCGCCTCGGCCGGGGCCGACGCCCGTACCTCGCCCCGGCGGGCGAGCTGGCGCAGCGTCGCCACCACGATCGACTCGGCGTCGACGTGGAAGTGGCGGCGCAGCGCGTGCCGGGTGTCGGACATGCCGAACCCGTCGGTGCCCAGCGACGTGAAGTCACCCGGCACCCACCGGGAGATCAGGTCCTGGACGGCCCGCATGAAGTCGCTGACCGCCACGACCGGGCCGCTGCCGTTCTCCGACAGCTTCTGCGTCACGTACGGCACCCGCTCGTTCTCGCCCGGGTGCAGCAGGTTGTGCTCCTCGGCCTCGACGGCGTCCCGGCGCAGCTCGGTCCACGAGGTCACCGACCACACGTCGGCGGCCACGCCCCAGTCCTCGGCGAGCAGCTTCTGCGCCTTCAGCGCCCACTGCATCCCGACGCCCGAGGCGAGGATCCGGGACTTCGGCCCCTCGGTCACGGGCGCCTCGGCGTACCGGTACATGCCGCGCAGCAGTCCGTCGACGTCGACGTTCGCCGGCTCGGCCGGCTGGTGGATCGGCTCGTTGTACACCGTCAGGTAGTAGAAGATGTCCTCGGGGTTCTCCCCGTACATCCGCCGCAGCCCGTCCTCGACGATGTACGCCACCTCGAACCCGAACGCCGGGTCGTAGGCCACCACGGCCGGGTTGGTCGCCGCGATCAGAAGCGAGTGGCCGTCCTCGTGCTGCAGGCCCTCGCCGTTGAGCGTGGTGCGCCCGGCCGTCGCCCCGAGCAGGAAGCCCCGCGCCATCTGGTCGGCGGCCGCCCACAGCCCGTCGGCCGTGCGCTGGAACCCGAACATCGAGTAGAACATGTACATCGGGATCATGGGCTCGTTGTGCGTGGCGTACGACGTGCCCGCGGCGATGAAGGACGCGACCGAGCCGGCCTCGTTGATGCCCTCGTGCAGGATCTGGCCGGTCTCGGCCTCCCGGTACGACAGGAAAAGGTCCCGGTCGACCGGCGTGTAGTTCTGCCCGAACGGCGAGTAGATCTTCGCGGTCGGGAACATCGCGTCCAGGCCGAAGGTCCGAGCCTCGTCCGGGATGATCGGCACCCACCGCTTGCCGATGTTCTTGTCCTTCATCAGGTCCTTCATGAGCCTGACGAAGGCCATCGTGGTGGCGACCTTCTGCTTGCCGGAGCCCTTCTTGACTGAGCCGTACGCGTCCGACGGCGGCAGCGCGAGCGGGATCGTGGTGGTACGCCGCGACGGCACCCCACCGCCGAGCTGGCGACGGCGCTCCCGCAGGTACTCCATCTCGTCGGAGTCCTCGGCCGGCTTGTAGTACGGCGGCAGGTACGGGTTCTCGTCGAGCTGGCTGTCCGGAATGTCCAGGTAGAGGCGGTCGCGGAAGGTCTTCAGGTCTTCCAGCGTCAGCTTCTTCATCTGGTGCGTGGCGTTGCGGCCCTCGAAGTGCGAGCCCAGCGTCCAGCCCTTGATCGTCTTGGCCAGGATGACCGTCGGCTGCCCGGTGTGCTCCAGCGCCGCCTTGTACGCCGCGTAGAGCTTGCGGTAGTCGTGGCCGCCGCGCTTGAGGTTCCAGATCTCGTCGTCGGTCAGGTTCTCGACCATCTTGCGGGTACGCGGGTCGCGGCCGAAGAAGTGCTCCCGCACGTACGCCCCGGACTCGGCCTTGTAGGTCTGGTAGTCGCCGTCCGGCGTGACGTTCATGAGGTTGACCAGCGCACCGTCGCCGTCAGCGGCCAGCAGCGGGTCCCACTCACGGCCCCAGATGACCTTGATGACGTTCCAGCCGGCGCCCCGGAAGAGCGCCTCCAGCTCCTGGATGACCTTGCCGTTGCCGCGCACCGGACCGTCGAGGCGCTGCAGGTTGCAGTTGATGACGAAGGTCAGGTTGTCGAGCTCCTCGCGGGCCGCCGCGCCGATCTGGCCGAGCGACTCGACCTCGTCCATCTCGCCGTCGCCGAGGAACGCCCAGACGTGCTGCTGGCTGGTGTCCTTGATGCCACGGTGGTGCAGGTACCGGTTGAACCGGGCCTGGTAGATCGCGTTCAGCGGCCCGAGGCCCATGGAGACCGTCGGGAACTCCCAGAAGTCCGGCATGAGCCGCGGGTGCGGGTAGCTCGGCAGCCCGCCACCCGGGTGCGACAGCTCCTGGCGGAACCCGTCGAGCCGGTCCGCGGACAGCCGCCCCTCCATGAACGCCCGGGCGTAGATGCCGGGGGAGGCGTGCCCCTGGAAGTAGATCTGGTCACCGCCGCCCGGGTGCTCCTTGCCCCGGAAGAAGTGGTTGAACCCGACCTCGTAGAGGCTCGCCGCCGACGCGTACGTCGAGATGTGACCGCCGACACCGATCTCCGGCCGCTGCGCGCGGTGTACCAGCATCGCGGCGTTCCAGCGGATGTAGGCGCGGATGCGCCGCTCCACGTACTCGTCACCCGGGAACCAGGGCTCCCGCTCCGGCGGAATCGTGTTGATGTAGTCCGTCGTCGTCAGCGGAGGAACCCCGACCTGGTGCTCCCGCGCGCGTTCGAGCAGGCGCAGCATGATGTACCGCGCTCGCTTGGCGCCCCGCTCGTCGACGACCCCGTCCAGGGATTCGACCCACTCGTTGGTCTCGTCCGGGTCGATATCAGGCAGTTGGCTGGGTAGGCCGTCGCTGATGACCGGACGCTTGCGTTCGGTGGACACAGGCGTTCCTTAGGGATGCGTGCTGGTAAAGCTCTACCGAACCATGGTGCACGCTTACCCCGCCTCGCGTCACGCTACCGACGCGTCAACTGGGATGATCGACACATGTACTCATCAGTAATAACGGTTCGGACGGGGTCGGCGCCGACTGTCCGCGACATCACAGGTGAGGCAGCCGAGTTCGTCTCCGGGCGCGGCGACGGGCTGCTCCACGTCTTCGTACCGCACGCCACCGCCGGCGTGGCGATCATCGAGACCGGCGCCGGCAGCGACGACGACCTGCTGCGGGCCCTCGACGACGTACTGCCCGCCGACGACCGGTGGCGGCACCGCCACGGCTCGCCCGGGCACGGCCGCGACCACGTGCTGCCGGCGTTCGTCGCGCCGTACGCCACGCTCCCGGTGATCGGCGGCAAGATCGCGCTGGGGACCTGGCAGTCGATCTGCCTGGTTGACCCGAATGTCGATAATCCGACACGGCAGGTGCGCTTCTCGTTCCTGCCGGGGTGAGGTGACATCGTAAGCACGGGCTGGCCCCGGCCGCCGGGTTTCCGACATGCTGTGCGACGTGACCACCCCCCAGGATCTCGACGAGCGGTTCCGGGCGGTCCTCGGCGGGATGGAACCCGCCGAGGAGAAGCGGGAGCCCGACGGTCCGGTACGCGAGGGCACGGCGCTGACCGGCACGAAGGCCTGGGAACTGTTCTCCGCACAGCTCGCCAGCCGGCACCTCGACCTCGCCGCGCGCTGGCTACGCAGCTTCGACGAGGGGTACTACACCATCGGCTCGGCCGGCCACGAGGGCAACGCGGCGGTCGCCGCCGCCCTGCGCCCGACCGACCCGGCGCTGCTGCACTACCGCTCCGGCGCGTTCTACTGCGCCCGCGCAGCCCAGGTGGCCGGCAGCGACCCCATCCGCGACGTCCTCCGCGGGCTCGTCGCCTCCAGCCGGGAGCCGATCGCCGGCGGGCGGCACAAGGTCTTCGGCAACCCCTACCTGCACATCATCCCCACCACCTCCACCATCGGCTCGCACGTGCCGCGCGCCGTCGGCGTCGGGTACGCCCTCGCGCGCGGCCGGCGGATCTCCCGGCTCAACGCCCAGGCCACCGGCTGGCCGGCCGACGCGATCGCGGTCTGTTCCTTCGGCGACGCCTCCGTCAACCACGCCAGCACCCTCGCCGGGCTCAACACCGCCGGCTGGTCCACCCACACCGGCCTGGGCCTGCCGATCCTGTTCGTCTGCGAAGACAACGGGCTCGGCATCAGTGTCCGGTCCCCGGCCGGCTGGGTCGAGCAGGCCCTGCGCAGCCGTCCCGGCATCCGGTACTTCGCCGCCGACGGCTGCGACGTCACCGCCACGTACGACACGGCCGTCGAGGCGGTCACCTGGGTACGCCGACAGCGCCGCCCCGCCGTGCTGCACCTGTCCGTGGTCCGGCTCATGGGCCACGCCGGCGCCGACGCCGAACAGGCCTACCGCACGCCCGCCGAGATCGCGGCGGACGTCGACCGGGACCCGCTCCTGGCCACCGCCGCGCTGCTGGTCCGGGCCGGCCTCGCCACCCGCACCGACCTGCTCACCCGCTACGACGAGGTCGGCTGGGAGGTGCGCCGGGTCGCCGAGGAGATCCTGACCGAGCCGAAGCTCGGCTCGCCCGGCGAGGTCGCCGCCCCGCTCGCGCCCAGGCGGCCCGTACGCGTCGCCCGCGCCGTCGCGGACGCCGCCGCCCGGCTCGCGGCGCCCGCCCCAGAGGCCGCTTCGGAGGTCTCGCCCCCTTCGGAGGTCTCGCCCGCTTCGGAGGCCTCGTCCGCCCCTCCGGCCTCGCCCGCTTCGGGGGCCGCGGGGGCCGCGGGGGCCGCGGAGGCCTCGGAGGCCGACCAGCCCGCGGCGGTCAGCGAGTCGGCGGCGTCCACCGCCATCGCCCGCGCGCTGGGCGGCATCGGGGTGCCCAGCGGCGCCGCCCGGAACGCCGCATTCGGCGGCAAACTGCCCGAACAGGCCGGCCCGCTCACACTCGCCCAGACGATCAACGCGGTGCTGACCGACGCGCTGCTGGCGTACCCTCAGCTGCTCGTCTTCGGCGAGGACGTCGCCGGCAAGGGCGGCGTGTACGGGGTGACCAAGGGGCTGCGGGACCGGTTCGGGGTCGGCCGGGTCTTCGACACGCTGCTGGACGAGACGTCGATCCTGGGGCTCGGCCTCGGCGTCGGCCTCGGCGGGATGCTGCCGGTGCCCGAGATCCAGTACCTGGCCTATCTGCACAACGCCGAGGACCAGCTGCGCGGCGAGGCGGCCACCATGCAGTTCTTCTCGCAGGGCGCCTACCGCAACCCGATGGTCGTACGGCTCGCCGGCCTGGCCTACCAGTCGGGCTTCGGTGGCCACTTCCACAACGACAACTCCGTCGCCGTGCTGCGTGACATACCGGGGCTCGTCGTCGCCGTGCCGGCGCGGGCCGAGGACGCCGCGCCGCTGCTGCGTACCTGTCTCGCGGCGGCCGTCGTCGACGGCAGCGTCTGCGTCTACCTCGAGCCCATCGCGCTCTACCACACCCGTGACCTGCACACCGACGGCGATGGGGAGTGGCTTTCGGAGTACCGGGCGCCGGAGCGCTGGTCGGCGGAGCACGTACCGATCGGCCGGGCCCGCGTCTACGGCCTCGGCTCGGCCGGCGACCTGACAATCATCACGTTCGGCAACGGCGTCCGGATGTCGCTGCGGGCAGCCGCCCGGCTGGCCGCCGACGGGGTCGGCTGCCGCGTGGTCGACCTGCGCTGGCTGTCGCCGCTGCCCGTCGCCGACATCATCCGCGAGTCCGCCGCCACCGGCCGGGTCCTGGTCGTGGACGAGACCCGCCGCAGTGGGGGAGTCGGTGAGGGGGTGCTCGCCGCGCTGGTCGACACCGGTTACGTTGGGGTGGCGCGGCGGGTCGCGGGTGTCGACTCGTTCATTCCGCTCGGCCCGGCCGCGGCACATGTACTCGTGACCGAGGACCAGATCATCCAAGCGGCGAGATCACTACTGACGCGTTGATTTCCCGGTTCGTACGGTGAGCCACTTGCGCCGGAAGCTACAACTGTGTGGACTACGCGCTAACAGCGTCCACGACCGCGCCAAAAACAGTGGATACTGCTGCTAGACGTACAAGACAGGGAGGCACCAGACAGTGAACGCGACCGCAGGCCAGGCCGACGTCAAGAGCCTGGCGGACCGGTTCGGTATCGAGCCGGGCATGGTCGTTATGGAGATGGGGTACGACGACGACGTCGACGAGGATCTCCGCGACACGTTGATCGACCGGTGTGGCGAATTGGTGGACGAGGACACCGACGAGGTGGTCGACGCCGTGCTGCTGTGGTGGCGCGAAGGCGACGGCGACCTGGTCGAGACGCTGATCGACGCCCTCGGCCCGCTGACCGACAACGGTGTGGTTTGGCTGCTCACCCCCAAGGCGGGGCGTGAGGGGCACGTCGAGCCCAGCGAGATCAACGAGTCGGCTCCGACGGCTGGCCTGCAGCAGACCTCGACCGTCAACGCCGGGAAGGACTGGACGGCCGCCCGGCTCGTCGTTCCGCGGAGTGCCCGAGCCAAGCAGCGCTGACGCCACCCGTCTCCGGTCCGCCGACCCATGCGGTCGGCGGCTGGTCCTTGCGTGCCCGTATCCTCTAGGCGACCGTTCTAGGGCCGACCGACAGGTCGACCACTCCGGCGACCGTAGGAGAAGGCATGCCTCTCGAAGTGGGGACCCAGGCCCCCGACTTCGTCCTCAAGGACCAGAACAACCAGGAGGTCCACCTTTCGGACTTCCGGGGCCGAAAGAACGTTCTGCTGGTGTTCTACCCGCTCGCGTTCACGGGTACGTGCCAGGGCGAGCTGTGCCAGGTGCGGGACAACATCGGCGACTTCCAGAGTGACAGCGTCCAGGTGCTCGCGATCAGCGTCGACTCGGTCTACAGCCACAAGGTCTGGGCCGACCGCGAGGGCTTCGACTTCCCCCTGCTGGCCGACTTCTGGCCGCACGGGGAGGTGGCGCACGCGTACGGTGTTTTCAACCGGGACAAGGGCTTCGCCAACCGCGGCACCTTCGTCATCGACCGTGAGGGGATCATCCGCTACGCCGAGATGAACGGGCCCGGTGAGGCGCGGGACCAGGGCACGTGGCGGAAGGTACTGGCCGAGATCGCGTGATTCGTGCCGTCTCCACCATGATCACTGGACGGCTTGCAGTCCGATCATGGTGGAGCGGTGCGCCGCGGAGGCGGTATCCTCGCGCAGCAAGGTAAGCTAGCCGCCGATTCCGGGTGCGTAGCTCAGTGGAAGAGCACCCGCCTTACAAGCGGGGGGTCGCTGGTTCGAACCCAGCCGCGCCCACCACGGTTCACCAGGTCTTTTTCTTCGGGGAAGACCGCAACGGAGATCATCTGTAGCAGCGCCTGTAGCAGTGTCAGGTCAGTCGAGGTGGTCGTCAAGGCGCTTCAGCCCCTCTCGCCTCGCGTCGAGGTTGGTGTGGGCGTAGATCTTGAGCGTGATGTCCACGTCAGCGTGGCGGGCGATCGCCTGGACCAGGTGCGGCGGTACGCCGAGGTCCAACAGCAGCGTCACCATCGTGTGGCGAAGATCGTGTAGCCGGACGTCCGGCAGTCCACGATCGGAAAGGGCGGCTTGGTCGTGCTGGTGATCACCCGGCGGTATCGTGCGAGCGTCTCGTCCGGAGTGGCGCCCATGTGCTCGGCCAGCCGCATGGCGACCTGCCGGTCGAAGTCGAAGCGGCAGCGGATCACACCCGCCATCCACCGCACCGGGTTGAGGCTGGCCCCCGCGGTCAAGTGCGCGAGCACCTCGCGAACGGTTAACTGGTCACACAGCGACCGGGTAGCTCACCGCTGCTCGGTTAGCTGCGCGAGGTCAGCGGCCAAGGCGGCGCGCTCGGCGTGGATCAGCGACCAGGTGCCGGTCGCGGGTTGACGGTCGATATTCGGTGTCGGCGACGTCATACGGACGATGCTCCTGTGCGGTAGTAGGCGGGCGGGGATCCGGTCAGCGGCTGACCAGGCCGACGTGGTTGCCGTCGGGATCGGTGAACACGGCGATACGGCTAACGGGCGTGTCGGTCGGGGAAAGGACGCAAGTGGCTCCGAGCTGCTCGGCGCGGGCGAGCGCAGTATCGACGTCATCGACCGGGAAGTAGGCGACGAGACCGGTATACGGACTGTCCGGGCCGGCCTGGCCGATCCCGCCCGACGGCCGGCCGTCGTCGCCGCCGACGAGCGCATAGTTCGCGTCGAGGGCGTTGACCGACCACCCGAAAAGATCCTGGTAGAAGCGTCGTGCGCGCGGGGCATCGGGGGTGGAGATGTCGAACCACGCGGGCCGGTGCGGGTGGTCGGTCGAGCTCATGAGCAGCCTCCTCGGCGCGGTCAAGGGCGGTCGGTCGTACGTGTTCATGGGTGAGACTGCTGCCATGGGGCAGAATCGTCGCTGATGGACGAGATTTCTACCGACCGGCTCGCAGGCGGCACCGTCGAGGTGAGTGGACAGGGCGCTCAGGACGCCGACCTGGCCCGCATCCGGGACGGGGACGATGCCGCGTTCACGCGCCTGGTGACGCCGTTACGCCGGGAGCTGCACGCCCACTGCTACCGGATGCTCGGCTCGGTTCACGATGCCGACGACGCGGTGCAGGAGGCGCTGGTGCGCGCCTGGCGCGGGCTGGCCCGGTTCGAGGGCCGCAGCACCCTGCGCACGTGGCTGTACACCGTGGCCACCCGTGTCTGCCTGGACGTAGTCGACGCGCGCAGTAAGCGGGCTCTGCCGGTGGACCTGGGTCCGTCCAGTGAGCACGCTGTGCTCGACCAACGTCCACGCACCGACATCGCCTGGCTCGGTCCCTACCCCGACGCCGGTCTCCCGCACGACCCAGCGGGACCGGAGGCCCGCTACGAGCAGCGCGAAGCGGTTGAGCTGGCGTTCGTTGCCGCATGCCAGCATCTGCCAGTCAACCAGCGGGCGGCGCTGCTGCTGTTCGACGTCCTCGGATTCACGGCAGCCGAGATCGCCGCCATGATGGGCACCTCCACCACCTCGGTGAACTCCGCGCTCGCCCGCGCCCGCCGCATCCTCGCGAAGAAGCTGCCCGCCCGCACCCAGCAACAGACGCTGCGCTCCATCGGCGACTCGGGAGCGCGGACGCTGGCGACCGAATTCGCCAGCGCGTTGGAGCGCGGCGACGCCGAGGCCCTGATCGCGCTACTCACCGAGGACGTCACCTGGTCGATGCCGCCGCTGCCGCACTGGTACCACGGCATCGACGCCGTCTCCGATTTCGCCGTGCAGGTGCCCATGACCCGTTGCCCGAGCTGGCGACACCAATTGACCAGCGCGAACGGCCAAGCGGCCATCGCGTTCTACCTCGGCACCGACCCCGCACACCCGCATGACGCGTGGTCGATCACGGTGCTGGACCTGCGCGATGACCGGATCGCCGAGATCACCTCATTCCTCGACCCCGACCTTTTCAGACTGTTCGGTCTGCCCACCACGATGGCCTGACCCGGTGGAACACCCCTCTAACCTCACGCACCGGATGGGGCGCTGGGACGCCGCTTGATCTCCTCATAACCCAGCAGCTCCCCCGACAACTGGGTGACAAGGCGAGTGACAACGGATACGAATGTCAGCGGACAGGCACGTACGTCGGCGGACTGTTTCGACAGCTCAGGGCCAGCGATGGTGCAGCTCAGTCGGCCATTATGGTTCGTTCGGGACAGAGAGGTCGCCTGCCCGCCGTGTACAGCAGCTAAGTACAGCAACCGACCGCACCGAACCGGACCACAACAGACCGCAGCAGTCCTGCTGACCTCCTACGAGATTTCATGCGACCGGGTTGCCTGTAGTTCACACCGAATAGGTCGACCGGCGACCGGCGAAGCGGCTAAGGCGGTTGAAGCGACTGGGCTGCCGGGTACATTGACTGACCGTGCTCCAGACCCGTCTTGATCTTGACCGGATCCGCGCGGCTCGCGATGTGATCGACCCGGTTTTTCTGGCCACACCGCTGTACCGGTGTGATGCCCTGGGAGGTCAGCTTGGCTGCACGGTGAGCATCAAGCTGGAAACAGCGAACCCGGTGCGTAGCTTCAAGGCCCGGGGTACTGAACTGGTCACGAGCCGCCTGGCCGACCAGGGCGCGGCGGCGGTGGTGTGCGCCAGCGCCGGCAACCTCGGTCAGGCGCTGGGTTGGTCGGGTCGTCGCCGAGGCCTGGACGTGACGGTGGTGGCGTCGTGCTTTGCGCCGACGATCAAGCTCGACCGGGTTCGTTCCTTCGGGGCGCACCTGGAGGTGGTGGACGGCGACTTCGAGATGGCCCGCGAGCGGGCGGTGACCATCGCGCGTCAGCACGGCGTTCGGCTGGTCGAGGACAGCTTGGACATTGAGACCTGCGAGGGTGCGGCGACCATCGGCCTGGAGCTGGTCGGCGGGATGTCCGCCGGCGACGTCGTCCTGATCGCCCTTGGCGGCGGCGCCATGGCCACCGGCGTTGGCCATGTCCTCAAGGCGCTGGCGCCGGAGGTCGAGGTGATCTGCGTGCAGCCGCTTGGCGCACCTGCCATGACGCTGTCCTGGCGGGAGCGCAGGGTCGTCACCACTGACTCGACCGACACCATCGCTGACGGCGTGGCCGGCCGGTACCCGATCCCTGCGGTCCTGGAAGATCTCCTCCAGGTGATCGACGACGCGGTCCTCGTGCGCGAGGCGTCGATCGTCACCGGGATGCGGTTGCTCCTGGAGCACGCGGGTCTGGTCGTCGAGCCCTCGGCGGCTTTGGGTATCGCCGCCATTCTCGAAGACCCTGATCGCTTTGCCGGCCGCCACGTGGTCACGATCATCTGTGGCGGCAACGTAGACCTGGACGCCTACCGCCGTTGGGTCGGCCGGTGAGTCCTGGCAACTGAAGTAGTGGGTGACGAACTGAGTGACAACCGGTATGGATGGCGGCGGACATTGGCGGACGTCGGCGGACTGTTTCTCGTGCTAACGGGCCATGACCGCCCTGGCAGCCCGCCCGCAATCATTCCTTGACACGTAAGCAGTCCTGCCTTCGGCCCATGGAGGTCTGCTCGGTCGGTCGGTCGAATCACGACATCGATGCTGCAAGGCTGCGGCCATGAGCTTCATCGATCGCATCCTCGGACGCCCGTCTACCGAGACCGACATGCCGGAGCCGTTGCCCAACTCTGCGCCAGGATCGACGCCGGATGGTAGATGGTACGTGCCGCATGATGGGGATCGAGACCGCTTCGTCGGTGCTGACGGAGTACCTCCCCTTCATCTGATCGTCTATGGAGATACTGGCGGTGAGTCAGTCCTCCGCCTGTGCGAGGACACAACAGGGCTGTTGGTAAGCCCGAGTGACACCCGCCTTCCGAGGGCCGGCATCTACGTGTCCCAGCTCCGGGGCGAGGCCTACCATCGCACGGCGTGCGAGGCTGGTGACTTCCGGCCGGGTCGTCCAGTTCGGCTCGTTCGAGAACCGGATAACGAGTTCGATCGCAACGCGGTGGCTGTCTACGACCACGCCGGACTGCACCCGGCTGCCTATGTGAACAAGCAGAAGGCTCGGATGTTGTCACGCCTCATGGATTCTGGTGAGCCGATCGAGGCGATCTCGATCCGGGGAACCGGCTCGGGGATACCCTGCGATCAGATAGCCGTCCTGGCTGCGTCGCCGGAGGTCTTGCGGCGGCTTCTTGAACCTCGACCAGACCATTTGCCGACGCCAGCGCATCAGGTGTCTTGACGATCGATGGTCGCCTGTGGGTGACGAGTGGTGACCGCTGGAGTGACAGCAACGCTGACGGCAACCGAGACCGCCACGCCCGATCACCGGTGGACCTCGCCAGACGGCTTGCCGCACTTCGCAGTCGGAGACCCAGCCGCCTAAGCCGGGCTCTTAATCCGCTGGTCTGGGGGAGCGGCGACACAGCGCGGAGGTGCAGCAACGGTGACCCCGTACCGCGCCGAACCGGACCTCGACGCACAGGCTGGCCTTGCATCTACCCTCACGGATCTGGTTGCCTTGCTCTGAGGATCAACCGTTGCGACGGCGAACATGACATGATCGCCCCGTGACTCACGGCTCTGAGTGGACGTACGAACTGGATGGCGCGACGGTCCAGTTCATGCCAGGGCAAGACGACGACCCGGCAGCTATCGAGAACATCGACGCGCACGTCTACCTCCGCGACGGCACACGCCGGTACGCCACGTTCATGACCACCGACGAGATCGCTCGCATCCTTCAACGGTCGGC
>NZ_JAATVY010000089.1 GCF_011947195.1 Planosporangium thailandense | reverse complement strand
AGAGGGCGACCCGGTGAGGCTCACCCGGCCGCCCTCTGTCCTGCGGAAGTTTCAGCCCGCGAAGAGACTCGTGTTGGTCTTCTCGGTCTGGATGTACTCCTGCGTGGACTCCTCGAGGGCCTTCTTGATGTTCTGCAGGATGTTCGTCAGGTCCTGCGCCGCGCGCGTCCACTGCTGCTGACGCTGCTGGTAGGCGTCCTGAGCGGCGCCGTTCCACGTCGCGACCAGCGGCTTCGCGGCCGAGCCGAGGTCGTCGAGCTGGGTGTGCAGCGCGCTGATCGCGGAATCGATGTGCCCGGCGGCCGCCTGCAGCTGGCCGAATTGAACCAGGAGCTCTGCCATGGTGGAAACCCTCCCCTTGCCTACAGCGGCAGCTTGACGGTGGCGCCGCCCTGGAACGCGTTCAGGCGGTTGGCGGACTCGGCATCCGACGACGAGTAGAAGGTCCCCGCCTTCTCGATGGCCTGGGCCGTCTCGTCGAGCGCGCGGTGCAGCGTCGACATGTCCTGGCCCCACTGCAGCCGAGCGTTGTCGAACGCCTGGGCGCCCCGGCCCTTCCAGCCCGCACGCAGGCTCTCCAGCTCGTTCATCAGCCGCGTGAGCATGTTGGCAAGCTCGCTGTTGGTCGATCGGAACTTGTTCGCGGTCTGGGCCATCACCGCAGCGTCTGACTGCGTCTGCTCAGCCAACCGGATCCACCCCGTCTCTCACTTCAGTCATCAGGTCGGTCGATGT
>NZ_JAATVY010000088.1 GCF_011947195.1 Planosporangium thailandense | reverse complement strand
CGGGTGCGAACATGATGACCGGCCAGTGCCACAGGTACAGGCCGTAGGAGATCATGCCGATCCAGCGCAGCGGCGGGATCGACAGCAGGCGCGCCAGCGGGGATGCCGGTGCGAGCTCGACGGCGCCGATCAGGACGGCCATCACCAGCGCGATGACGGTGGCCCCGCCGTGGTAGTAGAAGCCTCCGCTGTCGCGGGTGACGATCAGGAGCACGCCGGTCGCGACCGCGGCGAGCGGGCCGAACACGTATGCGTACCGGCTGAGCGGTTTGCGCGTCGTATCGTCGGTGCCACCCGCGGTCGCCCGGCGTACCGCGAGGGCCAGCAGGGCGCCGATGAGCAGTTGTTGGGCGCGGGCGTCGGTGCCGGCGTAGGCGCGGGTCGGGCTGTCGGGTGAGTAGAGCGCGACCATGGTGATGGCCGAGGCGGCCGCACCGAGGGTGAACACGATCGGCATCCATCGGCGGCGCCAGCGCAGCAGGGCGAGGACGAGCAGCGGCCACACGAGGTAGAACTGCTCTTCGATCGCGAGTGACCAGGCGTGCCGCAGCGGGGACTGCGAGGCGAATTGCGCGAAGTACGACTCGTCCGCCGAGATCATGTGCCAGTTGGCGTAGTAGAAGATCGTGGCGAGCAGGTCGCCGCGGCGCTGTTGCCAGTCGCTCAGCGGTGCCCAGGTGCGGATGGCGACGGCCACCGCCAGGACCATCAGCAGGAGCGCGGGCATGAGCCGCCGCACC
>NZ_JAATVY010000087.1 GCF_011947195.1 Planosporangium thailandense | reverse complement strand
ATCGGTTGCCACGACGTCCAGGGCGACCGGGAACATCGTGGTGAACCAACCCACCGTCCGCGACAGGTCCACCCCGTCGAACAGCTCCTCCTCCCGACCATGCCCCTCCAGATCCACCAGGATCCGATCCCGACCGGTCCACGCCCCCAACACCCTGCCCAGGGCCGCCAGCAACACATCATTGACCCGCGTGCGATACACCCCCGGCACGTCCTGCAACAACGCCCGCGTCGCCGCCGCATCCAACCGCACCGACACCGACCGCTCCACACCAACCGTGTTCGGCCCATCCCCGTCGCGCGGCAGGTCCGGCTCACCGGACCCGATAACCCCGTTCCAGTAGTCGCGCTCATCGTCGAACCCACCGCCGGCGGCCCGCTCGGCCAACCGCAGCGCCCACTGCCGAAACGACGTCGTCTTCGCTGACAGCGCCACCGGTTCACCACGCCGGATCTGGGCGTACGCGGCCGCCAGGTCCTCGAGCAGGATCCGCCACGACACCCCGTCCACCACCAGGTGATGCGCCGCCACGAACAACACCGGCCGCACCCCGGCACCCCGCTCGAACAGCACCGCCCGCAGCAACGGACCACACCCCAGATCGAACCCGGCGTGCACCTCCTCGACCACCGTCGCCATCACCGCCGACTGCGCATCGACGCTCACGCCCGACAGGTCGTGACAGTGCAGCACCTCCACCGGCCCCACCGGCCCGTTGACCTGCCGCCACCCGTCATCCACGCGCTCGAACCGCAACCGCAACGCGTCATG
>NZ_JAATVY010000086.1 GCF_011947195.1 Planosporangium thailandense | reverse complement strand
CGAATCTTCACCTGATCATCGGCCCGGCCGACAAACTCCAGCCGACCGTCAGCCCGCCACCGCACCACGTCCCCGGTGCGATACATCCGCTCCCCCGGCACCCCGAACGGACAGGCCACGAAGCGTTCGGCCGTCAACCCCGGCCGGTTGAGGTATCCGCGCGCCAACCCGGCCCCGGCGATACACAACTCCCCCGGAGCCCCCACCGGCACCGGCCGCAACGCCTCGTCCAGCACATACACCCGCATGTTGTCCAACGGCCGCCCGATCGGCACCACCTCCGGCACCGCCGTAACGTCGGCCATCCGGTATGCGGTCGCGAACGTCGTCGTCTCCGTCGGCCCGTACCCGTCCACCACCACCAGACCCGCACACGCCGCCATCACCGCCCGCACCGCACCCGCCGGCACCACATCGCCGCCGGTCCACACCTCCCGCACCCCGGCCAGACAACCCGGATCCTCCTGCGCCACCACCCGAAACAACCCCGAGGTCAACCACAGCCCCGTCACCCCGAACTCGACGACAAGCCCCCGCAGCGCCTCCACATCCAGCTCCACCGGCGGCGCCACCACCACCCGACCACCATTGAGCAACGGCACCCACAGCTCATAGGTGGACGCGTCGAACGCCACCGACGAGTGCAACAACACCCGCTCGTGCCCACCACCGGCGAACCGCCGATCAAACGCGAGCGCGGCGACATCACGGTGGCGCACCGCCACCCCCTTCGGTGTGCCGGTCGACCCCGACGTGTACATGACGTACGCGAGG
>NZ_JAATVY010000085.1 GCF_011947195.1 Planosporangium thailandense | reverse complement strand
TCGCGTGCCGTGTCGTTCCAGTCCGCGAGGACCCGGTGGCGTTCGTCGGGGGTGAGGAGGTCGAGGTCGCCGACCCGGCCGGTGGGGTCGTCGGCGAGGGTGCGCAGGGTGTGGGCCAGATGCGCGGCGATGCGGTCGATGGTGGCCGCGTCGAACAGGGTGGGGTCGTAGCCGAGCTCGACGGTCAACCGGTCGCCGGGGATCGCGACGGCGATCAGCGGAAAGTTGGTGGTCTCCACCGCGTCCAGGTCGCGGATGCGCAGCCCGTGCGCGGCCGCGGCCCGGTCGTTGATCGGATAGTTTTCGAACACCACGGCGCTGTCGAACAGGTTGGCCCCGCCGGGCAGGTCGGCCCAGCCCTGCAGCTGGGCCAGCGCCACGAAGTCGAACCGGCGCGCCTCGGCCTGCGCGGTCTGCAACCGCCGCAGCCAGTCGGCCAACCCGGCGGCCTCGTCCACGGCGACCCGCACCGGCAGGGTGTTGATGAAGATCCCGGTGATCGCGTCCGCGCCCGGCAGGTCGGCCGGCCGGCCGGACACGGTGGCGCCGAAGCACACGTCCCGCTGCCCGCCGTAACGGGCCAGCAGCAGCGCCCACACCCCCTGCACCACCGTGTTGAGCGTCAACCGGTGCCGCCGGGCGAACTCCTCCAACCGCGCGGTCTCCGCCTCACCCAGACTGACCGGCAGCCAGTCGGCCGAGCTGGCCGCGTGCCCCGGCGCCGGCACCCGGTCGAACGGCAACGCCGTGGGCGCCTCGAACCCGGCCAGCACCCCACGCCAGTACCGCTCGGCCTCACCCCGGTCCCGCCCGGCCAGCCACCGCAGATAGTCCCGGAACGGCCGCCGCGCCACCAACTCCGGCCGCCGACCCGCCGCCAACGCCGCATGAGCGGCGAACAC
>NZ_JAATVY010000084.1 GCF_011947195.1 Planosporangium thailandense | reverse complement strand
GGCTCGATGCGGTACCCGCGAATCTTGACCTGCTCGTCGGTACGGCCCAGGTACTCCAGCACCCCGTCGGCGGTCCACCGCACCAGATCCCCGGTGCGGTACATCCGCTCCCCACAACCGCCGAACGGATCGGCGACAAACCGCTGCGCGGTCAGCCCCGGCCGACCCAGGTAACCGCGCGCGACCTGCGGACCGGACAGGTACAGCTCGCCGGCCACCCCGACCGGCACCGGCGCCAACCGCGCGTCGAGCACATACGCACGCAGATTGACCAGCGGCCGACCCACCACCGGCCGGCTGTCCGCCGTCACCGGGCAGGACAGCGCGTCCACCGTGCACTCGGTCGGACCGTAGAAGTTGTAGACGGCCGTTTCCGGCACGGCCGCCAGCCGCTCCCACAGCCCCGGCCCGAGCGCCTCCCCACCCAGCATCAGCACCTTCGGCCGGTGCCGGCCCTCGGCCAGCAGCCCCTCCGGCAGCAGCTGCTGCAGATACGACGGCGTCAAATCCAGGAAATCGATCCGGTGAGTGGCGATGTAGTCGACCAGGGCCGGCGGATCCAGCCGCAGCTGAGCGTCGATGACGTGCAGCTCATGCCCGTCGGCCAGCAGCACCAGTCCCTCCAGCGACGTGTCGAACGAGAACGCCGCCGTCAACGCCACCCGCAGCCGGCCGCCACCGGCCGCAGCCACAAAGTCGCCGCGGTGGTTGACCAGCAGATTCACCAGACTGCGATGCTCGACCAGCACCCCCTTCGGCACCCCGGTCGACCCCGACGTGTAGATCACGTACGCAGCGCCGTCCGGCGCCGGCCCGCCGCCCAGGTCCCCGTCCGGCTGCGCCGCCAGCGCGACGCCGATTTCCGGGGCATCGAGCACCAGCCGGTTGGCGTCGGCCGGCAGCCGGTCCAGCGTGGCACCGGTGGTGATCATGAGCGTCGGCGCGGCGTCGTCCAGGAGGAACGCCATC
>NZ_JAATVY010000083.1 GCF_011947195.1 Planosporangium thailandense | reverse complement strand
GTCGGTGGGGTTGAGGCGGACCTGCCAGGGGCTGTGGTGGATGAGGCGGTGGTGGTGGCCGCAGAGCAGGACGCCGTTGTCGAGGGACGTGGTGCCGCCGTCTGCCCAGTGGATGATGTGGTGTCCGTCGGTCCAGCGGGGTGGCCGGTCGCAGCCGGGGAACGCGCAGCCGTGGTCGCGCAGGATCAGCGCGCGGCGCAGCGGGCCGGTGAACAGGCGGCGTTCGCGGCCGAGGTCGAGGACCTGGCCGGTGGTGGCGAGCACGGCGGGCAGGATGCCGGCGTCGCAGGCCAGCCGGCGGGCGGTGGTGGCGCTGAGTGGGCTGCCGTCGTCGAGGGTGGCGACGCCGAGTCGGGTGCGCAGGGTGGCGTGGTCGACGGTGACCACGAGTTGGGGGCGGTCGCCGCCGTTGTCGGGTAGCGCGCCGGTGGCGGTGGCCAGCCGGCAGACGTCGACGAGGGCGTCGGCGCGCCGCTGCCCCGGGGTGCGCGGCGGCGAATCGGGGCCGCTGGTGCGGGGCGCGCACAGCGGGTCGAGCGCGGCGCGGACCACGGCGGCGGCTTCCCGGTCCAGCCAGCCCGTCACCCGCACCCGGTCGGTGCCGGGCACCTCGGACAGTCGAAAGTCCCGGCCGGCGTGGGCGCGGTCCTCGGCCCGCTCCAGCGCGGCCTGCGCCTGCCGGTCGGCCTGCTCGGGGGCGACGACCTCCCACAGCCGGCGGCCCAGCAGGGTCAGCTCGCGCGGGCCGAAGCGGGTGGCCTCCCCGGCCAGGTGCGCGTCGCCGGCCGGGCGCAGGTGCGGCGGCAGGTCGGCCACCGCCGCCGCGATCACCCGCGCCTGCTCCACGTTCACCCGGCCGACAGCCAACGCATCAGCCGTCGCCGGCACCTGCGCATCCAGTGCGGCAGCGAGCTTGACCTGCCCGGCTGCCGCACCGGCCGCGACGCGATACCGGTCCCGCAACCAGGCAGCCGTATTCGCCGCGCCCTGCCCGACCGCCACGCCCCGGCCGTC
>NZ_JAATVY010000082.1 GCF_011947195.1 Planosporangium thailandense | reverse complement strand
GCCAGGCTCTGGCGGAGCCGGTCGGTCAGGAACGGCGGCAGGTCGATCTGGCGCACCGAGTCGCCGGTCTTCGGTGGGCCGAGGAAGAGTTTGCCGCCGACCTCGTGCAGCGCACCCACCTCGGGATGCACGGAGATGACGCCGGCGTCGAGGTCGACGTTGGCGCGATCCAGACCGGCCAGCTCGCCCCAGCGCATGCCGGTATAGGCGGCGGTGACGACCATCAGGGCGTCGATGGGGCGCTGCATGCGGGCGGCGATCGCGGCGACCTGCTCGGTGGTGGCGTGCGGACGCTCCGGCCGGCCGGTGGTGGTCACCCGCACGCCGCGGCAGGGATTGAACGGGATCCGCCGGTTCTCGACGGCCTCCTGCAACACCATGGACAGCACGGTGACCACGTCGGCGGTCGAGCGCGGCGCGAGCTTCTTGCGCAGCTCGAGCACGAGCGTCTTGACGTGGTGACGGCGGATCGCCACCAGCTGCAGGTGGCCGAGTCGGGGCAGGATGTGCAGCCGCAGGTGGCTGCGGTAGGCCGACCAGGTCGCTGGCCCGGCCTAGTGGCTGGCCGCCCATAGGTCCACCCACTCGGCCAGGCGGATGCGGCCGTCGCGCGGGTCGAGGAACGTCTCGCGCGCCAGCTCGACGTCGATCTCCTGGGCGCGCAGCTGCGCGTCGGCCTTCTTCGCGTACACCGAGTCGGTGATCACGGTGCCGTCCGGCAACCGGAGCCGGACCCGAAACGCGCTACTGCGCCGTTCTACCCAAGCCATGCGCTGCTCCCCTCATCGCGGTTGTGGTCATCGCGGTCGGTGGATCCACGCTTCGCATCGACCCCGTGGGCAAGTCGCGATCCCGCACCGTGGGCCGCGGCGTGCGGCGCCGGCGCGGGCGGCGGCCGGTCGGGGCCTGACCATGCTGGGCAACAATGGCGGCGAGGTCGGCGGCGGAAAACCGCAGATGCTTGCCGAGGAAGGTGCACGGGACCTGCCGCGCGGCGGCCTGGCGCCGCAGCCACGACTCGCGAATGCGCAGCTG
>NZ_JAATVY010000081.1 GCF_011947195.1 Planosporangium thailandense | reverse complement strand
GGCCACCGCGGCGGTTGTCAGCACGAGTTGGGCCACCGGCCTGCAGAAGCAGCAGTTGGTGGCGATGAAAGAGAATCCGTGCGGGAACGGCATCCCGATGTGTTGGCGGGTCCGCGCACCACAAGGACGGCCGGTGCTGGCCGTCGTCGGCGACTCCACCGCGATGGCCCTCGACCCCGGTTTCGTCGACCTCGCCCACCGCCGCGGCTGGGGCTACGTCCTCGCCGCGAAGGAGGGCTGCGCCATCAGTGGCCTGCCGTTCATGCTGCACTATCCCCAACCACCACTGCCCGGACAGGCCGACTGCGCCAAGGACCCGGACGGCCGGCTGCACCGCATGCTCGACACCTACCATCCGTCGATCGTGTTCGCGCTGTCCCACCAAGATCGCCTGGACTACGTGGCCCCGGACGGAACGATGGTCTCCCGTCGCGCGCCGCAATGGCCGGACGGCGTCCACGCCGCGCTGCGCCACTTTGCCGAGCAGGTGACGCAGACGGGCGCGGTGCTGGTCACGCCGGGTCTGTTGCCGGATACGACCAGCGCCAAGGCATGCCTCGAGCCTCACCCCGACCCGAAGGCATGTGCGGGCTTCCCGGCCACCGCGAATCCGACCGATGCCATCCTCAACAGCGTCTACGGGCAGGTCGCGGGCGAAGTGCCGGGGGTGCGTCTCGTCGCCATGCAGGAGCGAATCTGCCCGAACGGAACCTGCCCGATGGTCATCGACGGGCTGGTGGTGCGATACGACGGCGTCCACTTCACGCCGCAGGGCGCGCGGTGGTTCGTCAGCAGAATGGAGCCACAGTTGGTCGACGCCGCGCTGCCGCGGTAACGCCGCCACGTCAAATCGGCAACTGCCCACCGGCCGGACGACACCGGTCACGCCGGGTCGCCGAGTCCCGGCGGTGACCCGGCGTTCGATGCGCGTTCGCCTGAGTGCGTATCGCCGTGTACCCGATGGATGCGACGTCCCCATGTTGGATGCGGTGACCGCGTGGCACGTCGATATGGACATTATGAACATTTACCGTGTACCGGTGCAACGAGTTGAACGTTCTGGATACCGGCCC
>NZ_JAATVY010000080.1 GCF_011947195.1 Planosporangium thailandense | reverse complement strand
GAGGGCATCACCGGCCTGGGCGACGGCACCCTCAACGGGCGCGAACTCGCCGTCGCCTCGTACCTGCGCGACCACGTCGCCCCGCTGCTGATCGGCCGGGATCCGCACCGCATCGAGGACACCTGGCAGTTCCTGTACCGCTCGGCGTACTGGCGGCGCGGACCGGTCACCATGGCCGCCATCGCCGCCGTGGACATCGCCCTGTGGGACATCAAGGCCAAGGCCGCCGGCATGCCCCTGTACCAGCTCCTCGGCGGCGCATCGCGCACCGGCGTCATGGCCTACGGCCACGCCTCCGGCCGGGACCTGCCGGAGCTGTTCGACTCGATCCGCGAACACCTCGAACTGGGCTACCGGTCGATCCGCGTGCAGACCTCCGTGCCGGGCATCAACGCCGTCTACGGGGTGGCCGCCCAGCCCAGCCCCGACGGCACCCGCTACGACTACGAACCCGCCCAGCGCACCCCGCTGCCGGCCGAGGAGGACTGGGACACCCGCGCCTACCTGCGCCACCTGCCCGCCGTCTTCGAAGCGGTCCGCAACGAGTTCGGCCCCGAACTCCCGCTGCTGCACGACGGCCACCACCGCATGACCCCCATCCAGGCGGCCAGGCTCGGCAAGGCCCTCGAACCGTACGACCTGTTCTGGCTCGAAGACTGCACCCCGGCCGAGAACCAGGAGGCGCTGCGGCTGGTCCGCCAGCACACCACCACACCGCTGGCCATCGGCGAGGTCTTCAACACCGTGTGGGACTACCAGACGCTCATCCACGAACAGCTCATCGACTACGTCCGCTCCGCCGTCACCCACACCGGCGGGATCACCGCCCTGCGCAAGCTCCTCGACTACGCCGCGCAGTACCAGATCAAGTCCGGCATCCACGGCCCCACCGACATCTCCCCCGTCGGCATGGCCGCCGCGCTGCACCTGGACCTGGCCATCCACAACTTCGGCATCCAGGAGTACATGCGCCACGGCGCACTGACCAACGAGGTCTTCCGGCAGTCCTTCACGTTCACCGACGGCTACCTCCACCCCGGCGACCAGCCCGGCCTCGGCGTCGAACTCGACGAG
>NZ_JAATVY010000008.1 GCF_011947195.1 Planosporangium thailandense | reverse complement strand
CGCTACCTGTGGCGCTGGTGCCGCCGGGCGTGGTGACCTGCAGGTCGACCGCGCCGGCGACGTGTGCCGGCAGGGTCACCTTCAGCTGGGTGTCCGAGACGCGGGTGAACGCCACCGCGACCCCGCTCAGCGTGACCTTGGTCGCGCCGGTGAGGTAGCTACCCGTGACCACCACGGGGGTGGACAGGTACGTGTACGCCGAGGTCACGCTCAGCCCGCTTACCACGGGCGGCGGCGGGTTCAGGTACGTGAGCTTGTCGGCGCTGCTGATCGTGCTCGTGCCGTACGGCGTGGTCACCGTGACGTCCACCGTGCCGGCGACCTTCGCCGGGGTGACGAACGTCAGCGACGTCGGGCTCAGCACCCGCACCCCGCCAGCGCCCGTGCCGCCCACCCGGACGGCGGTCGAGCCGATGAAGTTGGCGCCGGTCAGGGTGACCGTCGTGCCACCGAAGATGGACACTGACGAGACGCTGAGTCCGGTGACCGTCGGCGGCGGCGGCACGTACGTGAACTTCGACGCCGTACCGACCGCGCTGGTGCCGCCCGGGTTGGTGACCGTCACGTTGACAGTCCCGGCGGCCTGTGCCGGCACGGTCGCGACGAGCTGCGTCGCCCCGTTGTTCACGACGGAGGTGAAGGACGCGCTGGCGGTGCCGAAGTTGACGGCGGTCGCGCTGGCGAGGCCGGCGCCGGTGATGGTCACCGTGGACCCGCCGTTCGTGGTACCGGTGTGCGTGGACATCCCGATGATGGTCGGGGCGATCGCCTTGGGCTGGGCCGGGGTCGACAGGCCGTTGACCGTGTACGCCTCGTAGATGGTGTTCTCGATGAAGGCCCACGACAGGTGCGCGTCACCGTTGTAACCCCAGTAGGTGCCCCACTGGTTGCGGATCCAGACGCCCTGGCTGTCGTAGCCGAACACGGTGACGGCGTGGCCGCCGAGGTTCGAGCCGCTGGTCGGGTTGTAGAGGACGTTGCCGCGCAGGTCCATGAAGGACTGGTACACCGGCATGCCGATCACCACCGGCGTGTCCGATGCGAGCGCCTGCTCGATGGCGATCTTCTTGTTGCCCTGTGGGTCGTTCCCGGCGCCCGTCCAGAGGGTGTTCCAGCCGGTGATCTTGTAGTTCGCCGCGTTGGCGATCTCAGCGGACGTCGGTGGCGTCTGCCAGGTGTAGGTGCCCTGGAAGTAGTCGTCCTGGGTGTCGACGCCGTGCGTCTGGGCCTCGGTCAGCGCCGTCGTGAAGTACAGCCCGCCGCTGGGCGGGCCGCCGACGGGGTTCGAGCGCAGATACAGGTACAGGGGGGCGTACGGTGCGCCGGAGCCGCCGGTGCGCGTGGCGTAGTAGCCCATGATCGAGTGGGCGATGCTCCACGCCACGCAGGCGCCGATCTGCCCCTGGTCACCGACCGGCGGCGCGTACTGCCGCAGGTCCACCGAGGCGGGAAGCGTGTCCTGGGCGCCGGGCCGCGGGTGGGCGGCGACCTTCTTCGGGTTGGCCAGAAGGCCGCCGATGGGGTGCGTCGCCGTGGGGCCCTGCTTGGGGGCAGGCTTGGGGGCCGACGTGACGGCCGGCTTGGCGGTCGACGTGACGGCCGGCTTGGCGGTCGACGTGGCGGTCGCCTTGACGGCGGTGGTCGAGGCGGGTGCCGGCTTGGCGGCGGCCGTCGACCGGGTAGCGGTGGGAGGGCTCGCGGCCGCGAACGCGGGGGCCGTGGCCGAGGCGCCCACCGCCGCGGCTAACAGGCCGACCGCGACGCGGGCGAGCGTCCGGTTCACACGATGCATCCATGCTCCTTGGGAGAGGTCTCCCACCGTCGGATCCGGGGACCCGGCGGTGTCCTGTCCCTCGGCCTTCGGTGCCGGGGGTCGAGGGCATATCGCCGCGGCTGGATGGCGACTGAGAATTTCACCGGGTGAATTTGAGAAAAGTCCTCATGACGTCAACCGGCCGGCCGACCTAAGACACCTTTACGCGGCCATCTGCATGAATTGCCCCAATTGTTCGATCGTCGCCGATCAGGTGGCTGGCGCCGCCGGCCGGGGGACAGAGGCGGCCGGCGATGCGGCAGGAGTTCAGTCGGACGCCGATCGTTGCCGGGGCGACGTGGCACGTCGGTCCGCACGGCATAGCGGCACGTCGGTCCGCACGGCATAGCGGCACGTCGATCCGCACGGCATATCCGTAGCAACCGGACAGACGTCTCGACCGTGACGAAGCCCCTGACCCCTCGGTTGTTCCGTCCTTCGGCCCGAAGTGCTCAACCGGCGAGCGGCCCGGCCGATGGTTGCGCAGAGCCTTTCGACGGGAGCGGCTGGGAGGAAGCGATGATCCAGGATATTGGTCTCTACGCGGGCGAGCCCGAGTTCGCCGGCTTCGCCGAGCTGGGCCCGGTGACCGCCGAGCACAAGGCGTGGCCGTCCGGCACCCCCAGCATGCTCGAGGTCAACGCGCAGCTGCAGGCGCAGGCCGCCCGTCTCGGCGCGGACGCGGTCATCAGGGTGGTCTACACCGGTCACGGGCGTCGCCTGAAGGCGGTCGGGATCGCCGTCAAGCGGGTCGTCTCGGTCGTGCCGGCCACGGTCGACATCATCGCGGCGGAGTGGGACGCGTACTCCTACTGCTGACCGCGGGGCACCCCAACCATCGGCGTGACGCCCTCCCGGAGATGATCTCCGGGAGGGCGTCACGGCTTTCCGGGCCGACTCGCGCATCGGCTCGTGTTGAAGCGCCGGTCGTGATCTGCGATAGCCTCACGGATCTCGTGACCGGTCCGCGCCCGTGACGTACCGGAACACGCGGACAGTGAAGGATGCGAACGTGACCGACGTTGACTGGGCGAGCCTGCGCCGAGCCGCGACCGACGTGATGGCCAGGGCGTACGTGCCCTACTCGCGGTTCCCGGTCGGCGCGGCGGCCCTGGTCGACGACGGTCGTGTGGTGGTCGGCTGCAATGTGGAGAACGCCGCGTACGGCGTCGTGCTGTGCGCCGAGTGCGGGCTGGTCTCCTCGCTGCACGCCACCGGCGGCGGCCGGCTCGTCGCGTTCACCTTCGTCGATCAGCACGGCGACGTGCTCATGCCGTGCGGACGCTGCCGGCAGTTGCTGTGGGAGTCCGGCGGACCCGACCTGCTGGTCGAGACCGTGAGCGGGATCCGCCCGATGTCCGAGGTGCTGCCCGACGCTTTCGGGCCCCATGACCTGAAGGAGCGCGCATGAGCCAGGCGCACGACGCCGTCGACGTCATCCGGACCAAGCGCGACGGCCACGAGCTGTCCGACTCCCAGATCGACTGGGTCATCGACGCGTATACGCGCGGCACGGTGGCGGATGAGCAGATGGCCGCGTTGGCCATGGCGATCCTGCTGAACGGGATGAACCGGCGGGAGATCTCCCGCTGGACCAACGCGATGATCGCGTCCGGCGAGCGCATGGACTTCTCGTCGCTGTCCCGCCCGACCGTCGACAAGCACTCCACCGGCGGTGTCGGCGACAAGATCACCCTGCCGCTCGCTCCGCTGGTCGCGGCGTGCGGCGCGGCTGTACCCCAGCTGTCCGGTCGGGGCCTCGGGCACACCGGCGGGACGCTCGACAAGCTCGAGTCGATACCGGGCTGGCGCGCCGGGCTGTCGAACCCGGAGATGCTCAAGCAGCTCGAGGGCGTGGGCGCCGTGGTCTGCGCGGCGGGGGAGGGGCTCGCGCCGGCGGACCGGAAGCTGTACGCCCTGCGCGACGTCACGGGGACGGTCGAGGCGATCCCGCTGATCGCCAGTTCGATCATGAGCAAGAAGATCGCCGAGGGTACGGGCGCGCTCGTGCTCGACGTCAAGGTCGGCTCCGGCGCGTTCATGAAGGATCCGGCGTCCGCCCGGGAGCTCGCCCGGACCATGGTCGACCTCGGCGCGGACGCGGGGGTCAAGACCGTGGCGCTGCTGACGAACATGAACACACCGCTGGGCCGTACCGCGGGAAACGCCCTTGAGGTACGCGAATCCGTCGAGGTACTCGCCGGTGGCGGGCCGGCGGACGTCGTCGAGCTGACCGTGCTGCTGGCGCGGGAGATGCTGGCGGCCGCGGGATTCGACGGCGTCGACCCGGCGGACAAGCTCCGCGACGGATCGGCCATGGACGTGTGGCGCCGGATGATCGGCGCTCAGGGCGGAGACCCGGACGCGCCGCTTCCGGTGGCCCGCGAGCGCCACACCGTCGTCGCGACCGCCGACGGCGTGGTGGCCGTGATGGACGCCTACGACATCGGAGTCGCCGCCTGGCGGCTCGGCGCCGGCCGGGCCCGCAAAGAGGATCCGGTACAGGCGGGCGCAGGTGTCGAGCTGCACGCCAAGCCGGGTGACGAGGTCCGCGCCGGCCAGCCGCTGCTGACGCTGCACACCGACGAGCCCGAACGGATCGAGCGCGCGCTCGCGGCGCTGGAAAGCGCGGTGACCATCGCGCCGGAGGGCTCCGAGCCCGAGGTCACCCCGCTTGTGATCGACCGGATCGCCTGACGGTCCGGCTACGCCAGCAGTCGGATCTGCCCGGCGTCCACCGTGATGTTCGTTGGCTTGAGCGGCTGGGTGGCGGGCCCCTGCTTGACCGAGCCGTCGGTGGCGGAGAACCGGCTGCCGTGGCAGGGGCAGACGATGACGCCGTTCTCCACTTTGGAGACCGTACAGCCGGCATGGGTGCACCGCGCGCTGAAGCCCTTGAAGTCGTTGGCGGTCGGCTGGGTCACCACGACGCCCTGATCGGCGAACACCTTGCCCCCGCCGACCGGGATGTCCGTGGTCTGTGCCACGACGCCCGCGCCGCCCTCGCCGGGCGCGCGCGTACGCGGGCCGTGCTCGGGACCGCCCTGGTTGCTGTTGGAGTCCGGATGGTTCTGGGTGGTGGATCCGCCGCAGCCGGCCAGGGAGAGGCCGCCGACAGCGGCGGCGCCCAGGAGAACTCCCCGCCTGCTGGTCGTGGGTGTCCAGTCGGCTCGCATGGCTGTCCCATTACCCCCCGCGCGCGCCGCCATGCACGGGATCGCGCACCGTCCACAACGGAGATTCGTCACGCCGTGATCACATGGATTCCCGGCCCGGTGGGCCGGCTCTGCTTGGCGGCGTAGATCGCGGCGTCCGCCCGGTGGATCAACTCCTCGGCGTCGGCCGCGCCCTCGGCGGCACCGGTGCCGATACTCGCCGAACTCCTCGCGGGCGTCGTGCGGGCCGCCGTACGGGCCGCTGGCTCCTGCCAAGCTCACGCACCGCACCGTAGGGCCCGCGACGGCCGCCGGAAATCACCCTGCCGGGTTTGTCCGGTCGCAGGCGGGACAGTCAGAGGACGTGTACTGGACGTTCGTCTTCATCTGGCGCGACGAGAACCCCGACGAGGACGTCGACAGGTTCCCGCCGGCGCAGCCCGGCTTCCACTTCCGGCCGCCCACCCGTACCCGCCGCTGACCTCGCGCCTCACCCGGATCGGGGGAGGTGCGCGGCGGGGCGGCGACGTAGCGTTCCGGGATGGCCGATGAGCTTGAAGAACTCTTCGTTCGCCAGGTCGATATCGGCATCGCGGACATGGAGATGTCGACCGCAGACGGCGTGGTCACCACGAGGGTGGTGGTGGAACGGGCCACGGCGACCGAGAACGAGAGCGGTCGGGAGCGGCAGCTTCTGTTGATCTACGGGGCCAACGAGGTGCCGGCGCTCGCCGACGCGCTGCGCTCGGCGGCCGACCGGGCCAGGACCGCACCCGCCTAGCGCGATCCGCGGACCACTGGCGTGATCCGCGGACGATCAGAACTCCCGCGCCCGGCGCAGCGCCGGCGGCCGGCCGTCGGGATCGACGAGAAGGCGGTAAGCCGGCGCGGTCCACAGCGCCGTCGTGGCCTTGATCGTCGGTGGCCGGTAGGTCCGCAGCCGTCCGGGCGGGCGCGGACCGACCGTGCCGGCGGCGTGCCAGTCGTCGAGCTTGCTCGCGGCCGCGGCGAACGCGTCGAACGCCGCAGCGGGGTCACTCAAGTCCCCGTCGTCGCCGTCGGCCCGGTCGAGATGCTCCCGGGCCAGGCGCAGCCGCAGCTCACGGGCGTACGTCCCGGCCTCGTCGAGGACCGCGCAGGACAGTTCCGAGTCGAAGGTCCACGACCGCAGGTTGACGTTGTCCGAGCCCACCATGGCCCACTCGTCGTCGACGACGGCGACCTTGGCGTGCACGTACACGGGGGTGCCCGCGTGGTTTTCCGGCGAGTAGACCGCGATGCGCTCGCCGCCGGCCCGGTACAGCGTGCGCAGCGCCTGTAGCCGGCCGTAGTCCTCCGCGGTGCGCGACAGCCGGCTCTCCTGGTCGCTGAACGCGGGTATGACCGCGATGAGCCGCAGCCGGGGCTGGTTCGCCAGCGCCTCGGCGAAGGCCTGCACCACCTCCGGAGACCACAGGTACTGGTCCTCGAGGTACACCAGCCGCCTGGCCCGGCTCAGCGCCTTGAGGTACCCGCGGGCGATGCTGCGCTCGCCGTGCGGTGCGAAGGCGTACCCCTTGCGCCGGTACGGGTAGGTGCGCAGCAACTGGACGGCGTGCGGGCCGCACGGCGCCGGGTCGGGAAGCCGCTCCGGGAGCGGGCCGGGGGTGACGTCCCCGCCCTGTAATCGGTCGCGCAGGCGGCGCAGGGGGTTTCGGCTCAGCGGCGCCGGGTCCTCCCAACGCTCCCGGAACACCGTCTCGACGTCGGCGACCGCCGGTCCGCGGATCTCGACCTGGACGTCGTGCCACGGCGGGGTGGGCCCGTACGCGCCCGCCATGCGTACCGGCTGCGGATCGCCGCGATGGTCGGCGTCGTCACGCCGACTGTGGCAGAGGTCGATCCCGCCGACGTAGGCGACGTCCAGTTCGGGCCGGCCGGGGTGGCGCAGCAACACGAACTTCTGGTGGTGCGAGCCGCCGGCGCGTACCCGCATGTCGAGCAGGCACTCGCCGCCGACCGCCTCGATCTCCTCGCCCAGGTGGCGGTTCTCCGCTTCGCTGAACTGGAGCTTGTCCAGGTGCGAGCGCCAGATCAGGCCCTTGACGACGACCCCGCGCCGGGCCGCGTCGCACAGCGTCCGGGCGATCTCGGACCCGGGACCGTCCAGGCGCTCGTCGGGGTCGCCACGCCAGTCGGTGAACAGCAGCAGGTCCCCGGCGCGCATCCGGTTGACCGCGGCGCGCAGCGCCGTGAAGTACTCCGCGCCGTGCACGAGCGGCCGTACCTGGTTTCCGGTGGTCCACGCGGCGCCGTCCGGGTGGCGCGCGTCGATGGACGTGGCGGGGTTACCCCGCTCTTCAGGCAGCAGAAACCACTCGTCCGGTCGCACGTCCACCTCCGGGGTGATTTGAGATCAGCGATGCGACAAGGGTGCCCAGCGGTGGCCGATCGCATGCATGGCCTGCCGCCTGACCGGGTATTTCGCTGATCACGGGTGCGATGGAGGTGATGACGATGGTGGGCCACCGGAGCCGTGCCACCAGGCCGGCCGTGGCGCTGTGGCTCCTCGTGCTGATGGCCGACAGCGCGGCGGCGGGGACCGTGACAGCGCCGGCGTACCTGCTCGCCGCGGCGGTCGTACTGGCGCTCGTGCTGGTCGAGGTGCGTGCCGTCACCGCCCGGCGGCAACAGCTCAAACCGGTGCCGGTACGGGTACGCGCGGCGCGTGACCCGTACGACCGTCGCCGTCCGGGACGACGGTAGGGGTGCGCCGCGGTAGTCGATCAGCGCCGAGCAGGATCGTTACGCTCAGCACATGACCCTGCCCGCGTCGTTGATGAAGACCGCCGCCATCCGTGACGGGCTGGAACGGGTACGCAGCAATGCCATTCTCGTGATCCAGGCCGGGCTGGCGGCCGGGCTGGCCTGGTTCGTCGCCCATGATCTTGTCGGGCACCCGCGCCCGTTCTTCGCTCCGGTCGCCGCGGTGATCCCGCTGGGCGCGGCGCTGGGGCACCGCATCCGCCGGGTCGTCGAGCTGTCCATCGGCGTCGCGGTGGGGGTCTTCGTCGGCGACGGGCTGATCTATCTGATGGGTACCGGCCCGTGGCAGCTGGCGGTGGTCGTGGCGCTCGCCGTGACCGCGGCCCTCTTCGTACGCGGCAGTCCTGTCCTCATCATCCAGGCGGCGTCGTCGGCCGTGCTGGTGGCGACCGTCCAGCCGCCCACCTCCGGCCTCGGGTACCCGCGGTTCGTCGACGCCCTGGTCGGCGGCGGCGTCGGGCTGCTGGTCACGGCGCTGCTGCTGCCGACCAACCCGATGACCTCGGTGCACCGTGCGGTCGAGCCGCTGATCGCAGCGATCGCGGACGGGTTCGAGGGGGTGGCGGCGGCGCTCGACGCGCGCGACCGGCCCGCCGCCGAGCAGGCGCTGGAGCGGCTGCGGGACACGAACTCCGCGATCACGGCGTACGCCGACGCGCTGGCGGCCAGCCGGGAAGCGGCCCGCCTGTCACCGGTGTGGCGGCGCTCCCGCGCGCGGATGACCAGGTACGCCGAGAGCGCTCCGGAGCTGGACCGCGCGGTCCGCAACGCGCGGGTGCTGGCCCGCCGGGTGGTCGCCCTGCTGCGCGACGACGAGCCGGTACCGGTCGAGCTGCTGACCGCCGTGGAGGAGCTCGGCGCGGCGACCCGCAAGTTCGGTCGCATGCTGGAGCGCGGCGAGGAGCCGGTCGCCGTCCGCAAGCTGCTGATCTGCGCGGTCCGCCACGCCTCCCGGGCGCACGAGGCGACGCTGGGCTTCTCCGGGCAGATGACGATCGGCCAGATCCGGTTCGTCGCGACCGACCTGCTGCGCGCGACCGGCATGGACCGTACCGCCGCCGAGAAGGCCGTCCGGGCGGCCTCGACCGGACGGGCGGGCGACGACGAGTGCGTGCGGGTGCGCCACCCCTAACGGGGCTGCAGCCCTTCTAGTCGGGGCGGTTCGCGCTCCGGCTGCTGCCCGCCCCGACCGCGACCCGTGCCCGCACGGCCTCGGGATGGTGCTGCGGCTCGGCGTAGAAGCTGAGCCCGATCACGGCCAGCAGGGTCACCAGGAAGCCGGCCGCGGCGAGCCACTCCCGCCCGGGATGGATCTCGTCGCCGAGCAGCAGTAGGCCGACGGCGGCCGCCGGCACGGCGGACGCGGCGTCCATCGCGGCGACCGCGGACGTCGTGGAGCCGCGCTGCATCGCCATGGCGAGCAGCAGCTGGCCGACGAGCGAGTGGGCGATCATCAAGTACAGCAGCGGGTAGGTCAGGATGTGGTGGATCGAGTGCATCCCGGCCAGGGGACGCGACGCCACGGCGGCGGCGGAGAAGGCCACGCCGGCGAGGGAGCCGAGCGCGACCGAACCGTGTGATCCGTGCAGCCTCGCCGCGAAGAAGCCCACCGCGCCGATGAGCACCAGGAGGGTGGCCAGCCCGACGTCCCCGGCGAGGCCGAGCTGCCGGGACGGGTGCGGTCGGGCGGAGACCACCAGCGCGGCCAGGCCCGCGCTCAGCGCCCCGAGCAGCGCCAGCTCCGCCTTGGGCAGGCGCCATTTCAGTACGAGCACGCCGAGCAGGGCCGTCACGCCCAGGCCGGCGGCGACGGCGGCCTGGACCAGGAACAGGGGCAGATCCCGCCGGGCGAGGACGGCCAGCAGGAACCCGATGGTCTGGCAGAGCAGCCCTGCCAGGTAGGTCTTGCGCTTGCCGAGGCTCAGCAACAGCCGGGGGCTGAACCCGGTGTGCAGGTCGGTGCGGGCGGCGGCGACGGACTGCAGCAGGTTGGCCACGCCGTACGCGACGATCATCGCCGCGAGGAAGAACCAACCTGCAGACATCACCGGGGAAGGATAGACCGCTGGGGGTCCGTCCCGGGTCACGACGTCTGTGTGCCCGGGTCAACTCCCAGTCGGCGGTAAATCGCGTCGTGCAGTTTGCCGTTGGTCGCGATCGCGCTTCCGCCGTACGGGCCGGGCCGGCCGGCCAGATCGGTGAACGTGCCACCGGCCTCGGTCACGATGGGGATCAGCGCGGCGAGGTCCCACAGCGACAGTTCGGGCTCCACCATGACGTCGAGGGCGCCCTCGGCGAGCAGCATGTACCCGTAGAAGTCCCCGTACGCCCGGCTGCGCCAGGCGTGGCGCATGATGTCCAGCATCGCGTCCAGCCGCCCGATCTCCTCCCAGCCGGTCAGCGACGAGTAGCAGAACGAGGCGTCGGAGAGTTGGCTGACACCGGAGACGTGGATCTGGGTCGCCGCGGTCCGGTGCCGGCCCGCGTACGCGCCGAGCCCGGTCGCGGCCCACCAGCGCCGGCCCAGCGCCGGAGCCGACACCAGGCCCACCACCGGCTCGTCGCCGTCGAGAAGGGCGATCAGGGTGGCCCACACCGGCACCCCGCGGACGTAGTTCTTGGTGCCGTCGATCGGGTCGATCACCCACCGCCGCCGGCTGGAGCCGCTGGCCGCCGTCGCGCCGTACTCCTCGCCGAGCACCGCGTCGCGGGGCCGGGCCCGGCTCAGCGTGCCGCGCAGCGCCTTCTCCACCGCCGTGTCGGCGTCGGAGACGGGCGTCAGGTCCGGTTTAGTACTGACATGCAGGTCCAGCGCGCGGAAGCGGGCCACCGAGATGGTGTCGGCGGTGTCAGCGAGCAGGTGTGCCAGTGCGAGGTCGTCGGCGTACCGGGCCATGCCGTGAACCTATCCGAACCTCCTGGCCACCGCGCGGGGACGGGCCGTCGGCGGAGATAAGTTGGTTAGCCGTGAGACCGGAAGCACTGTGTGGGCTGTTGGCCGAGCCGGAACGGCTGCGCGTGTACGCGGCGGTGGTGCTGGGCGCCGACCTGCCGAGCGCCGTCGCCGACCGCACCGGGCTGCCGGCCCGGTCCGTGGTGGCCGCGCTGCGCCGGCTGCAGACCGGCGGGCTCGTCGACACCGTCGACGGCCGGTTGGTCGCCCACACCGACGTGTTCAAGGATTCGGTACGCGAGTACGCGCCGCCGCCGGCGCGAACCAAACCGCTGGACCCGGACCGGCAGAAGGACGCGGTGCTGCGCACGTTCATCGTCGACGGCCGACTGGTCGGAATCCCGGCGGTCAAGGGCAAGCGCCGAGTGATCCTGGAGCACCTGGCCGCCTGTTTCGAGCCCGGCGTGAAGTACCCGGAGAAGGCCGTGGACGCGATCCTGCGCGCCTGGCACCCCGACTACGCCTCGCTGCGCCGGTACCTCATCGACGAGGAGCTGCTCGCCCGTGACAACGGGGTCTACTGGCGGACCGGCGGCTACGTCGAGGTCTAGGAGGTTTCTTCCGGTTCACCCGTACGCGAGGCCAGCAACCGGCGGTACGACAGCAGCCGGCGCGGGTCGGCCCCGCCCTCGGCGACCAGCTTGTCCAGCCCGCAGTCGCCGCTGCCGCCGGTGTGGTCGCAGTTGGGCGGGCACCGGGTGGATGCCTCGACCAGGTCGGGAAAGCCGTGCAGCAGGCTGTCGGGCGACACGTGGGCCAGGCCGAACGAGCGTACGCCCGGAGTGTCGATGATCCACCCGCCTTCCGGCAGGCGCAGCGCGACGGCGCTGGTGGAGGTGTGCCGGCCCTTGCCGACCGCGCTGACCGCCCCGACGGCCCGGTCGGCGTCCGGTACGAGGCGGTTGACCAGCGTCGACTTGCCCACTCCGGAGTGGCCGACCAGGACCGAGACGCGCCCGGCCAGCGCTTCCCGCAGCTCGTCGGGCTCGCGCTCGGGCCGGCACAGCACGTACGGCAGGTCCAGCTCGGCGTAGTAGTGGAGGACCTCCTCCGGGCCGGCGAGGTCGGCCTTGGTCAGGCACAGCAGCGGCTCGATCTCGGCGTCGTACGCGGCGACCAGGCACCGGTCGATGAACCCGGTACGCGGCGGCGGGTCGGACAGCGAGCTGACGATTACCAGCTGCTCGGCGTTGGCCACGACGACGCGCTCCTGGCGCCCCTCG
The DNA here is from genome assembly GCF_011947195.1 of Planosporangium thailandense. Lineage (GTDB taxonomy): Bacteria > Actinomycetota > Actinomycetes > Mycobacteriales > Micromonosporaceae > Planosporangium > Planosporangium thailandense. The sequence goes on along the minus strand of NZ_JAATVY010000008.1, from coordinate 230,046 downwards.
AGCGCGTTCTCGACGTCGTCGGCGGTACGCATGAGCGTGGAGGTGCGCTCGTCGATGCGGACGATCCGGGCGAGGGTGTCGGGGCGGCCCGACACGTCGCCGACGAGGTGCACCCGGTCACCCACGACCACGCCGCGCCGGCCGAGTTCGCGGGCGCGCATCGCGACGACGGTCCGGTCGTCGTCGACCACGCACGTGTACCGGCCACGGTCCACGGCCACGACGAAGCCAACGACGGCGTCCTCGTGGCGCGGTCGGATGCGGGTACGCGGTCGCGTGGAGCGACCGGGGCGTACCCGTACGTCGTCCTCGTCGTATTCGCGCGGTCGCCTCAGTGCTCAACCTCCGGCTGGCTCACCATCGCCGACCATAGTGCCGGAAACTGCGGCATCGTCTTCGAGGTGCATCCGACGTCGCTGAGCGCCACGCCGGGCACCGCGAGCCCGATGACCGCGCCGGCGTGCGCCATGCGGTGGTCGTCGTAGGTCTCGAACGCCCCGCCGGTCAGCGGCCGGGGGCGGATCTCCAACGCGTCCGGGTGCTCCACCACGTCGGCGCCGAGCCTGGTCAGTTCGCGGGCGAGCGCCGCGATCCGGTCGGTCTCGTGGCCGCGGATGTGCCCGATGCCGCGCAGCCGCGACGGGGAGTCGGCCAGGGCGGCGAGGCCGGCGAGGACGGGCGTCAGCTCGCTCACGTCCGACAGGTCCGCGTCGAGGCCGTGCACGGCGCCGGTGCCCCGCATCGTGAGGCCCTCGGTCGACAGGGTCGGTTCGCCGCCCATCTCCGACAGCAGTTCGCGCAGCCGGTCGCCGGCCTGGGTGGTGGTGCGCGGCCAGCCGGGCACGGTCACGGCGCCCCCGGTGACCAGCGCGGCGGCCAGGAACGGCGCGGCTCCGGACAGGTCGGGCTCGATGTCCCAGGCGCGCCCGGCCAGGCGACCCGGCTGGACGGCCCAGACGTCCGGGGTGCTGTTGTCGACGCCGGCGCCGACGGCCCGCAGCATCTGGACGGTCATCTCCAGGTGCGGGGCGCTGGGCACCGGCGGGCCGACGTGCCGGACGACCACGCCCCGGTCGAAGGTGGCGGCGGCGAGCAGCAGGCCGCTGACGAGCTGGCTGGAGCTGGATGCGTCGATGGTCACCTCGCCGCCGGTGACCCGGCCGGCGCCCCGTACGGTCATCGGCAGCCGGCCGCCCGGTGCGGCGTCGATGTCCACCCCGAGCCGGCCGAGCGCGTCGATCAGCGGCGCCATCGGCCGCAGGCGGGCGCGCGGATCGCCGTCGAACGTCACCGGTCCGTCGGCGAGCGCGGCCACCGGCGGCAGGAAGCGCATCACGGTGCCGGCCAGCCCGACGTCGACGGACGCGGGGCCGCGCAGCGGCTGGGGGCGTATCACCCACAGGTCGTCGTCGCCGGTGCTCACGGTCGCGCCCATGGCCTGCAGTCCGGCGGCCATGAGCATCGTGTCGCGGGCGCGCAGCGGGGCGCGCAGCGTGCTCGAACCGGCCGACACGGCGGCGAGGACGAGCGCCCGCGCGGTCATCGACTTGGAGCCGGGCAGCCGGACCGTCGCCGTGACGGGGCCGGCGGCGGTCGGCGCCGTCCACGGCTGGGCCTGTCTGCTCGACCGGGTTGCGGTGGAATTGCTGTCTGCCACCCGTACAGTCTGCCGAACGCCGATGTGCCGGGCCACGGCGCGTACCGGTTGCTCCTGTTGGGTGGGACATCCGTTGTCGGCCGAGATGGCGCGAAGGGACCACGCGGCGTCGCGGCCGCGGGTACCGTGTTCGCCATGTGCGGCCGGTACGCCACGACCCGTAGTGCCACCGATCTCAGCGCGCTGTTCGACGCGAGCGATGAGACCGGTGACGGTCTGGCCGCCGACTACAACGTGGCGCCGACCGACGCCGTGCCGATCGTGCGGCGATCGCGGAGCGCGGAGGCGACCGTGCTGTCCACGGCCCGGTGGGGTCTCGTGCCGTCGTGGGCCAAGGACACGAGCGGCGCCGCTCGCATGATCAATGCGCGGGCGGAGACGGTGGCGACCACCCGGGCGTACGCGCCGTCGTTCGCGACCCGTCGCTGCCTGGTCCCCGCCGACGGGTGGTACGAGTGGGTCCGCCACTCGCCCAGGCAGCGCCAGCCCTACTTCATGACCCGCTCCGACGGCGGCGTGCTCGCCTTCGCCGGCCTGTGGTCGGTGTGGGGCGACAAGCTTCTCACCTGCACGATCGTGACCACGGCGGCCGTAGGGGAGTTGTCGCTGGTGCACGAGCGGATGCCGCTCGCGCTGCCGCCGGACCGCTGGCGGCGGTGGCTCGAGGGGGACGCCGCGGCCGCCGTCGCCCTGCTGGAGCCGGCACCCGCGGACTACCTGGAGTCGATCGAGATCCGTCCGGTCGGCGCGGCGGTCGGTGACGTCCGTAACGACGGTCCGGGGTTGGTGGAGCGGGTTCCGGCGGCGCCTCTCGGGGTGGTTGCCGAGCAGCCACAGGACCTGACGCTTTTCGACTGATACGGCGGGATTGGGGGGAGGGCTTTTCTGCAATTTTCCTTAAGAGCCTTGTCGCGAGATATCGACGTGCGATAGAACAACGCGCCGGTGGGCGTGCTGTTCTGTCGTCTGTTCGCGCCTGCCGAAATGTCGTAACCCACGGGGGAGGTGGGTGCATGACCCGGGCGCGAATGCCACGTCCGCACGAGGTTGCTGCAGCCAGGAAAGATCCACGACTGCTACGCGCGCTGAGTGAACGCGACCTCGATCCGGCCTGGCGTACCAGGGGACTGTGCCAGAGTGTTGATCCGGAAACCTTCTTTCCGGCGCCCAGCGAGCCCGCGGATGCCGCGGTCGCGCTCTGCCGTACCTGCGATGTCCAGGGCTCCTGCCTGGCCTGGGCGCTCGACGTCGGCGACTGCCACGGTGTCTGGGGCGCCACGACGCCCCGCGAGCGGCGGGCGATGCTCGTCGCGTGGCGCGCCGAGGCGCCGGCTGTCGAGGCGCCGGCTACCGAGACGCTCGCCGGTGTGAACGTCTTCCGGGTGCTCGAACAGGTGGGTGCCGGCAGCCGGTAGCCAGGTCGGCTGCGATCATTCAACAATGATCGAGGTCGCCACCGCGTACGGGCCGGCCCGGCTCGACATCGACCACCCCGCCAGCGGCCCCTCGGCCCTGCTCGTGCTCGGGCACGGCGCCGGTGGCGGGGTGGACGCCGTCGATCTTGTCGCCGTCCGTGCCGCCGCGGTCGCGGCCGGCCTGACGGTGGCCCGTCTCACGCAGCCCTACCGGGTGGCGGGGCGACGGGCGCCGGCGCCGGCCAGTCAGCTCGACCGTGCGTACGTCACGGCCGTGAGCGCACTGCGCGATCTGGTGCCGCCGGGGCTGCCGCTGATCGTCGGCGGCCGGTCGAGCGGGGCACGCGTGGCCTGCCGCACCGCGGATGAGCTCGGCGCCGTCGCGGTGCTCGCGCTGGCGTTCCCGCTGCACCCACCCGGCAAGCCGGACCGCAGCCGGGCCGGCGAACTGCCCACCGGGCTGCCGACCCTCGTCCTCAACGGCGACCGGGACCCGTTCGGCGTGCCGCCGGCCACCGGCGCGGTCGAGGTACGTGTCCTTCCGGGTGAGACGCACGACCTGCGCCGTGATCCGGCGGCCGTGGCGGCCCTGGCCGTGGCCTGGCTGGCCGACCATGGCTGGACGGCCGGCTGATCCGACCCGGACGCGGCTGTGTCCGCCAGACTCGGAATGATCCGCGGGTGGACGGGGTTTCATCTCGCTGGAGGGCCGGCGCCTCGGGCGCCTGGGCACTGGCGAAGGGGGAGTTCCGGATGGGCGTCACCACCCGAAAGCCCGACAGGCATGAGACGAGACGATGGCAGCGCGTGCTGACCGGCCCGACCTGGCCGGCGTCGGCGGAGGCGGCGCGGGTCGCGTCCGATCCGGCATGGCCCGCGATCGCGGTCGAGCAGGCGGAGACCGACCTCTCCCACGAGCGTGGTCAGCGCCTCGGCGTAAGCTCGTCGTCTGGACGGTCGAAGGAAGAGGGGCGCGTGTCAATCGACGAGAAGCCCGATCAGCGGCGTGACCGTTTCGTCCGGGACGCGATGCCGTTCCTGGACCAGCTCTACGCGGCCGCACTGCGGATGACGCGTAACCCGGCCGACGCCGAGGACCTGCTCCAGGAGACCTTCCTCAAGGCTTACGCGGCGTTCCACCAGTTCGAAGAGGGCACCAACCTCAAGGCCTGGCTGTACCGCATCCTCACGAACACCTACATCAACTCCTATCGGAAGCGGCAGCGCCAGCCGGTGCAGGCACCGACCGAGGAGATCCACGACTGGCAGCTCGCGGAGGTGGAGTCGCACTCCTCGACCGGGCTGAGGTCGGCGGAGACGGAGGCGCTCGACCGCCTGCCCGACTCCGACATCAAGGAGGCGCTGCAGTCGCTGCCGGAGGATTTCCGGTTGGCGGTCTACCTCGCCGACGTCGAGGGCTTCTCTTACAAGGAGATCGCCGACATCATGGGTACGCCGATCGGCACGGTGATGTCGCGCCTGCACCGGGGGCGGCGCAATCTGCGTCGACTCCTCGAGCACTACGCCGCTGAACGGGGCATCGCCGGGGTCGCGAGCCAGAACGAGCGCGCTGGGCAGGAGGTGTCACGGTGAGCTGCGGCGAACCACATGAGACCGACTGCCGTGAGGTGCTGGCCGAGGTCTACCTGTACCTCGATCTGGAGTGCTCCGAGGACCGGCGGCTGCTCATCCGCGAGCACCTCGACGAATGCTCGCCGTGCCTGCGGGAGTACGGCATCGAGCAGGAGGTGAAGGTGCTGGTGGCGCGCTGCTGCGGCGCCGAGACCGCGCCGGCCGAGCTCAAGGAGCGCCTGCGTAGCAAGCTGACGGAGCTGGTCCTCGAAGCCGACACCCGCGAGTTCCTCGCCGAGTGACCTGAGCTCCGGCGTCGACGCGCGCGACCTCGGAGACTCCACTGCCCGTTCGTGTCCGCATCGTGGTTGGATACCGATGCGACAACACGAGAGGACGGGCAGATGGCCGACGAGATCCGCGCCGAGATGGTGGCGAACGTCTGGAAGGTGGTCAAGGCCACCGGGGAGACGGTCGAGGAGGGCGACACCCTCGTGATCCTTGAGTCGATGAAGATGGAGATCCCGGTCGTGGCCGAGTCCGACGGGGTGCTCAAGGAGCTGGTCGTCTCCGAGGGTGACGTCGTCCAGGAGGGTGACCTCATCGCGGTGATCGAGTGACGGTGGTCGTGCGGGTCGCCCGTCCGGATGAATATGACGAGATCGGGCGCCTCACCGTCCTCGCGTACGACAAGGCGGGGCAGCTCGGCGGGGAGATCGGGTACGAGCGGACGCTCGCCGACGTGGCGGGCCGCGCGGACGAGGGCGACGTGCTGGTGGCGGTCGACGAGTCGACCGGGCGCCTGCTCGGGTCGGTGACGTTCGTGCTCCCCGGCAGCCGGTACTCCGAACTGGCGCGGGCGGACGAGGCGGAGTTCCGGATGCTCGCGGTCGATCCGGAGGAGCAGGGCCGCGGGGTGGGTCGGCTGCTGGTCGGCGAGTGCCTGCGGCGCGCCGCCGGGGCGGGCTGCGCCGCGGTCGTCATCTGCTACCGCGACTTCGTGGCGGCGGCCGAGGGGCTGTATAGCGGTCTGGGCTTCCAGCGGCTCCCCGAGCGGGACTGGTCGCCGATGCCCGGCGTGAACCTCCTCGCGCTGCGGAGGACGTTGCCCGCGCGCTAGCACCGTGAAAACCAGGCAGGAGGGCCCTGCCCGCGTCGAACGCGCGGGCAGGGCCCTCCTGCTTTTCGCGTATGTGAAGCAGATCATTCTTGCGCGAAGCTGCTCGTTCATTGCGCGCTACTGATCGGTTGTGCGACGATTTTGGCGTCAAACGCGCACATCATGTCAGTGCGCATGATCGGAGGAGGTGCCGTGACAAGCCAGCCGGGCAGTGGGATGGCCGCCGACATCGCCGAGCAGCCGGAGGTGTACGCGCGGCTGCTCGACGAGCAGGCGCCGGCGATCGCCGAGGTCGCCGCGCAGATCGCGCGGTGGGCGCCGCGCCACGTCGTCTTCACCGCCCGCGGCACCTCCGACCACGCCGCCCTCTACGCGGCGTACCTGACCGAGATCCGGCTCGGCGTCTCCGCCGGGCTCGCCTCGCCGTCGGCCATCACCGTCTTCGGCGCGCGCCCGGACCTGCGCGACGCACTGGTCGTCGGCGTCTCCCAGAGCGGTGGCTCACCCGACCTGTGCGAGGTCGTCCGGGTCGCGCGTGAGCAGGGCGCACACACCCTCGCGGTGACCAACAATCCCGGGTCGCCGCTCGCCGCCGCAGCCGAGCTGTCCGTCGACATCGCGGCCGGGCACGAGCGGGCCGTCGCCGCGACCAAGACCTACTCGGCCGAGCTGCTGGCCCTGCTGATGCTGATCGAGGGGGTGCGTGCGGGGGACGGCGCGCTGCCCGCGGAGCAGCGCGCCGAGCTGGGCGAGCTGCCCGGGTACGCGCAGCGCCTGCTCGACGATCCGACCGCAGGCCAGCTCGCCCCGCGCTACCGCTTCGCCGCGCGCGTGGTCACCACCGGCCGGGGGTACGCGTACCCCACGGCCCGGGAGACCGCCCTCAAACTGATGGAGACGTCCTACCTGCCGGCGCTGGCGTTCTCCGGTGCCGACCTGCTGCACGGCCCGCTCGCGATGGCCGACCCGGACGTGCCGGTGCTCGCCGTGGTCGGATCGGGCCCGGGCGGGGCGGCGATGCGTGAGGTGCTGGCCCGGCTGGACGAGCGCCGCGCCGACGTGGTGGCGGTCGGGCCGGCCGACGTGGCGGGGGCGGCGCTGCGGATCCCGACCCCCGACGTCGACGAGCGGTACGCGCCGCTGCTGGACATCCTGCCGCTGCAGCGGCTCGCGCTCGAACTGGCCCGGCACCGGGGCGAGGACCCGGACGCGCCCCGCGGCCTGAAGAAGGTCACCACGACCCTCTAACTCATGATCGCGGAAGGTTTTCCGGGGCGGGGCACGGAGAAAATTCCGTGATCATGGGATGGGGATGACCGCGGGCTTGTCCTGGCGCAGTTCCTCGGCGGGGAAGCTCACCGGCGGCCGGTCGTTCACCGAGATCTCGTACGTGGTGTGGCCGCCCGGCACGCCGTAGATCTCGAAGGCGAAGTTGCAGCGGTACCCGGTGCCGTCCGTCGCCAGCACGCCGTCCCGCAGGGTGCCGGTCGCGAGGGCATGGCCGGGCGGGTCGGCGACGTGTACCGGGGCGTTCGGGCCGATTCCGCTGGCCGGCACCTCGCACGCCGCGCCCGGCTGGCCGGCCGGCGCGCCCGCCACGCTGGCGTACCCGCGCAGCACGAAGGCGGTCGGCTTGTTGGGGCTTCTGTTGCCGGCGCGTACCCACCCGCAGCCGGACAGTGCCGCGCACAGTGTCACGACAGCGATGACGGTGGAGAGGAAGCGCCGCACGCCTGAAGAGGCTACAGGGTGGGACGTGGCAGGCTGTGAGGCGTGTCCACGCTGCGTGACCTCGTCGAGGAGCACACCAACCTCGAATCCGCCGACATCGAGCATCTGCACCGGCTGGCCGGTGACTGGCAGCTCGTGTCCGACCTGTCCTTCGCCGACCTGCTCATGTGGGTGGCGCTGCCCGACGGCCAGTTCCTCTGCGTGGCCCAGGTGCGCCCCACCACCGGCCCGACGGCCTACCAGGACGACCAGGTGGGGCGCATCTTCAGCGGCCCGGAGGTGGCGCACCTGGCGGTCGCCGTGGAGCAGGGCCGGATCTGGCGCGAGGGCGACCCGGTCTGGTACGGCGACACCCCGGCCCGCCATGAGGCGATCCCGGTCCGGCGCGCCGGCCGGGACGAGGTGATCGCGGTGATCGGCCGCGACACCAACCTGTCGACCGCGCGGACCCCCAGCCACCTGGAGCTCAACTACCTCACCACCGCCGACGACCTCGCCCAGATGATCGCCGACGGGGTCTTCCCGCAGCCCCGGCACCCCGGCGAGACGACGAGCGCGCCCCGGGTCGGTGACGGGCTGATCCGCATCGACGGCGGGGGCAAGGTCACGTACGCGAGCCCGAACGCGCAGTCGGCGTACCGGCGGCTCGGCCTGTCGACCCACCTCGTGGGGGAGGACCTGGCGGCGATCACCGGACGGCTCGCCGACGACCCGCTCGAAGGCGGCGAGACCTCGGAGGTCGTGCTGGCCGCGCTGCGCGGCGAGGCGCCGCCGCGCCGGGAGATCGAGGCGCGCGGCGCGACGGTCCTGATGCGCGCGCTGCCGCTGATGCCGGCCGGTACCCCGATCGGCGCGCTGGTGCTCGTGCGGGACGTCACCGAGGTGCGCCGCCGGGACCGCCAGCTGATCACGAAGGACGCCACGATCCGCGAGATCCACCACCGGGTGAAGAACAACCTGCAGACGGTCGCGGCGCTGCTGCGGCTGCAGGCCCGGCGGGTCGGGGTACCCGAGGCCCGGGCCGCGCTGGAGGAGTCGGTGCGCCGGGTCGCGTCGATCGCGATCGTGCACGAGACCCTGTCGATGTCGTCGGACGAGGCGGTGGAGTTCGACGGCATCGTCGACCGGGTGGCGTCGGCCGCGAAGGAGGTCGCGGCGGCCGAGACGCGCGTGACGATCCGGCGCTCCGGCACGTTCGGCGTGCTCCCGGCAGAGGTCGCCACCCCGCTGGTCATGGTGCTCAACGAGCTGCTGCAGAACGCGGTCGAGCACGCGTACGGGCCGGGCGCCGAAGGTGAGGTGGTCATCAGCGCGCACCGGTTCCGCCGGCAGTTGCACGTCACGGTCGCCGACTCCGGCCAGGGCCTGCCGCCCGACTTCGATCTCGACGCCAGCGAGCGGCTCGGGTTGCAGATCGTGCGAACCCTCGCCACCGGTGAGCTGCGCGGGTCGCTCGAGCTGCGCCGACGGGCGGAAGGCGGTACGGAAGCGGTGCTGGTGGTGCCGCTGTCCAAGAGGTGACCTCATCGTCCCGGATGGCGGGACGAGGGTGCGCTCGTCCGTCCCCGGCCCCGGTCAGCGCCTGGTAAATTCCCTACCGAGTCGGTGTGTTAATGGGAGTATTGGCTGGTCGGACGGCATATGCGGGTGAGACGGGTCTCACGCACCCATGGCGCGGCGGTCGCGATCGTGGCACGATCGACGCTATGACCGCTGCTTCCCTGCGGCTTACCAGCCGCCGACACGTCGACTTCGGTCGCGTTCGCAGCGCCATCTGTCCGGCTGCCTGACGCGGCCCGTTTTTCGTTTTCGGGCGCGCGATCGCGCCGGATTTCTTTTGACATCGACGTCAACCGCTGTACCCGCGGTCCACCGGCGCGCGCTCCCACCATCAGCAGGAGGACGCTCGCATGACGGCTACCGCCGTCCCCACCGGTTCCCAATCCAGTGCCCCCGCCAAGCGTCGCCGCGGCGAGGGCCAGTGGGCGCTGGGGCACCGTGAACCGCTCAACGCCAACGAGCGCTTCAAGAAAGACGACGACGGGCTCAACGTCCGGCAGCGGATCGAGACGATCTACGCCAAGGGCGGTTTCTCCAGCATCGACCCGACCGACCTGCGCGGCCGGATGCGCTGGTGGGGCCTGTACACCCAGCGCGCACCGGGCATCGACGGCGGCCGCACGGCCGTCCTCGAGCCGCACGAGCTCGAAGACGAGTACTTCATGCTGCGGGTCCGCATCGACGGCGGCCAGCTCGACCTGGCGCAGCTGCGGGCGATCGCCAACGTGTCGACCCGGTACGCGCGCGACAGCGCGGACATCACCGACCGGCAGAACATCCAGCTGCACTGGGTGCGGATCGAGGACGTGCCGGCCATCTGGCGTGAGCTCGAGGGCGTGGGGCTGGACACGACCGAGGCCTGCGGTGACACGCCCCGTGTCATCCTGGGCAGCCCGGTCGCCGGGGTGGCCGAGGCCGAGGTGCTCGACGCCACCGAGGCGATCCGTGAGATCCACGCGGAGTTCATCGGCAACCCCGAGGTGTCCAACCTGCCGCGCAAGTTCAAGACCACGATCTCGTGGTTGGCGGACACCCCGTACGAGGCCAACGACGTCGCGTTCCTCGGTGTGATCCACCCCGAGCACGGCCCCGGCTTCGACCTGTGGGTCGGCGGCGGGCTGTCGACCAACCCGATGCTCGCCAAGCGGCTCGGCGTGTGGGTGCCGCTGCACGAGATCGCCGAAGTCTGGCTCGGCGTCGTGAAGATCTTCCGGGATTACGGGTACCGGCGGCTGCGCAACCGCGCCCGGCTGAAGTTCCTGATGGCCGACTGGGGCCCGGAGAAGTTCCGCGAGGTGCTGGAGACCGAGTACCTCGGCCGCAAGCTCATCGACGGCCCAGCCCCCGAGCTGCCCGAGCGTCCGATCGACCACGTCGGTATCCACAAGCAGTGGGACGGCAAGTACTACGTCGGCGTCGCGCCGGTCGCCGGCCGGGTCTCGGGCGAGCTTCTCGCCAAGGTCGCCGACATCGCCGAGCGGCACGGCAGCGGGCGGGTGCGGCTCACGCCGTACCAGAAGCTGCTGGTTCTCGATCTTGACCACGACCGGGTCAACTCGCTCGTGGCGGCGCTGCGGGAGATCGGCCTGGAGGCGACCCCGTCGGCGTGGCGGCGCGGCACGATGGCCTGCACCGGCATCGAGTTCTGCAAGCTGGCCATCGTCGAGACCAAGGCGCGCGCCGCGTCGTTGGTAGCGGAGCTGGAGAAGCGGCTGGCCGAGTTCGACGCCGACATCTCCATCCACCTCAACGGTTGCCCCAACGCCTGTGCGCGCACCCAGGTGGCCGACATCGGGCTCAAGGGCATGATCGTGACCGCGGCCGACGGCCGCCAGGTCGAGGGCTTCCAGGTGCACCTCGGTGGCGGGCTGGGCATGGCCGCGGGGCAGACCGCCGGCTTCGGCCGAAAGCTGCGCGGCCTCAAGACCACCGCGGACGAGCTTCCCGACTACGTCGAACGGCTGGCCCGCCGCTACCTCGCCGCGCGCGCCGACGGCGAGACGTTCGCGCAGTGGGTCATGCGCGCTCCCGAAGAGGAGCTCAAATGAGCGAGGCGGGTGAGAGGCAGGCGCCGCTGTACTGCCCGTACTGCGGCGAGGAAGATCTGCGGCCCTCGGCAGAGGGCGGCCACGGTGCCTGGGAGTGCCACTCCTGCGCCCGCGTGTTCTCGGTGAAGTTTGTGGGTCTGGTCGGACGAGCGCTGGAGGTAGACCGGTGACGGATACCCGTACCAAGGAAGAGCTGCGCGAGCTGGCGGCCCGTGCCGGCCGTGAGCTGGAGGGCAAGCCGGCCGAGGAGATCGTGGCCTGGGCCCTGGAGACGTTCGGCGAGCGGTTCTGCGTGACCAGCTCCTTCGCCGACGCGGTGCTCGTGCACGTCGTCTCCCGCGTGGCGCCCGGCGTCGACGTGGTCTTCCTCGACACCGGCCTGCACTTCGCCGAGACCCTGCGGGTACGCGACATCGTGCAGCGCACCCTGCCCGTGACGGTCCGGTCGATCCGGCCGAAGCTCACGGTCAAGGAGCAGGACGAGAAGTTCGGCCCGCGGTTGTACGCCCGCAGCCCCGACGAGTGCTGCGACCTGCGCAAGGTCGAGCCGCTGGAGCGGGCGCTGGCCAGCTACGACGCGTGGGCGGCGGGGCTTCGCCGCGACGAGTCGCCGACGCGGGCCAACACGCCGGTCGTGGGCTACGACACCAACCGGGGCAAGGTGAAGGTCTCGCCGCTGGCGGCGTGGACGCAGGCCGACGTGGACCGGTACATCTCCCGCCACAACGTGCCGGTCAACACGCTGCTGCGCCAGGGGTACGGCTCGGTGGGCTGCTGGCCGTGCACCCGCCGTACGGCTCCCGGTGAGGACCCCCGTGCCGGGCGCTGGCCGATGTTCGACAAGACCGAATGCGGGCTGCACGTTTGAGGTACGACGAGATCCCGGATGTTCGCGACTGCGGTGCTCCGCTCCGCTGCGCTCCTCGCGCTCACGAGATCCCGGTTGTTCGCGACTGCGGTGCTCCGCTCCGCTGCGCTCCTCGCGCTCACGACCCCATCCTCCTCGTCGCGCACGGCTCGAGCTATCCGCGGGCCGGCGCGACGACCCGGGCGCTGGCCACGGCGGTCGCGGCCGTCCGGCCGGGCTCGGTCGTCGAGGCGTCGTTCCTCGATCACGCGGGGCCCCGGCCCGGCGAGGTCCTCGCCTCGCTGCGGGACCGCGGCTTCCCGTCGGCAACGGTCGTACCGCTGCTGCTGACCTCGGCCTACCACGGCCGGGTCGACATCCCGGCCGTCCTGGCGAAGGCCCGGGCCGACGGTGTGGACCTCGACGTCCGGCTCACCGACGTCCTGGGACCGGTCGATGGCAGGGTGCCCGCGCCGTTGCTGGCCGGCCTGCGCCGGCGGCTGGCGGAGACCGGCGTGCCCGTCGACAGCGTCGTCCTCGCGGCGGCGGGTACCCGTGACCGCGCGGCCCTTACCACCATCGAACTGGCCGCGCGGGCCCTGGGCAGCCGCCTGGGCGTACCGTGCCTGCCCGCCTACGCGTCGGCCAGCACGCCCACCGCCGGCGAGGCGGTCTACGCGCTCCGCCAGCGCGGGGCGCGGTCGGTCGCGCTCGCGGCCTACTTCCTGGCGCCCGGGCGCCTGTACGACGCCGCGGTCGAGTCGGCCCGTACGGCCGGAGCGGTGGCCGCGGCGCCGCCGCTGGGTGCCTTGCCGGAGCTGGTCCGGCTGGTCCTGGACCGCGTCGCCGGCGTGCGCGGCGAGCCGGTCGCGGCGTAGCTGAACGGCCCCGCCCGCGCGGCGAGCCGGTCACGGCCCAACCCCCGCGCCGTCCCGGCTGCGAGGCCCTTCAGCCGGCTTCTGACGGTCTCTCAGCGCTCCGTACGTACCTTCTGCTGCCCCCGCTGTGTTCGGCTGTCCTGCCCCCTGTCGGCGCGCCGCCGCTCCCTCGGATCCCGCGGCCCCGGACCCTGTCCCGACTGCCGGCGTACCCGTTGCGAAGCGTGCCGGCCTTTCACCCGTGACGGGTGATGCCAACCCACAGCCTCGCCAGCGAGGCTGAGTCGTCGGCTGGCTCACCGGAGATCCGATCCGGGCAGATTTGCTCCGCGTACCTTGGCCGGCGAGTGAGCAGGAGAGCGCGATCGGTGAGGGGCCGCTGCGGCATGACAACTGCGACCGGGGACTTCCCCGGGATGTCGGGTCGGCGGCGGCGTGAGCCTGGGCTCGGGAGGATGAGTGTGACGCTGGGAACGGTGAGCGCGACCGTGCGGTCGGCTGACCGGCTCGGCGGGCGGACCGGCAGGGGAGTGGAGTCGCCGGTAAACGGCGATGCCCCGGAGGCCGCTGACCTCCGGGGCATCGTACGGTCCAGATCAGGCCGAGTGAGCGCGAACCCGCAGGCCGCCGCGCCGCTTGAGAGCGCGCCGCTCCTCTTCGCTCATTCCGCCCCAGACGCCGGCGTCCTGACCCGAGTCGAGCGCCCACTGCAGGCACTCGTCGGTCACAGAGCAGCGCCGGCAGACCGCCTTCGCCTGCTCGATTTGCAGCAGGGCCGGACCAGACGTCCCGATAGGGAAGAACAGCTCCGGGTCCTCATCGCGGCAGGCGGCACGGTGGCGCCAGTCCGACATGGCGGCAACACTCCTTGTTCGCAGATCGGTTGCAGTGAGTGCGTTAATCGTTCTTATATGCGTCTCGCGGTGCCGGCCGCACCGGGTGAACCAGGCCGACGGCAGCGCGTGAGCAGGCAACTCGCTTCGCTTGTGAATACTTTCACGAACTAACGCGATGTCAAGGGGAACGTTCGGAAAAACTTGGAACGCGTGAGTGACGTCACGCTGGGTATGTCCGGTTTTTCAAACCTTCCCGAGGGCCCGGTGCTTACGACTGTCTGTTACTAAAGTAGTGCCGAAGGTGACTGGCTGCCACCGTCATGCAATTGTCGTGGTCGCGCGCTCGCCAATCGAGTGATGCTTCTAATAAGTGCAACGGGTCAGCACACGATCCGTAACGCGTCCGGGATCGAGCGGAATTCGACTTTGTCTCGTTCGCCGAGGTACTCCCCGTCAAGCTGAAACGCCAATGGGCACTCGGACCGGAGCGTGAAGGTTTCAAGATCATGCAGGTTGAGAACGCGCTTCCCGCGCGGGTTCGGCTGCTGGGCCAGGATCTGCCGGGCCGTACGCGTCGTGCTCGTCAGGTGTAGTTCCCGCATGGCCATCACGTCGAGGCCGGTGTCGAAGGAGGCGTCCGGGCAGGGGTTGACCGGTCGGTCGCCGAGGTACGTCCACGGCGCGACGTTCTGGACGATGACCGTCGCGAGCCCGGTCTCGGGCTGCTCGCCGGGCCGCTCGAGGGTCACCGGGGGCGGCCGGCGCCTGGTCTCCAGGAAGTACTGCGCCACGGTGGAGCGCAGGTAGAGCGCGGGCGTCGAGGTGCGGCCCCGGTGCCGGGCCTGTTCGACCCGGCGGATCACCTCGGCGTCGAGCCCCAGCCCGGCGCTGAACGTGAAATGCCGGTCATCGGCCAGCCCCAGACTGATCCGCCGGTACCGCTCCTCCCGTAGCGCCTCGAGGATCACGCTCACGCCGTCGGCCCAGTCCCTCGGCATGCCGACGGCCCGGGCGAGCACGTTGGTCGAGCCGCCGGGGACGACGGCGAGGCCCGGCCGGTTGTCGGCCTTGTCGCCGGCCGCCATCAACCCGTTGACCGCCTCATTGACGGTGCCGTCACCACCGAGGGTCACCACGAGATCGATACCCTCGGCCGCGGCCTCCTTCGCCAACTGGACCGCGTGGCCCCGCCGGCGGGTGTACGCGACCGTGAGGTCCACCTCGCTGCGCAGTGCGCGGACCAGGACGTCGCGACTGCGCTCGCTCGTGGTGGTCGCCTTCGGGTTGACCACGAGAAGCGCACGCATGGCCGGCACTGTACCCGCAGGGTGCCATCGCAAGCCTCCTGACCAGCGGTACAGTGATCGTCGTGACGGACCAGGGCGCCGGAGCGCGACGCGAACCTCACGTACCGGAGTCCCCGCAGCCCGGTGCGCGGATGCCGGGCACTCTCCGGGTGGCGGTGGGGCTGCTGCTCGCCGAGACCGTCGTGGTCGCCGTGATCGTGGCCTACCTCGTGTACGCGGACCTCACGGTGCGTGACGTGGTCCTGCAAGACGCGCTGATCGTGACCGGCTTCGCGGCGTTGATCGCCGTCCTGCTCGGCGTACTCGCCCGCGCGCTCATCCGGCGGCGCGCCTGGGCCCGCGGGCCGGCGGTCGTGCTGGAGTTGATGCTGCTGCCGATCGGCTGGTTCATGATCTCGGCAGGAGTCGTCTGGCTCGGCGTGCCCGTGTTCGCGCTGGGGCTGCTCGGAGCGGGACTGCTGGTGACGCCCGCCACCCGCGAGGCGCTCGGCGTCCGCTGAGCTGTCCCGCGCCGGCCCCAACGGTGCCGCGACGGTGCCGTCGCACGTCTCAGCTCAGGCCGGTTGGGCGGGGCGACGCTTCGTCAGGCGGATGCACACCAGGTCGTTTTCGACCTTGGCGGACACGTCGTCGGCCAGGGCGCTGAGAACCTGCCACGCGAACGACTCGCCGGAGGGCAGCCGTACCGACGACGGGTTGTCGGTCGGCACCGTCGCGTCGACGGTCAGCCCATCGCCGGTGACCGTGAACCGGCAGGACAGGACCGCGTCGAGGGACGCCAGTGCCAACAGGATCGCGCAGGCCTCGTCGACGGCGATGCGCAGATCCTCGATCTCGTCGAGCGTGAACGACAGCCGGGAGGCGAGGCTCGCCGTGGCGGTGCGCAGAACCCCCAGCCAGGCGCCCGACGCCGGCACGGCGAGCAGTACGACGTCGGCGGCCTGGTCGGCCGGTGTTCGCTCCGGTACGAGTTGGGTCACCCTGCATCCCCCCGTAACGACGGCTCCAGGTCTCCGGCGCCCGTCACGGGTGCCGTCGCGGCGAGCGCGTGCAGCGCCGGGCCGGCCAGCCGGTAGGGCACCCATTCGTCCATCGCCACCGCGTCGATGGAGTGGTAGAACTCGCGGGCCGGGTTCCAGTGCAGCACCCACCACTCGAGGCGCTCGTACCCGCGATCGGTGCACACGGCCGCGAGGGTGGCGAGCAGCGCCCGTCCGACTCCCTTGCCGCGCGCCGACGGCCGCACGTACAGATCCTCGAGGTACACCCCGTGCACCCCACGCCAGGTGGAGAAGTTGAGGAACCAGAGGGCCATGCCGACCGCTTCGCCGTCCAGCAGAGCGATGTGGCCGAACAGGGCGGGGCTCTCGGCGAAGAGGGCGGCTTCCAGTTGCGCGTCGGTGAGATGGCATTCCCGCGGGGCGCGCTCGTAGTCGGCCAGTTCGTGCACCATCGCTACGACCGCGGGCACGTCCGTCCGGCGAATCGGCCGGATCTCGACGCTCATCACACCTCCAGCGGATGCCACCGCCGTGCCCGCGCCACCCCTGCTGGCCGGTCCGGAACCGGGGCTGGCCTGGTCAGCCTAGCCGGTGGGCCTGTCGATCGGGCCCAGCCGAGCCAGATTAGCCGGTAGCCCCCGTCACCCGTACCCGGGCTAGGGGGCTACCAATCATCCACCTGACTTTCAGGCCTGCTTCGTCTCCCAGAAGATCTTGGAGATCTCCTCGATCTTCGCGAGGAGCTTGTCCGCGACGGCCGGGTCGGCCGATCCCTTGGCGCCGCTGGCTCCCGCGAGCTTGGTCGCCTCGTTGAAGAGCTGGTGCAGCTGCGGGTACTTCTCGAAGTGCTGCGGCTTGAAGTAGTCGGTCCACAGCACCCACAAGTGGTGCTTGACCAGGTCGGCCCGCTGTTCCTTAATCATCAGGGCCCGGGTACGGAACTCCGGGTCGTTGTTGGCCTGGTACTTCTCGCAGATCGCCTTGACAGATTCCGCCTCGATGCGGGCCTGTGCGGGGTCGTAGACACCACAGGGCAGGTCGCAGTGGGCGGAAACGACAGTGCGGGGAGTCAGTAGACGCGGCAAACGCATCGAACCCTCCTGGTGGTTTGCGATGATCGATCCTCAAGAGCGACATTACCCTTGCCCGGTTGTGGCAGCGACAGGAGATACCCGTTGCGGATGCCGTGGTACCCCGCCCTCGTCCGAGGGCCCTCGATGACGCCTACGCTGCGCGACGGGGACGCGGTGCTCGTGCGCCGCACCGCCCGGATACGCCCCGGTGACGTCGTCGTCGCACGGTTCCGGTCCCGCCCGTCGTTGCTCGTCGTCAAGCGGGTGGCCCGGCCGGAGGGCACGGGCTGGTGGCTGGTCGGAGACAACGAGTTCGTGACCGACGATTCGCGGGCGTACGGGGTCGCCGACGTCGTCGGCAAGGTCGTCCTGCGCTGGTGGCCCCGCCCGGCCGTGATGCGTCGCCGGTGAGCGCCGCCGCAGGCGCGCCGGTGCCGATCACCGGTAGCCGCGCTCCGGGCGCGTCTGCGCACCGCGGGTGACAATTGTGGCTGCGAGCGTGAAATGAATAACGCGGGAGCCGGACCGTCAGCCATTATGCTGTCCCCTTAGACAAGGGTGACCCCCACGCAGCAGTGCGCCGACGCCGAGCGGACCCGCAGCCGGCACAGGCCGACGTCTCACTACGTGGCTAGGAGGCCCCGTGTCTTTCGATCCGTACGACCCTGTCTTCACCTTGCATCGCGGCGGGAAGCTCGTCGTCAACTCGGCCGTCCCGCTGTCCACCCGCGAGGACCTCTCTCTCGCGTACACCCCGGGCGTCGCACAGGTGTGTGAAGCGATCGCGGCCGACGCGACGCTGGTGCACGAGTACACCTGGGTCCGGCACACCGTGGCGGTGGTGACCGACGGCTCGGCGGTGCTCGGGCTCGGCAACATCGGTCCGCGCGCGGCGCTGCCCGTCATGGAAGGCAAGGGTGCGCTGTTCAAACAGTTCGCCAACGTCGACGCGGTCCCGATCTGCCTCGCCACCCAGGACACCGAGGAGATCATCGCGACGGTGACCGCGCTCGCGCCGTCCTTCGGCGGGATCAACCTGGAAGACATCGCGGCGCCGCGCTGCTTCGAGATCGAGCGCCGTCTGGACGAGGCGCTGGACATCCCCGTCTTCCACGACGACCAGCACGGCACGGCGATCGTCGTGCTCGCCGCGCTGCGCAACGCGGCCGCCCTGCTCGACCGCAAGCTGGACCGGCTGCGGGTGGTCGTCAGCGGCGCCGGCGCGGCCGGCGTCGCGGTGACCAAGATGCTCGTCGCCGGCGGGGTGGAGCCGGGGTCGGTCATCGTGGTCGACTCGCGCGGGCCCATCCACAGCGGACGGGACGACCTCACGTCCACCAAGCGCGAGCTGGCCGAGCTCACCAACGCCGACGGCGTGCGCGGCGGCATCTCCGACGCGCTGCGCGACGCGGACGTCCTGATCGGTGTCTCCGGCGGCACGATCGAGGAGGAGGCGCTGACCGGCATGGCGCCGGGCGGCGCGATCTTCGCGTTGGCCAACCCGACCCCGGAGGTCCACCCCGTCATCGCGTCCCGGTACGCGGCGGTCGTCGCGACCGGGCGCAGCGACTTCCCGAACCAGATCAACAACGTTCTCGCGTTCCCCGGTGTGTTCCGGGGCGCGCTCGACGCCGGCGCGACCCGCATCACCGACGGCATGAAGATCGCCGCGGCGGACGCGATCGCCTCGGTCGTCGCCAACGAGCTGCGCCGGGACGCGATCGTTCCGAGCCCTCTCGACCCGCGCGTCGCTCCCGCGGTCTCCGTAGCCGTCGCCGAGGCCGCGGTCCGCGACGGCGTCACCCGCTGACGGACCCGCTGACGGTGGACCCATGATCGGCACAACATCACACGTTGCGCCGATCATGGGTCTGCTAGCGTCGCGAACATGCGAGCCGCTTACGCTTCCTCGTTCAACCCAGAAGACCCGCTTGCGGCGCTGACGGTCGGGGAACGGCCCGAGCCGGCGCACGAAGGCTGGGTGACCGTCGACGTGCGCGCCAGCGCGCTCAACCACCATGACCTGTGGTCGCTGCGCGGCGTGGGCCTGCGGGAAGACCAGCTGCCGATGATCCTCGGCTGCGACGCCGCCGGCGTCGACCCGGAGGGCAACGAGGTGGTCATCTACCCGGTGGTCCGCGAGCCGGACGGCAAGCAGACCATCCTCTCGGAGCTCTACCCGGGCACCCTCGCCGAACGGGTGGCCGTGCCGGCCGGCAACCTCGTAGCCAAGCCGGCCGAGCTGTCCTTCGCCGAGGCGGCGTGCCTTCCGACGGCGTGGCTCACCGCGTACCGGATGCTGACCACCAAGGGCCGGTTGCCGGAGGGCGGCAGCGTGCTGGTCCAGGGCGCGGGCGGTGGGGTGGCGACCGCCGCCGTCGTCCTCGGCGTGGCGCTCGGCGCCCGGGTGTACGCGACGAGCCGCGACGCCGAGAAGCGGGAACGGATCGCGGCGCTGGGCGCGACGGCGCTGGAGAGCGGTGCCCGCCTGCCTGAGCGGGTCGACGTGGTGATCGAGACCGTCGGCAGGGCCACGTTCGACCACTCCGTCAAGTGCGCCAAGCGGGGCGGCCGCATCGTCGTCTCCGGCGCCACCTCCGGCCACCTCCCGGAGGTCAACCTGCGCCGCGTCTTCGCCGGCGAGCTGGAGATCCTCGGCTCGATGATGGGTACCCCCGAGGAGCTGGGCCAGCTGCTGCGGCTGTGTGTCGAGCGCGGGATCCGGCCGATCATCGACTCGGTCCACGGCTTCAGCGACGTACGCGGGGCGTTCCAGCGGCTCGAGTCGGGTGACGTCTTCGGCAAGGTGGTCTGCGACCACACCAAGTGACGGACGGTCGGCGGGCCCCGGTCACCCGGCGGCCCGCCGCTGTCCGGCATCCGACGGGATTCCGCAGGCGGCATCCGACGGGACACCGCGGCGCCGGTCCGTTCGCTAGGGTGCGGGCATGCCAAGCGATCGGGTCGACCCAAGCGGCAACACCGAGCAGTTCAAGGCGTTCGCTCAGGCACCGCCGGAGGGCGGGCGGTCATCGCGCCGGCTCCTCGTCACCGGCGTGGCGGTCGTGGTCGCGCTCGTCGTGCTGACCGCCTACCTGGCGCTCAGCTGAGTACGGCCGGCGTCAGAGCTTCGACTCCCACCGCGTCGTGCCCGCCGCCGTGCCGTCGGCGGCCAGCCTGGCCAGCGCCGCCACGTCGCCGTAGAGCGTCCAGCGCAGGAAATCGGTCGTGGCATTGATCATCTGCTCGAAGCCGGGCCCGTCGGCCGTCAGGTAGCTGCCGTGGTCGCCGCCGATCACCGTCAGAAACGCCTTCGGCCAGGGGTCCGCGTCGTACGCCGACCGCCCGCCCTCGTAGGTGACGGTCTGGTCGGCGTCGCCATGGACGAACAGCGCCGGCGTCACCGGTCCGGTGTAGGACCCACCGAGCAACGCCCCGGCCATCACGATCGCCGCCCGCAGCCGGGGATCGCGCTGCGCGGACAGCATCCCCGTCGTGGTGATGCCGCCGGCGGAGTGTCCCGTCGCGGCGACGGCGGCCGTGTCGATGTGGCCGGCGAGCAGGTCGCCGTCGTGACCGTCGAGCGCCAGCACCTGGCTGATCACGTACGACGCGTCGGCCGGCTGGTTCACCACATCCAGGATGTCGAAGTGGGCGGCGTCGTGGTTGGTATGCGGGTACGTCGGCGCGGCCACGATGAACCCGGCGGCCGCCCACCGGATGCCGATCGGGGCGAGCGCCTCCGGCCGGCCCATGAGGCCGTGGCTGAGGAGGACGAGCGGGTACCGGCCGGTCGCCGGGGTGGCTCCCGGATGCGTGGCGCCGTCCGCGTCGCCCCGGGCCGGGTACCAGATCGTGGTTGGCAGGGGTCGGTCGGGCCCGCGCGTGAGATCCAGTTGCCGGACACCGACCGCGAGGGGCCGGGTGGGCGACGGCCGGGCAGGCAGCGGTGGCAGGTGTACCAGCGGGGGCGCCCCCGGGCTGGCGGCAGCCGACCCGCGTGGCGTGGGGTGGCTCGGTGGGGCGGCCGGTGACGCCGTGCAACCGGCGAGGGGGCCGGCGAGCGCCAGCGCGAGCAGGCCGCTCAGTAACCGTCGACGCCGCACGGGTCGACTGTAGGCAGGTATCTCCACAGTCGGCACGAGAGCCGGGTCACGCGGGACGGGCGGTGAACCAGGCGTGGTCCTCGGTGAGCCAGCGGTCGAACCACAGCCCGGCGGCGGCGAGGTCCGTGGTCAGCTCCTCGTCGCCGATCCGGTGGGCGCTGAACGTAACCCACCCGGACGCCGCGTGTTCCACGCGCAGTGTGGAGGGAATCTCCGTCCTTTAGCTTTAGGGGCGGAGAGGATGTCAATCCTCGTCGTCGTCATCGAGTCGGGCGAGCCAGGTGGCCAGCCGCTCGACGGGAACCTCGAACTCCGGGTTCAGGTCGACGAAGTCACGCAGTCGTTCGGCGAGCCAGTCCATGGTGATGGTCTCCTCGCCCCGGCGCTCGGACAGCTCCTCGATGCCCCGGTCGGTGAAGTACATGATTCCTCCCTGTCGCAGATCTTGGACACCTGACGGGGTCATAGCCCCGTCAGGTGTCCAAGATCGCGGAGATCAGGGCCGGGGCAGTGCGGCCTCGATCAGGGCCGCCTGCTCGGCTTCGTGCATCTTGGCCGAGCCCACGGCGGGCGCCGCGGCGGCCGGGCGGGAGATCCGCCGCAGCCGCACCCCCTCCAGGTGCTCCAGCAGGTTGAGCGCGATGAACGTCCAGGCGCCCTGGTTGGCCGGCTCCTCCTGCACCCAGGCGAAGTCCTCGGCGTTCGGGTACTGCGCGAGGGCGGCCCGCACCTCGTCGACCGGCAGCGGGTAGAGCTGCTCGATGCGCACCAGTGCGGTGTCGGTGATGCCACGGTCCGCGCGCGCCTGCACGAGGTCGTAGTAGACCTTGCCGGAGCAGAACAGCACCCGCTTCACCGCGCCCTCGTCGGCGATCCCGGCGTCCTGGACCACCGGCTGGAAGGTGCCGGTGGTGAAGTCCTCCACCGACGACACGCACAGCCGGTGCCGCAGCAGCGACTTCGGGGTGTACACGACCAGCGGCTTCTTCTTCGGCGACAGCGCCTGGCGGCGCAGCAGGTGGAAGTGGTTGGCCGGGGTCGTCGGGACCACCACGCGCATGTTGTCCTCGGCGCACAGCTGCAGGTAGCGCTCCAGCCGGCCGGAGGTGTGGTCGGGGCCCTGGCCTTCGTGCGAGTGCGGCAGCAGCAGCGTCACCGCGCTGCGCTGACCCCACTTGACCTCACCGGACGAGATGAACTCGTCGACGATCGACTGCGCGCCGTTGGCGAAGTCGCCGAACTGCGCCTCCCACATCACGAGCGCGTCGAGGTTCTCCACGGAGTACCCGTACTCGAAGCCCATCGCCGCGAACTCGCTCAGCAGCGAGTCGTAGACGAACAGGCGTGCGGAGTCGGCGGCCAGCTGCTGGATCGGGAAGTAGTCGCGCCCGGTCACCGAGTCGACCACCGCCGAGTGCCGTTGCACGAACGTGCCCCGCTTGGAGTCCTGGCCGGACAGCCGGACCGTGACGCCCTGGGCGAGCAGCGAACCGAACGCGATGATCTCGCCGAAGCCCCAGTCGATGTTGCCCTCGACCGACATCTTGTGCCGGCGCTCCAGCAGCTGCGCCACCCGCTTGTGCGGGGTGACGCCGTCGGGCAGGTCGACGTGCGCCTCGCCGATGCGCCGCAGCAGGCCCGCGTCGATCGCGGTCTCCACCGCCGGCTCCGGCTCCGGCGTACGCAGCCGGGTGACGCGCGTCGACGGACCCGACGAGGCGTCCCGGGTCGCCTTGAACACGGTCTCCAGCTGCTGCTGGTAGTCGCGCAGCAGCACCTCGGCCTCTTCGAGGGTGATGTCGCCGCGCCCGATCAGCTCCTCGGTGTAGATCTTGCGGACCGAGCGCTTGGTGTCGATGATCTGGTACATCAGCGGGTTGGTCATCGACGGGTCGTCGCCCTCGTTGTGACCGCGCCGGCGGTAGCAGACCATGTCGATCACGACGTCCTTGTTGAACGCCTGCCGGTACTCGAACGCGAGCCGCGCCACCCGGACGACCGCCTCCGGGTCGTCGCCGTTGACGTGGAAGATCGGGGCCTGGATCATCCGCGCGACGTCCGTGGAGTACATCGAGGAGCGGGAGTACTCCGGCGCGGTGGTGA
This sequence comes from Planosporangium thailandense, assembly GCF_011947195.1. Classification (GTDB taxonomy): domain Bacteria; phylum Actinomycetota; class Actinomycetes; order Mycobacteriales; family Micromonosporaceae; genus Planosporangium; species Planosporangium thailandense. Next base: position 206,792 of record NZ_JAATVY010000008.1, on the reverse strand, counting down.
AGCCCACCTGGTTGTTGACGACCACATGGACCGTGCCGCCGGTGCGGTAGCCCCGCAGCTGCGACAGGTTGAGCGTCTCGGCCACCACGCCCTGGCCGGCGAACGCGGCGTCGCCGTGCACGAGCACCGGCAGCACCGTGTACCCCTCGAGCTTGAGGTCGATCTTGTCCTGCTTGGCCCGCACGATGCCCTCGAGGACCGGGTTGACCGCCTCCAGGTGGGACGGGTTCGCGACCACGCTGACCGTCGTCGCGTGCTCGCCGTCCGGGGTGGCGAACTTGCCGACCTGGCCGAGGTGGTACTTGACGTCACCGGAGCCGTGCGAGGACTTCGGGTCGATGTGCCCCTCGAACTCGGAGAAGATCTTCTCGTACGGCTTGCCGACGATGTTGGCCAGCACGTTGAGCCGGCCCCGGTGGGCCATGCCGATCACGACCTCGTCGAGGTTGGCCCGGGCCGAGTCCTGCAGGATCTCGTCGAGCAGCGGGATCAGCGACTCGCCGCCCTCCAGCGAGAACCGCTTCTGGCCGACGTACTTGGTCTGCAGGAAGGTCTCGAACGCCTCCGCCGCGTTGAGCCGGCCGAGGATGTGCTTCTGCTGCTCGGTGCTCGGCTTCTCGTGCCGGCGCTCGACGCGCTGCTGGATCCAGAGGCGCTCCTCCGGGTCCTGGATGTGCATGTACTCGACGCCGACGCGTCGGCAGTAGGAGTCGCGCAGCACGCCGAGGACGTCGCGCAGCTTCATCTTCTGCTTGCCGGCGAACCCGCCGACGTTGAACGTGCGGTCGAGGTCCCACAGGGTGAGGCTGTGCTGGAGCACGTCGAGGTCGGGGTGCTTGCGGATGTGGAACTCGAGCGGGTCGGTGTCGGCCATCAGGTGCCCGCGCACCCGGTAGGCGTGGATCAGCTCGATCACCCGCGCGGTCTTGTCGATCTGCCCGTCGGCCGTGGTGTCGACGTCGCGCACCCAGCGCACCGGCTCGTACGGCAGGCGCAGCGAGGTGAAGATCTCGTCGAAGAAGCCGTGCTCGCCGAGCAGCAGCTCGTGGATGCGCTTGAGGAACTCGCCGGACTGCGCGCCCTGGATGATGCGGTGGTCGTAGGTCGACGTGAGCGTGATGATCTTGCTGACGCCCAGCTCGGCGAGGCGCTCGTTGGACATGCCGGCGTACGGGGCCGGGTACTCCATCGCGCCGACGCCGAGAATCGTGCCCTGCCCGGACATCAGGCGGGGGATCGAGTGCACGGTGCCGATGCCGCCCGGGTTGGTCAGCGAGATCGTGGTGCCGGCGTAGTCGTCCATGGTCAGCTCGCCCCGGCGGGCACGCCGGACCACGTCCTCGTAGGCCTGCCAGAACTGCCGGAAATCCATCGTCTCGACGGCCTTGATGCTGGGCACCACCAGCGACCGGGAGCCGTCGGCCTTCGCCAGGTCGATCGCGATCCCGAGGTTGACGTGCTCGGGTCGCACGAGGTTCGGCTTGCCGTCCATCTCGGCGAAGGAGTTGTTCATCTCCGGGAAGTCCGCGAGGGCCTTCACCATCGCGTACCCGATCAGATGGGTGAAGCTGACCTTGCCGCCGCGACCACGGGTGAGGTGGTTGTTGATGACGATGCGGTTGTCGGCGAGGAGCTTGGCCGGCACCGCCCGCACGCTGGTGGCGGTCGGGATCTCCAGCGACGCGTCCATGTTTTGCACGATCTTGGCTGCGACACCGCGCAGCGGGACGGTCGCGGCACCGGCGGGCGCGCTCGGCGCCACCTTCGGCTTGGCGGCCTGTGTAGCGGCGGACTGCTGGGCGGGGGCCTGCTGAGCTTCGGGCTTGGCCGGCGCGGCCGGCTGCTGGGTCGGCGTCGCGGGGGTGGCCGGCGGTGCGGGCGCGGCAGGGGCGGCCGTGGGAGCCTGCGTTGCCGCGCTGGCCTGCGGGTTCGCGCCGGTCCCCGCGGACGTCGCTACGCCGTCACTGCCCGGCCGGTAATCTACGAAGAAGTCGTGCCATGCGGGATCGACACTCGCGGGGTCGGACAGGTACCTCTGGTACATGTCCTCGACGATCCACTCGTTGGGGCCGAAGCCCGCTAGCGGGTTCTCCTGCGAGTTGGTCGCTTGGGTTGACACGTCCGTAATCGCCTCTTCCACGTGCGCGCATTGCCGAAGTCAGCAGACGGGTTCAAGGCTACGCTGCGCGACACGGGTCGACGGCATCGACGTCCACCCGTGTCGCGACTCACAGCGACGGGCAGGGAACCCGCCTTTACGACACATCCCGCTTGCGCAGGATCAATGTGCCGATAAGCCCGGCGAGTATGCCGTACCCGATCAGGACGATCGCGCCCACCCACTGTGGCGGGCTCTGCGGGAACAGCTTGACCGGTGACAGCATGATCTGTGATGCGGTCGACGGCACGACCACCTGGAGCGTCAGTACCCAGTCCTTCTTGATGAACTGGTGCAGGACCGCGAACACGATCTGGGCGGCCAGCATGCCGACGACGTAGAGCACGGTGACCGTGATCGTCGCGCCGATCTGACTGCGGATGAGCGCACCGAACCCGACGCCGAAGACCGCCCAGATCGCAAAGGCCATCAGGTTGAGCAGGACGGCCCGGCTCACGTCCCAGTCCCCGAGGTGGTTGGCGAACCCCTCCACCCGGAAGAAGATCACCCCGGTCACCAGGTCGATGACGGTGGTCAGCAGCCAGAACACCGCGGCGTACGCGATGCCGGTGATCAGCTTCGCGGTGACGATCCGGCTGCGGTGGGGCGTGGCCAGGAATGTCGCGGTCGCGGTCTGGTGGTAGTACTCATTGGTGATCAGCAGGATGCCCAGCAGCGCCACGAACAGGCAGCCGAAGAACTGACCCGAGGTGAACACGTTGACGGACTGTGTCACCACCTGGTGCTGCGCGGCGAACTGCTGGCGCGCCTGTTCGGCCTGGTCGGCGGGCAGGTCCGACGGCAGGTTGAGCTTCTCGTTCAGGTAGTAGTGGGCCTGCGCGCAGTTGACGGCGAGGGTGAGCCCGGTGGTGAGCACGGACGCCAGCGCGAAGATCCACCAGGTGTTCGTCGTGCGGATCTTGAGGATCTCGCTACGGATGAGCCGGATCATCGGATGGTGGCCTTCCCCTGGGTCAGTTCGAGGAACACGTGCTCGAGGTCGGGTCGCTCCGTGACCAGCTCGTGCAGTTCGGCGCTGACGCGCAGCGCGGCCGCGCCGATCGCGGGTGCCTCCACCCCGGTCACCAGGAGCGCCCCGTCGGTGCCCGTGGCCACGGTCGCGCCGGCCTGCGTGAGCTCCTTGGTCAGGAGCTCTGCCTGCGGCGTGCGGACCCGCACCCGCGCGTTGGTCGACATCGACCCGACGACCTCGGCGACCGGGCCCTGGCGCACCAGCCGGCCGGCCGCGATGATCACCACGTCGTCGGCGAGCAGTTCCATCTCTGACAGCAGGTGGCTGGAGACCAGCACCGTCCGGCCCTCGCTCGCCAGGTTGCGCAGGAAGCCACGCATCCACCGGATGCCCTCGGGGTCGAGGCCGTTGGCGGGCTCATCGAGGATCAGCACCTTCGGGTCGCCCAGCATCGCCGCGGCGATGCCGAGGCGCTGGCGCATGCCCAGCGAGAACCCCTTGAACTTGCGCTTGGCGGCCGGGGTGAGGCCCACCAGTTCGAGTACCTCGTCGGCGCGCTGGTCGGGCAGGCCGGCCGCCGCGCAGATCACGCGCAGGTGGTTGCGGCCCGTGCGGCCCTTGTGCGCCGCGGACGCCTCGAGGATCGCCCCGACCGTACGCAGCGGGTCGGGCAGGTCGGCGTACCGCTGCCCACCGATCGTCGCGGTGCCGGCGGTCGGTGTGACCAGGTTGAGCACCATGCGCAGCGTCGTCGTCTTACCCGCGCCGTTGGGGCCCAGGAAGCCGGTGACCCGGCCGGGCTCGACGGTGAACGACAGGTCGTCCACGGCTCTGACGTTCTTGTACTGCTTCGTCAGGCCGGAGACAACGATCCGTCCATCGGACATTGATTTCCCTCCGTGAACGCGGCCTGCGCCGCGGGCCGCCGCTGCGGCGCTCACCGCAGGCCAGGGTCGCAACGGTAGCGGCGTCGATCAATCGGGGAGGTCCACTAGGTTGCGACCATGACACGATACGCGGTGGGCCTGCCGAATGTGGGTCAATTCGCTGACCCGCACGCGCTCGTCGAGCTGGCCGTCACGGCCGAGGAGCACGGCTGGAACGGCGTCTTCATCTGGGACCACGTGCTCTACCACGATCCGGAGTGGGGCGTCGCCAACCCGGTTGTCGTGGCGTCGGCGATCGCGGCCCGCACGTCGCGTATCCGGCTCGGCGTCCTGATGACCGCGCTGCCCCGGCGCCGCGCGCACGTGGTGGCGCGGGAGACCGCCACCCTCGACGTGCTCTCCGGCGGCCGGCTGGTCTTCGGGGCGGGGATCGGGTCGATGGACGCCGAGTACGCCGCCTTCGGCGAGGACCCCGACCTCCGGGTACGGGGACGACGGCTGGACGAGTCACTCGGCCGGCTCGCCGCGTACTGGTCGGGTGAGCCGGTGCCGGCGGCCGGCGGGCAGACCGTGCGGATGCTGCCCACCCCGGTGCAGCGGCCCCGCGTTCCGGTCTGGTGCGCCGGCCGGTGGCCCAACCGGCCGGGGTTCCGGCGTGCGGCGCGCTGGGACGGGGTCGTCGCGACGTTCGCCGGCGCCGGCCGGACGGTGCCCGTACCCGTGCCGGACTTCGCCGAGGCGGTGCGGTTCGTCGCCGCAGAGCGCGGCTCGCTCGACGGGTTCGACGTGGCGCTGGAGGGCTGGAGCGAACCAGCGACCGCGGCCGCCACCGTCGGGCCGTACGTCGACGCCGGGCTGACCTGGTGGATCGAGGCCATGGGCTGGTGGCGCGGGGGAGTGCCGGCCGCCCGCGACCGGATCCAGGCCGGCCCGCCCCGAGGCTAGGCGATCGCGATCCAGGTGGCCCGGGCGACGGCGAGGACGGCCCCGTCCGGCCCGTACACCGTCGAGATCACCTGCGCCTTGCGCCCCTCCTGGCCTTCGAACGCGCCCATCACCACACAGCCGTCACCGGCGGCGGGCAACGCGTCGACCCGGGCCGCGAGCCGGCCGAGCACGTACGGCCGGTGCACGCCGGACGACTGCGCCACACCCATCTCGGGGACCGCCCAGCCGCCCGGGCAGTCCAGCGCCGCCCACATCAGCGTCGGCTCGATGTCGTCGGGCACCACCCACGGCGCGGCGGTACGCCCGTCGGGCAGGAGGCCCGGGAACAGGCGCAGCCCGTCGCCGGGTGGGCGCTGCGGACCGCAGACGAAGCAGGTGGGGAACGGGTGACCGGAATGCCCCAGGTAGGTATCCGCGACGGCCATCGCCTCCGCCCACGACACCGCGGGGACCGTCTCGGTGATCGGCTCCGCCACCGGGGACGCCGAGGCGACCAGCACGTCGCCGTCGTACAGGTCGATCGTGGCGCCGTCCGCCTTCACGTCCAGCGGGGTCGCCAGCGGCGGGGGCCGGCGCAGCGTGACGACCGCGCCCGCCGGCGAGGCGACGTACCGGGCCAACGCGCCGCAGGTGTAGCCACCGTTGGCCGAGTCCGGTGGCCCGTTGAACGTGGCCGGGATGATCATTGGTCCGCCTTCCGGATTCGGTCCGCCTTCCGGATCACGTGCTTGAGCCCGGACCATACGCCGTCGATCGCGCACACCTTCACGTCGACGCGTCCGTGCGCCAGCGCGTACGCGCGCACGGCGTTCTCGTCGAGATCGGTGGCGAGCCCCGACGCGCGCTTCGGCCAGGCGATCCACAGCGAGCCGGCAGGGGTGGTCAGCGGGTGCAGGACCGGCCAGCGCCGCCGCAGCCGGGCGGCGTCGGGGCAGAAGCACACGACGACGTCGTACGGGCCGGGCCCGGCGTCGGTGTCCACCCGCACGCCCTCGGGCAGCCCTTCGATGGTCAGCCCCGCCGGCGCCCCGTCCAGCAGCAGCGCCTGACCGGCTGACACGCCCAGCTTGCGCGCCAACGGCGTACCCGAGTATCCAGCCACCCTGCCACGATCTCACGAACCCCGATGCGGACTCTTCACGCAACCGCCAACTCCGCCACGTGTGCCCGACACGAGCGCGCAGGCCAGGGGGTCTTCCCTTCGTTCATGACGATTCTCGCGGTCACCGGGGCGGCAGCGACGGCACGCTACAGCGTGCAGCTGGCGACCGAGGGGGACCAGGTGAAGGCGGCGCAACGGCTGCGCCACCGGGTGTTCGCGGAGGAGCTCGGCGCCACACTGCGCTCGACGACGCCCGGTCTCGACGTCGACGAGTTCGACGTCCACTGCGACCATCTGATCATCACCGAGGACGGCTCCGGCGACGTGGTGGGCACCTACCGCATGCTCCCGCCGGGCCGCACCGACCGGCTGTACGCCGACGGCGAGTTCCATCTCAGCCCGCTCGCGCCGCTGCGGGACGTGGTGGTGGAGACCGGCCGCTCGTGCGTGCACCCTGACCACCGGACCGGCGCCGTCATCAACCTGATGTGGGCCGGGATCGCCCGGTACATGTACCTGTCCGGCCGGCGCTGGCTGGCCGGCTGCGCCTCGGTGCCGGTCGCCGACGCCACCGCGGTGTGGCACCAGGTGAGCGCCCGCCATCTCGCCCCGCCGGCGCTGCGGGTCGCGCCCCGCCGCCCCTGGCCACTCGGCCGTTGCCCCGACGGACGGGTCACCGTGCCGCCGCTGCTCAAGGGGTACCTGCGGCTGGGCGCGTGGGTGTGCGGCCCGCCCGCCTACGACCCGGACTTCCAGGTCGCGGACCTGCTCGTCCTGCTGTCCCTGGACCGGGTAGATCCCCGGTACCTGCGGCACTTCCTGGGTGCGTAGATGAACTGGGACTCCCTGTGGCAGCCCCGCTCGTCCTGTGACGCGCAGTGCCTGCCGGAGCCGGGCTCGGTTCCGCGGGCGGGCGCGGTCCGGGTGGCCGCCCGCCTGGTAGCCGCCACTGCCGTGATCGCGTGCGCCGTCGTCACCGTGCCGCTGGTCCTCCCGCTCTCCCGGACGGCGCGCGGCAACGTGCTCCGGCTCCTCGCCGGCGCGGTGCTCGCCGCGCTCGGCGTGCGGCACACCCTCCGTGGCCGGGTCCCCCGACGAGGTGCGCTCATCGTCGCCAACCACGTCTCGTGGCTGGACGTACTGGTGCTGCTCGCGCACACGCCGGCCCGGCTGCTCGCCAAGCGCGAGGTCCGGTCGTGGCCGGTGATCGGACCGCTGGCCGCGGCGACGGGCACCGTGTTCGTCGACCGGCGGCGCCCGCGTGCCCTGCCCGGGACCGTCGCGGCCGTGGCCGACGCGCTGCGGGCCGGCGACGTGGTCGCGGTGTTCCCGGAGGGTACGACCTGGTGCGGCCGTACCGGCGGCCACTTCCGCCCGGCCGTGTTCCAGGCGGCCGTCGACGCCGGTGCGCCGGTGGTCCCCGTCGCGCTCCGGTTCACGCTGGCCGCCGGCTCGGACACCACCGTCGCGGCGTTTCTGGGCGAGGACACGCTGCTCGCGTCGCTGCGCCGGGTCGTGGCCGTGCGCGGGCTGCACGTCGTGGTGCAGGCGCACCCGGCGCTGCACCCGATCCCTGGTGCCTCGCGGCGCGCCCTGGCGCGCGTCGCGCAGTCGGTCGTTCACGGCCCCATCCGTGGATCTTGGACACGTGGCGGGCCCATGGCACCGCCAACCGTCCAAGATCTGCGAGCCGCCTGACCTGCGGCCGGGCTGGCACAATTGCGCAGGGGGCTTCTCAGGAAACTCCCAGGCAAAGTTCAGCCCTGCCTCAGTGAGGGGACCCACGATTATGCCCATGGGGGTACGCGGCGGCGCTGCACAATCCGGGGGTGCATCGCTGTCGGGCGGAGCGCAGGCTGAGGCGAGACTGCTCGTGGTCGAGGATGATCCAAACATCCTTGAGCTGCTCTCGGCCAGCCTGCGCTTCGCCGGTTTCGCCGTCGCCAGCGCCAGCAGCGGCGAGGAGGCCGTCACCGCGGCCGGCGAGCAGCGACCCGACCTGATCGTTCTCGACGTGATGCTGCCCGACCTCGACGGCTTCGACGTGGTGCGCAAGCTGCGGGCCGGCGGCAGCCGTACCCCGGTGGTCTTCCTGACCGCGCGGGACGCGACCGAGGACAAGATCCGCGGCCTGACGCTCGGCGGCGACGACTACGTGACCAAGCCGTTCAGCCTCGAGGAGTTGACCGCCCGGATCCGGGCGGTGCTGCGACGCACCGCCGGCGACCGGGACTCCAGCAAGATGGTCTTCGCCGACCTCGAACTGGACGAGGAGACCCACGAGGTGCGGCGGGCCGGCGCCACCGTTTCGCTGTCGCCGACGGAGTTCAAGCTCCTGCGGTACCTCATGCTCAACGCCAACCGCGTGCTGTCCAAGGCGCAGATCCTCGACCACGTGTGGAACTACGACTTCCGCGGCGATGACAGCATCGTCGAGTCGTACATCTCGTACCTGCGGCGCAAGGTCGACGTCGTCGAGCCCCGGCTGATCCACACCCTGCGCGGCGTCGGGTACGTGCTGCGCCTGCCCACCTGATGGCGCCCGTCGGCGAACCCGTCACCGCCGATCGCGGGCACCGGTGGGGCCTGCTCGCCCGTACACCGCTGCGGGTCAAGCTCGTCACCGCCGTGCTCGTCCTGGTGACGGCCGCGCTCGTGATCACCGGTGCGATGAGCGCGCTGGCGCTGCGCAAGTACCTCGTCGACCGCATCGACAGCCAGCTCAGGGACGCCTCGCAGCACATCGACGTCGGCCAGCTGTTGTTCACGCAGCGCGAGCCGATCCTGCCCACCAACTACTTCGTCCTCGCCGCCGTCCCGGGCGTCGAGCCGAAGGGCGTCAAGTACGACTCCTCGCTCAAGGGGGAGGACATCCCGGACCTGCGGATGACCGCGGCCGAGATCCAGCGCCGTACCGGCAAGGCGTACACGGCCACCGCCGCCTCCGGGAAGCGCTGGCGGATCCTGGTCTCGCTGCGGCCGAACGGGCAGGTGCTCATCGTCGGCCAGCTGATGACCGACGTCGACGAGGCGCTCGCCCGGCTCATCGTGATCGACGTGGTGGTCGGCAGCGTGGTGCTCGTGGTGCTCGCCGCCGCGGGGGTCGCGCTCGTCCGGGCCAGCCTGCGGCCGCTGGTCGAGATCGAGCAGACCGCCGGCGCGATCGCGGCCGGCCAGCTCGGCCGGCGCGTACCGGAGTCACACCCGGCAACCGAGGTCGGGCGGCTGTCCCGGGCGCTCAACGCGATGCTCGCGCAGATCGAAGGGGCGTTCACCGCGCGGGCCGCCTCCGAGCGGGCCGCGCGCGCCGCCGAGTTCGCCGCCCGCGACGCCGCCGCGGCGGCCCAGCTCTCGGAGGCCCGGGCGCGCCGCTCCGAGGAGCGGATGCGGCAGTTCATCGCGGACGCCTCCCACGAGCTGCGGACGCCGCTGACGACGATCCGCGGCTTCGCCGAGCTGTACCGGCAGGGTGCGGTCGGGCCGGACCAGACCCACGACGTGCTGCGCCGCATCGAGGACGAGGCGTCCCGGATGGGGCTGCTGGTCGAAGACCTGCTGCTGCTGGCCCGCCTGGACCAGGAGCGGCCGCTCGTGCTCGCGCCGGTCGAGCTGCGGGTACTGGCGAGCGACGCCGTCGAGGCCGCCCGCGCCGTGGCGCCGGACCGCTCGATAGGGCTCGACGCGCCGCCCGACGGACGGCCGATCCTGGTCCTCGGCGACGAGCCGCGGCTGCGGCAGGTGCTGGGCAACCTCGTGACCAACGCGCTCACCCACACCCCGCCCGGCAGCCCGGTCACGGTGCGGCTGTCCGTGGACGGCTCGGCCGCGGTGCTGGAGGTCGTCGACAGCGGCCCAGGTATCGCCCCGGAACAGGCCGACCGGGTATTTCAACGCTTCTACCGGGTCGACAAGGCCCGTACCCGACAGGCGTCGACCGGCGACCGCCGCGTGCAGGGCGGCCGGCACAGTGGCGCCGGGCTGGGTCTGGCGATCGTTGCCGCCCTCGTGGCCGCGCACGACGGCAGCGTCGAGGTCGACAGCCTGCTGGGCGAGGGCGCCACGTTCCGGGTACGGTTGCCACTCCTGCGGGAGGTCGATGACCGTGACGCCGACGCGTCACTCCCAGAAACCTCTCAGCCGGGTCACAGTTCCAGTGAAGCATCCACAGGCATTGTTGAGGCATGAGCGAGCACGACAGCACATGGGCATCGGGGGCTTCGGACGACCGGGTGGCCGGGCAGTCGCCGTCGCAGCAGGAGCAGCACCAGGAATCGACGCCGACCGTAGCGTCGGAGCCGGGCGGCTCCGCGGGCGACCACGCGGTGGAGGCGCCGACGACATCGTTCGCCGCCGAACCGCGGCAGGGCGACCACCCGGCAGCGGCTCCGACGGCGTCGTTCGCCGCCGGACCCCACCAGGGCGGCGCCTCCGAGGCTCCGACGGCGACGTATCCGACCTACGCCGGGTCGCCTTTCCAGGCTCCGGGCGCGCCGTACCAGTCGTACCAGCCGTACGGCGCGGCCTATCCGGGCCCGGGTGCGCCGTACCACGCACCGGGTGACCCGTCCGCCCCGCAGCCGGGTGCGCCGTATCCCGGCGCGCCGTACTGGCAGCCCGCCGCTGCGGCTCCGCGTAACAGCCGGCTCGCGAAGGGCGTCGTGATCGGCGCCGCCGCGGTCGCGCTGTCGCTGTTCTCCGGCGTGGCCGGCGGTCTCGTGGCGCACCGGGCCGACGGCGGACGGACGGTGACCGTGACCCGCAACGCCGCACCCGTGCTGGAGCGGACGTCGATCGCCAGCGTCGCGGCCCGCGTTCAGCCCAGCGTCGTGGACATCACGACTCCGGTGGGGGAGGGGTCGGGCGTCGTCCTCTCCGACGACGGCGCGATCCTGACCAACAACCACGTGCTCGAGGGCGCCCGCGGCAACACCGTCGACGTGACGCTCAACAACGGCAAGTCCTACAAGGCCACGATCGTGGGTACCGACCCGGCCGGCGACCTCGCGGTGATCAAAGCCCAGGGTGCGTCCGGGCTCACCGCGGCGAAGTTCGGCAACAGTGACGACGTCCAGGTCGGCGACACCGTCCTGGCCCTCGGCAGCCCGCTCGGTCTCCAGGGATCGGTCACCGAGGGCATCGTCAGCGCACTGCACCGGACCATCGACGAGGGTGGTCAGCAGCAGGACCCCTTCGGTAACACCACCGGCAGCACTCAGCAGCGCTCGATCGGCGACGCGATCCAGACCGACGCGGCCATCAACCCCGGCAACTCCGGCGGCGCGCTGGTCAACCTCGCGGGCGAGGTCATCGGCATCAACACCGCGATCGCGACGTCCGGCCAGGGCGCGGGCAACATCGGCGTCGGCTTCGCGATCTCGAGCAACCAGGCCAAGGCGACGGCGGACCAGTTGCTGAAGGGCGGCAAGGTCACGCATCCGTACATCGGTGTCCAGGTCAGCAACGGCGATGGAGGCGCCCTGATCGCGGACGTGATCGCCGGTGGCCCGGCGGAAAAGGCCGGGCTGCGCAAGGGCGACCTGGTCACGAAGATCGGGGACCGGAACATTCCCGACGCCAACGCGCTGTCGGGTGCCGTCAAGTCCGGCAAGGTCGGCGACCAGCTTCAGTTCACCGTCGTCCGTAACGGCAGCGAGCAGCAGGTCACCGTGACGCTCGGCGGTACGACGAACTAGCGGCAGCGAACAGCTTTCCCTCCCTCCCTCCGGGTGGGTTCGGCGGTCGACCGCTGCCGAACCCACCACCGCCGACCGGCGCAGCCCGTGCAAGGGCTGCGCCGGTCGCGGGTTCGTGTCCTACACCGTGGCCGGTCGGTGCGGAGTCAGTCGATCCAGCCCATCGTGCGGTCGATCGCCTTGCGCCAGAACCGGAAACCGGTCTCGCGGTCGGTCGCCGACATGGCGGGTTCCCAGCGGCGGTCGACGCGCCAGTTGGCGCGCAGCGCCTCCACGCCGGGCCAGAAGCCGACGGCGAGGCCGGCCGCGTACGCCGCGCCGAGACACGTGGTCTCCGCGACGGTGGGCCGCACGACGGGCACGTTGAGCACGTCGGCCTGGAACTGCATGAGCAGATCGCTCGCGGTCATTCCGCCGTCGACCTTGAGCGCGGTGAGGGCGACGCCGGACTCCGCGGCCATCGCGTCGACGACCTCCTTCACCTGCCAGGCTGTCGCCTCGAGCGCCGCCCGCGCCAGGTGGCCCTTGGTGACGTACCCGGTCAGGCCGGCGATGACCCCGCGCGCGTCGGAGCGCCAGTGCGGCGCGAACAGGCCGGAGAACGCGGGCACGATGTAGCAGCCGCCGTTGTCGCTGACGGTGGCGGCGAGATCGTTGATCTCCGCCGCGGTCGAGATCAGGCCGAGGTTGTCGCGCAGCCACTGCACCAGCGCGCCGGTCACCGCGATCGACCCTTCCAGGGCGTACGCGGGCGCGTCGTCGCCGATCTGGTAGGCGATGGTGGTGACCAGCCCGCGCCGGCTGTGCACCGGGCGGTCGCCGGTGTGCAGCAACAGGAACGATCCCGTGCCGTAGGTGCACTTGGCCTCGCCGGTGGCGAAGCAGGTCTGCCCGAATAGCGCCGCCTGCTGATCGCCGAGCGCGCCCGCCACCGGCACGCCGTTGAGGAAGCCGCCCGCCTCACCGTACACATAGGAGGAAGGAAGGATCTCGGGCAGCATGGCGCGCGGGATTCCGAATGCGTCGAGCAGCTCGTCATCCCAGTCCAACGTGGACAGATTCATCAGCATGGTCCGGCTGGCGTTGGTGACATCGGTGGCGTGCCGACCGGTGAGCTTGGTTATCAGCCAGGTGTCCATCGTGCCGAACCGCACCTGACCGTCGCGGGCGCGCTCGCGCAGGCCCGGCACGGTGTCGAGCAACCAACGGATCTTGGGCGCCGAGAAGTAGGTGGCCAGCGGCAGGCCGGACGTGTCCCGGAACCGGTCGACGTCGCCCTGGCCCAGCTCCGCGATCACCCGGTCGGTGCGGGTGTCCTGCCACACGATCGCGTTGTGCAGTGGCTCGCCGGTCTCGGCGTCCCACAGCAGCGTCGTCTCACGCTGGTTGGTGATACCGACGGCCGCGAGGTCGGCCCGGCTCAGCCCGGCGCGGTCGAGCGCGCCGCGGACCACCGCCTCGGTGTTGTGCCAGATCTCCGCCGCGTCGTGCTCGACCCAGCCCGGCCTCGGATAGATCTGGCGGTGCTCCCGCTGGTCGACGGAGACGACCGCGGCATCACTGTCGAAGACGATGCAGCGCGTCGAGGTCGTGCCCTGGTCGATCGCCGCGATGTAGCGAGAATTCACCCCGACAGTGTGGCGCAGGCCCGGTGGTCCGTGCAGCACCCCTATTACGACGCCAGGATTCGGCCGAACGGCCGGAAACCCGACACCAACGGCCAATTCGCCGGACAGCGCCGACCTGCGCGCACTCGCTACCCTGCCAGCCATGGGTTCGACGATCACGGTCCGAGGACTGCACAAGTCGTACGAGTCGCTCAAGGCCGTCGACGGTGTCTCCTTCGATGTGGAGGCCGGGGAGTTCTTCGGCATCCTCGGGCCGAACGGGGCAGGCAAGACGACGACGTTGGAGATAGTCGAAGGGCTGCGCAAGCCCGACGCCGGCGCGGTGGAGCTGTTCGGCGAGTCGCCGTGGCCGCGCAACCCGGCGCTGCTGCCCCGCATCGGGGTGCAGCTGCAGGCGTCGTCGTTCTTCGAGCGGCTGACCGCCCGGGAACAGATCCACACGTTCGCCTCGCTGTACGGGGTCGGGGCGAAGAAGGCCGACGAGATGCTCGAACTGGTCGGCCTCACGGACAAGGCCGACGTCCGGGCGGAGAAGCTCTCGGGTGGCCAGATGCAGCGCCTGTCGATAGCCTGCGCGCTCGTACACGACCCGGAGCTGGTCTTCCTCGACGAGCCCACCGCGGCGCTCGACCCGCAGGCCCGGCGCAACCTCTGGGACCTGCTGCGGGCGATCAACACCCAGGGCCGCACGATCGTCCTCACCACCCACTACATGGACGAGGCGGAGATCCTCTGCGACCGGGTGGCGATCATGGACCACGGCAGGATCCTGCAGTCCGGATCGCCGGCCGAGCTCGTACGCGGGCTCGACACACCCACCCGCATCTCCATCGAGACCGGCGCGATCGCGGTCGACGAGGCACGCCGGCTGTTCCAGGGCGCCGAGGTCGACGACGACGGCGTCTCGCTGACCCTCGTCACCCGCACCCCGGCGCCGGTGCTGGCCGCGCTGGCCGAGCGCAACGCGCTGCGCGGGCTGTCGGTCCGCGGCGCCACCCTCGAAGACGTCTTCCTCAACCTCACCGGACGGGAGTACCGCGCGTGAGTAGCGGCTTTCGCAGTCTGTCCCGCGCGATGCTTCTCGGTTTCGTCCGGGACCGCACCGCGCTGTTCTTCACGATCCTCTTCCCGCTGATGTTCCTCGTCCTGTTCGGCGGGCTGCTCAAGAACCAGGGCGTGTCCCGGTCGAAGGTGATCGAGGTCGGTCCGGTCGCGGTCATCGACCAGGTACCGGCCGACGCCAAGCGCGAGCTGGGCAAGCTCCTCGACGTCACGAAGATGACCGACCGGGCCAAGGCGCTCGACGCCGTCCGCAAGGGTGACTACGAGGCCGCCGTCGAGCAGCAGGGCGACCGGGTCATGGTGCACTACTCGGCTGCGGACCAGGTCCGCGCCGGCACCGTGCGGAGCGTGTTCGACCAGTTGGTGCAGCAGACCAACCTGGCCGCCGCCGGCACGCCACCCAGGCTGAGCCTCGACGCGCAGCAGGTGGAGGACAAGTCCCTCAAGACCATCCAGTTCGTGACCCCGGGCCTGCTCGGCTGGGCGATCGCGACCGGCGCCACCTTTGGCGCCGCGATGACGCTGGTGACCTGGCGGGAGAAGAAGATCCTGCGCCGGCTACGGCTGTCTCCCGTGAGGATCAGCTCGGTGGTCAGCGCCCGGGTGGGCGTCAGCGTCGGCGTCGCCCTGCTGCAGACCGCGATCTTCCTCGGGGTGGCGTCGCTGCCGTCCTTCGGGCTCAAGCTGTCGAACTACTGGTGGATGTCGCTCCCGGTGATCCTGGTCGGCACCTTCGCGTTCCTGTCGATCGGTCTGGTTGCCGGAGCGTGGGCGAAGACCCAGGAGTCGGCCAACGTGATCGCCCAGCTGGTCGTGCTGCCGATGGCGTTCCTGTCCGGCTCGTTCTTCCCGCTCGACAGCGCGCCGAAGTGGCTACAGGCCGTCGCCGAGATCTTCCCGCTGCGCCACCTCAACCAGGCGATGCTCGACGTGATGGTCCGCGGCAAGGGGCCGGCGTCGGTCCTGCCCGAAATGGGGATCCTCGCCGGCTTCGCGATCGTGCTCACCCTGCTCGCGACGCGGCTGTTCCGCTGGGACGACGTCTGACGCGGCGGAGCGGTGGGCGACGTCTGACGCGGCGGAGCGGTGGGCGACGTCTGACGCGCTATCCGGCCGCGGGGGATGGCTCCCGCGCGGCCGCCTTCAGCAGCGCGACGACCTGGTCGGGCGAGCCCGGCATGGCGTAGTGCCAGCCCTGCGCGGTGTCGCAGCCGAGAGCGCGCAGCCGCGCCGCCTGTTCGGAGGTCTCCACGCCCTCCGCCGTGACGGTCAGGTGGAGCGTGTGCGCCAGCTTGATGAGGGTCGCCACGATCTCCTTGTCGACCGGGTCGGGGGAGTCCGGCGGGCGCAGCCCCGCGACGAAGGAGCCGGCCAGCTTCAGGCTGTGCACCGGCAGGCTGCGTAGGTAGGCCAGGTTGGAGTACCCGGTGCCGAAGTCGTCGATGGCGATGCGTACTCCGAGATCGGCCAGGGCGTGCAGGGTCTGGAGCGGCTGGCCGGGGCTGCCCATGACGGCGCTCTCGGTCAGCTCCAGCTGGAGGCTGCTGGGATCGAGGCCGGTCTCCTCCAGGATGGCGTTCACCGCGGCGACGATGTTGGGATCCTGCACCTGTCGCACCGCCAGGTTGACGCTGGTGACCAGGTCGACCTGCGGGTACTGCCGCTGCCAGGCCGCCGCCTGGCGGCACGCCTCGCCCAGCACCCACTGCCCGAGCGGGACGATGAGGCCCGTCTCCTCGCTCAGCTCGATGAACCGGTCCGGGCCGAGCAGCCCCAGCGTCGGGTGTCGCCACCGCACCAGCGCTTCGACGCCCATCACCGTCTCGTCCTCGAGGCGCACCAGGGGCTGGTACTCGACCAGGAACTCGCGGCGCTCCAGCGCGGCCGGCAGGCTGGCCGAAAGCTCGAACTTGGTCACCTCGCGGGCGTGCCGGTCGGCGTCGAAGAGCGCCCAGCGGTTCTTGCCGTCCCGCTTGGCCCAGTGCAGCGTGGTGTCGGCGGCCTTCATCAGCTCGGTGGCGCTGGTCGTGTGGGCGGCCCGCTCCACGACCCCGACGCTGGCGGAGACGGTGATCTCGTGGCCGCCGAGCTGGACCGGCGCGCGGACGGCCGCGAGCGCGGCCTCGGCGATGTCGACCAGCTGCTCGGGGCCGGCGGACCGCTCGACGAGCACCACGAACTCGTCGCCGCCGGTCCGCGCGACGAGCTGTCCCGGCCCGCAGACCGAGGAGTGGAGCTTGCGGGCGACCGCGAGCAGCAGGTAGTCGCCCATGTCGTGGCCGAGCGTGTCATTGATCATCTTGAAGCCGTCGACATCGAGGTAGCAGATGCCGACGCGGGCGTCTTCGCCCGCGTCCTCGAGGATCTGGCCGAGGCGTTCGAAGAAGAGCGTCCGGTTGGGCAGCTGGGTCAGTGGGTCGTGCAGGGCCTGGTGGCGCAGCCGGGTCTGGAGGTGGTGCCGCTCGGTGATGTCCTCGACCATGGTCACCACGTACTGCGGCTGCCCGTCCTGGTCCCGAATCAGGGAGACGGCCAGGTCGGTCCAGACGGCGGTGCCGTCCTTGCGGTAGTAGGGCTTCTCGAGCCTGATGTGCTCCCGCTCGCCGCGGGTCAGCTCGCGGTAGGCGTCCCAGATCCCGGGTGCGTCCTCGGGGTGGATGAACTCGTTCACGGTGAGTTCGCGGAACTCCTCCTGGGTGTACCCGAGCATGTCGCAGGTCGTCTGGTTGACGTCGATGACCTGACCCTCGATATCGGCGATCACGATGCCGATGACAGCGCCGGCGAAGACCGCCTGGAAGCGGGCCTCGCTCGCCCATCGGGCGGCCTCCGCCTCGGAGTGGGCCAGCATGGCGGCGGCCCGGATCTCCTCCTGCTCGACCAGGGTCCGGTCGCGCAACGCCTGCGCGAAGCCGGCCGCCAGGGCGCCCTGGAGGGCC
Source organism: Planosporangium thailandense (assembly GCF_011947195.1). Taxonomy (GTDB): domain Bacteria; phylum Actinomycetota; class Actinomycetes; order Mycobacteriales; family Micromonosporaceae; genus Planosporangium; species Planosporangium thailandense. The sequence goes on along the minus strand of NZ_JAATVY010000008.1, from coordinate 189,402 downwards.
TGGCCGCGGGCGCTCCCGACGGTGCCGCCGAGGTGCTCGTTGAGGGTGCGCAGGGTGTGGTCGAGCGAGGCGGGCTGGGTGAAGTGCGCGTCGACGAGGGCCGCTCCCACCTTGTATCCGACCTCGGGGTCGAAGGTCTCGACCGCGGCGGTGGCGACCAACTGCTCAGCCAGGTCGGTCAGGAACGACTCCAGCTCGCGCCGGCCCATCGACACGAAGCTCGTCCCGGCGATGGCCTGGGCCCACGCCTTCGCGAGCTGCCGCGCGCCGGGCCGCCGCGCCGCCGGTCCGGGCGGGATCCGGCCAGCCTGATCCGGCCGAGGGGCGCTCACCGTGGCGCCCTCGGCCGCCGGTTTCGCGTCGCCGAGGCCGCGTGGCGGCCGCGCGCGCTTCTTGGTCACGCCGGGCATGGCGTCGCGTCTCCGGGCCGAGAACGGCCGGCCGTCGCGTATGTGCCGCGAGCCGCCGGAAGAGTGGACGTGAGCGACCCTGTCCGGTCCACTTCGACGTGTTTCGGATCCCGGTTCAGCCGCTCCACGAAAACTCCCTCCCCGTTTCCGTACAAGCAAGCGTTGCGAGCATACGGGTTGGCCCACCAGGAGGGAACCAGTAAGAGGTACCGTTGATTGAAGGGTTTCCCTGCGTTAAAGAAATGCGACGGAGGGTGTCGGTTCAATCCCGGCGCGCCACGGCAGCCAGCCCGGGGGTCTCCGCGGGGCCGGCCTCATCCGACGTGTCCGGCCGCCACCGCGACAGCGACACCACTCCCGGCTCGACCAGGGTGAGCGGGCCGAACAGGGCGGCCACCTCCTCGGCGGTCCGGAGGACGACCGACGTGGATGAGCGGCGGTACAGGTTCAGCGCCCGGTCCTTGCCCTCGTCGAGCTCGTCGGTGGCGGCGTGCGAGACCACGACGTGGCTGCCGGGCGCGAGCGCGGCGGCGTACCCAGCGACGATGTCGGCCGGGTGCTCCTCATCCGGGACGAAGTGGAGCACGGCGACCATGAGCAGGCCCACCGGGCGGTCGAAGTCGATATGGGACCGCAGCAGCGGGTCGCCGAGCACCTCCGCCGGCCGGCGCAGGTCGGCGCGTACCACCGTCGCATGTGGATTACGTACGAGAATCGCGCGGCTGTGCGCGTACGCGACCGGGTCGAGGTCCACGTAGACGACTTTCGCGGTCGGGTCGACCGCCTGCGCCACCTCGTGCACGTTGCCGACGGTCGGAATGCCCGACCCGAGGTCGATGAACTGACGGATGCCGAGGTCGCACAGGTAACGCACCGCTCGCCGCAGGAACGCCCGGTTCTGCTGGGCCGCCATGCGCGCGTCGGGCGCCGCCCGCATGACCTCCTCGGCGAACTCCCGGTCCACCGCGAAGTTGTGCGAACCACCGAGGTAGTAGTCGTACACCCGAGCCACGCTCGGCCGCTGGGCGTTCACGTCGTCCGGAGCCCAGGTCGGACGCTCCACGCCGGTCCCCTCTCGTCACCCAACGCACCGCCGTTTCGACGCGCTGTGGCGAGCATAGCGGTCCGGATCGATGAAGTCGCCCGTCGAGCGCCGGGGTGGCCGCCGGAGCGGCCACCCCCTTTCGGGCTCGGTCAGGCCAGCCGGGTGATGCGGTCCTGCGGGCCGGGGGCGATCGGTCCGGTCCCGAGGTAGGCGACCAGCGCGTCCACGTCGAATCCGGGCGCGGTGGCCCGGTCCGTGCCCGCCGTCAGCCCGGCGAAGCCGTCACCGCCGCCCGCGAGGAAGTCGTTCATCGCCACCCGGTACGAGGCGGCCGGGTCGATCGCGACGCCGTCCAGCGCCAGGTTGCTCACCCGCTGCCCCAGCGGTCTGGTCGTGTCGTACGCGTACGTGAGGCCGGCCGAGACCTGCAGGAGCTTCGTGACCGTCTGACCGGCGTACCCGGCGAACTGCTCCTCCAGCACCTCCTTGAGCTGCGCGCCGGTGTACGTCTGGGTCACCACCAGGTTGTTGAACGGCTGCACGGCGAAGCATTCGCCGTACGTGACCTGGCCGGGCGCCTCGCCGCCGGGCGAGTTGGCGTAGCTGAGCGAGGTGCGGATGCCTCCGGGGTTCATCAGCGCGAGCTGCGCGCCCGCCGGCCGCGTGTACCTGAGCATCCCGTCGGCGATCACGTCGCCGAGGGGGCTCTCGCCGGCGCCGTTGGCGGCGGCGGTGATGTCGGCGGTGATGCCGCCGACGACCTTGTTGGCCAGCGGCGCGACCGCTGTCCGGTACTTGTCGGCGATCGTCTTCGCCGCGGGGTCGACGAGCGTGGGGTCGTGGATGAAGTTGCCCGCGGCGTCCCTGGCCCAGCTGCCGTCGGGGTTGCGCACGCCGTTGAGGACGATCTCGTTGTGCGCGCTCGCCGACGCGAACCGCCGGGTCCTGCGGTCGAGGGTGAACGAGAGGTCGGTGACGAGGACCCCCGTGGAGCCGGCGCTGGTGACCACGGACGTCGCGCCCGAGGAGTTGGGCAGCGCGCAACTGTAGAACCGGTGCGTATGCCCGGACACCACGATGCCGTACTCGGGGCGCAGGCCCTTGACGATGCCGGTGATGTCCCCGGCGAAGTGGTCGCAGCCCGACACGTCGGGGATCGCCGGTGGCGTGGTCTGCTGGCTGCCGCCCTGGTGGATGAGCAGCACCAGAGCGTGGACGCCGAAGTAGCGGCCGAGCAGGTCGGCGTACCGGTTGGCCGTCTCGACCTCATTGCGGAAGGTGACCGACTGGACGCCGGCCGGGTTGACGATGGTCGGGGTCGCCTCCAGCGTCATGCCGACGAAGCCGACGGGGACCCCGTCGACCATCCTGACGTCGAACGGCAGGAACAGCGGCCGCCCGGTCTTCTTCTCGATGACGTTCGCGGCGAGGTACGTGAAGCGCGCGCCGGCGAAGCCGTCGCCGTCGGCGCACCCGTCGACCGGGTGGCAGCCGCCGTTCTGCATCCGCTTGAGCTCGTCGGTGCCCTCGTCGAACTCGTGGTTTCCGACCGAGGTGAGGTCGAGGCCGAGAGCGTTCATCTCCTCGATCGCCGGCTCGTCGTGGAACGCCGCGCTCACCAGCGGTGACGCGCCGATCAGGTCGCCGGCCGCGACCGTGTACACGTTGCGGGTCTCCCGCCGGTCCTGCGCGCGTAGCTTCTTGACGTACGTGGCCAGGTACTCGACCCCGCCGGCCGGGTTGCCGTTGACCAGCCCGGTGCTGCCGGTGGGCGGGTCGATGTTGCCGTGGAAGTCGTTGAACGCGATGAGGTGGCCGTTGGCGGCCGCGTGGTGATCGACGCGGCTGAACGTGACGCTCACGGGTGACAGCGGCGTCCAGGGTGACGCCTGCGCCGGTCTTGTGGACCCGACGGGCAGCAGCGCGACCACCGTGGCGGCGAGGGCCGGGACGGCCGACAGCCGCAGGGCCCGCGCCAGCCGCCGGGGACGGGACTCGACCATGCTCTCTCCTTGTCGGCGACGAGGAATTCGTCGATCGACATCTTTGTCTCCCGCCGGGCGGGGCGCGAGGGCGCCGCGGGAGCCGGGGGACAGACGGCGGGGCAGGTAAAGGGGGCTGCGGATCGGATGCGGTCGGGTGGCGGAGCGGCGGCTTGACCCCGGAAGTTGTTGATCTTATTTTGCCGGGCATGACCGTGGGCATCGCCTGATGCGGCCCGCCAACCTCGCCCTGCGGTTCGCGCTCGAGCTCGCCGGCCTCGTGGCGTTCGGGTACTGGGGCTTCGTGACGCCGACGGGGCGGCCGCTGGCGGTGCTGCTCGGCCTCGGCGCCCCGCTCGTCGCCGCTGCGCTGTGGGGCGTGCTCGCCGCGCCCAAGGCGCCCGTCCGGCTGCCCGGTGCGGCGCGGCTCGGCTTCGAGATCGTGTGGTTCGGCGCGGCGGCCGCGGCGCTGATCCACGCCGGCCGCCCGTTCCTCGCCGTCGTGCTCGCGGCGCTGTACGCGGTCAACCGGGTGCTGATGTATGTATGGCGGCAGTAGCGTCCGCCCCTGGCGAACACTCCTGTCCGAGCCGGTCGCTGTCGGGCAGGCTCGGCAGGCATGCGACTACTCGTACTCGGCGGCACCGCCTTCCTCGGCCGTGCCGTCGTCCGCGCCGCCCTGGCGGCCGGCCACGACGTGACGTGTGCCGCGCGGGGCGTGTCCGGCCCCCCGGCGCCCGGCGCGACGTTCTTCCGTGTCGACCGCGACGACCCCGACGGCCTGGCCGTCCTGCGGGGGCTGGAGTTCGACGCGCTCGTCGACGTGTCACGGCGCCCCAGCCAGGCGCGCCGCGCGGTGGCGGCGCTGGCCGACCGCGTCGGCCACGCGGTCTACGTCTCCACCGTCTCGGTCTACGCCGACAACGGCACGCCGGGTCAGCGGGCCACCGACGCGCCGGTGCTCGACCCGGCGCCGCCGGAGGGCGACGTCCCGACCGACGCCGAGACCTACGGCGCCTGCAAGGTCGCATGTGAGCGGGCCTTCGTGGACGGCTTCGGCGCCGACCGTGTCTTCGTCTGCCGGGCCGGGCTGATCATCGGGCCGGAGGACGAGACCAACCGCTTCGGATACTGGGTGGCCCGCGTGGACGCCGGTGGCGAGATCCTGGCCCCGGGCGCGCCGGACGACCTCGTGCAGTACGTCGATGTCCGCGACCTGGCCGACTGGCTGGTGCGGGCGGCGCAGGTCCGTAGGGCGGGCGTGTACGACGGGACCGGCGTGCCGACCACCCGCGAGCACTTCCTGAACCGGGTCGCGGCCGGGGTCGCCGCCCGCCCCCGGTTCACCTGGGTCGACCAGGAGTTTCTGCTGTCGGCTGAGGTGCAGCCGTGGATGGGTGAGCGATCACTTCCGCTGTGGTTGCCGCTACCGGAGTACGCCGGCTTTCTCAGCCGGGACGTGTCCGCCTCGTTCGATGCCGGCCTGCGCACGCGGGAGGTTGCCGAAACGGCCCGCGACACGCTCGGCTGGCTGCGCGGCTCGGCATCCCCGCCGACCGGCGCCGGGATCACTCCTGAGGAGGAAGTAGCCCTGCTGGAAAAGTGGCATAACCGTACTTCTTGATCTCCGAGCGTCGGTTTTGGCCATCTCTCCGGGGAATTGTTGAACTGTCTTGAGCGTTTGTCCTCAGAGCGCCGCTGGTGCGGACGAAATGACGCCTGTACCAGGACAACCGGCCTCCCGGTCACGACCCGATCTTGCGATCCAACTGAACCCGTGCAGCTCCCCATGCGTTTGGGTAAGTGGTGCAGATCTCATCGGTCGGTACGCGGATCGACGGGTGAATTGGAATCAGACGGAGACCTTTCCTGTTGTGAAGGGTACAGGACCCGGGGGGTGTCCGGTTTGAGAACGGGCAGTGCGGGAACGCGATAAAGACGACGGGGGAGGGCCCGAAGTGGAGAACATGACGGCGATGCGGACCGGCGAGGTCGCTGAGGAGCGCGACCTGGTCGGTGTCTATCTGCACGAGATCTCCAAGACGCCGCTCCTCGACGCTGCCCAGGAGGTCGTACTCGCCAAGGCTGTCGAGGCCGGCCTGTACGCGGAGCAGCTGCTTGAGACGGGGGAGTCGTTCCAGGACGCCACCCGCGAGGAGCTGGAGCGTCTGGTCGCCGACGGGGAGCGCGCCAAGGACCGGTTCATCCGGGCCAACCTGCGGCTGGTCGTGTCGATCGCCCGCCGGTACGTCCGGTCCGGGATGCCGATGCTGGACCTGATCCAGGAGGGCAACACCGGTCTGGTCCGGGCGGTGGAGAAGTTCGACTACGTGCGCGGGTACAAGTTCTCGACGTACGCCACCTGGTGGATCCGCCAGGCGATCAGCCGGGCGATCGCGCAGCAGGAGCGGACCGTGCGGCTGCCGGTGCACCTGGTGGAGGACGTGAACCGGATGCGCAGCGTGGCGCGTCAGCTCACCCGCGAGCACGGCAACGAGCCGGAGCCGGAGCAGCTCGCCGCCGCGCTGGGCGTGCCGGTGGAGCGCGTCAACGAGCTGAAGCGCTGGTCGCAGGACACGGTGTCGCTGGACACCCCGGTCGGCGACGACGGCGACACCAACCTCGGTGACCTGGTCGCCGACTCGGACGCGCCGTCGCCGGAGGACCTGGTGCTGGCGGCGCTGGAGCGCCAGCGCATCGAGAGCCTGCTCAACCACCTCGACGACCGGTCCGCCGGCATCATGCGGGCGCGGTACGGGCTCGAGGACGGCCGGGAGCACTCGCTGACCGAGGTGGCGTCGCGGTTCTCGCTCTCCCGGGAGCGGATCCGTCAGCTGGAGATCCAGGCGCTGGGGCGCCTGCGCGAGCTGGCTCGCGCGGAGGGCATGCAGGCCGCCTGACCCGACGAGACACCCGAAGGAGCCGGACCCGGCAGGGGTCCGGCTCCTTCGTGTCTGTGGGTTGCGGGTGTCTACGGGTTGCGGGTGTCTACGGATTGCGGGTGTCTACGGATTGCGGGTGTCTACGGATTGCGGGTGTCTACGGATTGCGGGTGTCTACGGATTGCGGCTGTCTACGGATTGCGGCTGTCTACGGACTGCGGCCGTCTACGGGTTGCGGCTGGCCACGACGAACAGGCGCGGGAACGGCAGGACGGTCCCGTAGCCGCGCTGCGGGTACTCCTCCCGCAGCCGCTGCGCCACCTCGGCGCGGAAGCGTTCGAGCGCCGGTGGGTCGTCGGCCAGCGCGTCCAGGTACGGCCGCAGGCCGGTGCCGGCGAACCATTCGTAGACCGGATCCGGGCCGGGCAGTACGTGCAGGTAGGTCGTCTCCCAGGCGTCGACGGCCAGCCTGTGTCCGGCGAGCACGTCGAGGTACGCCGTGGCCGGCTGCACCGGGCTGACGCCGCGCGGCCCCGTGCCGCTCGCCACCGGGCCCAGCCGGGCGGCCCAGCGCGACGAGGTCGCGACCGAGCGGAACACGTCGGTGGCGGCGACCCCGCGCGGCAGCGGCACCTGCAGGGCCAGGGTGCCGCCCGGGCGCAGCGCCGCCGCCCAGCCCGGCAGCGCGTCCAGATGTCCGGGGACCCACTGCAGGGCCGCGTTGGAGACGATCACGTCCACGGAGTCGGGGGCGGGCCGCCACCCGGCGATGTCGCCGAGGCCGAACTCGAGCCGTCCGGGCCGGGCCAGCCGGGCCGCGGCGGCGATCATGTCCGGCGAGGAGTCGAGGCCGTACACGCGGGCGTCGGGCCACCGGTCGGCGAGGGAGACCGTGACCGTGCCGGGGCCGCAGCCGAGGTCGACGACGGTTTCCGGCGCGGTCGTCGGGATCTGGGCGATGAGATCGTGGAACGGGCGGGCCCGCTCTGCGGCGAAGCGGGCGTACTGCTCCGGGTCCCAGCTCACCGGAAAAGCATGATCGCGGGGGACCGGTTCGTCCAGTCCCCCGCGATCATGATCTGGTTCAGCGGACGCGGCCGTACCCGTACGGCGACATCATGTCGACGCTGGAGAGCTTCACGTACTCACCGGGCTGCGGAGCGTGGATCACCTGGTTGTTGCCGACGTAGATCGCCACATGGCCGAGGTTCGAGTAGAAAACGAGGTCTCCGGCCTGCAGCTGACTGCGGGAGATGTGCGCCACCTGGTTCCACTGCATCGCGGCGTTGTGCGGCAGCGACTTGCCGGCGGCGGCCCACGCGGCCATGGTCAACCCCGAGCAGTCGTACGAGCTGGGGCCGGCGGCGGCGTAGACGTACGGCTTGCCGATGGCGTTGTAGGCGTAGCGCACGGCGACCCCGGCGCTGCCGGCGATGTTGGGCGCCGCGACGGGCGCCGGCTTGGCTGCGGTCGCCGACCCGTACGCCTGCTTGCGCATCGCCATCAGGTTGGCGAGGTCACCTTCGATCTTGGTCTTCTGGTCGGCCAGGTTCTTCTGGTCGGCCTGCTGCTGGCTGAGCAGCGTGTTGAGCCGGGTCTTCTCCGTGTCGTACTGCGACTTCATCTGGGAGTAGCCCTGGATCTGCTGCTGCTGCGCGCTGGCGATGTGGTTGAGCGTGGTGAGGTTGCTCAGCAGGTCGCCGGAGGTGCCGTCCGACAGCAGCAGCGCCATCGATGACGGGTTGCCGCCCTTGTACGCCTGGGCGGCGATCTCACTGACGTTGGCGTACGCCGAGTCGACCTGCGACTGCAGCGGCGCCATCTTCGCGTCGAGCGCGGCGATCGACGTCTGGGTGGCTTTCAGCTGCTCGCCGATTCCGTTGTACTGCTCGACGATCTTCTCGAGGGCAGCGGAGGACTGGTTGATCTGCTGCTGCAGGTCGCTCGGGGAAGGCGTCGCGTTAGCCGACGTCGCGGGCGCGATGACGGCTACCGCCGCGGCGCCCAGGAGGACGATGCGCAGCAGTCGTGGCACTACAGGCACGAAGCACCCTTCTTCCTGACCGCCTACCGAGTTAGCTGACGGGTTCGGGCCGGAAGAAGGTGGCCCTACCGCGCCGCGGCGCGGATTCACCCCGTGACGGTCTGTTGTCGACCGTCGGCTGGGTCCCCGGTTCACTCCCGCAAGCCGATCGACGTCTTGCGAGCTGTTGTGATTCGGCGATGCCGGCTCGTCGCCACCCGGGTTGGGTGGCGGCCTACCGAGCAGGCTAGACCAACCTAACGTGATCTTGGCGATACCGGAAGTCCACCGTGCCTTGTTTGTACCTTAAGTCACTCGAAGTCACCAACATCCTGATTACGTCTGGTGTTCGAGGAGTGGCCGTCGGTCATATTCGCATCGGCTCCGGACCCTCCAATGGGGACGCCGGCTACGCTTTTCCGCTGGTCAAAGCGGCGTGGTGCGGGTGACGTGGGTGGCGACGGTGGGTCGAGGTGCGCGAATTTAGATGAAAGAGACAATCAACACAAGGAGCTGTATCGAATTGATATCCGGCGGGGGCGGGTCAGCCGACCCGCACCACCCGGTGCAGCAGCGACCGCGCGGCCGCCAGTACCAGGCCCCGGTCGTAGGTGAGCGCGTACGCGAACCGCCGGTCCATCTCGGGGCCGGCGTCACCGAGGTCGCGGGCCACGAGCGCGCCGGCGAAGTGCGGGCCGACCACGATGACGTTCCACTCTCCACAGAGCGGATCGTCGGCCCTCAGCGCGGCGCCCCGTACGCCGGGAATCGGCTCCTCGCCCAGCCCCGCGGCCAGCACGGCGACGAGCGCGGCCGTGTCGGCGATGTCGGCGTACCGGCGTACCGTGGCCGGGGTGAGGTGGCGGGGCTGTTGACAGCAGGTCAGCAGCACCGGTGGCTCGGTGCGGTCGGTGGCCTTCGCCTCCAGGTACTGGCTGAGCGGCAGCAGCATCCGCTTGGTCGACAGGCTCGTCGGGCGCTGCGCGGAGACGATGTCGAACGGCGTGGGGGCCTCGGCCCGGACGGCCGGTGGCGCCGTCTCCGGCGCGGGGACGAACGCCAGGGGCTCGCCCGGCGCCTGGGGCGGCTGGCGCAGCCGCTGGGCGCGGCCGAAGAACCATCCCTGGCCCAGCTGCGCGCCCATGCTGCGCGCCGTGTCCAGGTGCGCCGACGTCTCGATGCCCTCGGCGAGGATCGTGGCGCCGCTTCGTTCGGCGTATGCCACGATCGCGTTGATCACGCGGGCGACCTCAGGGCGGTGCGGGTGGTGCACCAGGTGCATGTCCAGCTTCACCACGTCCGGATGTACGAACGGCATCAGGGCGAGGGAGGACGGGTTGGCGCCGACGTCGTCGAAGGCCACCCCCCAGCCGCTCGACCGGGCGGTGGCCGCGGCGGTGAGCAGCGCCGACGGGTCGGCGGCCACCGCGCGCTCGGTCATCTCGGTCACCACGCGAAGGTGCCGGCGGGCGGGCTCGAGCCACCGCGCCAGGTCGGGTGGGCACTCGGTGCGCAGGGCGAGCGGTTCGGTGTTGACGAACAGGGCGACCGACTGGTCGAGGCCCCCGCGCAGCGCCTGCTGGTATGCCAGCACCCGGCACATCCAGTCCAGTTCGGCCAGTCGGCCGGCCGCCTGCGCCGCGGGGAAGAGGGCGGACGGGGCGTACCACGGGGAGCCGACCGGGCCGCGGCTGAGCGCCTCGTAGCCGACGACCTCGTAGCTGTCCAGGCGTACGAGCGGCTGGAAGACCGTGGTGACCGCCCGTTCGTCGAGGACCTGACCGATGTCGCGGAACCTGATTCTGGTGTCGAGGTGCCGCAGGTCCGCCGATCTGGTCAATTCACCCCGCTTTAGCCACAAATAGAATGTACGGTGTCGATAGTACGTGTTTGGTGGGGGATGATGGGTCAGCGCTTGAATGGACCGTCGTGTGAACTTCCCGGTACGGACGGCGTCGCGGACGAGGACTCGCGCCTCGCGGCGATCGTCCGTTCGTCGCACGACGCGATCGCCGGCCTGACCCTCGATGGCGTCGTCACCACCTGGAACGCGGCGGCCGAGCACCTGTTCGGCTACCCGGCGGCCGAGATGATCGGCCAGCACGCCGGCCGGCTGTGGGCGCCGGAGCAGCGGGCCGAGGAGGAAGAGGTCATCGCCCGGCTACGCCGTGGCGAGCGCGTCGAGTCCCGCCGCGTCCAGCGACTGCGCCGCGACGGTACGTGCGTCGAGGTGGTCACCACGTCGTCACCGATCACCGACCCGACCGGCGCGGTGGTGGGCGTCGCCATGATCTGCCGGGAGCTGGGCGAACGGGTGCGCCTTGAAGAGCTGGCCCAGCGACAGCAGCTGGAGAACCGCCTGCAGCAGGCGCAGCGGCTGGAGAGCCTCGGGCACCTCGCCGGCGGGGTCGCGCACGACTTCAACAACCTGCTCGCGGTGATCGTCAACTATGCGGCGTTCGTCTCCGAAGAGCTCGAGACCGCCGCCACTGCCGACCCGGACCGCTGGCACTCGGTCGCCCGCGACATGCAGCAGATCCAGCGCGCCACGGAGCGCGGCATCTCGCTCACCCATCAGCTTCTCGCGTTCGCCCGGCGGGAGGTGGTGCGCCCGCGCGTCCTGTCGCTCAACGCCGTCATCGCCGACGTCAAGGAGCTGCTGAACCGGTCGATCGGCGAACACGTCCAGCTCGCCACCGAGCTGACGCGGGGGCTGTGGCCGGTGAAGGCCGACCCGGGACAGCTCGAGCAGGTCCTGGTCAACCTGGCGGTCAACGCCCGCGACGCGATGCCCGGGGGCGGCGCGCTGACGATCCGCACCGACAACATGGTGGTGGGCAAGGAGTCCGGGGTGCCTGCCGGCCGGTACGTGCGGATGCAGGTCGAGGACACCGGCGCCGGCATGCCGCGCGAGGTCATCGCGCGCGCCTTCGAGCCGTTCTTCACGACCAAGGCGAAGGGCGAGGGGACCGGGCTCGGTCTCGCGACGGTGTACGGGATCGTCCGGCAGTCGGGCGGCGACGTGCTCATCGCCTCCGAGCCGGGCGTCGGCACGACGTTCACCGTGCTGCTGCCGGCCACCGACGAGGGGCCGGTCGACGTCGATGCGCCGGTCGTCGGGGACGCGCCGTCGGGCGGCGGCGAGACCGTCCTGGTCGTCGAGGACGAGCCGGCGATCCGCGAGGTGGCGGAGCGCATCCTGCGCCGTCACGGGTACGACGTGCTGATGGCCGGCTCACCCCTGGACGCGCTGGAGCTGGCCGGGCGCCACGAGGGCGAGATCCATCTGCTGATCACCGACGTGGTGATGCCCAGGATGCTCGGCAAGGACGTCGCCGAGCGGCTGCGCGCGCTGCGGCCCGGCGTGCGGGTCCTGTACATCACGGGGTACGCACCGCCGATCCTCGCCAGCAACGGCACGCTGGAGCCCGGTGCGGCGCTGCTGGAGAAGCCGTTCTCGGAGTCGGGGCTGCTCGAGGCGGTGCGCCGGGTGCTCGACGCGGCGTAGGCCGCGCGGCCGTCGCGGTCGCCGGTACGGGTGGGCCGGTCAGTGGGCGTGGGCCGCTCAGTGGGCGGCGTGGGCCGGCCGGTAGTCGGCGCGCGCCGGCCGGTACTCGGGCTCCGGTCGGTGATCGGCGTGGGCCGGCCGGTAGTCGGATCGAGTGGACATCACGCTGTCGACCGCTTCGATCAGGCTCGTCGGGGTGAACGGTTTCGCCACCACCGTGCGCCGCGCGCCCGGCCTGTCGTCCGCCGCGTCGTAGAGCCCGGACATGTACAGCACGGCCAGCTCCGGTCGCAGCTCGACGGCCTGGTCGGCCAGTTCGGCGCCGCTGCCGCCGGGCATCCTGACGTCGGTGAGGAGAAGGTCGATCCGGCCGACGTAGTGGCGGCACACGTCGAGCGCCTCGGCCGGCCCGGTGGCCGTGAGTACGGTGTGCCCGAACCGGCTCAGTACCCGTCGGACCGCCTCGAGCAGGTCGGCTTCGTCGTCGACGGCGAGGATCGTCTGCCCGGCGATCCGGGTGCTCCCTGCATTCGCCATGCCAGTCACTCTACGTATGACCCCGATTACTCATGTCGCCTGTCAGGTCATTTTTCTGCCGTTGGTCACGCGGTCGCTTCGGATGGCCCGGCGCGCCGGTTCGCACAGTAGAACAGTAATTCGCGGGTATTTGACACGGCTCGCCGGTATTAATTGCATTTACCGTTTCTGGTGGTCTCGTCCCGCTCCGGCAGGCCGGCGCAGTACGTGAACCGCATCCCGGACCGGCTGTGCTTGGCCGTGCGCATCGCCTCGTCGGCGACGTCGATGAGGGTCTCCGGCGCGATCTCGCCGCCCGGCTCGGCGGCGTCCACGACGGCGCCGCCGATGCTCACCAGTACCTCGATGCTGTGCCTGCCCGCCGTGACCGGCCGGGACAGCGTCTCCATCACCCGCTCCGTGACGCGCCGGATGTTGTCCAGCGTGCCGGCTTCTTCCAGGACGACCACGAACTGGTCCCCGCCCAGGCGCCACACGGTGTCGCTCTGGCGGACCGCGTCGGCGAGGCGACGCGACGTCTCGACCAGGACCGTGTCGCCGGCCTCCCGGCCGTACGTCTCGTTGAGGGGTCTGAACATATCCAGGTCCACGAAGAGCACGGCGAGCGCTGATCCGGTCCGGTGTCGCCGGGCCAGCGCGTGGAACAGGCGCTTGGTCAGCAGTCGGCGGGTGGGCAGGCCCGTCAAGGGGTCGTGCATCGTGCGCTGCTCGTCGCGCAGGCCGGTGATGTCCCGGTTGACCAGTACGGTACCCGTGTCCGCGCCAGCCGGTCCGCCCCTGGCGGTCAGCGCGCACAGCACGGTCAGCGGCGCGCCGTCCGACCGGCGCTCGTGCAGTTCGCCGTGCCACTGGCCGGTCGCGGCGACGGTGTCGAGGACCTCCTCCATCGGCACGGCCGAACCGTTCATGTCGAAGAAGCGCGTCGCCAGCAGGGTGAAGACGTCACAGCCCAGCACTTCACCGCGCGGGTACCCGTAGACCCGCTCAGCTCCGGCGTTCCAGCTCACGATCCGCCCCTCGGCATCGCAGCCGATCAGCGCGTCGGAGATGCGCTCCATCAGTTCGCACTGCTGGCGCAGGTCCTCCACCACCTCGGCCGAGTCCGCCAGGCTCCGGGCGTACTGGGCGGTCGCGCCCGCCACATCGGCGAGCGCGTGGACGAACTCCAGTTCGTCGTCGGTGAACGGCTCGCCACCCGGGCGGGACACCGCCACCGCGCCGGACACCCGTCCCCGCGCCCGCACGGGTACCAGTGCCGCGCCGTCGAACCGGGCGCTCGTGAGGTCACCCGGCCGGGTGATCCGGTCGCCCAGCCCGGCTTCCAGGCGTACCCGCAGCGCCTCCGGGTGGCTGCTCGCCAGCAGGTCCATCGCGCCGCCACCGGAGAACGTCCACACTGTCGTGTGCGCGTCCAGCGCCCGCCCGAGCGCGTCGACGACCAGCGCGGCCAGCCGAGGCTCGTCCGCGACAGTGTCCAGCGTCGCCGTCGCCACGGCGACGAGGGCGTGCAGTCGCTCGTTGCGGTCCGTCGGTTGGCGGGTTGATGGGGTCACGCGGTGACCATCGGAAGCTTTGCGGCTAATTGGAGGCTTCCTGTCCTGGTTTCGGTTGGGCCCGGCCTGGGTACCGGGGCCGGCATCGACAGGATCGTCGCGGTGCCCGTCTCACCGCGCGGTGACCGTCGAGCAGACCAGGGATTGCTACGCCCGACCGGCGGACCGGCGGGCCGTTGATTGGGAGCGCCGATGTTGATGGAAGCTGACGCCACCGCCCTTGCCCAACCGACGGCTTTGTCGGCCCCACCGAGCCCGGTCGAGGTCGTAAAGCCCGAGCCGGTCGCGCAGACGAGCGTCGAGGTGCAGACCGCGAATGTCCGCGCGGCTCTCGAAGAGCGCCTCGCCGAACTGCGCCTCGAGTACAGCTCGCTCATCGCCGACATGACCACAGAGGAGCGGGGTCTGCTGGTACCTGACGCCGGTGACGACGTCGTGGACATCGGCACCAAGGCGTTCAACCGGGAGCAGGAGATCTCGCTCGCCAACGCGGTGCGGGAACGGATCGACCAGGTGGAGCGGGCGCTGGAGCGGCTGGCGCAGGGCGGCTACGGGTGGTGTGAGGGCTGCGCCGAGCCCATTCCACCGGCCCGGCTGGCGGTCTACCCGTCCGCGACGCTCTGCGTCACCTGCAAGCAGGTCGCCGAGCGTCGCTGAGGCGGCGCGGCGGAGGGTACGTCCGGGGGGTCGGTGTCACCGGCCCCCCGGAAGCATTCGGCCCGCCGGAAGCGATTCGGCCCGCCGGAAGCAGTTCGGCCCGCCGCGGTCCGCTGACGCGCTGCGGGCGGAGTCACCCGGTCACCCGCGCCGACGCGTGCGCCGCGCAGAAACATGAAGCGGGCAAGAATGATTTCCCTCGGACACACCCCCATAATTTAGATTGATCCTTGTATATATCTCGGCGAGGGGCCAGCATCGCCGTACGCGGCAACCGTTCAACCCCGAACGCCCCGCGTGAACTCATCCCCGGAGGTTCGCGTGAGACTCACAAGGTCGTCCTTGCGACGCGCCGCCGTGACCGGCGCGGCGACCGCGCTCGTGGCCGGCACCCTGCTCGCACCGTCCCTCGCCCAGGCCGCCACGGCCCACCCCATGACCGCGGCCGACGCCGACGCCGCCCAGGGCCTCGCGGCCCGGCTGGGCGACCGGTCGGCCGGCACCTACCTCGACTCCGCCGGCCGAATGGTCGTCACCGTCACGGACGCCGCCGCCGAGCGGACCGTCCGCGCCGCCGGCGCCACCCCCAGACGCGTGACCCACAACGCCGCACAGCTTGCGAACGCCGTCACCGAACTCGACCGGACGGCGAAGATCCCCGGTACCGCCTGGGCTACCGACCCGGTCGGCAACCAGGTCGTCGTCACCGTCGACAGCACCGTCACCGGCGCTCGGCTCGACCAGCTCAACGCCGCGGTCGCCCGCCTCGGCGACGCCGTCCGCGTCGTGACCACTCCCGGCCCGATAAGCACCCGGATCTCCGGCGGTGACGCCATCTACGGCGGCCAGTACCGCTGCTCGCTCGGCTTCAACGTCCGAAGTGGCAGCACCTACTACTTCCTGACCGCCGGGCACTGCGGCAACATCGCCTCGACCTGGTACGCCGACGGCAGCCACAGCACCTTGCTCGGCAACACCGCGGGCAGCCGCTTCCCCGGCAACGACTACGCCATCGTGCGGTACACCAACAGCTCCATCACCAAGTCCGGCACCGTCGGCTCGGTGGACATCACGGCGGCCGGCAACGCGTACGTCGGCGAGACGGTGACCCGCCGCGGCAGCACGACCGGGATCCGCAGCGGCCGGGTGACCGCGCTGAACGCCACCGTCAACTATGCCGAGGGCACCGTCTACGGACTGATCCAGACGACGGTCTGCGCCGAGGGCGGCGACAGCGGTGGATCGCTCTACGCCGGCAGCACGGCGCTCGGGCTCACCTCCGGCGGCAGCGGCAACTGCACCTCCGGCGGCACCACGTTCTTCCAGCCCGTGACCGCGGCGCTCAGCGCGTACGGAGTCAGCGTCTACTAGGTCCGAACCGAACGGAGGGTGCCTCGTCGAGGGGCATCCTCCGTCCTTTTGCGACGCTGCTTCTGTGCCGCTCCATTTTTGCGATGCTCACGCGCCGGGATTGCGGCACAGGCGGATCCACCGGTAGCCGTTGCCGGCGAGGTCCAGCGCGTCCAGCCGGCCCACCGGACCGTAGTCGCGGTCGCCGAAGACCTGGTTGGGGTCGTCGGCCTCGGCGTACAGGTCGCCGAGGTCGACCCGGGCGTCCTCGGTGCCGAGGTTGTGCAGGAACAGCATGGTGCCGGTGCTCCCGTCGGCCCGGTGCGCCAGCACCCCCGGCGGCAGCTTGCGGTCGATGTGGGTGCACGATCCGGCGCTGACCTCGGGACTTTCCCGGAGTGTGCGGATCATGCGCTCGAACCAGGCGAGCAGCGAGTCCGGGTCGTGGCGTTGAGCGGTGACGTTGACCTTCTCGTACCCGAATTCACCGTCTGCGATCACGGGGCGGATCGGCTTCTCGGCGCCGGAGAACCCGCCGCCGGCCGACGGTGACCACTGCATCGGCGTACGGATCGAGTCGCGGCCCGGCAGCGACAGGTCGTCACCCATGCCGATCTCCTCGCCGTAGCGCAGCACCGGGGTGCCGCGCAGGGTGAACTGCAGCGAGTAGGCGAGCTCCAGCCGGCGCCGGTCGTTGCCGAGCATCGGGGCCAGGCGGCGGCGGATACCCCGGTCGTACAGTCGCATGTTCTCGTCCGGGCCGAACGCGGCGAAAACGTCCGCGCGTTGTTCGGCGGTCAGCCGGGACAGGTCGATCTCGTCGTGGTTGCGCAGGAACGTCGCCCACTGCCCGCCGAACGGCAGCTTGGGGGTTTCCCGCAGCGCCTCGATGATGGGCTCGGGATCCCGGCGGGCCAGCGCCAGCATGAGGCGGCCGTTGAGCATGAAGTCGAACAGCATGTGCAGCCGGTTGTTGGAGCCGCCGGCGTCGGCGAAGTAGTTGACGAGCTGGTCGGGCTCCACGTTGGCTTCGGCGAGCAGTACGGCGTCGCCGCGGCGCCACTGGGCGTGCTGGCGAAGCTCGGTGACGAACTCGAAGTCCATCGGGCAGGGTTCCTTGCCCGGCTCGGTCAGCTCGATGATGAACGGCACGGCGTCCATGCGGAAACCGGCGACGCCGAGCTGCAGCCAGAACCCCATGATCTTTTTGATCTCGTCGCGCACCTGCGGGTTGCGGTAGTTGAGGTCGGGCGGGAAGTCGTAGAAGCGGTGGTAGTACCAGGCCTTCGCGGTCTCGTCGTACGACCACGTCTCGCGCTGCTCGCCCGGGAAGACCAGGCCCTGGAACCGGTCCGGCGGCTCGGTCGGCGACCACACGTACCAGTCGCGGTACGGCGAGTCCGGCGACGACCGGGCCGACTGGAACCACGGGTGCTCGTCGGAGGTGTGGTTGACGACCAGGTCGATCATGACCCGGATGCCCCGGTTGGACGCCTGGTGCAGCAGCTCGGCGAAGTCGCCGAGGCTGCCGATCCGGGGATTGACGGTGTAGAAGTCGGTGATGTCGTACCCGTCGTCGCGGCCGGGGGAGGGGTGGATCGGGTTGAGCCACAGGCATGTGACGCCGAGGCGCGCCAGGTAGTCCAGCCGGCCGATCAGGCCACGGAGGTCACCCACGCCGTCGCCGTCGGAGTCGGCGAACGTCTCGACATCGAGACAGTAGATGACCGCCTCCTTGTACCAGTGCTCGCTCATGCTGTCGGTCTCCATCGTTGAGGGGGCGGTCTATGTGTGCCCGCCCCCTCGACGTCGGTAAACCTAGGCAGCTGTGACGGCGTCGAACTCGACCTCCAGCCGGGCCGGTCCGCGCAGGTTGAAGTTCTCCTTGTACGCCACCGTCGGCGTCGCCAGCCGGGGCGCCACGACCCGCTGCGCGAACGCGTCCAGCGCGACCGCCGACTCCAGCCGGGCGAGCCCCGCGCCCAGGCAGAAGTGGATGCCGGCGGCGAAGGCGAGGTGGCCCGTCCCGCCGCGGGTGATGTCGAAGCGGTCCGGGTCGTCGAACACCTCCGGGTCCCGGTTGGCCGCCGCGATGAGCAGCACGGCGATCCCGCCGTCGGGTACCTCGGTGTCGCCGACCGGCAGCGGGCCGCGCGCGATGCGGGTGGTCAGCTGTACCGGCGGGTCGAAGCGCAGCGTCTCCTCGACGCAGGGCTCGACGAGCGCCGGGCGGGCCCGCAGGGCGGCGAGCTGGTCGGGTTGGCGCAGCAGCGCCAGTACCGCGTTGGCGATCAGGTTGGCCGTCGTCTCGTGCCCGGCGACCAGCAGCAGCACGCACGTGGCCAGCAGTTCCTCCTCGGTGAGCTGGTCGCCTTCGGACTCGGCGTGCACCAGCAGCGACAGCAGGTCGTCGGCCGGGTGCGCCCGGCGCTGCGCGATCAGGCGGCCGAAGTATCGCTCGAACTCCTCGCGCGCCTGCGCGGCCGCGTCCAGGCGCTGCTGGTCGGGGTCGGCGAACTGCGGGTCGAGCGAGCGGGCGAGCCGCGCCGACCAGACGCGGAACTGCTCGTGGTCGTCGGCGGGTACGCCGAGCAGCTCGCTGATGATCTGCACCGGCAGCGGGTACGCCAGGTCGGCGACGATGTCCGCGCGCCCCTGCTCGGCGATCCGGGCGAACAGCGCGTCCACCACCTCGGTGATCCGCGGCCGCAGCCCCGCGACGACCCGTGGGGTGAACGCCGAGGACACCAGCCGGCGCAGCCGCGTGTGATCGGGCGGGTCCAGCGACAGGAACGACAGCGCGCCTCTGGGCAGGCCGGCCGGGACGAGCTCCGAACGGGCCCGCTCGGAGCTGGCGTTGGGGTGGCGGAGGAGGGCCGCGCAGTCGCGGTGCCGGGCGGCCACCACGAGCATCCCGTCCATCAGCGACAGCGGGGAGGCCGCGCGGAGCTGGCGCAGCAGCGGGTACGGGTCGGCGCGCAGGGCGGGGTCGGCGAGGAGGCGGAGGTCAACCGTCGGCGTGGACATACCTCCAGGCTCCCGCGCCCGATGCCCCCGCCGGAACCCTTGCCGGTTTCGAGATAGTAGGACCAGCCAAAAATAGAGGAGAGCTGATGTCCTTCTTCGACACTCCGGGCATCCTGCCGGCTCAGATCGCCGGCGCCCGGTCCAGGGTGGTCTCGGCCGGCGTCGACCCGGCGCAGTACGACGCCGTGACGTCCCGCCTGGCCTCGCTGCGGGAGTGGCCCGAAGCGTTCGCGGCGACCGCGGCCGGGCACCTGGCGCGCGGCGAGCGCGCCGAGGCCGCCGGCCGGCTCGTCACGGCCGGCGAGGCGTACCGCGACGCGGCGCTGTGGTTCCACTTCGCCACGATCCTGCCCACCGCCGTGGCACGGGCGCACGAACGGGCCGCCGGCGCGATGTGCCGGGCCCTCGGCCTGCTCGACCCGGCGGCCGAGCACATCGGTGGAGCCCGCTTCCGCGCCGTCCTGCGGCGCCCGGCCGGCGTCGAACGCCCGCCGGTCGTCCTCGTGATCGCCGGAATGGACTCCAGCAAGGTCGAGTTCCACTCCATCGCCGAGGCCCTGCTCCGGCGTGGTATGGCGACCTACGCGCTGGACGGCCCCGGCCAGGGTGAGCTCGCCGTGGCCTGCGCGCCGGAACCGGACTTCCACGAGGTCGCCGCCGCCGCGATCGACGCGCTCGACGGGCGCGCCGACCTCGACCTGAGCCGACTCGGCGCGATCGCGCTCAGTCTCGGCGGCTTCTACGGCGCCGTCACGCTGGCCCACCTCCCGCGCGTCCGGGCGGGTGTCATCGTCAGCTGCCCGTACGCGCTGTCCTTCGACGACCTGCCGCCGTTCGTGACCGAGACCCTCGCCCTGCGTACCGGCAGTCGCGACGCCGCCCGCGCGTTCGCCGACCGGGTCCGGCTGGACGGGGTGGCCGCGCGGATCCGGCAGCCCCTGCGCGTCGTCGACGGCGGCCGCGACGTCATCCCGGGGGTCGCGGGCGGCGCGCGGATCGCCCGCGAGGCCCCACGCGGCGAGTACCTGCTCGTCGAGGAGGGCGAACACCTGGTCGGGAATGCGCGCTGGGCCTGGCTGCCCGACACCGCCGACTGGATCGTGGCGGCTGTCAGCTGAGCGCTTCGACCGCCCGGGCGAGCCGGCGGACGCCCTCGTCGAGGATCTCGGGCGGTGCGGCGGCGAACGTCAGGCGCAGGTGCGGCGCCGGGGGCTCGGCGGCGAACCACGGGCGGCCCGGGAACACGACCACCCGCTCGCCCGCCGCCGCCACGGTCAGTTCGACGTCGTCGAGGCCATCGGGCAGGCGGACCCACAGGTGCAGCCCGCCGCGCGGCGCGGCGGCCGGCACGAGGGCCGGCAGGTGCCGGTGCAGAGCGGCGAGCAGCGCGTCCCGCCGCTGGCGCAGGGCCGCGCGGAGCGCCCGCCGGTGCCGGGACCAGGCGGGTGCGGTCACGAAGTCCAGCGCCGCCTGCTGCAGGGGGCCGGCTACGAAAAAATCGTCGAGTACGCGGGCCGCGCGCAGTCGCGCGCCGGCCGCCCCGCGCGCGCCGATCGCCGCGACCCGCAGCCCCGGCGCGGCCGACTTGGTCAGCGACCGCAGGTACACGACGTGGCCGTACGGGTCGTCGGCGGCCAGCGGGGCCGGCGGGTCGCCGTCGATCGCGAGGTCACGGGCGTAGTCGTCTTCCAGCAGGAACGCTCCTGCGGCGTGGACGGCGTCGGCCACCGCCGCGCGACGGTCGGCGGCGAGCACGGCGCCGTGCGGGTTGGCGTACAGCGGCTGGCAGTAGAACAGGCGGGCGCCGGTGTTGCGGAGCGCGGTCGCGAGCAGGTCCGGCCGTACGCCGTCGGCGTCGGCGGGCACGCCGACGACGGTGAGCCCGGCCGCGCGGGCGGCCGCCAGAGCACCGAGGTAGGTCGGGGACTCGACCAGCACCGTGTCGCCCGGCGCGGCGAGCGCGCGGAACGCGGTGGCAAGGGCGGCCTGGCCGCCGGGGCAGATCACCATGTCCTCGGCCCGCAGCCCGCCACCGGCCTCGCGGGCGAACCACGCGCGCAGGTCCGCGCGGCCCTCGACGGGGCCGCGCTGCCACGCGGTGGGGTGCCGGGCGGCGCGGGCGAGGGCCGCGCCGAGCGCCGCCGCCGGCTGCAGGTCCTCGTCGAGATAGCCGCCGGACAGCGGGATCGCGCCGGGCCGGGGCACCGCCAGCAGCGCCTGCATCGCCTCCTCCCCGGCCGGCCTGGGGCGCAGGGCCACCGCCTGCCACGACAGGTCGGCGTCCGGCCGGTCTGCCGAGCGGCGGGCGACGAACGTGCCCAGGCCCGGGCGCGCCTCGAGCAGCCCTTGGGCGGCCAGGGTGCGGATCGCCCGGGCCACGGTGACCGGCGACGCGTGGTGCCGGGCGGTCAGCTCGCGTACCGAGGGCAGCCGCGCGCCCGGCTCCGCCGCGGCCGCGAGCACCCGGAGTTCTCGGATAACGCGAGCGGATGCGTTATCGTGATCCATGAGAGAGCACAGTAACGCTACCGAGCCGGGTCGGGTAACGGGTATCGCGTTCGGCGCCATCGGGGTCCTCGCCTTCAGCCTGTCGCTGCCAGCCACCCGGGCCGCCGTCGCCGGGCTCGACCCGTGGTTCGTCGCCTTCGGCCGGGCGGCCGGCGCCGGCCTGCTGGCCTGGGGCTACCTGCGCCTGACCCGGGCCCCGCGCCCGACCGCGGCGCAGTGGCGGCGGATCGCCGGCGTCGCCGCCGGAGTGGTGGTCGGGTTCCCGCTGTTCACGTCGCTGGCCCTGCTCACCCGGACCGCCGCACACGGGGCCGTCGTCATCAGCGTGCTACCCGCGGTCACCGCCGTGTTCGCCGTGGTCCGCGGCGGCGAGCGTCCACCCCGTACGTTCTGGGCCACCAGCATCGCCGGCCTGCTGGCGGTGCTCGCGTTCCTCGCGCTCAGCGGCGGCGTGTCCGGCGCCGTCTCACTGGCCGACGTGTTCCTGCTCGCCGCCGTCGCGCTCTGCGGCCTCGGGTACGCCGAGGGCGGCGCGCTGGCCCGCGACCTGGGCGGCGCCCGTACCATCTGCTGGGCGCTGGTCGCGTCGCTGCCCGCGACCGTGCCGGTGACCGTCGTCTCCGTCCTCGCGCACCGCCCGCACGCCGACGCCACCGGATGGCTCGGTTTCGGGTACGTGACCGTCGTGTCGATGTTCCTCGGATTCTTCGCGTGGTACGCCGGGCTGGCCCGTGGCGGGGTCGCCCGCGTCGGCCAACTGCAGCTCGCCCAGCCGGTGTTGACTCTCGGCTGGTCCGCCCTGCTGCTGCGGGAACGGATCTCAGCCGGGTCCGTCGGGATCGCACTGCTCGTTCTGGTCTGTGTCGTGCTGACCCAACGGGCCCGTACGGTCAGCTCACGTGCAGATGCGACGCGATGGCGTCGCCGATTCCCTGCTGTACCCGCGGATCGAGCATCGCGTTGAGGACGGCCGTGTTCACCTGGTCCTGGGTGGGTGCGCCGATCGCGTGAACGGCGCTGTCGAGCGCGTCGACCTTCCCGTTCAGCGTGTCGAACGAGTCGTTGAAGGAGTTGAACGTCTGCTTGACGCCGTTACGGGCGCCGCCGGCGGCGTTGGCCGCATCCCACACCGCGGGGTCTCCACCCGCCGCGACCCACTGGTCCCTGGTGGGGTCCCAGTTTTCGAACAGGAGCTTGAGGCGGTAGTTCTGCACTGCGTCCATGTCTACTCCCGTGATGAGTGCGCGCATCTGGGCGACGGTGCCGCGGAACGCGTCGGCGTCGCAGTACGGCTGCGTTCCGATCGTGAGCCGGCTGCCGTACTGCAGGATCGTGGGTGTGCGGCCGCTGTAGGACGCCCAGCCGGACGAGCCGTCACCCGGATACGCCTGCCGGTACGGCACTGCCGGATTGGCGCCGTAGGACGACGCCCACAGTGGATCGTTACCGGGAATGCCGTCGCCGTAGGCCCAGCGCGGGGCGTAGAGGACCACCCACTTGCCGGTCCGGGCGCGCAGGAGGGAGCAGGCGGTGACGCCGTACTGTGGCGCGACGTCGTCGTATCCCCAGTGCTCCGTGTCGACCTGGATGAAGAATTCGGGGGTGGTACGCCACCACGGGGTCTGTGAGTCCAGGTACGCGAGGGCGTAGTCGACCTGCGCCGGCACGGCGCCGTGGCCGTTGTTGCCGGGCGTGCGCACGACCATGTACGCGCCCATCAGCGGCATTCCGGCGGCGCGCGCCCGGTTGAGCGCCTCGCCGTAGTGGACGTGCCGGATCGTGGTGCCCTCGGTGGCCTTGTGGGTGAAGAACGTGATCCCGTCCCGGACCGCGGCGTCGACGTCCATCGGGCCGCGGTCCCAGTCGTAGTCGGATGCGTCAATCCCAGCCGAAGATCGACATGGTGGCATCACCGCCCTCGAGTGCGGGGTGTCGTTGGCAGATAGGCCGTCTGTCGCCGGTGTGGCCCTGTGGTGTGCGGCCCTGTGTGGTGTGTGGCCCTGTGGTGTGTGGCCCTGTGGTGTGCGGCCCTGTGTGGTGTGCGGCCCTGTGTGGTGTGCGGCCGTGTGCCGCGTGTGCGGCCGTGCGTGACCTATGTGGCCGCGTGCCGTCTGAGGCCGTATCGCCGATACCGTCACCCACGGTGACGAAGCGGAGGTTGAAAATATATTCCGTCTACTCTGTGTAGTCAAGACGTTGCTCTTAGTGCTTGCACAGGGAGTCCGACCCTGGCTTACCACCGTATGCATCCCTCAGAATTCGGCGGTCCCGGTCGATGGGGGAAGCGACGGCTGACCGCCATCCGCGTGAGAGGACCTCCGAGCGAACGCCATGACCCCTGCTGACCCGACCGTCACCCCGCCTGACCCGCTGTCGCGGCAGGTGCGGGCGATCCGTGTCAGCAACGTCTACTCGGCAGTCGGCCCTGTCATCGCGCTCGGGTACGTCCTGGGAACCCTAGGGCAGCCGCACCGGCCGACGATGCTCGCCGTGCTCGCCGCCATGCTGGCCGTCGCTGCGCTCGGCTGGTGGCAGGCGAAGACGATCGCCCGGTCCCGGTTGAGAGTGCCGATCCAGCTGTCCGGCGTCGTAGCCAACCTTGCCAGCTCCGCCCTGCTCGGGCTGCTCGACGGCGGAATCGCCAGCCCGCTCGGCGACCTGATCCCGTTCTCGCTGGTGTTCTTCGCGATCCTGGTACCGCCTCGGCTCTACGCCGGGGTGGCGGCACTGAGCCTGGCGGCCTACTGGAGCGTCGTACAGTTCGGCGATCCGGCGCCCGCCGGATACGCCGTCGCCCACGTGCTCGGCTTCCTCGGCACCGGGTACCTGTGCCTTTGGCACGCCGGCCTCGTCGCGCGGCTACGGCGCCGCCTCGTCGAGCTGTCCCGGATCGACCCGCTGACCGGCTGCCTCAACCGTCGCGGCTTCGACCAGCGGCTGGAACGGAAGCTCGCCGCGGGCACCCCCATGACCCTGGTGCTGGTGGACCTGGACCGGTTCAAAGACGTCAACGACACGTACGGCCACCGGACCGGCGACCGGCTGCTGTCCTGGGCCGGTCGTACCCTGACCGACGCGCTGCGCGCGCCGGGCGCGGTCGGCCGGCTGGGCGGCGACGAGTTCGCCGTCATCGTCGGCGACACCGGACCGGACGCCGCGGCCGCCGTCGTCGAGCGGCTGCGTGACGCGATGCAGGTAGCCGCCACGGCCAGCTTCGGCCACGCCAGCTTCCCCGCCGACGCGTACACGATGGAGGAGGTCAAGCGGATCGCCGACGAGCGGCTCTACGCGGACAAGGCCCGGCCCGACCGACGCGCCCCGTCGGCCGACCAGGTGGCGGCCGCCCGCGTACCGGTGGAGCGCCGCGTCCCGGCGCCCGTCGCACCCGGGGAACGGCGCCGGCACTCCATCGCCGACACCGGCCGGATGGCGGTCATGATGGGCGTCATCGGCCTGCAGTACGTGGCGTTCTTCGCCACTCACCACCCGCACCGGCTCGGCATGGCGCTGCTCAGCGTGTTCGGCGGCATGGTCGGGCTGGGGATCATCGCGATGACCGGCTGGCTCAGCCGGTCCCCGGCCGCCCGCATGGTGATCAACCTGGCCGCGGTGGTCCTCTTCGCCATCATGGCCAGCGTCGCCATTCTGGACGGCGGGGTGAGCGCGCCGACCGGTGTCGGGCTGCTCATGGCGATGCCGCTGCTCGCCCTCGGTACGCGGGCCCGCGCGGTCCTGCCGGCGCTGACCGCCGCGTCGCTGCTGTACCTCGGCATCGCGGTCTTCGCGGGGACCTCCAGCGGCTGGTACGCGGCTACCCACCTCGCCGGTGCGGTCGCCGCCTCCCTCGCCTGCGCGCTGCAGGGATGGTCGGCAGCCCGCCAACGCGCGTTGGTCGACCAGCTCTCCCGGATCGACCCGCTGACCGGCTGCCTCAACCGGCGGGGCTTCGAGGAGCGGTTCACCGCCGAGCTCACGGCCGCCCGCAGCTCCGGTCGCCACGTCACCCTGCTCATCCTCGACCTCGACGGGTTCAAACAGACCAATGACTCCGGGGGCCATGCGGCCGGCGACGAACTGCTCCGCTGGGTCGGGCGGACTCTACGCGACGGCGTCCGCCCCGACGACGACGTCGTCGGCCGACTCGGCGGCGACGAGTTCGTCGTCCTGGTCGTCGGAGGCGATGCCGATACCGTCACCGCGCGGCTGCGCGCCGCGCTGAACGTACGGGCGTCCGTCAGCATCGGTGCCGCCACCCTGTGGCGCGACGGCCACGACTTCGACACCTTGTACGCCCGCGCGGACGCCAGACTGTACGCCGAGAAGGCGCAGCGCCCCTACGCTTCGGCCCCGGTCGAGAACTGATCCGGTTGTCCGACCGCTCGTCTAGCCGCTCTAGCCGCCCATGACAACGTCTGCGGCGATGATCAGTACGCCGAGCAGCAGCAGCGCCGTCGCCGAGACGGTCAGGTGCCCCGATCGTCCCCGGTCACCCGCGCCCAGCACCTTCGCCGCCGCCACGAACCCTGCGGTCAACGGCACGAACGCGACCGCGATCACGACGCCCAACGTGCCGTGTGTGAGGAAGTACCGTTCCTTGCCCGTCACGATCAACCCGACCGAGACCAACAGGAAGAAGTAGACGAGGATGACGCCGCGCGCCACCCAGCGCCGCAACATCCGCGTACGGTCGGACGGGCCTCCAGCGATCGGCATGTCCACAGCTCCTCCCCAGGGGGCACCGAGTCACAACCTGACAAGTACGTGAACCGGCCGCCGGTGGTTCACGGTCCCGGTGGGTGACCAATACTGGGAGGCGCGGAAGGGAGCCATGATGGAGATCGCCGGCAAGGTCGTCCTGGTCACCGGAGCCTCCTCCGGCATCGGCGCGGCCACGGCCCGGCTGGCCGCCGAGGCGGGCGCCCGGCTGGTGCTCGCCGCCCGCCGCACCGACCGGATCGAGGCGCTCGCGAAGGAACTGCCCGACGCCGTCGCCGTGACGACCGACGTGACCGACCCCGACCAGGTACGCCGCGCCGTACGGGCCGGCCTCGACGCGTACGGCCGGATCGATGTCCTGGTCAACAACGCCGGCCAGGGCCTGCACCTGCCGTTGGAGCAGGTGGCGGCCGACGACTTCCGCGCGATCATCGAGCTCAATGTGGTCGCCCCGCTCGTCGTCATGCAGGCGGTGATCCCGGTGATGCGGGCGGAGGGCGGCGGCAGCATCGTCAACGTGAGTTCGGGGACCACCCGCGGGGTACTGCCCGGCGTCGGCGCCTACGCGGCGACGAAAGCCGGGCTCAACATGCTCTCCGCGGTCGCCCGTCAGGAGCTCGCCGACGACGGCATCGTCGTGTCGACCGTCTATCCGTTCATCACGGCGACGGAGTTCCACGACGTCCTGCGCGCCGGCCGGTTGGCGAACGGCTCGGGCCGGCCGCCCGCCCAGAGCGCGGAGGAGGTCGCGGCGGCGATCCTGGGGCTGCTCCGCTCCGGGGACGAGGAAGCGGTCCTGGTGCTGCCGGGGTTCGGGCGCTGAGTTCGTCAGTGTCGTCGGCTTCGTCGGCTTCGTTGTTTTCGCCGGTTCCGTCGGCGGTGGCGGCGCTGGTGGCGTTGGCGGCGCTTCCCGGCGAGCGGTCGGGACACTGTAGTCGTTTCATCACCGAAATTCGATATCGAGTTTCTCCTGGTCAGCTTGGTAACATGCCGCCAATCCTGGCCGGTGTCCCCGCTGCGACGCGGGGCTGACGACGAAACACCGGACGTCGGCTCGATCGACCGACGTCCCATCGACATGAAGCCGCGCGTGTGAGCTCGAACCTACGGAGGCCTTCCGTGACTGACAACCGGATGACGGAGCGGGTCAAAGTGATGCTCAACGGGATGCCGACCCCGGACATCGCCGGTGCCGAGCCTCCACTGGCCGCGCCGGAGCCCGGCCTGCCGAGCCAGGCTCTGCAGGTGCTGACGATGGCTCAGCGTACGGCCGACGAGCATGTCCGGAACGCGCACCGGCAAGCGGACAAGATCCGCTCGGATGCGATGGCGGCCGCGGAGCAGATCGCCCGCGACGCCGCAGCGCACGCCGAGAACATGCGGCGCGAGGCGGACAAGGTGCTCGCCGAGGCGCGGGCGGCGGCCGAACGCGCGGCGCGGGAGGCCCAGGCGCGCGTGGAGGAGGCGCGGCGGAACGCCGACGTCATCGTGGCGAAGGCGCGGACGCAAGAGGAGACGATCGTGGCCCACGCCGAGCGGAACGCCGAGGAGCTGAAGCAGCAGGCCCAGCGGCGCTACGACGACGTGGTGGGCAGCCTGGCCACCCGGCGTGAGGCGCTGCAGGAGCAGATCGAAGCTCTGGAACGGTT
This sequence comes from Planosporangium thailandense, assembly GCF_011947195.1. GTDB lineage: Bacteria > Actinomycetota > Actinomycetes > Mycobacteriales > Micromonosporaceae > Planosporangium > Planosporangium thailandense. The sequence goes on along the minus strand of NZ_JAATVY010000008.1, from coordinate 161,555 downwards.
CGACCGTGAGTACCGGGCGCGGCTGACAACCTTCATGCAGGGTCAGTTGCGTGCGCTGTGGGTCGACCAGCCGCAGGTGACCGGCGAACTCGACGAGCCTGACGCCGAGGCCTCGGACGAGCCGGCGCCGCCGGAGCAGCAGGCCTCGGAGGGGCCGACGGTGTCCGTACCGCCGCAGCGGAAGACTCCGGGACACGCGGCCCAACCGATGGCGGCGGCCAGCGAAAGCTGAGTGGGACAGGCGCTCGGCCGGGACGGCGCCTGATACGCGGCGGACGCCGGTGCCCTGCGGCGGTCGCCGGTACCGTGCGGCGGTCGCCGGTGGACGGGTGGTGAACGCGCCCCACAAACGTTGCCGGCCGCAGCGCGGCGGCCGGCAACGTCGTGACGTCCTACGCGGTCGTGACGTCCTACGCGGTCGTGACGTCCTACGCGGTCGTGACGTACTACGGGACCGTGGCGGTCAGGTGCCGACGTAGGTCGCGAGGTGCTCGCCGGTGAGGGTGGAGCGGGCGGCGACGAGGTCGGCGGGTGTGCCCTCGAAGACGATCCGACCCCCGTCGTGGCCGGCGCCGGGGCCGAGGTCGATGATCCAGTCGGCGTGCGCCATGACCGCCTGGTGGTGCTCGATGACGATGACCGACTTGCCGGCGTCGACGAGCCGGTCGAGCAGGCCGAGGAGCTGCTCGACGTCGGCGAGGTGGAGGCCGGCGGTCGGCTCGTCGAGGACGTAGACGGCGCCGTTGGCGGCCATGTGGGTGGCCAGCTTGAGCCGCTGCCGCTCGCCACCGGACAGTGTCGTGAGTGGTTGGCCGAGCGTGAGGTAGCCGAGCCCGACGTCGGCGAGCCGACCGAGGATGGCGGCTGCTGCCGGCGTACGCGCCTCACCGGCACCGAAGAACTCCACGGCCTCGGTCACCGACATCGCGAGCACCTCGCTGATGTCACGGCCGCCGAGGGTGTACTCCAGCACCGAGGCCTGGAACCGCTTCCCCCCGCACTCCTCGCAGGTGGTCGCGACGCCGGCCATCATCGCCAGGTCGGTGTAGATCACCCCGGCGCCGTTGCAGGTGGGGCACGCCCCCTCGGAGTTCGCGCTGAACAGCGCCGGCTTCACGCCGTTGGCCTTCGCGAACGCCTTGCGGATCGGGTCGAGCAGCCCCGTGTACGTCGCCGGGTTGCTCCGCCGCGAGCCACGGATTGGGGTCTGGTCGACCGACACCACCCCGTCCCGCCCGGAGACCGAGCCGTGGATCAACGAGCTCTTGCCCGAGCCCGCCACCCCCGTGACCGCGACGAGCACGCCGAGCGGGATGTCGACGTCGACGTCCCGCAGGTTGTGGGTGCTGGCGCCGCGTACCTCGAGCACTCCCGACGGCGTACGCACCGACGGCTTCAAGGAGGCCCGGTCGTCCAGGTGCCGCCCGGTGAGCGTGCCGCTGGCCCGCAGCCCGTCGACGGTGCCCTCGAAGACCACCTCCCCACCGCCGGTACCGGCGCCGGGGCCGAGGTCGACGACGTGGTCAGCGATCGCGATCGCCTCTGGCTTGTGCTCCACGACGAGCACCGTGTTGCCCTTGTCCCGCAGCCGTAGCAGCAGGTCGTTCATCCGCTGGATGTCATGGGGGTGCAGACCGATGGTGGGCTCGTCGAAGACATAGGTGACATCGGTGAGCGACGACCCGAGATGGCGGATCATCTTGGTTCGCTGTGCCTCGCCGCCCGACAGCGTGCCCGTCGGCCGGTCGAGCGAGAGGTAGCCCAGGCCGATCTCCACGAACGACTCGAGGCTGTGCTGCAGCGCGGCGAGCAGCGGTGCGACCGATGGTTCGTCGAGACCGCGCACCCAGTCAGCAAGGTCGCTGATCTGCATTGCGCACGCGTCGGCGATGTTGATGCCCTTGATCCGCGACGACCGGGCGGCGTCGCTGAGCCGGGTGCCGTCGCACTCGGGGCAGACGGTGAAGGTGACGGCCCGCTCCACGAAGGCGCGGATGTGTGGCTGCATCGCCTCCGTGTCCTTGGAGAGCATCGAGTTCCGGATCTTCGGGACCAAGCCCTCGTACGTGAGGTTGATCCCCTCGACCTTGATCTTGGTCGGCTCCTTGTAGAGAAGGTCGTGCAGTTCCTTCTTGGTGTACTTGCGGATTGGCTTGTCCGGGTCGAAGAAGCCGCAGCCTCGGAAGATGCGGCCGTACCAGCCGTCCATGCTGTACCCAGGGATCGTGAGCGCACCTTCGTTGAGCGACTTGCTGTCGTCGTACAGCGCGGACAGGTCGAAGTCGTTCACGCTGCCCATGCCCTCACAGCGCGGACACATGCCGCCGAGGCGGGTGAAGGTGGCCTTCTGCGCCCGGGCCTTGCCGGCACCGCGCTCGATGGTGATCGCACCGCTCGCTCGGACCGAGGGCACGTTGAAGGAGAACGCGTTGGGTGGGCCGATGTGCGGCTGCCCGAGCCGGCTGAAGAGAATACGCAGCATCGCGTTGGCGTCGGTCGCGGTGCCGACCGTGGAGCGGGGGTTTCCGCCCATCCGCTCCTGGTCGACGATGATCGCAGTCGTCAGCCCTTCGAGCACGTCGACCTCGGGCCGCGCCAGCGTCGGCATGAAGCCCTGCACGAAGGCGCTGTAAGTCTCGTTGATCAGTCGCTGCGACTCCGCGGCGATCGTGCCGAACACCAGAGAGCTCTTGCCCGAGCCGGAGACGCCGGTGAACACCGTAAGCCGGCGCTTAGGGATCTCGACGCTGACGTCCTTGAGATTGTTCTCGCGCGCGCCGTGCACGCGGATCAGATCGTGGCTGTCGGCAACGTGCAGCGCAGGCGACTGCGCGTCCGTACTCGTGGCCATGCTCATCGTGTCTCCATCTGTTGGACGGGGCCGCCTTCGCGGTCCCCATCGGCGTCGCCTGGCTCGATCTGACCAGCTTCGAGCGGTACATTTGGTTCTTCTTAGCTTCGGCCTGTTCTTCTTCGCTTCGGCCGGTTCTTCTCGCTTCGGTTTGTCGAGCGGCTGGCCCCGGCCACGCGGCGTGCCCGCCGAGGCGTCAGACCGACCAGTGGCCGTCGCGCATCAGCTCACGATCGGGCCGTTCGTTCACCTCGCGCCCGGCCCGGGTGCGGCGCGGGGAGATCCGGAACCAGCGGTCCGGGGTTGCCAGCGCACGCGGGTCGAAGCCTCGATCGTGGACACGTCGCGGGTGCGGCCCAGCCCAGCCGAACGGCTCGGCGTGCCTGACGCCACGCCGAGCCGCAGACCAGCCGCCGCTGGGCGCGGGGGCCGGGGTCGCACTCACCGGTCCTGAAGCAGCCCGAGGACGTTGCCATCGGGGTCGGTGATGCTGGCCACCAAACGGCCGCCACCGACGTCGCGGACGGGGTCCTTCACGGTGGCACCCGCGGCGGTCACCTCGGCCAGCTTCGCCTCGATGTCCGGCACGTGCCAGTAGGCCACCGGTGCGGTCATGCCCTGCGGTCCACCGCCCGGCACCAGCCCGATGTGCTGGCCCGCGGCCTCGAAGCCGACATAGTAGGAATCGTCGTGCTGCGGCGGTACGCCGAGCAGGGCGGTGTACACCTTCTTGGCCGTCTCCAGGTCGGAAACGGGATGCAGCACGGTCTTGATTCCCTGGGTGGAAGAGTCGGTCATGGTCACTCCTGAAGTCGTGGGTCTGGTCGGGATTGTCTGGCTCGGAGACAAATGGGAAGTTCGGAAATCGACAGCCCGATCGTCCCGGATGGGGATTTCGCCGTTGGCCGTTCGTGTTCACCGGGCAGTTGGCCGTTCGTCTCAACCGGGCCCAGCGCGGGAGAGAAGATCGCCTCCGGGTGGCCGCGATGGAAGGCCAGAGACCCGTCCTGGTCGTCGTGCGAGAGGAAGCTCGCGTGAACGGCGATGTCCATGACGATCACGCTAGCTGCGGCTCGGGAGTCAGCGCTTCTCGAATCCTGATCGGTCCGGTCAGCTGTTTCGCGACGGACGACGGGATCCCCGCCGTCGCGCGCTCGATGCGCCGTGTCATGAGGTAGCCGTACGGCGACTCGTCGTAGGCGCGCCGGAGTTGCGGCTGAAGCGGCCGGCTGACATGTACGCGCCGCACGCGGGCACCTCGACGTCCAGCGGCTGCGCGTACTCCCGGTCGGGCCGGTCGCGGACGCGGCGCAGTCGCGCGAGGTCGTGCAGGTGCTGCGCCACGGCGTGACCCGCAGCCCGATCCCGGCGGTGCGATACACCACCCGACCCGCAGCCGGATCTCGACGCCGAGGCATGGACCACACCTCATCACACCGGTCCGACAAAACCTGGCCGACGTTTGTGGTCACAGCGCCGGTGAGGCGATTCCTATGGTCTGTCACCGTCGGCTGTTCCACTGTGGATCATTCGCCTGTCAGCGTACCCTGACACCGGGGCCGCGGGGGTAGCGTGGCCCGCCCAGTTGCCCCTGGGAGGCATGGATGCCGCACGTCATCGACCCCCGGTTCCGTGACCGGCTCGTCACGCTGATGAAGGGCGCCGACATCAGCGCGAAGACTCTCGCAGCCAAGGTGCCGATGCAGCGTTCATACCTGAGCGAGATCATCAACGGCCGCAAGATGCCGAGCGAAGACATGGCCCGGAAGATCGACCAGGCCCTCAACGCCGGTGGCCAGCTCGCCAACCTCGTCGGTGTCGCCACTCTCGCCGGCGACCGCGACCACCTCGCGGACGCGGCCGTGTTCCCGCACCGCATCAGCGACACCACCCTCGATGCGCTCTCCCGCATCCTCAACGCCCAGCGCTACCTCGAGGACAGCGTCGGCGCGGCAGCCGTCATCGGCCCGGTCCTGCCACAGCTCGACACGATCCTCGCCATGGCCCGCAGTGCCCGCGGAACGATCCGAACCCGGGCTCTGTACGTCGCCGGCCAGTGGGCCCAGTACGCCGGTTGGCTGTACACGAGCCTGGGAGAGTGGGACGAAGCCCGCGTGTGGAACGGTCGCGCCCTGGAGTGGGCTGTCGAGATCGCCGACCCGGACCTCACCGCGACGGTCCTGTCGTACCAGGCACACGTCGCCTGGCTGAACCTGCACGTCGGAACCACCATCGGACTCGCCCGGGCGGCTCTGCGCGACGAGAGGGTGTACCCCGGCCAGCGCGCCTACGACGCCCTCCAGGCCGCCCGCGGCTACGCCTACAGCGGCGACATCATCGAGGCCGAGCGCCTCCTCGAAGCCGCCGACCGGATCATCGACCAGGTCGACGTCTGGGACGGTGAGACTCCTCCCTGGCAGTACTACCGCGAGCCGTGGCTCTGGGAGCTGGAGCGCGGCCTGGTCCACCTGTACCTCAACCGCTGGGAGCGCGGGCACGCCGAACGCGCGGTGGCGCACCTGTGCACCGGGTACCACGGGATGCCCGAGCAGATGCACGCCTCGGACTGGGCCGCTGAATACCGGGTCCACCTCGCCAACGCCTATGTGAAGGCCGATGCCCCGCACACCGCCCGCGAGGTGCTCGCCGGGGCCCGCCAGGTCGCCGAGGCGACCGAGTCGCGACGCGTGCTGTACCGAGTGGTCGACCTGGAGCGTCAGCTCCGCGACGCGATTTAGTTCGCTCGTTCGCTCGTTCGCTCGTTCGCTGGTGTGTTCGCGACCAGCGACATCCTGTGATCCGACCGCCGCACGCATGACCTTGGGATTAGGCGCGGCGCTCGTAGACCCTCCCTCCCTGCATGTCGCGGGCGCCGCGTCCCCTGTCCACTCAAGGGAGGCGATGCCAGTGCGATGGCCACGGTGGTTGAGACTGCGACGAAGGCGGCCGGACGAGTCCGCCATGCCGGCGGGGAAGCCGCCCGAGTGGCCGATGTGGCCGACCGAACAGATCCAGGTCCTGCCGGCGTTCAGACCTGAGGAGCCGGGGATCGTGCGGCCGTATGTGGAGCGCGAGTGCGACGGGTGAGCAGGGGAGTCAGTTGGTGCTGGCGTCCTCGCCGCTGTCCGGGCTCTGGAGGTCGACGAGGGCGCGCTCAACGCTGGCGGGATGGATGCACCTGTCCCCGCGTGCCAGGAGCCGGCGCATCGGCACCGGGGCGTTGAAACGGCCGGCGTCGGCGTACCGGCGGGCAGTGTTCGTGTCCACGTCGACCAGGTCGGCGACCTGTTTGACGGCTCAGTTACGGCCCACAAACGACCCTGAAGATCGGCGGTCAGCGCGGCTCCGTGGCGCGGCGCGCCGGATCATCAGTCGGTCTCGGCGATCAGGTAGATGTCCTTGTCCTTGCCGTTTGGGTCGACTACCAGGTAGATGCGCTTTCGCTCCCCGATGGCTTGGTCGTAGGCGGAGTAGGTGGCCGTCGGGTTGAAGGTCCAGCCATAACTCTCCGGCACGTCCCGGAAGTGGTAGTCAAGCTGGTCGCCCATGACGGCGTGTGGCTCGCTGGCTGAATCGTCGGTCATGCCGAGGCTGTGTACGAGGGTGTCGAGGCAGCTCGCGGAGGTGGTGAACCGGAGGTACAACTCGCCTCCGGACCCGACCAGCGACGTGTCCTCGGCGTACCGCAGGCGCTCGACGCCGCACGACAGCCGGATGCCGTATTGCGGCAGGATGTTCTTCTCCAAGTCGCGGTCGGCCAGGCGGACGACGTTGCTCGGTTGGGGATACTCACGAGGGTCCATTGGTCGCGTGTCTACCAGCATGGAGTACAGCACGCCCAGCAACGCCAACGGCACACCGAGTGTCAGCGCAGCCCACCACACTGGTCTCGGAACCCGACGCTTGCGAGCCGCCAGCTCCCTGTCCGCCATGGCGTCAGAACCTAGCCCTTCGGGGAGCGGGCCAGCTCCGGGGCCGCCACGATGCGCGGACTGGGGAGCGGCTTACGGACGCTGGCGGCCCCGGGTGACGGTCTGCTCCGTTTCGCCTGGTCGATGGCAGAGGGGAGGGCCGCCGAAGGCATGTTGGTTTCAACCGCCGCGCTTTCGGGGTGCCTTGACCGAAGTTGGCACGCGCTCCGAGCCAAGGTCAGCATGTACGTGCACGTGCTCCCCCGAGATCGAGCGGGCTTCGGCCGACGCCGTGACAGAGCATCTGTTCGGCTGATGGCTGTACGAATGGCTGTACAGGCAGTGTGGCGGAACCGTCCGTCAGCGGCCCGGCGACTGACCTGGCGGTATGCGTGCGCCCGGCAGGATTCGAACCTGCGACCTTAGGATTAGAAGTGAGGTCCTCCGGATTGACCGTGGCTTCTACCTTGAACTTTAGCGGCGGTCGGGTTGGCTCCACGGACTCTGGCGACGCGGGTGGGCTGTAGTTCGCTCCACGAATAGCTCCACGGTCCTGGTTTCCTGAGGGCCGCTGGCGGCCTGCAGGGGAGCCGGCTGCCAGTCACCGAGAGTTGCGTGGGTGGGTGTGCGGACCTCCCCGCACAGTACGGGCTGGGGTGCCGTCCCGTCGCCTGGTCATCGACATGCCCGGCGTTCTGCCGGGGCGCAAGGGATCGGGCGAAGCCCGACCGCGGAGCGGCCTGTCCCTTGCGGTCCGGCAGGTTGTCGGGCATCCCCTTAGGGCAGGGGAGGGGATGGCACGACCCGATCCAACCTACGGCCGCGGCGTTCGGACGGATCTTGCTGCTCCCGGAGCCTGCCTCGCCGGCGAGGCGTGGGGTTAAGTGTTGCCCCAAGACTAGATGCGTCGAGGACGCCAAACTACTCACAGTGCTGAACGAGCGCTCCGTCATGGTCGGCTTGATCGGCCAGCGAAACTGTGGGCGGACAGGCTCTCGGCGGCATCCTGGTTCCCTGTCGACCAACTGTCTCCGTGGCCCATAGTTTGCCGGCCAAGTTGCTCTCCTATTCGTGAGTCGGCGATGTTGAGCGCTGGCGAAGTTGTCGTTTGCTTGACTAGCAAAGGTCGATACGCGATACGCTCCCTCCACGACCTACGGGCAAGATCATGAAGGGGACACGGTGGCCGAGGCAGAGTGGAATATGGGCGACCTCGTCGTTCAATCGAGCGACATGGCGCTCATGAACGTTTCGGCGTTGGCGAGCTCTGGCGCCCTCGATCTGAGTCCACGGTTCCAGAGGCGCAACCGATGGGAACGGGACAGGCAGAGCCGCCTAATCGAGTCCTTCATTTTGAACGTTCCAGTGCCGCCTGTGTATTTGGCGGAGGAGCGACGCGGCAAGTTCTCAGTAATCGATGGCAAACAGCGTCTGACAGCTATCGCGAAATTCTTGAATAATGAGATCCGGCTTACGTCGCTCGTCTTCCTGCCCGACTTGGATGGCTTGTCCTTTGAAGAGTTGTCGCCCGCTCTGCAGAGCACCCTTAATATGCGTCCCCTGCGTGCCGTTACGGTGATGCGGCAGACGCCCGAATGGATGAAGTACGAAGTCTTTATTCGACTTAACACTGGCGGGCAGCCGCTCAATGCCCAAGAGGTTCGTAATGTGGCCTTTGCGGGGCCCCTAAATGATATGATCATCGAACTGGCGAATGACAAGTTTCTCCGCCAGCAGCTGAAAATTCGGTCGTCGGCTTCGCCCGCATATGCTGCCATGCTGGACGTTGAGTATGTTCTCCGCTTCCTGGCGTTGTCGAGCAATTGGCAAAGCTTCAGCGGAAGTTTGCGTTCTACCCTAGACGATTTCATGTTGAAGAATTACGAGGCGCTACCGCGTGACGTCGAAAGGTATGGGGAACGATTTACTCGGGCGATATCGGCATGCAGGGACATCTGGGGATCGTTGGCATTCAAGCGCTACGATTCCGGTTATTGGCGCGACCAGATGATAGGTGGCGTTTATGACGCACAAATGGTTGCTTGCGCCCTGGTCTCTGATGACACGCTTGAAATTGTGAAGAGGCGTAAGAAAAGAGCAACTGATGCAATGGTTGACCTCTTCGGTGATCCCGATTTCGACGCAGCTGTGCGAATTGGAACGAACACACCGTCACGTGTTCGGCTACGGATTGAATTCGTTCGCGATCTGCTGACTGTTGTCGCGGCGGAGTGAACCATGGCCGCGGTTGACGACCTCTTGCAGCGCCTTCGAGCAATTGACCGGGCCATTGACGCTCTTAGTGAGCCAGCGTTCAACGAGCAGGAGATTCAGGACCACCTCATTCGAGGAATAGCGGTCAATGGCCTCGTCTGTGTTGAATCCTTCTTGCGTACGCGAATGCGAGAGTGGGTATCTGCGCTAGCTGGCGCCAGAGTGCCGCCGTCGCGTTTGCCGGGTGGGACCAAGCAGTACGAGGATCGACTGATCGAAGTACTGCCGAGGAGTTTGCGCGACCAAGATGTTGTGCAACGGTCGGCGCTCCTTGACGAGGTTGGAAAGTCTCTCACATCGCTCTCGACCGGCATCTTTGTCCCGCATGCCCTTGCGTTCAGCTGGTCGGGATACAACGTTCAGTCTTCGGATATTGAGTCAATTGCGTCACTTGTTGGCGTGGAAAGAAATAAAGTGTGGTCAGATTTGACGCGAATCTGGCAGTTGGTTGATCAACAGTTTCCGGGAAACAGTAGTCTGAAGCGCGTGTTCGAGGAGGTTGCGGAGTTGCGCCATATCGCCGCACACTCAGCAAATCCGAATATCCCAATACCTAATCTTACTACGATTTCTCGGAATGTTAAAATCGTGTGCCTGTGTGTCGATATTCTCGCCTCATTTAAACTTCGGAATATAATGTATGTCCAAAGCTCTGGGGGTGTCAGAAGTCAGGCGCTGAGCATAAAGATACGCCGAATTGTGCGCGATGGAGGGAAGTGGCCCGAGTACGCTCCGGGAGTAAAGCGGGCGGCCAAGCGGCACAATTCTTTGGAAGAGGCGATGCAGCTCGCTGCTGGAAGGGCGCGATTGACTGGTGAGCTGGTGCTGGCGACGAACTCGGGTGACGTCGTTGACTGGTCGTGTCCGATCCCATGACCGTGATGGCATTTTGGGTTGGCGCTCACTGGCGGGTCTTCCTACGTGCGACGAGCGGGGCGATTAGCGTCTGAAATGCGCGGGGTTGGCACGTCGAGGCGGCCGCCGGGCTCGTGGGCCTCGATCGAACACCCGGCCGTGCCCTGGGCGACTCGAGTCATGACGCCTGGTCGATGGCGCTTGTGCCAGTCGACTGCCCTGGATCCGCTCGCTCGGTCGCTCTGGTATGCCTCGGACCAAGCGGCGCGGAGCGCTAACAACTCCTCGACGATCCAGGGGTGGAAGGACCAGCACTGACCGAGCGCGTCGGCGGTGCCGGGGTAGTGGATGAGTACCTGGTCCATCCACCCGACGAGTTCATCCAGAACTGCGGGTCGAGATGCGGCCAGCCAGGACTCCACGCCGACACGCCGGCCGTCCTCGGTATTGCCAGCGCCAACCGGGCGGTTGTCGGCAACCGCGGCCACGCGGTCCACGAGGTCAGCAATAACCCGGTGCGCGGTGTCGCCGGTCTCCTGGGCGCGGTCGATCTCGGCCCGGTGCTGGTCCACCTCTCGGCGCAGCTGCTCGACATCACGAGCCAGCGCGACGACTGCCGGATCCGGCGTTGGCCGGTTCATGCCGGCACCTCCGCGTCTGCGTCGGCCGGGCGCGGGTCAGTCACTGACACCCGCTCTGCGGCACGAACTGCCTTCCGGTCGGCGGCCGCAGCCCGGCGCACGTCGCGACGCTTCCAAGCGATTGGGGTGCGGGCGAGCGCGACCGGCATGCCGCGCCGGATGAGCAGGGCGTGGTGGTTCTTCAAACTGGCCAGGTGCGAGGCGGCGATGACCGGGTACCCGGCGCATGCTGGTCGACGTGACGTTGCCGTCGGCGTCGCGTACCACGGTCACCTCGTCACGCTCGCCGGCGAGCTGACCGAACATGGCAAGGTCGGACGCGTCCTTGGCGCCGCCGAAGACAAGCACGGCCGCAGCCGAGTTCACGATCATCGAGGCGCCAACGACGAAACCGAACCGGGGACCGGACCTGTGAGTGAACGGGGCCGATGAGCAATGTCCTAGAGCCAATTGACGCCGAGCGCGCTTCATCTCCGGCCTGTTCCGCCGTCTCGGGACGGAGGTCTTCAGGCCGCCGCCTTCCGTGTTCGGACGCCGCGAACGGCGGCGATGACGGCGAGGGCGATGGCGGTCATCTCGGCCTTGCCGATTATCTGACCGGGCACGTAGCGCCAGGTGTGGAAGGCGACGACGACAAACAGCACCGAGTCCACGACAAGGCCGGCGGTCGCGGCGAGGCTGTAGGCAACGAGCATGCGACGTCGCCGTAGCCAGGTGTAGACGGTGAAGTCGGCCAGTTCGCTAAACCCGAACGCGGCGGCCGAGGCGATGGCGAGTGTCGGTGTAGCGATGGCGTAGGCGAGTACGGTGCCGGCGGCCATCGCTGCGACGGTGGGAATGCGGCCGGCGAGGTCTTGAGCTGCGTTGCGCAGGGTGAGTGCGAGCCCGGCGAAGGCAACGCCGGCGGGGGCGACTTGGCCGAAGCCTACGGGGATGGGCCCGTGGTGGGCGACGGCCCAGTTGGCGGCACCGATCGTGGCGATGTAGGCGGCGAGGATGGCCGCTCCGAGCGTGGTGCGGGTGTTCAAGCGGCGAACTCCTTCGATAGCAGACTGGTGTGCGGCAGCGGTTGGCGGGGCGGTCACGCGACCATTACCCGGTGTCGGTCGTTGCCGGCCGCGGTTGCGCGAGCATAGTTCTCGACTAGCCGGAAGGGCCGAGGCACTCCCTGCCGGTAGACCCCATCTGGGTTGTCCCATTTGCATTCAGAGGGCCGTGATTGTCAACCGCGGTCGGGGGTCGCTGCCGGCTTCGATAACGGCTTGGACCAGTGTGGTCGGCAGTGTGGTCTGCGCCGCTACGTCGTGAACGCTGAACTGTTGCCCGGCGAGCAGGTCCACAGCTTTGCCTAGTAGCGATGGCGTCTCGCGCGGTCCGATGTCGCCGGGTTCGGGGTCGCCCCACTCGGCGAGTAGGTTCATGCCACGGCGGTAGCTGTGCTCGCGGTAGACACCTATGGCGTGACCGCGGTAGATCAGCGCCTTAAGGGAGATGCCCCAGCGACGCTTAAGTTCGTGCAGTCGGTCGAAATCGAGCCGAGTCGGTAGTTCGTCGCCTAACACGTTGGTGGGGGCGAGGAACTCGGAGGCGAACGCAGTGGCCTGCCGCTCCAGGATCTGGCTGCCGGGTTCGGCGTCGTGGTGCAGCAACAGGTGCGCTAGTTCGTGAGCGGCGTCCATCCGTGAGCGTGCCTTGTCGTTCTTGCTCGGGCTGGCGAACACATACGGGCGTTGGCCATACCAGTGCGAGAAGGCGTCGACCCGATCGGAAACCTCAGGCAGGGTCAGCACGATCACACCGTGGGCCTCAAGCAGTCGGACCATGTGCCCGACTGGACCGGCACCGACGCTGAATGCGTCTCGGGCTGAGGCGGCCACGGTTTGCAGGTCGGCTGAAGTGGAGGCGTCGGGCAGGTCGAGGTGGGGCAGTCGGAGTTCGGGGAGCCGGATATGGCTCTCGATAACCTCGACGACTCGGCGGGCGATCTCGCCGAACGCCTCGGCCTGGTCGCGCTCGGCCTGACTAGTAGCTCGCAAACTGCGGAAGTGGGCCTGCCCCGCCATCGCCGGCGCAGGGAAGGCCGCAGCGAAGAACTCCACAGGCATGGACAACGCCAGCGCCAGCCTGGCCAGTACTGCCGCCGAGGGGCGGACCTGGCCGAGTTCGTACTGGCTGATTGCTGCCGCCGTCACTCCGACCTGCCGGGCGAGTTCGTTTTTGCGCATCCGCCGCCACCGCCGCGCTAGTGACAGTGCCCGCGGCTGGAACGCTGCCGCGGCCACCGTGGGTGACACCGGTCCCCGTGCGCCACCTGTCATGAACTGACGATGGTGCCGGTGCGAGTGGCGCCTCGGCGGAGACGTAGCTGCATCTCGAGTTCGGGGATGGGCAACTCGTCGTGACGCTGACGCGGGATCTCACCCTCCGCGCTGCTTTCAGATGAGGCGGCGGAGGTGCGGGTCGGCTCGCCGAACCACAGTCGTACGTCGAACCAAGGCGAGCCACCGTCGCGGTTGTCGCGCGGTAGCCCGATGTAGGCTACTGCCTCGCCAGTGGCGATGTCGCCGGCGTGCGCCACTCGCAGGTGCCGCTTGCGCGGAACAACGCCGACGAACGCGGGACCGAACTGCCCGTCGTCATCAAGGGCGAGCTGCTCGGCCTGGCTGTTCTCCACGGCCCCACCGAGCCGGGCCTCACTGCCCTCCCATCGGATGGACTGCACGTTGCTGTCCAAGCCGCCTTGCAGTGAATACAGCCTCAGCACGTACCCAGCAGAGAGGATCGCGAGCGAGTTGTCCTCGATGCGCGTCTCCACGCACGGGAGGTCCTGGAAGGCTGCGGCGCCGAGGTTGACCAGGTTGCGCCACACGGTGGTGCCGAAGCTCATTGCGTCGTCGCCGAGGTCGGGCTCGTGCCGATCGGCGGTCCGCCGGTAGACCTGTTGGATCAACTCCGCCAGCCGGCCTAGCACACCGCGCTCGCTGAGAACCGTGACTGCCTCGCCCAGCAAATCCATGAGCTGAAACCTAGCAGGGGCACAGTTTGATGTTGGGAAAATCAAGTCCGACACGCTGGTGATCTTCATGTCGCCTGGTGGTCCGCCCGGTCGGGCGACCCTGAAGGTGGGCGGGGTTCAGGGCCGACCGCATCGACAGGGCTGACCCGGTAAGGTGCGTTGTCGGCCGAGATGGGGAAGTCCGAAAGTGCATCGGCAGTTCCAAGCGCCGCGCTGCACTTACTGGGGGAGATGTGGCCCACATGCGTCCCGTCGTGACGCTCGGCCTGTCGGCTCGTTGCTGGTCGTGGGCAGCCCATGCTGACCACCAGATCTCGACGAACCTGGCGGCGTGGGACCTTTCCGTCGTACCCCTCGTGTAGATAACGTAGTGGCGTTCTTGGCAGAAAGTGCGGCCCACTGATGGCAAGGGTTGGCGCAGTTTCACCGCGACCAGGAGAGGAAGAGGCCTGTAGATGGCGACGGAGAAGCCCAAGGCAGTTGTCCTGCTCAGTGGAGGTCTCGACTCCGCGACCGTGCTGGCCATTGCAGTTAATGAGGGGTTCGACGCCTACGCCTTGAGCTTCCGCTATGGTCAGCGCCACACGGTGGAACTGGATGCTGCCGGACGGGTGGCGCGTGCGCTGAGCGCCGCCCGGCACGTGGTCGCCGACATTGATCTGCGGGTGTTCGGGGGATCGGCGCTGACTGACGACAACCTCGCCGTACCGCATCACGACAGCGTCGACGACCTCGGCTCGGACATCCCCGTTACGTACGTGCCGGCACGCAACACGATCTTCTTGTCGTTCGCGCTTGCCTGGGCGGAGACGCTCGGTGCATCGGACGTCTTCATTGGGGTGAACGCACTCGATTACAGTGGCTACCCCGACTGCCGTCCGGAGTACATCGCCGCCTACGAGCTGATGGCTAACCTCGCGACCAAAGCGGGTGTCGAAGGCCGCCAACAGCTGAAGATCCACACGCCGTTGATCCAGTTGACGAAGGCGGAGACCATTCGCCGCGGTCTTGACCTTGGCGTTGACTACTCGTTGACCCACAGTTGCTACGACCCGGTCGACGGGCGCGCCTGCGGCTCCTGTGACTCGTGCCTGCTGCGCGGTCGCGGCTTTGCCGAACTCGGTTTGACGGACCCCGCATTGGCAGCGGCGAAGTGAGATCGCGGTACCGGGTCAAGGAGATCTTCTACACCTTGCAAGGTGAGGGCAGCCATGCCGGTCGACCGGCGGTGTTTTGCCGCTTCACCAGTTGCAATCTGTGGACTGGCCGTGAGTCTGACAGGCATCGAGCGATATGCCAGTTCTGTGACACCGACTTTGTCGGCACTGATGGCCCGGGCGGGGGACGGTTCAGCAGTCCGGCCGACCTCGCCTCAGCTATCGCGAGCACGTGGCAGGGCAAGGATCATGCCCGCAGCCGACCGTACGTCGTGTGCACGGGTGGGGAGCCGCTGTTGCAGCTCGACGCCGAAGCCGTCGAGGCGCTGCACCGTAAGGGCTTCGAGGTTGCTATCGAGACCAATGGGACCCGGCCGGCACCATCCGGGATCGACTGGGTCTGCGTTAGCCCCAAGGCGGGTGCTGATCTCGTGCTGACCAGCGGCGACGAACTGAAGTTAGTGTTCCCGCAGCCGGGCTTGGACCCGGAGCAGTTCGTCGAGCTGGACTTCACGCACCTGCGACTGCAGCCGATGGATGGGCCCGATCTGCCGGCGAACACTGAGGCTGCCATCGAGTACTGCCTTGCGCACCCGCAGTGGCAGCTCAGCCTCCAAACTCACAAGTACATAGGGATCCGATGATGGAGATCTTCCGCGAGTTCACCTTCGAGGCGGCCCACCGCCTACCGCAGGTACCTGAAGGCCACAAGTGCGCGCGACTGCATGGCCACTCGTATCGGGTCGAGGTCTACGTCAGTGGCGAGGTGGATCCGTCGGCCGGCTGGGTGATGGACTTCGCAGAACTCAAGGCCGCGTGGGCCCCGCTGGACAAGCAGCTTGACCATTACTACCTCAACGAGGTCCCAGGACTGGAAAACCCGACCAGCGAAAACCTGGCGGCGTGGATCTGGGATCGGCTCGCTGCGGCGTTGCCCCTGTCGAAGATCGTTGTCCGTGAGACGTGCACGTCGGGCTGCATCTACCGGGGGCCCGCGGCATGAACCTCGAGGACGTGCAGCAGCGGCAGGATCACCGCCGGCTCCCCATCGACGAGGTCGGCATCTCAGGTCTCCGTTACCCGATCACTGTCTGGGACCGTGACGAGGGGCAGCAGTCGACTATTGCAGAGTTCTCGCTGTCTGTAGACCTTGAGGCGAGTACCAAGGGCGCACACCTGAGCCGGTTCGTCGAAGACCTTCGCGACTATGCCGCGGGAAGCCCCCTGGGGCCGTCTTCAGTGGCTGAACTGGTCGTCAAGATTCGGGAACGCCAGCGCGCCGGCCGGGCGCGAATCGAGATCACGTTTCCGTTCTTCTCACACCGACCGGCGCCCGTGACCGGGGCAGGGGCACTGATGGATTACCAGTGCACCCTGGTGGCACAGAGTCAGGGCGACGAGGTCACGTGGCGCCTGGCCGTACGCGTTCCCGTCACCAGTGTCTGCCCTTGCAGTAAAGCGATCAGCGACTACGGCGCCCACAACCAGCGCGGCCATCTCACCTTGACCGTGAAACCGGCTACGGCAGGCCAAGCCGCAACCGTTTGGATCGACGACCTCATCGACCTCGGTGAGGCCTGCGGGTCGGCACCCGTGCGGCCGCTGGTCAAACGGCCCGACGAGCGTCACCTCACCATGGCCGCATTCGACAACCCCGTTTTCGTCGAAGACATGGTCCGCAACGCAGCTGACGCGCTGCGGAAGGACGACCGCATCGGCTGGTTCTCCGTGGAGGCGGTCAACGACGAAAGTATCCACAACCACGAGGCGTACGCACGCATCTACTCCACCGCAGTCGGCGCATCCGCTCCGAAGTCTGGGCGTGGGTAATGGGACAGCCGTTAACCGCACGTACTGCCAGCGGGCGGCTCCATATCGTGGTGACCTGCTCAAACCGCAAGACCCGGAAAGTACCGCCGCAACTTCACCTCGGCGTGGTGCCCGGTTCGACACCGACTGCACGCCGCCAGTGGTGGACTGGTCGTCTGTCGATCCCCCACCTGCCAGCCCAAGCGGCCCGGGACACCTATGCGGGCGAACACTGGTCCATCGCGACAACGCTTCCCGACCTGCACGCCGGTCCAGGAGGGGCGCGGCTATGGGTTGCCTCGGCAGGCTACGGCCTGATCCCCGCCGAAGCGCCGATCATGCCGTACTCCGCGACGTTCGCTGCCGGCCATGCCGACTCCGTGATAGGGCCGTCCATCACTGCTGACGAGTGGTGGCAAGAGTTGTCGACGTGGCCGGGCCCGATGCCCGGTGCGAGCCGTACAATTGCCGCTCTCGCGGCAACCGATCCGGACGCCACCTTTCTGCTGGTGCTGTCGCCGCCGTACCTGCGTGCGTGCCGACAGGACATACTGACAGCCGCCGAGAAGATCAATGACAGCGAACGGCTAATGGTCGTCTCTGTCGGTGCGGAGCGTTCAGGACCGATCGCCGATCTGCTCGTGCGAGCCGACGGCCGCCTCCAAGGACTCTTCGGTGGATCGAAGCTGAGCATCAATGTGCGGGTGGCTGCCCATATGATCAAGGCAGGTGCGCTCGCTCGCTCGGCCGCGTCCGCGGCGCTGACGGAGCTCGCCCGCACGCAACCTGCTCCCGTCGTGTTTTCGCGGCAACCGCTGTCGGACGCAGAGGTCACCGCCTACATCAGTCAGAGCTTGGCCGCTGACCCCAAGGCGTCAGCCACCCGGCTCCTGCGGACGCTTCGTGACTCCCAGTTGGCGTGCGAGCAGCATCGCTTCCACCGGCTCTACCGCGACCTGGTGGGAGGGGCCCATGGGCACGCGCGCTAGCGCGGTACTGAGCCGCCGAGCGGTGAGGATCACGCAGAGTCAGCGATCGCCGCTTTACCTGTTCAGTTTGACCGCCCGGGAGATCCTCGAGGTCGCTGACATCTCGCGGGTCAGCCGTGACAAGGGCGGCAAGCTCATTGGCTACCAGCGTCGAGAGGTCCGCCAGCACGTCCAGGAGATTGTCGACTATCTCGATGGCGACGACGTTCTGTTTCCGAACTCGATCATCATCGCGTTGCCGTCGTCGGTGAAGTTCGTCAGCAGTCGTGGTCTGCACGTGTCAGATGGGGTGGCGGTGGCGGGCAGCATAGAGATTCCGCTGCCCCAGCCGAACGAGCCAAAGCCGGGCTGGATCGTCGACGGCCAGCAGCGTGCCCTTGCCTTGGCGCGTTGCAAGCGAGATGACTTTCCCGTTCCAGTGAATGCCTTCGTGGCCGACTCCGTCGACCTGCAACGGGACCAGTTCGTTCGGGTCAACAACAGCAAACCGCTACCACGTGGGCTGGTTACCGAACTGCTGCCGGCCATCGACACCCCGCTGCCGCCACGCTTGTCGCTACGACAGACCCCATCCGCGCTGTGTGAGCTACTCAACCAAGCCAACGACTCTCCATTCGAAGGCTTGATCAAGCGACCGTCGACGGGCGCCGAGGAGCGGCGATCTGCAGTCATCACCGACACGAGCATCATCAACATGCTCGAGGAGAGCCTCAAGTCTTCCGCCGGCTGCCTCTTCCCATACCGCAACCTCACCAGCGGGGAGACCGACTTCGGCGGCGTGTGGGCCTGCCTGGTGCAGTACTGGAGCGCCGTACGCGACACCTTCCCAGGCGCGTGGGGCAAGGCTCCCACTCAGAGTCGGCTCATGCATGGCACTGGCATCCGCGCCATGGGCCGGCTCATGGACCGCATCATGGCCACCGTTGATCCTCAAAGTGCCGACGCGCCGCGCCGAGTGCGAGAGGAGTTGGCACTCATTGCTCCGTACTGTCGCTGGACCGAGGGAACCTGGGAAGCGCTCGGAATGCGGTGGAACGATCTTGAAAACGTTCCCCGCCATCTCAACGAACTGTCCAACTTCCTCATCCGTACGCATATCCAGGCCCGCTCCGCGGCGCAGCGCACCTCATAGAGGCCAGACATGAAGTTCTACTTTCCTGACAGCCAGGACATGATCAGCCCAACGTACGACTTCGTCCACGACGAGTACTCGCCGTACCGAGTCCGTCAGCGTGACGATCAGTACGCTCACGAGGCGTTAACCCCACGGCCCTACGACGGCATACTGGTCAGCAAGGCCATCGTCGACGGCTCCGTGCGCGGCGCGGGCAAATACACGGCGGCACAGCGCGAGCGGCTATACCGGCTGGGGGTTCGGACCTTCTTCCGCCTCCCTGACGGCGTCGCCACGCTCGGCGACTGCGGTGCCTTCAACTACGCCGATGAATATGAACCGCCCTACACCGTTGACGAGGTGCTCGACTTCTACGAGCGTTGCGGGTTCGACGCCGGTGTGAGCGTCGACCACGTCGTCTTCCAGTACGACGCGGCCCGCACCGAGGCCACCGCCGACCCGGATTGGGTCCGGCGCCGGCAGGTGTCCCTGCGCTACGCCGAGGACTTTCTGCGGGCCGGCAAGCGGCGGGGGAGCCGTGTCCAGCCTGTTGGAGCCGCTCAGGGCTGGAGCCCGGAAAGCTATGCCGACAGCGTGCTCCAACTGCATCAGATGGGATACGAGCGGATCGCCCTGGGTGGCATGGTGCCCCTGAAGAGCCCCGACATCATTGCCTGCCTCGAGGCCATCGCGGCCCTGGACATCGACAGACCGCAACTGCACCTGCTGGGCATCACCCGTGTTCGAGACATGGCCCGATTCGCTGAACTCGGTGTCACCAGCTTCGACAGCACCGCGCCGTTCCGCCAGGCGTTCATGGATGACCGCGATAACTACCAGACCGCTGACACCACCTACGTGGCTGTCCGAGTGCCGCAGGTTGACGCCAACGTTGCCCTCAAGCGTCGAGTATTGGCCGGCCACGTTGCGCAACGCGAGGCCATCGCTGCGGAACAACAGTGCCTGAAGTTGCTGCGCTCCTACGACCGAGGCGACGCGGACCTCGACACCGTGCTGGGCGCGCTCGGCGACTACGAAGAGGTCCTCGGGGTCAAGAAGTCGTACCTAGGCGACTATGCTCGGACCCTCGGCGACCGGCCCTGGGCGGCCTGCCCATGCTCGCTGTGTGCTGAGCACGGCGTTGAACTGGTCATCTTCCGTGGCACAGAACGCAACAAGCGCCGCGGCTTCCACAATCTTGCCGTCTTCGCGGAACGCGTCCACCAGCTCGGACTGTCCGCCGTCACCTCGAGGAGCAGCCGTGGCTGACCGATACGAACTCGTGCTGCCCGCTCTTGAAGTTCGGCAAGGTGAACGCCGGATCTACTCCTTCGCGGTTGACGGCAAGAAGCTGTCCGACTTCACGGCCGTGTCACGGGTACGGCGGGACCAGCAGCACGCGCTGAAGGGCTACCAGCGGCCAGAGGTCACCAGCCATATCCGGGCCATCCGCCGCTACCTCGAATCACCCGGCGCCATGCTGCCCAATGCGCTTGTCGTGGCCTTCGACGACCGGGTCCGGTTCGAACCGGCCTCCGGCAGCGCCGCTGTTTCGTATGCGCAATTGGGCGAGTTGATCGTACCCGTCGATGAGTCATGGGACGACGCCGAGAAGCCTGCCTGGTTGGTCGACGGGCAGCAGCGCACCGCGGCGGTACGCGACGCCGCTATCGACGAGTTCCCGCTCTGCGTCGTCGGTTTCCTTGCCGACAGTGATGCCGAACAGCGGTCGCAGTTCATCCTGGTGAACTCCACCAAGCCGCTCCCGGCCGGCCTCATCCACGAACTACTCCCGGCGACCCAGGGCGAACTACCGGTCCGCTACCTCCGCCGACGGCTTCCCGCCGAGGTGCTCGCCCGGCTGAACCTCGACGAGGACTCGCCCTTCTGGGGCCTAATCGCTACGCCGACCTCACCGAACGGCGTGATCAAGGACAACAGCATCCTCAAGATGCTCGAAAACAGCCTCTCCGACGGCGCGCTGTACCAGTACCGCGATCCCGCCACCGGAACCGGCGACGTCGACGCTATGGCGAAGCACGTGAAGACCTTCTGGACGCTGGTCAAGGCCTGCTTCCCGGACGCTTGGGGCCTGCTGCCGCGCCAGTCCCGGCTGATGCACGGGGTCGGAATCCAAGCCATGGGTTACGTCATGGACGCGCTGACCGACGGCGTCAAGGCGGGGCGCCTGCCGGTCAAGAAGATCGAGAAAATCCTTGCTGAGCTGTGGCCGGAAGCGGCCTGGACCTCCGGGACCTGGACGTTCGATGACGGAACCGAACGGCGGTGGAACTCGCTGCAGAACACGCCGAACGACATTCGGCTGCTGACGGATCACCTGTTGCGGCGCGTCCGACTGCTCTCTTAGCGGGCACATCCAGTCGCCTGCGTCGCACGCCGGTTGGAAGCGTACCGACGGGCGGTGCGGCACTTGCAGCGAGACCGTTTTGCCTCTTTGCCGCCGCCCCTTTGGGTGTAAATAGTACTTTTGGCCTACTCGATCGGCTGATTGGCGGTCTTGATTGTGCCTTGAGGTCGATACTCTTCGTAAGTGCCACGCAGCGTTTTCCCGAATATTCCGGCCGTCGGCAAGTTCGCGAAGGGCACCTCGGCGCGCGGTGCTGGCCCGCTCGTGGCAGTCGCCGATGGCGCGATCCGAGGAGGCCCCCCTCGGGTTTGCTCAGAATCCGTCGTCCTCGGCCGAATGGTCGCGGCGGGCGGGCTCCGGCCAGGCGGGATCGCCTCATCTGTCACCGGCTGCCCTCGGGGTCGGACGCTGTCAGGGTTCGGGAGCACGATGCAGGTCGATCGGCGTGGCGAAGTTGCGAAGTCGGAGGAGTAGGTGGGCCAGGTTGACGCCGGCTTTCTAAGGTCGACCCCAACGCAGCCAGCCCGCCTCTTCGTCTTCCCTGCTCACGAGGGTATTCCGAGCATCGTCTTCTCTCCGCATGGTGGTGTCGCATCGGATTGGATGTCGGGGTGAAGGCTCGGTCGGCAGGGCAGTTTGCGCTCTTTTCCATGCGGGAGCGGGGGCACCTGGCGGGACGATTCGTGCGCGAACTCGGGACCGACGACGGCTTGGCCTGGTGCCAGCGTGTTGAAGGAGGCGAGGCGCACCTGCTCTACATCGACATACCAGGCGTCGCTGAGGAGGTTCGTGTCGTCCCCAGCGACCGGGTCCGTGTGGCGACGCTGCGCCGCGGTGCTCGGGTTTGGGTACCCAGCAACATATTTGGGTGGCTCGCAGGTGAGGTGGCAGGGCATCTCAGCCGCGGCCGATACCTAGTGCGGGTTGCTGGTCTGTCCCGTGAGGTGCCGTTACTCGAGGACCAACTACGGGTTCGCTGGGACCGGCCGTTGACCGATCCGATCAGCGCAGTGGCCAAAGGGCTCTGCGACTCTCCGGAGTATTACGAGGCGCGCCGGCCCTTCGTCGACCAGTTGGTGCGTCAACGGAGCGCGTCCCGCGGATATTCGGCCGTGCTCTCGGCGCCGATCGAGTTGTACCAGCACCAACTCGACACCGTCTCTCGGGTGCTGTCGGACCCGGTACTCCGATACCTGCTGGCCGACGAGGTGGGATTGGGTAAGACTATCGAGGCCGGTTTAATCCTGCGCCAGTTGCTCCTCGACGACAGCCAAGCGACCGTCCTTGTGTCCGTCCCGGTCGAACTGGTCCATCAATGGGAAGGCGAACTTCGGAACCGGCTCCTCCTCGACGACGCCACCATGGAACGCCGGTTACGGTTGGTCCCCCATGATGAGACGGCCGACGAGAGTGGGATACGCCAGCATTCGCTCGTCGTCGTGGATGAGGCACACCGCCTAATTCCTCATTTCTCGCGCAGACCAGAGCTCCGGGAGGACCTGTTACACACGAAGGGCCTGTTGCTACTGTCGGCGACCCCGTTGCACGGGCACATCTCCGCTTTCCTCGACTTGCTTAACCTGGTCGATCCCGCTGCCTTCCCGCGCGACGACCTCGATGGTTTCCGTGAGCGGGTAGAACAGCGGGAGAGAGAAGCCACTAGTCTGCAAGTCCTCGCCTCGCGGCGAGCGAACCTCCGGCAGCGCGGCGCCGTGCTCGACGGTTTGTTGGTGCGCCACGGCGTCGACCCCGTTGTCGCAGCACTCGTACAAGAATGCCGATCAACGGATGACCTGACTGCGCCGGCTTGGTCGGATCTGATCAATTATGTGCGGGAGACCTATCGCATTAGTCGACGCATGATCCGGCACCGGAGGAACAGCGCTACCACGGAGGAGTACCCCGTGGCCGGCCGACAGGCCACTGTGGTGGCCATTGCCGACCCGGCGCGAGCCGTTGTTGACGAGTTTCTTGAGCAGTACCGCGATCATCTCGTCGGGCGGTCCGCCTGCCTGCCCTTTGCCCAGGCGGTCCTATACGGGCTCGGTGGCCCGCGCGCGTTGATGCATCACCTCGAGCGACGCCTGGCGGCCGAACCGGACAGTCCGGAGGCAGTGCCTTTGCTGGACCGAGCACTTCTCGAGGCCACCGTCGCGCGCCTCCAGTTGACCGATACCAGTACCCGCCTGCGGTTGGCCATCGAGGTCGTCCAGGAGCGTTTGGACCGCAACCTCAAAGTCGTTGTCATCGGTACATCGTCGGATATTGCCCGAGAGTTTTTAGAATTCGCCAAAACCCAATGGGACGGCCTCGTCGTGGAACACCTAAGCGGCGTTGAGCGGGACATGGGGGAGAGAAACGTCTGGTCATTCCTTACCGGACCCGGCGGTCGAGTGCTGGTCGGGGACCACACTCTCGAGGAGGGGCGCAATCTGCAGGATGCGCAGGTGCTGGTGAACCTGGACCTGCCGCTTGACCCGAATCGCTTGGAGCAGCGAATCGGACGCCTGGACCGGTTCGCCCGGCGGACCCAACCCGCGGAGATCGTCGCCTTCACCGAGCCCGACAGCGACTGGGTTACCGCGCACCTGCGGTTGCTCGACGAAGGCATCGGAGTGTTCGATCAATCGGTTGCAACGCTGCAGCGCAAGCTGGGTGAGCTGTTTGAAGATGTGCTCGGCCGACTGCCGTGCGAAGGTAGCCGTGCGTTCGACGTGGATCTGCCGGCCCTTCGAGCCAGCCTCGAGGATGAACGCGTGGAGATCGACCTCCTCGAAGAACTTGAGTCTGTAACGGCCGCGTCCGACTTCGACGAGGCTGGTCTTGCGGAACTTCGCGACGCTGAGAGAGATGTCGCCGGGCTGCGAGCGTCTTTCGCTCGCCTTACCTCAGCGCGCGGCGGAATCGGTCTGCGCCCGCAGGAGGACCCGCGCACAGGCCTCGTTCGTTTCGGTGTCGAACACGGCGACGTAATCTCCGGCGTACCGGACGATCGCGCAGAGGAACTGCTGCCGCTGCTTGCGCGCCCGCGCACCTATGCCCGCGACGTGGCGATAAGCCGTGGGGGCGCGGCGCCCCTTCGGATCGGGGACCCGCTCGTCGACTGGCTCGCAGACTACCTACACGCGGATGAACGAGGCCGTGCACGCGCGGTTCTCAGGCGTTACGCAGGAGTGCGCGAAGCAGCATTGTGGTTGGCGTGCGACTTTCTCATCGAGTTCGATCCGGCCTACCTTGGCGCGGCGGACAAGGCCGCCCGTCGACGTCTCCGCCGTCGCGGTGACGCACTCCTCCCGCCGACCATCGTTCGTACCTGGACCGATTCAGTTGGCGCAGCGCCGATCATCCTGGAACGGGAAGTGTTGGCGTTACCGTTCGATCAAGGTTCCGACCTTGTCATACGGGGACAGGTGTGGAACGACGTGTTGTCGGCGCTGCCTGACTGGCGACAACTATGCCGGGCAAGCGGCGAGGCCGCTTTCGATCAGGTGCAGGCAATGCCGATCCTCACCAGCGTGCCGATGGTGGCGGCCGAACGTGCGTCCCAGGAGGCTGCAGCGCGCCTTGCCGTCCTGCACGCCAGGTCTCAGTGGCTACGCTCTGCATCGGAGCGAGCAAGCGCAGAACGCGAGCTCAAGCGCGAGGAGTTGCTCGGGCAGGCTCTGGTGCAGGGAACCCTGCGCCCAGCCGTTTCGATCATCGCTTGTGGCGCCGTCGTTCTTTGGCCCGCCTCATGACATCGGAACGGGCCTCGATCGACCACGATGAAATTTTGCTTGGCATCCTTGGCGGCTCGGCCGAGGTTGATGCGCCGCCGTTCCAGGACGACCTGTATGCGCGACTGGCGCAGGTTTGCCGGGAAGCGGAGAGCAGTGATATCGACCTTGCTGTGCTCGTCCGTCACCTACTGCGGAGGTGGTCACTGCGTGATGGCCGAAGCGTCCGGGTCGTCACGGCGGCCTCCGTTTCCATCCGGCTGCGCCGATTCGCCGCAACGGTCGACCTTCGTGAGTATCCCTCGAATACCTGGTCCGCAACTGACTGGCAGCCCGAATGGCTCGATGCGTTGGGAGTGCCAGACGCCGCGGCGGCGGCGGGCACCAACTCGGGCCGACGGTTTCATGGGGGCGAACTGGCTGCTGATCCGTTCTTCGAACAGAGCACAGGGTACGCCAGTTACCGTACGCCGGGGCAGCGGGCGGCCTGCCGAGCGGTGGTTTCCGCCCCGCGCGGCAGCACGGTCGTCGCGATGCTGCCTACCGGTTCCGGTAAGACAGAGGTCGCGCTGTGCTTGGCGGATCAGCACCGGTTCGCAGTGACCCTCATAGTCGTCCCGACTGTCGCCTTGGCCTATGATTTCGAGCGGCGATTTAGGGATCACTACGCGCGTCGTTATCCTCGGGCGGACAAGGCATCTTTGCACTTCGCCTGGACGGCCAGCACCGGCGAGGAGTTGCGGGACCGGTTGCGGTCCCGGATCCGTGATGGCAGGCAGCCCATCCTCATTACGTCGCCAGAGTCGGTTAGCCGCGCGCTTCGTTCGTTGTTGATGGACGCCGCCGCGACGGGACGTCTTGGCGGCCTGGTAATTGACGAAGCACACCTCGTCACCCAATGGGGGCGCGACTTTCGCCCCGAGTTCCGCACGCTCGCTCACCTCCGTGACGAGCTACTCCAACAAGCCATCGACGCTGGGCACCCCAGACCGACGACGCTGCTACTTAGTGCCACGCTGGGCCCGTACGAACTGCGGGACCTGCACGCTCTGTTCGGCGAGCCCGGACCGTGCACGCTGGTGGCGGCCAACGCGCTGCGGGCCGAGCCCGACCTGTGGGTGGCAGAAGCGAACACCGGACAGCAGCGCGAGGAGTGGGTGCTGGAGGCGCTCGCCCATCTTCCACGGCCGGCTGTTTTGTATGTCACGTCGCCGGATAGGGCTGAAGAGTGGTTCGCGCGGTTGCAACGTGCTGGTTATCGACGGCTCGCAGTGGTGACGAGCCGAACCAGTCACGAGGACCGTTCGCGCACTCTGGCCGGGCTACGCGCGATAGACAGCAACGCGAGCTCCGTCGACCTGGTCGTTGCAACGTCTGCATTCGGCCTGGGTATCGACTACCCGCACGTACGCAGCGTGGTGCACGCCTGCCTGCCAGAAACCGTGGATCGCTGGTACCAGGAGTTGGGGCGAGGCGGCCGCGACGGGCATGCCTCGACCGCGCTCCTGCTGACGGCACCCGGAGACCGCGGAGAAGCGACAACGCTCGTAACGAAGGTGCTTACCGACAAAACTGCGTTGAAACGTTGGTCGGACCTGTGGGACCACCGTCAGATGCTGGGGGACAGGGCTTTCGTGGACCTCGAGGGAAGCCGAGGCTCCGTTACCCGAGGTTCGTACAACCACCGCTGGAACGCCCAGCTCGTACAGGGGTTGGTCGAGTTGGAGGCGCTCAGCCGGCAGCCGACGGATGTCGAAGATCGACAGGAGTTGACAGACGAGAGCGGGCAACACCGCGACTGGATGTCCATCGAGTTACGCCGGGCTGATCTACGCAGTATGACCTTTTGGTCCGAGCGTTGGACGCCATGGCAGCAGGCGGAGTCGGAGAGGTCGAAGCAAGCGCTGAAAATGGTCGTCTCGTTGGTCAGCGGGTCGGTGCCGGCGTGCGAGGCGATCGCACAGTCCTACCGTCCGGACGCGGAAACGTACCGACGTTTCGGCCGGGCAGCGGAGGGCGTTGAGCCGCTGGCCCCGTGCGGCAGGTGCCCCGGGTGCCGACAGGCCGGCATCGTACCGCCAGAAGATCCGCCGCCGCGACCAGCGCAGGTTTGGCCGCTTCCGGATGATGCCACCCCTCGGCTAGACGACCTTGCGGAAGCCGCCGGCGCCCAGGATGGGCTGGTGCTGTTGGTGACTGACGACCACAGCCAGGTCGCCCACCGTCTCGCACAAGCGTTGATCCGTCGGGGCGTGCGTCACCTAGCCGGACCGATCGGAGACCCTGTCCAGCATCAAGACTGGCTCTTCATCGATCCCCTCCCCATCGGGCCTTCCGACTTGACGCCCTGCTCGTCTTTCGTCGTATACCCCCCGACAAGCCGAGTCTCTAGCCTGTGGTTGAGCCCTCGGGCTCGACTGGCCCTCCGCGAGCACGCGCCACCTGCGTTCGACGTGCTACTCCTTGCTCGAGGCGCGACCGTGGGAAACCGCCACCCGGGCCGCGATCTTCCGGCGCTCGACGCACTCACTGCTCTGCACGTCTTAGGAGCCTGACCGTGGACTACCTGAAGCAGCAGAATCTCGCCAGCGTGCCGGCGCTGTTCGTGATTTGTCGATACCTAGCTACCCGGCCGGACGGTGAGGACGAAGCCGCCTTGCGGCGCGTTCTGCAACCGCGCGCCATGATTGCCAACCAGGGTCCAGCACCGCGAGATGATGAACGACGAGATGTGCTGCCGGCCTCGCTGGAGGTCGGCAGGGATATCGAACTACTCGACGCGCAGGGGAGCAGACGTGAACGCGTCTGGTCGCTACGCGAGAGCGTGCGAGCCGAGGTCGCGGCGGTCCCTGCTGCGGATTCCCGCCCATTCCGCAATCTTGTCCTGCGGTCTCTGGGCGCACGGGCGATGCAAGTCATCGAGTCCGGCGAGCGTCCGGCGGATGTCGCACTGGCGCTCACCTGGCTTCTCCAAGGGGACCCGCTCAGCCCCTTGTCAACATCGTGGAGCGATGGACCGGAGATGGCGGTCCGGCGATCCGGGCTCGACCTTGCCGTCAGTAGCCCCGAGCAATGGCGTGCGCTCGTGCGGTGGGCCCGCTCGCTAGGACTGGCGACCGCCACAGCGGCCCGGCAGAAGTCCTACTTGGTCGTTGACCCCACCAAAGCGGTGGACGACACTCTCGGCCGACTGCCCCGCCAGGGGCCGGCGGAAACGTGGTTCCGGCAACTGCACTCGCTTCTGCCTGTCCTCGGCCACCGCGCCTTGATATCGGCGCTGCCGGGGCCACGCGGTTCCGCCACCGAGATACCGGCGGCGACTGCGCTCGCCGTGTGCAAACTGGAGCGAGCCGGTCGGCTACGACTCCTGCAGTCCGACGACGCGAGCAGCACGGTCGTCCTGCGACTTGGTCATCAAGTCCGCCAAGTCGGCGAGGTACACGTTGTGGAGGCGGTCGCATGACCAGCACGATGAAGGGCTTCCGTTGCTGGAACGCGGGGTCAGTACGTCAGACGGTCTATTCGGACATTGGTGCTCTGCCCAGCGATGCCGACGCGGTCTTCCTCGCCGCACACACGCCGGTGACGCTCGCCCATCCAAGAGGCGAGGAACTTCCGGGCGCGACTTCGGGTGAACGCCAGGTACTCGACGCGCTTCTGGCCAGCGTTGGTGATGTTGACAGGAACACCATCGTCGCCGTGACCGGCGGGTCGGGTACGGGCAAGAGCCATATCGTCCGCTGGGTGAACGCCCACCTCGACGCGTCCGATGCCCGGTTCCATGTCCTCTACGTGCCGCGCGCGGTGCAAAGTATCCGGGAACTGCTGAGACGACTGGTGGTCGGGCTCCCCGACGGCGGCGGGAAGGAACTCCTGACCCGCATCGACGCGGCGATTGGTAACACCAATCCGGCAGAACTGCAGGATCGCCTGCTTGAGGAGATGCGCCTAGCACTAACCTGGACGCTCGAGCCTCAGATGGCGACCGACGACGAGTCCGCGGCCGAACGCGCTGTCCGCGAGGAGCGAAACAGCCTACTGGGTGAACCCGATGAGCAGGGTAAGCGGCGCGACGGACTCGCTGACCTGCTTGCTCTTCCCGAAGTCAACCGTGCCCTCCTTCGCCCAGAGGGCCGGCTCTATCGGCTGGTGCAGTCCCTGTATTCGGAGACGTCGCGCAGGGACGAGCAACAGGAGGCATTCACTCCCGCCGACCTGCCGCTGCGCCAACCCGGTCTGCGTCGGGCGTTGGCTGGCAAGAGTGGCTTAATCGAACTCTGGGACATCATCTGCCATGATCCCAGGCCGGCCCTCGACTTGCTCGACGAGGCTTTGCGTTCGGCGCTGCCCAGGACGTTGGGCTTGAGGGCGCACAACGGGGAGACCTTGGACCTGTTGTTCCGGCGGTCCCGCCAAACGCTGCGAGACCAAGGAAAGGAACTAGTCCTACTCTTCGAGGACTTGGCCCAGTTCGGCCTTATCGACGGTGAGCTGTACGACCAGTTCACCATTCAGCCTGGCTCGGATCTGGCGCCGCTGCGGGTGCTGTTCGCCGTGACGGATGGACCGTACGACAAGCTCCCGCTCACCGTGCAGACGCGTATTTCGCATAGGTTCATCGTCAATTCCTCGGCGCTGCAGGATCGCGAGGCCTTCGTGGCCCGGTACCTGAACCTTGTCCGTGTCGGCCGTGCCGAGGTGGAGACCAGGTGGTCGCAAGCTCAGGATAGCGATACCGGCGACTGGGTCAGAAACGCGTGTGACACACGTGAGGATGGGTTGCCCTGTCAGTTCCGGGACGAATGCCATAAGTATTTCGGAGCCGTCGAGGTGGCCGGCCTTGGACGAGTCGGTCTTTATCCCTACAACGGGTTGGCGTTGCGTCGTGCCCTGGACGCCCGAGGACCGAGCGTCACGCCCCGGGACGCTCTGGACGTCTGCGTCTCGGAGGTGCTCATCGAGGCGGACGCGCACATCGGACGAGGCACCTACCCGCACGAGCGCGTACGTGAACGCTTTGACTTCAAAGTCCAGCGCGCAAAGGACGTCGTGCTCGGAGGACGGACGGGTGAGCAGGCAGAACGCCTATACCGGGCATTGGTGGTATGGGGCGACGAGACCGAGCTCGCACCGGTCATCGCAGAAGCGTTCTCCCTCGAGGTAGGAGTTTCACGGAGCCAGGGGACGCCGGCGCTCAGCAAGTCGGGCCCGCAGACCGAGCCGAGGGCTGCGACCAAGACCAGCTCGCCAAGTCCGCTACCGCCGCTGTTCCAGTGGCGAAATGACGACCACCTGGCAGACGACCAGGTCGACTTCTATCGAGCTTGTCTCCTCCGGCTCGTCAACTCCCGGCTCGATCTTGACCAGGACCTGTTCCACACCGCGAACGGTGAGGGCGCTGAAATTCTGACCCGGCTTTTCAATCGGATGTCGTTCGACTTCCCAACGGATGCTCGGGGTCGCCGGCCCGGTGCCGGAACCGTTACCTTCCCGATTCAGCGCAACGACGACGATGTGCGGGTGCTGGTAGCTGCGCGGTGGTTCGACGAGCATGGACATTGGGACCCGGAGCGTGGCACGTGGCCTTGGCCCGACGGTCACGATCCGGTCGACCTAATGCTGGCTCTCGAATGCCGCCTGGAGCAGTGGGCAAACGAGGTACGTGTGGCCTTTTTGAGCAAGGTCGCAGGTCGTGACCTGGCCCGGACCGTTGTCGGCACGCGGGCCGTCGCACTGATCGCGAGCGGAATGCCACCCCACGATGTATCGGATCTCGACAGGGTGCTATCTAGTCCGACGTCAACGAGCTCCGCAACCCCAGCGTGGGCCTCGGCCTGGCGGGCGGCGGCCGAGGCGTTGCGTAAAGTGTCCGCCGTCGGCTGGGTTGGGCAGTTCGCCGCGGTCAGGCAGGGGGATAGGGGCGGCCCGCAACTTATTGATGCGGCCGAACTCACTGCGGGCCTTCAGACGGTTCTTCGGTCGCCAGTTGCGCATCTTCGACGCGTGGTCGAGGAGTTCAATGATTCGGCCCCGGTTGTAGCTAGCGCAGCTCGGGACTTGCTGTCCGCCGTTGAGCAGGACGCTCCGAGTCTTCTGCGGGACGTGACGAGTGCGGTCGAGACACTCGCTGAGGGCTTAGAGCACGCGGAACCGCGTGCGGTGGCCAAGGCCGCGCGGGAGGTCGGAAGGCGCGCGCGCGACAGTGGGCTGTTCCGACCCGCCGACGGTTGGAACGACTTCGCCGAGGCTTTGGACACTCTCGAGGCGCTACCGGCAGGACTTCCGCTTGATTGGCGCAGGAACGAACAAGAGTCGGAAGCGGCAGAGGCGCTTGCTGTGGAGCACTGGGCGGGGTCGGCGATTGCCGGTGCCCTAGCACTGCAGGTGGTCCGGAACAGTATGGCCGCGACACGTCAGGAGTGTGTACGGAGCAATAGCGTCGCCGGCGATGTGGATCAGCGCAGACGAGAGGTCCGAAAGAAGCTGAAACAGGTTGAGGAGCATCTCCAAGCGCTGGGTACCTCGGAGGTCCGACATGGCTAACAGCGACAGCATCAGTTGGATTGATGAGACGCGCGAGGCTGTCGACCGGGCTAGCAACGTGGTGCAGGCACAGTCAGAATTGGAGGTCCTGGCCACCGCGGAAGAAGACCTCGATAACGCTATTCGAGACCTGTCGGATGTGCAGACGGCAGCCGTTGTGGGACAAGGAATCTGGTGGACCGGTTCCGACGCCCCAGCCGAACTTTGGACCGAATTGCGCTCGGCTCATAAGGACCTTGGGCAACGTCAGTTAGCGTTCGTCATGCGCAAGCTCGCCGAGTTCCGGCGTCGGGTCCGCGATGCGGTCCAGACCGGATGGGCCACTCATGTAGCTTCCCGGGCGGGCGATGCAGGTGACCTGCGGGACCTGATCCAGGTGCTGTCGGGAGTCGAAGGACTTGCCGAAATCGCCCGCAGCCTGGACCAAGCGTTGGGCAGGTTGGCCCGGCTCCAGACGAAGCTGCCGGATTCTCAAGCGGTCCAGACACTGGATGAGGCCGTCGACCTCCTTGACGCCTTGGAACGGCGATTGCCGGCCGCGGTGAAGGTATTTGTCTCCACAGCCGCACGTGGCGGTGCTTCCATCGACCTGCTCGGCGCCGACGTGCGTGGGTGGCTGGTAGACAACGGGGCTCTCAACAATTTTCGGATAGTTCCCGGTCGGCCGCAGGAGGTTTCGGGTGGATGAGTCGCTTCGCGACGCGCTGACCGCGGTTGAACTTCGAGAGGCTGAGCTGCTCTCGTGGGGCGCCGTCGGCGCGGCGTGGGCCGAGGACGAGCTCCTGGCGGTGCTGGCGGATCACGGCAATGCCCGGGAAACCCTGGAGAATTTTCTCGACGCCGCGCTCGTCGTCCGTACCCCCACAGGCGGCTACCGGTCACGAAGCGCCGAGACAATGCGACTGCTCGCCACGCTTCGGCAGGCCTTTCCCGGAACTCGGGTAACTGATGGGCGCGCGTTGGTATTGGATCACAGGTTTCTACACCGGCCTCGACGCAGTCCCAAACGAGATGTCCCCGCGCAACATGTGTTGGCGGAGTTGGGTGACTACCTTGGGCCGGCCGGCACCACCGCGGCCCAACGGCTTCTCCCCAAGGATCTGTCCGGCTTTCAGCGCCGCAGTGCGCGCGCGGTACTGCAGGCGTTAAGGGGCGGACAGTCCGCGGGCGTCATGGTCACCGCGGGCACGGGCCAGGGCAAGACGTTGGCCTTCTATCTCCCGCTACTTTCATGGTTGGCAGACCGGGTAGCGCGCGAGCGGCAGCAAGAAACGCTCGGCTTGGCCCTCTACCCGCGTAACGAACTCCTCAAAGACCAGTTGCGGACGATCCTCGGCTATGTGACGCGCCTTGGAGTAGGCGCAGGGACGTCCGCGACCACCCTCAGTCTGGCCACGTGGTTCGGCCTCACACCCTCCTCCGCCCGCGCCGTGCGCGAGGGCTGGGCCCGGGGCTGGGAGAAGCGTGGAACCGGCTACATCTGCCCGTACCTGCGGTGCCTAGACTGCGACGCCGATTTGTTATGGCTCAACAGCGACCTGACCCCCGATCGCGAACGCGAACGCCTTGTCTGCAGCGCGCCCTCCTGTGGCGCAGAGGTCGACGGACGGTTCTTGAGACTGACCCGGGAAAGCGCCCGGCGACAGCCCGCTACGTTGATGCTGAGCACCACCGAGTCGCTCAACCGCCAACTCGCCGCGCCGGGCAACCTCGGCGCGTTCGGTATCCGCCCGGCGACCCTCGCCGCCGTCCTCCTGGATGAGGTCCACACCTACGAGGGCACTGTCGGGGCCCAGAACGCCATCCTGCTGCGCCGACTCCGGCACGCTCTCGGGCGCTCGCCCGTCTGGGTCGGACTATCGGCGACGTTGAGTAACGCGGGCGACTTCTTCGCCCGGCTGGTGGGTTTGCCGACTGGAGCCGTCAACCTAGTCCAGCCCGACCTCGAAGAACTAGAGGAATCGGGGGCCGAGTATCTCGTGGCACTGCGCCACGACCCGCACTCGCAGGCAGGCACGCTGTCCACCACCATCCAGACCTGCATGGCGTTGGCCCGCTGCCTCGACTCCACCGCGGATGATCCATTCGAACCGCCGCCGTCTTCCGGAGGCGTCTTCGGCAGTCGCCTGTTCGCTTTCACTGACAAGCTCGACAGCACGAACCGGCTCTACTGGGACCTCCTGCATGCCGAGGGCTGGCAGTGGCCCGGGCGTCCACACGCTCGTCGGCCGCTAACTCTCGCACATCTACGTGCAGACAGGCAGGAACGCCTTGCGCCCGGCCGCCGTCAACCAGCAGCCGACCGCGATCCCGACGGGCAGTGGTGGTGGCTGCCAGAGCAGTTGGGACACGGCGTTGAGGCTGACCGGCAATTGCGTCTTGGGCGCACCAGTTCCCAGGACCGAGGCGTCGCCGCCGACGCCCAGGTCGTCGTAGCAACTGCCACGCTTGAGGTCGGATTTGACGACGACCGGATCGGCGCTGTGCTGCAGCACAAGGCGCCACACGATGCTGCGCAGTTCCTCCAACGCAAGGGGCGCGCAGGACGTGCCGCTGACATGCGGCCCTGGACAGTGGTCGTCCTTAGCGACTGGGGCCGGGACCGACTGGCATGGGAGGCCTACGACGCACTATTCGACCCGGAACTACCTCCGCGCAATCTCCCTCTCGAGAATCTGTACGTACTGCGGATCCAGGCGGTCTATGCACTTCTCGACTGGCTTGCCATGGAGCTTCGCTACTCCGGAACAGACTCCGCATGGGAAGATCTCGCAGGTCCAGCGTCGGCCCTGCACCCCCGCAATGCGACGCGGCAGGCTGCAACACGCGCTCGTCAAGCGGCTCTGTCGACGCTGCTCAGTCGGCTGCTACGGCCCGGGCCGGAACGAGAACGCCTCCGCCGGCACCTGCGCGGCGCGCTTGGCCTTGGCATCGGAGAGCTTGCCGAGTCGGTAGTGGACACCCTGTTGTGGGAGGCCCCCAGGCCGCTGCTGCTGGCGGTCGTCCCCACAATGCGTCGCCAACTAGAAGAACAGTGGCGGGGCGAGGAGCCGTTCGAAGACGACGCCGGGCTGCGTACCCGTACGCCGCTACGGCAGTTCGTTCCCGGCAACCTCTTTGATGACCTCCTCGTCCCTGACGTCGAACTCAAAGTGCCCGGCTTGCAGGGACAGATCGAAGTTGAACATCTCCCCGCATTGCGAGTGGTGCGCGAATTCTGCCCAGGAAACGTGACACGACATTTCGGAGTATGGGCGACGAACAAGCGGCATTGGCTTCCGCTGCCGCAAGTCGCTCCAGGTGAACTAGAGGTACGCGTTGACGTGGAGCGGATCTATCGGGCTACGCCCGTGGACGTTGTCGGTGCCGGCCCCGATCGGGTGGCTGTCTATGCGCCCGTTGCGGTGACCCTCCAGTCTGTACCGGACGAAGTAAAGGATGCGTCCGCGGTCCGCCCCGACTGGGAATTCCAAGTGGAAGCCCTGGGCAGTGGTTCCGCCATCCGTCTGGCCGGTGGAGCCGACCGACTCCTCGAAGCAGTGATGGCTCACCTACATGTCCAGGGTGGCGGGGTCCGAACCATGCGCTACGCCCGGACGGCCCACGGTACAGTCTGGAACCCCAGGCCTGCGCCAGTCGGCCTTTGCTTCGGTGTCAACGGCCCAGACGGCTGGACACCGGCGGCGCTCGGCGTAGACGTCCACTGCGACGCGCTGGAGGGCATCGTCAAGATGCCCAATCGGGTGTTGAGCCCTTCGCCTCAGGAGCGAACGCAGCGTTTGAGGCACCGCCTGGAGGCCGAGGTTGATCTTCCGGATACGATGTCAATCTTCGATCGAGAATCGCTTGCTGAAGTGGTTCTCCTGGCAGTCGCCGATGCCAATATCGACGAGGTTGAGCTCCTTGAGGAAGGCGAACTGGCAGCGGCGCTGCTACGTGCCGCTGCGACGCTCGGCCTGATCGGCGATCAGGACCAGGCGGACCATAACGATGAGGACGAGGAACGCTGGAGGCACTGGCTCAGCGACGGCCGCCTCCTTTCCGCCGTCAGCGACTCAATACAGGAAGTGTCGGGTGAGGAACGGTCGCCCGCATGGACCGCCTGGTGGCGACGCCGATACACGCTCTCGGTCGCACACCTCACTCTGTCAGCGCTCGCGGCGCTCTGCCCGGGGGTCGACGTTGACGAACTCGTGGTCGACCTCTCTCCCGGAGACGACACGGTGTTTTGGTTGTCGGAACCGTCCCCTGGGGGAACCGGACATATCGAAGCGTTCCACCGCGTCCTGGCGCAGGATCCAGAGGCGCTTACCCGTG
Organism: Planosporangium thailandense; assembly: GCF_011947195.1. GTDB lineage: Bacteria > Actinomycetota > Actinomycetes > Mycobacteriales > Micromonosporaceae > Planosporangium > Planosporangium thailandense. Next base: position 125,994 of record NZ_JAATVY010000008.1, on the reverse strand, counting down.
CCCTAGACGACGCCCTGACCCCCTCCGCAGCAGAGACCATGGATGAGGAACTCACGTTGCTGTTGCGATCCGAGGCTGGGGATGTTCGCTCGGCGATCGAGGAACTTCGCGCAGCGTGGCGTGCCGGCCATACCGTCGTTTCCCTAGCCATCGCGCGGCTGGATGACGTCGTGCGCGCCCAAGACCTCGCCCTCGGCGGCCCGGCACGCTCGGCGTTGAGCACCCGCCTCGCGGGGCCCGGCGCTCACCCCAATCTACTGGCCGAGGTGGCATCGTGGCTCGACCTGCGTGATATGGCGGCCGACCGCGCTCGGGTGGAGGTGAGTGCCCGTACCCTCGGCGCGCTCTTGGCGGAGGACAAGCGCGTTGACGAGGTACTTCACCTCGAGGAGGATACGACCCCGCAACGGCGTGCCCGGGCCGTAGCCAACGTCCTCTGGCCCTGGGGCCAAGCCGCGCAGGCGACCCTGTCTTATAACCCATACGCGCCGCATCTCCAGGCGTCAATCCCGACCGTGCGTGAACATGTGGACCTACGTCCGACCGCGCTCGATGTGGTTCCGTGGGACGACGATCGCCGCGCCACCGTCCATGAAACCCTGATCGAGCAGCGCGAGGTAATCCTTCGCGCCCGACACACTGATCGTGCCATGCTGCGAACGGCAATCCTGGACTTGCAAACCCGGCCGGTGGAGGTCGGAGCGCTGTTGTGCCACCCGGTCGTCGTCGGGATGCGGCAGTCGGTCCACTTAGTCGAGGCCCGCGTACACCTGAGGGAGGCGCCGTGAACCGGGTCATCCGCAAGTCCACCGCACAGAGTGCCGGGGAGGTACTAGATCTACTCGGCGCGCTCTTCTCCGCGGAATTGGTCAGTTCGAGCAGGTGCCTGTGGCTCGTGTCACCGTGGATTTCTGACGTCGACATTATTGACAACAGTGCTGGCACATACCCGGCGCTCACCCGCCACGGACGCAGGCGGATCCGCCTCGCCGAAATCCTCGTTACGCTGGCCGCAGAGGGGACGCGTGTCGTTGTGGCGACGACCTCCGACGGTCATAACGACACATTCCGCCGACGCCTCACGTTGCTCGCTGGCGACCTTCGTGTCGGCGAAAAAATCAACGTGGTTGTCGATACCACCCGCAGTCTGCACACCAAGGCGCTGACAGGGGACGACTACGCACTGGTTGGCAGCATGAACATCACGCACAACGGCATTCATCTGCGCGAAGAATACGTGGAACTGAGAACTGAACCGGACTTTGTGGCGCAGGCCCGCATGGACGCCTTTGACCGCTACGGGGGCGTGCTGTGACGATCCTGGAAGCTCTGCAGTGGGGCGTGGGAGACCCCAGTCGGTTCGGTCCGTTCCGCGACCGGCTGGAGATTCTGATCGAGGAGCAGGCGCGGACTTGGGCTAGCGGCGCCAGTGGTTGGATCGTCGTGCCGATCCAACGCCACCCCGCGGGTTTCTATCTCCTGTCGGAGGACAGAGAGGGCCAGCGCCGAGGACGCGAGGTATTGCAGGCATTCCTCGGCCCAGCAACAGCGACGATTGAGTCGGTGACGCTCGTGCCCCAAACCGAGGACGCTGACCGGCACTTCCATGCAGCCGGACTCGTCCACCTGTCGTATGTGCGGCGAACTGATGCCACGTCCGCGGATCTGCTCGATCGAGTCGAGGACGCGATTGCGACGATCAAGGGTAAGGACGCGCGCCCGCGTCCCGTTCGGCTGTCACATGTGGATCTACTCCGCGACTTCCGACTCGCCTTGTTGCAGCGCGACGGTCGTGTAGCCGACCGAGTGCTGGAGGAGCTTCGGCTCACTGGGCAACTCAGCGCCGAGAATCTCCGGTTTTTGACTATCGAGATGCTCGGTCGTCTGGAACGCTGGCGCGAACTGCGCGAGCTGCCGTACCTGATGCAACTCTTGCAGGCACGCCGTCCGCGGGCTGTCAACGAGATCCTCCTGGAGATGCTGTGGTGGACGGAACTCGCTGAACCCTGTGCCACAGGCCGTTCGCCCCGCGACGTTTACTCGGACGCTGACCTAGGTGCCCGTTTCGGCGCAGTTCTTAGCGCTATCGACGTGCCCGGCAGCAGCGCGGGCCGCGCTGTCGGAGTAGTTGCAGCGCTGGCCCTCGACGACAGCGACCGCCTAAAGCGGTTGCTGAACTCGGCAAGTGACGAAGTAGAGCGAGAACGGTTGCAACGGCTGGTTCTCCTCGGGCAACCGTCGAGGCCACGCGAGACCGCAGTCGGAAGCGACGTCCAGACGCTTTTCGGCGAAGGACAGTACGGTGCGGTCATCCAAGCCTTCCTTGAGTTGCCGGACCCTTCCACGGCCGACCTCGCCGTGCAGGCGATCCTCGAGACCGAAGACGGCGCGACGGCGCCTGCGGTGCTACGCAGGGTCCAGACATTCATCGCGGAGGAACAACTGCGTCCTGGGCGGCGATTACTGCGGGACCTGCAAGACCTAGCCCGTTTCGTCGACAATTCCTGCACCGGTTGGGTTCAGTGGTGTACCCGGCTGGGACGCGATGAACGCTGGCCGGACGCGGCTCAGATCCTCCGTACGCAATACGCACAGTGGGAAGACCTACGCGTTCTACCGCCTGCCATGGTGGAGCAGGCCGCGATCGGCGTGTTCGACGCCTGGACGGGCACCAATCAGGACCAGGTCGTCGCTGGACTGGACGTGCTATGTCGAGTCGCTGCAGCAACGGCTTTAGTGCCACACGCGGCCGAGTTCTGCGAGGTCGTCCTGTTGGTGCTGGCTGAGCAGCACAACCTCAGCGCCCCTGTACGCGAGGCGTATCTGCTGCTTCTAGAACAACTCCTCGAAAGCGGTCCGGCGGAGTCGCGCTACCGGAAAATGGTGGAACAAGCGGCCCTTCTATGGCGACGGATCGCCGCGCCGACGGCAGTGGACTGGGGTCTTGGGCTCATCGACATTCTGCTCAACGCGTCAGCCCCCGCCGCGGATTTCCGGATGACAGTGGTCGCAGAAATACTGAGCAAGACGCGGGACTTCCAGAGGAGGCTGAGCCTGCGTCAGCGGTCCGAGTGGGAGGCGCTGGCAGAGGAGATTGGTCTCCAGGTTCAGCGCCTGACCGAGCCGACAGACGAGGAAGACACTGTTTGGCGCCGGCTCGATGGTGCGGTGATAGGCGTGTATACGCTTCTGCCTAGGGCTGCGGACTCCCTGGGCAGGCGTCTGTCGCGGCTTTGCTCCCCTAGCTCAGTCGAGGGCAATGCCGACACGGTTGCCACGGAGGCGCTGCAATCACTCGCAACTCGGGCCGACTACCTGATCGTCGATACCTGGCACGCGGCGCATGCCGCGACGGCCGCTATTGACGCTGTACGACCCAGGAGGGGGCAGATCATGCCGCAGGGCCGTGGAGTCACGGCCTTTCTGCAGGCACTAGAGCACTTCCTTGCGTTGACTGCGTCCTGATGTGGCAGTGCATTCCGTGCTGAAGACGGGAGGAATTGGCCGGTCAAGGCGGCCGCCGGGTTGGTGAGCTTCGACTGAACAGCCAGCCGTGCCTTGAGTGATCCGTGCTATAACGCCTGGCCGGTGGCGTTCGTGCCAGTCGACGGCCTTGGTGCCACCCGCGCGATCGCCTTGGTATGCCTCGGACCAGGCAGCGCGCAGGGCGAGCAGCTCTTCGACGATCCACGCGTGCAGGGACCAGCATTGACCAAGAGCGTCGACGGTGCCGGGGTAGTGGATGAGCACCTGGTCCATCCACTCGACGAGTTCCTGCAGGGCCTCGGGCCGAGGCGAGACCAGCCAGGACTCCACGCCGGCGTGCTGGCCGTCTTCGGTGTTGTCAGCGCCAACCGGCCGGTCGTCGGCAACCGCGGCGACTCGGTCCACGAGGTCGGCGAGGACCCGGTGCGCGGTGTCTCCGGTCTCCCGAGCACGGTCGATGTCGGCCCGGTGCTGGTCAACTTCGCGGCGCAGCTGCTCGACGTCACGAGCGAGCGCGACGAGCGCCGGATCCGGCGTTGGCCGGTTCATGCCGGCACCTCCGCGTCAGCTTCGGCCGGGCGAGGCTCAGCCACCGACACCCGCTCTGCGGCACGAGTAGCTTTCCGGTCGGCGGCTGCAGCGCGCCGCACGTCCCGACGCTTCCACGCGATCGGGGTACGGGCCAGCGCGACCGGCATGCCGCGACGGATGAGTAGCGCATGGTGGTTCTTGAGGCTCGCGAGGTGCGAGGCCGACATGACCGGCGCCCGGCGCATGCTCGTCGACGTGACGTTGCCGTCGGCGTCGCGCACCACGGTCACCTCGTCACGCTCGCCGGCAAGCTGACCGAACATGGCAAGGTCGGACGCGTCCTTGGCGCCGCCGAATACAAGCACGGCCGCAGCGGAGTTCACGATCATCGAGGCGCCGTCATCACCCCAGCGCTGCCGGAGCTGTCCCAGACCCTGACAGGCGGCGTGGATGGTGATCGAGCGCTTGCGGAGTTCCGCCATCCACCGGTCCAGCGGTACCGGGCAGACCAGCGCGATCTCGTCGAGCACCATGGTCAGCGCCGGGTCCAGCCGCCCGCCGGGCTGGCGGGAGGCGATCTGCCGCGCCTGATAGGCGATTTCAGCCGTCAGCGCGGCGACGAGCGGGCCGACGGTGCCGTCATCGTCGCCGAGCAGGTAGAGCGTGCCGGCCCGGTCCAGGAACTCGGCCATGTCGAACAGCCCGTCCCCGACTGCGTCGCCGGCCTCGACAGCGGCGGGGTTGGTTACCCATGACACGGCCGGTGCGATCGCAAGCATGACGCCGTCCCGTGTCTTCGGCGTCGTGTTGATGGCGTGTTCGGCTGCCTGGCGCATCGCGACGGCGTGCGGGGAGCGGTCGAGCGCGGCGAGGACGGCGTTGCGGCCGGCGTCCGGGTTGGCGACCCACGCCTGGACGTCGCGCATGCGGTACCCGCCGAGCGCCGCGGCGTGCATTAGTACCCCGAGTACCCGGCGGCCCTGGATGTCCCAGCGCTCGCCCTCGGTACCGGCCTTCACGGGCCCCATGAGGTCGATCGCGCGGCGGGCCGCTGTCTGCGGATCGCGGCAGCCGGCCAGTGGTGACCAGCGCAGCGTCGACGGCCGGCCACCGATACCCCCGGGGTTGAACAGGTGGATCGGCCCACGGGCCCGGCGCAGCGGCTCGGTCAGCTCGACCAGATCCGCCGCGGTGGAGGTGACCACCACCGCGCCAGGCGCGTCGATGACCCGGCAGGCCATCTCGGCGGACTTGCCGGTACCCGGAATGCCAACGCGTAGCGTGGACTCCTCGCACGAGGTCCACACCTTCAGGCGCCCGACCGTGCACAGCGGCGTCGCGTACGACATGACCGGCGTCCGCCAGCGCTCCAACAGCGTCGCGCCGCGCAGCGACGGGCGCAGTACCGCCGCCTTGCGGCGCATGGCCAGCGGTGAGGACGTGGCGAGGATGTCCCACCGGGAGGCGGTGCCGCCGTGGCGGCGGCTACGCCGGTCCCACTTGCCGATCAACGCGTTACTGCCGCGTGCCGGTCGGAACCGGTAGTAGATCGTCCCGGCGGTCATCGCGGCGCCGCCGACGAGCAGGGCCGGGCCGTAGTGCTCGGCTGGCGTACCGGCGGCGAGGTCGGTCCAGGCCCAGCCGACGGCCGTCGTAATCAGGCCGCATCCGGCGGTCCGGAACGGGAACCTGCGGTCAGTGCTGGACATGCGTTGCCTCCGAGGGGTGGTGTCCGGGGTTCGCGCTCGAACTCGTGGATGCGATCTGTCGCACCCCTGTGGGACCGTCAGAGTCATGGCCGTGGCAATCGCCATCTCGGCGGCCGATTGCGGCGCGATGATGGCGGCGTTGATCAGGCAGTGCCGCGCGACGCAGGCACCGCGCCCCGCCGGCGCGCTCGCCGCGCTGAGCTGGCTCACCGGCGTGAGCGACCGGCGTCCGGTCAGCCGTGACGTGCAGCCGGCGACCGCCGGCACGGTCGGCGTCGAGATGGACCTCGCCGATCGCATCGCCCGGGGCTTGGTCGCCTCGGCGATTCCTGCCGCGTACGCCGCCGGTACGGTCGACGCGGTGCTGTGGGCGCTGGGCCGGCGGCCCCGCCAACCGCTCACCTGACATCGGCGTCCTCCCATTCGGCGGCGCGGATCTGGTCGCGGCGGCGGCGTGCGGCCTCGCGTAGCTCCTCCTCTTCTTCGGCCTCGGCGGCGCGCTTGGCTTCCTCCTCGGCCTTGCGCTCCTCGATGCGCCGCAGCGCCTCCCGTGCCCGCAGGGCCGCGGCCGCCGTCTCCGCCGGAGACGGCACTCTGTCAGGCAACGACTGCCGTTTGTCGTCGGCCGGTTCGGCTGCGGCCTGGTCCGCGTCGTCCCGCTCCGCCTGACTGCTCTCGGACTCGCCGGCCGCGTTCCGGTCGGCCTCGTCGACGGCGTCGCGGTCGTCGGTCACGTCGGCTTCGGCCACGGGACGGTGCGCGTCGTCCTCGAGCCGGGCGAGGCGCTCGGCCTCCAGCCATTCAGCGGCGGTAACCCGCTCCTCGCTGGCGTCCAGGTCGACACCGCGGGACTTCAGCTCCGAGGCCGCGCGCTCAGCGGCCTGCCGGGTCGGGGCGGTGTGCGCATACCAGGCGCCACGGCCCTCGTCGGCGACGTCGAGCTGCCGTTCCGCTTCGGCGAGCACATCGGCCAGGGCGCGGCGCTGCTCGGCCTCGGCCAGCAGCTCCCTGCGGCGTCCCTCGTCGACTTCGACGGTGGCGCGAGCGGCCGCCATGGCGGCCTCCTGCCGGCATCGGGCAGCGGCCTCGGCGGTCGCCTTGAGCTCGGCACCGACGTACCCCGGGGCCCAGGTCTGCTCGCGCTCCCAGGCGCGTACCCGGACCCGGAGCTGCCCCTCGCTCATCTCCGCCTCGTCCCGGCCAAGCTCTGGACGGCCGAGCGCACGCCACGCCGCCGCCCACGCGGCCCGGTGTTCGGTCATACCGGCCGCTGGCGCCGGCGGGATCGGGTTCTCCTCGTCGGTGTGCCCGGTCAGCTCCCGGTACGCGGCGACCGCCCCGGCGCGGTGCTCCCATTCGAGCCGGTCGGCCGGTCCGGTCGGTACCGGTCCGAGCGTCTCGGTCGCCCACACCGGGAGGTTTTCGGCGGTCTCGGTGCCGAGCTGGCGGCGGCGGTCGTCGACGGCCTCCGCGAGCTGACTGAGGTAGCTGCCCCACGTACCGTCGACGGTGGGTACTGCCTCGGCGACGGTCTCGACCGTCGGCGTGAGCTGGCCGCGCATGGCGTCGTTGATGCGGGCGTGCAGCACCTGGGCGATGCTGCGGGCGCCGGTGAGCGGTCGCCCGTCGACGGCTTCGGTGACGACCCGGTCGACGTCGTGGCCGGCCAGCTCGACCGAGCGCAGCAGCCAGCCGAGCTGCTGAGTGGCCGGGTCGGCGGCCACCGCCACGCGCTCGTCCTCGCCGAGTAGACCGTTGACGGTGAGCCGGTCGAACAGGTCTCCGATCCGGGCCTGCTGCACCTGTTCGACCCCGGCCGCGTACTCCTCGACGAGCGTCTGCACGCTGCGGCTGCGGTCGACGGCAACGGCGGCCTGGTCGACGGCGGCGAGCTGCTCGTCCGGGCGGTCGACCGCACTGGCGAGCACCTCCAGCGCGGTGCGCTCGGACTCGCCGGACGTCGCGGTCTCGGCGTAGACGGTGTTGCGCTCGCGGCCGCGGGTCATCTGTACGTACAGGCTGGACAGCCGCGACCGCGACGACACGACCGAGTGGGTGGTGCCCTCGGTCGCGCCCTGGCAGGCGTGGACGGTCACGGCGTAGCCCAGCTCGACCGACGTCTCGACGTAACCAGCCGGCAGGACGACCCGCCGGCCCGGGCAGCCGTCCGGTTCAACGACCAGGGTCCCGTCCTCGCGGGTGGTGACGACCCGGTGAAGCTGGCGGTTCGCCACCTCGGCTGGGCGGCCGGTCTCGTCGTCGAGGCGGTAGTTGTTGGCGCGGGTGACGATGATGTCGCCGACTCCGGCGATCGTGTTCTGCCGGGGGAGATGCACACCGTCGGGTTGGACCCGGCTGAGGGCGATCAGCTCGTCCCGCAGTGAGGCTGACAGCCGGGCGGCCTGCTCGTTGGTGTCAACCACGAGCAGCGACCGCACGCCGGAGACGGTGTCGGCGAGCCAGCCGCGGGCCGCTTGCGCTTCGGCGTCCGCGAGCGACCCGGCGGAAACGATCCGGCCGTGCCGCTCGTAGTCGAGCAGGGCCGAGGTGTCGCCGTCGCGCAGCCGGAGCGAGGCCTGCGCCTCCCAACGGTTGGCGAACCGGCGGACGGTGGTCAGCTCGTACGTCGGGGCGGCGCCGACGAGCGAGGCCATCATGCCGCCGGCACCGATCGCGCCGAGCTGGCGGTGGTCGCCGGCCCATACCCATCGTGCGCCTGCGGTCTGGACGTAGGCCTCGATCTCGCGGAGGGCGTCGGTGTCGGCCATTCCGGCTTCATCGACCACGATCACGTCGTCGGCGGTGAGCCGGTGGTTCCAGTCGTCGCCGTGCGCGGTACCGGCAGCGAGCCGGCGCTGGATGCCGAGCCAGCGGGCCACGTTCAACGCCGGTACGCCGTCGGTGGCGAGGTTGTTCGCGGCGGTCTGCGAGATGGTGAGCCCGATGAGGCGGCCCGCGGCACCGTCCCACAGCTCGGGGTCGGTCCAGGCCTGGGCGAGGACTGCCGCGACCCGGGACTTGCCGGTACCGGCCGGGCCGACGATGACCGACAGCTGCTGCCCGCCGGTGAGCACCCCGCGTATCGCGGCCTCCTGGTCGGCGCCGAGGGTCAGCCCGGCGGCCCTGCGGCGGGCTAGCCAACCGTCGACGGCGGCCGGGTCGGCGACGCGGCCGGAGGTACGGATGGCGGCCTGCCGCAGCGCCAGCTCCGCGGCGATGGTGCCTTCAGCGGCGTACCGGCGTTCGGTCGGCCGGGTGAGCGCGGAGCGGCCGTCGGCCAGGCGCAGCTCGTCGGGGAGTACGTCGGCCGTCGACCCGGATACCGATACGGCTCCGTACCGGGAACTGGCCCCGACGATCGGGTCCCGGTGCTCGCCGCGCTCCGCCATGGTCAGCGCCTCGTCCACCAGACCTTCGATGAGCGACTCGACCTCGTCCGGCGCAAGGTCGCCGAGGGCAGGAAGCGCAGCGGTGATGTGGCGCGTCAGGTGGTACCGGGTCCAGGTCGCTCCCGTCGCCGACGCCTGCGCCATCGCCTCGGTGATCACCGCGCGCGGGTCGAACGGCTCGGCCTCCGGGGGAGTGCCCTCGTTGGCGACGAGGTCGTCGGCGAGCTGATGCAGACCCGCGCCGACCTCGGCCCGCATCTGCCGGTCCATCCGCTCGGCGCGCTCCGCCAGCCCTTCGCCGTTGTGCTGCTTGCCGGGCCGGCTCGCCATGGCGACCGAGCGCATGATCCTGGTCTGTTCCAGCGCCGTCGCAGGCCTGCCGACCCGCGCCTCGTATGCTTCGATCAGCGGCCGGGCGGCATTGACGATCGCGGTACGGCGCGGCGAGAACGCGGTCAGCACGGCCTCGGAAACCTGCGTGGACTCGCGGCACACGCCGTCGGCGCGGGTGTCGAACGCAGCGCCGAGTAGCCGGCCGAGCTCAACCTCGGTGACCCGGTCGCCGATCGCGCCACCGGCCTGGTGGGCGTCGACGATCGCCGCGTGGTCGAGTGACCGCCACTGGCCGTCCGGGCACTGCACCCGCGAGAGCACGACGTTGTGGACGTGCAGTTGCGGGCCCTCGGCGCGGTTGGTGTGCTGGAAGAACTGGGCGACGGTCCAGTCGTGGGCGTCGGTCCACCGCCCGCCGGCGCCGCCGTGGTGGCCGATCCGGCTGTACCCGGCGTGCCGGGACATGTATCGCAGCATCGCGTCGTTGCCGGCCCACACCGCGTGTTCGACCGCCTCGCGGCGGCCGCGCCAGGCGGCCTCCGCCTCGGCGTCACCGGTACGTCGGGCGGCGGCTTCCCTGGCTGCAAAGGCGGTGTGCATGACGGTGACGGACTTGACGGGGGAGTACGTCAGGTCGACGAACGTACGGGGCCGGCGCACCTTCCCGGCCGCGGCGAGCCGGATCTCCTCGACCCGCTCCGGGCTCGCGTCCGGCTCCGCTGCCAGCATCTCGGTCGCGATCTCATCGGCGCTGCGGTACCGCCCCAGCGCTCGGCCGATGGTGGCAGCCTCCGTCCATGTTGTTCGGTCGTGCGAGCGTGGATCACGTGGGTCGAGGTAGCGGTCGAACAGAGCTGCCATGGTCTGGGCTTCGACCTCGCCGGCCAGACCGAGTGACTGCGCGCCAGCACCCCACCAGCGGCCCGGAGGCTCACCCAGCGTGGCGTCGTCTGTGTAGTACGCCGTCCTGGTCGTGCCCACTTCGGCCGTGTAGTAGGCCGAACCGCTGGCGGTGAAACCGACCGTCAACATTCCGACCTACCTCTCTTTTCAGGCGCCGCGGAGCGGGCGTGGTTTGTACCGTCGGATCGGTGATGCATGGGTGTGCGTTGTTCTTCGTGGGATTCGTGCGGCGTGATGAGAGTGAGTTGACGTTGGTGAGAGATCTGGCCTAGCTGGGGCTTGCGGTGGGTTGTTGATGCTGCGGCTGGAGTGCGGGTTGGCCGGTTGCTGCTAGTGACTGCCTGTAGTGGCGGTCAGAATGGCGATGACCTGCCGGAGCGCATGTGTGATCGCTCGGAGAATGTGATCGGCGACGATGGCACGCTGCTCGTCGTTGTCGCCCATGAGCGGGATGCTGATGCGCAGTTCGAGGTGTTGCCGGCTGTCGTTCTTGGCCACGCGCGTCCCGACGACAGACGCCCTGCCGACCACGACGGTTACCGGGTCGCTGCGGTGCTCGCCGAGCGCGGCATCGTTGGCCCGACAGCGGTTCGAGCACCAGACGGGGGGTGCCCCGCGGCGGTGCCGCGGAATCGGAGCCAGGCGGTCACGGCGCACCGTCCGTAGTGGGTGCAAGATCGGCCGGTACGGCGCTGCCATTGACCGGAGCAGGCGTATCGGTACGGGTGGCGTTGGACTTCGATGTTCGTAGGCCGGCGAGGTCGAGGAGCCGGTACGCCCGGCCCTGGCTGATGCCGAGGGCGTCCATGGCACGGCGTACCGGTACGGTGCCGTCGGACCGGCGGGGTAGCTCCGCCAGCCGGGCGAGTAACTCCTCGTCACCTGGGCGCCGGGTTCGAGCCGGCGTATCGGCTGGCTCGTCGGCGCCGGCAGGACTGGGTTCGTTGGCGCCTGTCGGCTGCGCGTACTCCCACGGGTCGCGTATCGGCGTCCAAGGTTCAGCCGCCTCGACCGTCAGCGGCTCGATGGCGGCCGGCGCCACAGCGGTATGCGTATCGGCTGCGGCTGTATCGGTACGGCTGGCCGATACGGGATCCGGCGTAGTGGATTCGCGTACGAGCAGAGCGCGCATGTGTACCGCCAGGGCGGCGAGCGCGGGTGGCAGGGCACCGACCGCCCCGGCGAGCCACGCCCGCCAGGACTGAGCCGGCATCGCCTGGCCGACGCTCAGCGCGTGGTACGCCGACTGCGCCACGATCCCGACCGCGGCCGCGACGTACGTGTTGGTGCGGGCGAAGCGAGCAACTCGCTGCGGCACCGGTGCCATCCACAGCACCAGCGCGACTACCAGGTACCCGTCGACCGCGACCGGCAGCGCCCAGGACAGACCAGGGTCGGAGAGCGGCCGGTGAGGATTCGTGGCGGCTACGTAGTCGCCGCCGTCGAAGCCGGCGGCCCGACCGATGGCCACCCACGTGGCGGCCGACAACCCGAACGAGGCCGCAAGCACCGCCCACGAACCGGCGGCGGCCAGCCGGGGCTCCCCGGCGCGCCTGGCGCTCACGGCCGCACCTCCCAGTGGTTCTGGCGCAACAGCGCGGTCACGTAGACGCGGACCTGGCTCGAGTGGCCGTGATTCGGATACGGGGCGCTGATCGACACGACCGCGATGCGCTCGCTGGTGCGCAGCAGGGCGACAGCGGCATCGGTCTCGGCGGGCGTTCCCATGACGCGGATCTGCATCGGGTTCACCGCCCATCCGCGCCGTCGAGTCGTGCCGGGCGGGTGTCGCGCAGTCGGACCGGCGGCACCACTGTTGGGCCGGGCAGTCCCGGCCGCCACACCACGACCCGATCAGGGCCGGCCTTCGCCGTGTACATCGCACGGTCCGCCTCGGCTAGCGCCCAGTCCAGGATGGTCGGACCTTGTAGCGCTCGAACGCCGATTGAGGCGGTCACGGTCACCTCTCGGGTGCCTCGTATCCGTATCGGTGCGGCGACTATCGAGGCGACTCGGCCGGCCAGCTCTACCGGGTCGACGACAACGGTGGCCAGGGCGAACTCGTCGCCGCCCAGGCGGGCCGAAACCGTACCCGCCATGGCTGCAAGACGGGTGCCGATCGTCGCCAACACCTGATCGCCGGCCTCGTGCCCGAATTCGTCGTTGACCGGTTTGAAGCCGTCCAGGTCGGCCAGCAGCAGGCCGGTCGCCCGAATGGTCGGCCATGCTTCGAAGAGGCCGCGCCGATTCAGCAGGCCGGTCAGCGTGTCGTGAGTCGCCGCATACTCTGCCTCCGCCGCGGCCCGGCGGGCCGCCACAAGCTCCCGGGACAGCCGTCCGGCGTACCGGCGCAACCGCAGGTGGCGGCGGGCAAGCGCTGCGGTGGTCACCGCTGGCCCCGTCGAACGTGGCGGCTGGGACGCCGTCCACCGGCGGTGGCTCGCGCGCATCGGCGGACGTCCGTTCGCTGGTGCATGGATCTGCCTCCTGCCTTCGAGGAGCGGTCGGATCCGGGCTTCGGCGGGTGGTGGAGTCGTCGCGTCGGAGCCGTCTTCGGCCGGGGTCGGCCGACTGCCAAACGGCACGTCGAAGAGCTGCCGGCGATTCCGAGTCACGCCCGCTCCCGGTGCCCGGCAAGCTCGGCCGGGTCGACGACGCTGCCCGTCGAGACGGCCGTCTCCTCCAGGTCGTCGAGCGCGCGGCTCGGGATGACGTAGCGGCCGCGAATCTTGATCGCCGGGAATTCGCCGGCGCGGATCGCGCGGTACAGCGTGACCTCGGACGTACCGAGGATCTCCGCGACCGCGGCGACGGAGTGGAAGCGGACCGGGCGCTTGCCGTTGCTCGGCTGTTCCTGAGTCACTGCGTCCTCCTGAGTCGGCCGGCGCTTCTGGCGCGCCGTTGGTGGACTCAAGATGGCTCTGCGGACAGTGACGACTTCACCTATTCACTGGACACCCATTGACGTCTTTGGAACAATGAAGTCGTCCCTAGGCGTCCCTAGGAGGAAGCAGTGGCGAACGACCGGCTTCGAGACTCCCTGCTACGCAATGGTTTGACACCCTCTGCGGTGGCCGAGAAGGTCGGGGTCGATCCCAAGACAGTTGAGCGGTGGATCACTCAAGGCCGGCCAACGTACCCGAAGTTCCGCCACGCTGTAGCAGCGATGGTGAAGGAGAGCGAGTCGTATCTCTGGCCCAACGCGATCCCGCCCGAGCGGGCCGCTCGCGTCGCTCAGTCGGAGTTGGTGACGCTCTACCCGTGCCGGTCGGTGGTACCGGAAGCGCTCTGGAACCGGCTGTTCAACGAGGCCACCGAGCAGATCAGCATCCTGGTGTACGCCGGCCTGTTCCTGCCGGAACAGCGGCCGAAGCTGGTGCGCGAGCTGAAGGCGAAGGCGGCAGCCGGCGCGAAGGTCAGCGTCCTGCTCGGCGATCCGGACTGCGACGAGGTTCGCCGGCGTGGCATGGACGAGGGTATCGGCGACGCCGTACCGACCAAGATCCGCAATGTGTTGACGTTCTATCGGCCGCTGCAGGGCGTCCGCGGCGTCGACGTGCGCTTCCACCGGACGACCCTCTACAACTCGATCTACCGGTTCGACGACGAGATGCTCGTCAACACGCACGTCTTCGGCTTTCCGGCGGCCCACGCGCCGGTACTCCACCTGCGCCGGCTCGCCGGCGGCGACCTGTTCGAAATGTACACCGACAGCGTCGATCGGGTCCTGGCCGGCTCGGTACCGGCGTGGACGGAGGCTGTGGCAGCCTGAACGCATGGCCCGCATCGAGCACTTCAACGATCCCGACGCGCCGAACCCCAACAGCATCGTCGTTGCGGTGACCGCGTTCGTGCTCGACGACCAGGACCGGGTCCTGCTTATCCGGCGTACCGACAACGGGCTGTGGGCGCTGCCCGGCGGCGCCCAGGACTTCGGCGAGTACATCGCCGAAACGGTGGCGCGTGAGACCCGCGAGGAGACCGGCGTAGAGGTGGAGGCGACCGGGATCGTCGGCGTCTACACCAACCCGAACCACCTGATTGAGTTCAGCAACGGCGAGGTGCGTCAGCAGTTCTCACTGTGCTTCCGCGCGCGGTACCTCGGGGGAGAGTTGGCCACGAGCGACGAGTCATCCGAGGTGCGCTGGGTCAGCCGTGATGAGCTGGACTCGTTGCCGATCCATCCGTCCATGCGGCTGCGGATCGACCACGGGTACGAGCGGAGAGCCGAGCCCTACATCGGTTGACCGGTGGCGGCGAGCCTCGCCTCCGTTCGACGTACGGCCGCGACGGCGACCGGCTCGGCCTTGGTCCAGAACTGGGTCACGAGGTGATCAGGGCCGTACCGCTCACGGATCTCGGCTAACCGCTCCAACACGTCGAAGTTCTGCCCATCCGGGCCGGTCGTCAGGTCGGCGTACCAGAGGGCGTCTTTGAGGGTCGACTCCTCGTCCACGAACTCGGCGGTCAGTTGGTCGGCGAGGCCGCGCTCCTTGGCCTCGAAGATCGCGCAGGAGTGGTACGCGACGAGCGACATGATCCGCTCGTTGAACCCTTGCTGTCGGAGCCATCGGGCGCCGTCGAGGGGGTGGAAGCCGGTCGTCGCCAGTCCTGGGGCGTACCCGATGTCGTGCAGCCACGCTGCGGCGATGAGTAGCGGGCGGTCCTCGGCACTCAGGGTCGAGGACACCCTCTGTGCCTTCGTCGCGACGGCCTGAACGTGCCGCCATCGCCGGGGGAGGGCCTCGGCGAGTTTTGCGCGGGCATCGCGCTCGGCTGCGGCGGCAACTTGCATCGGAATAGCCTACGGATCGGCGTCCGGGCTGACCAAGTCGCTGGCGTCCATCGGCTCGCCGCGAAAGCCCACGTAGGTCGGAAGATCACGGATCTCTGTCGTCGGCACACCTCTAGTGACCTCTTGCGTGTCAAATATCGGCCGCGGGATCGCTGAGGATCGGACACGAGGTCAGGGCCCATCCTCGGTCCAACCTCGGCCGTCTCTGGCCAGTACGGTTGCTGTACTTCGCTGCTGTACCACGGCGCGTCTGCAGAACGTGCGGCACTCACCCACTACGGCTGTCGCGGGCGGCGCAGCCGAAGACGAAGGCCGTTGTCGCGAACCAGGTCCCGCCGAGCAGTTCGGACGAAATTTCGGCGGGCCGCGCTATACGTCCCCAACCGCTCATCCCAGGATGGTCCCTCGTCGGACTCCATCTCGAAGAGCGCGAGCGCAGCCTCGCTAAAGGCATGTCCCGTCTCTGCGACAGTACGTGGGCAGATGAGCTCAACTGATTCAACCGCAAGGCCGAGTTCGTTGGTCGCTTCCCGGAGTTGTGTAAGCCTACCTGTCTTCCCTGCTCCCAGGCGTTCAGTGATGAGGTCAACCACCGGCTGCTCTACTCGGGCCGTCACTGACTCAAGCACCCCGCGAACCGCACTGTCCACGTCCTTCGAGTCATTTTCTGGATTCATTCGGCGAACAAGCACCTTTGCGCCGAACCGGGCTAGAGGCTTGAGGACGCGGCCTTTCGGGCCAGAGTTCAGGAGCTGCGTGAACTGGTCAAAGGAGTTCTCCAGTATGAGTGGCGTAGTGGTGGCGGCCGCCTGGTGGAAGACCGCTGCCGTCATTGCGGCGTGACCTGAATTGAGGAGCTGCGTACACGCCCGGTGCCGCTCGGCTCGCCGCCACTTCCTATACTCCATGCTCCGGTTCAGCACGTTGCCAACGAGCAGGCCGAACAGCCCGACCACCGGCGTCACCCAATCTGACATGTCGTGTAGTGCATCAGACTGTGGCGGTAGAGTAAACATCGCCTTGGCACTCAACTAATGGCCGGCAACTTGACCATGGTTGCGGGATGCCTACGAGCGGTTTAGAGCCGGTACGTCCACAAGCGCCCTTGACCCCCAGGCAACAATCATGACTGCTTGACCTGCAACTTCACACGCCCTGACCTGCCGGAATGGTCCACCAACGTCCGGGGGCGTCCGTTGATGTCCGTGCGGGTTGTCACTCAGTTAGTCACTCACCGGAGACGCCAGAGCCGCATGGTGCCACCGTGACGGGCGACATGCTCGCAGAAGACGCGATGCTCGTAGCCACCCGGAACACTGTCACCGACAGCCCGCCAGAACGGCCTTGAATCTCTCATGTGCCCGCTCCCGGTATGCCACGCCAGTTCCCGGTTCTCGATCCGAAGCGCTCGCAGAGCAGCCGATGCAATGCCGTTCCGCTGGTACTTCTCGACCGCGTACGGCTTGTCCACCCAGCCAAGGCTGCACTTCCGGCAGATGACGTACTCGACGGCGAACGCGAATTCGCCATTCAGACTCGCTTGCCGACAGCGCCAGCCGAAGTACCGCCCCGACACCGTGTCCTGCCACGGCGTCCCCAACCGAGGCAACTCCCCCACGGTCGGCCTGGGTCGCTTGTCGATCCGGCCGCGGGTCAGTTGGTAAAGGGCAGACCGCACTGGTGTTCGCCCGGCCTTGCGGCCCACGTGGGTTTGTGCCTGCGCGACAAGCGTTCGTATGGCATCGACCTCGACCGCTCTCTTCATGTCAAGCACCGTAGCGCGGAGTCCCCACGGACCGCACGTGCAACCACTCCTACTTGATCGCAGCACGGGCCGCCACTTGGCGTTGAATTGATCTCCACCTCGATCAGAGATGGACTAAAGGTGCCGATCGGCGCCGTGAACAGCGGCAACGTTGGTGGTAGGCGGTGGTTATTGGTGGTCCCAAGTCGTCACATCACGGCCTGGAGACGGCCTGATCTTGGCCCACCGGCCGCACAGCTACCGCGTCCGGCCGTAAATCTCACAGCGACGAGGCTGTTGTCCGGAACGATCTACCGCCCAACACAGCAGGCCGAGCGTGAGCTGGACGGCTGCCGTCAGGTACCCGACACTGCTGACCCTTTGGGTAGGGAACACTCCCGATCGGCGATGCCACCTGGTCATCCAGTGAGGTCGACGGATTGAGAGAGGATGAGCTTTGTGGGGAATGGACAGGTACCAATTCCTGGCAGGCGCCATTGCCGCCCTTGCCCTGCTGGTTTCCCTATGTTCGCTGCTGGTCGCAATTCTGGCCTGGAAGTCGGGAGGACCAATGGTCCGTGTGGACGCGCTTATCTTCCGCTCCCAGGACGACTCCCTGTCACTCCAAGTCCAAGTTCACAACACGCGCAGAGGGGCCGCCTCGGTGCGAATCGAGAAAATTGTGTACTGGAGCCCAGCGTCCGGCATGATACCTAACGACAGTATGGTGCCCCGAACACTCAAACTTCAATGGAACGGCCCCGAATTCCCGCATCGCCTCGACGGCCACTCTTGGGGCGAATGGAAAGCAGATCTCGGTAACACCAAGCTTGAGTATCACCTGTGTCACAAATTCGGATCCGACGACCGGGCTTATGTATACACAAGGGTAGGAAGAAAGCACATCAGCACTCGTATACGTTATGTCGAACCAAAAATGGTGTTTGTCGAGAGAAGGCGCACCCGCTAGAGAAGGGAAGGCGGGCCTAGGCTCTGCGAGGGGACGAGGGACCGCAAGCTCTCAGAGTCGGAGACCTCCACCAACGAGAGGGCCGTGACCGCCGAACTACCCTCGACGATCGACATGAACAGATCAAGCCTGAGATAGTAAGGCGAGCTAATTGGCCTGTGTACCAACATCGGAGGCTTCGTGGCATCCAAGAAGAAGCGAATCCCGATACCCACAGAACTTGCCGCCGAGGTCCTGTTTCGGTCCGACCGCACGTGCTGCGTATGCCGCAAACCTGGTAAACCTGTCCAAATACACCACATAGACGATAACCCGGGAAATAACGACCCCAGGAATCTTAGCGTGCTCTGTTTCGACTGTCACCGCGAGACTCAGATTTCAGGCGGATTTGACAGAAAGTTGGACGCAGACCAGGGAACACTATATCGAAACGACTGGCACCAAATCGTTCTCGAAACACGGGCAAAGTCTGCCACGGCCAAGGAAGAATCCCTAGATTTACGCGTGGACCTGGAGTTGGTCACGTCGCTTGCGGAGATATACAGGGATGAAGAGAGCTACTGGCGACTTGCGATGCACTATGATGCGATCCAAAATATTGAACTTCGCGACAAGTACATCGATCTAGCACTCCAGCAGCAGGACACAGATGACGAGACCCACATCTTCCTCAGAGCAATGCAAGGACGCGCCGACCTGATTCCGCTCGACGTGATTAAACGAGAGCGCGAACGCCTTGCAGACAATCCGTTGCAACTCGCACGACTCCATAAGCACCTGGGAGAATATGGTGAGGCTGCCGCAGCCTACGTGCGGGGCGTGGTCGATAGGCTCTCAACAGGCAACACATTTGCCGCCGCCTTCTATCTCAAGGAGTTGTATAAAGACGGGCTGGTGGAAGAGCTATTCAAGCTCGCACTCAAGGATGCCATCCAGCGGAAAGACATCTACTGGCAATCGCGCGCACTCGAAGAACTCGGTTGGAGAAGCGAATTACGGGAACTACTACTGAAGCATGCAAGCGAGATTCGAGAGTCTGACGACCTATTCTTGCAGGAAAAGCTCGCATGGGCAGAGGACGATAGTCGCGCGTATGTTGACCTACACAAGGAGATTGCTCGCCGATACAGCGACGGTTAGGCCGGCATGGCAGCTGCCTAAACCGCCGGCGTGGTTGGTTCGAGCACCTCTACCTCATCCAGCCCCTGACACGGATACATACAACCGTGGCACCATAGCTGCGTGGTAGCTTCCGGCACTTTCCCGAACTGTCGAATAAGTTCGGCGTTATCCACACCTCTGCTGGTAATCCGCGCTAGAGGATCACGTGGGCGCTTGACGAGCGACACCTCTTGTAGAACAACATCCCGGACTCGGACCGTTGCGATTAGGCGGTAAGGCTCACCAAGAACGTGGTTACATTCACCTTCCTCGTAACATATGTTGCACGTTCCGTCTATGCGTTTTGCCAAGGTTTCATATTCCTCCCCAAGACTGTGGCAGCATTCTCCTGGATCGTCACCGCAAACGCTGCAGGCATACTTCACGACCATCCCTGGGCTATTCCCACGCGGAATATGCATGAGCTGCGTCGCACACTTTTCGCTCCATCCGTGCTCATCATGCACATAGAGGCATCCGAAGATTCCCCCCACGAGCTCACCAGCCCGATGCGCAAACAGGTGCGCCTCATCGAAAATCTCACCTAAACTGACGACGCCATCGACCATTTGGCCATCGGCATAATCGGCAACCAATTCGAACGTTGTCTGTCTCGGATAGTCAAAAGTGATGTCGCGGAGCCAGTGAAACGCCTCGACGGCTAGAGTCAGCGAGTCACGCGCAAACTCCTCCGCCTTCTCACTCTCTTTCCGGCAATAGAGCGCCCTCGCACGGTCAATGGCCCACCACCGCGGCCACTTCCCAACCGTATCCCGCCGCCGATCCGCAAGTTCGTCCCGAACCGAAAACCACTGACGCACCCGTTCTTTGCCTATACGTAGCGCATACTGTCGACACAATCCCTCATGGAGCGGGATGGGTTCCGGCAATGAGCGAATCCCTCTCGAAAGCAGCGGAGCCAGAATTAAAAGCGCCGTCCCGTATTTCACACGCGCGAGATTCAAAGCCTCTATGCCCTTGCCGAGGCAGTACCCCGTTCGCGCCGGCCCTACAGGTGGCGGCGGCGTACCGACACGTAAAATAAGGCCAGAAGTGCGTAATCCACTGCGTTCTGATGACTGCGGCGAGAGCCCCAACTTTAGTCCTCTTCGGATGAATTTCCGTCTTGGTCAACCTCATGCGCGTCGAGTTCCACGAGCTCTGGCGTGGCCGCGTGGCCAACCAAAGCCCGGACAGCCGCTTCTACATTCTCCGGACTTCCTTCGATTACCAGATTGTCAATACGAACCGCTCCATCGGCTTCCCGCTCATACCGAGCGAGACCGAGGCGCATCGGGACCGATTCAACGGGCCCAGAATGGTGTCCGACGCCGACAACATACTTCGCCCTCTCCCATAGGTATGCCCCTATACCTGTTGCGATATCTTGCGTCATGCCCTGCATGACAGCCACCGCTAGTTCGAGAACCCACTCAGCGGAGTACTCCTCCAGGTAGGTCCGGTCTTCTGCAGGAACCAAGTAAGCAGCATCCAGCCCTCCCTTTCGGGCTACCTGAACGGCAACCACATCATCCGCAAGGTAGTGCGTCGTCCCGCCTCGCGTTTGGGTTGGCAGAATGAGCACCTGGCGGCTAAGCGCTGTCGGATCCAAGTTCCGTAATCGCGCCTCGACATCACGAGGTAGCGGCTCGGTGGTCGGTGTGCCGTTCATCGGACCTTGCTTCACAACTCTGGCCTTTCTGCGTTTGCTTCGTCGAACCGTCCGGCGTTAGTAGATTCCTGCATGCGAGCGGAACGTGAGCGACTGTAGATACCAGAGAATCTTATGTTGCTGCCGCATCGACAGTCATGCCCTGCAACAAAAGTCCCCCCATCCCGTCCGCCGTCGACCCGCCTTTCAGGGAGCGGGCCGCCGCCCGGGCCGCCACGTCAAGCGGACCTCGACGTTCGTACGGACGCTGGCGGCCCGGGCGGTGGTCTGCTCGGCTCGCCCGGGTCGACGGTGGGCGGGATGGCTCCGCGCAACCACCCACGCACCGCGACGCGCGTACAGGATCTTCGCCATCCCGGGGCCGGAGATCCCCGCCGGAGGCAAAGAGCCCGACCACCGCAGACCGCTATCCCGCGCTACGGCGCGGCGCGGTCGGTCACGCCGCGCACCGGCTCGCCACCGGCCGGCTGCCGGCCCACCCAGATCAGCCGCCCTCGGTACTGTCCGTTGCTTCGGCGGCCCGCCATCTGTCCCCTATTCGCGCCAGCCGATGGGCACTGGGCCTGGCCGCCCGGCCACCCCCGGCCGGGCGGCCAGGACGCCCAATCGGCGGCGTGTGCGGCCCGTCCGGGCCGCCTTGAAGCTGTACAGGAACTGCTCCCAGCCCGGAAGCGGCTTCCGTGTCGTACTCCGCTTGATGCGTTACGTCGTGGCTTCACTTGATACGTGACACTCCGCTGAGTGCTGGTGGAGTTGACCGTGACAGAGCAGCGCTATCGCGCCGTGTTGGAGGTCGAGGCCGGGGTGCCGGTGACCGAGGTCGCCGAGCGGTTCGGCGTCTCGCGGCAGGCGGTGCATCGCTGGTTGGGCTGGTATCGCGACGAGGGCCTGGCCGGGCTGGCCGACCGGTCGCACCGCCCGCATGCGCATCCCGCGCAGACTCCGCCCGAGGTGGAGGCGGCGATCTGCGAGCTTCGCCGTAACCATCCGCGCTGGGGACAGCGGCGGCTGCATTACGAGCTGGGCCGTAATGGCTGTCCGGGCCCGATTCCGTCGGTGAGCACCATCTATCGGGTGCTGGTGCGCCACAGCCTGGTCGACGCGCTGCCCCGGCGCCGACGTCGTGAGGACTACCGCCGTTGGGAACGCTCGGCGCCGATGGAGCTGTGGCAGATGGACATCGTCGGCGGCGTCCTGCTCGCCGACGGCACCGAGGCCAAGGTCGTCACCGGCGTCGACGACCACTCCCGGTTCTGCGTCATCGCCACGGTGGTGGCCCGGGCCACCGGCCGCGCGGTCTGCCTGGCCCTGGTCGCCGCACTGCGCGCATACGGGATCCCGGAGGAGATCCTCACCGACAACGGCAAGCAGTTCACCGGCCGGTTCACCCGACCCCGCCCCGGCGAGGTGCTCTTCGAGCGGATCTGCCGCGAGAACGGCATCGTCGCCCGCAACACCAAGCCCCGGTCGCCGACGACCACCGGCAAGGTCGAGCGGTTCCACCAGACCCTGCAACGCGAACTGCTCGACGCCACGCCGGTCTGGCCCGACCTGGCCAGCGTGCAGGCCGCCATCGACACCTTCCGCCACGAGTACAACACCAACCGACCCCACCAGTCCCTGGACATGGCCTTCCCCGCCGACCGGTTCACCCCACGACCCGACCAGGCACCGCTGCCGCTGCGGCTACCGTCCTCCCTCGCCGCACCCCAGCTCGACCCGACGCCGCCGACCACGCCGCTGCGGTCCACCGCGCCGCTGGTGATGGCGGCCAACGGCCTGGAGCCGGTCAACCTGGCCGTCGAGGCCGAGCGGGTGGTGCCCGCCTCGGGCAACCTCGGCGTGGGCGGCCAGCAGTTCTGGCTCGGCCCGGCCCGCGCCGGTCAGACCATCACGCTGTGGGCCGACACGACCGTCGTCCACCTCATCGTCGACGGGGTGCGGCTCAAGACCGTGCCGTCCCGGCTGACCACCGCCCACCTGCGCCAGCTGCTGGTCGACGGTGCCCGACCGGCCGGCCCACCACCGCTGCCCACCGGGGCCCTGCGCCCCGGCGCGCCCATCGAGGTCGACCGGCTGGTCAACGCCACCGGCCTGATCGGCCTGGCCGGCCGCCAACACCCCGTCGGCTACCACTTCGCCGGCCGTCGGGTCACCGTCCGCCTCGCCGGCGCACTGATGCAGATCACCACCGACGGGCAGTTGCTCCGCAGCCTGCCCAACCCTCTGACCTCCACCGACATGGCGCGCATCCGCGACGCCCGCCCCGCCGGACCTGCGCCGCAACCGCCGTCGGACCCGCTACGGGTGCAGCGACGGATCAACTGCCGCGGCGCCCTGGTCGTGGCCGGCCAACGTATCCACGTCGGCATCCGCCACGCCGGCGCCACCGTCACCGTCGAAGCCGCCGACACCACCTTCCGCATCCACGACGGCGACCGGCTCATCACCGAAGTCGCTCGCACGACCACCAAGCCCATCGCTAGATTCAAGGTCCGCAAACCCGAGCCCCCACGCCGGGGCAGCTGAAACCGGAAGCCCCGTGCCATGAACCAGGTCGACATCAAGTACGTGGTCCTGTACCGAACCCCGCGATGCTGGCGCGTCTCCGTGTTCGAAGAGCCACCAGGCGGCATCGGGTGCGGAGAGCTGCCAGGCACCTCACCCGACGCGGCCGTCGAAATCGCACAACGGGACCTGCTGGAATACCTACGTCGGGAGTGGAACTTCACCGGGGAGCTGGCCTGGGAGCAGACCAAGCCGGACTGGTGGGCCGCCGAAGTCATCACCAACCCAAAACCATGATCGTCTAGCCGGAGCTGTCACGGATCATCTGACCGCGATCCGTAACGCATCAAGTGGAGCCCGACACGAAAGTAGCCTCCGGCAACCGGCCGGCCCCAAGCCAGCGTTGCGGCTAGCCGAGGTGGTCCCGGATGTTCTTGGCCTGCTTCCCGTTACTCCAGTGCATCCACATGACGGTGTCGAGAACTCGGACCGTCGATGTGCCTGGCCGGAGGGCGGACAGCCGCTGGCGGCGTTCCTCGCAGGTGAGGACCTCGCGGTAGGTGGTCCAGTAGGTCATCGACGCACAGTTCAGTTTCTTCGCGATAACGTTGTCGACGATTGGAATTAGGTCCGGGCGTTTCCTTGCCAACAACTTGCCAGCGATTGACTTCCCGACTCCGGGCACTTGTTTTGTGTTCAGTAGCTTCCACAGGGACTCCGCCCAGGCAAGGTGCACGTCTGTGGCCTCCCAGAGGGGGACGCCGAGCGGGATCGCCGCGAGGTGTTGCTGGATCTTGTCGTCTAGTTCACCACCCGGGAGTATCGTGCGTACGGCCGTGGGCCAGAACCGGACCTCAAGCAGCGTTACGGCAAGTAGGTCTGGGATGGTGATCACGTTCGGTTCGTTTGGTGCGAGCGCGAGGAACGTGTCTCCAGCAAAACCATTCGCTGGGTGATAGAAGGCCGCGACTAGCTTGGGCGTCTTGGGGTCTTTAAGTAGATCATCGATGACTTCGCCCACTCTTTCGGACTGTCCCTTCGGGGGTCCGGGTGGAGGTGGCGGGTCGAGATCGAGGGGTGTCCGTGAGGTCATCGCCGGATCATCCCGCGGTCCGGTTGTCGGGCGCCATGGATGGTGCTTGGTAGTCCTGAGGCGGGTGCGGCGTGAGCCGTCGCAGTCTTGCGCTCGACAGGTGGCCACGGTGAGGCGTTGCCAGTGCTGGTTGTCGTACTGGTCATCTAATTGACAACAGCTCGACGTCCGCGGACGACCTCGACCAGACCCTCGTCACGAAGCAGTGCGACCGCTCGCTGCGCCGTACCACTGCCTACTCTGTGCTGCGCTGCCAGCTCGACCACCGTGGGCAGGTGGTCGCAGGGCTTGAGCCGTCCCGACCTGATGTCGTCGCGCAGCGCCTCCGCGATCACCTCGTATGGGTTCGGCCCCGTCCGCCGCGGCGCTGTCGGCTCGGTCGGTCTGGCGGGCATCCGCGCCGACAGCGTCGCGGCCGCCCGCTGGTCCGACTCACTCAGCCAGGCCGCGTACACCTTCAGCGTCGTCGTACCGCCCCCGCCATGTCCGAGCCGCCCGGCGACCGTCCGCACGTCGACGCCCGCATTGATGAGCTCAGTCGCTGAGTAATGCCGCAGCGCATGAATAGTGGTGGAGATGCCGAGCCGCGCCGCGAGGCGCCCATACCGCTGCGTGACCGAGTCGGGCCGGAACGGCCGGCTGCCGTCCGGCTCGGGCGAGAACACGTAGGCGCCGGCGTCCAGATCCAGCCCGACTGAAGCCAGCCGCGACACCGCCCGCGCCCGGTGCTCCTGCAGCACCGTCATGGTCTCCGGATCGAGGGCCACGCGGCGCTGCTGGTGCGTCTTGGTGTCCTTCTCCTGCAACTCGCCGTCCTCGTCCATGTAGATGCTGCGTCGCAGGGTCAGAACGCCGGCGTCCAGGTCGACATGCTGCCACCGAAGCGCGCATAGCTCACCGCGGCGCGCCCCGGTCGTCATCGCCAGCCAGATCAGCGTTCCCCAGTCGGGATCGGCCCACGCCGCTTCCACGATCCGAGCCGCCTCGTCGAGCGACGGTGGGTGCGGATCCGGATGGGGGAGTGACGGCGGCGATGCCTGCGACGCCGGGTTGATGCCGAGCCAGCGCCAGCGCACCGCCCGCTCGAACGCCCCACTCAATATCCAGTGGAGCTGCCGCACCGTCGACGCGCTCAGCCCCCGGCACTTGTGCGGACGGCACTTGTCCGTGCACTCGTGCGAACCGGCCTTGCGGTGCTCGACGTACTTTCGTCCGCCGCACCGCTCGCCGCACTTGCGCAAACTGGCATAGAAGGATTCGAGCGTCTCCGGGTCGAGCTTCGTCAGCGGCAGCCGGCCGAGCACCGGCCGCACGTGCTTGTCCAGCTTCGACTTGTAGTTCACTCGCGTCGTCGCTTCGAGCTCGACGACATCCAGCCAACGGTCGAGCAACTGGTCGAGCGTCGCTCGGGTCCGCGGGTTGCGCCGCTCGTCGACCTGGCCAAGCAGCCGCGTCCGCACTCTCTCGGCTTCCCGCTCGGCCCCACGTCCTCCCGGAACCGTCTCCACGAGGTAGTGGCGCTTGCGAGTCACCGGGTCGGTGCCTGCGTACACCCTGACCCTGAGTGACCCACTGGGAAGGACTTCAATCTCGCCGCGGGTTCGCTTCCGTGCTGCCGCCGGGGGAGCCATGGAGCCAGGATACCGGCGACTAGCTCCACGATCGGCTCCACGAAGCCGGGCCGAAGATCAAGAAAAACGCCGTGAGCAGGGCGCGCCCGGCAGGATTCGAACCTGCGACCTTAGGATTAGAAGTCCTCTGCTCTATCCACTGAGCTACGAGCGCATGAACGACGCCACGCTGCGTCGCGGGAAAAGGCTACCGCCATACCACGCCTCTATGCGGGTCGAAAGGGCTGACGGTGGGTTGGATTTCCCACCATGTACGCAGGTGGTATGAGGCGCCCACGCTCGGTAACCAGAATTTCACCATAAACCAGACAAGTGGGATCGTCCCGACCTGGCTGTACGGACGATGCCGAACGGGACTCCCGACAACTACGGTGCACCCGTGCACGTGACGAGTACCACATTCCTTCCGCTTCTCGCTCGTGCGGAGGACGACCCGTACGGTGACCCCGCGGCACCGGTACTCGACGAATTTGCCGCCGAGCTGGCCGTCGCGTACTCATTCGGGCCGCCGTACGGCCAGCGCTTCGTCAGCTGGCTCGACCTCGATCGACTCGGGCTGTCCCGGCGGGTGCTGAAGTCCCGCGCCACCGAGAACCTCGGCACGATGGTGGGCAGCGTACGCGTACACGGGGAGTCGCCGACCCTGATGCTGTCGTTCGACGGTATCGAGTCGAGCCTGCTGCTGGTCGATCTCCTCTGGCAGCAGCTCGCGGGCTCGGTTCAGGGCGAGCTGGTCGTCGGGGTGCCGGCCCGCGACGTCGTCGTGGTGACCGGCTCACAGTCGTCGCAGGGCCTTGACAAGGCGAGGCGCGCGGTCGAACGCGTCTTCTTCGCTGGCGACCAGCACCTGCTGACCCAGCAGCTGCTGGTGCGCCGCGACGGTGGCTGGGAGATCTTCAAGCCGTGAAGTACGCGTCCATCCAGCGGCCCAGCTCGTCGAAGAGCTGCTTACGGGACGGCTCGGCCGACAGCGTCAGGTCGTGCAGGCCGCCCTCGACACGTACGAGAGTTGTACGCCTGCCGAGCGCCGGCGTCCACCGGGCCATGTGGTCGACGTCGAGCACCGAGTCCGCCGCGCGAGCCGCCTCGCCCCACCGGGCCCGCTTGTAGCTCGCGGTGGACGAGGCCACGATGATCGGCGCCTGGATGTCGAGGCCGACGTGCAGCCGCTTCTGCGCCACCAGGATCGCGCGTAGCCAGCCGGCGTAGACCGGAAAGCCCGGCAACGGCTTCCACTCGAGCTTGTACTCCCATTCGCCGTACCGGTCACGGTGGATGCTGCTGCCGTACACGTCGTTGAGGCCGACCGGCATCTTGTAGTACGGCTGGGTCCGGCCCTTTCGCAACGCTATGGGCGTCATGGCGAGCTTGATGTGCCGGGGCACGTTCATGTCGAAGAACGGGCTGTTGAAGAACATGGCGTCGACCGCGCCGGTGCCGCGCCGGTCGTGGGCCCACAGCGCGGTGATGAGGCAGCCGGTGGAGTGCCCGGTCACGAGAAGTCGGTCGTGGCCGTCCTCGGCGCGGATGACGCGGGCCGCCTCGTCGAGCTCCGGGTAGTACTCGCTCAGATCGCGGCAGAAGTTCGGCGTCTGGTGGGGGAGCAGACTACGACCGTACTTCCGCAGGTCCAACGCGTAGAAGTTGATGCCCCGGGACGTGTAGAAGTCGGCCAGGTGCGACTGGAAGAAGTAGTCGGAAAACCCGTGCACGTACAGCACCGCACGCCCGTCGGGCTGCTCGGCGTGGCGGCGTACGAGGGTCGCCGTCACCGGCCCTTCGTCATCGGTGCCGAGGTCGATCGTGTGTCGCTCGTACGGCATGCCCAGCAGGTCGGTCTCCACGCCACGCAGGTTACCGCCGAGTCAACTAAATGGCTGCCCCGTAGCACACCCTCGTTGTGTGCGCTGCCCCATCCACAGGCACCCTTGCCATCCACAGGTTCAGGTGTACGGGCTGCCGCGCGCCCCCGCGCTGGCGCAGGCTGTGCCGCGAGTCGACTCACACAGCAGACCACGGCATGGGGAGAAGCGATGTTTGACACGACCGTGACGATTGTCGGCAACGCGCTGAACGCGCCGGAACTCCGGCGTACGACTGGAACGAACACGCTCGTCGCCAGTTTCCGGGTGGCGTCCACGTCACGCCGCTATGACAAGGACAATGGTCGCTGGATCGATGGGCCGAGCCTGCGGGTGCGCGTCACCTGCTGGCGGCGTCTCGCCGAAGGGGTGGCCCAATCCATCGTCACCGGCGACCCGCTGGTGGTGACCGGCCGGATGTACACCCGGGACTGGATCGGCGACGACGGCCAGCCGCGCGTGTCCTACGAACTCGAGGCGATCGCCGTGGGACACGACCTGTCGCGAGGCTTCGCGAAGTTCGTCCGGCACCGCGCGGCCGGCCTGGTCAGCGCGGTGGAGGACGCCGAGTCCGACGCCCGCATCGCGGGTGAGCCGACCGTGTCGGTGAGCTCGCCGGGCTCCGAGCACGGCTCCGAGCACGGCTCCGAGCACGGCTCCGAGCACGGCTCCGAGCACGGCACCGAGCATGGCGCCGTGCCGCAATCCGAGTCGCAGCCCGAGCCGCGCCCCGAGGAGATCTCCTTCGGTCCGGGCCCGGCGGATTCCTTCGGTGATTTCGACCTGCCGACCAGGGACACCGAGAACGGGGACCTCGCGGGTGCTGCGCCGGTCGAGGACGACGCCATGAACGCGCTCCGCGAGGCCGGGCTCGGCGGCGTAGCGGACGCCGGGGAGGCCGAGGCGCAGCCCGAGACTGGCGAAACAGGCACCGGGACCGAGCGGGATCGGCCCGCAGGACGGCGCAGCCGGTCCAGGGTGCCGGTTCCGGCCTGATCGTCGACGCAACGGGGGCGGCCGAGATCGTTCCGATCGACGGTCTCGGCCGGCGTCCGACGGGAAGGCGCGG
Organism: Planosporangium thailandense; assembly: GCF_011947195.1. Classification (GTDB taxonomy): domain Bacteria; phylum Actinomycetota; class Actinomycetes; order Mycobacteriales; family Micromonosporaceae; genus Planosporangium; species Planosporangium thailandense. The sequence goes on along the minus strand of NZ_JAATVY010000008.1, from coordinate 97,138 downwards.
CGTCCGTCGGGAAGGTGCGGTGTCCGACGGGAAGACCCGGCGTCCATCGGGAAGGTGCGGTGTCCGTCGGGAAGACGCGGCGTCCGGCGGGAAGGTGCGGCGTCCGACGGGAATACCTGACGCCCGACGGGAAGGCGAGGAGACCGGCACTGGCGCCACCGCCCGACCCGACCGTGTCCCGCCGTTCGTCGCTACGCTGCACGGGTGTCTCGGAAGATCGCCGTCGCCACCGGGGCCGGACTGCTCGCCGGCGCTCTGCTCGATGCCGCCCTGGGGGACCCCCGGCGGTGGCATCCGATCGCAGGGTACGGGCGGGTCGCCGGCGCCCTCGAACGGTGCATGTACGCGCCGACCACGCAGGCGGGCGCGCGGTACGTGGCGGTCGCCGCCGGCGTGCCCACCGCGGCGGCGGTGGCGGCCAGCCTCGCCACCCGACGCCGCCCGGTGCTCCGTGCGGCCCTCGTGGCCGCCACGACGTGGACCGTGCTCGGCTCGACCTCGCTACGACGGGAGGGAACGGTGATGGCTTCGGCTCTCGGCAGCGGTGACCTCGCCGCCGCCCGCAACCGGTTGCCGCACCTGTGCGGGCGCGACCCGTCGGCGCTCGACGGGTCCGAGCTGTCCCGGGCCACGGTGGAATCGGTCGCGGAGAACACCTCCGACGCCGCCGTCGGGGCGCTCTTCTGGGGAGCGGTTGCCGGCCTGCCCGGGCTCGTCGGATACCGCGCCGTCAACACCCTCGACGCCATGGTGGGGCACCGGTCGAGTCGGTACGCCCGGTTCGGCACCGCGGCGGCGCGCCTCGACGACGTGGCCAACCTGGTTCCCGCCCGCATCACGGCCGCGTTCACGGTGGCCGCGGCGCCGCTGGTCGGCGGCAGCCCGCTGCGGGCGCTGTGGACCTGGGCGCGCGATGGGCGCCGGCACCCGAGCCCCAACTCCGGACAGTGTGAGGCTGCGATGGCCGGGGCATTGGGCGTACGGCTCGGCGGGCGCAACGTCTACGCCGGTCGGGTAGAGGATCGGCCGGTGCTCGGCCGGTCCGGTCGCGCGCCGCAGGTCGGTGACATCCATCGGGCGGTACGGCTCTCCGGGCTGGTGACCGCCGCCGCGACCGGGCTCGCGGTGCTCGCCACCGCCGCGCGAGCCCGCAGATCTTGGACACCTAGGCGACCTATAGCCGGCACAAGTGTCCAAGATCGCCGAGGAGGACGGCGATGAGTGGAGGACTGCTCGTCGCCGGTACGACCTCGGACGCGGGCAAGAGCCTGGTGACCGCGGGGCTCTGCCGGTGGCTGGTGCGCCGTGGGGTCCGGGTCGCCCCGTTCAAGGCACAGAACATGTCCAACAACTCGGCGGTCGTGGTCGACGACGCCGGTCGGGGCGGCGAGATCGGCCGGGCGCAGGCGATGCAGGCCGCCGCGTGCCGGGTGGCGCCGAGCGTGCGGTTCAATCCGGTACTGCTCAAGCCCGGCTCCGACCGCAGCAGCCAGGTCGTGCTGCTCGGCCGGGCGGTCGGGCAGGTCGACGCGATGACCTACCGGGAGTTCCGCGGAAAGCTTCGACAGACAGTGTTCGATACCCTTGCTGAGCTGCGGGCCGAGTACGACGTCGTGATCTGCGAAGGGGCCGGCAGCCCGACCGAGATCAACCTGCGGGCCGGCGACTTCGTCAACATGGGCCTGGCACGGGCCGCCGGCCTACCCACGATCGTCGTCGGCGACATCGACCGGGGCGGCGTGTTCGCCGCGCTGTACGGCACGCTGGCCCTACTGTCGGCCGAAGACCAGGCGCTGCTGGCCGGGTTCGTGGTCAACAAGTTCCGCGGCGATCCGGCGCTGCTCCAGCCCGGCCTGGACGACCTGCGCCGGCTGACCGGTCGACCGGTCTACGGCGTGCTGCCCTGGAGCAACGACCTGTGGCTGGATGGCGAGGACTCGCTGGCGTACGGCCGTACCCTCGGCCGTCCGAGCCAACCCCTTGGCACGGAGTGGCTGACGGTCGCCGTGGTCCGGCTGCCCCGCATCTCCAACGCCACCGACGCGGAGGCGCTCGCTGCCGAGCCGGGCGTACGGGTCCGCATCACCACGGAGCCGGCCGACCTGGCCGACGCCGACCTGGTCATCCTGCCCGGCAGTAAATCCACTGTGGAGGACCTTGCCTGGCTGCGGGAGACCGGTCTGGCCGAGGCCGTCACCGCCCACGCGAAGGCCGGCAAGCCGCTGCTGGGCATCTGCGGCGGGTACCAGATGCTCGCCGAGCGCATCCACGACGAGGTCGAGAGCCGGCGCGGCACCGTCGCCGGGCTCGGGCTGCTGCCGATCGAGGTGGCGTTCGCCCCCGAGAAGACGCTCCGCCGCCCCGAGGGCGCGGCCCTCGGCGCCGGGGTGCGTGGCTACGAGATCCACCACGGGTACGTGTCCCGCAGCGCCGATGTCACGCCGCTCATCAGGACCGCCGACGGCACCGGCGAAGGCGCCCACAGCGGCAACATCTTCGGTACGCACTGGCACGGCGCCTTCGAAGCCGACGACTTCCGCCGCGCGTTCCTGGCCGAAGCCGCCCGGCTGGCGGGCCGGCACGGCTTCCGGGGCGCGCCAGACACCGACTTCGCCGGCCTTCGTGAACGGGGCCTTGACCTGCTCGGCGACCTGGTCGAGGAGCACCTCGACACCGGTGCGTTGTGGCGGCTCATCGAAGCCGGGCCGCCGGCCGGTTTGCGTTTCGTTCCGCCTGGGACGGGTGATTCAGGACCGGCGTAGCTCGATCACATAGTTGTCGCTGACCAGGCGCAGGGTGTTGCCGGTACACGTGTAGCGGTCCGTCGGCGGGTTGACGCCGGCGGGTCCGCGGTAGAGCGCCAGACCGTTGACCTTCCAGGTGAACACCGCGTCGGACCGGGGATTCGTGTACACGATCGTGCCGACTTCGGTGTGGAACTCGAACCTCTCCGTACCGGAGAAGACCGCCTCCAAGGTGTCGCCCCGCGCAGTGCCGGAAAGCGCGACTCCGTCGCCGTAGTCGACCATCAGCGTCCCGTCGGCCCCGAACCGTCGGATCGTCCCTGTCCCGACGAGCGTCACCGCGCCGTACGGCTGCGGATGCGCCTCCTCCCGGTGGGAGACCTCGACCCACGTACCGATCACGCACGGATCCGACCCGGACACCGGACCAGGAGACGGTGACGGCGGCCGCGACGCCGACGTCGACGGCTGCGCCGACACCTGCGCCGGCCGCAAACCTCCAACCGGACCCGCCACGAGCGTCGCCACGAGCACCAGTTCCAGAAGCACCGCGGCGAGCGCGATGACCGGTCGGGACCGGGCGCGACGCCAGCGTACGAGCGGCCGGCCGGCCACGGCGTAGGCGACCACGCTGACTGCGACCCCGGCCAGCAGCGCGGCGATCGCCCCCTCGACGACGATGCGACGAAGAAGGTTCAGGACGTACCCGGTATCGAACTGCCACGGACACGCGGCGGACCGGAGTCGGAACGTGGGGATACAGCCGCCGAGGCAGATGACGCCGATCATCGCGGCCGTGGACACCACGGCGGTACAGAACGCGGCGAACTGGCCGAGCACCAGACCCAGCGGCCGGACCGGGGCCGCGACAACGCCACCGACGACCGCCTGTGCCAGTACCGCCACGGCAGTGGCGGACCAGTAGTAGTACGACGAGAAGGCAGCGGAGCCGGCCAGGTCCGGGGCGAAGCGGTGTAGCAGCGCCCTGGCGGTGACCAGCACGGCCGCCACCGCCGCGCCGCCGATGACACCCGCCGTCAGCGCCCACCGGAGCCGAAGGACAGGGCGAGCAGACGCACCGGCCGGCCGTCGCAGCCAGGCCGCGAGCGGATACAGCCACGCCACCATTACCACCGGGACGGCCAGGGGCCGCCCGAGGAAGATGCTCAGCGGCGGGTAGAAGGTGGTCAACGCCGCGAAGCCCGGTCCCTCCCAGACCGAAATCCCCAGCCGCGCGGCGTCCGCTGCCCCGAGGTGGTACAGGCGACCGACGAGGTAGGGCGCGCTGCGGACTTCCGACCAGATGCCGTACCAGACGGCGAACGGCACGGCGGTGACGAGCGTGGAGGCGAGCCAGCCCCGGCGAGCGGTGTGACCGCGCAGGACCGGTAGCCAGCAGCGCGCCGCCGCCGACACGAGGCCTGCCTGACAGAGCATCCCCGCGGCCAGCAGCAGGGAGCCGGCGACGGCCGCGTCGAGGCTGAACCCGCCTACCCGGGGGACGTCGGCGTACGGCAGCCAGCCGGTGGAGACCGCACTGCCGAACACTCCCCAGACGAAGGGGCCGAGCGGGGTCGCGAGCAGGTCGCCGCAGAGCCAACCGAGGCCGAAGCCCAGGGCCGCCGGCACCACCGAGAGCCGATGGTGTGGTGCGGACGCGACCGCGGCACGCCAGGCGGCAGCGGCCAGCAGCCCGGTGGCCACGGGCGCGACGAGCCAACTGGAGACCCGATCGGCCGGATCCCCGGTGTGCGGGAGCGCCAGATAGGCGTACGAGGTGAGAGCGTCGGCCGCGATCGCGGTGGTCAGTCCGGCGCCGAACAGCTCTGCGAAGCACGGTCGCACCACTAGCAGCGGGTCGTCGATCGCCCGTAACCGGACGAGGCGGAGGGGGTGTGCCGCGATCCGGGCCCGCCACCGGGCCTCCCCGGCGGCCTTCGACAGGATCCGGCGCAGGGCGCCGGCGGCGTGCGCGGCGGCCCGCGCGTCGGCGTACAGCTCACGGCTGCGCAGCACCGCGTTACGACTGAGGTACACCACAGCCGCGAATGCCACCGTCCGGCCGCCGTCGACGAGCAGCCCGCTGCCGTAACCGGGCCACGACCACGGCGCGGCCCACGGATCGGTCAGGATCGGCGGATCGAGCAGCACCACCACGAGCGGCACCATCGCTACGGCGATGAACGCGCGCCACAGCGCCACCGCGGCGTACGCGAGGTCGACGTCGCGGTTACGGATGTGCGCCAGTTCGTGCAGCACCACCGCGCGGAACGTGGCCGGCTCGGTGGACAGCACAGGTACCAGGCCCGCGTTGAGCCGTACGGTGTACCGGCCGAGCCGACCGAAGGCCAGCCCGCCCGGCGTGCCCGCCGCCGCGTCGATGACGAAGATCGGGGTGCGTCGCAGCCCGGCCGTCGCGACCAGCGCCGTAAGTTCCGCGTACAGGTCGGGGAAGTCCTCGCGGGTGACCGGGATCAGGCGGCCCCGCCGCCGGGTCCACCAGGGGGCCAGCAGGTACAGCACCGCTGCGACCACGAGCAGGACGCCGAGGCCGGCCAACGCCCACATCGCCTCCGCGTGCTCGAACGGGGCGACGCACCGGCTGTGGTCGCGCAGCGACTGCTCGGTCGCGGCGGTGTAGCTGTCGACGTCGACCACTGCCGTCGGGGTGTGTGCCCAGAGCACCTCGGCGCAGCGGGTGTATGTCTCGGCGCCGCGCCGCGCATTCGCCGGCACCGTCGTGTACAGCACGTTGAACGCGAAGGTGGCCGTACCGAGCACCGCGGCGATAAGCGACGCGAAGCGCAGCGTAGTCCCGGAGACCAGCGAGAACAGGGGGCCCGCCACGACCTTTGCCGTCTCGTCCGTGGACTCCACGGCCTTCAACGTAGTGTGGTCGCGGCACGTGTCGGCGACGTCGTCGCGATGGCGACAAACGGTGGAAGGGGGCGAGCGTTCCGTGTGTATCGAGCGCTTCGCCGACCTCGCGGCCCAGGTCGTCAAGAGTCCGGCGAAGCTGGGCCCGGTCCGGCTCGTCGCCGTCGACGGACCGTCCGGCGCCGGGAAGACGATGTTCGCTGCTGGTCTCACCCGGGTGCTCCGGGCGAATGGGGCGGCGACCGTCGAGATCCACACCGACGACCTGCTCGACGGCTGGGACGACATGGTCGGCTTCTGGCCGCGCTTCGACCGCGACGTGCTTGAAAAGCTGCGGAAAGGGCAGCCCGGAGAGTACCGCCGTTACGACTGGCACGCGGCCCGGTTCGCGGAGCGGATCCGGGTACCCGTGCCGGAGGTCCTCGTCGTCGAAGGGGTGACCAGCGCGCGGGCGGTGATCCGTCCGGAGCTGACGCTCTCGGTGTTCATCACCGCGCCCCGGCACCTGCGGCTGGCGCGGGGCCTCGAACGCGACGGCGCACACCTGGAGCCGCACCTGGTGCGGTGGTTCGCCGAGGAAGAGGGCCATTTCGCCGCCGACCGTACGGCCGATCACGTCGATCTGTTGGTCGATGGTGCGCCGGATGTACCGCTTGACCCGGGGGAGCAGTATTTACGGCGGACCGCCGCAGGAGGACGATCCGGGGAACGGTGACGCGCGGGAAGGAGACGGCCATGAGCACCGACGACGAGGTGACCGGCGCCGCTCCGGCGCGCAGACGAGTCGTCCTGACCGGGATCAGCTCGCGGTCCTGGGAGCACCCCGCCGACCGGGGCGCGCTCGCCGCGCTCCGTGAGCTGCGCGGGTTCGACGACGTCCTCAAGGCCCTGTCCGGCCTGTGGAACGAGCGGGCACTGCGGCTGGAGTACCTCGGCAGCGCGATCCGGGTCGACCACCGGCAGTACCCGCGGGTCTACCGGCTGTTCGCGGAGGCCGCCGCGACCCTCGACATCGCCGAACTGCCCGAGCTGTACGTGCAGTACGACCGCTCGATCAACGGCATGTGCATCGGCATGTCCAAGCCGTTCCTCGTGGTCAACTCGGGGGCGCTCGAGCTGCTCGACGACGAGGAGCTGCGCTGCCTGCTCGGCCACGAGCTCGGCCACCTGCTCAGCGGCCACGCGCTGTACCGGACGATGGCGATGGTCCTGCACGACTGGGCCACCCGCCTGGCCTGGCTGCCGGTCGGGTCGCTCGCGCTGCGGGCGATCTCGGCGGGGCTGCGCGAGTGGTGGCGCAAGGCCGAGCTGTCGTCCGACCGGGCCGGCCTGCTCGCCGTGCAGGACCCGCATGTGGCCCTGCGGCTGGGCATGAAGCTCGCCGGCGGCGGGGATCTGTCCGAAGTGGACGTGACCGCGTTCCTCGAGCAGGCAGCCGAGTACGAACGGGCCGGGGACCTGCGTGACAGCATGATCAAGGTCGGGATGGTGCTCGACCGTACCCATCCGTTGCCGGTCGCCCGGGCGGCCGCGCTCCGGTCGTGGGTCGACTCGGGGGAGTACCAGCGGATCCTCGCGGGTGAGTACCTGCGGCGTGACGATCCGCGCGCGTCCTCGGTACGCGAGGACGTGAAGGCGGCCGCCGACTCCTACCGGGAGACCTTCGCCCGGTCCCAGGATCCGCTGGTGTCGCTGCTGCGCCGGCTCGGCGACGGCGCCGGCGAGTGGGTCGGCAGCGGCGCCGGCCGGGTCCGCGACTGGATGGCCGGCGGGCGTCGACCGCGCGCCAACGGTGGGGAATCGTCGCGCGCCGACAACCCGTGGTCGGCGGAGGCCGACGACGACCAGCCGGGCGACCCGACCTGACCTGACCCGGGCTGCCCGCGCCCGGCAACCGGGACAAACATACGATCGCGGTCATGGACGAGATCGAGTTGCGCGCGGCCATCGACCGCGTACTGCCAGGGGTACGGGCGGATCTCGAACGGCTGGTGCGCATACCGGGCATCGCGTTCGAGGGGTTCGACCACAGCCAGGTCGAGCGGTCCGCGGAGGCCGTGGCCGACCTGCTGCGCGGCGTCGGGCTGCCCGACGTCCGGATCGTACGGGCCGGGGGCCAGCCGGCCGTCATCGGCCGCAGGCCGGCTCCGCCCGGCGCGCCGACCGTGCTGCTGTACGCCCACCACGACGTCCAGCCGCCCGGCGATCTCACCGAGTGGCGCAGCGATCCGTTCGAGCCCGTGGAGCGGGACGGCCGGCTGTACGCGCGCGGCGCCGCCGACGACAAGGCCGGCATCATGACCCACATCGCGGCGCTGCGGGCGTTCGGCGACACGCTGCCGGTCGGGGTCGTCGTCTTCGTCGAGGGTGAGGAGGAGTACGGCTCCGAGTCGCTGGAGACGCTGCTGCGCGAATACCGCGACGACCTGCTCTCGGACGTCATCGTGATCGCCGATTCCGGGAACTGGGACATCGGCCAGCCGGCGCTGACGACCGGGCTGCGCGGCATCGTCAACGCGTTCGTCGAGGTCCGTACGCTCGACCACGCCGTGCACAGCGGCATGTACGGCGGCGCGGTGCCCGACGCCCTGACCACCCTGTCCCGGTTGCTCGCCACGCTGCACGACGACAACGGTGACGTGGCCGTCGCCGGGCTCGTCCGCGGCAGCGCCGCCCCGCTGGACTACCCCGAGGACCGGTTCCGCCAGGAGGCGGGCCTGCTCGCTCGCGTCGAGCTGATCGGCACCGGGCGCATCGTCGAGCGGCTCTGGGCCAAGCCGGCGCTGTCGGTGCTCGGCATCGACGCGCCGTCCACCGGCGAGGCGCCCAACGCGCTGGTGCCGGTGGCAAAGGCCAAGCTGAGCGTACGGATCGCGCCCGGCGACAACTGGAAGTCCGCGTACGAGGCGCTCGTGGCGCACCTGGAGCGCCACGCGCCCTGGGGGGCGAAGGTGACCGTGACCCTGGAACAGGGCGGTGAGCCCTGCGTCGTGGGGACCTCGGGGCCGGCCTACGACGCGGCCCGGGCGGCGTACGCCGCGGCGTGGGACGGGGTGGCCCCCGTCGACATGGGCATCGGCGGGTCGATCCCGTTCATCGCGACGTTCCAGGAGCTGTTCCCGGGGGCCGAGGTCCTGGTCGTCGGCGTCGAGGATCCCGACTCGCGGGCGCACGGGCCGAACGAGAGCCTCCACCTCGGTGAGTTCGCGCGCGGCTGCCTGGCTGAGGCGCTGCTGCTGGCCGGCCTGGGTTGATCGCCAGATCTTGGGGAGTTTGGCACCGGATCCGGTGTCAGACTCCCCAAGGTTCAAAAGGGTTCAGGCGCGGGGCGGCAGCTTCACCACGCTGACGAAGAAGTCGTCGATCTGGCGTACGACCTCGATGAACCGCTCGAAGTCGACCGGCTTGGTCACGTACGCGTTCGCGTGCAACTGGTAGCTGCGGACGATGTCCTCGTCGGCCTGGGAAGTGGTCAGCACCACGACCGGGATCTGGCGCAGCTGCGGATCGTTCTTGATCTCGGCCAGCACCTCCCTGCCGTCCCGCTTGGGGAGGTTCAGGTCGAGCAGGATGAGGTCCGGCCGCTTCGCGCCGGCGTACTGGCCCTCGCGGCGCAGGTACGCGATCGCCTCGGCGCCGTCGTTGACCACCGACAGGCTGTTGCGCACCTTGTGCTCCTCGAAGGCCTCCTTCGTCATGAGAACGTCGCCCGGATCGTCCTCCACGAGCAGCACCTCGATCGGGGTGGGCGCGGGGTTGTGCAGGGCGTCGCTCATGACGCGGTCTCCTCGGTGCGGCCGGCGTCGGCGGCCACCGGAGCCAGCTCCGGGTGCTCGGCGGCGGTCTGGTCGGTGGTGGTCGTCGGGTCGGCGGTCGGCTCATGGGCCGTCGTCTCGTGGGCCGTCGTCTCGGCCGGTGTGTCCTCGCCCGCGATCACCGGTAGGGCGATCCGGATCACCGTGCCTTCCCGGGCCTCCGTGTCGAGCCAGATGCGGCCGCCATGGTACTCGATGATCTTCTTGGCGATCGCGAGGCCGATGCCGGTGCCCGGGTACTCGTTCTTCGGGTGGAGCCGTTGGAAGATGATGAAGATCTTGTCGGCGTACTCGGGTTCGATGCCGATGCCGTTGTCGGCGCAGGAGATGTGCCACTCATCGCCGACCCGCTCCGCCTGGATGTGGATGCGCGGCGGCCGGTCCGGGTGGCGGAACTTCAGCGAGTTGGACATCAGGTTGGTGAACAGGGCCGACAGCAGCGGCTCCTCGCCGCGCACGGTCGGCAGATCCGACCAGGTGATCGTGCCGCCGGCCTGCTCGCTCCGCCAGCTCAACTGGGCGGCCGCCTCGGAGACGACCCGGTCCAGGTCGACGTCGGTGAACCCGCTGGTGATACGGCCGATCCGGGAGAACGCGAGCAGGTCGTTGATGAGCCGCTGCATCCGCTGGGCGCCGTCCACCGCGAACGCGATGTACTGGTCCGCCCGCTCGTCGAGCTGGCCGGCGTAGCGGCGCTGGAGCAGCTGGCAGAAGCTGGCCACCTTGCGCAACGGCTCCTGCAGGTCGTGCGAGGCCACGTACGCGAACTGCTCGAGGTCGCGGTTGGACCGGGTCAGCTCCTCGGCCTGCTGTTCGAGCAGCTGATTGGCCTTCTCCAGCTGGAGATGCGCCCGGCGTACGGTGCCGAGGTCGGCCACGATCTGCTGGCGCATGGCGTTGATGTCGCGGGCCAGCCGGGCGATCTCCGTCGGCCCGACGCTTTCGATCTCCCGCTCGTACTCACCTCTCGCCACCCGGCGCACCTCGCCGGCGAGGGAGACGACCGGGACGGTGACCAGCCGGCGCAGCAGCAGCGCCATGGTCAGACCGGCGACGACGATCAGGATCACGGCCAGGACCAGGAGTATCACGAGCAGCCCGAGCGTGCCGCGGACCTGCGTGACCGAGGCGTCCCGGACGGCGGTGACCCGGTCCAGCAGCGCCTGCGCGGACTCGCGCGCCTGGCTGGACCTGGTGGAGTTCGGATCCGCCACGATCGACGGGACGTCGCCGGCCCTACCGTCCCGGACCGCGGCGATCGTCGGCTCGGCCACCTGCGCCCGCCACGCCGCCGACCGCGCCTCCAGCTCCGACAGCCGCGCGAGCACGACGGCGTCGTGCGACAGGCCGCGCATCTCCCGGATCAGGCGCTGCTCCTCGGTGACCCCGTTCCGGTAGGGCGCGAGGGACGCGTCGGACCGGGTCAGCGCGTATCCGCGTACCCCGTTCTCCTGGTCGGCCAGGACCGTGAGCAGCTGCCCGCAGTCGGTCCGCAGCGGACCGACCTCGTCCATCAGGACCTTCACCTGTGAGCGGCTGGTCTCCGCCGTGGCGACCGCCGCGACCCCGATGACGGTGAGCAGGAGGCCGACGAGCGCGCAGATGACCGTGATCCGCCGACCCAGTGTCCACTTCACCATGTCGTCTTCACCATGTCGCACCAGCCGCGTTGACCAGCAGCATCGCCACGTCGTCGGCCAGCGGCTCGCCGTTTCGCAGCTCCGCCTGGCCCACGAGCCACCGGGGCAGCTCGTGCGGCGTGGCAACGCTCTCGCGGTACTCCTTGAGCAGGGTGCACAGACCCTCGACGCCCAGCCGGTCGCGGGCGCTGCCGCCGAGGCCCTCGATGAGGCCGTCGGTGTAGGTCAGCAGTGCCCAGTCCGGGGCGGGGAGGTCGACGTCGACGGCCGGGCACGAGGTGCCGGGCACGACGCCCAGCACCAGGCCCGGGTCGACGTCGCAGGGGACGGCCCGGCCACCCGTCAGCAGTACGGGCGGCGGATGGCCGGCCAGCCGTACGGTGGCGCGAGCGGCGGGCACGTCGACGGTGACCATCGCCACCGTCGCGAAGAGCTCGTCGGAGCGCCGCTCGCTGACGAGCACCTGCTCCAGCGCCGGAAGTACGTCGTCGTCGGGCACGCGGGCCAGGACCAGCGCCCGCCACGCCACCCGCAGCGTGACGCCGAGCGCCGCCTCCTCCACGCCGTGGCCGCAGACGTCGCCGACGAGCAGTTGGAGCCGGCCGGGTGAGACCTCGACGACGTCGTAGAAGTCGCCGCCGAGCAGCGCGCGGTGGCGGCCCGGCCGGTAGAAGGAGACGAGCCCCGCGGTGGTGGGGTCGATGAGCGGCTGGGGGAGCAGGCCGCGCTCCAGCCGCGCCGACTCGGCCTGGCGCAGCTCCGCTTCGCGCAGCCGCCGGGCGTTCTCGTCGGCCCGCTTACGTTCGACGGCATAGCGCAGGGCGCGCGTCAGCAGGACCCCGTCAACCTGGCCTTTGATCAGGTAGTCCTGGGCGCCCTCGCCGACCGCCGCGATGCCGAGGTGCTCGTCCTCGAGGCCGGTGAGTACGCAGACCGCGACGCCCGCCGCCTCGTCGAGCAGTTGGCGCAGGCCGCTCAGGCCACTGGCGTCGGGAAGGCCGAGGTCGAGCAGCACACAGTCGACCGACCCCAGCAATGGGCGGGCCAGAGCCATGGTGGCGGCGACCTCGAGATCGACCGGGGCGCGGGCCTCGTGCAGCAGCTCCTGCACCAGGAAGGCGTCACCGGAATCGTCTTCGACGAGGAGGACCCGCAGCCGATCGGTCGCGCCGACGGGCCCGGGCGGTGCCAGGTGGCCGAGGCGTGCCTGCTCATGGCGGGCGGTGGTCGTGTCGGGAATGGTCACGCGGGCAGGCTCCACCGTCCGGCGGTGCCCCGCCCATCCGTACGGTCCGCTCTGGCACGCATGCATGGATCCTCTCGCAGGCCGGTCGGTAAAGCCAAGCCGGCCGACCGGCTAGTGCCGTCCAAAACGGGTGCAAGTGGTTATTTGTGTGAAAACGACAACGCTCTCGCGATCGTAGGTGGCGGGGGCGTGACGCAGAGCCGATGTGCGGTCCGCCCCTCGGTGAGCGGCGCAGCGGCGATCGCGCTACGCACCGTATTCCACCCGGGCGATGGGTGTAGCTCGGCGAGACTCGTCACACCGACGTGTTAGACAACAACGCCGGAACGTTGAATGTTTCGCGTGTGGCGGTCGACCCGGGCGTGTCATCGATGGATTGCTCGGGTACGGCAGGATCGAGAGGAACTCATGTATGGAGGTGCAGCCGTGACGGCTCTCGCGTCGGGACCGGTCCAGGATGCGCTCGGTGACGTCGCCCGTTTCGTACCCAGATTGATTTTGTTCCTGGTGATCCTGGCCCTGGGCTGGCTCGCCGCCCGATGGCTCCGCGCCGGCGCGAGTCGGCTGCTGCAGCGCGTCGGCTTCGACCGGGCGGTGGAGCGTGGGGGACTCGGGCGGCTGCTGGCCAAGACCTCGTACGACGCCCGGAGCCTCGTCGCGACCCTTGTCTACTACGCGGTGCTGCTGTTCACGCTCCAGTTGGCGTTCGGCATCTGGGGGCCCAACCCCGTCTCCACGCTCATCGCGGGAATCGTGGCCTGGCTGCCCAAGGCTTTCGTCGCGATCATCATCGTCGTGATCGCCGCCGCCGTCGCGTCCGGAGTGCGCAACATCGTCACCGGCGCGCTCGGTGGCCTGTCGTACGGGCGGCTGCTGGCCAACGTCGCTAGCGCGTTCATCATCGGCATCGGTGTCATCGCCGCGTTGAACCAGATCGAGGTGGCCACCTCCGTCACCACACCGGTGCTCATCGCGATCCTCGCCACCCTGGCCGGGATTCTCATCGTGGGCGTGGGCGGTGGCCTGGTGCGCCCGATGCAGGTGCGCTGGGAGACCTGGTTGAGCCGGGCCGAGCTGGAACGGCTGCGGGTACGCGAGCAGCTGCGCGTCGCCGCCGAGCAGCGGGAGGAAGCCGCCCGCCGGGAGCAGGAGGCGCGGGAAGCGGCCGAGCGCGAGGCGCGTGAAGCGGCTGAGCGTGAGGAGGCCGCCCGCCGCGAGCGGGAGGCGCGGGAGGCTGCCGAGCGTGAAGAAGCCGCGCGGCGGGAGCGCGAGGCGCGGGAAGCTGCCGAGCGTGAGGAGGCCGCCCGCCGCGAGCGCGAGGCGCAGGAGGCGGCTGAGCGGCAGGCTGCCGCTGAGATGCAGGCGAGCGCTGCGGCTGCTGCGGACGTGACCCAAGCATCCGAGGCGCTCGCGGCACCGGCTGCATCCGAGGTGCCCGAGCAGGCGGCGCCGGTCGAGCCGCCCAGGAAGCGGACGAGTCGACCGAGGACCACCGCCCGGGATCGGGCCGGGCAGGCGGCGCAGCGGGCCGAGGCCGAAGCGGGCACGTTGCCGCAGGCACCGCCGTCCGACGACCCGACCATCGCGATCTCTACCAGCGAGGTCCAGGCGCTCGCGGGAGGGGCGGCCGGCGGGACTCAGGATGCCGAGCCGACCCAGCCCATCGCGCTGCCGGTCACCGGTACAGCGGACGCTGCCGGTACGGCGGACGCTACCGGTACGGCGGACGCTGCCGGCGGGGCGGACGACCCGGAGCGTACGCAGGTCATTCCCACCGCCGAGGTGCCGCAGCCGGAGAAGCCGGCCACCCCACGCCGCCGACGGCCGCAGGGCGGCACCCAGAAGTGACATGATCGTGAAGGGTTCGTGGGGCCAGGACCCCATGAACCCTTCACGATCACGAATGGCGCTGACACATCCGCCGGTACGTGCCGTCCACGGCAACGAGATCGTCATGGCCGCCGCGCTGGACGATCCGGCCGCCGTCGACGACGACGATCTCGTCGACCTCCGCCAGCCCGGTCAGCCGGTGGGTGATCAGGACGGTGGTCCGCCCGCGCGTCACGGCGAGCAGGTCCGCGGTGAGCGCGTCGGCGGTCTCCTCGTCGAGGTGCTCGGTCGGCTCGTCCAGGATCAGGATCGGGAACTCCGCCAGCAGCGCGCGGGCGAGCGCGAGCCGCCGGCGCTGCCCGCCCGACAAGCGGGAGCCCTGCTCGCCCACCATGGTGTCGAGGCCGTTCGGCAGCGAGTCGACCCACTCCAGCAGCCGGGCGTCGGCGAGCGCGGCCCGTAGCCGCTCATCGTCGGCGCCGCGATCGCCGATCCGCAGGTTGTCCCTGATCGTGGTGTCGAACAGGCGGGCGTCGTCGGTGAGCAGACCCACGACGGTGCGGACGTCATCACCGGCGAGGTCGCGGGTGTCGACGCCGCCCAGGGTCACCTTCCCGGCGCTGGGGTCGAGGAACCGTACGAGCACCGCGGCGAGCGTGCTCTTGCCCGAGCCGCTCGGCCCGACGACCGCGACCCGCCGGCCGGGTGACAGGGCCAGATCGACATCGTGCAGCACGTCGGGCCCGCCGGGCCACCGGGCGCTCACGCCGATCAGCTCCAGCCGGTGATCGGCGGGCAGGGGCGCCGGCGCGGCCGGTTCCGACACGGGGTCGGGCTGGTCGAGCAGGCTGAACACCCGCCCGAGGGCCGCGCGGGCCGTCGCCAGTTGGGCGGCCGCGGCGGGCAGCCCGGAGACGGTGTCGAAGACCGCGAACGGGGTGAGCACCACGACGGCGAGGACGACGCCGTTCAGGGTGCCCGCCCGTACCGCACCGGCACCCAGCGCGAGGCCGGCCCAGACGCAGGCGCCGGTGGCCAGGGCAACCAGGCCGGCGCCGAGCCCGACGCCGGCCGCCGACCGGGCGGTCGCCCTGCGCAGCCGGTCGTCGGTCTCGGCGAGGGCGGCGAGCCGGCGGCGGGCCGCGCCGAACGCCACGAGATCCGGCAGGCCGCGCAGCAGGTCGACGGTTGCCGCGGACAGCTCGCCGCGCAGCGGCGCGGTACGCCGGTCGGCGCGCCGGGCCACCGTGTGCTGGATGGCCGGCACGCCGACCGCCACGAGCAGGAGTCCGGCCGCGAGTACGACCCCGGCGCCGGGCAGCAGGGCGCCGAGGAAGCCGGCGGTGGCCGCGCCGATCAGCGCCGCGACGATGTAGGGCAGGACGACCCGTACGAGGACGTCGAGCGCCGCGTCGACGTCGGCGACGAAGCGTCCGACCAGGTCACCGGCGCGCAGCACCGGCAGGGCCGCCGGCGCCAGCCGCTCCAGGCGCTGGTACGCGAGCACCCGCAGCCGGGTCAGTACACCGAACGCGGCGTCGTGGCCGGCGAGCCGCTCGACGTAGCGGAACACCCCCCGGGCGATGCCGAAGGTGCGTACCGCCACGATCGCGACGGTCAGGTAGAGCACGGGCGGGTGCTGCGCGGCACGTGAGATCAGCCAGGCGGAGGTCGCGGTCAGGCCGATCGCGCTGCCGGCCGCGAGGACGCCGAAAAGGACGGCGAGCGCGAGCCGGGGCGCGAGCGGCGAGGCGAGACGCAGCAGCCGCAGCATCGGCCGCCGATCTTGGACACTTGTGCCACCTATAGGTCGCTCAGGTGTCCAAGATCGCGGAGTGGCGGTCATGTTGTCACCGCCTCGACCACCCGGCCGGCATCCATCCGGACCACCCGATCGGCCAGCGCCAGCAGCGCGGGCCGGTGCGCGACCAGCACGACGGTGCGGCCGGCCGCCAGCCGGCGCACCGCCTCCAGTACCGCCGCTTCGCTCTCCCCGTCGAGGTTCGCGGTCGGCTCGTCCAGCAGCACCAAGGGCGCTTCGGACAGGAACGCTCGCGCGAGCGAGACCCGTTGCCGCTGGCCGGCCGACAGCCCGGCGCCGCCGTCGCCGACGCGCGTGTCCAGGAAGTCGGCGGCCAGCGCCGCCTCGGCCGCCGAGCGCACCGCATCGGGAGGGGCGTCCGGGGTGCCCAGCCGGATGTTGTCGGCGACCGTGCCGGCGAACAGGTACGGCCGCTGCGACATCCACACCACGTGCCGGCGCCACGCGTCCGGGTCGAGGTCGGCCACGTTCACGCCGCCCACGATGACCCGGCCGGCGTCCGGCACCACGAAGCCCAGCAGCACCGAGAGCAGCGTCGACTTGCCGCACCCGCTCGGACCGGCCAGCGCCACGACCTCGCCGGGCACGATGGTCAGGTCGACGCCGTCGAGGGCCGGCACCGCGCGGTCGGGGTAGCGCACCGTGACATCGGAGAGCACGATCGGGCCGGCCGGGACGTCGGTACGGGCGCCGCGCGGCGGGGGCTCCTCTTCGAGTACTGAAAAGACCTGCTCGGCGGCCGCGAGCCCCTCCGTGCTGGCGTGGAAGTGGGTGCCGACCAGCCGCAGCGGCAGGTACGCCTCCGGGGCCAGGACCAGCACCAGCAGGGCAGTGTGCAGGTCGAGCCGGCCGTTGACCAGGCGCAGCCCGACCGCGACGGCGACCAGGGCCACCGAGATCGTCGAGATCAGCTCCAGTACCAGCGACGACAGGAAGGCCAGCCGGAGGGTACGCATGGTGGCCCGCCGGTGCTCGTCGCTGACCCGGCGGATCGTCTCCGCCTGCGCCTTAGCCCGGCCGAACACCTTGAGGGTGGGCAGGCCGGCCACCACGTCGAGGAAGTGGTGGGCCAGCCGGGTCAACATCCGGAAGCTGCGCCGGTTGCGGGCTTCGGTGGTGAGCCCGATGAGCGCCATGAAGATCGGGATCAGCGGCAGCGTGACCGCGATGGTGACCGTGGCCAGCAGGTCGGCCGGCACCAGCCGGGCGAGCACGATGAACGGCACGATCGACGCGAGGACGAGCTGGGGCAGGTAGCGGGAGAAGTACCCGTCGAGCGCGTCCACGCCCCGGGTGGCGAGCGTGGTCAGCTCTCCACCCCGCTGGCCGGTCAGCCAGCCGGGGCCCAGGCGTACGACGTGGTCGAGCAGCCGCTCGCGGAGCTGGGTCTTGACCGCGGCGGACGCGCGGTGCGCGGCGAGTTCCTGCGCCCAGGCCGCCACCGCCCGGCCGACGACGACGGCGCCGAGCGCGAGTAGCGTGCCGCGCAGGGCGTGCAGCCCGGCGCCGTGGAGGAAGACGTCGGTGATGCCGCCGGCGAGCAGGGTCGCCTGCGCGACGATCAGCCCGGCGACGGACAGGCCGAGGGCGACGGAGGCGGCCAGGTACCAGCGGGTCGCCTGGGCGTAGCGGAGCAGCCGGGGGTCGAGCGGTTTCACGATCTCGCCGCGCCGGCGGGGGACGGTCTGGACGTCACGGGCGGGATCTGCTGGGCGCCGATACGTTTGCGGAACACCCAGTAGGTCCAGCCCTGATAGAGCAGCACCACGGGAATGAACGCTACCGCCACCCAGGTCATGATCCGCAGCGTGTACGGGCTGGCGGCGGCGTTGGTGATCGTCAGGCTGTACGCCGGGTCGAGCGTCGACGGCAGCACGTCCGGGTGGAGCGCGCCGAACAGGGTCGCGGTCGCGGCGACGATCGTCACCGCGGTGGCTCCGAATGCGCGCCCCTCGCGACCGGCGCGGACCGCGATCAGCGCCGCGAGCAGGGCCGCCGCGCCGAGGGCGGCGGTGACCGCGGTCGCGGTGGTGCCCCGGGTCAGCTGGAGCCAGGCCAGGCACCCGGCGACGGCGACGAGGGCCGCGACGCCGGTCCGGCCGGCGACCGCCCGCGCGCTGTGTCGGATGTCACCGGTGGTCTTCAGTGCCACGAACACCGCGCCGTGCGTGGTGAACAACAGCAGGGTCGCGGCGCCGCCGGCCAGCGCGTACGGGCTGAGCAGGTCGAGCGGCCCGCCCGCGTACTGGTGGTCGGCGTCGAGCGCCACCCCGTGCACGACCGAGGCGAAGATCGCGCCCCACAGGACCGCCGGCGCGAGGCTGCCGAAGACGATGGCCCGGTCCCAGTTGCGCCGCCAGCGGTCGCTGTCGACCTTTCCCCGGTACTCGAACGCGACGCCGCGCAGGATGAGCGCGACCAGGATCACCAGCAGCGGCAGGTAGAAGCCGGAGAAGAGGCTCGCGTACCACTCGGGGAAGGCGGCGAACGTGGCACCGGCGGCGACGATCAGCCACACCTCGTTGCCGTCCCAGACCGGCCCGATCGTGTTGATCAGCAGTCGGCGGTGGGTTTCCGACCGGCCCAGCACCGGCAGCAGGATGCCGACGCCGAAGTCGAAGCCCTCCAGGAAGAAGTACCCGGTCCACAGCAGCGCGATGAGCGTGAACCACACGTCGGTGAGCGTCATGGTGAGCACCTCTCAGTACGCGAAGGCAAGCGGGCGGTCTTCGGCCGGGCGTTCGTCGCCCGTGGGCACCTGCGGCGGGCCGGCCTTGGCGTAGCGGACCAGCAGGAACACCTCCACCACCGCCAGACCGCCGTAGAGCAGGGTGAACACGGTCAGCGACGTGATCACGCCGCCGGCGCCGACCGCCGGCGAGACGCTGTCGTCGGTGTGCAGGATCCCGAAGACCGTCCAGGGCTGCCGGCCCGTCTCGGTGAAGATCCAGCCGAACGAGTTGGCCAGCAGCGGCAGCGCCACCGACCAGCCGGCGGCCCGCCAGAACACGCGGCTCGTCGGGGTCCGGCCGCGCCTGGTCAGCCACAGCCCCACCAGTCCGAGCGGCACGCAGATCAGGCCGAGGCCGATCATCAGCCGGAACGACCAGTACGTGAGGGGAATGTAGGGCTTGTAGTTGCCCGGCCCGAAGCGCTGCTCGTACGCGCGCTGGACGTCGTTGATGCCCTCCACGGCGGCGTTCGGGTCGCCCTTGCCCAGGAAGGACAGGACGTGCGGCACCCGCACCGCGAACGTCTCGGCGCTGCCGTCCAGCGGCCCGATCGAGAACAGCGAGAACGACGCGGGCTGCGAGGTCTCGTACAGCGCCTCGGCGGCGGCCATCTTCATCGGCTGCTGCTCGGTCATGATCTTGCCTTGGACGTCACCGGTGACGGCGACGGCGGCGCCGGAGAGGACGATGGCCCACAGCGCCAGGCGCAGGCTGGGCCGGAACACCGTGATCTCGTTGCCGCGCGCGAGGTGCCACGCGCAGACGCACAGCATCAGTACGGCGGAGGTCAGGAACGCCGCGGCGACGGTGTGCGGGAACGTCACCAGCGTCGTGGAGTTGGTCAGCACGGCAACGATGTCGGTCAGTTCGGCCCGGTGCGTGGCCGGGTTGATCCGGTACCCGACGGGGTGCTGCATCCACGAGTTGGCGGCGAGGATGAAGTACGCCGAAAGGATCGTGCCGATCGAGGCGAGCCAGATGCTCGCGAGGTGGGCCTTCTTCGGCAGCCGGTCCCAACCGAAGATCCACAGACCGAGGAACGTGGACTCGAGGAAGAACGCCAGCAGCCCCTCGATCGCCAGTGGCGCGCCGAAGACGTCGCCGACGAACCGGGAGTACGCGCTCCAGTTCATGCCGAACTGGAACTCCTGCACGATGCCGGTGACGACGCCCATCGCGAAGTTGATGAGGAAGAGCTTGCCCCAGAACTTGGTGGCGCGCAGGTACTGCTCCTTGCCGGTGCGTACCCACGCGGTCTGCAGGAGTGCGACCAGGGCCGACAGGCCGATCGTGAGCGGTACGAAGAGGAAGTGGTACAGCGTGGTTACCGCGAACTGCCACCGTGCGAGGTCCAGCGCGTGCATGAGACCCGTCCCTTCCGATCCCAGCGGGGAGGCGGTTACGGACCAAGCGTGCGGCCGGGCAGGCGACCGACCGTCCAGCGGGGGCATCGATCGCGGGCCTGGTCACATTTAGGTACCGTGCCTACATGTAGACACGGTACTCTTAGCGGCTCAGGTGCCGGCGGGAAGCGCTCAGGCGGCGGCGGGCTCCGACCCGTCGTCCTCGGCGAGCGTGATCAGGTTCTCGATCTCGGTCGAGCGCAGCGGCTTGGCGAAGTGGAACCCCTGGGCCAACCGGTACCCAAGCGTGTGCAGCCGTTCCGCCTGCGCCCCGGTTTCGACGCCCTCGGCGATCGCCCGCAGCCCGAGCGCCTGCGCGATCTCGATGATGGAGGTGGCGATCGCCTCCTGCTCGACCGTACCGGTGACCCCGTCCACGAAGGACTTGTCCACCTTGAGCACGTCAACGGGGCAGGTACGCAGCAGGCCCAGCGAGGAGTGCCCGGTACCGAAGTCGTCGAGCGCGATGCTCACGCCGAGCGCGTGGATGGCCGCGACCGTCTCCACCGCGCGGCCGCCACCGAAGACCGCGGTCTCGGTGATCTCGACCGTCAGGTGGCTCGGATCCAGTCCGGTCTCGGCGAGCACCGCCGCGACCGTCTGCGGGAACGTGGGTTCGAGCAGTTGCCGGGCCGACACGTTGACGCTCATCCGGTCCGGTGCGGCGTCGCCGTACCGCTCCTGCCACTCGGCGGCCTGCCGGCACGCCGTCCGCAGGATCCAGGTGCCCATCGGCACGATCAGGCCGGTGCGTTCGGCCACCGGGATGAAGTGCAACGGCGGCACCATCCCGTCGCGCGGGTGCTCCCAGCGTACGAGCGCCTCGACGCCCACGATCCGGCCGGTCGGCAGGTCGACGACCGGCTGGTACATCAGGTGCAGCTCGTCGCGTTCGAGCGCGTGGCTGAGCTCCGCCGCGAGCTGGGCGTGCTCGACCGCGCGGGCGTCCAGCTCCGAGTCGTAATGGACGTACCGGTTCTTGCCCAGCTCCTTGGCCGCGTACATGGCCAGGTCGGCGCGGCGCAGCAGGTCCTCGGCGGTGCAGTCGGCCTCGTTGTCGGCCAGCCCGATGCTCGCCTGGATCAGCAGGTCGTGGTTGCCGGCGTTGAGTGACGCGCCGAGCGCGCCGATGATCCGTTCCGCGACGTGCGAGCCCTCGCCGGTGCGCAGGTCGGTCAGCAGGATCCCGAACTCGTCGCCGCCGAGCCGTGCGACCACGTCGTCGGGCCGCATGCAGGCGCGCATGCGGGCGCTCACCGCCACCAGGAGCGCGTCGCCCACCCCGTGTCCGAGCCGGTCGTTGATGGTCTTGAAGTCGTCCAGGTCGACCAGGGCGACCGCGACGGTGCCGGGTGCGGCGGTGGCCAGGGCGCGTTCGATGCGCGTGGTGAACAGCGCCCGGTTGGCCAGCCCGGTCAGCTCGTCGTGTGACGCCTGGTAGGCCAGCTGGTCCTGGTAGCGCCGGGTGTCGGACACGTCGCGCGCGTTGGAGACGTAGCCGTGCACGCTCGGGTCGTGCAGCAGGTTGGTATAGGTGATCTCCATCCACCGCCACGAACCGTCAGCGTGGACCATCCGGGCCTGGTGGCGGAGGCTGACGCTTGGTTCCCGCTTCAGTTGCCGGAACAGCTCCTTGACCTCGAGCAGGTCGTCGGCGTGTACGGTCTCCTGGGCCCGCTTGCCGATCCAGTCCTCCGGCTCGAAGCCCATCACCCGCCGCGAGCCGGGGCTTACGTACACGAAGCGTCCGGCCGCGTCGATGATGCTGATGACGTCGTCGGAGTTCTGCACCAGGGACCGGAAGCGCCGCTCGTGCCGGCGCAGTTCGAGCATGCTCGCGTCCACCTTGGCCAGGAGCCGGCTGTTGTCGGCGAACGCGAAGAGCTGGCGGATCACGACGAGCGCGGTCATCGCGACCGAGCCGGCGACCATCATCTGGATCCCGCCGCGGCTGTCGCGCACCGCGATGAGCAGCAGCGCGTCGGTGCAGGCGATGGTCGCGTACGGCATGACGTTGAAGGCCCGGCGGCGTCGGTGGCCCCTGACCTGCAGTTCGGAGGCGGCGCGCCGCTGCAGCACGGCCGCGACGACCACGCCGAGGTAGGTCGTGGGAATGGCGGGCATCAGGATCGACAGGTCCGGCCGGTGCGCGAGCATCGACGAGTTGACGACCAGGAGCGCGCTGAGGGCGGCCACGCCGGCGAGCACCCCGATGGAGCGCCGGTCGACGCCGTGGTTGCCGGCGAGACTCGCTCGCATCGAGACCGTGATGACCATGGTTGCCAGTACCGCGATCGCCGTGAAGACCATGGCATTGCTGCCGAAGAGGTACCGGTTGGACGGGCGCTCGAGGATGAAGTACGACAGCAGCAGCCCGACCGCCACGGCCATGATCGCGATGTCCAGGCCGGCGGTGAGCCATTCCCGGATGGCGCGACCGCGTACCGGCTTGCGTAGCAGGCCGCCGGTGACAAAGACGACCGACATGCTGAACAGGGCGACGCTGAGCGGTCCGACGTGCTGGACCGGGGCGGCGCCCGCCAGTGCGTCGTACGCGCTGCTGACGAGCGCGAGGGTCACGAAGATCGCGGCGATCGCGAGGCACCGCCAGAAGCGCCGGGCCGGCGGGGCCAGGCCCGGCTCGCGGGCCGCGCTCCAGGCGGCGACCAGGCCGAGGAGAGTGCTCAACGGCAGCGGCAGCCACCCGAGGACCGTCGATCCGAACGGGTGCACCAGGCGCAGGACGAACCAGGCGACCGACGCGACGGTGACCACCGCACCGGCGACGAGCAGGGTCGACACCGACGGCTGCATTGCTGGTACCGACACCACGCCGGACGGGCGACACGCCGGCGGCGTCGCCGGGGCGGCGTCGCTGCGCGTATCGTCATCACGGTCCATTTCCTGCACCCTCTGACGTAGCACCACTCGCTGATGCGAGACATGTTTGACGTCGGCGTCCGGCGTGCGGACCTGAGGACTCTTTTCGTGGATCTTGCCGCCGCCAGTGGTACTTTGTCCCCATTAGCGCTGAGTCATTGACCCGTGAGACCGCCCGCAGGTACGTGGATGCCTGGACCGGCGGTGACCGCGATGGTGTCCGCCGCCTGCTCGCCGACGACATGCGCGCCGAGTCCAACCTCGACGGCGAGAGCGATCTCGGTTCGCCGGAGCGGCTGGTGGCGGCGCTCGGCCGGTTCGCCGACCACCTGGACGGGGTCAGCCTCGTCACGGAGACGTACGCCGCCGGCCGGGCCGTCCTGATGTGCGACTGCCGGGTCGGCAACCGCGCCGATCCGATCCGTGTGATCGACTTTCTGGATATCCGCGCCGACGACGGCTTGATCGAGCGGATCCGACGCGTCTACGACGTTGCGGCCCTGAAGCGGGTGCTACCCGGGTTGTCTGGATAACCGTCACCAAACCGTCGCCGGACGCCAGAAGGGGCGCCGGAAGACCGGCGCCCCTTCTGCCCCCGTGCCGACGACTCAGCCGTTGACCATCGCGGTCGGTACCGAACTGCGCATCAAGCCCTTACTCCCGCTGCGACGGCGTTGACGACCACCTCGAGCGGAGGCATCGGCACGGGCAGCGTGGTGTCGAGGCCGAGCAGGACGGCGACGGCCTGCTCGGTGCGCACGGACGCGAGCCCGTCGCCGTAGGGGTTGCCCGACGCGGTCATCGAGTCGCGCAGAGCCTTGTCGTCGAGCAGCCGGGAGGCCTCGTCGACGATCAGGTCAGCGTCGGTGCCGACCAGCTTGGCGCAGCCGGCGTGCAGCGACTCCACCCGTTCGGTGACCTCGCGCAGCACGAGCGCGGGTACGCCGAACGACGGCGCCTCCTCCTGGATGCCGCCCGAGTCGGTCAGCACCAGGTACGCGTGCGACAGCAGCCGCGACAGCGCCGGGTAGGGCAGGGGATCGGTGACGATCACCCGCTCCACCCCGGCGAGCCCGGCGTCCACCTGGGCGCGGACCGCGGGGTTGGGGTGGCTGGGCAGGACGACCTGGATGTCGGGGTAGCGGCGCACCAGCGCCCGTACCGCACCGAGGATGCGGTCGAGCGGGGCGCCCCAGGACTCCCGGCGGTGCGCGGTGACCAGCACCAGCCGGCTGCCACCGGCGACCGCGCGCTCCAGGCGGAGGTCGTCGAACGGAAGCTGGCGGGCGGCCACCGCGAGGGTCGCGTCGACGACGGTGTTGCCGGCGATGAAAACCTGCGAGGCCGGCACCGACTCGTTGAGCAGGTTGGTGGCCGCGAGCGACGTGGGGGCGAGGTGGAGGCTGGCCAGTTGGCCGACCAGCCGCCGGTTGGCCTCTTCGGGGAACGGCGACTCCAGGTCGCCGGAGCGCAGCCCCGCCTCCAGGTGCACCACGGGGATGTGGCGCCAGAACGCGGCCATGGCGCCGGCCAGGGTGGTCGTGGTGTCGCCCTGCACCACGACGGCCGCCGGCTGGCGCTCGGCGAACAGCGCGTCGAGCTGCTTGATCATCTCGGTCATCAGCTCGGGCTGGGAACCGGTGACCCGCTCGACCCGCAGGGTCACGTCCGGCTCCAGGGCGAAGGCCTCGAGCGCCTGGGTGACCATCGTCGGGTGCTGGCCGCTGGCCACGAGGACCGGGGTGACCCGGCCCGCCGCCCGCATGGCGGCGGCCACCGGCGCGAGCTTGATGGCTTCGGGGCGGGTGCCGGCGATGAGGTGGACTTCCGGGAGGGACATCGGGTGCCTGTCTTCCTGGGTACCGCATCCGTGCGAGGGGTTGAGACCGGCGTCCGTGCCGTTGTCGCTTCTGTTGGTGAGTGCTCTCACGTCGGGTTTGTCGCTTCGGCCAGCCGTTCGGTCTTGGCCCAGGCGTTGCGGCGGGTGAGCTGGCGGCCGATCGCCCGGTACGTGCTGACCAGACCGAGCAGGAGGAACGCCGGGTAGCACAGGCCGGCCAGGAGGCAGCGGCGCAGCTTCTCGTCGCGCAGTTGCAGCCGGTGCAGCACGCCCCAGGTGAGGAACGGAGCCACCATCGCGGCGAGCCACACCGCCACCGTCGCGAGCAGCTGGAGTCGGGAGTGGATGGTCGGGCCGTCGGCGAGATGCCACAGCGAATATCCGGTCACCGCGGTCATGACGACCGTGCCGACCGCGTTGAGCCACGGTGCGAGCAGGTAGTACAGCATCTCGACCATTGCCGCGTTCGAGATGTGCGCGGCCCGGTACAGCTTGGGCACGTAGCGGATGCACTGGAGGTTGCCCTGTGCCCAGCGGGTGCGCTGGCGCAGCAGCCGGCGGACGTCCACCAGCCCCTGTTGGGTGACGGCGGCCTGGGCGGTGTAGCGGATCCGTACGCCGGCCAGGTGCAGCCGCAGGCCCAGCTCCAGATCCTCCACCAGGCACGACGACCAGGGGGCGTCGCCGAGCAGGGCCAGCGCCGACAGCCGGGTGAACTGTCCGTTGCCGCCGAGCCCGACCGTACCGAGGGAGTTGCGCATGAGCTGGCTGGCGTTGGCGATGCAGGCGAACTCCATGTCCTGCACCGCGGCGAGGATCCGGTCGCGATTGTGGATGCGCACGCGGCACTGGACGGCGCCGACCTCGGGATCGCGCATCGCGTCCGAGACGTTCACCAGCATGTTGGCGCTGCCGCGACCGTCGCCGTCGATGACGCCGACCGCGACGCGCGCCGGATCGTCGCCGTCGTCGGCGGTCTGTTGCCGGATGTAGCGGTAGGCGGCGTTGAGCGCTTCGCCCTTGCCTTTCCGCGCGTTGGGGAGGGTGCGGCGGAGCACCCGGAGGTTCGGGTCTTCGATGGCGGCGATGACGTCCGGCGTACCGTCGTCGGAGCCGTCGTCGACGACCAGGACCCGGGTACGGGTGCCGGCCGGTCCGCGCAGCGCGAGCGCGTTGCGGGCGGTCCGTCCGATGACCCGCTCCTCATTGAGGCAGGGCACCACGATCCAGAAGACGCCGGGCTCGTGCCCGGCAGATGGTCCGAGGTCGCCGCGTCGGGTGTCACCGGGCGCGGTGGCGCCGAGCCCGGTGTCACCACGTCTGGCAGCGCGGCGTCTGTGCCGTGCCGCGTACACGCTGTCGCGGGCGGTGTAGAACACCAGCGCGACGTTGTACAACGGCCAGGCCACCAGCAGCGCAACGCCGATGAGGAGCAGGGTCATCGTCGGGTTGGTTCTCTCGCGTTCGGACGCCGTTGCTAGCGGACGTCGCCGCGAGCGCGAGCCGGGCGGACACGACCGGATCGAACCAGTAGCAACCCGGTTGCTACCAGAAAGAACCCGATCAGCGCCACGAGGGCCGCATTGTTGCCGGTTACCGGGAGCATCGCTGCTGATCCTCCCGATACAGCGATCGGCCCGAGCACCTTCGGTTGTGACATGTCGGCCTCCCCTGCCTGACATATGGCTGATTCGCGAAGCGATGAGGCGCCAGTTGCCGCTGGCGCCTTGTCGCGTTCCGAACGCTATGGGTCGTCACTGACCGTTACAAGGGCCAGAAGGCCGCAGCGCAGGAATCTGTCCGACCAGGGGACAACGGCCCATCATGTTCATCGATTGCTGATCACGATTAGTAATCATCGTCGAACGGTATGCGGTATCGTCCCTGCTCAAGTCGGCTTGCGAATGACCGCACCACCCTTACTCTCCGCGTTGATGCCGAGAGGTCCCACTGTGGACGGGCAGCCGATCGGGTTTCGCCGCCTCTGGGTCGGACATAACGGGTGATTACCGTCTGTCACGGCGCATTGCTAAGTAAGGTCATCTCCTGGCGACCGAACCGACGTTGCGATCCCACAGCTCGAAGGCTTTCAGCCGGACGTCGACGGGCACCGGTGTCGCCTTCGGCGCGTCGCTGATGAGGCTGTCGTACTCGGGCCGGCCGAACTGCCTGATGACATCCTGGCTGTCGGCCGGCGCCAGGTCGATGGTCGCGCCCTTGACCGCGGGGCCGGGGTAGAAGTACCCCTTGTCGAAAATCACCGCCTGCTGATTCGGCTGCAGCGCGTACCGGATCAGGCTGAGGACGGCCGCCAGCTTGTCCCGGTCGACGCCGACGGGGACCACCGCGTAGTGGGCGTCCATCACCCAATGGAAGCCCTGGAGGGTGGAGACCTTCATTTCGGCCGGTACGGTGCCCAGCGCCCGGGAGTTGATGTCCCAGCCCGTCGTGGTGGCGATGATGTCGACCGTGCCGCTCGCGAGATCGGTCATCGTCTGCCCCGTGCTGACCGGGTACGGCGGGTTGTACGGCGCCATCTCCGCCAGGTACTCCCAGGTCCTGGTCCAGGTCTCGGGCTGGGTCGGGCTGCGGTCGCCGAGGATGTACGGCAGGCCCATCAGCAACGCCCGCGCCGGCCAGGAGTTGCGCGGCTGGGCGTACTCCACCTTCCCCGGGTGCTGCTTGGCGTACGCGAGAAGCTCGTCGGCCGTCGTGGGTGGGGTGGGCACCGTCTTCGGGTTGTACATGATGAGCGGCCCGACCGGGCTCTCGGCGAGGGTGACGCCGTACCCCTGCGCCAACTGCTGCATCATCGCCGCGTCCGGGGTGTGGATGGTGCTCAGCGCGGGCAGTCTGGCGTCGTACGCGGGGGTGAGCTTCAGCCACGTCCCCTGCGCCAGGCCGGTGGCGAGGCCATCGGAGTCGGTGAGCACGAGATCGACGTCGAGCCGTCCCGCCGCCTGTGCCGCCTTGATCTCCGCCGGCGCCTGCAGCGGGCTTCCCTGCGCGGTGACGATTCTGGTGACGACCTCCGGGTGTTCTTTCTGGAAGTTGTCGAGGATCCCCTGTGTCAGCTGGAGATCGCCGGCGAGGTCGAGAACCTTCAACGTCTGCGGCTTCGACGGCTTGTCGGGAACGGCCGCGCCGGTGGTCGGCGCCGGGCGGGCCTTCTTCGCCGGCTCCGACCAGGTGCATCCGGTAGCCGTGAGCGCGCTCGCGGCCAGGGCGACGGACAGCGCGGCGGTGACCGCGCGGGCGCGCCCGCGCCGGGCGGGGCGGCGGGGCAGAGGTCTGGTCATCGTCGTCGCTCCCCAACCGGTTATGGACCGAGTCAATCCGGGCCCCTCTGCTCGCGTCAACCCCGCCTGTGACAAACAGGACCGGTGGCGGCCATCCGATCGGACCGGACCCGCCGGGCCAGTAGGCTTCCCGCCGTGCGCCCGACCGAACTGCTCGCCCTCGACCGCGCCCACGTGTGGCATCCGTACTCATCCGTGCCCGGAACGTCGGCCCCGCTCGTCGTCGAGTCGGCCGCCGGCGTCCGGCTGCGCCTCGCCGAGCCGTTCGAGGGTCACCGGGAGCTGATCGACGGCATGTCCTCGTGGTGGGCGGCCATTCACGGGTACGCCCACCCGGTGCTCGACGCCGCCGTCCGCGATCAGCTCGGCCGCATGAGCCACGTCATGTTCGGCGGCCTCACCCACGAGCCGGCCGTACGGCTCGCCACCCGGCTGGTCGAGCTGAGCCCGGCCGGCCTCGAACACGTCTTCTTCTCCGACTCCGGCTCGGTCGCCGTCGAGGTCGCCGCGAAGATGTGCCTGCAGTACTGGCGCTCGGTCGGCCAGCCGCGCAAGCAGCGGCTGCTGACCTGGCGGGGCGGATACCACGGCGACACGTTCCACCCGATGTCGGTGTGCGACCCCGACGGCGGCATGCACCACCTCTGGACGGGCGTCCTGCCCCGCCAGGTCTTCGCCGAGGAGCCGCCGGTGGAGTTCGAAGCCGCGTACGCCCGGCACCTGGTCGCGCTCATCGAGGCGCACGCCGACGAGCTGGCGGCCGTCATCGTCGAGCCGGTGGTGCAGGGCGCCGGGGGGATGCGGTTCCACTCGCCGGAGTACCTGCGGGTGCTGCGCGAGGCGACGACCGCCGCCGGCGTGCTGCTCATCTTCGACGAGATCGCCACCGGCTTCGGCCGTACCGGCGCCTACTTCGCCGCCGACCACGCCGGCGTCAGCCCCGACGTGATGTGCGTGGGCAAGGCGCTGTCCGGCGGGTACCTGTCGTTCGCCGCGACCCTGTGCACGACCGAGGTGGCCGACGGCATCTCGCGGGGGAGCGTTCCGGTGCTGGCGCACGGGCCGACCTTCATGGGCAATCCGCTCGCGTGCGCGGTGGCGAACGCTTCGCTGGACCTGCTCGACGGCGGTGCCTGGCGGACCGATGTCAAACGCATCGAAGCCGTCCTGCGGTCGGCGCTCGCGCCCGCCGTCGGGGCGCCCGGCGTGGCGGACGTACGCGTGCTCGGCGCGATCGGGGTCATTCAGCTCGACCACGAGGTCGACATCGCCGCCGCGACCCGGGCCGCCGGCGCGCAAGGGGTGTGGCTGCGGCCGTTCCGGGACCTGGTGTACACGATGCCGCCGTACGTGACCGAGGACGCCGACGTCGAGCGGATCGCCGAAGGGATGGTGGCCGCCGCGACCGCCGGCTGACGCTGTAGAAGTCGACCTGCGTTGCCGTCACGGTTGCTGCCTATGCGATGGCGGCTATGTTGCCGTCGTCGAAGTAGATCGCCTGGTGCAGCCTTCCGCCGAGCGCGGCGGCGTAGCGGGCGACCACGTCCTGGCCGGAGATCTTGCCTTGCTCGATCTGGGATACGCGGCCCTTAGTGACGCCCATGTGCTCGGCTACCTGCTGCTGGGTCAGACCTCGGGCGCGGCGCACCTCGGCCAGGCGGTGCCCGACCACGCTGGCGAGCAACTCCTGCTTGCCAGCGTCGACGGCCTTTTCGCCGCCAGCGCGCTCGACCTGTTCGGCGCGGATGTCGTTCCATCGAACGTAACTGCTCATGGCTGCTGGCCTTCCTCCTCGGCGCGTTCCTTCAAATAGGTCTCGTAGCGTTGCTCGGCCAGGGGGATGGCTTCGACGTACCACTGGTTCCACCGTCCGGCCTTGTCCCCGGCGACCAGCAGGATGCTGGCGCGCCACGGGTCGAAGGCGAACAGGATGCGCACGGTGCCGGGGCGTAACTCCTTCAGGTTGGCGATCGACGATCCATGAATCGTGTCGACCAGTGGTCGGCCGAGCCCCGGCCCGGCTTCGGCGAGCAGGTCGATCGCTTGCACGACGCGGGCATGGGTGGCCGGGTCGAGGCTGTCGATCCAATCGCGTACCTCGCTGACGAGGTAGATCTCCCATTCCTCGGTCGCCACGGGTCGAGTATAGCGAATGGTAAACCAGAAGTGTCGGCACGGACCGGGGGGCGCTGATCGGGCGGCGTCGGACTATTGACTGGGTAAAGGATCTTGACGACTTAACCTATTAGCTTGATAGGTTATTGTTCTTCGCGATTCCTCGAAAGGCCGTAGGGTCAGTGGTAGCACCGTCCCAACCGGCTTCACTTGCGGCCAAGGAGGCCCAATGGCGCTGTGGAAGCCTGACCCGAGTTTCTACCCGTCGCCGCGGCAGGCGGTGAGCGCTCCGCCGGAGAAGCTGGCCTACCTCGCGGCCTTCGACCGGTCGGCGCAGCAGCCGGACGCGATCGCGGTCCTCGACGTCGACCCCGACTCCGGCCGGTACGGGCAGGTCGTCGGCTGGACGGACATGCCCTACGTCGGCGACGAACTGCACCACTTCGGCTGGAACGCCTGCAGCAGCGCGCTGTGCCCGTACGCGCCCCATCCGCACGTCGAGCGGCGGTACCTGATCGTGCCCGGCCTGCGCTCGTCGCGCCTCTACGTGATCGACACCAAGTCCGACCCGCGGCAGCCGGAGATCGTGAAGGTCCTCGAGCCCGAGGAGCTGGCCAAGCAGGCGGGCTACTCCCGCCCGCACACCATCCACTGCGGGCCGGAAGGCATCTACGTCTCGGCGCTCGGCGGGGCGGACGGCAACGACGGGCCGGGCGGGATCGCGCTGCTCGACCACAACACGTTCGAGGTGCTCGGCCGGTGGGAGCTGGACCGGGGGCCGCAGTACCTGGCGTACGACTTCTGGTGGCACCTCGGCCACGACACGCTGATCACCAGCGAGTGGGGCACCCCCTCGATGGTCGAGGACGGCCTCGTCGGCGAGCTGCTGCTCGGGCGCAAGTACGGGCACGCCCTGCACTTCTTCGACCTGCGCAAGCGCCGCCACCAGCAGACCGTCGACCTCGGCGACCAGTACCAGATGGCCCTGGAGCTGCGGCCGGCGCACGACCCGACCAAGGAGTACGGGTTCGCCAGCGTGGTCGTCAGCGTCGAGGACCTGTCCGCGTCGATCTGGCTCTGGCACCGCGAGGGCGACCGTTCCGGGTCGCACGGCGCAGCCTCGCGGGCCGGAACGGTCGGGCAGTGGGCCGCCACCAAGGTGATCGACATCCCGGCCGAGCCGGCCGACCCGGCGCTGCTGCCGCCGATCCTGCAGCCGTTCGGCGCGGTCCCGCCGCTGGTCACCGACATCGACCTGACGGTCGACGACAAGACGCTGTACGTGTCGTGCTGGGGGACCGGTGAGCTGCTCCAGTACGACGTGAGCGACCCGTTCAAGCCGGTGAAGACCGGCTCGGTGCGCATCGGTGGCATCGTCGGCCGGGTTCCGCACCCGGCCGCGCCCGACCAGCCGCTGCGGGGCGGCCCGCAGATGGTCGAGCTCAGCCGGGACGGGCGGCGGGTCTACGTCACCAACTCGCTCTACGGCTCCTGGGACGACCAGTTTTACCCGGAGGGCGTCGGCGCCTGGGCGATCAAGCTCGACGCCGACCCGAACGGCGGCATGAGCCTCGACGAGCGCTTCTTCCCCAACGGCGACGACTTCCGGGGCCGGCGGGTGCACCAGGTACGGCTGCAGGGTGGCGACGCCTCCTCCGACTCGTACTGCTACCCGTGACCGGTTGGCAGTGGCTGGCCCTTGCCGGGCTCGGCGCCTTCCACGGGCTCAATCCCGGCATGGGCTGGCTGTTCGCGGTCGCGATCGGCCTGCAGGAGCGCAGCCGGACAGCCCTGCTGCGCGCCCTGCCGCCGATCGCGGCGGGGCACGCGGCGTCGGTACTGGTCGTGGCCGGCCTGGTCGGCGTCTTCCAGTCCGTGCTGGCGACCCGGTTCGTCGCGATCGGCGGCGGCGTCGTCCTGGTCGGATTCGGCCTGTGGCGGGCGCTGTCGAAACGCCATTTCCGGTGGGCCGGCATGCGGCTGTCACCGGTACAGCTGATCTCGTGGTCGTTCCTGATGTCGTCGATCCACGGCGCCGGACTGATGCTGCTGCCGGTGCTCGTCGCCGGCCCCGCCCCGGCCGGAATGGCCGGCATGCACGATCACCTGGCGGCGGCGGGCGCCTCGCTGTGGACCGGGCTTGCCGCCACGGCGGTCCACACCGTCGCGATGGTGGCGGTGGCCGGCGTGATCGCGACGGTCGTGTACGAGGTGGTCGGGCTGAGCATCCTGCGCTCGGCCTGGATCAACCTCGACCGGCTCTGGGCGTACGCCCTGGTCGGCGCCGGCGTGGCCACGGTCGCGGTCGCGGTCTCGTCATGACGGTCAGGCGTACGAGTACCAGGCCGTGTGCGACAGGACGTCCGCCGGGGTGACGTTGTTCCAGGGCGCCATAGCGTCGTGGAGGTCCACCACGTCGGGGGTGCCGCCGACGGGCAGGTACCCCGAACCGGGGTGGGCGCGCTGCCAGTCCGACCACAGCTTGTCGATGTAACAGTGGTGCAGCCAGAAGACCGGGTCGTTGGGTGACATTCCGGTCTGCATGTTGCCGCCGACCCAGACGTGCACCCGGTTGTGCAGATTCGGGCCGCGCCAGCCCTCCACGCTGTTGCGGAAGCCGGTCGCGGCGCGGCTGTTCCACGGCGCCGCGTCATAGGTCGCGATCGCCAGTACGCTCCTGACGTCGGCGGCGGTGGGCAGCACGTCACCGCTCCCGCCGAGCTGACGACGCAGGTAGGGGCGGCTGTCCGCCCGTACGGTCAGCGTCCAGTTGCCGGAGCCGTAGGCGAACGGCCCCGTGGTGACCTGCCCGTCACCGGCGCGGCCGTCGCCGCCCATGAAGTCCGGCGCCCACACCGACGACGTGGCGCTACGGTCGACGGTCCAGTCCCAGTACGGCAGGGTCACCGCCGGGTTGACCGCCTGCAGCGCCTGCTCGAACTCCAGCAGGAACCGCCGGTGCCACGGCAGGAACGACGGTGAGCGGTGGCCGACGCGGACGCTGTCGTCGGTGTCGCTGGTGATGAAGTGATTGTGGGTCTGCACGAACCGGTCGTAGTGACCGTTGCGTTTGAGTTCGAGGATCGCGTTGACGAAGTCGCGCTTCTCGGCTGCGGTCAGGTCGCGCTGGTTCTTGCGGGTGCCCATGCTGTGGGTGTCCCTCCGATGTGGGGAGTGAGTGGGAGACGGGGCCTCAGGCGCGGATCGGGAGAAGTTGGGCGCCGTTCAGGTCGTCGACGGCGGCGCGGGCCACGTCGGTCAGGGTCCGGAAGGACTTGTAGTGGTTGACGACGCTGGTGTAGGAGCCGTCCGCGTTCACCATGACGTGCAGTTCGGCTTCGTCGATGCGGACGAACGGGGCGGCGGCCAGCGGTACGCCGAGCGCCGTGCGTCGGTCGTGGTGGTGGCTGGCGCCACTGACACCGCATTCGATCCGCCGTCCCCGGTAGACCTCCTCGAAGGTTTCGTCAGCGGTGGAGTGGTTGTGGTCCTGCGGTGCGGCCTGGGAGCGGGTCGCGGTGACCAGTTGGGTGCCACCGGCGACTCCGGTCACGGCGACCACGCCGGTCGCCGCCAGTTTCAACAGATCCCGGCGCCTGATGTCCGCCACGGTGCGTTCCTTTCGTGGATCGTCGGGGGTGGGTTCATCGCGCTGCGATGGCCACGGTCGGATAACCGACCTGTGCTCGGCGCCGACGGTTGATAGGAAAAAGCCTTAATGGGCCGAACAATCAAAGGTCCGCCGACGTCTGGGCGAAGGTATCAATGGTCATCGCTATCGGCAACCGTTGATGTCGGCCTCATTTCGGCGCACCGTGGCCCAGCGGTGAAGGCCGGAACCCTTGCCGCGTCAGCGGTCGTGGAGCGCGATCTGTCGGGGCTGCTCAGTCGCCGTTAAAGATCGATAGACGACAATCAGTGCGGCGATCCTGCGGGTTCGCGCAAGGGGAGTCGATCGCGGTGAGAGTGGCGCACCTCATGCGCAGAAGTGCCAGTGCTGGCCGGGGTATGCGGCCCGGCGCTGCGGCGGCGTGGCAAGGGTGACGACGCGGCGACAGTGACGGTGACGGCGTGGCAACGGTGACGACGCGGCGGCGTGGCGGCGGTGACGACGTGGCGATCCGCCGCCGGTGGGTCTACAGACCGCGCCGGCGGCGGATCGCGATGCCGATCATCCCCACGCCCACGAAGATCACCGACAGGATGCACAGCGCTTTGAACAGCACGCCGATCAGGATAGGCGGCTTCAGAACGCCCGACGGTACTGCTGCGGCCACCCCGGCTCCGCGCCCAGCTTCATGGCGGCACGGCGCGGCCAGTACGGGTCGCGCAGCAGCTCGCGGCCGAGCAGCACCAGGTCGGCGTGGCCCTCGGCGAGGATCTCCTCGGCCTGCTCGGGCTCGGTGATGATCCCGACGGCGGCGGTGGGGACGTCCGCTCCCGCCCGTACCCGCGACGCGAACGGCACCTGGTAACCCGGCCCAACCGGGATGCTGGCCTGCGGCACCACACCGCCGGTGGAGCAGTCGATCAGATCGGCCCCGGCCGCCTTCAGCTCGCGGGCCAGTACCACGCTGTCCTCGACGGTCCATCCTCCGTCGACCCAGTCGGTGGCCGAGATCCGGACCAGCACCGGCACGTCCGGGCCGACTACTGCCCGTACCGCCTCGGTCACCTCGACCGTCAACCGCATCCGGTTGGCGAGGCTGCCGCCGTACTCGTCGGTCCGGTCGTTGGACAGCGGCGACAGGAACTCGTGCAGCAGGTAGCCGTGCGCGGCATGGACCTCGACGGCGCGAAAGCCGGCGTCGAGGGCCCGCTGGGCCCCGGCCGCGAACGCCTCGATCACCTCGGCGATGCCGGCGGCGTCCAGGGCGCGGGGGATGCGGTACGTGAGCGTGAACGGAGTCGGCGTGGGCCCGACCGGCTCCCAGCCGCCTTCCGCGTCGGGTACGCCGCCGCGCTCGAGCGCGAACGGCGAGTAGGTCGAGGCCTTGAAGCCGGCGTGCGCGAGCTGCATGGCCGGTACGGCGCCCTGGGCGCTGAGGAACGCGGCGATCGGCCGCCAGGCGTCCACGTGCCGCCCCGACCAGATCCCGGTGTCCTGCGGCGAGATGCGGCCCTCGGTGGTCACCGCCGTGGCTTCGGTCACGATCAGGCCGGCGCCGCCGACGGCCCGGGAGCCGAGGTGTGTGGCGTGCCACGGCGTGGGTAGACCGTCGTCGCCCGCGCTGTACTGGCACATCGGTGACATGCCGACGCGGTTCGGCAGCGTGACCGCTCGCAGTGTGAGCGGTTCGAACAGCAGGCTCATCCAGTCAATCCGTTCAGGTGGTGAGGTAATCCCTATCTAACTCATAGGGAAAGTGGGGTATCGTGTCGGGCATGCGAGCTTCTCACGCCTCGCCCGGCTGGCACCGCGCCGCCGGTGGCCTCACGCGCTGTCGCTAGTCCCCGCCGTCCGGCGCGTCCGGACGTCATCGGCAGTTTCGCGTACCCATCCAGGCCGACCTCTTCCCACGAGAGAGCAACCATGCCCGTCACTTTTACCCGTGGCCGCGACATTCACTCAGTGAAAAGCCTCGCAGCCCTGGCCCGCCGCTACGCCCAGGACCCGGCGCGCTGGCCTCTCGCGCCGCAGTTCGACGCCGAGTCCCGCTGGTACGCCCGGCTCGGCAGCGACCCGACCCATGAGGTCTGGCTGCTGACCTGGCTCCCCGGCCAATCCACCGACCTGCACGATCACGGCGGCTCGGCTGGCGCGTTCCACGTCGTCCGCGGAGCGCTCACCGAGCAGGTGGTTCGCCCGGGGGAGCCCGGGCCGGTCGTACCCCGGGAGGCCACCCTGCACCGCGGCGCGACGCGCGCCTTCGGCTCGCGGCACGTGCACCGGATCGTCAACACCGGCACCGAGCCGGCCGTCAGCCTGCACGTCTACGCCCCGGCGCTCGGTGAGATGACCAGGTACCGCCTCGACGGCGGGGTGTTGCGGGTCGCGGTCGTCGAGAAGGCCGGGGTCGACTGGTGACCGGCCGGCGCACGATCGACCAGATTCTCGCCGCTGCCCGGGCCCGCCTGGACCGGCTGAGCCCGCAGGCTGCGTACCTCGCGCAGCGTGACGGCGCCGTCCTCGTCGACATCCGGCCGGTCGCGCAGCGCGTCGCCGGCGGCCAGATCCCGCACGCGCTCGTGGTCGAGCGCAACGTGCTCGAATGGCGCTTCGACCCGGCAAGCGACGCCCGGCTGCCGATCGCCGACCGCTACGACCTGCCCGTGATCGTGTACTGCGAGGAGGGCTACACCTCGTCGCTGGCCGCGGCCGCGCTGCAGGACCTGGGCCTGTTCCGGGCCACCGACCTCATCGGCGGGATCAGCGCCTGGCGCGCGGCCGGCCTGCCCGTCGAGCCAGCAGTGGAGCAGAACGCATGACCCGGCGATGTCGTCGGCACTCCGCCCACCCGACGCCTCCACGTTCCCACGACCGAACCCGAGGAGACCCGTGACCATCGCTGTGGAACCCTCCACGCTCGTCGTCAGCGTCCAGATCACGGTCGCGCGCGACACCCCGGCGGCCGAGCAGGCGTTCGCGCTCGCCGACCGGCTGCACGCACTCGCCCTGGACGGCGCGGACGCCCCGCGCGTGTCCACCACCGTCGCGGTCGTCGACGAACCGGTCGTCGACGTACCGGTCGTCGACGTACCGGACTCGGAGGTCTTTGACCTGGCACCCGCGATCCTGCCCGGTCCGGTGCCGCAGCTCGTACTGTTCGCCGACCGCCGGGTCGCGCTCCTCGACGGGCGGCTCCTGCACCTGACCAGGCTCGAGTACGACCTGCTGTGCTACCTCGCGGACAACGCCGGTCGCGTGCTCACCCGCGGGCAACTGCTCCGGCAGGTCTGGGGGTACGCGGTGGCAAGCGGTGGTCGTACCGTCGACGTCCACGTCCGCCGCCTGCGGGTCAAGCTCGGCGGCCGGGGCCCGGTCATCAGCACCGTCCGGGGAATCGGCTACCGGCTGGACCGCGCCGCGCGGGTCGCCGTGATCCGTGGCCCAGCACGGGAACTCTCATGATCCTGGAGACTTCGGGGGGCTATGGGCCCCCAGATCCTTCAGGATCATGAGTTGGCTACGTCGGCGTGGCCCAGTTGCCGGTGCTGATCCGCCACGCCGCGGTCGGCGGACGTGACCTCGGCGCCCGGTACCACTCGAACAGCAGCCAGCCGACGCCGACGACCGCCACCACGATCAGCCCGGCCCAGTCGAGGAAGGTCATCAGCCGGACCTGGGTCTCGGTCGGCTGCGGGAGGTAGCCGCGCGCCAGCAGGTTGTACTGCCACGCCGTCCCCGTCCACAGCAGGGTGAGGATCATCGCGATCTGGTGCATCGAGTCCCACAGGGCGTGCAGGAGCGACACTCCGAGGTACGCCACGAAGAGGCGGCCCGACAGCAGGAAGTGCTCCCGGGTGCTGGGGGAGAACAGCACACCACCCAGGATCGCCGTCCACAGACCGTGTCCGACCGGCGAGAGCAGCCCGCGCAGCAGCTCCGTCTCGACCAGCTGCATCAGCGACAGGCCGTGCTCGGTGAACAGCGCGGTGAACGCGTAACCGGCCGACTCGAAGGCGGCGAACCCGAAGCCGACCGAGGCCCCGAGGATCATCCCGTCGCGCACCGACTTGACGTGCAGTCGCCGGGTCAGCCAGGCCAGCGCGACCAGCTTGACGCCTTCCTCGATGAGGCCGACGCCGAAGAACAGCCCGGGCGAGGGGTGCAGCAGGTACTGCTCCAGCAGGGAAGCGGCCAGGACACCGAGCACCCCACCGGTGATGAACGTGTTGAGGATCAGTTCAGCGTTGATCTCGCCGGTGTCGCGCCGTTCGAAGGCCCACGCCACGAACGTGACCGGTACGAGGAAGCTACCGAGCAGCACGAGCGTCGGGACCAGGTTGGGGTTGCCGGTCACGAACGTCACCGCCACGGTGAGCACCCACAGCAGCAGCCCGGAGGTGAAGATCCGCAGCCACGCTCGGCGCTGGACCCGCCGGGGAGTACCCACCGTCGTCATGCCCGCCTCCCGTGGTCATCGATACCCGACTCGATCTACCCCGGTGGGGCGGGGGTCAACCCGGTGCCCGGCACATCGGGGTGGAAACACGTTCACCGGCTGACTCGTTCACCGGCTGACCAGCGCCTCCAGCGGGCCGCGCAGGAAGTACAGCGTGAACAGGACCGCCACCAGGTACAGCAGCGGATGCACCTGCCGGCCCTTGCCGCCGACGAGCTTCAACACGGTGTACGAGATGACTCCCGCGCCGATGCCGGTGGAGATCGAGTAGGTGAACGGCATCAGCACGATCGTCAGGAACGACGGGACCGCGATCTCGTAGTCGCTCCAGTCGATGCCCCGGACCGCCGTCATCATCAGGAAGCCGACCACGACGAGGGCGGTGGACGCGGCCTCGAACGGCACGATCGTCACCAGCGGCGAGAGGAACATCGCCAGCAGGAACAGCCCGCCGGTGACCAGGTTGGCGACCCCGGTACGGGCGCCTTCGGCGACCCCCGCCGCGCTCTCGACGAACGAGGTGACGCTGGACGCGCTGACCGCGCCGCCGGCCGCCGCCGCGACCCCGTCCACGAAGAGGATCTGTCCGGCCCTGGGCGGAGCGCCGGTCTCGCGGAGCATGCCGCCTTCCTGGGCGACCGCCACCATCGTGCCCATCGTGTCGAAGAAGTCCGTCAGGATCAGGGTGAACGCGAACATCAGCGCCACCAGCCAGCCGACCCGCGGCCAGGCGCCGAGCACGTCGAAGCGGCCGACCAGCGAGAGGTCGGGTACGTCGACCGGCCGTCTGGGCAGCGTCGGCACGGTGAGGCTCCAGCCCTTCGGGTTCGGCACGCCGTTCACCACCGGCGGACCCGGTCTGGCCAGCGTCTCCACGATGATCGCGAGAACGGTGGAGCCGGCGATGCCGAGCAGGATCGCGCCCCGGACCCGGCGGACCAGCAGCACCATCGTCAGCAGCAGGCCCACGACGAACACGAGCGCCGGCCAGCTCGCGAGCGTGCCGCCGAGGCCGAGGCTCAGCGGAGGCGAGCCGGTATGGCCGTGGACGAACCCGGCGTCGACGAAGCCGATCAGCGCCAGGAACAGCCCGATGCCGACGCCGATGGCGGTCTTCAACTGGGTGGGCACCGACCGGAAGATCGCCGTACGCAGGCCGGTGAGCACGAGAACCGAGATGACCAGGCCCTCGATCACCACCAGACCCATCGCGTCGGCCCAGGTCATCTGTGGTGCGATCTCGTACGCCACGATCGCGTTGATGCCCAGGCCGGGCGCGAGTGCCAGGGGGAAGCGGCCCAGCACGCCCATGAGGATCGTCGTGGCCCCTGCCACGAGCGCGGTCGCGGCCGCCAGCGCCCGCACCGCGAGCCTGCTGCCGCCGGCGTCTGCGGCCGAGCCCAGGATCAGCGGGTTGAGGACCACGATGTACGCCATCGTGAAGAACGTGGCGAGGCCGCCCCGCACCTCCCGCCCGATCGTCGAACCGCGCGCGCTGATCTCGAAGAACCGGTCGAAGCGGTTGGGAGGCGGGCTGGCCGGCCAGGGGCCGGGCTGCGAAACCCGCAGCATCGTTCCAGGCTAGCTGGCCGGTAACCACCATGATCCTGAAGGATTCTCCGGGTACCGGCACGGAAAATCCTTCAGGATCATGCAGGAGGCGTCAGAGCACCCCGGCGGCGGCGCGCAGCGCCAGCCCGAGACCGACGATCGTCACCAGACCCGCGGTCAGGGTGGATGTCGCCGCGGGCACCCGGGCCAGGAACGGCGACAGCCGCCGGACCAGTCGCGGCCAGCGGGCCGTGGCCGTGACGCGGCGCGAGACGAACAGCAGGAGCAGGCCGGCTCCGGTCAGCGCGGCGGCCATGCCCAGCCCGTACCCGACGACGAGCAGGATCCCGAAACCGGCGCGGCCCAGGCCGATCGCGCCGAGGAGGACGACGAGGGCCGACGGGCTCGGTACGAGGCCGCCGGCGAGCCCGATGCCCGCCAGCCCG
The DNA here is from genome assembly GCF_011947195.1 of Planosporangium thailandense. Taxonomy (GTDB): domain Bacteria; phylum Actinomycetota; class Actinomycetes; order Mycobacteriales; family Micromonosporaceae; genus Planosporangium; species Planosporangium thailandense. Next base: position 56,832 of record NZ_JAATVY010000008.1, on the reverse strand, counting down.
AGCTTCCCCACGCGGGTCGAGCCGCCGTGGTCGTGGTCGTGATGCGAGTGGTCGCCATGCGAGTGGGGGTGGCCGTGAGGCGAGTGGTCGCCATGCGAGTGGGAGTGGCCGTGACCGTGATGCGAGTGGGAGTGGCCGTGATGGGAGTGGCCGTGACCACCCCGGCGGCGGAGCGCGCCCACCAGCATGCCGACGCCGACCGCGGTCACCAGGATGCCGCTGGCCAGGCCGAGGTAGCCGAGTAGGCGGTCGCCGGCCAGCGCGCTCGACGCGCTCAACAGCGCGCCGATCACCAGGACCGCGCCCGTGTGGGTCAGCGTGACGGTGGCGCCGACGACCATCGCGTCGCGTACGCGGCCGCGCTCTCCCGCCAGGTAGGCGGCCATCACCGTCTTGCCGTGCCCGGGCAGCGCCGCGTGGCCGGCCCCCAGCAGCACCGCCGCGAGGACCGCCAGGATCCCCACCACCGGCGTGATCCGCCGCCCGGCGGCCACCTGCTGCAGCCGCCGGTCCGCGGCGTTCATCCACCGGGTCACCGGGTCGGACCCGGCGACGGCGGCGGCCGGTCGGACCCCCGAGCCGCGGGCGTCCGCGCCGCTGCCCGCCGGCTGGGTCCGCAGCGAGGCGGTACGTACGTCCAGCCGCGAGGAGAGCAGATCGGCCGGGTACGACCGGAGCTGGTCGCTGACGCTGCGCGCCGGCAGCGGGGAGTCGACCAGTCGTACCCCGTCGCCGACGGCGGTCATCTCCCGCCAGCCGACCCGGTCGGTGCGCCACCGGTTGGTGACCGTGACGCCCGCCCCCGCGCCGAGCTTCGCCGGGCCGGTGAGCGTACAGGTCAGCCGGCTCGTCTGCAGACCGCCCGCGCCCGGCGCGTACTCGAACGCCGGCCCGGTCACCGTCCACTCCAGACGCTTGCCCGCCGCCTGGACCTCGAAGCCGCCGGCCAGCTCGCGGCAGGTCTTCGCCGCGTACGCGGCCCGTTCGGCCTCGTCGGCCTGGCCGTCGTGGTTGGCGTCGACGTCCGCGCGCTCCTGCAGCGTGGGGATCTCGGCGGTGTCGACGACCGCGGTGACCTCGATCCGGTCCGGTCGCAGGGTCAGCCCCTCGTACTGGTTGACCGAGAAGTTGCCGAGCGGGTGGGCGTCGGCACGGCCCGACGGGAAGGCGAGAACGCCGAACACACCTGCCAGCAGGACGAGCACGAGGCGCTTCACGGCGTCGCCCCCAGGTCGGCGAGTGCCTTGCGCGCCGCGGGCGCGTCGACCGGCGAGAAGTTCGGGTTGGTCCGCAGCGCCCGGGTCAGGTCGGCGCGGGCCGCGTCCCGCTGGCCGAGGGCCAGCTCGATCATGCCGAGGTGGTAGGCGTACCCGGCGGCGCGCGCCCCCGTCGCGGCGACCCGCTGCGCGTACACCGACGCTTCGGCGTCCTTGCCCGCGATGTGCAGCGCCCAGGCGAGGGTGTCGGCGACGTCCACGTGCTGGCGGCGCGCCCACTCGTCGCGGGCGGCGGCGACCGCGTCGGTCGGCCGGCCGGTCGCCAGGGCGATCGCTGCCGTGGCCAGCCCGTCGACGCCCCCGTTGGCGGTGAACAGGCTCTGCGCGGCGTCGGCGAGGCGTACCTGCTCGTCGGCCTGGGAGCCACGGCCGTTGGCGCGCAGCAGGTCCGCGTACTCGAGCAGGTCCGCCGGTGTCGGGGTGCGCCGGGTGAGTTCGGCGTAGTCGGCGAGCGCGCCGTCGGTACGGCCGGTCGCCGCCTCGGTCCGGGCCCGGCCCCGCCGCGCGGTGACCGACTCCGGGTCGGCGGCCAGCGCCGCCGCGTACTCGCGCGCGGCCCGGGCCACGTCGCCGACCTGCCAGGCGAGGTCGCCGAGTTGGCTGTGGCAGAACGCCAGGTCGTACGGGTCGACCGCGTCGTCGGCGGCCCGCTGCATCAGGTCGGCCGCGTCGTCGGTGCGGCCCCGCAGCTCCAGGTCGTACGAGGCGCGCGTGTAGGCCGCGAGGCCGGGGCGCAGGTCGAGCATGTGCTGTACCGCGTCGGTGGCTCCGGTCGCGTCGCCGAGCTGGGTGAGCGCGTCGGTGAGCACCCCGTACGCGTCGGAGCTGGCGGGGTTGACCGCGAGGGCGGCACGCGCCTGGTCGCGGGCCGTTGCGAAGTCGTGGCGGGCGTTGGCGAGCGCGCCGAGCGCGATGAGGGCGTCGGCGTTGTCGTCCGGGTGGCGGGCCAGCGACTCGCGGGCCGCCCCTTCGGCCTTGGGGTAGTACGTGGGGTCGGCGCTCACCCGGGCCTTCTCCAGGTACGCGGCGCTGAGCGCGGCCCAGGCGTGCCAGTCGCCGGGGACGGCGCGCAGCCGCTGCTGCTGTCGGGTGATGGTCGTGGCGAGGAGGTCGGCCGGCCGGGCCACGGTCGCGTCGTGCCCGGTCTGGGCGGCGCCGTGACCGGACCCGGCTTTCGGGCCGAAGACGACGCCCCCGGCGAGGATCAGCGCCAGCGCCATCAGTCCGACCAGTGCGACGGAGCCCGCCAGCGGCATGGACCGGGCCAGGGCGAGAGACGCCGCCAGCGGCCGGCGGGCCAGGGTGAGGGACACCGCCAGCCGCCGGCGGGCCAGGGCCGCCAGCGGCCGGCGGGTCAGGGCGAGAGACGCCGCCAGCCGCTGGCGGATCAGCGGTCGTCGCATGTCACCGGGTGTCGGACCGTGGGATGTCCGGGGGTGGCGCACCCGTGGGTGGAGCGCCGGTGGCGGTGACCGCGACGGCCGCGGGCTCGTTGCGGCGGCGCCGGACCGACACGCGGTACCGGTTGGCCATGAAGCCGGCGAGCGCCACGAAGGCCGCCAGCGCGCCGACGGTCAGCGGAGCGGCGCCGCCGTACCCGCTGGTGAGGCTGCTGAAGAAGCTCTTCTTCTCCGGGTTGACCGAGGCGCCGTGGCTGTTGACCGAGACGGTGTTCGGCTGGGCGATGTACGGGAACGCGTGCTCGAAGCCGCGGTCGTTGGCGTTGACCTTGTCGCCGTCCTTGAGCGCGTCGACGAGCTTGCCGCTCTGCGCCGCGCCCTCCATCGCCTGGAGGGCGATGTCGATGACGTCGTCGGTCAGCCGGCGGCCGTTGGGGAAGCCCTGGAGGTCACCGCCGAGCACGCCGAGCCGGTTGGGGCTCTTGGCCGGTGCGACCGACATGTTGAGCCGCAGCTCCTCCGAGGCGACGAACTTGTTGGCGTTGACGTCGGTGTTGTTGAGCTGGGAGTTGAGGTCGGCCTTGATCGGGCCGCCGGCCTTGGTGGTGATGCCGGTCAGGAAGATCTCGGCCAGGTCCTGGCGCGGCCCCGGCGGCGCCGGGATCTTGTAGATGCCCTGGATGAGCTTGGGGATCTCGGGGTAGAGGACGCGGTCGATGACCTCCTTGATCTTCGCGTCCTTGTCCGGGGACAGCGAGTTGAAGGCGTCCTTCAGGCCGGCCGGCATGACGACCTCGTTGACCAGCGGGTTGCCCAGCCGCGAGACCTGGACCTGGTCGTTGTCGCGGTTGGCGCGGTAGCCGTCGGCGCCCTTGTCGCGGTTGGCGTTCTTGTCCTGGTAGCGGCTGCCGGCGTCGTACCGGTTCGGGTTGTTGTTGTCCTTGCCGCCGGGCTGCCAGCCCCGGTCGGCCGCGCCGTTGCCGGCGGCCGGGCTGTTGTTACCGGCGAAGCCGTTGATGCTCACCCGGGAGCGCTCGGCGGTCGCCCACGCCCCGATGATCGGGTTGCGGGCGGCGTCGCCCTTGAGCGCGAGGCTGCTGCGGGGTACCTGCAGCGCGATCGTGTTCACGTTGTAGCCGGCGAGGGTGTCCTGCCCGACCTCGCTGAGGTTTCCGCCGTAGAGCAGGTCGAACACCCGCAGGTCGGCGAAGAACGGGTCGTCGGCCTGGCCGGCGAAGGCCTTCACACCGGCGCTGAGCGAGATCGCCGCCTGGTCACGCAGCTTCTTGTAGTCGGGCATGGACGCCTGTCCCACCCGCGACGGGGCGACCGGCGCGTCCTTGACCAGGGTCTTCCAGGAGCCGCCGTAGCTCCACTTCTCGAGCGTGTACACCTGCCGGAACAGCAGGTTCTTGTCGTCGATCGAGCTGACCACGCCGTCGTTGTAGAGGAACGTGTTGTTGCCGCGCTTGTCGATGTTCTTGAAGGTCCAGCGGAACTTCACGTCCGCGACCGCGTCGCCGTCGTTGTCGACGTTCACGATGTACGACGCGTCCGTGGCGAAGGGGTAGAAGTTCGGGCCGCCGTTGGGCTCCTGGAACGGTATCCAGTTCGAGATGAACGTCACGGTGTCCGGCTTGTCCGGGCTGACGAAGGCGTAGAAGTCCGTGTTGTCGATCGCGGGGTCCGCGGCCGTCAGGGGCGCCTCCCGGTGGCTGGACGCGGCGGCGGACCCTGGTCCGAGTCCGTACAAGGATGCCGCGCAGAGCAGGCCGACAACCGCCGCGGCGGCACGTCGTCGTCGGGTCCACCGGCCGCGTTCGGCGGCTGCCGGGGTGGCTGGGATGGGTTTCATCGCTGTCCCTTCCGATCAAGCTGTCGATATCCGCGAGACCACCCACTGGTACGGCGGATCCGCGCGTGCGGTTCGATCGATGGCTGTCGCGATGTGGCGGGACGGCTCCGGCGGTGAGGTTTGCCGGTTGTCACGAACGGCCCCTGCCGAGTCGAGCCGCGTGACAAAGGGTGCGAGCATGAGCGATGTGTCAGTATCGGATCGTCTGCGGGTGTCCCGCTATCTCGGGCTGTTCGGCGCGGTGGTGCTGGCGGTCGCCGCCTATCTCGGGGGCGCGCTGCCCGACAGCGATCTGCGCACCAACATCCCGCGGATACTGGCTCGGCCACTCGGCCCGTACAGCCTGGCGGCGTGGCTGGTCGGCACCGCGCTGATGGTCGCCGCCTGGCTGCTGGCCGGCCGGGCCGGCCACCTCACCCCCCGCTGGGTGTTCACCACCGCCGCGATCTGGGCGCTGCCGTTCGCGCTGGCGCCCCCGATGGGCAGCCGTGACGTGTACGCGTACGCCTGCCAGGGCGCGGTGTACGACGGTGGGCTCGACCCGTACCAGTTCGGCGCGTCGGCGCTGCCCTGCCCCTGGCTCAACACGATGTCGTACGTCTGGCGCAGCACACCCGCGCCGTACGGCCCGGCGTCGCTGGCGATCACCGGCGGGGCGGTACGGGTGGCGGCCGGCAACCTCTGGGTTGCGATCCTGCTGCTGCGGCTCGCCGCTATCGCCGGGGTATGTCTGACCGCCGTGTTCGTGCGCCGCCTGGCCGCGGCGTGCGGCGTGGACGAGGGCCGGGCGACCTGGCTCGCGCTGGCCAGCCCGATCATCGGGGTCAACCTGGTCTCGGCCGCCCACAACGACGGCCTGATGGTCGGGCTCTGCCTGGCCGGGCTGTTCTTCGCGGTCCGCCGGCGGCCGCTGGCCAGCGGCGTGCTGCTCGGCCTCGCGGTGGCGGTCAAGGCCACCGCCGGCGTCGCACTGCCGTTCGCCGTGCTCGCGGTGGTGCGCCCGGACCGGTCGCTGCGCCGGCTGCTCCCCGCGACGGCGTGGGTCGTGGCCGGTGGCGCCGTCGCCTACGGCGCCGCCTCGCTCGCCACCGGCCTGGGCTTCGGCTGGATCTCGGCGCTCAAGTACAGCAGCCAGACCGTGCAGTGGACCTCGCTGCCCACCGGGGTCGGCATGGCGGTCGGGTACATCGGTCAACTGTTCGGCGCCACCGCGCACCTCACGCACCAGACGGTCGGCGCCGCCCGCAACGTCGGCATGGCCGTCCTGGCGGTGGCGCTCGTCGCGATCTGGTGGCGGGCGCGTGGCCACGACGCCCGGCGGACCGTCGGGTACGCGGGCGTGGCGCTGGTCGCCGTCACGGCGCTGTCGCCCGTCTTCTTCCCCTGGTACTGGATGCTTCCCATCGCGGTGCTCGCGGCGGCCGGGTTCCCGGGGCGCTGGCCGATCGCCGTCACCGCCGTGGCGGCGTTCCTGGTGCTGCCCGACGGCTACAGCATCGCGCGGCCCACGGCTGCGCCCGGCTCGCTGGCCGTGCTCGCGGCCACGATCGGCGCGCTCGGGTGGGCGGCGTGGCGGTACCTGCCCCACCGGGCGCCCGTACCGGCCGGCGCGCCGACCTCCGGCGCCCCGTTCGGCGCGGACCTGCCCCAGGGTGATCTGGAGCCCACGGACGGCCGGTAGGGGCGGGCGTCGCCGGCCTCGGGGTCGTCGCCGGCCCGGCGGGCGTCAGTCGCGCCCGCCGGGCCGGTGTCCGGTTGTCCCGCACCCACCTCCGCTGCGTCAGTCCTGTCGCAGTAGGTCCTCCCGCAGCCGGTCGAGGGTCCGGCTGAGCAGGCGCGACACGTGCATCTGGGAGATACCCAGATCACGGGCGATCTCAGCCTGGGTCATGTTGCCGTAGAAACGCAGGCTGAGGATCTTCTGCTCGCGGTGCGGCAGCTTGGCCAGCAGCGGGTGCAGCGCTTCGCGGAACTCGACCGCGTCCAGCCCGTCGTCCTCCTGCCCCAGCCAGTCGGCCGGGGTCATCGCGTCCTCGCCGGGGTGCGTCGGCGCGTACAGCGAACTGGCCCGGTACCCACTGGCCGCGACCATCGCCTCCACCACCGGCTCCTCGTCGATGTCGAGGTGGTCGGCGACGTCCCGGACGGTGGGCGAGCGGCCCAGCCGCTGGGTCAGCGACTCGCGCGCCTGGTTGATCTCCAGCCGCAGCTCCTGCAGCCGGCGCGGCACCCGTACGCTCCAGCCACGGTCGCGGAAGTGCCGCTTGAGCTCACCCACGATCGTCGGGGTCGCGTAGCTGGCGAAATCCGTCGTGTGGCTCGGGTCGAACCGGTCGACCGCCTTGAGTAGCCCGACCGCCGCGACCTGGTTGAGGTCGGCGGCCGACTCGCCCAGGCCGTGGAAGCGCCGGGCGAGCCGCTCGGCATAGGGCAGGCAGGCCTCCACCACGCGCTGTCGCAGCTCGCGGCGGTGCGGGTCGTCAGCCGGAAGTTGGCTGATCGTCCACAGCAGGGTGTTGATCTCGTCACCCCACAGGCCCTGCCACTGGTGCCGGTCGGTCCCCAGATGCTCGACGTTGTCGGCGCGCTCGGCCGACAGCGGCAGTTCGAGCGGGGGATCGTACGCGGCCAGCGCCTTGGCTGAGCCGGTGATCTCCAGTACCTCGAGCGCGAGCCCCTGCGCGCCCTGTACGCGCAGCGTGCCGCCGCGCTCCTGGAGCTGTTCCTGTACACGCAGCATCACACCGACTGCGCTGGCGTCGATCAACCGAACTCCAGCAAGGTCGACGACGACCTGGTCGGCGCCGGCATCAAGCTGCTCGAACAACACCAGCCTCAGGCGCACCGAGGCGGCGAAGTCGAGCACGCCGGTGATCTTGACTAGATGTATCGAGTCGAAACGCCAGACTTCGACGTGTGCGGTTTCGGCCATGAGCGGCCCCCATCGTCGCGGAGAGACCCCACGTCCTTTCCAAGTCTATGGCGGCTGAAACCTAACTTGGTCCACAACATTTTCCCTGGTTGTGGCCCGTTACCGTCGGTTGCTGCCCGGTAACTGTAGGGTGGCCCAGACCACCTTGCCATTTTCGGTCGGCGTGCTTCCCCAGCCCGCCGCGAGCGCCTCCACGATCTTCAGACCGCGCCCGTCCGTCCCCAGATCGTCGTCGGAGCCGCCCAGCCGGGGCGCCGCACGGCAGTCGTCGCGTACCGACAGATGCAGGTAGCGCTGGCGCAGCGAGACCGTGAGCTCCATCTGCGTGCCGGCGTGCCGCAGGGCGTTGGCCACGAGCTCGGTCGTCACGATCTGGGCCCGGTCCGTGACGGTGTCCACCTTCCAACCCGCGCACGCGCGCCTGACCAGGGTGCGCGCCTTGCCCAGCGACCGCGGCACCGGCTTGAGGACCTGGCTGGCCCGCCGGCGCGGCAGACCGCCGGCCCGGCTGGCGAGCGCCTGCTCGACCGTGGGGTAGATCGGAACCGAGCGGCAGACGGCCATCCGCTCCAGCGCGGCCGACAACTGCGGCCCCGGAGCGCCGAGTACGAGCGACGCGCCGGGCCACGCCGCGGCGTGGCTCGCCATGGACGGCAGAACAGAAAGTACGATGTCGTCATCGGTGTCCAGCGTCGACACGTCAACCACGATCAGCTCGGGCTGGCTGGCCAGGCACTGGAGCAGCGTCGCGCGGACGGCGGGGGCGGTCTCGACCGTCAGCGTTCCGGCGAGGCGCACCAGTGCGACGGGAGACTGCCGCTCGACGCGGCAGGACAGGTCCGGGCCGGGCCCGCCGGCCTCCTTCCGCCTCGTCCGAAACGTTCGCGGTAGCACGGTCTCTCCTTATGGCCGCGGATCTTTCGCGAGCTCTATCGGCAGCGCGACTACCCCGTCCGCGCTTCGGTAACCATCGTCGTTGCGTGTGTGCGCATATCCGGGTCGACGCCGGGTAGCGGGACCAGCCGTAAGTGCACGGAAGGCAGCCCGATGGGACACATCACGAGGCGCGGCGTGCTGGTCGGTGGCGTCACGCTCGGCGGGCTGGCCGTCGGCGGGTGCGCCACCGAGCGCCTTCCCTTCGGCCAGGACCCGGACGGCCCGGAGCAGGGACCCCGCACGGCCGCACCGGGACAGGGCGGGGAGGGCATCGTCGCCACCGTCGACCAGGTACCCGTCGGTGGGGGTCAGGTTCTGGACAACCACGAGATCGTGGTGACCCAGCCGACCGCCGGCAATTTCAAGTGCTTCCGCGCGGTCTGCACCCACCAGGGCTGCCTGGTCAACAGGGTGGCCGACGGCAGGATCGACTGCCCCTGCCACGGCAGCCAGTTCTCCATCGCCAACGGCTCGGTCCTGCGCGGCCCGGCCACCAGGCCGCTGGAGCCGAGGGCGATCACGATCCAGAACGACCAGGTCAGGCTGTTGGATTGAGAGCCCGCGCGTGACGACGACAGGTGCCCAGGCCGCGCCGGCCGCCGGTGCGCCGGGCGGTTCGTCGGCGTGGGCGCCGCTGCGGCACACGTGGTTCCGCCGGTTGTGGCTGGCCCAGCTGGCGTCGAGCATGGGCGGCTGGATGCAGACGGTCGCCGCCCAGTGGCTGATGCTCACCCTGACCAGGGCCGCGCTGCCCGTCGCGCTGGTGCAGACGGCGCTGAGCCTGCCGGTGGTTATCTTCGGCCTGCCGGCCGGCGCGCTGGGCGACGTCATGGACCGCCGCCGGCTGCTGGTCACCGCGCAGGCCGTCATGCTGGTGGTCGCGGCGGGACTGGCGGCACTCACCTTCATCGGACTGATGTCGCCCTGGCTGCTGCTGGCGTTCACGTTCCTCATCGGCGCCGGTGGGGCGCTCATGGCGCCCACCTGGATGGCCATCCAGCCCGGGCTGGTCGCGCGCGAGGAGATCCCGCAGGCGACCGCGGTGAACGCGGTCAACATCAACCTCTCCCGGGCGGTCGGCCCGGCGATCGGCGGCGTGGTGGTGGCCGGAGCGGGTCCGGCGGCGGCGTTCGGCGTCAACGCCGCGTCGTTCCTCGGCGTCCTGTTCACCCTCATCCGCTGGCCGCACCGGCCCGAACCGCGGGTGCTCGGCGCCGAGCCGTTCCTGGCGGCGATGCGCACCGGGATGAACTACGTCCGCTACTCGCCGCCGGTGCAGGCCGTGCTCGTCCGGGTCTCGGCGTTCCTGGTCTTCGCGGTGGCGCTGTGGGCGCTGCTGCCGATCGTCGCGGCCCGTCAGCTGCACCTCGGCTCCGCCGGGTACGGGATGCTGCTCGGGCTGATCGGGGTTGGCGCGGTGATCGGCACCGCGTTCCTGACCGAGGCACGGGACCGGTTCGGGCTGGAGGCGGTAGTCCGGGCCTGCACCGTCACGTTCGGCCTCGGCACCGGGGTCGTGGCGGCCAGCCGTCTGCTGTGGCCGGTCGTGGTCGTGCTTCCGTTCGTGGGCGCGGCCTGGGTCGGCGGCATGTCGTCGATGAGCGCGGCCGCGCAGACGTCGCTGCCGAGCTGGGTGCGGGCCCGTGCGATGGCCGTGTACCTGCTGGTCTTCCAGGGCACCCAGGCGCTGGGCAGCGTGCTGTGGGGCGCGTTCGCGCAGCACTACGGGGTGGCGCTCGCGTTGGGCATCGCCGCCCTGGGCGTCGTGCTCGGCCCGCTCGCCGGGGTGAGCTACCAGCTGCGGCTCGGCGCCCACTACGAGCGGGACATCGTCGATGTCTGGCCCGAGCCGATCATGGCCCCGCGCGAGGGCCACGACAGCGGCCCGGTGCTGGTGATCCGGGAGTACAAGGTCGAGCCACCGGACGTCGAGAAGTTCGAGGACGCCATGCGGATGGTACGGGACAGCCGGCGCCGGTTCGGCGCGCACCGCTGGAACCTCTACCACGACGCGGCCGACCCCACCAGGTACGTCGAGACGTTCACCACGGACAACTGGCAGGAGCACCTGCGCATGCACGGCGAGCGCATGACCAAGGCCGATCAGTTGATCGAGGACCAGGCGCTGCGGTACGTCCACGGCGAGCCCCGGACCATGCACTTCATCTCGGCCGAGTAGTTAGGCCGAGTAGGTAGGAACCGCACCGCGGAGGAGAAAGGACAGCTATGACGTGGATCGGGGCGGCGGCGCCTTACGGCCAGCGCCGGCTGGCCGGCCTGGACCGGCACCTGACCGAGGCGGCGGGCGATCTGTTCGCCCACGACGACCGGCTGCGCGGGATCGCCGTCGACGTGCGGTTCGACGGCGGCGTCGCGCACCTGACCGGAGACGTGTCCGACAACAAGGACCTGCTGCTGGTACGCCGGCTCATCGGCCGCCTCGACGGCGTACTCGCCGTCTGGTCGCGGGTACGGGTCGGCGGGCGGGATCCGGTCGTGCTGGACATCGGCTGCGGCGGCGTCAAGCAGTACCCCGGGAACGTCGGCGTCGACCTGCTGCCGGCGTCCGGAGTGGACGTCCTGGCGGATCTCGCGTACGGGCTGCCGTTCGCCGACCGGTCCGTCGACGTCATCTTCGCGGTCCACGTGCTCGAGCACCTGATCGACTTCCTGGCGCTGATCGACGAGTGTCACCGGGTGCTGCGCCCGGACGGCGTGCTGCACGTGCTCAGCCCGTGGTGGCGGCATGTGAACGCGGTCGCCGACCCGACGCACGTACGGCTGCTCGACCTCCAGACGATCAAAGGGATCTGCCGGCGTCCCGGGAGCCCGCTGCGCTGGTACCCGCTGCACGCCGGCTGTGACGGCGCCAGCGTCTTCGCCGACCTGACCCCGCTGGGCGAGCACGACCACGGCCCGGACGACGCTCACCTCGCGCGCTTCTTCGACTGATCGCCCTCCCGCTCCGGGGCCGGACTGTCGGGGTCTCCGGTCTCGCCGTACCACGCGGCCAGCCGGCCGGCCCGGGCCACCGCCCGCAGCCGGCGTTCGGCCGCCGCCCGCTTCGCGGTCGTCGCGACCACGAGGAGCTGGTCACCGGTGACCAGCCGGGTGGTCGGCTGCGGTACGAAGGCGTTGCCGTCACGTACCACCAGGGTGACCGCGCAGGGCTCCGGCAGGCGCAGCTCGAAGATCTCCACCCCGTGCAGGCGCGAGCCGGGATCGATGGTCAGCTCGATCAGCTCGGCGTCGATCATGTCCAGCGGCGCGGCCGAGACGCGCAGCTCCCGTCCCGCGACGGCCGGCACCAGCCGCAGTCGCCGCGCGAGCGCGGGCAGGGCCGGCGCCTGCAGCACGATGAAGACGACGACCACGACGAAGACCAGGTTGAGCAGCGGCCGGCCACCCGGTACGCGGGCGACGATCGGGATGGTCGCCAGCACGATCGGCACCGCTCCGCGCAGGCCCGCCAGCGACAGGAACGCCTGCTCGCGCAGCGGCACCCGGAACGGCGTCAGGCACAGCAGTACCGCGAGCGGGCGCGCGACCAGCACCAGGACGATCCCGACGACGAGCGCGGGCAGCACGCTCGCTCTCAGCTCGTGCGGGGTGGCGAGCAGGCCGAGCATGATGAACAGACTGATCTGGGCGATCCAGCCCAGCCCCTCGGCCACCGCCCGGGTGGTCCGCCGGTGCGGCAGCCCGGCGTTGCCGAGGATCAGCGAGGCGACGTACGCGGCGAGGAAGCCGCTGGCGTGCGCCACCCCGGCCGTCGCGAACCCCAGGATTCCGGTGGCCACCATCGCCAGCGAGTGCAGTCCCGCGGTGACCAGCGACAACCGGCGCAGCAGCCACACCCCGGCGGTGCCGACGGCCAGCCCGATCAGAGTGCCCGCCGCCAGTTCGTACACCAGGTCGCCCAGCAGCCGGGGCGCGGAATCGAGACGCAGGGTCGCGGTGCTCAGCGCGACGACGAGGATCACCGACGGCGCGTCGTTGAGGCCGGACTCGGCCTCCAACAGGCCGGTCAGGCGCCGGGGAAGCGGCAGCGCGCGCAACACCGAGAACACCGCCGCCGCGTCGGTGGACGACACGATCGCGCCGAGCAGCAGCGCCAACCGCCACGGCGCGTGCAGCACGACGTGCGCGGCCACGGCCACCACGGCCACGCTGATCAGCACGCCGACGGTCGCCAGGATCGCGGCCGGCACGAGTACCGGCCGGATGACCGGCAGCTCGGTGCTCAGCCCGCCTTCCACCAGGATCACGGCGAGCGCCGCGGTGCCGAGCGCCTCGGCCGCGCCGGCGTTGTCGAAGCGCAGGCCCAGCCCGTCCGCGCCGAGCAGCAGGCCCACGCCCAGGAACGCCAGCAGCACCGGCAGGCCGACCCGGTAGGCCAGCCGCGCGGCGGCGACGCTCACCAGCAGGACAACGGCTCCGGCGAACAGCAGGACGTACACCTGGTGCAGGTTCATCGTCCGCAATCCTCGCCCGGATCGCGGCTTCAGAAGGGCGCCGACACCAGCTTCTCGTCGTCGAATGTCACGACCTCGACCGCGGTGACGTCCTCGGCGGCGACCAGAGCCGCCCCGTCGAGCGAGGTGCCGCCCGGAGCCGACGCCAGCCAGCTGCCGGCGACGACCGGACCGCCGGCGCGCGCCACGACCACCAACCGGCAGCGCGTTCCGGGCGCGACGCCGTCGACGACCGCGTGGACGCGCACCCAGCCGGCCGCCGGGGTCACGGCCGCGTTGATCGTCGCGCCGCTCTTCGCGTCTGTGGTGGCGGCGACCCGTACACCGGAGGCGGGCGGCCTGGTACCCGGCGCCGCCTCCCCGGGCGCCGTGCTTCCCTGCGCCGGCTCCGTCCCTCCCGGCGCCCAGGCCCGGCCGGCCACGAGCCCGGCGCCGGCCGCCAGCGTCACCACGAGCACGAGACCGGCCGCGGCGAGCACTGTGCGCTGCCGCTGGCCCCGCGTACGGGCGGCGCGCACGATCCACAAGGTACGCCGCAGCAGCAGCTCCCCGCCGTCCGGCGGGCCCTCCAGGAAGGCCTCCGTGGGCACCTCGGCCAGCCGGCCCGTCGTTGCCGTCAGGGCGGCCAGTTCGCGGCGGCACCCGGCGCACGACGCGAGGTGGGCGTCGAGCGTGCGCGCCTCGCTCTGGTCGAGCCGGCCCAGCGCGTACGCGCCGAGCAGGTCGTGCGGGTGCGGATCGGGAGGGCTCACCGGTCCTCCACCTCCCCGCCTGCGGCGTCGAGTACGGAGCGCATGGCCCGCAGGGCGTAGTAGGTGCGCGACTTGACGGTGCCCGGCGGAACTCCGAGCACCTGGGCGGCTTCCGACACCGACCGGCCCCGGTAGTACAGCTCCACCAGCACCTGCCGGTGGTCCGCCGACAGCTGCTGCAGCGCGTCCAGGACGACCATGGAGTCGACGATCGCGTCGGCGTGGTCGCCGGCGACCGGTCCGGTCGTGGGCGACTCGGCGACCTCGGTCGGTCGGGCGGCCCTGGCGCGGGCCCGGTCGGTGACGATGTTGCGGGCGACCGTGAGCAGCCAGCCGCGTACCGACCCCTTCTGGTTGACGATGGTCGCGGAGTGCTTCCAGGCCCGCAGCAGCGTCTCCTGCATGACGTCCTCGGCGCTCGCCCGGTCGCCGGTGAGCCGGGTGGCGTACGCCAGCAGGCTGCGCCCGTGCTCCTCGTAGAGCGTCCGGACGAGGGCCTCGCCGCTGGCTTTCGAGCCGTCCACCGGTACCGGCGGCGGCGCCGTCCGTTGTGAAGGAATCGGCGCCACGGCCGGGAGTGGCGCGGCGGGCGGGGGAGGCGTCTCCGGCGCGGTCGGCCGGGCAAGCTCGTCAAGTGCTGCTTTCATCGCGTCATCCACCCGGCGTCGCTCAGTACCCGGTCCCGCCGGTGTCGCCGGCGGCACCGGTATCAGCCGACCCGCCGCCGTCAGCGGGGGCGCTACCGCCCGGCGCGGGGGCGCTACCGCCCGGCGCGGGCGCCGTCCCGGCGGCCTTCTTGCCCTGTGGAGTGGCCGCGTACCAGGTGTTGCCCACGCCCTGGCCCTTGGCGTCTCCCGCGGCGGCGTCCTTGGCGTACCGGTAGAGCGGCCAGCCGCCGAGCGTGAGCTGGACCGAGCCGTCCTTACGGGCGATCGTGCCGACCAGGGTCTGGTCGACGCCTTCGAGGTGGATCCGGGTCTCGGTGGTGGTCAGCGGCGGCCAGGTCTGCGCGCACTGTCCGTCGCAGTTGGAGGTCGGCGGGTTGGACGAGTCCTTGTCGAACCGGTACAGGGTCATCCCGTCGCGGTCGGTGACGACGCTGCCCAGCCCGTCGACGTTCTTCGCGATCAGGCTGAGGGCGGGCGCCTGCCCGGAGGTGGTCGACCGGGTCCGGGCCGACGACGTGGTCGACAGCCCGAGGCGGGCGCAGCCGGAGGTGAGGGCGAGGATCAGGGCCGAGGTGGTCAGCAGCGCGCCGCCACGGGTACGGAGGCGGATCATCGTGAACCTCCCGGATGAGCGGCGGGCCGTCTGCCCGACCGTCGACATCCGATGACACGGGTACCTTCCGGTACCGGTTCACCCGGCTCCGAGATCCGCCCCGGCTCGGCTCAGCCGCGCGCGGCGGTGACGACGTTGCGCAGCAGCAGCGCCGTCGTCACCGGACCCACGCCGCCCGGCACCGGCGTGATCGAGCCGGCTACCGGCTCGACGGCCGCGGTGTCCACGTCGCCGACGAGGCCACCGTCCTCGGTCGGGTTGGTGCCGACGTCGATGACGACCGCGCCGGGCTTGACGTGGTCGGCGCCGAGCATGTGGGCCCGTCCCACCGCCGCGACGAGGACGTCCGCCCGACGGGTGTGCGCGGCCAGGTCCCGCGTACGCGAGTGGCACACCGTGACCGTCGCGTTCTCGGCCAGCAGCAGCAGCGCGGCGGGCTTTCCGACGACGTTGCTGCGCCCGACGACGACCAGGTCCACGCCGGACAGCGGCGTCCGCTCCCGCTGCAGGATCTCCACGACCGCCTGCGCGGTCGCGGGAGCGAACGCGGGGAGCCCTGCGGCGAGCCGACCCAGGCTCTCCGGGTTGGCGCCGTCGACGTCCTTGGCCGGCGCGATGTGCTGACCGACCTGGTCGAGGGTGACGCCCTTCGGCAGCGGCGTCTGGCAGATGATGCCGTGCACGCCCGGGTCGGACGACAGGGAGGCGAGCTCGGCGACGAGTTCGTCGGCGGTGATGCCGTGCCGGTCGATCTGGCGCGCCTCGACGCCGACCTTGGTGGCCGTACGCACGATCGACCGCACGTACCAGGCGGTCGCCTCGTCGTCGGTCGGCACCACGATCGCCAGCGTCGGCGTGGTGCCGGCGTCGCGCAGCGCCGCCACGTCGGCCGACACGGTGTCCAGGATCGCCTGGGAGATCGCGCGTCCGTCGATGAGCGTCACCGCTGCAGCCCCTTCCGTACCGATGCCACCACCGCGCTCGCGCGCTCGAGGTCCCGCTCGATGGACGCGACCGCGTCGCCGAGTCGGGCGCGCTCGTCCTCGTCCTTGATCGCGGTCCGGTTGACCTCGATGTTGACGATCGCGGACTCCAGCCCGGCGCGGGCGCTGGAGGCTGCGACCGCGACGTCGGAGAGCACGTTGACGTTTGCGCCGGGAAGGATCTGCTCGGCGAGGTCGAGCACCGTGGCGGCGGCCTGCGCGGTGCGCCAGGGGACGTCCGCCGCGCCGAGTAGCGCCTGCTGGATGCGCGCCGACCGGGTGGCCTTCTCCTCGTCGGTACCCTTGGGCAGCTTGTAGGCGTCGGTCACGGCGGTGAAGGCGCGGGCGTCGTCGTCGGCCAGCTGGAGCGCGCGGCGGCGCTGCTCGTCCGCCTGCGCGCGGGCCTCGATCATCGTCTGCTCGTGCTCGGCGTACCGGGGGTTGCCGATGGTCAGGTTGGTGACCATCTCCACCAGGCCGGCCGCCATGGCGACCTGCATCGCGGCGACGGCTCCGCCGCCGGGCGCGGGCGCCTCCGAGGCGAGGTCGTCCAGCCAGGCGCCGATCTCCTGGTGCTGCACGGTGAACTCCCGTCTCAAGTCGGGTGTCTCTCGGTCAAGAGTTAAGCAGATACGCGGTCGCCGCTCGTCGGCCGGGGACCGTGCCGATCACGGCCGAGCGTTGGGCTATCGACGTTACGACTGACCTGTAACGTCGATAGCCCAACGCTGGCCCAGGTGGCGTTGACACCGTTCCGGGCATGTCGTTACGGTCCATACCGACCGGTTGGTATGTGGGAGGCGCAATGGTGTCGGCTGACGTGTCGGAAGGCAGCCCGCCCGGGCTCGACCTGGAGCGCGCGGCGGCGATTCTCGCATCGGGTGCCGGGTTGACCGGCCCGCTTTCCGGCTCCGTCATCAGCGGTGGCCGCTCGAACCTCACCTACCTCGTCAGCGACGGGACGAAACGCGTCGTGGTGCGGCGCCCGCCCCTCGGACACGTTCTGCCGTCCGCCCACGACATGGGCCGCGAGTACCGGGTGATCAGCGCCCTGTCGGCCATCGGCTTCCCGGTGCCGGGACCGCTGCTGCTGTGCACCGACGCCGACGTGATCGGCGCGCAGTTCTACGTCATGGAGTACGTCGACGGGGTCGTTCTGCGCGGCACGGTCGGGGTCGCGCCGGACCGGGCGCGCGCGTGCGGGGAGGCTCTGATCGACCTGCTGGTCCGGCTGCACGGCGTCGACCACGAGGCCGTCGGGCTGGCCGACTTCGGCCGGCCGGAGGGCTACCTGGAGCGGCAGGTGCGCCGGTGGCACCAGCAGTGGGAGCGGTCGAAGACCCGTGAGCTACCGCTGCTCGAAGAGGTCACCAGGCGGCTCGCGGAGGAGGTGCCGGCCTCTTCCCGGGCGGGGATCGTGCACGGCGACTACCGACTCGACAACGTCATGTTCTCCCACGACCTGAGCACCATCCTCGCCGTCATGGACTGGGAGATGGCCACGATCGGCGATCCGCTCGCCGATGTGGGGCTGCTCGTCGTGTACACGGATCTGGCGCAGAGCAGGCTCATCCCACCCGTGCCGGACGGGTTCCCGACCGGCGCGGAGCTCGCGGCGCGCTACGCGGCGGCAACCGGCATCGACGTCGCGCGGCTGAACTGGTACGTCGCGTTCGGCAACTACAAGCTCGCCGTCATCAGCGAGGGCATCCACGCCCGATACCTGCAGGGCAAGACCGTCGGCGCGGGATTCGAGACGTTCGGACCGGCCGTGCCCCGGCTCATCGAGCGGGCACGCGAGATTCTGGGGGAGTAACGGTGGATTTTGCTTTCAGTGACCGCGCCAAGGAGCTGCTGGAGACCGCCGACCAGTTCATGCGTGACTGCGTCTACCCGGCGGAAGAGACGTTCGAGGAGCAGGTTGCCGCGCGCCCCGACGTGTGGGACGCCCCGCCGGTCATGGAGGAGCTGAAGCGGGAGGCGCGCAAGCGCGGACTGTGGAACCTGTTCCTGCCGCACTCCGAGTTCGGCGCCGGACTGTCCAACCTGGAGTACGCGCCGATCGCGGAGCTGACCGGCCGCAGCCCGCTGATCGCGCCGGAGGCCATGAACTGCGCCGCGCCGGACACCGGCAACATGGAGCTGCTGGCGATGTTCGGCACGCCGGCACAGCAGGAGCGGTGGCTGCGCCCGCTGCTCGACGGCGAGATCCGGTCGTGCTTCTCGATGACCGAGCCGGAGGTGGCCAGCTCCGACGCCACCAACATCGCCACGCGTATCGAGCGCGACGGCGACTCCTACGTCGTCAACGGTCGCAAGTGGTGGTCCTCCGGCGCGATGAACCCGCGCTGCAAGGTTTCGATCGTCATGGGCGTCAGCGACCCGGACGGGCCGCGGCACCGTCGGCACAGCATGATCCTCGTGCCGCTGGACACGCCCGGGGTGACGATCGTGCGCCCCACGCACGTCTTCGGCTACACCGACGCGCCGCACGGCGGGCACGCCGAGATCATCTTCGACAACGTCCGGGTGCCCGCGGAGAACATCCTGGGCGGGGAGAACGAGGGCTTCGCGCTCGCCCAGGCCCGCCTCGGCCCGGGCCGCATCCACCACTGCATGCGGCTGATCGGCATGGGCGAGCGCGCGCTCGACCTGATGTGCCAGCGGGTGCTCGCCCGGCAGACGTTCGGTGTCGCCATCGCTCAGCACGGCGTGGTGCAGGAGTGGATCGCGGAGGCGCGGATCCGGCTGGAGCAGGCCCGATTGCTGACCCTCAAGACCGCCTGGCTGATGGACACGGTCGGCAACAAGGGCGCGGCCATGGAGATCTCGGCGATCAAGGTGGTCGCCCCGGAGACCGCGCGGTGGGTCATCGACAAGGCCATCCAGGCCCACGGCGGCGCGGGCGTCAGCCAGGACACGCCGCTGGCGAACCTGTACGCGCAGGCGCGTACCCTCCAGCTCGCCGACGGGCCGGACGAGGTGCACCGCCGCTCGGTGGCGCGTCGGGAGCTGGCCAGATGGCGCTGAGTGCCGTTCAGACCCGCTTGCTCGATGCGGCCGTCGAGCTGTTCGCGGAGAAGGGGTTCGACGGCACCTCGGTACAGGAGATCGTCGAACGGGCCGCGGTCACCAAGGGCGCGATGTACCACTACTTCAGGTCCAAAGACGACCTGCTTTACGAGATCTACCACGGGCTGATCAGCCAGCAGCTGGCCGACCTGGACCGGATCCTCGCCGCCGGCGGCCTGCCCGGCGAGGTGATCCGTGCGGTCATCGTCGATCTCATCGAGACCACCACCGCCCGGCTGGCCGAGGCGGCGGTGTTCGCCCGGGAGATGCACAAGCTCGCGGCCGGACCGATGGCGGCGCTGCGGGCGCAGCGGCGCAGGTACCACGAGACGTTCCGGGACCTGGTCGCGCGGGGGCAGGCCGACGGCGCGTTCGCGGCGGTCGCCTCGGCGGACACGGTCACGCTGATCGTCTTCGGCATCGTCAACCAGTTGCCGCAGTGGTACCAGCCCGACGGCCCGAAGTCGCCCCGGCAGCTCGCCGACGAGGTCGCGGACTTCGTACTTGCCGGCCTGTCACCGGCGGCGTAGCGCCGTGGGCCTTGTCATCCGGTTGGCGTGGTTGATCGTCCGACCGTCCGGATCGGCGTGATCGACGATCTCTCACCGCTTGTCCGGCAAGATCTCAAACTCGTACTGTGACCATCTCGACACGTCTCGTGAACAACGGTCGATCCGCCCGACGTGCGATCGCCCTGCCCGTCGTGGCGGCCTCCGTACTGGCCGGCATCGCCGTTGCCGAACAGCCGGCCGCGGCGGCTACCGCCTTCACCCCCACCACCACCCGGGTGAGCGTCTCGACCAGCAAGGTGCAGGGCAACAAGTCCGCCGGTGTTTCGGCGATCTCGGCGAACGGCCGGTACGTCGCGTTCTACTCGCAGGCGTCGAATCTGGTGGCCGGAGACACCAACGGAACCGGCGACATCTTCGTACGGGACCGGGTCGCCGGTACCACCACCCGGGTCAGCGTCGCCACCGGTGGCCGCCAGGCCAACGGGACGAGCCGCGGGGTGTCGATCTCGGCGGACGGTCGGTACGTCGCGTTCATGTCTGATGCGTCCAACCTGGTGGCCGGGGACACCAACAAGACCGACGACGTGTTCGTGCGGGACCGGGTCGCGGGCACCACAACCCGGGTCAGCGTCGCCAACGGCGGCGGACAGGCCAACGGCCAGAGCTACTATCCGAAGATTTCGGCGGACGGCCGGTACGTCGCCTTCGCCTCCTTCGCGTCGAACCTGGTCACCGGGGACACCAACAAGACGTCCGACGTGTTCGTGCGGGACCGCGTCGCCGGCACCACCACCCGGGTCAGCGTCTCCAGCAAGGGCGTGCAGGCCAACGCTTGGAGCGCTGGGGGCGACGTGGACGGCGATGAAACCGCGATAAGTGCGAACGGTCGCTACGTGGTGTTCAACTCCTTCGCGTCCAATCTGGTCACCGGGGACACCAATGGCCGGGAAGACGTATTCGTGCGGGACCGGGTCGCCGGCACCACCACGCGGGTGAGCGTTGGCGCCGGCGGACGGCAGGCCGACCTGCCCAGCTTCGAACCGTCGATCTCCTCCGACGGCCGGTACGTCGCGTTCATGTCCGCCGCCACGAATCTGGTGTCCGGGGACAGCAACGGAGACTGGGACGTGTTCGTGCGGGACCGGGTCGCGGGCACCACCACCCGGGTCAGCGTCGCCACCAAGGGTGGGCAGAGCAACGGCTTCAGCGACTGGCCGTCGATCTCGGCGGACGGCCGGTACGTAGCGTTCGAATCCGATGCGTCGAACCTCGTGTCCGGGGACACCAACAAGGTTTCGGACGTGTTCGTGCGGGACCGGGTCGCTGGCACCACCACCCGGGTCAGCGTCGCCACGAGCGGCGGGCAGAGCAACGGCTACTGGGGCAGCTTTGTTCCGGTCTTCTCGGCGGACGGTCGGTTCGTCCTGTTCGTATCCGACGCGACGAACCTCGTCGCCGGCGACACCAACAAGGTCTCGGACGTGTTCGTCCGGCAACTGAAGCCGTAAGCCTCGCGGCTCGCGATAGAAAAAACTCGATCCGATGCCCGGTCGCCTCTCGTCAGGCGGCCGGGCATCTAGTTAACTGGCCGGTAACCACGGACCACACGGATCGAGTGAGGACTGGCACATGGCTGACCAGACGCGCACCGCCTACACGACGTGTCCGTTGTGCGAGGCCACCTGCGGCCTGGAGCTGAGCGTCTCCGGAGACCGGATCATGCGGGTCCGTGGGGACGCCGACGACGTGCTCAGCCACGGCTTCATCTGCCCCAAGGGCGCCTCGCTCGGCGAACTCGACGCCGACCGCGACCGGCTGCGTACGCCCCGGATCCGGCGCGACGGGAAGCTGGTGCCGGCGACCTGGGACGAGGCGTTCGACGCCGTCGAAGCCGGGCTGACCGGCGTCATCGACGCGCACGGCCGGGACGCCGTCGCGCTCTACCTCGGCAACCCCAACGTGCACACCCTCGCCGGCAACCTGTACGCCGGGCTGCTGCGCAAGGTGCTCGGTTCGCGTAACGTCTACACCGCCTCGACGCTCGACCAGATGCCCAAGCACGTCTCGTGCGGCTACCTGTTCGGCGGCCCGTTCGCGATTCCGGTACCCGACATCGACCGTACCGAATTCCTGCTGATCCTCGGGGCCGACCCGTACTCGTCGAACGGCAGCCTGTGGACGGTGCCCGACGCCCCCGGGCGGCTCAAGGCGCTCCAGGCGCGCGGTGGCCGGTTCGTCGTGGTCGACCCACGGCGCAGCCGCACCGCCCGGGCCGCCGACCGGTACGTGCCGATCCGGCCCGGCACCGACGTGTTCCTGCTGCTGGGCATGGTGCACGAGCTCTTCGCGGCGGATCTCGCGAAACCCGGCCGGCTGGCGGAACATCTCACCGGCCTCGACGAGGTGCGTGCGCTGGTCACGCCGTTCACCCCGGAGGCGATGGCCGTGCGCTGCGGCGTGGACGCGGCCACCATCCGCGAACTGGCCCGGGCACTGGCCACCGCCGGCCGCGCCGCCGTGTACGGCCGGATCGGCACCACCACCGTCGCGTACGGCACGGTCACGAGCTGGCTGATCGACGTGCTGAACATCCTCACCGGCAACCTCGACCGTGCGGGCGGGGCGATGTTCCCGCTGCCGGCACACACCCGGCGGGGGAAGGGGAGCGGGCCGGGGTTCACGACCGGCCGCTGGCGCAGCCGGGTACGCGGCCTGCCCGAGGTCCTCGGCGAGCTGCCGGCGGTCACGCTGGTCGACGAGATCGCCACCCCGGGCGAGGGACAGGTACGGGCCCTGGTCACGGTAGCCGGTAACCCGGCGTCGTCGGTCCCCAACGCCGACCGGCTCGCCCGCGCGCTTGCGACGCTCGACTTCATGGTGAGCGTCGACCCGTACGTCAACGAGACCTCGCGGCACGCGGACGTGATCCTGCCGCCACCGCCGCCGAGCCGCAGCGCCCACTACGACCTGGCGTTCTACGGCTTCGCCGTGCGCAACGTCGCCAACTTCTCGCCGCCGCCGCTGCCGCTTCCGGCCGACCTGCGCGACGAGTGCGAGATCCTGCTGCGGCTGGCCGCCGTCTTCGCCGGACTCGGCTGGCGCGCCGACGTCGAGGCGTGGCAGGACGGCGAGCTGCGCAAGGCCTGCGAGCAGATCGGCGCCGACCCCGCCCTGTTGACCGGCGACACCGCCGCCGAGCGGGCCCTCGATCTGCGGCTGCGCACGGGCGCTTACGGCGACGGCTTCGGACGGGTACCCGACGGGCTGTCGCTTGCGAAGCTGCGCGCCAACCCGCACGGCGTCGACCTCGGCCCGCTGACCCCGCGCCTCCCGGAGATCCTGCGCACGCCGTCCGGTCGCATCGAGCTGTGCCCGCAGCCGATCGCCGACGCGGTTGGCGCGCTCGCCGACGCGCCCGTACCGGCAGCGGACGAGTTCGTCGTGGTTGGACGCCGGCATCTTCGCTCCAACAACTCGTGGATGCACAACGTGCCGGCGCTGGTGAAGGGCCGCGAACTGTGCACTGTCGTGGTCAGCCGGACTGACGCGGAGCGCCTCGGCCTCGTCGACGGCGGGACGGCGCGGGTGACCTCGCGGGTCGGCCGGGTCGAGCTGACCGTCGAGGTGAGCGACGACATCGCCCCCGGCGTGGTGAGCATCCCGCACGGCTGGGGGCACGACCTTCCCGGAGTCGAGCTGTCCGTCGCCTCGCGTACCGCCGGCGCCAACGTCAACCGGCTGCACGACGACCTGCGACTGGACCCGCTGTCGGGTACGGCGGTGCTCAACGGGACCCCGGTGACGATCGAGGTGGCGGAGCCGGTCTGACCCCGCCGCCTCGTAACCGGTGTTCGGCGTGGTGCTGCGTTTCGCGCATTCTCGACGAGACGGGAAGCTCGGCGGGCATGGGGATGGTGGGAATGGAACCTGATCAGGTCGGCAAGATTTTCGATTTGTGATCGCTCTATTACACCAAGAGTGACAGATCGTTTACTGAGAATCAGCAGTGACGATCCACGGGTCACGAGATGTCGAAATCAGGGAGATGACCCTTAGGAAATCCTGTCCGTCCATGGCAGACTTCCATTGATCACGAGGTGCTCGTGTTCCGTTGTCGTCGCCATCCATAATCCTCCCCTACGGATGGCGGCTGATCGTTCACCTCCATGGAGGACCCCACCGTGGCTGGCTACACCATCACCATTACGCCCAATGACGATGAGGCCGGAGCGCTTACCACCATCAAGGTGGATACGACATCCGGCAATGCTCGTGTCACCGAATTGACCGTACGGGCGCCCGAGGGCGGTGCGATCTTCCCGCAGCAACTGCCGGCGATCAATCTCGATCAGCTCATCGCCGCGCTCGCACCGCCGACGACCACCGCGATCGAGGCGACGCCGACCCCGTCCGAGCACTCGGATGCTCCCGCGCAGACGGAGGCGTCGGCACCGGTTTCCGCCGACCTTCCGGCGTCCGAAGCGGACGGTTCCGCGCCGCAGGCTTCGAGCGCGCCGCAGCCGATCGTTCCGTCACCCCGGGCCGGCCGGCCGTCCCAGGCGAAGAAGCCGGCACGCACCGCGCCGGCGAAGAAGGCACTGTCGCGGTCCCGCCAGTCCAAGGCGGAACGGGCGGCCGTGCCGGCGCAGTCGGCGACCGGCCGCCGCGCGTACCGGCGGATGCCCGAGCCGGCCGAGGTACTTGCGGCGTACCGGGAAGTCGGCGGCACGACGGCGCTCGCGCGGCACTACGGCGTACCTCGTCACACCGCGACGGGGTGGCTGCGCCGCCTGCGCAACCAGGGCATGCTCGACTGACGCAAAAAATCACGCCGGTCCCCGCTGTGTCTGATGTGGATACAGCGGGGACCGTCATTGTGAGAGGAGATGCCATGAGCATTCCGCAGCCGGAATACGCCGGCACCGCGCACCCCGGGTCGGCGATCGCGCTCACCACCAAGTTCCTACCCCTGGCGTTCTTCTATTTCTTCGTGAAGCCGAAGATCGCCATCGACGGTTACCCGGTGGCGGCGGAATGGGGGCGGATCGTCGTTCCGGTCCCGCCCGGCGACCACCGTGTCGACGTCTACACGCCGTACCTGCTGCCGCCGCGCGTGGGGCCGGCCGACCTCACCGTCAGCGTCGCGCCGGGGCAGACGGTCGAACTGGAGTACCGTTCGCCGGTCGTCGCGTTCTCACGTGGCTCGCTGGGAGCGCCGCCGCAGAAGTACAACGGCGTGCCGGTTCTGATCGCGCTGCTGTCCGTCGTGCTGGTGCTCGGCCTGTGTTCGTGCGTGGGCACGCTGCTGGGCGCGTTGAACTCCCAGTAGCGCCCTGCCCGGAACTGACTAGATGCCGTGCTCGGCGAGTGGGCCGATGCGCAACTGCCTGGCGCGGATGCCGTCGATCAGCTCCGGCAGCGCCCCGAGCGTGCGCCGCCAGGAGTCCGGCGCCGAGGTGCAGTCGGAGTCGTGCAGCAGAACCGTCCCGCCGCCGTGCAGCCTGCCGGTGACGGTCGACAGCACGGACGCGGGCGTGGCGCGCGACTCCCAGTCGCGCCCCCAGGCGGTCCACAGCATCGGGGTGAGGTCGAGCCGCCGCGCGGCGCGCAGTCCGGCGGCGGTCAGGACGCCGTAGGGCGGCCGGTACCACCGGGGTTGCCGGCCGGTGACGGTGGCGATCAGGTCGCGGGCGCGGGCGATGTCGTCGTAGGTGGCGCGCGGCCCGCGTACGAGCAGGCAGCGGTGGTGCCAGCCGTGGACCGCCACCTCGTGACCGGCCGCGACCAGTTCGGCGCCGAGCTGCGGGGCGCGGCTGAGCATGTCGCCGAGAAGGAAGAACGTCGCCCGGATGCCCTTGTCGCGCAGCAGGTCGAGGAACGCCGGCGTGGACCGGGGATCGGGCCCGTCGTCGAATGTCAGCGCCACGTGGTCGGACTGCCCCGCTCCGGACAGGCCGGGCATCAGCCGACGGCGCAGCGGCGCGATCGACGAGATGGCGGGCGCCGCGTTGGCGGCGGAGGCCGCGAGCACGGCACCGGCCGCGAGCAGGCCGAACCGGGTGACGCGGGCGGTACCGGGGGGCGCGGTGCGGGAGGCGGGCGAGCCGGAGCGCTTCACGCCAGCACTCTACTTACCGCCATACGTCGGTGACGGGACTGGTGCGCGCGGAGTCGCCCAGCGGCGCGAGCCCGTACAGGGACTGGAGGGTACGCAGTACGCGGTAGTGGTCGACCGGCTCGGTGTAGCTGCCCGGCTGTACGCCCGCGCCCGCGATGAACGTGACGATCTGGTTGTGCGGGCTGCCGTCGTTCTCGTCGAACGTCACGATGAGCAGGCTGTTGTGCTGCTCCGCCCAGCGCAGGTAGGTGTCGAGGTGGGACCGGGCCCACGCGTCACCGGTGGCGACGCCGCAGTCGTGCATGTCGTGGCACAGGTTGGGGATCACGAACGACACCGTCGGCAGCGTGTGGAAGTCGGTGGGGAAGGCGGTGTACGGCTGGTTGGCGCTCGCGGGCACGTTGTCGAAGTCCGCCCAGGGGTTGTGCTTGGCCGCGTAGCCGGCGTGCGAACAACCGGAGAATCCGGCTCGGGGAAGGTCTTCGGAGTAGCCGGTGAAGGTCAGGCCCGCGTCGAGCAACTGGCGGGCGAGATTGGGCGCGCCGTTGAGCCGGACGGGGCAGTGGTCGTCGGTGACGCCGTGCGTGGAGCCCGAGAACAGGGCGAGGTAGTTGGGTTGGCTCGGATGGGTGACGCCGTGGGCGTTGGTGAAGAGAGCGGCCCGTTTCATCACCGCGTTGAGGTACGGGGCGCGGCGGTCGCCCGCCACGGTGCCGTACGTCTTGTTTTCGAAGACGGCGACCACGACGTGGTCGGGCCGGGGGAGGGTAGCCGGGCTTCTGCCTGCCGCCGGCGGTCCGGCGGGGTCGGTGGCCGTCGAGCCCGGCGAGCCGGCCGGTGCTGACCGGTGCAGCGGGACCCGCCCGCAGGACACCAGGATGGCTAGGGTCGCCACGACCGCCACGACGGCGGTGCGCAGCAGGGTCCATTTCACGCCGTACCCCTGGGCTTACCGAACCTCGGGCCCGTCCTCGCCGAGCGCCGCGCGAAGGGCCTGTTCGTCGTCGGGGCTGAGCGAGGTGACGAAGCGCTGCAGGATCTCGGCGCGGTCCCGGCCGCCCTCCAGGACGGTGCGCATGCGGTCGGCGGCGTCCTGCGCGGCGTCCTTGGCCGGCCGGTACGCGCTGCGGCCGCCCTCGCGGATCCGGACGACCATGCCTTTGTCCTGCAGCCGGCTCAGGATCGTGTGGATGGTGTTGTAGGCCAACCCGGTGCCCAGGGTGGTCTGTAGCTGGGCCGGGGTGAGTGGCGTGTCGGCGGCCCAGAGCGCCCCGAGCACCTCGCCCTCCAGCGCGCCGGCCGCCCGCCGACCGTGTGCCGGTCGCTTGATCACCGAACCTCCCTCGTCATGGCCCCCGTGTGAGCCGTGATCCATCGAAGTCGATCGTACGCTCGACCCGCTGCTCCTACAGTTTGTAGGAATAAAGGTATCGCTCGGGGGTGGCGCGGTCGGCCCCGGGCGACGGGCTCCACGGTCACGAGGACCGCGACCGTCTCCACGGCGCCGTAGGCGACGGCCGCGGTGAAATGTCCGGCGCTGTCCCGCTCGGTCGTGGTTGCCGGGCCGGGAAATATCCGCCAGGTGTCCCAGGTGGAGCTTTTCACGCGCGTACGGTCGCGCCTCCCCGCGACGAGTGCCTATAGTGGCCGGGGTCACATAGACCTGTGGTATTGAGCTTGCAGACTCATTGAGCTAAAGACTCCTCGCCGGCTTCCGTCACCGGCGAAGAAGGTCGGGCCACGGCGAACCCGTCCACCAGCTCGCATTGTTGCGGGAAGGACGAATCGGTGAACCCTGGCCAAGGTTCGTGGGATGTTGGCGCGACCGCCTGGTTGCTGGGCAGCACGGCCCTTGTACTGGTGATGGCGCCCGGCGTGGCTTTCTTCTACGGCGGCATGGTCCGCCAGAAGAACGTCCTCGCAACGATCATGCAGGGCTTCGCGGCGATCGCCGTCGTCAGCATCCTCTGGGCTGCGGTCGGCTTCTCCCTCGCGTTCGGCCCCGGCCGGCTGGTGGGTGGTTTCGGGCTCGCCGGGCTGACCGGAGCCGACGCGTACCTGCCCGGCGGGCGACTGCCCGGCCTGGCCCACCTTCAGGTGCCGGTGCTGGCCTTCGCCGCGTTCCAGATGATGATCGCCGCCCTCACCCCCGTCGTGCTGACCGGAGCCACGGCCGAGCGCTGGCGGTTCGAGGCGTACGTCGTCTTCGTCGCGCTGTGGACGCTCGTGGTGTACGCGCCGGTGACGCACTGGATCTTCTCGCCGGAGGGCTGGCTGCACCGGCTCGGCGTGCTCGACTTCGCGGGCGGCGCCGTCGTACACGCCAACGCCGGCGCCGCGGCGCTCGCGATGGCCTGGGCGCTCGGCCGACGCCGTGGCTGGCCGCAGGAGCAGCACCGCCCGCACAACGTGCCGCTCGTCATGATCGGTACCGCCCTGCTGTGGTTCGGTTGGTTCGGGCTGAACGGCGGCGCCGCGCTCGCCGCGAACGGAGTCGCCGCCACCGCCGTCGTCAACACCCAGCTCGGTGCCTGCGCCGCGCTCCTGGTGTGGGTGGGCGTCGAGCGGGTGCGCTTCGGCAAGGGCACGACCATCGGGGCGGCGTCGGGCGTCATCACCGGGCTGGTCGCGGTGACGCCCGCGGCCGGGTACGTGACGCCGCTCGGCGCGATCGCCATCGGCCTGCTCGCCGGTGCGGTCTGCCAGCTCGCGGTCGGCCTGAAGTCGTGGTTCGACCTCGACGACTCGCTCGACGTGGTCACCGTCCACCTCGGCGGCGGCGTGGTCGGGTCGCTCGCCGTGGGTCTGTTCGCCACCAGGTCGGTCAACCCCGACGGCGCCGACGGCCTGTTCTACGGCGGCGGGTACCGGCTGCTCGGCGTCCAGCTGGTCGCCGTGTTCGTGGTCGTGGCGTACTCGCTCGTCGCGACGGGCCTGTTGGGCAGCCTCACCAACCGGCTGCTCGGAAACCGCGTACACCCGCGCGAGGAAGCTGTCGGGCTCGACCTGTCCCAGCACGGCGAAGCCGCCTACGAGATCGTGCCTCCGCGTACCCGTGCGTGCGCGCCCGTTCCGGTGTCCAGCGTCGGGTCGCCGCGCAGCCGGCGCCGCTGAGGCGGCTGGACCGCCGCGTCCGCCTCGACCCGCTGCGTCCGACTCGACCGCCGCGTCCGCCTCGACCGCTGGCGCCTGATGAGCCGGGTCGGCCGGGAGACAGGGACCGGCGATCCGCCCGCCGCGGCGTGGTGACCGTGACGACAAGAAGCAACAGCAGGAAGTGCCAGCCGGTCAGGAAGGGGAAACCACCATGCCCAACCGGGTTCAAGCCGCCATGACGAGGCCCTGGGGCTCGCACGTGCTGGTGCGACTCACCGTCCTGCTCGCGGCCGGCGCGCTCTTCGTCCTCGTGACCGCGCAGTCGTGGAGCGCGACCGGCCAGGCCCAGGCGGCCGTCCAGGCCGAGCGGCACGGCGTGGCGTACATCCAGCCCCTCGTGCAGTTCGTCGCTGAGCTGACCGACGCGCAGTCCGCCGCCGTCCGCGGCGCCCAGCCCGACGCCAACCAGATGGACGCCGCGATCACTGCGGTCGACGCCGTCGACGACACCCACGGCGATCCGCTCGGCACCCACCGGCGCTGGTCCGAACTGCGCGGCCGGATCGCCACCGTCATGGGCCAGCACCTGGTGGGCGAGCCGGCGTACACGGCGTACTCGGCGGTGGTCGCCCTCGCCGTCGACCTGGCGCGCAAGATCGGCGACGCGTCGAAGCTCCTACCCGACCCGCAGCTGGACGCGTACTACCTGGCCGATGCCGCCCTGCTGCGGGTGACCGACGTGCTGGTCTCGGCGGGGCGGGCCGCGGACCTGGCGATGCTCGCCGGGCGCAACGTGTCGGACGCCGCGCAGACCCGGATCTCGGTGGCCCGCTACCAGGTGGCCGCGGCCAGCGAGCAGATGAGCCTCAGCCTGCACAAGGCGCTGGACAGCAAGGCCGAGGACGGGATGGGCAACCCGGTGCTCGGCCCCAACCTGGCCGGCCAGCTCGACGCGTTCACGTCGGCGGTGGACGCGTTCGTTCCCCCGACGATCTGGCTGCAGACGTTCAACCGCACCGATGTGGCGGCCATCGCGAGCGGCGCCGACCGGGTACGCCTGCAGGTCCGCCCGCTCGCTGGCGCGATCCTCGGCGAGCTCGACTCCCTGCTGCGCGAACGCTCCGACCGGCTGTCGGTCCGGCAGACCTGGACGATGATCGCCGCCGGTGCGGCCGTGCTGCTCCTCGGCATCCTGCTGTCGATGCTGCTGCCCGCCTCGCCGCGGCCGGCGCGCACGGCGGCCGGCGTGGACGATCGCGAGGAGGCGGCCGATCCCCGTGACCGGGCTTCCGGACAGGCCGAGCGGGTCCGCGCGGGGGCCGCACCGCCAGGGTCCGCCCCGGCCGGCCCGTCCTCGCTCGTCGGCTCCCCGCTCGTCGGCTCCTCACCCGTCGGCTCCTCGCCCGTCGATCTGAGCCCGTTCGACCCGGGTGACGGCGAGCCGGACGACGTCGATCCCCGCGACGCCGCTCCCGGCGACCGGGAGCCGGCCGAGGAACTGCTGCACGTGGGCCGGGCGGTACGGCCCCAGCGGCGGGAAGGGGCGGGCGATGTTAGCTAGATTGAGCGTCCAGCAGAAGCTGAGCGTGCTGCTGACGCTGCCGCTCGCCGCGCTCGTGCTCACCGGAGTGCCGTTCGCGGTCGCCCGCCTCGACTCGACGATCGCCGCCGCGGTGGCCGTCGACGCCGCGCACGACGCCCGTGACGTCGCCGAACTGGTCGAGGGGCTGCAATCCGAGCGGCTGCTCGCGCTCGCGTCGCTGGCCAGCCCCGAGGTGGACCGCAGCGGCTATGCGGCGCTCGGTGCGACCAGCGCCGACCGGGCGGAAGAGGCGGCCGAGCACGGCACCCCGGCCGTCCGCCGGGCGGTCGGCCAGCTCGGGTCGCTGGATGCGGTCCGGCGCCAGGTCCTCGACGGTACGGCGGCGCCGGCCGAGGTACAGGGCGCCTACCACGCCCGGATCATCGCCCTGATCGACGCGTTGGAGCTGACCCGGCAACCACGCGTCGACATCACCGGACTGCGGCAACTGAGCGCCCTGGACGCCCTGCTGCGCGCGAACGAGGAGGCCTACCGGATCGGCGGAGCGCTGCTCATCGCGGCCACCGACAAGCGGGCCGGCGCCGACCTCGCCATCGAGGCCAGATCGCTGCACCGGATCGACATCGACCGGTTCCGCCAGCAGGCCGAGGGCCCGGCGGTGTCGATGCTCGACGCGGTCGAGCGCGGCGACAACGCGCGCCGGTTGGACGAGCTTTCGAGCCAGGTCAGCGCCGGCAACGGGCTGCCGGCGCCGCTACCGGAGATCGTCGCGAACGTCCGCTCCGCCGCCACCCAGGGGGGCGCGCTGCAGGAGCGGGTGGTGCACGCGACGGTCGTACGGGCACAGGACCGGGCCGCCGCGGCCGGCACCGCCGCGGTCACGCTCATCGGCCTCGCGGTCGCGCTGCTGGTGTTCGTGATCTGGATGAGCTTCCGGGTCAGCCGCTCGGTCGCGGTACCGCTGCGGCAGCTCACGTCCGCGGCCCGGCGGGTCGCCGACCTGGCCAGCGACGAGCTGGTACGCGTCGCCGACACCGACGCGTACCACCGGCGCCCACCGAACCTCGCGACCGTCGAGGTGGGCGGCAGTGACGAGATAGGCGAGCTCGCGGCCGCGTTCAACCGGGTGCAGACCACGGCGGCGCTGCTGATGGAGCGGCAGGTCGCGAGCCGCCGCAACGTGGCGGTCATGTTCGCCACCGTCGGCCGGCGCACCCGCAGCCTGGTCGCCCGGCAGCTCGCGTTCATCGACGAGTTCGAGCGCAACGAGCAGGACGAGCGGATGCTGGTCAAGCTGTACCGGCTCGACCACCTGACGACCAGGCTGCGCCGCAGCGCCGACAGCCTGCTGGTGGTGTCCGGCATCCGCGAGGACGAGCCGATCTCCGCGGCGGCGTCGCTGCACGAGGTGGTGCGCTCGGCCATCGCCGAGATCGAGGGGTACCAGGCGGTGCGGATCGCCGCCCTCTGCGAGGTCACGATCATGCCTCAGCTGGTACCCGACCTCCGGCTGCTGCTGGCCGAACTGCTGGAGAACGCCACCGCCTTCTCGCCGCCGGGCAGCCCCGTCGAGGTGTACGCCCGGCTCGGGTCCTGCTGCGAGATCGTGGTCGTCGACCACGGCATCGGCATGTCCGACGAGCGACTGGCGGAGGAGAACCGCCGGCTGGTCGAGCGCGAACGGCTCGACATCGCGCCGACCAGCGTCCTGGGACTGTTCGTGGTGGGCCGGATAGCCCGGCGGCACGGCCTGCGGGTGCGGCTTCGCCACAGCCCGGGAAACGGGGTGAGCGCGGAGGTGCAGGTGCCGACGACGCTGTTCACCACCGACCGGGTACTGCCGATCAACGCCGCGCCGGCGCCCCGGATCATCGCCCGCCGGGCCGTCCCACCGGCGTCGCGCGCGTACGCGCCCGGCCGCGACCGGACCCGCGAGTTGGCGCAGCTCACGGACTGGGCGTCGGGGCAGTACGACGTCTCCTTCGCCTGGTTCCAGCCGCAGGAGATCAGCGGCACGGTGGTGGACGCCACGGTGGTGGACACGACCGCCACCGGGGCCTCGGTCACGGACGCGACCACGGTCGGCCCCGATGTGGTCGACGTCTCCGTGATCGACGAGGACGCCCCGGCCGGCCCGACCGCCCTGCCGGCGACGCCGGCCGGGCCGCACCCCGAGCCGGCGCCGGCCCGGCATACCCCCGAGCCGGCGTCCTCGACCACGCCTGCGTCGACCCGCAGCGGGCTCACCCGTCGCCAGCCGGGTGGGCACCTGCCCGCTTTCGGGATGGACCTGTCGGGTACGGAGCAGCCCCGGGCCGACGCGGCAGCCGCGTCCGAGCGGGCGCCCGCGGCGCGCGGCTCGCTGACCCGACGGGTGCCCGGCACCCACCTCGACCGGTCCCTTCGCGGCGACGGCACCTCGGACCGTTCGGCGCCGGGCGCGCAGCCGCGCGACCCCGATGCCGAGCGGGCGGAGCTGGACAGCTTCGTGGCAGGCGTGGCTCGCGCCGCGGGGGCTTCGAGGGGTGTGGGCGCCAACCAGTGACCCGCGACGCCGGTGGCGGACGGCGCCCGTTATGCGACAACGAAGTGGAGTGGCGGTAATGCAGACAACGCAGAGCGTCAATTCAGATGTACAGCGCTTCAACTGGCTGCTGCGGCGGTTCGCGGCCGGCACCGCCGGGGTGATCGAGGCGATCGCGGTGTCCTCCGACGGCCTGCTCATCGCCATGTCGGCCACCCTCGAGCGGGCGGACGCCGACCGGTTGGCCGCCATCACCTCGGCGATCAACAGTCTCGCGTTCGGCGCTTCCCGGGTCTACGACCTGGGCGCGGCCAACAAGGTCATCATCGACCTGGAGCGGGGCTACCTCATGGTGTGCACCCTCGGCACCGGTTCCTCGTTGGGCGTGCTCGCCATGAAGGAGGCCAACCTCGGCGTACTGGCCTACGAGATGGCGATGTTCGCCAACCGTGCCGGCGACTTCCTGACGCCGCAGCTCGTCGAGGAACTGAAGATCAGCGTCGGGTCCTGACAGCGATGGTCCTGAGTTCGACACCAGGTGACGACGAGCGGCGGCCGCTGCCGGATCCGGGACTGATCCGGCCCTATGTCGACGAGCCGGGCGGGGTGGACGACCGCCCGGACGAACGGCCGTCGGGGTCGAACGGCGCCCCGCCGTACCCCGAGCCCTCCGGGGTGCGCCCCTACCTGCTCACGGGCGGCAGAGTGCGCCCCGTCGACGCCAGCCTGGAGATCGAGGCTCAGGTGAAGACCACCTCCGCCGGCCGGGCCGATGCCGTCCGGCTGGCTTACGAGTACCGCGACATCGTCCTGCTGTGTGCGCAGCCGATCGCCATCGCGGAGGTCGCCGCCCGGCTGGGGCTGCACCTCGGCGTCGCCCGGGTGCTCACGAGCGACCTGATCGAAGCGGGCTACCTGGCCGTGCGCCGGCCGGACGCCGGGCTCCACCAGAACAAGAAGATCATTGAAAGGGTCATCCGTGGACTCCAAGCCATCCGTTGATGCGGGGAACCCGAAGCTCCAGCCCCCGTACCCACAGCTCCTCGACCCTCGGTCGGAGCGCGGCCCGGGGGAGTCGGGCGACCGTTCCGGCCAGCCGCCGCTGCCGGTGAAGATCGTCGTCGCCGGTGGCTTCGGCGTGGGCAAGACGACCACGGTGTCGGTCATCTCGGAGATTCCACTGCTCACCACCGAAGCCGCGATGACGGAGGTGGCCGCGCACATCGACCGCACCGGTCACGTACCCGAGAAGACGACCACGACGGTGGCGCTCGACTTCGGGTGCATCACCATCGACGAGGAGATCAAGCTGTACCTGTTCGGCACGCCCGGCCAGGACCGCTTCGGCTTCATGTGGCACGACCTGACCCAGGGTGCGCTGGGCGCGCTGGTCATCGTCGACACCCGTCGGCTGGAGGACTGCTACGCGGCGGTCGACTACTTCGAACACCACGACATCCCGTTCGTGGTGGCCGCCAACCGGTTCGACGGCCGGCTCGAACATCACCTCGAGGACGTGCGCTGGGCCCTCGCCGTCTCCGACGAGACGCCGCTGATCAGCTTCGACGCGCGGCAGCGCCGGTCGGTGCGCGACGCCCTGCTCTCGGTGCTGCACATGAGCCTGGCGCGGGCCGAGTACAGCAGCGTCGTCGGCTGACCGCCGCGCCGCTCCCGACCGGTTCAGACCGGCAGTTGGAACGCCGCAGCCGCGGTGTGGAGCTTGCCCGCCGTCTCACGGAGATCCGCCGCCAGCTCCCGGGTACGGGCGGCGCCGTGCGTCGCACGCTCGGCCGATTCGGAGATCTGCGCGATGCCGGTGGAGAGGTTGTCGAAGCCGCCGGCGACGTCGATCACGCCTCGGCCGATCTCGGAGGTGGTGGCCGACTGCTCCTCCACGGCGGTCGCGATGGTGGTCTGCAGCTCGTTGACCTTGACGATGATGCCGCTGATCCGTTCGATCGCGGCCACCGCGTCCTGACTGTCCTGCTGGATGGCGGTGATGCGGCGGCCGATGTCCTCGGTCGCCGTCGCGGTCTGCGCGGCCAGCTCCTTGACCTCGCCGGCGACGACGGCGAAGCCCTTGCCCGCCTCACCCGCCCGCGCGGCCTCGATGGTGGCGTTGAGGGCGAGCAGGTTGGTCTGCTCCGCGATCGCGGTGATCGCCCGGATCACCTCGGCGATCGCGCCGGAGCTCTCGCCGAGGCGGGCCACCGTGCTGTTGGTCTGGGCGGCGACGTCGACACCGTCGGAGGACACCTGGGCCGCGGTGGAGGCGCTCAGCGCGATCTCGCTGACGCTGGCGCTCAGCTCCTCGACGGCGGCCGACACCGACTGCACCTCCTCGTGCGCGTGCCCGGACGTCGCGTTCATGGCCGCGCTGCTGCCCACCACCCGCTGGGCGTCGCCGTCCAGGTCGGAGCTGAGCTGAGCCAGCTCGCCCGAGGACCGGCCCAGCGCTTCGGCGAGCGCGTTCATCCCGGCGATCTGGTCGGCCAGCGTCGCGTTCATCTGGTTGACCGCGTCGGCGATCTGGGCCAGCTCGTCGCGTCCGGCGATGTCGACCCGGCCCCGCAGGTCGCCGCCGGCCACGGCACGGACGAACGCGAGCAGGTCGCGCATCGGCCGGGCCATGTTGCTCGCGGCTGACCAGACGATGAGGGTGATGAGGGCGACGCTCACCAGGCCGGTCAGCGCGATGTCACGGATGAAGGCACCACGTTGGTTGGCGGTCACCGAATGGGGCAGCGCGACGACCGCCGCGACCCCGACCGCGGCGGCGACGGTGCCGCCGAGCACGACGGCGAGCGTGAGGTTCTGCGCCGTGACGCTGGGGAACCTGCGCCAGATGTTCATCCGAGAAGGCATGCCTGGCCTTCGGCAGAAGCTGCACCGAATGAAAGGTTTTCCGGGCGCGAGCTGTCATCCGGACGGACAGAGTCCGCGCCCCGGTCGTCCGCCGGAGGCCGGCCGGTCGCGAGGTCAGGCGTCCTCGGTACCGGACATCCGCCGGTACGCGGGGCGCAACCGGTCGACCAGGGGCGGCCCGCCGAGCGCTGGCCCGGGTGGTGGCAGCTGGCGCAGCAACAGATCGGGCTCGACGTCCAGGGTGGGCGGGCGCTGGGGGAGGGGTACCGGTGGGACCCAGAACCGGTCGAGTGTGGAGTCCAGCGGCGGCGCGGCCACGTCGGCGAGGGCGGTGGCCGCGCCGAGCGGTGCGGCCGGCGCGGCGGGCGCGGGCAGCAGGGCGGGCTCGTCGACTCCGCTGCGCAGCCCCCGCAGGTGTGAAAGCAGCGTCTCCCGGTCGCGGCCCCGCCAGTACAGGATCTGGAACGGATCGGTGTCGAACGCCTCGGCCAGCAGGTAGAACGTGGCGGCCAGATGCTTGCAGGGCACGCTCCAGTCCGGGCACGAGCACTTCAGCCGCAGGTCGGCCATGGACGAAGGGAACAGTGGCGCCCCGGCGCCGGCGAACACCTCCTCGATCTCGTGCGGCATCTCCCCGGCGAGCAGCTGGGCGCCGAACAGCGCCTGCGCGGCGAGCGCCTCCTCGACGCGGGTCCACACGTCCTCGGGGAACGGCTCCAAACCGACGGTCACGTCGTACGGCGCCGGCCGGGAACCCTGCACCGACGCGGTGATCGAGCCGGGTGCCACGGTCAGCGACAGCACCTGCCCGGCGCGGGCGTACGAACGGCCGCGGGTGAGCCGGGTGCCGAGCGCGAAGGACTCCAGGACGGCGAGGAAGCGCCGCGACCACCACGATTCCCCGATTGCGCCGCGCGTGCTGCGCGCCTTGATTCCGCCCTCCACCTTGCGGGGGCGCCCGTAGTCGGAGAACCTCATTCCACGACCGCCCCGGCCTCGAGCGCGAACAGGTCACGCAGCTCCGCAGTGGACAGTTCGGTGAGCCACTGTTCGCCGGTGCCGACGATGCGCGCGGCCAGCCCCCGCTTGTCCCGGATCATCGCGGAGATCTTCTCTTCGACGGTGCCGGCGCAGACGAACTTGCGGACCTGCACCGAGCGCTGCTGCCCGATGCGGAACGCCCGGTCGGTGGCCTGGTCCTCCACGGCCGGGTTCCACCACCGGTCGACGTGTACGACGTGGTTGGCGGCGGTCAGCGTCAAACCGGTGCCGCCGGCCTTGAGCGACAGCACGAACAGCGACGGGCCGCCGGGTTCCTGGAACCGGGCGACCATCTCGTCCCGCGCCGCCTTGCCGACGCCGCCGTGCAGGTACGCCACCTCGCGGGAGCACCGGGCGGACAGGTGTGCGCGCAGCATGGCGCCGAACTCCGCGTACTGCGTGAACAGCAGCGCCTTCTCGCCGGCCGCGAGGACTTCGTCGAGGATCTCCTCCAGCCGGTCCAGCTTGCCGGACCGGCCGGCCAGCCGCGAACCGTCGTGCAGGAACTGCGCCGGATGGTTGCACACCTGCTTCAGCTTGGTCATCGTCGCCAGCACCAGGCCGCGCCGCTCCATGCCGTCACTGGTCTCGATGCGGTGCATCATGTCCTCGACGACCGCCTGGTAGAGCGAGGCCTGCTCGGCGGTCAGGTTGCACAGCACCTCCATCTCCAACTTCTCCGGCAGATCCGTGATGATCGTCTTGTCGGTCTTGACCCGCCGCAGGATGAACGGGCCGGTCAGCCGGCGCAGCCGGGCCGCCGCGTCGGCGTCACCGTGCCGCTCGACCGGCTCCGCGTACCGTTTCTTGAAGCCGGCCGCGGTGTCGAGCAGGCCGGGATTGGCGAACTCCATCAGCGACCACAGGTCGGCGAGCCGGTTCTCCACCGGGGTGCCCGTGACGGCGACCCGGTGCCGGGCCGGCAGCGACCGGACGGCCACGGCCTGCCGGGTGGCAGCGTTCTTGATCGCCTGCGCCTCGTCGACCACGATCCGGTGCCAGTCGATCTCGGCGAGCGCGGCGGCGTCCCGCGCCGCGAGCGAGTACGTGGTGACGACCAGGTCCGCGTCGCGGACGGCGGCGGTGAACGCGCGGCCGCGGGCGCGCTCGGCGCCGTGATGGACGTGTACCCGCAGGTCCGGCGCGAACTTCGCGGCTTCCCGCTGCC
The DNA here is from genome assembly GCF_011947195.1 of Planosporangium thailandense. Lineage (GTDB taxonomy): Bacteria > Actinomycetota > Actinomycetes > Mycobacteriales > Micromonosporaceae > Planosporangium > Planosporangium thailandense. The sequence goes on along the minus strand of NZ_JAATVY010000008.1, from coordinate 19,002 downwards.
AGTTGCCGACCAGCGACATCGGGCACACCAGCAGGGTCGGGCCGGCTTCCGGCGGGTCGGATGCCGTCAGTGCGAGCAGCTGGATCGTCTTGCCCAGGCCCATGTCGTCGGCGAGGATGCCGCCGAGCCCCAGCGACTCCAGGAACGCCAGCCACGCGACCCCGCGCTCCTGGTACGGACGGAGTGTCCCGGCGAAGCCGGGAGGCGCCGCCACCGGGGCGAGGTGGCGCTCGGCCTGCCCGGACAGCAGTTCGCCGAGCCAGCCGTCCGCGCGCACCCCGACGACCGGCAGCCCGCCGGGGCCCGCGTCCGGCGCGGCGGCGGTACGCAGCAGCTCGATGACGCTGCCCTGCCCGTGGCCGTTGGCGCGCAGGAGCTTCACGCCGTTGGCGAGGCGCTTGGGGTCCACCTGCACCCACTGGCCGCGTAGCCGCACGAGCGGGGCGTTGAGCGTCGTGAGCGCCTCCAACTCCTCGGCGGTGAGCTCCTCGTCGCCCAGTGCCAGCTCCCAGCGGTAGGAGACGATGGCGTCCTGCCCGAGCGCGCTCCTGCCGGCCACGGTGCCCGGCGCGGTCGGCGAGTGCGCGGCCAGCCGTACGCCCAGCCGCGCCGAGGGCCGGCCCCACCAGGAGGGCAGCAGCACTCCGAAGCCGGCGGCGGCGAGCATCGGCGCGCCCTCGGTGAGGAACGCGTGCGCGCCGTCGGTGTCCAGGGCCAGGGCGGACGGCCGGGCTTCGCGCAAGGCCGCGCGGATCGGCGGGTGCAGCCGGGTGGCCCGGCCCAGCTCGGCCAGCAGCGTCTCCTGCGGCGATTCGAGCCGGCGGGAGAGCCCCTTGAGGGGTCCCCGGGCGTGCCAGACCTGTGCGGCGTCCACGACAAGGCTCGGCCGGTCGGTCGCCTGGAGGGCGAACTGGAGCTGCCAGTCGTCGGTCTCCTCGTCGGGCTCGACCAGGCGGAAGCAGGCGCGTACCGGGCCGCCGACCGCGTCGCGCTGCCACGCGGCCAGCCCGTCGGTCAGCCGGGCCAGGTCGCCCGCGTGGGCTTCGAAGCGGCGCTCGCGCCCGGTCAGCGCCCGGAGCCAGGCCTCGGCGGCCGTGCGTGGCCGGTCGCCGCCGATCGGGTACCCGTCGAGCGCGGCCCGGGCGGCCGCGTCGACGAGCGCGTCGAGCGCGCCGGCGAGGACGTCGCGTGCCTCGGCGCTGCCGGCGGCCTCGGCGGTGTCGGCGGCCTCGGCGGTGCCGGCGGTCTCGGTGGCCTCGGTGGCCTCCGTCCGCAGCTCCGCCCGTCCGGCGGGCGGCAGGGCCAGGACGAGCGCCTGCGCCCAGGCGGCGTCCGGGCCGGCGAGCACGGGTCGCCACACCGCTGTCGGCCCGTGCTGCGCCGTCGGCAGGAGCCGTCCCCGCGTGACCAGGTCGGCGGCGAATCCGGCGACCGCGTTCAGGTGGGCGATCGTCGCGCCGCAGGTGAACCCGGCGGCCCGCGCCGACTCGGCGAGCGCGGCCAGCACGGCGAGGGCGTCGTCGGGCTCGTACTCCAGCGTCGGCACCAGCCACCCGCCGGCCGTGACCGGCCGGGCGGGCTGTCGGGGCGGCGGGTCGCGCACGAGCTCGGGCGATGACATCGGGGCGCCGCCGGCCGTGGGGAGCGCCAGCGCGACGGTGCCGGGTATGGGCTTCGGCACCTCGGGGAGCACCCCGCCGAGCGCCTCGGCGAGCGCGTCGGGCGCCGCCGCGAACGGGTGGCGCGGGTGCCGGCCGGGTGCTCGGGCGCGTCGCCGCGTGGGCAGCGCCGGATCCTCGCCCCACAGGGCGAGCCGGCCGGCGGCCAGCCAGAGCCCGTGGACCACCAGCACCCGAAGCCTCCCCCTGAACGGACCCGGACAAGCATAGGGCGGCAGCCTTCGGCTCCCAGCCGGTCGTCATGATCGTGGAGGATTTTCCGTGTTCTGGCACGGAAAATCCTCCACGATCATGGGTAGATCCGATTCATGGCACGCTTTTCAGTGGCCGCGTCCGGACAGTGGATCGACGAGGACGGCGTACGCCAACCGGCCGGGGAGGTGCACGGCTGGGTTCCGGGTACCAACCAGACGGCGTGCGGGCTGCCGCTGAGCCGGTCGCGGCTGATCCGGTTCCCGCACGTGCCGTGGGAGTACGGGCCGACCGACGTGCTGACCGAAGCCGACCGGGTGGGCGCGATCTGTCCGCGCTGCCTGGCCGCCGCCGGTGGACGCCGGCCGGGTCAGCGGCGCTGGACCCGGGTCAATCCCCGTCCTTAACCGCGCCGGGTGTGACGCCAGCGGCCGCTGGAACGCTGGTTATGAGTGGCGGCGCGTGGGTCGGGCGGGATTCGGCTACCAGGCGACCACTCTGCGTACCGGGCCGGTGGGCGAAGCGGATCGAAATGGGCGGCGACCATCCAACGAGGACCGTCACTGACCATATCGACATCTGTTGTCGGCCATGTGGCTGGTCGCCGATCCCGGCCGAGCGGATATGTTCTGCGCCGGGAACAGCGCCGACGACGTCCGCGCGGGGAGGGACATGACAACGGAGCCCACCACGGGCCCGTCCGACGACGCGGTCGCCCGTCACCGGCGGGGCGTGTCGTTGCGCGAGCGGATGCGCAGCCGTCGCTTGGGAATCGGGGTCGCCACCGTGCTGGCCGTGGCCGCGGGCGCGACCGGGCTCGTCGCGCTGGTGATCCCGACCGCGATCGGCGGGAGAGGGCCGGTCCCGCGCCCCGGCGTGTCCGTCAGTGATGTCGCGGCTCCGTGGTTGCTGCCGCCCACCGACGCGTTCGGTGCGTCGCCCCCGCCCGGGGCGTCGAGGCCGGCTTCGCCGCCGGCCTCCGCCACCGCCGCGCCGAGCAGCGCCGCCGCGACGCCCTCGGCCGCGCCGTCGACAACCGGGCCGCGCGCCACCCCCACCCCCACCCCGACCCGGACCCCCACTCCCGGGCCGGTCGCCGGCGCGTTTCCGGCCTCGTACGAGGCGGAGGGGCCGGGCGGCGTCCGAAGCGCGGGGACGCGACTGCGGCGCGTGCGCGGCGCGTCCGGCGGCTACGTGGTGGGCGACCTGGGAAGAGGGGAGACGGTGACGTTCACCGTCACCGCCCCGACCGGGGGCCGGCGCCTGCTGACGATCTACTACATCTCGGCTGACCGACGTACCTTGACCGGGCGCGTCAACGGCGGGCGCGCGATCTCGGGACCGGTTCCGACGACCCCCGACTGGTACACGGTCGGGTCGGTGACGATCCCCGTCGACCTGGCCGCCGGCCGCAACACGATCGAACTGGGCGGCTCGCGCGGCTACGCGCCCGACATCGATCGCATCGTGGTGCGTTGAGAGTCGACTGTGGACGTCACGCCCGGCGGCGCGCGCCCGGACCGGGCTGCGGCAGCACGTCCCGGGGCGACTCGACCTCGTGCCCCGCGGCGCACCGCAGCGGCGCCTGCACCTGCGCGCCGCAGTCGCGGTGGACCAGTTCGATCGGGGACCCTTGCGGGTCCGCGAGGTACCGGTTTCCCCACGCCAGCACGGCGGTCAGCACGGGGTACAGGTCCAGGCCCTTGTCGGTGAGCCGGTACTCGGTGCGGGTTCGGAGGCCCTCTTCGCGGTACGGCTGGCGGTGCAGCAGGCCCTCGGCGACGAGCCGGTCCAGGCGGTTGGCGAGCACCTGCCGGGGGATGCCGGTGCGGACCCGCATCTGGTCGAACCGGTGGATGCCGCAGAAGATCTCCCGCAGCACGACGAACGTCCACTTGTCGCCGATGACCGCCATGGCGCGCGCGACGGTGCAGTTGTCCGCCGACCACATCAGCGCGGCTGGGAACGTGGCTGCCGGCGCTGCCGCCGTTGGAGATTCCATGTGACCCAGGCTAAGTCTCGTTGACAGACCCAGCAAGCGGTGACACGCTCCGTCCATGACCGAGACTCAGCGGGCTGTCAGAACGCGCACCTACACGTGGGAAGACCCGACGATCAGCGTGGCGGCCGCGGCTGGCCGTACGGGACTCGAGATTCTCCAGGCCATCGGGACCGGTGAGCTCCCGCAGCCACCGGTGATGCGCACGCTCGGCATGACCCCGGTCGAGGTCGAGCCCGGCCGCATCGTCTTCGGGCTGGAGCCGCAGGAGTTCCACTACAACCCGATCGGCACGATGCACGGCGGTGTGCTGGCGACCCTGCTCGACTCCGCCGCCGCGTGCGCGGTGCAGTCCACGCTGCCGGTCGGCGTCGCGTACACCTCGCTGGACCTGACGACGAAGTTCCTGCGGCCGGTCACCCTGAACTCCGGACCGCTGCGCTGCGAGGGGACCGTGCTGTCCCGCGGCCAGCGCACCGCGCTGGCCCAGGCGCAGGTGTTCGACGACGCCGGCCGGCTGATCGCGCACGCGACGTCCTCCTGCATGATCTTCCCCGCGTAGGCCGACGGCCCAGCGGTAGAAGAATGCGGAGGCACCCGCTCAGGGTGCCCCCGCATCCGGTGTGCGTCACTGTCAGTCGTCGAGCCTGCTCAGGTCGTACGACCAGATGCCGCGCCCGTGGGTGGCGGCGTACAGCTTCCCGAACGGGCCGGTCTTGATCTGCATGACCGCCGTGGTCGGGAAGTTGCGGCCGAGCACCGTCCACCTGCCGTGGCTCGACGCCCGGTAGAGCACGCCGAGGTCGGTGGCGAGGACGAGGCCGCCGCCCCGCAGCATCTTCACCGAGTCGGCCGGCACGTCCGGCAGGTCGTCACCGGAGATGTCGGTCCAGGTCGCCCCGGCGTCGCGGGACTCGAAGACGTGACCGATCCCGGCGCCCGGACCCTCGGTCCAGCGACGGCTGAAGCCGTTGATCGCCACGACCACGTGGTTGGCGTTGGCCGGGTCGACGTCGAAGCCGGAGATGTACCGGTTGGGTAGCTGACCCTCGACCGGGAGGTTGAGCTGGTGCCAGCTGGCCGGGTCGTTGACGTTGCCGACGGCGATTCCTCGGGTGAAGCCCTGGTTGTTGCACGGGCCGCACCAGCCGACGTACGCCGTGCCGCCGGAGACCGACACGGCGGTCGCCACGTGGCCGTCGCCGAGGTCGAACACGTTGGTCCAGTCGTCACCGGACTGGATGTTCCAGCCCTTGTGCTGCACCCACACGTGCTGCCCGCCCGCGACCCAGGTCTTGGTGTCCTTGGGGTCGTAGGTGAACGGCGCGATGAACCGGGCCAAGCTGTCCTTGGAGTCCGGCGGCGCGATCTGGCGGGTGGTCGCCTTGGCCGGATCGGTGGTCCACGAGCCGTCGTTGACCGCGCAGTTGTTGGTCACCGACATGGCGAGGTAGACGTACTCCTCGGCGATGTTGCAGCCGTTGGCCGGGTCGACGATCGTGTCGCCGCCGTCACCGCCGAAGTTGGAGCCCATCACCTTGTCGCCGGGGCGCTTGACGGACTGGCCGTTGTCCTGGAGACCGCCGCTGATGGCGATGCCCGCCTTCTTGTTGTTGCGGTCCAGGCCGACACCGACCGAGTAGTACTGCAGCACGTCCATCGTGCCGTCGCCCAGCGACGTCCAGTCGGTGGCGTGCCCGCTCGCGTCCGCCTGGCCGCGCACCGGACGCCGGTAGGCGCCGCCGTCGTCGCCGACGATGACGTACGACCTGCCCTTGTACGTTCCGATCGTCACCGCGTGCTGGTCGGCGTGGATCGTCTGGTGGCAGTCACCGGTCTGCCTGCCCGGATCGATGTTCCAGCAGGGGAAGCCGAAGTTCCAGTACGGCCCGGGTGTGGTCCAGGTGGCGCCGGCGTCCTTGGTCTCGAAGACCTCCTCCAGACCCATGTACACGTGGTTCGGGTCGGTCGGGTCCACCTGCAGGAACTGGTTGTACCAGGACTGGATGCCCGGCATGTAGCCGGCGCCGGTCAGCGCCGAGCCGGACGCGGCGAGCTTTTTGTAGTCGGCGACCAGGTGCCACGGGCCGAACGGGGAGCCGTCGGCCTCGTAGATGCCCATCAGCCCGCTGTCCGGGTTGGCGGCCATCACCTTCGGCGACTGCTCGATCGCGTAGAACTTCGAGCCGTCCGCGGCGGCCGCGAAGGTTACCGCGCCGACGTTGGCCGCGTCGCTGGCGATGTCACCGCCGAGCGTGACGCGCTGCCAGGCGCCGTTCTGCTTGGTGTAGAAGCCGTTGTACGCGTCGCCGCTGCGCCAGCCGACCGCGAGGATCACCTTCGACGGGTCCTTGGGGTCGGCGATGACGTCGTTGGTGATGTTCTTGTACGGCGCGTTCGGGTCCGCGGCGAGCGGGCCGGTTGGCAGGTAGTCCGGGTTCGGAATGAACTCCGCTGTCCATGGTCCGGACAGATTGATCGTGGAGTGGCTCCACACGCCGCGGTTGGTGGCGGCCCAGACCCGGTCGCCGATGAAGCGCAGCTTGCTGATGATGGTGCTCTCGAGCTCGGTGCCGCCGACGCGGTTGCCCGGCTGGAACTGGCCGTGGCGCGGGTCGGCGAGCACGTACACGCCGGAGCCGATGAACGCGGTCGAGCTGGTGTTGGCCTCGCCGGTGGCATACCAGAGCCGGCCCTTGCCGTCCAGGCGCAGGTCACCGGTGGCCGGCGAGGGGAGCTTGTCGGAGATCGGCTCCCACTTGCCGCCGCCGGTACGCGAGCGCCACACGCCGCCGTTGGCCGCGCCGGCGTACACGTAACCGGAGTCGTCGGCCGCGAGCCCGGTGATCCGGCCGGTCACCTGGCCGGCACCGCCGGACGAGTTGGAGTTGACGTCCCGGTAGCGCGGGTCGTCCGAGTTGTACGGCAGCGCGGTCTCGTCGGTCCAGTTGCCGCCGGTCTTGCGCAGCGACTGCAGCTGCGCCCAGGCGGCCGAGTACGCGCCGGGCGCGACCACGCCGGGGGAGGTGCGCGCTTCGGCGTACTGGTCGGCGCCTTCCTGGATCTCGTTGGCGCCCTCGCCGCCGTCGGCGTCACCGCCTCCGGGCGCGGCGAGCGCCTTCATCGTGCCGGACGAGGTGGTGGCGCTCTTGTGGTGCGCCGTGCTGGCCAGCAAGCCCACCTGGTGCGGGCGGGGCTGCGGTTTGGCCGCCGCCGCGGGAGCGGCGCTCAGGCCGAGGGCGACGACGGACAACGCACTGATGACGGCGACTTTTCGATGCCGCGTGGGCAGTAGTTCAGGCGACAATGCCTCTCCCAATCCACAAGGGACGCGCCGGTGGGGTGCCCGGCGCCTACCTGCGGCATCGTTCAGGACCGCTGAACGGGATGGGAGAGGGAAGGGTAAAGACTAGGGTAAATAGAGGGGAGCATAAGGACGGAGCGGACTCGAAGTGGCGCGACCGCCGGCTGCGGCGGCCGCGCCGACACGCGCTCCAGGTGACCTACGTTGCGTGGGCCGGGCCGCCCCTGTCCAGGGTCCGGCGGTCGGTCCTCGCTACTTCTCGTCTGCCTTGCGGCCCTTCTCCCGGGAAACACCTGCCGCGGCAGGCTCCTTGACGGCCGGCTTCCCGGGTGCGTAGTGCTCCAGGGCCTTCATGATCTCGGGTGCCAGCGTCTCCGCCAGTGCGGGCGCGAGCGCGTCGGCCAGGCTGGAAGCGAGGACCTGGGCGAGGAGGAGCCGTTCGAACATCGACGGGCGGGCCGTCGTACGCGACGACGCCGCGATCGCGTCGATCAGGCCGCCCAGCGGCCCTCTGCCCCGTGCCGTGGCCCCGCCGGGCTGGCCCGCCTCGCTCAGTATGTCGTGGATGAGGTCGTCGATTAATGCCTCGACCGGATCCTGTCCTGCTGCTCTGCCAGATTCAGGTGTCATCAGATTCCTTTCGTGGATACCCCCGCTTTCAAGCGGGGGAGGAAACGGATCTCCTGCGTCAGCAGGGCAAGGAAAGCCGGTTCGCCGCCAAGGCGGACCGGTGTGGCTATCCGTGGCGCGTGGGCGAACAGGTGTGCAATTTTCTGTGCGCCTGGCCGGCGACAACCAAGCCGGTCGGGCCTACCGCCGGGCTGGCGGGAAGTAACGTCTGTGGAGACTGGGTAAGACCGATGGGCGGTACACCGTCCCTCGCCGTTGGTTCGGGTCGGCTGTGGTCGGCGAAGTAGAAAGCTCAACCTGCGAGGGTTGAATCCCCCTGCTTCAGTTGGGGGAGATGTCAAGTTGATTCCCCCGGTTCCTGTTGTGGTGACCCGCCCTCCAGTCGGACGTCTCCGTGACGGACCGGAGGGCGGCGCCCGCGCGGGCGAAGATTCCGTATCGGCTCAGGGGACGCTTCGCCCACCTGCGAAAGGCGGAGTACGGCCCCGCCGCCCGGCGTCTACTGGCGCTCCAGCGCCGCGAGCATCAGCGGGTTGTCGATCATCGACTCGACGCGGTCACGCCGGCTCATCATGGCGGCGAGCAGCAGCGGGTGCTCGATCATTTGTTCTTCGCGCTCGCGCCGGCCCATCATGGTCATCATGGCGGCGAGCATCAGCGGGTGCTCGATGATGGATGTGCCGCGCTCGCGCCGGCCCATCATCATCGCCAGCAGCAGCGGGTGCTCGATCATCGATTCTCCGCGGTCGCGTCGGCCCATCATCATCGCCAGCAGCAGCGGGTGCTCGATCATCGATTCCCCGCGGTCGCGTCGGCCCATCATCATCGCCAGCAGCAGCGGATGTTCGATCATCGATTCCCCGCGCTCGCGCCGGCTCATCATCGCCGCGAACAGCAGCGGATGTTCGATGATGGATTCGCCGCGTTCGCGCCGGCCCATCAGGGCCGCCCACAGCAGCGGATGCTCCATCAGACCTTCACCCTCACGCGTGGGGGCCTGAGCGTCGCGAGCGCGCTGGGTCTCCGCAGTAGTCATGACGTTCCCCTTCGACGGTCGTCTTATCGAGGTGGGCCTGTTGCGGATTACACGAGCGGTGCCCTGCTTACCGAGTCGGGCACAACCAAACCTGCACGCCCCGCCGCGTTTCGTCTTCACCCGCGCCGGGTGAAGGGTTCGACGCGGCGGTGCCGGTGTTCCGGAGTGGACCGCGACCGCGCAGTGGATCTCGAGGGAGTCGGGTCGGCGGAGGAGCCACCGGGGCCGCCGGAGAGCCGCCGTTGACCGGGGTAGGGGGTGCTGTCAGGGGAGGCGCGCGCGGGTTGGTATGCCTGTGGGGTGTCGGAACGGGCGGATACGGAGCACACCGCGGCCGGCGGCGAGGGCGCGACAGCGGAGCAAGCCGGTACGACGTCCCCGGTGTCGCCGCCGGGCCGTCTGCCGGCGCGTGGCGCCGCCGGATTCGCGCTGCTCCTGGGCGCGTTGGGTGTCGTGTACGGCGACATCGGCACCAGCCCGCTGTACTCGATGCAGACGGTCTTCTCGATCGACGGCGGTGTGGTACGTCCGAACGCCCACGACGTGTTCGGCGTGATCTCGCTGGTCTTCTGGTCGATCACTCTTGTCGTGTCGGTCAAGTACGTGATCTTCATCCTGCGGGCGGACAACGACGGCGAGGGCGGGGTGATGGCCTTGGCCGCCCTCGCCCGGCGGGCGCTGAGCGGCGCCAGCGGCAGGTGCTGCGCAGCGGTGATGACGCTCGGGGTGCTCGGCGCCGCCCTGTTCTACGGAGACAGCGTCATCACCCCGGCGATTTCGGTGCTGTCGGCGGTGGAAGGGCTGGAGGTCACCTCGCCGGAGTGGGCGGTGTTCGTGCTGCCGGCGGCGGCGGTGATCCTGACGCTGCTGTTCGCCGGCCAGCGCTGGGGCACCGATCGGGTCGGGGCCGTATTCGGACCGGTCATGTTGGTGTGGTTCGCCTGCCTCGGCCTCGCCGGCGCGGCGGAGGTGCTGCGCCGGCCGGGCATCGTGGCCGGGCTGTCGCCGACCTACGCGGTGCTGTTCGCGGTGGACCACCCGTTCATCGCGTTCGTGGCGATGGGAGCGGTGGTGCTGGCGATCACCGGCGCCGAGGCGCTCTACGCCGACATGGGTCACTTCGGCCGTGCCCCTATCCGCCGGGCCTGGTTCGCGATCGTGTTTCCCGCGCTGACGCTGAACTACCTCGGTCAGGGCGCGTTGATCCTGACGTCCCCGGCCAACCGGGCCAATCCGTTCTTCCTGCTGATACCGCACTGGGCGCGGCTGCCGATGGTGGTGCTGGCCACCGCCGCCACCGTGATCGCGTCGCAGGCGGTGATCTCCGGGGCGTTCTCGGTCTCGCGGGAGGCCATGCGGCTGGGCTTCCTGCCGCACCTGCGGATCCGGCAGACCTCACGCCGCGAGTACGGACAGATCTACGCGCCCGCGGTGAACTGGGGCCTGTTCGCCGCGGTCCTGCTGGTGGTGTTCGCGTTCCGCTCCTCGGCGCGGCTGGCGACCGCCTACGGCGTCGCGGTCACCGGCACGTTCTTGATCACCACGACGTTGTTCCTGGTCGTCGCGCGGGGGCTGTGGGGCTGGGCCGCCTGGCGGGTCGTGCTGCTCGGGTTCGTCTTCGGCACGATCGAACTGACCTTCTTCACCGCGAACCTGACCAAGGTCACCCACGGTGGTTGGCTGACGCTGCTCATTGCGGCCATCGTGTTCACGATCATGGTGACCTGGCAGCGTGGGCGGGAACTCGTCACCGCCCGCCGGGTCGAACGGGAGGGTCCGCTGCCGGACTTCATCGACAAGCTGCACGCGATGGACATCCCGTGGGTGCCGGGTACCGCGGTGTTCCCGCACCCGAACAAGGAGACGACGCCGCTCGCGCTGCGCGCGAACGTCGCGCACAACCACGTCCGGCACAACAAGATCGTGATCATCTCCGGTCGGACCGCGAACGTCCCGCACGTCCCCTGGGAGGAGCGCCTGACCATCGACAACCTCGGGAACCCGGACGACGGCATCATCCACGTCGACGCCGTGTTCGGCTTCCAGGACCCCACCGACTTCCCCGAGGTCCTCCGCCGCGCCGCCGCCCACCCTGTCGCCGAGGGGCTCACCCTCGACGAGGTCTCGTACTTCGTCTCGAAGATCACGCTGCGACGCACCGACCGCCCGGGCCTGGCCGCCTGGCGCAAACGCCTGTTCATCGTCCTGGCCCACAACGCCGCGAGCCAGGCCGAGTTCCTTCACCTGCCGGACGAGCGCACGATCATCTTGAGCGCCGAGGTCCCCGTCTGAGCCCGGTTCGTCGCCGGCTCAGACGGCGTCGAGGATGTGGTCCAGGACGAGCTGGGCGGCGCCGAGTACACCCGCGTCGACACCGGTCGCGCAGCGCTCGATGGTCAGCGCCTGGCTGGCGAAAGGCAGCGACCGTTCGTACAGCGAGGCGCGCATGCTCGCCAGCAGCGGCTCGCACTCGGCCAGCACGCCGCCGATGACGACGGCCTGTGGATTGAAGAAGTTGACCACGACCGCCAGGATCTCGCCGATGGCGCGGCCGGCGGCCCGGGTGATGGAGGTCGCGGCGGCGTCGCCGTCCTGTGCCAGCCGGGTGACGTCGCGGGGGTGCGACACGTCGAGGCCGCGGGCGCGCAGCGCGTCCACGAGGGCGGCGCCGCTCGCCACCGCCTCCAGGCATCCGGTGTTGCCGCAGCTGCACTGCGCCGTCGGGTCCGTGGTCACGCGGCAGTGGCTGATGTCGCCGGCCGATCCCTGGGCGCCGCGGTGCAGGCGGCCGGCGGCGATGACGCCCGACCCGATCCCGGTGCCCGCCTTGACGTAGATCGCGTGCTCCAGGTCGGGGTGGGTCCACCGGTGCTCGCCCAGCGCCATGAGGTTGGCGTCGTTGTCGACGGCCACCGGCACGCCGGCCTGCGCGACGCAGAATCCGTGGACGTCGAATCCGTTCCACCCCGGCACGGGGCCGTCGCCGATCTCGACGTCGACTTCGCGGGCGGTGATGAGCTGGCCCGACAGGTCGTGAGCGGCGATGCGGGCGTGATGGGCGCCCAGATCGAGGGCCGCGACGATCGCGGCGTCGGTGGGCACCTCGAGCTGTCGGGGCCGGCGCCCGCCGCGGGACTTCCCGGCGCCCGCCTCCCGCAGCAGGTCCTGTGCGATGAGCGCCTCGACGCGCTGGGAGACGGTCGACGGCGACAGGCCGCTGAGCCGTGCGAGGTCGGCGCGGCTGTCGGCCGCGCCCGTGGCCACGAGGCGCAGCGGCGTCGTCATCTGCGCGCTGACCCCCGAGGGCGACGTCGACCTCGCCACCGCCCGGCGGCTGATCGCCGCGGCGGGGGACGCCAGCGTGACGTTCCACCGCGCGTTCGACATGGCCCGCGATCCGTTCACCGCCCTGGAGCAGCTCGTCGACCTCGGCGTACACCGGGTCCTGACCTCGGGGCAGGAGAGCAGCGTCCTCGAGGGCGCGCCGCTGATCGCCGAGCTGGTCGACAAGGCCGCCGGACGTCTGATCGTCATGCCCGGCGGCGGGATCACCGAACGCAACATCGCGCGCATCGCGGCGATGACCGGTGCCGACGAGTTCCACTTCGCCGCGCTGGTCAGCAGCGACAGCCCGGCCGTCCACCGCAATCCCGCCCCGATCATGGGCGGGGTGCTGCACCGGCCCGAGTACGAGCGGTCCACGACGTCGCAGGATCTCGTGTCGCGGGTGATCGCCGCGGCGGCGTGAGCATCGTGCGAGAGCGGCCCGTGTGACCGGGGATCCCCGGTCACACGGGCCTCGTCGTGCACCGGCTCCCCGCCGGTCGCTGTACCGTCTGCGGGATCGCGCGATCGGAAGGTGGTGCACGGTGACGTTCGGGTTGGTGGTCCGGTTCGACATCCGCGACGAGCAGGCGGCGGAGCAGTTCGACGCGTTGGCGGCCGAGGCGGTCGCGCAGATCGCAGCCAAGGAGCCCGGCACGCTGGTCTACGCCACCCATACCGTCGAGGGCGAGCCGCTGGCGCGCGTGTTCTACGAGGTGTACGCCGACCGGGACGCGTTCCAGGCGCATGAGGACGCCGACCACGTCAAGGAGTTCCACGCCCGCAAGAACCCGCTGCTGGTGGGCGAGCACCGGGTGGAGTTCCTCACCCCGGGTCCGGCCAAGGGACTGCCGGAGGCGTGGTGACAACTGACGCGCCGGCCCGCGCGCTCTGTCGCCGAGATCGAGAGCAGCCCTTGACCGGGGCATCCCTGGTCAAGGGCTTCGTCGTGCTGGCCGTTGGGTGGTGCCCCCGGCGCGGCACCGTCGTCGCCGACCTCCGGGCCACCGGCTCCGTGCGCTACCGGCGGGCGCCGCAATGGCAGATGTCCTTCGACCTGGATCTGTCCACCGGACTGGGACACCCCCGACTTCGCCGCGCGGTCCCTGCTGCGCTTCGGCGACCGGGTGCTCGTCGAGCACCCGTGCTTCCGACTGGATATCTCGGCGCTCTGACCCGTTGCGGGCCCCGCGTCATGCCGGGGCCCGCAACCGATCGGATCACGCGCTGCTTCGGTCGCGCAAGTGGTGGCCGTAGCGCACGGCCACGGCGCCGACCAGCAGCAGGCCGAGAGCGAGCAGTACCAACTCGCCGATCCCGACACCTGTCTTAGCCAGCATGCCGCCGTCCGACGCCGCGGGCGACGTGCTGCCCGTCGCCGCCGTCACGGTAAAGACCACGACCTTGTGGGCGCTGGCACCGCTCAGGACCAACTTGTGGACGCCCGGTTCAAGATTGGCCGGGACTGTGAAGGCGTACGAGACGCTGCCGTCGGCGCCGGCGGTCGTCGCAGGCAGAGACCGCGGGGTGGAGAAGACTGTGGCACTGACCGTCTCCCCGGCCCGGAACCCCGAGGCACTGATTCCCACCCGGGCTCCGGTGGAGAGGACCGGAGTGGCCGCGAGCGGTTGACCGTTGCTGTCGACGACTGTCACGCCGGCGCTGGTAGTCGTCTCGGTCGGCGAAGGCACCGAACCGGCCGGGCTGGATGCGCTCGCTGTTGGCGTAGCGGTGGGGCTGGCCGAGGCGGTCGCGCTCGCCGTGGGGCGGGTGGTTTCGGTCGGGCTTGCGGTGGGGGTCTCGCTCGGTGTGGTGGTTTCGGTCGGGCTCGGGGTGGGGGTCGCGCTCGGTGTGGTGGTTTCGGTCGGGCTTGCGGTGGGGGTCTCGCTCGGCGAGGCGCTCTCACTCGGGCTGGTGCTGACGCTCGGCGAGGTGCTGGCGCTGGGCGAGGCACTGGGGCTCGGCGACGTGCTAGGGCTGGGCGAGGCGCTCTCGCTCGGGCCCGGCGACGGCTGGCTGGGAATGAGCGCACCGATACTTGCGGCGATGTCACCGCCCAGTCTGAACGCGGTCTGCACGCCAGGCACGTCGCTGGCCAGGTTGTTGATTGTGTCCATGTTCGGTTTCAATCCGAGGCCGACGGCAAGGACCGTGACTCCGGCCTTCTTGACATCCGCGGCTACACCGGCGTACGTGTTGAATTCTCCCTCGTTCCCGGCGGTCAGCACGACGATGAACCGGTGGGCGCCCGCGGTGCCGGCTGCGTTGAACTGGATCTGGGCGATTCGGATCGCGCAGCCGATGCAGGTGCCACCGCCCTCGCGCGCGTTGAGCTTCTGGATCGCGGTCTCGGTGCTCAGCAGGTCGCTCGTCAGGGGTACCGCAATGCGCGCATCGCTCTTGAACGTCACGACCGAGACCCTGCTGTTGCTGGTCCAGCGGGGCTGGTTGCCCAGGTCGTGGATCGTCTTCATGGCCGCCCCCGCCGCCATAAGGAACACCGTGTTGTCGCGGCTGCCCTCCTCCAGGGCGAACGCCACCTCGGTCGGAACCGGCGTGGACGTCGCGGCCAGCGAGGTGCGACCCAGTACGCGGGTCGCACCCATGGCGCCCGCGAGGGCCGTCGCTGCCGTCAGGGTCAGCGCCGTCGCGAGGAACAGCAATCTGCCCCGGCGGGCCTTTCTGCCCGGACCGTTCTCCGCGGACGACACCATCCAGCTGCTCCTTTATCTTGTTCGACCCCCTATCCCGGGCAGGGCGCGACCGTTGTCGCCGGCGCGACCGCCGAGCGCGGCTGTTCGCGCTCCCCGGCACGGCCATTCCTCGGCAGGTGACCTGCCGGAACTGCGGAAGTGAGGGGTGGCCACAT
Organism: Planosporangium thailandense; assembly: GCF_011947195.1. Lineage (GTDB taxonomy): Bacteria > Actinomycetota > Actinomycetes > Mycobacteriales > Micromonosporaceae > Planosporangium > Planosporangium thailandense. Next base: position 3,969 of record NZ_JAATVY010000008.1, on the reverse strand, counting down.
CGGCCCCGGCGAACCTGTCACGCTGCACAAAGAGGAGCAATGGGCCTTTTGTACTTATACGTCAGCTATGTCGGTAAGCTGGAGTCCGACCACGATCCAGTGGTGGCCGACGGTGGTACCGGTGATATCCGTCGATCATCCGCGGCTCGCGGACAAAGTTGATCACCGATCAACCGAAAGATCAACAACGACGGTGCCGGTCCATCACTCGTTCGAGTGGCTGACCGGCCAGCGGTCCGCGCGACGCGGCGAGTGGTTGTGGGCCCTCGACGGCCGTGACAACGCAGCAGATGACCCGGGCGGTCGTTGTGGACCCGGTGACCGGCCGCGCAGTCTCGCTGCCAGATTGCGTCGGTTCACTGGTGTCCCGGCTGCGACCAGCTGGTCCCGGACCACGCGTGCGGCGGCCTCGAACGCAGCCAGGCTGGTCCCGCCCGTCGACGCAGCGAGACACGAACCGGTCCCCGGCGGCCCCGGCGAACCCGATCACCGTCGTCTCGGCCGCGCCGACGATCACCCGATTCGTGGCGTTCACCGGGCATCGCCCGACCGGCGTCGACCAGCGGCCTCACGAGTGACAGAACGCGAAACGGCCGCCTCGATCACCAACGTTCGTGATCTCGACGACCGTGCCCGTTTGCCGGTGAGCCGCTGGGCCTCAATGCTGTTCGCCGATCGCGGCCGGGCGGGGATGCGTTTGGCCGCCGACGTGTCGGCGTTTGCGCTTTCGCTCGTAGAGGCGCCGGTCGGCGGCCCGAAGCAGCGAGTCGAGGTTGTCGCCGTCGTACGGCGCGCAGGCCCAGCCGATGCTGACGTCCGTACGCTCCCGAAGCATCCGACCGACCCGGCTGGCGAGTTCCGCCGTTGTGGACGGGTCAGTGTCGACGAGGACTACCACGAACTCGTCACCACCGGTGCGCGCGATGACGTCGGCCGAACGCACCGCGCTGCGAGTAGTCGCCACCACCCATTGCAACAACTCGTCTCCGGCGGCGTGCCCAAGGCTGTCGTTGACAGCCTTGAAGTCGTCGAGGTCCATGCAGAACACAGAGTGGCCAGCGAAGCCCTCGCCCGGAAACAGATGCTCGCCGAGTGCGCTCAGGCCACGTCGGTTCAGCGCGCCGGTGAGCGGGTCCAGCTCTGCGAGGGCTCGCAGCTGGGTACGTTGCCGTGCCAGGGCTCTTGCCTGAGTGGCGCACACCCCGATCACGCCCAGCATGCTCCCGACAAGGAGGAAGACGAAGCCAGGCGGCGCCGGCTGCCCGGTAGCGACGACGGAGAGATACGCCCCGATGATGACCGTCTCCAGTCCCACCATCAGGCCGAGGCGCGCCGTGGAGCTGGCGACGAACAATATGGGGAGCAGGAATCCCAGGGTGAGCGGTGAGCGTGCGCCGCTGTCCCAGTGTGCGCCCAGCGTCATGATGACGATGGCGCTGCCAAGCATCGCGAACGCGAAGCCGTGCCCGGTGGCTTTCGCGGGTCCCCGCGTCGCCGCCCATATGCCGACGACGCCGATCGCCATTCCGAAGCTGTAGCCGGCGAGCATGATCTGACGGTTCGCCCCCGACCACGTCATCAGGCAATAGGCGACCGCGAAGCAGTCGCCGAGTACGGTCAGCGCCGCGCCGGTCAGCATTTTCCGTCGCCGCACCGCCACCCGGTCGAAAGCGCCACCCATGACGCGTCCATCGGCAGCGTCATTTCCCAATCAAGCGAATCGGCTGGTAGAGGTCAAACTGGCGGCTGCCCGCAGGCAGGGGCTTCGGCACGTATTCGAGGGAACGGCCGGTGATCGTCGGCTACAGCCGGGTGCAACCGGACAGATGAGAGAAGCCCGTGCCCGGGTCTCGCCTGGTCACGGGCTTCGTCGTGCGGGAAATTCGTCTCGCTGGCCTGTGGTGGTGCCCCCGGCGGGGTCAAAGCGTCATATGCACGAATTGTCGGCTCGTTGGCGCCGGCGATGGCCTGGTTGAGCAGGCCGACGGTGTCATCGCTGCGGACGAGGCGGAATCGGGCCTGGTCGGGGCGCTCGTAGCGGATCGTGGGCTGAAGGGCGCATGGTGGCCGGAGCGCTCGGCTTCCGCCAGGCGGCCGGACCGTTGGCTCGCGCCGAAGGTCGGCCGCCGCGCGGGCGGTCGCGAGGAAGCCGTCTCGCGTACCGGTCATCTCCCGCACACTCCTCGTAACGGCCGACCGGGTACCGCTCGAATTTTCCCACGTCACTGGAGATGTGGGTCCGCCGTCAGAGATGTAGGCGCACGAGCGAGTGTGCCTGCCGACGTCATCCCGGCGATGTACTCGTACTCCATCCGAAGGCTGACGATCTTTCGTACCAGCCGACCTAGTGTCCGAGCCGGGACCGGATCGTGCGCCAGACGGGACGGGTGTCCCTTGTCGTCGGGACGCGGTGATCGTGAACCTCGTGTCACGTCTCGAAGGCGAAATCCTCATTGGGCAGGAGGCACCGTGCGTTACAAGCGGGTGCACGGGGTGGGTGTCGCGGCGGCCGCGACCGTGGCCGTCGCGTCGACGTCGGCCACGGCTGAAGGTGCCCCCTGTTCGTCGTTACGGAGCACCAAGGGTGGTCGCATGCAGTATCTGTTAGCCATGCCCCGTCGCGGGTTCAAAGCGTTGGTCAGGCTGATTGTCGTCGGCCTGGTCACGGCAGTAGCCGGGGTCACGACGGTGGCGATGTCGTCCGCTCCCGCCTGGGCGTCCCACTTCCGGGCCGCCGAACTGTCGTGGAGCCGGTCGAGCGCCAACGACCGGATGGTCGTCTTCTCGATGACCGAGAGCTTCCGGCGGGACTTCAACGGCTGGTTGGCCTATACCCCTTCGGGCGGCGGAACAGCGCGCAATCCGAACGTCGGAGACGTCGTCCGAGACCAGAACACCGTGGTGTACTTCGGCGACGGCGCTGTGGCCAACCCGTACCTGCTGGTGACAACCGTGGACGCGGCGAACAACACGCTGACCGTCGAGGCGTTGAACGGCACCTCGCCGACATCGGGTCACCTGCAGCACCTGTATCCGAGCGCCAGCGGTAGTTGGACCGCGTACGTGAGCGGCTGCTGCCGGCTCGGCTCTCCGACGGACAACCCGCCGGCCGGCCACCTGAACAACCCGGACAAGTCGACGCGGATCAACAGTCTCGTGAACCTGGGTTCGGGCGGCCTGTCCAGCGTGTCGAGCAGCCTGCCGCCGATCGTGGACTGCCCGCGCAACTCCCCGTGCAACTTCACCATCCCGGCGAGCCTGCCCGCCGGCACGACCGCGTCGTACCGGCTGTCAAGCCCGACAGAGGCCTCCGACACGGCCAACTGGCCGCCGTCGCAGTACGGCGGGTCGGCGTTCACCCAGCCGTCCGGGGCGGCCGTCAGCGCGAGCGGGCTGTTCACCTGGAACACCACTGGCCAGAGACTGGCCTCGGCGCCGCTGGACACGTACTACTCCGCGCAGGTGACCGTGACCGCGTTGACCGAGCAGGGTACGTCCGCCTCGTCGGTCGCCGTCGACTTCTTCCTGCGCATCACCAACCAGACCAACAACCCGCCCACCTGGGTGGCGCCGACCGTCGCGGACGGCTCGGTCATCGACGCCACGCCCGGCACCCCGGTCACCGTCAGTGTGGCGGCGTCGGACCCCGACAGTGGGAGCACGGTGACGCTGGGCGTGCTCAACAAGCCGGCGGACGCGACGTTCACGACCTCCGGCACCAACCCGGCCACCGGTACGTTCACCTGGACGCCGACCGCGGTCGGGGACACCGTGCTCAACTTCACCGCCGCGGACCAGTTCGGCCTGCAGGCCATCCAGCGGTCGATCACGATCAACGCGAACAAGAAGGCCCCCACGCTGGTGTGGCCGGCGCCGGCGAGCGTCGTGTACGGGACCGCGCTGGACGACACGCAGCTGAACGCGGGCCTGTCGACGGCCGACGGCACGCTCACCCCGCCGCACGCGGGT
>NZ_JAATVY010000079.1 GCF_011947195.1 Planosporangium thailandense | reverse complement strand
TCGACCGGTGCGGTCGATGCGGACCTGGTGCGGAGGATGTGCGACACGATCGTCCATCGGGGGCCGGACGGGTCGGGTTTCCACGATGATCCGCACGCTTCGCTGGGGATGCGCCGTTTGGCGATCATCGATGTGGCCGGTGGTCAGCAGCCGGTCTACAACGAGGACCGGACCGTGGCGGTGGTGTTCAACGGCGAGCTGTACAACTTCGCCGAGTTGCAGGCGCACCTGCGGGCGCGGGGGCACCAGTTGGCCGGTACCGGGGACAGTGAGTGTCTGGCGCACCTGTACGAGGAGTACGGGGATGAGTTCGTCCACCATCTGCGGGGGATGTTCGCCATCGCGATCTGGGACCGTAACCGTGGCCGGCTGGTGCTGGCGCGTGACCGGCTGGGCAAGAAGCCGCTGTACTGGCGGGCGGCCGGGGGGTCGTTGGCGTTCGGGTCGGAGTTGAAGTGCCTGGTGCAGGATCCGACGCTGGCGCGGGAGCTGGATCTGGTGGCGCTGCACCATTACCTGACCTACCAGTACGTGCCGGCGCCGTGGTCGATCTATCAGGGTGTGTCGAAGCTGCCGCCGGGGCATCTGCTGGTGTGGCAGGACGGGGTGGCGTCGGTGCGGGAGTACTGGCGGGCCGATTTCACGCCGCGGGCGGTGGGTGGCGAGGACGAGCTGGCCGAGGAGCTGCGGGGGTTGCTGTTGGAGGCGACCCGGATCCGGATGGTCAGTGAGCGGCCGTTGGGGGCGTTCCTGTCGGGGGGGATCGACTCCTCGGCGGTGGTGGCCGCGATGGCGATGCAGAGCGGCGAGCGGGTCAAGACGTTCAGCATCGGGTTCAACGAGGCGGCCTACGACGAGCGTGAGCACGCGCGGGCGGTGGCGCGTCACTACGACACCGATCATCACGAGCTGGTGGTCAGCCCGTCGGCGCTCGACATCCTGCCGACGCTGGCGTGGCACTTCGACGAGCCGTTCGCCGACTCGTCGGCGATCCCGAGCTTCTACGTGGCCAAGATGAGCCGCGAGCACGTGACCGTGGTGCTCACCGGCGACGGCGGCGACGAGGGCTTCGGCGGCTACCGCCGGTACG
>NZ_JAATVY010000078.1 GCF_011947195.1 Planosporangium thailandense | reverse complement strand
CGGTGTTCGGCGCCACGGCGACCGTCTGGCTGCATTGGGCGTTGTCGTTGCCGGCGGGCGTGCCCTGCAGCGCCTGCGCGCCGGAGTGTGCGTGCCCGGCCACGACGCCCGCCGCCGCGGTGCAGGACCAGCCGGTCAGGCCGGCTTCGAAGCCGGCGTTGGTGACGGTCTCGGTGTCCGCCGAGGCGGAGGTGGCGGCGATCGAGATGCCGGCCACCGCGGCGGTCGCCGCGAGGACGGCCAACGCCGGGCGTACGGGTCTTCGCATGGTGCGGGCTCCTTCGAAGGCTGCGGAGGATATGACGGGGGTGTGCCCGCCGGCCGGGCCTGCGTGGCGGCCGGCCGGCGGGGAGTCGGTCAGCGCAGGCCGGTGTCGACCGCGCCCATCAGGGTTCCGCTTTCGCCGGACATCTCCCAGATCATGGCGCCGGTGGGCAGGTCGAACTCCAGCGTCCAGCCGGTGATGGGCGTGCCGGTGGGGTTGGTGACCACGTACTTGTCCAGCCACCGCGAGCCGTTGTCGGTGGTGGACAGGGTGGCGGTCAGCCGGGTGGCGGCCCGGGCGGGGGTCGGCACGGCGACGGTGGCGACGGTCAGCAGGGCGACGGCGATGGTCGATCTCAGGTATCGGGGCATGGGGCTCTCCCTGGTGGTGGGGCGAGCAGTACCGGAAAGTTTGTTAAATGTTCAGCCGGCCGGGGTGCCGCTCGTCGAGGTTGGGCGGCTGGCGGCTAATCAGTTAAGAAACCTTGACATTAATTTGGGTGTCGGGTTCCATCGATGCTCATCTCAGCGACCGCCCGGTCGCGTCCAGAGGAGCTGTCCATGCGCGGATACCAACGTGTGCTGGCCGTAGGTGCGGTCGCGGCCACCGTCGCCGGTGCGGTCGCCCTGATCGTCGGTCCCGCTTCGGCGGACACGGAGACCATCACCAACCCGGGCTTCGAGTCGGGCCTGTCCGGCTGGTCCTGCACCGCGGCGGCGGGCGTCGTGGCCGGGCACGCACACTCCGGCGCGCAGGCGCTGCAGGGCACGCCCACCGGCAACGACAACGCCCAATGCAGCCAGACCGTCACCGTCGCACCCAACACCA
>NZ_JAATVY010000077.1 GCF_011947195.1 Planosporangium thailandense | reverse complement strand
GAGGAGTTTCAATGATCGTGTCAAGCCGCGTGTGCGGCGACTGGCGGTGACGGATGGAACTCACGGCCGTCGCGCAGCAGCGCCCAGATGACGTCGACAAGCCGTCGCGCCAGGGCGATCAGCGCTTGGGTGTGCCGCTTGCCCTCGTCTCGCTTGCGTCGATAGAAGACGCGGGAGGGGCCGTCGGGTTTGATCGCGGACAGGGCGGCCTGGTAGAACACCCGTCGCAGCCGTCGGTGGTAGCGCTTGGGGCGGTGCAGGTTGCCGCGGATCCGGCCGGAATCGCGGGGCACGGGGGCCAGGCCGGCGTAGGCAGCCAGTCGGCCCGCATTGCCGAATCCGGCTTGCAGGTCACTGCCGGTGTCGGCCAGCAGTTGGGCGCCCAGGATTGGTCCGAACCCGCCGACGCTGGTGATGCGGGCCGCGTGCGGGTGCTCGGCGAACCGGGCGCTGATCTGCTTGTCGAGGTCTTTGATTTCCCGGTGCAGGTCGAGCAGTTGCGCGGCCAGCCGGGCGATCAGCGGGGCGACGGTGGCCTCGGTGGGCAGCGCGACGGTCTGCGCCGCCGCAGCGGCCAGGGCGGCGTCGGCTATGGACGCCGCTTTGGTGGCGCGGACTCCGCCGGCGAGCAGGTGTGCGGTCAGGCCTGCGGTGCCGGCGGCCCGGATGCCGGCTGGGGTCTGGAACCCGGTCAGCAGCACCAGCGCCGAGCGGGTCGAGTAGTCAAACGCCGCCTCCAGCGCCGGGAAGATCGAGGCAAGCAGGTCGCGCAGCCGGTTGACCCCGCGCACCCAGTCGGCGGTCAGGTCGTCGCGGCGGGCGGTGAGCACCTGCAGGTCGGCCACCACCGTGTCGACGCCGAGCACCGGCGTCAGGTCAGCGCGCAGCCGGGCGGTCTGGGCGATCGTGTGAGCGTCTTTGGCGTCGGTCTTGCCCTCGCCGGCGAACGCGCCGGCCATCCGGTTGACCAGCCGGCCGGGCACGTACACCAGCGGCTGGCCGGCTGCCAGCAGCAGCGTGATGAGCAGGCCCGCCGAGCCGGTGGTCAGATCGATCGCCCACTGCACCTGGGCGGCGGCCTTACCCGCCCGGGCGATCAAGGCTTCGATATCGGCTTGTCGGTTGGCCACACGTTTGGTGAACACCACCTTGCCGGTGGCGTCCACCGCGCACGCGTGGTGATGGGCCTTGCCCACATCGATACCAACCCAGATCACGTCGCGGACCTTCACCTGGCCCGTCCTCACCTTCCCGTCGCTCGACCCCGTGGACAGCCTCGCCAGCAGCTCCATAACCAGCGACACACGCAGATCTCAATCAGCAACCGAGGCGTCCGA
>NZ_JAATVY010000076.1 GCF_011947195.1 Planosporangium thailandense | reverse complement strand
GGCGGCCGGAACCGCGTGAGCGCCAGCGGGACCCAGTTGGTCCGCTCCTGACCGCAATGCTATGAGTGGCACCGCTCAATAACCTGTCTCCCTTGCCGATGGAGTGGCATGATTTTGCGAGCCGAGCGGTCGGCGTGGTGGCTGTGGCTGGTCGCCGGTGCCGTCGTCATCGGCGCGCACCTGGCGGTTCCGGTGGACAGCGTGGCCAACGCGTTGCTGGCCGACGCCGTCGGCACGGGCACGGTCATCGCGGTCGTCGTCGGGGTGCGCCTGCACCGACCGGCCCGCCCCGTCCTGTGGTACCTGCTCGCCGTGGGCCAGTCGGCGATGACCGTCGGCGACGGGATGTTCGACTACTTCAAGTTCGTCGCGCACATCAACCCGTACCCGTCCCCGGCCGACCTGTCCTACCTGATGTACTACCCGATGACCGCGGCCGGCCTGTTCGTCCTGATCAGGAGCCGCACCGCCGGACGGGACCGCGCGGGGCTGCTCGACGCGGCCGTCATCGCCACCGGGATGGGCCTGCTGTCCTGGGTGTTTCTGATGCAGCCCCTGGCGGCGGACTCCACGCGGAGCGTTCTCACCCGGTTCGTCGACCTGGCGTACCCGGCGGGTGACGTGCTGATGGTCGCGATGCTCGCCCGGGTGCTGACCACACCCGGCGCGCGGACGATCAGCTACCGGATGATCGCGGTGTCGGCGGTGCTGCAGATGGCCGCCGACGTGACCTTCAACGTGCTCAACACGTTGACCGGCTACGAGTCCGGGCCGGTCGACGACGTGTGGCTCGCCTCGTACGTGCTGCTGGGCGCCAGCGCCCTGCACCCGTCGATGCGGTCGCTGTCCGAAGTGGCGCCCGACCGGACGCCCCGCATCACGCGGTTACGCCTGGGGCTGCTGGCGGCCACGTCGTTGCTCGCTCCCGGGGTGCTGGCCTGGCAGGGGGCCACCCACCGGCACATCGACTGGCTGGCGGTCAGTGTCGGTTCGGTCGCGCTGTTCCTGCTGGTGGTGGCGCGTGTCTCGGGTCTGGTGTCGCAGGTGCAGGACCAGTCCGCCCAGCTCTCGGCCCTGGCACACCACGACGGGCTGACCGGCGTACCCAACAGGCGCGCGTGGGAGCTGGAGCTGCCGCGGGAGCTGGCCAAGGCGCGCCGGGGGCGTACCCCGGTCAGTGTCGCGCTGTTGGACATCGACCACTTCAAGCGCTACAACGACCTGTTCGGTCATCAGGCCGGCGACGAGCTGCTGCGGGCGGCCGCAATGGCGTGGGGTTCGCAGCTTCGCCCCGGTGACCTGCTCGCCCGCTACGGCGGGGAGGAGTTCGGCGTGGTCCTGCCGGGGCTGACCGTAGAT
>NZ_JAATVY010000075.1 GCF_011947195.1 Planosporangium thailandense | reverse complement strand
GGGACTATCTCGCGAACGGTGTTTCCGGCGGTCCTGTCAGTAGGTCTCAGCGGCTGGGAAGCGGTCGCTGAAGGTGATGGCGAACGCGTTCAACGCGGGTTTCCAGCGCATCGTCCATCGGGTCCTGCCGGTCCCGGTCGGGTCCAGGGACCGGGTCACGAGATAGAGGCACTTTAACGCGGCCTGCTCGTTGGGGAAGTGGCCGCGGGCCTTGACCGCCCGCCGGTAGCGGGCGTTCAACGACTCGATCGCGTTGGTCGAACAGATGACCTTGCGGATCTCCACGTCGTAGTCCAGGAACGGGATGAACTCAGACCAGGCGCTGGCCCACAGCCGGACCACCGCCGGATAGCGGCTGCCCCACTTGTCGGCGAGGTCGTCGAACGCGGCCCTGGCGGCGTCAGCGTTGACTGCGGTGTAGATCGGCTTGACGTCGCGTTTCAGCTCGTCCCAGTACCTGCGTGAGGTCAGCCGGAACGTATTGCGGATCAAATGGATGATGCACGTCTGCACCACGGTCTGCGGCCACACGTTGGTGACCACCTCAGGCAGCCCCTTGAGACCGTCGCAGACCAGGAAGAACACGTCCTTGACGCCGCGGTTGCGCAGGTCGGTAAGCACGCTCATCCAGAACTTGGCGCCCTCCCCGCCGGTGCCGGCCCACAGCCCGAGGATGTCCTTGTCACCGTCGAGGCTGACCCCGATCGCGGCGTAGAACGGACGGTTGGCGACCTGCCCGTCACGGACCTTGACCACGATGGCGTCGATGAACACCGCTGCGTAGATCTCGTCGAGGGGCCGGTGGGTCCACTCCTGCATCTCGTCGATGACCTTGTCGGTGATCCGGGAGATCGTCTCCTTCGACACCGACGCGCCGTAGATCTCGGCGAAGTGCGCAGCAATCTCCCCGGTCGTGAGTCCCTTGGCATACAGCGACAACACGACCTCGTCGACCCCGGACAACCGCCGCTGCCGCTTCTTGACGATCTGCGGCTCGAACGTGCCGGCCCGATCCCGCGGCACGTCGATCTGCACCTGGCCGGTGGTGTCGGTCAGCACCGTCTTCGATCGGACGCCGTTGCGGATGTTGCCGGCGCCGACGCCGGCGGGATCGTGCTTTTCGTAGCCGAGGTGTTCGGTCATCTCCTCATTGAGCGCAGTCTCGAGGACCGTCTTGGTCAACTGTTTGAGCAGCCCATCCGGTCCGGTCAGCGACAGACCCTGCTCCTTGGCCAGCCGGACCAGTTCGGCAGCGGCCTGCTGCTCCGCCGACGGCTCGGGCTTCTTCTTCCTCGCGGTCACATCGTCCAGTGTCGCTGTCATCACGGCACCTTCCTCGCCGGGCGCTACGCCCCGCGGGTCAGGCCGGAAACACCGTTAGATCCACAGTCCC
>NZ_JAATVY010000074.1 GCF_011947195.1 Planosporangium thailandense | reverse complement strand
CTCATCGGCTACTTGTTGACTGGTGTTACGACCGCAGCCCGGCCAGGCTTGGTCGAGGTGACCGGCGGGATCGCTCTCTCATCGGCTGCCCACCGCAAGTTGGTGTGGCTCTCATCTGGCATGCGCCCCGCCGGTCACCGTGGCGCGGAGAGGCTCCAGAGGGGTTTGCCCAGCTCGAAGTAGCGCTGCCCTCCTCGCCGGCATCGGCTCGGTGGGATCGAGGAGGACAGCGTGGGACGAGTCATCATCGGCATGGATCCGCACAAACGATCGGCAACGATCGAGGTCATCGACGACGGCGAGAACGTGCTCGCCCAGGGCCGGTTCGGCACCGACAGCGCCGGCTACCAGGCCATGCTCAAGGCCGGCCGCAAGTATCGGCACCGCACCTGGGCGGTCGAGGGTTGCAACGGCATCGGCCATCACATCGCCCAGCGCCTGGTCGCCGACGGCGAAACCGTGCTCGACGTGCCGGCGAAACTGTCGGCCCGGGCGAGGGTGTTCGCCACCGGCCAGGGCCGCAAGACCGACCCGGTCGACGCCCACTCGGTGGCCGTGGCCGCCTTACGCAGCAAGGGATTACGCCAGGTCGCCGTCGACGACGCCACCGTCGCGCTGCGGCTATTGGCCGACCGCCGCGACGAACTCGGCCGGGCCCGCACCGACACGGTCAACCGGCTGCACCTGTTGCTGCTCGAGCTGGTGGCGGGCGGGGCCAAGAAAGATCTGTCCGCGCTGCAGGCTCGCGCCCTGCTCAACACGGTGCGCCCCCGCGGCATCGTCGGGCGCACCCGACGGCAGCTGGCCTCCGAGCTGATCACCGAACTCGCCGTCATCGACAAGAAGATCAAAACTGCCGATGCGCAGCTGACCGAGCTGGTCGCCGCCACCGGCAGTCGACTGCAAGAACTCAAGGGTATCGGCCCGTCCGGCGCGGCCCGGCTGATCGGCGACGTCGGCGACATCGCCCGGTTCGCCAGCCGCGGGCACTTCGCCTCATGGAACGGCACCGCACCACTGGACGCCTCCAGCGGCGAGCAGGAACGCCACCGGCTGTCGCGGGCCGGCAACCGGCGCATCAACCGCGCCCTGCACATCATGGCCGTCGTCCAGCTGCGCCACGACACCGAAGGCCGCGCCTACTACCGGCGCCGAGTCGCCGCGGGCAAGACCCCGATGGAAGCCATGCGCGCCCTCAAACGACGACTGTCCGACGTGGTCTACCGGCAGATGGTCGCCGACGCCAAGGCTGCGAGGACGGGTCCGGGAGGACAATCGGGAGCGACTGTTCAATCCAGCGCGGCCGGCCCAATCCCGATGGCCAGCTCTTCGGATCAGTCACTTCCCGGACCCGCCGACACCCACCCTAAAACACTGCTCCTCGCCGGCGCTTGACACAGAGGGGTGCC
>NZ_JAATVY010000073.1 GCF_011947195.1 Planosporangium thailandense | reverse complement strand
GGCGGGTTGACCAGCGAGTGGCCCGGCGCGTGCTCGGGGAACTTCAGGTCGAACGCGGGACGCTCGGAGCGGATCCGCGGCATCCGGTCGAAGTTGCGCAGCGGCGGCGGGCAGGACGTGGCCCACTCCAGCGATGCGCCGTGGCCCCACGGGTCGTCCACCTCGACGAGCGGGCCGGCCGTGTAGGACTTCCACACGTTGTAGATGAACGGCAGGGTCGAGGCGCCGAGGATGAACGCGCCGACCGTCGAGAACGTGTTCAGGAAGGTGAAGCCGTCCTGGGGCAGGTAGTCGGCGTACCGGCGCGGCATGCCCTCGGTGCCCAGCCAGTGCTGGACCAGGAACGTGCTGTGGAAGCCGATGAACGTCAGCCAGAAGTGCACCTTGGCGAGGCGCTCGTCGAGCATCCGGCCGGTCATCTTCGGGAACCAGAAGTAGATGCCGGAGAAGACCGCGAACACGATCGTGCCGAACAGCACGTAGTGGAAGTGCGCGACCACGAAGTACGTGTCGGAGACGTGGAAGTCGATCGGCGGGGCGGCCAGCAGCACGCCGGACAGGCCGCCGAACAGGAACGTCACCAGGAAGCCGATGGCGAACAGCATCGGCGACTCGAACGAGATCTGCCCCTTCCACATGGTGCCGATCCAGTTGAAGAACTTGATACCGGTCGGCACCGCGATGAGGAAGCTCAGGAACGAGAAGAACGGCAGCAGCACCTGGCCGGTGACGAACATGTGGTGCGCCCACACGCTCATGGACAGCGCGGCGATGGCGATCGTGGCGCCGACCAGGCCCTTGTAGCCGAAGACCGGCTTGCGGCTGAACACCGGGAGGACCTCGGTGATGATGCCGAAGAACGGCAGCGCCACGATGTAGACCTCGGGGTGGCCGAAGAACCAGAACAGGTGCTGCCACAGCATCGGCCCGCCGGTCTGCGAGTCGTAGACGTGCGCGCCGAGCTGCCGGTCGGCGGCCAGCGCCAGGAGCGCGGCGGCCAGGATCGGGAAGACCATCAGCACCAGCAGCATCGTGATCATGATGTTCCAGGTGAAGATGGGCATCCGGAACATCGTCATGCCGGGCGCGCGCAGCGTCAGGATCGTGGTCAGCAGGTTGACCGCGCCGAGGATCGTGCCCAGACCGGAGATCACGAGACCGACGATCCACATGTCGGCGCCCACGCCCGGAGAGTTGATCACGTTGCTCAGCGGCGAGTAGGCGAACCAGCCGAAGTCGGCGGCGCCGGTCGGGGTGAGGAACCCCGCCACCGCCAGGGTGCTGCCGAACAGGTACAGCCAGTACGCGAACGAGTTCAGCCGCGGGAACGACACGTCCGGCGCGCCGATCTGGATCGGGACGATGTAGTTCGCGAAGGCGAACACCACCGGCGTCGCGAAGAACAGCAGCATGATCGTGCCGTGCATCGTGAACAGCTGGTTGTACTGCTCGGTGGAGAAGAACTGCAGCCCCGGCCGCGCCAG
>NZ_JAATVY010000072.1 GCF_011947195.1 Planosporangium thailandense | reverse complement strand
GCCGTCACCGGCGACTTCCAGGGCGACCGGGAACATCGTGGTGAACCACCCCACCGTCCGCGACAGGTCCACCCCGTCGAACAGCTCCTCCTCCCGACCATGCCCCTCCAGATCCACCAGGATCCGATCCCGACCGGTCCACGCCCCCAACACCCTGCCCAGGGCCGCCAGCAGCACATCATTGACCCGCGTGCGATACACCCCCGGCACGTCCTGCAACAACGCCCGCGTCGCCGCCGCATCCAACCGCACCGACACCGACCGCGCCACACCAACCGTGTTCGGCCCGTCGCCATCGCGCGGCAGCTCACCGGACCCACCCGTGGCAGACCAGTAACCGACCTCGTCATCGAACCCACCGCCGGCGGCGTGCTCGGCCAGCCGCAGCGCCCACTGCCGAAACGACGTCGTCTTCGCTGCCAGCGCCACCGGTTCACCACGCCGGATCTGGGCGTACGCGGCCGCCAGGTCCTCGAGCAGGATCCGCCACGACACCCCGTCCACCACCAGGTGATGCGCCGCCACGAACAACACCGGCCGCGCCCCGGCACCCCGCTCGAACAACACCGCCCGCAGTAACGGACCACACCCCAGATCGAACCCGGCGTGCACCTCCTCGACCACCGTCGCCATCACCGACGACACCTCGCCGAACTCCACACCGGACAGATCGTGGCGCGCCAACACCTCCACCGGGCCGACCGGGCCGTTGTACTGTCGCCAATGCCCGTCCACGCGCTCGTAGCGCATCCGGAGCGCGTCGTGGTGGGTCAGCAGCGCCTCCAGCGCACGACCGAGCACGTTGCGGTCCACCTGCTCGTCCAGCTCCACCATCAACGACTGGTCAAACCGCTCCGGACGTACCGTCTGGGTCTCGAAGAACCACCGCTGGATCGGCGTCAACGGCACCTCACCCACCACCGGCCCCTGGTCGGCGGCCGGGGCGAGCACATCCGCACCGGCCTGCTCCAGGCTCGCCGCGAGCGCCGCCACCGTCTGGTGCGCGAACACATCCCGGGGCGTCAGGCCCAGTCCGGCCTGCCGCGCCCGCGACACCACCTGAATGCTCAGGATCGAGTCGCCACCCAGCTCGAAGAAGTTGTCCTCGACCCCGACCCGCTCCACCCCGAGCACGTCAGCCCAGATCCCGGCCAGCACCCGCTCGGTCTCAGTGCGAGCCTCAACCTGACCGGCAGCAACCAAACCGCCCCAGTCCGGGGCGGGCAGCGCCCGCCGGTCGACCTTGCCGTTGGCGTTGAGCGGCAGCGCCTCGAGGGTCACGAACGCCGACGGCACCATGTAATCCGGCAACGACCCACCCAGGAATCCGCGCAGCGCCGTGGGGTCCACCGCCGCCCCCGAGGCCGGCACCACATACCCGACCAGGCGTTTGCGGCCGGCATCGTCGGCACACGCCACCACGATCGCCTCCGCGATACCGGGATGGCTGCGCAGCGCCGCCTCGATCTCCCCCAACTCGATCCGGAAACCA
>NZ_JAATVY010000071.1 GCF_011947195.1 Planosporangium thailandense | reverse complement strand
GGCTAATGGGACTCGAACCGGCCCGTTGTTGTGGTAGGTGGGTTGGGTCCGAGCCGCCAGGGGCTGAGCACTGTGCAGGGCCGATCTTCGAGGTCTAGGACTAGATCGTGCCGCCCCTGGTCGGTGAGGGGGCGAGACGACTGGTGGGATGGCGTGCCGAGTCGAGCACTGATCCATTAGCGCGTGCGTAGCTCCTCCTCACGGCATCGGACGTGACCGGTGCCGGTGACCAGGAGGGAGATCGCGGTGCTGTTCGTCGGTGACGACTGGGCCGAGGCCCACCACGACGTGGAGATCCAAGACGACACCGGCCGGCGGTTGGCGCGGCGGCGGCTGCCCGAAGGGGTGGCCGGGATGGCCGTGTTGCACGCCCTGATCGCTGACCATCTCGGTGACGGCGAGCCGGGCGAGGTGGTCGTGGGGATCGAAACCGACCGGGGTGCCTGGGTGCAGGCGCTGGTCGCCGCGGGTTACCAGGTGTATGCGATCAACCCGCTGTCGGTGGCCCGCTACCGGGAACGGCACGTGACCTCGGGGGCGAAAAGCGACGCCGGCGACGCGAAGGTACTCGCGGATCTGGTCCGTACCGATCGGCAGCATCACCGGCCGATCGCCGGTGACAGCGACCTGGCCGAGGCGATCAAGGTCCTCGCCCGGGCCCACCAGAATCTGATCTGGTCGCGGCAGCGGCAGGCCAACGCGCTGCGCTCGACGCTGCGGGAGTTCTACCCGGCCGCCCTGGCGGCGTTCGACGAACTCGCCGGCCGCGACGCCCTCGCCGTGTTGGCGCTGGCGCCGACTCCGACCCGCGGGCGGACTCTGTCGCAGGCGAAGATCGCGGCGGTGTTGCGCCGCGCCGGCCGTCAGCGCAACGTCGACAGCCGCGCCGAGGCCATCCGGGCCGCGCTGCGCAGCGAGCAGCTGGCCGCCCCGGTCACCGTGGAGCTCGCGTTCGGGCACACCGTCACCGCCCTGGTACGGGTCCTGGCCGAACTGACCCGCCAGATCGAGGCATTGGAAGGTGAGCTGGTCGCCCATTTTGACCGGCACCCGGACGCCGAGATCTACCGCTCCCTACCCGGCCTGGGAGCGATCCTCGCCGCCCGGGTGCTCGCCGAATTCGGCGATGACCCGACCCGGTTCGCCGACGCCAAAGCCCGCCGCAACTACGCCGCCACCAGCCCGATCACCCGCGCCTCGGGCACCCGCCGGATCGTGCTCGCCCGCGTCGCGGCCAACAAACGCCTGCGCGACGCGCTCTATCTGCAGGCCTTCACCGCGCTGACCGTCTCACCCGGCGCCCGCGCCTACTACGACGCCCACCGCGCCCGCGGCGCCACCCACCACCAAGCGCTGCGCGCCCTGGCCAACCGCCTCGTCGGCATCCTGCACGGCTGCCTGCGCCATCGCACCACCTACCGCGAAGGCACCGCCTGGCCAGCGGTGCAACCACAACAACTGGCCACCGCCGCTTGACGCCTTCCAGCCGTGGGATGTCTAGTCCGC
>NZ_JAATVY010000070.1 GCF_011947195.1 Planosporangium thailandense | reverse complement strand
CGGTGCTGGATCGCGCCGGAGATGCCCAGCGCGATGTACAGCTGCGGCGAGACCGTCTTGCCGGTCTGGCCGACCTGGAACTGGTGGGGGTAGAAGCCGGAGTCGACCGCGGCCCGCGACGCCCCGACCGCGGCGCCGAGCAGGTCGGCCAGCTCCTCGACCAGCTTGAAGTTGTCGCCGCTGCCCACGCCGCGGCCGCCGGAGACCACGATCGAGGCCTCGGTGAGCTCCGGCCGGGAGCCCTTCTGCTCGGCGACCCGGTTGACCACCGTGGCGAGCTTGTCCGCGTCGGTCAGCTCGACGGTCAGCTGCTCCACCACCGGGCTGGCCGGGGCGGCCTCCGGCGTGACCGAGTTGGGCCGCAGCGTGACCAGCGGGATGCCCCTGGTGACCTTCGACTGCACGATCGTCGACCCGGCGAACACCACCTGGGTGGCCGTGCCGTCGGCGTCCAGGCCGACCGCGTCGGTGAGGATGCCGTTGTCGAGCTTGACCGCCAGCCGCCCGGCGATCTCCTTGCCCTCCTGGCTGGCCGCCAGCAGCACCGCGGCCGGCGCCACCCGCTTCACCAGGGCGGCCAGCACGGTCGCCTTCGGCGCCACCAGGTGACCGGTGATCTCCTCGCTCTCGGCCGCGTAGATCTTGCCCGCGCCGTACTCGGCGAGCTTGTCGGCCATCGCCGCGGCCGCACCCGGCCCGCCGAGCACGACCGCCGCCGGCTCGCCCAACGCCCGGGCCGCGGTCAGCAGCTCGCACGTGACCTTCTTGACGCCGAACGCCTGCGTGGCCTCGACGACGACGAGTACCTCTGCCATCTTGATCGGCCCCTTCTCAGACGAACTTCTCGGACGCCAGGAACGCCACCAGCTGCACGCCGCCGTCCCCGGAATCGGTGACCTTGTTACCGGCCTGCCGCGGCGGACGCTTGCTGTGCGCCACCACCGCGCTGGTCGCGCCGGCGAACCCCACCTCGGCCGCGTCGACACCCAGGTCGGCCAGCGACCTCGTCTCCAGCGGCTTCTTCTTGGCCGCCATGATGCCCTTGAACGACGGATACCGCGGCTCGTTGATGGTGTCCCACACGCTCACCACCGCCGGCGTGGACGCCGTGACGACCTCGTAGCCCTCCTCGGTCTGCCGCTCGATCGTCAGCGTCGACCCCTCCACCGTGAGCTTGCGGGCACCGGTGAGCGCCGCGACCCCGAGCCGCTCGGCGATCATGTGCGGCAGCACCTGCACCCGACCGTCGGTCGACTCCGCACCGCAGATGACCAGATCCGGGGCCAGCTGACGGATCGCCGCCGCCAGCACCTTCGAGGTGGCCACCGCGCACGAGCCGTGCAGGGCGTCGTCGACGACGTGCACCGCCGCGTCCGGCCCCATCGACAGCGCCTTGCGGATCGACTCGGTCGCGTGCGCCGGACCCATCGTCAGCACCACCACCTCGCCGCCGTGGCGCTCCTGGACCTGCAGGGCCTCCTCGATGGCGTACTCGTCCATCTCGTTGATCACATTGTTGGCCGACCCCCGGTCGACGGTGTTGTCGTCACTGCGCAGGTTGCGCTCCGCGCCGGAGTCCGGCACCTGCTTGACGAGTACGACGATCTTCATCGTTCTCCGACGTCCTCCT
>NZ_JAATVY010000007.1 GCF_011947195.1 Planosporangium thailandense | reverse complement strand
CGAGGGCGGCGCGCTGCGCGGCAGCGCCGAGCAGCGCGGCGGCGCCCGCTACCAGGAGGACACCGCCGGCGAACGCTAGCCGATGGACCAGGTGGAACGCCCGCCACGCCCGGGCGGGCAACACCGCCCGGCCGGGGTCGGTCACGATCAGGACGTCGCGCCGGCGCATCCGGTCCACCCAGGCTCCGGCTGGGAGGCCGAAGACGAGGAACGCCGCGCCACGCAACGCTTGCCCGGCTCACTCGGGGTCGCTCCGCGCGAGCGCCATTCGGATCAGCCGGGTGGCGGCGTCCAGGGTGGCGTGGACCTCTGCGATCGTGTCCGCTCGGGCGATGACGTGGCCTAGGCGGCCGTACGCGTCGCTCGGCGGTCCGACCTGGACGCCGAATCGCGCGGTAGGGGTCACCCGCTGCACGCCGGGCAGCGCGCGCGCCGCCTCGACGCCCTCAAAACCGGTGAGGATCCCTGAGCTGTCGGCCAGCAGGAACTGGATGCCGGCGTGGCCGGCCGGTTCCGCAGCGAGCAGCACCGGCAGGTGGGCGGCCAGCCGCAGCTGCTGCTCGAGCAGGTCGAGACCGGTGACCGAACGGATCAGCTCGGGGATCATTCCGCCGGCGAGGCGTGGGTTCACCTCGATCACGGCTGGCCCGTCTGCCGTCAGCTTGATCTCGGTGTGGGTGGGGCCCAGCTCAATGCCGCAGACCTGAAGGGTGCGCCGTACGGTCTCGGTGATCCGGTCGGCGTCCGCGGCTGGTAGGCCGGCCGGGAACACGTGCCGGCTCTCCACGAAGTGCGGCGCGCCGGTCACCTGCTTGGCGGTGATGCCCACGCACATCGCGTGCCCGGGCATGCTGAACATCTCGACGCTGAACTCGGGGCCGTCCAGGTACTCCTCGACAAGCGCCATCCCGGCGGTGGGCAGCCCGCGCACGTTGGTCCGCACGGCGAGGATCCGGGTCACCTGGGTAACCGCCTCCTCGACGGTCGCGCACAGCCGCACGTTGGTGGAGCCCGAGTCGTCGACCGGCTTGACGACACAGGGCAGCCCCACCCGGTGTACTGCCGCGGCCGCCTCGGCGGGCGCGGACACCACGGCGAATCGTGGCTGGTGGATGCCGGCCGCGGCCAGCGTCGACCGCAACGTCGCCTTGTTGCGACAGGTCTGTACCGCGTGCGTCGGGTTGCCCGGCAGGCCGAGGCGGGCAGCCAGTTCGGCGACGACCGGTACGTAGAAGTCGCTGGTGGTGGTGATCCCGGCGATCTCCTCCCGGCGGAACCGCTCCTGGATCGCCGCCCACAGCGCCGGAACCGCGTTGCTGTCGCAGCGCAGCACTTCGGCGCCGGTGGCGGACAGGTCCGGGTAGCGCTCGGGCGCGCCGGTCAACAGCACCGGGCGCAGGTCGAGCCGAGCCGTCGCGGACAGCGCCAACATGCCCGTGCCGCTGGTGTTGGCCTCGACGAACAGCAGGTGACGGGGGCCGTCGACGACGCCTTTGGTGACCGTCCGGGACCAGCTCAACACCGGCGTGCCGGGCTGGACCTCCTCGGGACGGGCGGCCAGTGGCAGGTCGTCGAGTCGCTGCCGGGCCCAGTACTGCGGGTCGTGCACGGTTTCGGCGTAGCGGTCGCCACGGTCGGGGAAGATGCCCACGATCCTGTCGCCGGGGCGGGCCCGGCGGGCCACGTCGGCGAGCACCCGGTAGACCGACCCGGAGGTGTTGCCGGCGAAGATCTGCTGCTCGGCGGCGAGGTCGCGGGTGGCGGCGAACGCCTCCCGGTCGTTGAGCCAGTGCACCTCGTCAATCAGTCGACGGTCGAGGTTCTTCGGTAGCAGGCTGTTGCCCAGCCCGCTCTGCAGCCGCTGCGGCATGTCCGGCTGGTCGAAGAGGACACTGCCGACGCAGTCCACCCCGACCACCCACAGATTGGGCAGGCGACGGCGCAGCGCCCGCGCGGTGCCGCACAGCGAGCCACCGCTGCCGACGGAGCCGACGAGCACATCGACGCGGTCCAGGTCGGCCAGGAGCTCGTCGGCCAGGTCCCGGTACGCCCCCGGGTTGTCGGGATTGCTGTACTGCTGCGGCCAGAAGGCGCCCGGCAACGCGCGCAGCAACTCCGCCAGGGCTTCCAGCCGAGCGCTCTGCCACCCGTGCGTGGTCATGGCCGGGACCACCACCAGCTCGCAGCCGAGCGCCCGCAGCTTCGCCATGGTGATGCGGTCGATGCGGGGGTCGGTGACGATGTGCACCGGGTGGCCGAGCGCTCGGCCGACCAGCGCCACACCGAGCGCCATCGTCCCCGACGAGCTCTCCACGATGGGGGCGCCGGGCTGAAGCGCGCCGGACTGTCGGGCCTGCAGGATGACGTTGCGGGCCACCCGGTCCTTCATGGCGAACGGGTTCTGCAACTCCAGCTTGGCGTACACCTCGACCCCGGCAGGCGCGCCGGTCCGTAACCGGACCAGTGGGGTACGCCCGATCACCTCGTGCATTCCGTCAAACAGCACCCTTGTCCCCGTCCTTGTCGTCGTCGGGCGCCCAGGTTCGGCCGGCGCCGAGCGAGCGGTACACCGACATGCGCCCCGGCAGCGGAGCGCACGCGGCGCGCACATGGTCGATCTTCGTATCGAGCTCGGGGTCGTCGTCGGGAAGCAGGATGCCCAGCACGGTGCCGCTGTGTCCGAGGACGAGACCCAGTCCGTCCACCTCGCGCCGGGCCCGTTCGAGCTCGGCGAAGTGGCGGTGGGTCCGTAACGGCGCGTTGAGGCGTGCGCTGCGGGTGGCAACCTGTCCCACTGTGGACAGATCGCCGTCGGCGATCGCGGCACCGAGGGTATCCACCAACCGGGCGTACTCATGCTGCTCGGCCGCGCCGAACGGCACCGGCCGCCGATTGTGGCGCACGGTGTCCAGCTGTCCACCCTCGTCGTGGGCGAGCACGCGCAGGGGAGGCAATGTGCCGAGCCGTCGACCGAGCCGGACCTCGCGGTGGTGGAACAGCACGATCTCGTCGTACATGACGCCGTCGGACGGCTCGACGTGGCGCAGGAACGATTCGATCGTGGCCGGACCGAACCGGGTCCCGGCCGCGGCGCCGATCGCCCGTACGGTGGCCACCAGGTCGGCCGACGAACTGGCCAGCCCTTTGCCCTCGGGCAGGTCGGTGGCCAGGTGCAGGACTCCGCCGCCGCGGTGGCCGAGCGCGTCGAGCACCAGGCGGGCCACCTGCCGCGACTTGCGCTTGCCAGCCGGGTGGACCTCGATCTCCGGGGTGTCGCGGAACCGGAACACGGCCCGCGACCACCGGTCGATCGGGAAGGTGACCAGGAAGTGCCGGTTTCCGGGCAGTACGCCCTGCAACAGCTCGCCGAAGGTACCGAACGCGGCCCCGGAGCCGGCCGGACCGACCGGTAAGGACGTCGGCGGGCTGAGCGCGGGGGAGGAGTTCATCCGGCCGTCCCGTCGCTGAGGCCCAGCAGCGCATCTGTCTCCTGCGCTCCGCACGCCACCCGCTCGGACCGGGCGGCCCACTGCGCGTTGAGCCGGTCGTCCTCGCGTTCCTGCTCCGCGAGGACCGCGGCGACCGCGTCGGGGTGCGCGGAACCGGCCGACCGCATCCCCCGCAGGGCGCCGTCCACGTCGAACACCTCGGCAAGCGCGGCGGCGGGATCGTCGAGCGGATGGTCACACTCGGCCGCGATGCGGCCGAGCAGGGCGGCGTCCGGCCGGGTCGGATCGAGCCCGGCCGCGACGGCGGCGACCACGTACCGGCCGGCCATCACCTGCGCCCGCCGCCACGGCACCCCCTCGTTCAGGGTCAGCGCGGTGGCCAACGTAAATCCGCCGAGGAACTCGCGTTCACAGGCGGCCCGCATGCGATCAGCGCGGAAGGTCAGCCCGGTCAGTACGGCGGTGAACAGGCGCAGCACGCTGCGCAGCGTGTCGCAGGCGGCCAGCAGGTTCGCGCCGGCCTCCTTGGACACCTCCACCAGGTTCGCGTAGGGGGTGTTGCGTTGGCCGAGTACGGCGTCGAGGTGGTAGGCGGTCAGGTGCGCCGTGCGGCCACGGATCCGCTCCAGCACCGGGAAGTTCTTCTTCTGTGGCATCGCCGAGGAGATCCCGGACAGCTCGTCCGGGAGGTCGATGAAGCCGTGCTCGCTGCCGCCCCAGGTGAGCAGGTCGGTGGCGAAGCGACTCAGCGCCACCCCAAGCATGCTCAGTTCGGCGGTGAGCTCGACGACCCAGCCGCGGGAGGCCACGGCGGTCAGCGCGACCGGCTGGCTGCGCGGGAAGCCGAGCAGTCGGGCCATCCGCTCGCGGTCCCAGGGCAGATGCTGGCCGGACATCGCGCCGGCGCCCAGCGGGCAGGCGTCGATGCCGTCGTATGTGGCCAGCAACCGTCGCAGCGTGTGCTGGACCTGCTCGGACACTGCCGCGAGATAGAAGCCGGGCGTGATGACCTGCGCCGCCTGGAAATGGGTGTAGCCGGGCATCGGCAACTCGCGGGTGGCTCCGGCGAGCTGCCGCGCGGTCCGCCCGAAGTCCCGCAGCCGGCCGGCCAGGTCGAGCAGCTGCGCACGTCCGAACATCAACTGCGCGCACGCCTGCAGGTCGTTTCGGCTGCGGTCGACGTGCCAACGGGGCACCGACCGGGGCAGGTGCTCTTCGACGTGGCGTTCGAGGGCGAACGCGATGTCGGACATGTTCGTCGCCCGGTCGGCGGCCAGTAGCTCCGGCCCGATCGCGTGCAGCAGCGCGCCAACCGAGCGCGCGTCGTCCTCGTCGAGGACGCCCAGCCGCAGGTACTCGACGACCAGCACCTTCTCGATCGCCACGTACCGCGGCAACAGGTGGGTCAACTCGTACTGGAACTGCGGCGCCAGCACCTCGTCGTGCAGCACGGCGGCGGGTCCGCCCGTGATCCGGCCGGTGAGGGCGCCCGGCTGCGCCGCCGGTCCGGTCAGCACAGCGCCGCCGCCAGGGTTCTGGTCCGATCGAGGAGCACAGCGCGGCGCTGCGGGTCGGGCGCGTGCATGGCGAAGACGACGCTGAGCATCGTCACCCCGTCCAGCCGGAGCACCGTGTCGACTCGGGGATCGACCCGCGGCACCGGAGCCTCCCGGCGGTATCCGGCCAGCAGCGGCTCGATGTCGACCTCGTTCTCCGGCAGCGGCGCGTTCTCCGCGGCTCGGGCGAGCTCCAGGGCGGGGTGGCCGAGCATCGCGCAGCCCCAGTCGAACAACCCGCTGACCTCCTCTTCCGTGCTGATCAGGTTGCAGGCCCGGATGTCGAGGTGCAGCAGGCGTGGCCGCTCGGCGAGCGGTGCCAGCAACTCGATCAGGCGGGGCAGGGCGGGCAGCGGCGGCAGGTCGGGCGTCACCTCACCGAGCCAGGCCCAGCGGGTCGAGACCCGGCGGGCGATCGCGACGTCGAACGGGAAGCCGTCGTGGTCGATCGGGACGATGCCGGTGGGGGGCGGAACCTGATGCAGCCGGGCCAGCAACCGTCCGACCTGCTCGGGTCGGGCCCCGGTCCGGTCGCTGCGCAGAAACCGAGACACCAGCACGGGCGCCGCCGCTGTGTCGACCAGGGCGAGCGGCTCGGCCACCGGCAGGCCCAGCGGGTGCAGGTGGGCGCAGAGGAGGTGCTCCTGTTCCAGGGCCCGGCGGGCGCTGAACGGCTCCCGGCCGGCGTAGGCGTACTGGTGGAGGCGGGGTACCCGCAGGGCCACCTCTCCGAGGTCACGCGACCAGGCGCGGAAGACCACGAACTCAAGGCCGGACCCGGCGGGCACGGGACTGGTCAGGCCCACCTCGGCGGCGGCCCGGTCGGCCGCCTCCTCGACCGCCACCTCGTTGGGGACAGCGACGCCCGTGACGTCATCGGTGTTCACGAGGTGCGTACCTCCGGCTTCGGCACGTTACCGATGAAGTTCGGCAGGCGCAGGATCTCCTCGTGTACCCGCGCCACCTCCGGCCGACCGGACATCTCGTCGCGAAGCCGGGTGGCGATCCGGTCGTACTCCGCCCAGGTGGTCGGCTTCGGCTGACCCGCGGTGTGCCGGGACCACAGCCCGGTGAACGGCCGCGGCAACAGCACGCTGGGCAGGAACGTTCCGGGCAGTCCCGCCAGGAAGTCGTACAGTTCCCTGGCCTTCTCGGGGTCACCGTTCTCCGCGCCGAACAGGATGAACACCAGTGGGTGGATGCCGGCCGCGGCCGTGTCACGGATGGCCTTCTCGATCAGCTCCCGCGAGGACGGCTTGTCCAGTTCCACCTCGGCGATCCACGGCGACTCGACGCCGTAGTAGATGCCCATGCAGCCGGCCGCCTTCATCGTGGCGAGCAGCTCAGGGTTGACGCGCTCCACCCGGGTCTGGCAGAGCCAGCGCACATCCAGTCCCTCGGCGCGGATCAGGTCGCAGAGCTCGCGCACCCAGGTGGGCACGATGGTGAACGTGTAGTCGAGGAAGAAGAAGTCCCGGACGCCGTGCTCGAGCTGGGCGCGCATCTCGGCGACGACCTGGGCCGGCTCCCGGCGCCGGATCTTGGCGCCGAACCAGACGAAGCAGTAACTGCACGTGTAAGGGCAGCCGCGGTTGGCGAACAGCAGCCCGTTGGTGCTGTTGCTGAGCTCGCCGGTCGCAGGGTCGATGACCTCGCTCCAGTACCGAGCGACGTCGATGAGGGAGTAGTCGGGCACCGGCAGCGTGGCCGGATCCACGGTCTGCGGCGCCGCGTCGAGCGGGCCGGTGAGCGCCGCGACGTCCTCCGTGTACGCCGCGACGAACCACGGGATCGACGCCTCGAGCTCGCCGGGGAGGCTGGCGTCGACGCCGAGGTCCCGCTTGGTCATCTCCGGCTCGAGGCTGGCGTGCATGCCCACCGCGACGATCGGGACGCCGGGGTGCTCCCGGCGGACCTGGGTGACGAGCGCGGCGGCGTTGTTCAGCGAGATGGAGTTGCACTGGGTCAGGTCGTACGTCTGGGTGATGAGGAAGATGAGCTCGGGTCGGTCGAGGACCGGGTCCTCGACGCGGGTGTCGACGATGGACGGGTCGTGTCCGGCCTCGGCCAGAATGGTGGCGGCGTACAGTGCCTCGACCGGTTGCTGCACGAAGATCATTTCTCGGTCCGGAACGGGGATGAGCAGGCAGATGCGCATATCGTCTCCGAGGTAGAGGCAGTGGTGGACGGAGTCAGTAGCGGTAGTCTTCGGACTTGTACGGGCCATCGGCCGGCACGCCGGAGTACTCGACCTGCTGCGGCGTGAGACGGTCCAGCCGTACCCCGAGCGCGTCCAGGTGCAGGCGGGCGACCTCCTCGTCGCGAATCCGGGGCAGCCGGTGGATGCCCACCGGGTACCGGGCGGCGTTGGTGTAGAGCTCGATCAGGGCCATCGCCTGGTTGGTGAACGAGGCCGACATGACGAAGGCGGGGTGCCCGGTGGCGTTGCCGAAGTTGAGGTCGCGGCCGTTCGAGAGCACCACGATGGACCGCCCGTCAGGCCACACCCACTCGTCCACCTGCGGTTTGACGGTCCGCCGGCGAATGCCGGGAACGGCGGCCAGCGCGGCGACGTCCACTTCGACGTCGCTGTGGCCGATGTTGCCGAGAACGGCCATGTGCTTCATCCGGGCCATGTGCTCGGGGCGGATGACCTGGCAGTTTGCGGTCGCGGTGATGAAGACATCGCCCATCGGAGCCGCTTCGTCCAGAGTCGTCACCTGGAAGCCGTCGAGGGCCGCTTGCAGGGCGCAGATCGGGTCGACCTCGACGACGATCACCCGGGCGCCCTGGCCGGCGAGGGCGGCCGCGGAGCCCTTGCCGACGTCGCCGTAGCCGACGACGACAGCGACCTTGCCACCGATCATACGATCGGTGGCGCGGTTGAGGCCGTCGATCAGCGAGTGCCGGCAGCCGTAGATGTTGTCTAGTTTGGACTTGGTGACCGCGTCGTTGACGTTCATCGCAGCGAAGAGCAGCTCGCCGGAGGCGTGCAGCCGGCGTAGGGCGCGCACGCCCGACGTCGTCTCCTCGGCGACCCCGATGATGCCACCGGCGATCGGCGTCCACCGGTTGGCGTCCTCGGCCATCGAGTCGGCGATCAGCCGCAGCAGCGCTGCCCGCTCCGCGTTGTGGGCCTGCGCCGGGTCGGGTGGCACACCGGACTTCTCGTGGTGCACCGCCCGGTGCAGCAGCAGCGTGGCGTCGCCGCCGTCATCGAGGATCAGGTGGGGGCCGCTGCCGTCAGGCCAGCGCAGCGCCTGGGCGTGGCACCACCAGTACTCGTCGAGCGTCTGGTCCATCCAGGCGAAGACCGGCACCCCGGCCGGCCGCTCAGGGGTGCCGCTCGGCCCGACGACCACCGCGGCGGCGGCGTGGTCCATCGTGGACAGGACGTTGCAGGTGGCCCAGCGCACATCCGCGCCCAGCTCCACCAGCGTCTCGATGAGCACCGCGGTCTCCACGGTCATGCCGAGCGAACCGGCGATCTTCGCACCGGCCAGGGGCCGGGCTCCGGCGTACTCGCGCCGGATCGCCATCAGCCCTGGCATCTCGTGCTCGGCGAAGCGGATGTCGGTGCGGCCCTGCTCGGCCAGCTGGATGTCGGCGATCCGGTAGGTGAACGTCACGCTAGCTCCCTCGACACATCGGCGCGGGACGAGAACACCGCGCAGCGGATTTCGGTGGTGAAGCGCTGGCCGTTCCGGTGCAGCCAGAGATTGTCGGGGTCGGGCAGCATCTCGCTGAAAGTGACTTTCCCGTTCGCGCTGTGGGCGAGCCGGAACAGCTGACGGACCAGCACGGGTGAGGCGAAGTCGACGTAGAGCGGCTTCGGCTCCGAGTCGAACTTGGCGAAGACATGGCGGGGCAGCCGGCGAGCCCGGCGCAGCCGGGCGGCCGCGTAGAACTCGGCTGCGTTGCCCTTGCGTCGGGCGCCGCCAGGGCCCCTTCCGGTCAGCTCGGTCACCGGGACGCGCCACAGTTGGCGCTGCAGCACCACGCGGCCGGTCCGGATCCGGGGCACGTGATCGAGGTGTCCGGCTTCGAGCAGGAGGCCGCCGAGCCGCCGTGGGAATGCCAGCGGGGCCAGCGGATCCAGGCGCAGGCTCGGCCCACCGGACGGCGGGGCCAGCAGGCGTAACGGGCCGGCCAGGCCCGGGGCGTGCAGCGCCACCCGCCCGTCGTCACCCAGTAGCACGTACAGCGACGAGGGCTGGATCACCCGCTCGCGAGGCAGGCCCGAGCGGCCGTATATCTCGACGTCCGGCAGATCGAGGCCCATCCGGGTGGCCGTCTTGTCGGGGTGGCTGCGCGCCAGGTCGCACAGCACCTCCCCGGGGCCGACCAGATCCCGGTATGCCGCGGTCACCTCGGCGTGGAAGGCGGGCTGCTCCTCGGCGATCAAAGGGGAGAAGCTGGAGTGGCTGAGCAGCTCCCGAGTCGCGTGGCAGTCGCCCACCACGGCCGAGAAGTCGCCGCGGGCCAACGCGTCGAGGTCCCTGGCCGCCAGCATCACGTCCGGGTTGACCACCGCTGGCGGCCCACCCGGGCAACGGCGCAGGAACGCCGCCAGCCGCTCCAGCGGCACCCGCACCTCGGCCGCGGCCGGGTCGGCGTCTTCGAGCAGCATGCTGGTCAGCTCGCCGTCGAACCCGACCAGCTCGGCGTCGATCTTGTCGCAGGCGTCCAGCAGGACCGGCCGGTCGGCGAAATACGCGGCGTAGAAGCGGTCCAGCGGCACCGGAGCACCCGGCCCGAACCGCTCCGCCATCCACCGGGCCAGCAGCTCCGACTCGCGGCTGACCCGCATCCGGGGCACCGCCAGCGCGAGGGCGTACACGGGCGACAGCTCCGACTCGACCAGGTCCGCGACGGCCGTACCGATGCGCAGGTCGCCGACCGGGCCGTGGCACTCCTCGTAGAACACACTCCGGTCGGCGTAGTGCAGTCCGTTGCCGCGGTGCGCGGCCGCGCCGGTCACCTCGGCGAACGTGCGGGCCAACGCGGCCGTCGCGGCCTCCCGCCGCGGCAGCTCGGCCGCCGGCACGGCCGCCAACGCCCGGCCGATCTGCTCCACCGGGGCCACCGGGCCGGCCTGTTCGCGCAGCGCCGGCAACGGATCTGCGACCCCGACCGGCACTTCGAACCGCGCGACCACCAGGTCCTCGGCCACCAGCCGGGCCAGGTCCGCGCCCACCCCGTCGCCGAGCTCCTCGCGTAACCGCGCCATCGTGGTGTCGCCGTCGCAGTGCCGGAACAGTGCGGCCTGCGACGGGCTGAGCGACACCGGCGCCGTCTCCGCGAACTCCCAGTCCGCGGAGTAGCCGTCCTCGCTGGTGAAGACGTAGCGCCGGACAACGCCGTCGCGTTCGAACGCCCACGGTCGGCGGCGAGGCCGGACCCGGTCGGCCAGCCCGGGATCGGTGCCGAGGGCCCCGGCGAGCTTCTCCGCCGCCCAGTGCGCGAGAAAGGCCCGCCGCCGAAGCGGTGCTGGCCGCCATGCCACACCGGCGACGCCACGGTCGACCCGGCCCACGTTGAGCGGGCCGAAGTGCGAATGTGTCTCGTTCTTGGCGGCGAGCCGTTGCAGGTAGCGGGCGAGCAGGTCGGTCATTTTGCGACCGCGTGGGCCCGACACCGGGCCGTCTTCGTCGAGCCATCGCGCGAACACCGGATAGTTGGCCTCGTTGGACAGCAGCAGGGCGTCGCGCAGCAGCGGGTCCGCGCGGAACTGCTCGCGTAGTGCGCCGCCGGCGCGGAGCAACCTGTCGCGGTGCCCGTCCTCCCAGTCCTGCCAGGCTGCGGCCAGTCGCACGCTGCCGTCCTGGTAGGCGCGCAGCGCGGTGCCCGCCGCGCTGGGCAGCCGGGCGGCGAGGGACTCCAGCACCGGCGCCGGGAACGGTCGCAGGTGGCCCAGCCCGGAGGAGACCGCCTCCCGATCGACCAGCCGGGCCTGCCGGAACGCCTCCTTCAATTGCGCGACCAGCGCCCACAGCCGGGCCTCCGCCGCGAACAGTTCCTCCGCGCGGGCGGCCAGGTCCGGTTCGGCGTACGGCGACAGCAGGTCGAACCCGAATCCGGCCTGCCGCAGCACCACTACGGACAACATCCGCCAGCCGGTCATGGCGATCTCCGCAGCCGCCGTCGAGGCGGCAATGACCTGTGCATCCTGTCCTTCCCCCGTGTCCGGCTACCGGCAGCCCGGTCGCCGTGCCGATCCGTTGTGGAATGTCAGTCCCGCCGGTGGTACAGCGCCTCCACCGCTGCCAAGGGTTCAGGCACCGCCTCGGGCAGCAGGCCCGGTGCGGGTGCCCACGGCTTCAGGCGGGGCCCGTGGTAATCGGAACCGGCGGTTGGTATCAGCCCGACGGCTTCGCAGGCGTCCACCGTGCGTCGGATGTCGGCCGGGTCGTGCCAGGTGGTCCACGCCTCCAGGCCGGCGAGCCCGAGCTCGGCGAGCTCGGCCCAACCGGGATCCGACTCGGCGCCCAGCCGCCCGGGATGGGCGAGCACGGCGACACCGGACGCCGCGCGTACCCAGGCGACCACGTCCGACAGGGGTGGCCGCCACGGGGGCGGCACGTGCAGCGGCTGCCCCGGGCGGCACCATTCGGCGATGAGCCGGTCGTGTCGCCCACCCCGCTCGTAGCCGGCGAACCGCGGGTCGTCACCCGCCGCGGCCAGGAAGAAGTCGAGATAGTCGCCGAGGTAGGCGACGCGGTCCGGGCCGAAGCGCCGCTCCACCGCCGCCCACGACACCGGCACCCGGGCTGCGGACGCCTGCGCGAACCAGGTCCGCCACCACCGCGTTTCCTCGTCGCGCACCGAGGTGACCCGGGCCTGGAACGTGGCGTCCGCGGGGTCGACGAAGTAGGCCAGGCAGTGCACCTCCTGACCGCGCCAGGTCGCCGTGATCTCACAGCCGGGCACCACGGTCAGGCCGGCCGGTGCCGCCGCCGCGCGGAACTCGTCGTAGCCGGCAAGGCTGTCGTGGTCGGTGCAGGCCACCACCCGCAGGCCGGCGTCCACGCAGCGCCGCGCCAGCTCGCCCGGACTGTCGTCGCCGTCCGACACCGTGCTGTGCAGGTGCAGGTCGACCGTACTGGGAACGGTCGCCACAGGTCGGGTCAGGACGATGGTCACGGGCGGCCGGTCCCGACCGGTAGCTCGATCGTGCGGAAGCAGACGCAGCGGTGGTCGCATCCGGCATGCGGCCAGATGAACAACCCGGACATGGTGCTGATCGCAGGTGGCACGCTCATCCTCCGCCGGTCGCGTCGATGACGGTCAGTTCCTGGTCGTTCAGGTGCAAGACGTGCGTGGCCGCGGCGCGCAGGTCCGCCCGGTCGGATACCACGATCACGGTGCGCTCGCGGGCCACGGCGATGAGCTCGCTTGCCAGGTAACGCGCCATCCCGCTGTCGAGCGCGCTGAACGGGTCGTCGAGCAGCAGCACGCCGTTGTCGGACAGCAGCGCGCGGGCCAGCGCGATCCGCTGCCGTTGCCCTCCGGAGAGCGCGTTGCCACCTGTGCCGAGCCGGGCGTCCCAGCGCCCCGGCATGGTCTCCGCGAACTCCGCCACCCCCGCTCGCTTCGCCGCCGCCTCGACCTCGACAGCGGTCGCGTCCCACCTGCCGAGCCGGACGTTGTCCGCCAGGCACATCGAGAAGAGCGAGTCGTGGTCGGCGACCAGCACCACCCGGGCGGCCAGGTCGGCCCGGCGCCACTCGTGGACGTCCACCCCGCCGATGCGGACGCTGCCGGTCACCGGTCGCTCGATTCCGCCCAGCAGCCGCAGCAGCGTCGACTTGCCCGATCCGATCGGGCCGGTCACCACCACGAGCGAGCGTGGGGGCAGGCTCAGGTTGAGCACCGGCGGCAGATGCCGGCCGGGCGCCGGCTCAGCGTCGCGTACCTCGATCGTGGGCACCTCCTGCGTTGGGAGGTGGGTGCCGTTGTCCGGCTGCGCCAGCCGGGCCAGGGTGTGGCGGATACGCCCGATCGCCGCCGACCCGTTGGCGAGCGCGGGGAAGGCGGCGCCGCTGCCGAACGTCGGCGCGCCGAGCAGCAGGAGCAGGGTGTGGTAGCCGACCATGTCGCCCACGGTCAATTGGCCGGCATGGGCGAGCGCCAGGGCGTGCCCGAAGCCGATTCCCTGCACGATGCCGAGCAGAAGGAACAGTGGATTGCGGCGTTCCTCCCGGCCCTGACACACCGCCGCGTCGCGGTGTGCGGACGCGGTTGCCGACAGTCGCTGCCAGACCGCGTCCGAGCCGCCCGCGTCGCGGATCGCCTCGAGGTTGTCCAGGGCCTCGGCCACCTGTTCGATGAGACCGGCGGACCGGTCCCGCGTCTGCCGTGCGGCCAGGCTCTGGGCGCGCAACCGGCGCACCGAGACGACCGCGTAGCCGACGGCGTAGACGAGTGGCGCGAGCACGAGCTGCGGCGACCAGATCACCGCCCCGCCCAGCACCACCGCGACGTAGGCGGCAGTGCTCAAGCCCAGGTCGAGCCCGGGATAGATCAGGTAGCGGACCGCCCGGACGTCACTGACCAGGTTCGCCACCAGCCCGTCGGCCTGCTGGGGCTGCGCGTCGCGCAGTACCCGGGCGATCAGTGCGGCGCGCAGGTCGCGTTCGACCTGGGTGCTCATCCGGATGCTCTGCGCCTGGCGCAGGTAGATCAGGCCCGCCCGCACCACCTGGCTGGACAGCAGCACCGCCGCCACGATGACCAGGGGACGTCCGCCCACCCCGTTGTGTAACGCCGTGTCCAGCGCCCGGCCGGTCATCAGCGAACTCAGCACGGCGAGCAGCGCCGCGACCGCGCTGCCCGCGGTCACGAGAGCGACCATCCCCGCGTACGGTCGCAGCCCGCCGGCCAACCAGCGTTCCTCCCCGGCGCGTATGCCTCGTCCGCTCATGCGTTGCTGCCGATCAACGGCGGCTGTTGGCCCGTCGCGCCGAGCTCGAAGTCGTGATGCAGCGCGGCGTACTCGCCGCCGGCCGCCAGTAGCTCGTCGTGCGTGCCGCTCTCCGTGATGCGGCCCTCCCGCACAACGGCGATCAGGTCGAGGTGCCGGATCGTCTGGAGACGGTGGGCGATCATCACGCAGGTCACCCCGGAGAGCAGGGACCGCAGCGCGATCCGCAGCTGCTCGTCGGTCGCGGCGTCGACGTTCGCTGTCGGCTCGTCGAGCAGGATCAGCCGCGGGCGTTTGGCCAGGGCCCGCAGCAGGCAGACCACCTGCCGCTGGCCGTGCGACAGAAGCGTGCCGCCGGGCCCCACCTCGCTGTCCAGTCCGGCCGGGAGCCCGGCCAGCCACGAGGTCAGTCCGGCGTCCGCGACCAGCCGGGCCAGTTCTGCATCGGTACGGCCCGGATCGCCGAGCCGTAGGTTGTCGGCGATCGTGCCGGTGAACAGTTGCGGCCGCTGCGGCAGGTAGGCCACCTCCCGGCGCAGCCGCTCCTCGGGCACCGTGGACAGGGTCTCGTCGCCGAGCCATACCTGGCCGTCGTTGGGCGGGTACATCCGAGCCAGGACCTTGAGCAGAGTCGACTTGCCGGAGCCGGACGGCCCGACCAGCCCCACCTGCTGCCCGGGCTGAATGTCCAGCGACACGCCGCGCAGGGCCTCGTTACCCGATGCGTACGTCAGCCGCAGCCCCTCGGCCCGTAGCCGGACCGGCCCGGCAGTGCCGCCCGGCGCCGGGTGTGCCGGCGGGCCCGGCGACGACCCCGCCGTCGACTCGTCGATCAGATCGAAGACCCGGCCGGCGGCTGCAAGCGCCGTCTGTGCCTGGCCGTCGAGCGCACCGGTCGAGGCAAGCAGCCAGGCCACCCGGTCGGTGGCCAGGACGAACAGGTACCAGCCGGTCACCGACAACACGGCGGCTCGCACCATGAGTCCACCTCCGAGCACCAGCACCGCCGTGAGGACACCGGTGAGCACCGCCAGCGCAGGCTGCAGCAGGGCGGCGAACAACTCGGCGCGGCGCGTGGTGTCGTACAGCCGGGCGTTGTGCGCTGTGGCGGCCACCGCGACCGGTTCCGCGCAGTCGAAGGCCCGCACGGTGGCCAGGCCGGCGACGCTCTCGTCGATCGCCACGGAAAGGTCCGCCACGGCGGCGGCAGCGCGCTCCGCCCGACGGCGGGTCGCCCTGCCGAACTGGCGGGTGGTCAGCACGATGGCGGCGCCACCGGCCAGCATCACCAGGCTGAGCCGCCAGTCCAGGATGAACATCAGCGGTACCAGCAGCACCACGACCAGGAGCTGCTGGAGCAGCTCGAGCAGCCCGAAGGCGGCCTCGCCGAAGGACTCCAGGTCGTTGGTGATCCGGCTGGCGACCGCCGCCCGACTGTGCCGGTCGTAGAAGCGCAGGTCCTGGGAGAGCGCGGCGCGCATCGCGTCAAGCCGGACGGCGAAAACGGTGCGGGCGACGAGGGACCGGGTAAGCAGCGCCCTGCCCCGATTCAGCAGCCACACCACCACACCGATAGCGACCACGCCGGCGGCCAGGGCCGCCGCGCCGACGGGGCCGGAGCGCAGTCCGAACTCGGGCCCCTGGGCGATGAGCACCGGGCCGGCCGCGCTGACCAGCGCCATCGCCATCGCGCTCGCCGCGAGCAGGGCGATCTGCCGTCGGTCGCGGACCAGGTAGCGCGCCACCCGCCGGGTTGTCGCTTCTCCCGTCATCGGCCCGGAACTCCAGCCGGACCTGACGCCGGTCCGGAAAAGACGGCGTAGCGCAGTTCGCTGGTGTGACCGCGGCCGTCGACGGTCAGCCACAACTGGTCCGGGCCGGGCAGCATCTCAGAGACCTCCACGACGCCGGTCCGGGTACGGGCGGTGCGGCAGAGCTGACGCACCAACAGCGGGGCTTCCAGGTCGACGAAGAACGGCTTCGGCTCGCCGGGTACCTTGACGAACAGGTGTCGTGGCAGTCCGAGTCGCGCCCGCAACGCCTGGACGGCGTAGAAGTCAGCGGCGTCGGTGGCGCCGGTGCCCGGGATGGGTGGGGTCCCGCGCAGGGCGTCGACCGGCAACCGCCAGCTCTCACGTCGCAGCACCACCCGGCCGTACCGGATTCGCGGCACGTGGTTGCGGTGCGGCGAGCGCAACGTCACCCCGCCGAAATGCCGGGGAAAGCCCAGCGGGGAGAGCGGGTCCTGACGGATGCTGGGGCCGCCGGCGGGCACGGAGAGCGGCCGCAGGCGCTGTTCGATGCCATGGGCGCGCAGCTCCACCCGGCCGCCATGCACGATCAGGTACAGCCGCTCGATCGGGATCCGCCGGCCCCGCTCCTTGGCGGAGCGCCCGGTGATCTCCACATCGGGGATGGGAAATCTCAACTGCGCGCCGGTCTTGTTCGGATGCGACCGGACCAGGTCGACCAGGATCTCGTCCGGCGCCAGCAGGCCGCGGTAGCCCTCGTGCACGAGGCTGGCCAGCTCCGGCGCCTGTTCGGCCAGCAGCGGCGCGTAACTGGAGTGGCAGAGCAGCTCGCGTACCGCGTGGCACTCGCCCAGGACGGCCGTGTACCGGCCCGCCGCGATGTCCGCCGCGCTGCCGGCCGCCAGCAGCAGGTCGGGGTTGCAGACCGCCGCCGGGTCGGCCGGATAGCTGGCCATCAGGACGGCCAGTCGTTCGGCCGGCACGGTGACCTCGGACGTATCCGGGTCGGCTCCGGCCAGCAGGGCGTCGGTGACGTCGTCGTCGAGGCGCGCCAACTCGGCGTCGACGGGATCGCACTCGGCTGACAGGGCGGCCCGGTCGTCGAGGTAGCCAGCGAAGAACTCAGCGAGCGGCACCGGCCGCCCGGTGCCGAACCGGCCCGTCATCCAACGGGCGAGGATCTCCCGCTCACGCCGGATACGCAGCCGTGGTCCGGCGAGTACGAGGTCGTAGACGGGGGCCAACTCCTCGCTGAGCAGCCGGGCCAGGTCGGCGCCGAGCGTCAGGTCGCGGACCCGGCTGTGCCCTTCCTCGTAGTAGATGGCCCGGTCGGCGTAGTGCCGCCCCTCGTTGCGATTGGCGGCGGAGCCGGTGGCCGCCGTGAACGCCGCCTTCGCGGCGGCCAGCGCGGCCGGTCGCTCGGTCGGCGCCGCCGCGGCAAACGCGGCCAGCAGGTCAGCGAGCTCGCTCACCAGCCGATGCCCCTCGGCCGCGGCGGCGGACGCCGTCGGGTCGGGCAGTGCCGCACGCAGCGCCGCCAAGGGATCGGCCACACCGACCGGAATCTCGAATCGGGCCACCAGCCAATCGCGAGCGGCCAGCTCGGCCATCGTCTCCTCGAGCCCGGCGGGATCACCGCCGGGCCAGGCCCGGCGCAGCTCTCCGACGGTACGCACGCCGTCACACCGGGACAGCAGCCAGGCCGCTGTGGCCGCTACCGGCTCGTCGGCGATCTTTTCGAAGCGCCAGTCGGCGAGGAACCCGGTGGTGGTGGCGGGGGAGTACACACGCACCCGGTCACCATCGAGGAAGGCGAGCGGACGCCGTCGGGGCCGCACCGCGTCGCGCAACCCGGGCCGGCGACTGAGTGCGTCGGCGAGAGCCTCGGCCGCCCAGTGCGCACAGAAGACCCGACGGTCTCCCCGCCCGACGTCGGTCCACCGCACGCCAGGGGGACCGGACTCGAGGCGCCCTGCGGTGATCGGTCCAAAATGGGCGGTCGTTTCGTTCTTGGCCGCCACCCGCTGCAGGTAGCGGGTCAACATATCGGTCATCCTGCGGCCACTGCGACCGCCCGGTTCGTCGGGCCGGTCCAGCCAGGCCGCGAACCGTGGGAAGTGGGCGTCGTTGGACAGCAGCAGGACCTCCCGCAGCGCGGGGGTCTCCCGGAACATCGCGGTGACCGCCGAGCCTGCTGTCGCCAGGCGCGCCTGGTGGGCCCGCTCGAACCGCTGCCAGGTCGCGGTGAGCGCCGCCAGCTCCTGCCGGTACGCATCGGCGCCCGGCACGTCGGCGGGCAGTGTGCCCAACATGCCCAGCCGGGGACGGGCCGAGGCGGCGGGCGTACCCCTCAGCTTGTCCAGGAGAACGCGTGCCCGGGCGCGGGTCCGGTCGGCCGCCTCGCGCACCTGCGCCGCCTCCTGCGCCGCGTCCGGCGTCACGAGAGTGTCCAGCAGGTCCAGCGGGAAGCCCGCCTGGCGCAGAGCGACCACAGGTACTACCTGCCAGTGACTCATCGCGCCCCCGTGCGTCGTTGGTCTCTGTCATCGCTTCGGCCGGCGTCCGGCTGCCGTCTGAATAGTTCTATATTTGAAGCTATCAATCAAGATCGCCCGCCCGCGATCCTCGTCGCCCGGGTGCGGTCGCCTGCGCGCTCGACGCACGGGCCATTGCGAGCGTAGGCGGGCAATCTAATAGCGGTAGCTCTATATAGAGGTTTTGTGTGGTGGCTTGACGCTCGAGCGCTTCTTGAGTAGGCAACGGATGCCGCCGTCGCGCGGGATCATGGAGTTGATGTCCGTGGCGGCCGCCATGGGCACGGCGGTAGCGCGCCGGCGCCGCTTGGCGCAGGAGAAGCGGCGGCTGCGGGCCGGGCGAATATTGGTGGCCCGTCGCGTGCGAGCGGCGCGGGCTCAGCCGAGGATTGCCGAGCATGGTTGGCGCGTCGACGCCGGTGGTACCCCGCGGTTCTGGAGGATGCGGCGGATGGTGGACGCACCGATGCGGTACCCGGCGTCACGGTCCGGCGGTCTTGATCTTCCGTAGGCTGGTCACCGATGCGTCGATGGCGACGCGCGTGCACGGGTGGGAGCCGTCCAGGCACGGTATCGAGGTGAACAACGGGAACACGTGCAGCCCATCCTTGTCGTACGTGTAGCACTGCCGATCGCCCGGGCCAAGGCAACTGGTGTCGCGTGTCCAGCCGGCATCCGTCATCGCCTTGACGTAGACGCGGGTGGCGTCCTCGACCGTCAGGTGTGCCCGGTAGGCACGCTCCCAGTAGAGCCGTCCGTTGCGGCGGCCGGAGTTGGGCAGGGTCGCGATCTCCCAGTCGGCCGGCACGTGGACGGCGTCCAGTTGGCGTTCGCCGGCCTGCAGCACCGACGCGTCGCTCGGTGCCGGAGGCTGGGCGCAGCCGGCGCCGACGGTCAGCAGCAGGGCGGCTGCGGGCATCAGCGCGGCGAGCCGCCTCGGTCCGAACCTCATGGCGTCTCCTCCCACAACGCCGTCCCGGGTGGAAGCTCTACCTGCGCACGACGTGGAAGGCGAAGGCGTCGCCGCGATGGTAGTCCGAGGCGTGCAGCACCGGTCGGCCACTGGCGGTCACCGCGGTCTCGGTCACCAGCAACCACGGGCCGAGGCTGTCGAGGTGGTAGCGGGTCGCCGCCACCTCCGGCAGGTCGACGGCCTGGAGCCGGGCGGTGGAGGAGACCGGCAGGTGCCCGTGCGCCCCGAGCAGGTCGGTGAGCGATCCGGTCCAGTCGACGTGTCGCAGGGGGCCGGGCAGCACCTCCCGGGGGACGGCCTCGACGGTGTAGACGAGCGGGTTCTCCCCGTCCGAGCGCAGCCGCTCCAGCCGTACGACCTGCGCGCGACCGCGTAGCCGCAGCGCCTGTCTTTCCTCCGGCGTGGGCGGCCCCTCCTCGACGGAGAGCACGAGCGTACGGGCGTGGTACCCGAGTGCCGCCAGCATCGCCGTCACCGATTCGAATCGGGTGATCGGCCGTTCGACCTTGAGCACGCTGAGCGTGGAGAGGAAGCGGCCGCGGCCCTGCTCGGCGACCACCAGGCCTTCCTGTTCGAGCAGCTTGAGGGCCTCGCGCGCGGTGCTGCGGCCCACTCCGAACTGCTCTGCGATCTCGGCCTCGGTGGGAAGCCGGTCGCCGGGGGTCAGCCCGCGGCGGGTGAAGTCCTCGATGAGGTGGTCACGCAGCTGCGCCGACATCGGCCGGCGGTCGGTCATGCGGTCCTCCTCCTTTGGCCGGGCGGGCCCATCCTAGAAGCGACGCCGGGTGGCCGGTTCCCCGGCCGGGGCGCGTCCCGGCCGGGGCGCTCGGCTGTCAGTACCGCACCCGCCGGTAGTAGCGGCGGGTCGTGAGCGGGTGGTCGCGCAGGACCTCGAGGTGGGCGCTGACCCGTTCCAGCACTGTCGCCAGCAGGACCGGGCTGATGAGGGCGCGGACGTCGGGGGAGATGCCCGGGGTCGCTATCTCGGTCGTGTCGAAGACGGTGAGCTTGTCGGTGCGCTCGGCGGCGAACGCGGCGACCCGTTGTGACAGCGGTCGGGAGGAGTCCTCGCCGGTCAGCACGACGACGCTGACGCCGGGTTCGACGAGTTCGAGCGTGCCGTGGAAGAAGTCGTTCGCGTGCACCGGGCGGGTCCGGATCCACTGCATCTCTTCGAGAATGCACATGGCGTAGTACCAGGCCTGGGCCCAGGTGGCGCCAGCGCCGGTGAAGATGTGGTACGGCTCGTCCTGGATCTGCTCCGCCCAGGCCTTGGCCCGGGGCTCGAAAGCGCGCTTGGCCTCCAGTAGCAGCGTGGGCAGCAGCGCCAGTTCGGCCAGTACGGAGTCGAACGAGTCGATCTCCTTGCGCTCCTGCATCACCGCCAGAGCGAGGGCGAGGGATTGCAGGTAGAACGACTCGCACGAGGTGTCGTCCGCGGCGAAGTTCACGAAGACGTGGTCGGCGCGCTGCGCGAGCGGGCTGTCTCCGTGGGCGGTCAGGGCGACGGTGGTGGCGCCGCGAGCCTGGCAGAGGTCGAGGACCTCGAGGCTCTCCTTGGTGGTTCCGCTGAGCGATGGGATGACCACGAGCGACGCGGCGCCGAGGTGCGCGTGGCCCTGTGCCAGCACCTCGGCCGGGATCTCGTGGAACACCGGGAAGGTGGAGCGGGCGCGCAGCAGGCGGGCGGTGGGCTCCATGAGGATTCCGGCGCCGCCTGAACCGAGCAGGAACAGGTTGGTCGCGCCGGCCTCCAGGGCCTGGGCCACGACGGCGCGCAGGCCGTGGGCCTGTGCTATGGCGCCGGACTGGATGCGTACGAAGCGGTCCTCGTCGAAGTTGAGCACGAGATCTCCGTGGTTCGGGCCGCCTTTCGGCGACAAGAATGGATGTCTGATGACTTCGACAGGTTGTCAGACAAGTTAGTTGAACGCAAGGGCCGCAGCCGATGGTGCCCGATTCACCACGGCTCCCGGTGAGGTGCCGTCAGGGTTGCCTACCCGGAGGCGGGTGAGCGCCGCGTGCGGGCGGGCGCGCCGACCGAGCCACGCACGATCAGCGAGGTCGGCAGGACCTTGCGCACGGCCCGGTGGGCGCCCCCGTGCATGCGTCGCAGCAGCAGGCGGCAGGCCTCGGCGCCGATCTCGTACACCGGCTGCGCCACGACCGTCAGCGGGGGAGAGGACACCAGTGCCCACTCGGCGTCGTCGAAGCCGATGACGGAGAGGTCGTCGGGGCAGGTCAGCCCGCGCTCGCGCAGGGCCTGCAGGACGCCGAGGGCCAACAGGCTGTCCAGGGCCAGGATCGCGGTCGGCGGCTCGGGTAGACCGAGCAGGCGGTGCGTGGCGGCCGCCGCGTCGGCGCGGTGGAAGCCTTCGACGCTGACCAGCACCGGATCGACGGGCAGCCCCGCGGCCAGCAGGGCGTCACGGTACCCGGCCGCGCGGGTGCCGACCGTGGTGGCGGCCAGCCGCTCGACGCCGACGAGGTCGGGTACCTGGAGCGCGGCGGCGAGCGATGGGTCGCCGCCGGTCAACAGGGCCACGCGGGTGTGTCCGGCGGCGATCAGGTGCGCCGTCGCCTCCTGGGCCGCGGCATGGTTGTCGATGCCGACCACGTCGGCGGCCAGCCGGGGGACGCGGCGGTCGAGCAGCACCAGCGGGATTCCGGCGTCGTGCACCGTGCGCAGGTGCGAGATGTCGCGGGCGTCCGCGGGGCAGACGACCAGACCGTCCACCCGCTTCTCGGTCAGCACGCGGACCGCGTTGCGCTCGTTGTCGAGGTCCTCGTCGCTGTTGACGAGCACGACCTCGAAGCCGGCGGCGTGCGCGGTGTCGGCGATCCCGCGCAGGGCGCGGGCGAAGAACGAGTTCTCGATGTCGGCCAGGACCACGCCGATCGTGTCGGTACTGCCGGTGATGAGGCTGCGGGCAAGACCATTGGCCCGGTATCCGAGGTCGGCGGCGGCGGCCTGCACCTTGCGCCGGGTCTCCGGGCGCACCGAGCCGTACCCGCCCAGGGCGCGTGCCGCTGTGGCGGTGGAGACGCCCGCGGCCCGTGCGACGTCGGGGAGCGTGGGCGTGGACCGGCCTTCCGCGGTACGGGGCACGCTGTCGTCTCCTCGTCATTCGGGCGGGTGAAATGCGGTTCAGACTAATGATCTCCTGGCAGACCGGGCGGCCCGACGGACCCGCGGGAGATCAGGGTCACCGGCAGTGTACGGATTACGGGGGGAGCGCCGGGCTCGGCGAGCCGGCGCAGCAGCAACCCGGCAGCCAGGGCGCCGAGCTGGGCCGCCGGCTGGTCCACCACGGAAACCGGCGGATCAAGTACCGGAAGCCAGTCGGCGTCGTCGATGCCGACCAGTGAGACGTCGTCGGGGATGCGCAGGCCACGCGCGTGCACGGCCCGCAGTGCGCCCAGGGTCATGCTGCTGTCGGTCGTCACCAGGGCGGTCGGTGGATGCGGCCCGGCCAGCAGGGCGTGGGTACGTTGCTCCGCCGACGCGGTGCGGAAGTCGCCCGTACTGACCAGCGCGTCGTCGACGTCGACCCCCGCCACGCGCAGCGCCTGCCGGTAGCCGACCACGCGGCCGAGGCCCGGGGTGGCCCGGGGGTCGTCCGGTCCGTCGAGGTCGGCGCTGGTCACCATCGCGATCCGCCGGTGGCCTGCGGCCAGCAGCGGTTCGGTCGCCAGGCGTCCGGCCAGCACGTTGTCGATCACGACGCTGTCGGCGGTCAGCCCCGGCAGGGCGCGGTCCAGCAGGACGAGGGGGGTGCCGCTGCGGTGCACCCGGTGCAGGTGCGCGACCTCCACCGGTGACGCCGGGGCGACGAGCATCCCGTCGACGCGCCGACGCTGCAGGACCTCGACGGCGGCGCACTCGCTTCCCACGTCTTCGTCGGTGTTGCTCAGCAGCACCTGGCATCCGGCCTGGCCCGCGACGTCGGAGAAGGCGCGCATCGCCCGGGCGAAGAAGGGGTTTTCGATGTCGGCGACGACGGCGCCGAGGGTGTGCGTGCGACCGGTGACCATGGAGCGCGCCAGGCCGTTACGGCTGTAGCGCAGCCTCCTGGCGGCCTCCACCACTCGGTCGGCCGTTTCCGGGCGTACGGAGCCGTAGCTGCCGAGGGCCCGGGCCGCGGTTGCCACGGAGACACCGGCGGCCGCTGCCACCTCGGCGAGCGTGCTGCGGGTGGCGCCCGGTCGCGGCGAGCTGGACATGCCCGGAAGGTAGCAGGGTATTGACTCATCGACAAATAGATGAGAACGTTCTCAAACCCGTTGTTGAGAACGTTATCAAGGAGTCGCGCATGACTGCCGCCACCCTCCCGCTGAAGCCGATCGAGGCGGACTTCACCGAGAAGCTGCAGGAGACCATCGAGCAGCGCGCCGCCATCGTGGAGGTCGTTCGCGGCCTCGCCGCCAGGGGCCTGAAGAACGTCTACTTCGTCGGCGCCGGCGGCTCGATCATCTGCAGCTACCCGGCGCACTACGTACTGCAGGCCCGGTCGTCCGTGCCGGTCTTCCAGGTGCAGAGCGACGAGCTCAACTGCCAGGTACCGCGCCTGATGGGCGAAGGCAGCCTCGTGGTCCTCGCGTCCTACACCGGCACCACCAAGGAGACCGTCGCGGCGGCGAAGACGGCGAAGGCGACCGGCGCCACCGTGATCGCCATCGCCAAGGAGGGCTCGCCCCTCGCGGCGGCCGTCGACGTCGCCTTCAAGGGAAAGAGCGACGTCTTCGAGCTGCTCCTCGCGTACGCCGTCCTCGAGGTGACCGGCGAGCTGAGCAACGCGGACGCGGTCGACGCGGGCCTGCAGGCGCTGCCGAAGGCGCTGGTGTCCGCCGTGGAGCAGAGCGAGGAGCACCTCGCCGCGGTCGCCGAGGCGTACAAGGACGCCCCCTTCACCTACGTGCTGGGGTCGGGCCCGAGCTTCGCCTGGGCGTACGGCTTCGCCATGTGCTACCTGCAGGAGATGCAGTGGAAGCTGGCCGCGGGATTCAACAGCGGCGAGTTCTTCCAGGGCGCCTTCGAGACCGTGGACCAGGACTCGGCCGTCATCCTCTGGCTGGGTGAGGACGCCAGCCGACCCATGGGGGAGCGGGCCCGCACGTTCCTCGAGACCTACGCCCCCAAGCATCAGGTGATCGACGTCAAGGGCCTCGACCTGCCGGGCGTGCCCGACTCCCTGCGCCCCGACCTGTCCCCGCTGGTCGTGGGTGCGCTCGCCAGCCGGCTCGCGCAGCACTACGAGTCGGTGCGGGGGCACGACCTGGAGACCCGCCGATACATGTTCAAAGTGGAGTACTGAGGCGTCATGCCGCCACGGCTGATCGTGTTCGACTGCGACGGGACCCTCGTCGACAGTGAGCGGATCGGCGTCCAGGTGGGTCGTCGGATGCTGGCCGACCTGGGCGTCACCCTCACCGAAGCGGAGTTCGTCGAGCGGTTCGTGGGCTGCAGCAAGCAGCACTGGACCGACGAGGTCGCCCGCGTGGTGGGCGGCCCGCCCCCCGCCGACTGGTCGCGCCGCCACGACGAGCTCTTCGCGGTCGCCCTCGAGCAGCTCCGGCCGGTGCCCGGGGCGGTGGAGGTCCTCGACGCCCTCGACGGTCTCGGCGTGCCGTACCGGCTGGCCTCCAACAGCGACCGGGCGCACATCGCCAGAACCCTCGAGCTGACCGGCCTCGCCGATCGGTTCACCGGCCGGGTGCACAGCGCGCACGACGTGGCGCGGGGAAAGCCGGCGCCGGACGTCTACCTGGCCGCGGCGGCCGCTGCCGGGGTCGACCCCGGCGAGTGCTGGGTGGTCGAGGACAGCCCGTTCGGGGTGGAGGCCGGCGTCGCGGCCGGCATGCGCACCTTCGCCTTCACCGGCGGGGTGCATCCGCGCGCCCGGCTGGCCCGTCCGGGCGTACCCGCCCTCGACGAACTGGTCGACCTCGTGCCGCTGTTGGAACGGCACCTGCTGTCCACCCGGTCAACACCCGGCAATTGCTACCCAACAGTCCCTTGAGGAACCGCTCGGTTCCTGTGTACCGTCCGTCCACGCCGAAGTTGAGAACCTTCTCATACTTGCGGCACCGACCCGAGGAGAGGCCCGTGACCCCCTCCGTGCACCTGCTGACCGTCGGCGACAACGTCGTCGACTGCTACCCCGACCTGGGCGTGATGTTCCCGGGCGGGAACGCGGTCAACGTCGCCGTCAACGCGGTGCGCTGCGGCGCCCGCGTCGGCTATGTGGGCGCACTGGGCACCGACCGCGCCGGCCGGCTGCTGTACCGTGCGCTCGGCACGGAGGGCGTGGACCTCGACCTCGTTCGGGTCGTGGACGGACCCAACGCCTACGCGGTGGTCCACATCGTCGACGGCAACCGCGTGTTCGGAAGTGGCGAACTGGGCGTGTCCCGGTTCCGGGTGCGGGAGGCCGACCTCGCCACGGCCGCCGTCGCGGATGTCGTCCACACCGGTGAATGCTCCATGACGGAGGAGGACCTTCCCCTCCTGGCGCGCGCCAGCCGGCTGCTCTCCTTCGACTTCTCCGAGCGTCCCTGGGACTACATCGCCGAACTGGCTCTACACGTCGATATCGCGATCATGTCCCGGCCCGAGGGCGAGCAGGCCGAGGCGGTCGAGCTGGCCCGCCGCGTCCGCGCC
Organism: Planosporangium thailandense; assembly: GCF_011947195.1. Taxonomy (GTDB): domain Bacteria; phylum Actinomycetota; class Actinomycetes; order Mycobacteriales; family Micromonosporaceae; genus Planosporangium; species Planosporangium thailandense. The sequence continues at coordinate 238,599 of NZ_JAATVY010000007.1, read as the reverse complement.
CTCGGCCCGGCCCGCGCCGTCGTCACCCGGGGCGCCCAAGGCGCGGTACTCCTCGGGCCCGACGGTCTGGCCGTGGCACCGGCCGGCACCGGACCGGTCGTGGACACCCTCGGGGCGGGCGACGCCCTCATCGCCCGCCTGCTCGTCGGCCTCGCGGGCGGCGAGCCCGACCACGCCGCGCTGCGCGCGGCGACCACCTACGCCACCGCCACCTGCGCCCAGCACGGCGCTTTCGGCTACGAGACAGCGCTCGACGCGGACGGAGAACCCTCTCCCGTACGGGCGTGACACCGCACCACCCGCAACCCACCCGACCACGACCACATGCAGCCCATCGGAGGACCCATGAGTACACGCCTGCTGCGCGGTGGTGTAGCCGCCGCCGCGGCCGCCTTACTCGCGCTGGCTGGATGCGGAGGTGGCGGCGGCAACGGCAGCGGCTCCGCCCCCGCCCCGCAGCTGAACCTGACCGGTGAGAAGAGCGGCAAGCTCACCATCGTGACCAAGTTCGCCGACCCGCAGTACGCCCCGTACTTCGTGGAGATCACCAAGGCGTACCAGGCCGCCAACCCGAAGGTGACGATCGACCTCCAGCAGGTCGGCGACCAGCCGTACAAGGACAAGATCCGGGTACTGTCGGCCGCGAACCAGCTGCCCGACATCTACTTCAGCTGGGCCGGCGACTTCGCCAACAAGTTCGTCCGGGCCGGCCTCGCCGCCGACCTGAGCTCGGTCATCGGACCCGACACGGCCTGGGGCAAGACCTTCGCCCCGGCGTCGCTGAAGGCCTTCTCCGACAGCGGCAAGTACTACGGGATGCCGATCGACCTCGACGGCAAGTACCTGGTCTACAACAAGACCGCCTTCGCCAAGGCCGGCATCGACAACCCGCCCGCGACCTTCGAGGACCTGCTGACCGACTGCGGCAAGCTCAAGGCCGCCGGCTACACCCCGATCGCCTTCGGCAACCAGTACGGCTGGCCGGCGATCCACTTCATCACCCAGCTCAACGCGTACGACGTGCCGGGCGACCAGCTCGCCAAGGACTACAACCCGAAGACGGGCGCCTTCACCGACCAGCGCTACGTCACCGCGCTGCAGCAGTTCAAGTCGCTCGCCGACACGTGCAGCAACTCCGGAGCCAACGGCCTGGCCCACGAGGCCGCGCAGGCCAACCTGGTCTCCGGCAAGGCCGCGATGCAGTACATGGAGTCGCTCGAATTCAAGGTCATGACGGTGGCCGGCGGCGCACCCAAGGAGACCGCCGACAACTGGTCGTTCATGCGCCTGCCCCCGTCGTCGTCGGCGGCCGGTGACACCAAGGCCCTGACCGGCGCCCCGGACGGCTTCATGGTCAACGCCAAGAGCAAGCAGGCCGCCCTGGCCGTGGACTTCCTGAAGTTCTTCAGCAACCAGGAGAACGCCTCGAAGATGGTCAAGGAGCTGGGCTGGCTCAGCCCGGTCTCCGGTTCGGTCACCAACGACAACGCCTTCCCGCAACTGGTCGACACCCTCAAGGACATGAACGAGGCCAGCCAGTTCGCGATCTGGCTCGACACCGTCACCCAGGCCACGGTCGCCGACGCCTACCTGTCCGGGGTCGAAGGCATGCTCAGCGGCGACAAGACGCCCGAGCAGGTCATGAAGGGCGTGCAGGACGCGGCCGCCAAGGCCAAGAAGCAGGTCGGCTAACCACGGCCGGCGAGCCGGGCGGGGACGGTCAACCCGACCCCGCCCGGCACCACCCACGGTTGCATGGCGCGGGAGGCCCGGATCCCGCCCCCGTACGGTCCAGTTAGGCAGGTGCGCAAGACGTGACAGCACTGCTCAACCGCTGGCGGACCCTGGTGTGGGTGGCGCCCGCCGTTGCCCTTCTGCTGGTGTTCGTCTATTACCCCATCGTCGAGAACGTCCGACTGAGCTTCTTCTCCTGGAACGCGTTCTCGCCCCATCCCGTCTTCGTGGGGCTCGACAACTACACGACCGCGTTCCATGACCACGTGTTCTGGACCGCGCTGTGGAACAACACGATGTACGCGGTGGTCTCGCTGATCGTCCAGGTCGGCTTCGCCCTCGTCCTGGCAGCGGTGCTCGAGGAGTTCGTGCACCAGCGGCTGCGCGGCTTCCTGCGTACCGTCTACTTCATCCCCGCGACCATCTCGATCACCGTCGCGGGCATCCTGTTCTCGTTCCTGTACAACCCGCAGTTCGGCCTCGTGAACCGCGCGCTGAGCGCGGTCGGCCTCGGCTCCTGGAGCCACGCCTGGCTGGGCGAGAAGTCCACCGCCATCTGGAGCATCATCGCGATGAGCCAGTGGCAGTCCATCGGATACACCGCCGTGCTGTTCGTCGTGGCGATCCAGCGCATCCCGCGCGAGTTCTACGAGGCCGTACGGGTCGACGGCGCCGGACCGGTGCGGTCGTTCTTCACGATCACGGTGCCGATGGTCCGCGAAATGACGACGCTGCTGGTCATCATCACCGTCTCGGGCGCCTTCCTCGTCTTCAACGAAGTGATGGTCATGACCGCCGGTGGGCCGGACAACTCCAGCCACGTGCTCAACACCTTGCTGTACCGCAGTGCCTTCTTCGCCGACGACATGGGCTACGCGGCCACGATCGCCACCGTAATCTTCGTCATCACCTTCGTCGTCGCGGTCGTGCAGCTCGCGGTGACCAGGCGCAGGAGGGTCGAATGGTGAACCTGACGCCGAGCGCCCCGTCGGCGCCCACCCGGGCCGGCTCCCGTACCGGACGGGAGACCGCCACGACGACCGGGACCGCCGCCGCCCGCCGGTGGGACGCCCGTACCCCGCTGCGCCTGCTCGTCCGGATCCTCGGCTGGGCCGTCCTCGTCGCCCTCGTGGTGGTCGTGGTGTACCCCCTGATCTGGATGGTGCTCAGCAGCTTCAAGGACAACGCCGAGGTCTTCGGCCACCCATGGGGGCTGCCGAGCCAGCTGCGCTGGCACAACTTCGTCAAGGCCTGGCACGCCGGGGTACTGCACTACTTCCGCAACAGCATCGTCGTCACGGGCATCTCGATCATCACCACGACGCTGATCTCGGCCTGGGCCGCTTACGGGCTCACCCGGGTCCGAATGCCCTTCTCCCAACCCGTGCTGTTGCTGGTCACCGGCGGGTTGATGCTGGCGCCCACCGTGGCGATCATCCCGCTGTTCCGCCTGCTGCAGGCGATCCACATCTTCGACACCTACTGGGCCCTGATCGTCCTTTACACGGCGTTCCGGATCCCATTCACCACCTTCCTCGTCCGGGCCTACATGATCGACCTGCCGAGGGAGGTGGATGAGGCGGCCCTCATGGACGGTGCCACGCAGAACCAGGCGTTCTGGCGCATCACCCTGCCGATGTGCCGACCGATCCTGGTCTCGGCGGCCCTCCTGCAGGCGCTGTTCGCGTGGAACGAGTACGCGTTCGCGTTGGTCTTCATCAGCCGCGACTCGTTGAAGACGCTGCCGGTCGGCCTGGTGGACATGCAGAGCCGGCTACTCACCGACTGGCCGGTGCAGCTGGCCGGACTGACCATCGCGGCGGTACCGATGATCGTGCTGTTCCTCATCGGCCAGCGGCAGTTCCTGCGTGGCCTCACCGAGGGCATGGGCAAGTAGGCGTCGCGAGGAGGTCGTGGTGGTGCGGGTACGTACGCCCCGCGCCATCGTCCCTGACCCGCACCGGCGGCTGACAGTGAACGCCGGGGTGGTGGCAGCGTGAGCCCGCATCCCGGGCTGGCCGGGTACCGGCGGCTGCTGCGCCGGCCAGGCGCGGCGTCCGTGCTGCTGCTCTCGCTGGTGGCGCGCCTTCCGGTGTCCATGGTCCCGATCGGGCTGGTACTGCTGGTGCGGGCCGAACGCGGCTCCTTCGCCGCGGCCGGGATCGTCGCCGGAACCTTCGCCGTCGGGACGGCGGTCGGCTCCCCGGTGTGGGGTCGCGCCATCGACGCGCGTGGGCAGTCCAGGCTCGTCTCGGTCGGCTCGGCGGTCTGCGCCGTGCTGGTCGCCGCCCTCGCGCTGCTTCCGGGTACCACGGTGCCGCTCGCCGTGCTCGCGGTCGTCGCGCTGTTCGCCGGGGGTGCGCTGCCACCGGTGACCCCAGCCGCCCGGGCGGTCTGGCGGAGCATGCTCGGCGAGGGAGCGGCTCTGCGGTCCGCGCTGGCCCTGGACGCCGCCGCTGTCGAGGTGCTGTTCGTCGGTGGCCCGGTGATAGTCGGGCTCGTCCTCGCCCGCTTCAGCCCGGCGGCTCCCGTCCTGTTGGCGGCGCTACTGCAGGTCGTCGGCGGTATCGGTTACGCCGCCACGGACGCCGCGCGGGCCGTTCGGCCGACCGCCGTGGTGCGTGCCGTCGACCCGGACCGGCCCCGGTTCGAGGGCCTGATCGGACCGCTCGCGGTCGGCACCGCGCTGGCGGTGGCCTTCGGCATCACTGACACCGCCCTCGCGGCCACCGCCCGCGAGGTTCTCCACGATGCCAGCCGGGTGGGGCTGCTTTTCACCGCGATCGCCGGCGGCAGCGCGCTGGGCGGCGTGCTTTTCGGCACCCGCCACCTGACGCCTTCGGCTGAGCGGCGGGCGCTGCCGGTCCTGCTCGGGGTGGTGACCATCGGGCTGCTGGCCGTACCGCTGGCGCTGCGGGCGGGCGCGCCCCTGCTCGTCGTCCTGCTCCTGTTGCATCTCACCGGGCTCTGCATCGCCCCGTCCCTGATCGTCGTCATGGGCCAGGTCGACCGCGCGGCGCCCGACGGACGCCTGTCGGAGGCCCAGGCGTGGCTCGCCACCGCCACGCTTGTGGGCTCCTCAGCCGGTACCCCGGTCGGCGGCGTGGTGGTGGACGTCCTCGGCGTGCCCGCCAGCTACGCGATCGGGGCGCTCGCCGCGGGCGTGGCGTGTCTTCTTGCCCGGCACACGCGTGGACGTTGAAGCCTCGAGGGTCATCGAAGACCGCATCGAGGACACTGACGCTCCCCGTCGGTCGCGATCGCTTGAGTTCATCCCGTCGACAGGCCTCGGACCGGCCCGGATGCCGCGCGGTCGCATCGATCACGGACCCGCCCGCCCGTCACCCGTGTGCGGAGTTGATTGATCCACCGTCGCAGTGGTGTCGATCAATCAATGCGGCCCGTAGCAATAGGGGCCGACACGCGGTCGACCCGCTGGTCCCCGTTGCGGGGATGGCGGTACGCCGCACGCACCCGACGGCAGAGAGGGCCGAACGAGATGAAGCGAACGAGCGGGTACCTGGCGGCTCTGATGGCAGGTCCGGTCATGGCACTGGCGACGGCCGGTACGACGGGGTGGGCGGCGCCGGCCGAGTCGGCACCCGGCTGTCCGGGTGCGGTCCAGATCGGCAGTACGGCATACGTGAAGGTCGGTGGCCAGACCGCGGCGTCGGTGAAGCAGTTCAAGGGGTGCGGCAAGAACTACGGCTACACCTACGTCTGGCAGTCGTACCGCAGCACGCACGGTGGCTGGACCGTGTGCGCCGCCATCGCCAATCGCAACGACATGACGCTCAACGGCCTGCGCTGCGGGGGCGGCAGTGAGGTGTGGTCCTCGGGCACCAACACGCTGTCCGCGTGCACCCGCGCCGTCGGCTTCTTCCCCGACGTGGCCAAGGCCGAGACCGATACCCGGTGCTGACCCCCGACCGGGACCGGGTCGCGGCAGACGTTCAACCACACGACGTAGGAGGAAGTAAGGCATGAAGGTGACAAGGATCCGGGCCACCGCAACGGGGCTGCTCGCGGCCTTCACGGTGGTAGGTGGCGTGGCGTTGAGCGCGGCATCGGCGTCCGCCGCGACCCGCGGAGCGGCGTCGTCCGATGCCACAGCACGGCCGGCCACGCCCGCCGCTGCACTGCCCACCGTCGACATGGAAGCGACCGTCCTGGCTGCCCAGATCGACCCCAGGCGCGCCGACCACACGCTGACCCCGGGCGCGAAGGCCGCCGTCCTGGCCGTCGAGCAGGCGCTCCAGTCCCGGCACCTCCTGGACGCCCGCTGGGTCGACGGGTACTTCGGCACCGAGACCGTCTCGGCGTACGCGGCCTACCAGCGCTCGCTCGGGTACACGGGGCTGGCCGCCAACGGACTGCCCGGCGCGGCGTCGCTGACCAAGCTCGGGCAGAACCGGTTCACGGTCACCCACACGATCAGCGCGGGCGCGCGGGTCCAGCGCGACGGGTACGTCGTCGACGCCCGTACCCAGGCGATGCTCACCGAGGCCGAGCGTCTGCTCGGCTTCCGCCTCGTGCTCCAGCAGGGCTCGTACAACCCTGGCGGCGACCCGACCTCGGCCGGCACCCACGACGGCGGCGGCGTCGTCGACGTCGCCGTCACCGGGATGTCCGCCGCTACCCGCACCGCGGTCGCCCGCGCTCTGCGGCAGGTCGGCTTCGCCGCCTGGGTCCGCGACCCGAGCCAGGGCGACTGGCCGTGGCACATCCATGCCGCGGCGATCAATGACACCGACCTGTCCAGCCAGGCCCAACACCAGACCGGTGACTACTACCTCGGCCTGAACGGCCTGGCGAACCGGGGCCCGGACGACGGGCCACGGGTCCCGATCCACACCTGGGAGGAGTACCAGCGCATGCACTGATCCGGCGCCCGAGGCACACCGAACCACCGATCATTCATGACCTTACGTAAGAGGAACCCCATGTTGAACTTTCGCAAGGCTCTCACCGTCGCCGGCGCCGCGCTGGCCGTCACCACCTCCTCCCTCCTGGCCACCGGTTCGCCCGCGCTCGCGGCGTCCCGCGACGGGGTCTGTGACAGCGGTGAGTTCTGCCTGTACTACAACAGCGACCAGGCCGGTTCGGTCTCCGACTTCACCGGATCGGTCGACGACTACGGGGCGACCCAGCCGTCCTGCTACGAGTTCAAGGGCGCCGGCAACGGCCAGGGCCTGTGCGTGAAGAACACCGCGGCGTCGGTGTGGAACCGCACCAGCAAGACGGTGACCGTGTACTTCAACAGCAACTACGGCGGGGCGAGCCAGTCGTTCGCGGCCGGCGCCAAGGGCAACCTCAACGCCACGCTGAAGAACAACAACGCCTCGCACATGATCGGCAGCAACGGGGGCGGCGGCGCGCAGACCCCGCGCAACGACTACGACGGCAACCCGCGCGGCTTCGCGCAGAACAACTGCACCGCCTTCGCCGCGTACCGGATCGCGAGCCGGCTCGGCGTCCCGAACTTCAGCAACTCCTACGGGGGAGTCACCTGGGGCAACGCCGAGCACTGGGACAACGCCGCCCGGGCCATCGGCGTGACGGTCAACAAGACACCGAAGGTCGGCGCGATCGCGGTCAACGACACTCACGGCCAGTACGGCCACGTCGCGTACGTGAACAAGGTCTACAGCGACGGCTCCTTCGATGTCGAGGAATACAACTGGAACAACGTGCACGCGTACGGCACGCGCTCGCACGTACATGTCAGCCAGGCCGAGCGTGACTTCCAGTGGATGCTCCACTTCTGAAGGGCGTTGCAGAGATGAACATCCGCAGGAAGGTATTCGGCATCCTCGCCGTGGTCGTGGCGGCGCTCGCGGGCGTCACGGTGGTGCCCGGCGTGGCATTCGCCGCCGACCGCGACGGCAGTTGCGACAGCGGCGAGTTCTGCTACTACTTCAACAGCAACCAGGCCGGTTCGGTCTCCGACTTCACCGACTCCCAGGACGACTACGGGACCACCCAGCCGTCCTGCTACGAGTTCAAGGGCGCCGGCAACGGCCAGGGCCTGTGCGTGAAGAACAACGCGGCGTCGGTGTGGAACCGCACCAGCAAGACGGTGCGGGTCTACTTCAACAGCAACTTCGCCGGAAGTTACCAGGACTTCGCGCCCGGTGCGAAGGGCAACCTGAACGCCACGCTGAAGAACAACAACGCCTCGCACGAGCTGCTGGGCGGGGCGCCGCCGACGGGATGCAGGACCGACGGCACCAACACCACGCCGCCGACCTCGATCCTGGTCTACCGGGTCAGTCTGGGGAAGGTGGACCGGGTCGATTTCAAGACGTACGTCAAGAACGTCCTCCCGAATGAGTGGGTGCCGAGCTGGCCGAACGCCTCGTTGGACGCCGGAGCCGTCGCCGTCAAGAGCTACGCCTGGTACTGGGCGCTGCACTCGACCCGGAAGACCCCGGGCGGGCAGTGCTACGACGTCCGGGACGACACCGCCGACCAGGTGTACAAGCCGTCGTCGGCCCTGGCGTCGACGTCGTCTGCCGTCGACCGCACCTGGTCGACCCGGATGACGCGCAGCGGCAACATCCTGGCGGCGCACTACTGCTCGACGACGACCGCCTGCGGTGGCTGGGTGGAGGGGAACTGGATGTCGCAGTACGGCTCGCGTGACCTCGCGGCCGCGGGCAAGGACTTCCGGACGATCCTGCACCACTACTACCGGGACATCGCCCTCTCCTGACGGTCACCTGCCCCACCGGGTGGGTCCGCCGTTCATCTCGGGGTGCCGGTACGTCCCTACCGGCACCCCGACCTCATCTCTCCTCCTCTGTGGACTGTGCGGTTGCCGACAGGTGATCGGCGACTGTCAATCAATTCCGTACAATCGGCCGGAGTTGATTGACCGGCAGCGGCACGGCATGGAAAGGACGCGATGTGGCTCGCCAGGAACGGCCGATCGATCCCACCGCTGGGCCGCTGCCACGCTTCGCGCAGGAGCTGCGCAAACTACGCGTGGAAGCTGGAAATCCGACCTACCGGGCGCTGGCGAAGGCCGCCGGGTACAGTGCGACCACACTGTCGGAGGCCGCGGGTGGGACGCGCAAGCCGAGCCTGGACGTCGTGCTCGCCTTCGTCGGCGCCTGCGGCGGCGATCCGGACCTGTGGCGGGAGCGGTGGATCGAACTCGACGCCGCCCTGAGACCGGAGCCCGTCACGCCCGCAGGGCCCCCCGAGCACGCGGACGGCGCCGTGCCCCCCGAGCCTGCCGAGCACGCGGGCCGCGCCGTGCCCCCCGAGCCTGCCGCGCCGTCACCGGACCGGGCGGGCCGGCGCTGGCCCGGGCGGGTCGTCGCCCTGGTAGCGGCCCTGGGCGCGCTGGCGGCCCTCGCCATCGCAGTGGTCATCCACGCGGTGACCTCCCGAGCCCGCACCGCCACGCCGACGGCCGCGCCAGCCCCGGGCTGCCCCGAGGTACGACGCTCGGCACGATTCATCGGCACCACGTACGCCAGCGGGACGCGGATCCGCAACGGCGCCGCGCTCGACGCGCCGGTGCTGTCGACCGTGCCGCCCGGGTGCGCCGTCGGATTCACCGGCTTCTGCATCGGTGAGAAGGCGAACGACCCGACAGCCGGGATACCGGACGTCCGGTGGTTCACCGTTGACGGGGGCGGGGTCATCGCGTCTGCCGTGGTCCACGGCAACCCGCCGGCAGACCTGCGGCTGTCGCACTGTCCCCGGGAGCGACCGGCCCCCGACGCCGTCAGCCTCACCGGCGCTCCCGACCCCGGTGAGCCCGGCAGCCTACGCCTGCAGGCCACCGGCCGGCACGTCGATCTGGTGGGCTTCGCCGCCTACTACGCGGCCGACTCCGACCAGCCGGAGCGTCGAGAGTGGCACCAGGTCGGGCTGGCCGTCACCGGCGCACCGGCCTTCGAGGCGGCGTGGCGACCGGGCCCGCTGCGGGCGGTGCTCCACCCGGGTGAACAGGTCGCCCTGGCCGCCGTAGCCTGCCTGGGCGGCGAAGGACCGACCAAGGCGATGGATGTCAAGGTGACGACGGGTGGCGGCTCCGGCGAGCTGACGCCATCGACGCAGCCTCCGCCGCAGCTCGACGCGGCTGGTCGGGCGGCCTGCCGGTACCCCAACCGCTGAACCGACCGGCCATCGCGGCGGCCAGTGGCAGATGGTCGGCTGGGAGGCGCTCTTGTCCGACGCGTACGGGGAAGAGCGGCGGGCCTCGGCGCCGACGCGTACGGCGACAGCGGTACGCGTTACGCGGTACGTCGGTGGCGGCCTTGAGGCAGTTCAGCATCGCAGCGTGCGCCTTGGCGGTACCGCCGGCTGGTTCGTGTCCCTCGGCGCTCGGTCGGTCGGCCATGAAGGCCGATCGCTGTTCAGGCGTGGCCTGGGTCATTTGCCCACCGGGTCGCGCACTCGGGAAGTCGGTGGCTCGAGCGGGGTTCGGGGGGTGGATCGGCTGTCGAGGGGAAGGACCTGGTCATGCGGGTCTGCGACGCGATCGTCATCGGCAGCGGGATCAACGGGCTCGTTGCGGCGGCGATGCTCAGCCGTGCCGGCTGGGACGTCGTGGTGCTCGAGGCGAGCGCGGTGCTCGGCGGTGCGATCCGGACAGCCGAGCTGACCGCGCCCGGGTACCGGCACGAGGTCTTCTCCTGCTGGCATCCGCTGTTCGTCGGCGGGCCGGCGTACGCGGACCTCAAGCACGAACTCGACCGGCGAGGTCTGGTCTACCGCAACACCGCCACCCCGACCGGCGTCGCGACTGCGACCGGTGCGGCGGCCGTGCTGAGTACCGATGAGGCGGCCCTGGTCGCCGAGCTGGACCGGTGCGCCGACGGCGACGGCGCGGCGTGGCGGCGGGAGATGGGCGAGTTCGCCGCCGTGTCGAGGCTCGCCTTCGGGGCGCTCGGCGCGGAGCTGTGGTCCACGGCGGGGGTGCGGCTCGGGTTGCGGGCGCTGTTGTCGATGAAGGTCCGCGGGTCGCTGGCCTTTGTCCAGTCGGCGCTCGAGCCGGCGACCACCTGGCTGCAGCGGACCTTCCGCGGCGAGCCGGCGCGGGCGCTGTTCGCGCCGTGGATCAACCACAACGGTATGGGTCCGGACGACACCGGGTCGGCGCTCATCCTCAAGGTGATCGTCTCGGCGACGGTCCAGGGCGGCCTGCCCGTACCGGTCGGTGGAGGCGTCACCCTGGTGGAGGCGCTGGCGTCCGTCGTGCGCGAAAACGGGGGCGAGCTGCACACCGGCGCCGCCGTGGACCGGATCGTGGTGCGAGACGGGCGTGCGGTGGCGGTGGTGACCGCCGACGCGACCGGCTACGGCGCGCGGCGGGCGGTGCTGGCCAGCACGACGCCGCAGGCGCTGTACCTCGGGCTGCTACGTGACGTCGCGCTGCCGTCGGCGGTCCGGGAAGCCGCGAAGCGCTACCGGTGGGGACGCGGTGACATGCAGATCCACGCGGCGCTGCGCGAACCGCTGCGCTGGCGCGACAGCCGGCTCGATGGGGTGCCCCTGGTACACGTGACGCCGGGCCTCGACGGGGTGCGCAAGGCCGTCGGCGAGGCGGGGCGCGGTGTGCTGCCGGCCCGGCCGTCGATCGCGGCGGGGCAGCCGACGGTGCTCGATCCGTCGCGGGCACCCGACGGCGGCGCGGTGCTGTGGATCCAGCTGCTGGAGACCCCGTACCGGCCGACCGCGGACGCCGGTGGCGAACTGGACGTCGGCGACGGCACGTGGACGCAACGGCTGGTCGAGGCGTACGCCGACCGGGTGCTGGCCCAGCTCGGCGAGCAGGTGACCAACCTCGACCGGGCGGTGCTGGCCCGCGCCGTGCTCAGCCCCGCCGACCTGGAACGGGAGAACCCCAACCTGGTGCACGGTGACCCGTACTCCGGGGCCTGCACGCTCGACCAGTTCCTGCTGTGGCGGCCGCTGCCACTTCCGTCGGGCCATCAGACACCGGTCGAGGCGCTCTGGCACATCGGGGCCGCGACCCACCCCGGTCCGGGACTGTCCGGCGCGTCCGGTCACATCGTCGCGACGCGACTGCTCCACCGCAATCCACTCGAACGCCTGCGCGCCCTGCTCGGCAGCGGTTGACCGCAGATCGCAACCGTCGTCGATGGCTGGGCGTAGTGATCGCCGGAGTTGCGCGCTGACGGCAGCGCGGGCCGGGCGTGTCGTCGAGGCGGTCGTCGTTTCGGCGCGGTCCGCGGTGCGACGCACATGGAAGAAACCAGAGGACGCTGGGGATTCGGGCGCCGCACGAGCCGCAGCTTGGCGGCGATCCGGTCGGCCGGGACGATCTGCAAAGTTGCTAATGAACCGCCCCTCTGCGTGCCGCGGATAAGGGCCACGATCTCTTCGAAGGAGTGTGCGGAGATCACGTCTTCCACGACACCCGCGGGCACCGGGTGCACCGTACCGCCAGGCGTGAACTCGGCGTCCTCGCTTCTCGCGCTCGGCCGCCCGCGCGTTCAGGGTCAGTGCACGAGCCGGCGCAACGCCCACCAAGCGGCCGGCAGGTAGGCGGCCACTGCGGGAGCAAAGCCGTCGATCGTCAGACCGGTCCTCGTACCGGTCGCGGTGGCCTCGACGGTGTGCCACAGGGTCAACTTCACCCCGGCCACTGAGGCTGTCCACGACCAGGCGCGCACCGGCCCGGAGTCCGAGACATCGATGACCTGAAAGTGGATCGGAATTCCCACAGGTCCGTGCACGACGCCGCACGTTCCCGGCGCCAGCCGATCGCGTGGGTAGTCGACCGAGCGGATCTGCGGGGACCACTCCGGCCATCGTCGGGGCCGGACGTAGCGGTCCCAGACGTCATCGGCGGTGCGCGGACCCGAGACACTCATCTCCCGCCGTAGGGTCGGCCAGCACAACATCACCCGTCCATCGTGGGGTACGACAGGCGGGCGCGCCCGTTCACGGATGCGCCGACCTGGGCGCATCCGTGGACGGGCAGGGCGCGGGTTGCGGAGGCTCAGTCTTCACTGGGACGGTCACGTCGGCCGGCGTCCCCAACCCGAGATCGTCACCTGCGGGATGTCGACGAACTCAGGATCCTCGAGCAGCGTGAAGAACTGGGCGAGTTCGGCTTCCGTGACGAGGTTGTCCGCGACGAGAGACGGGCCGGCCTGCTTGATGAGAGGAGCCCATCGGTCCCTTCCGAGACAGCCCATGCAACCGAGGTTGCCGGTGAAGGACACCTCGGTCAGTCCGTTCCTCGCCAGCGCGGCCGGGATACTTCGCGCCCAGGTCAGGTCGGCGCCGTGCGAGGCGTACTTCTGCTGGTAGGCCGCCATGAGGTGGCGGACCAGCGGGAAGGGTGACGTGTCTGCCGGGAGATGGTACGGCTCCTCGAGGACCAGCCATCCGCCCGGCTTGAGCCACGTGGCGGCCCGCGCGACAACCGCATCGCGCTCGGGCAGGTGGCATAGCAGGTAACGCGCGTGGATCAGGTCGAACCGGCCCGGGTCGTAGGTGTCGGCGGTGATGTCGGCCTGTTGAATCTCCAGGTTGCGGGCACGATGCGGGTCCAGGTACCGGGTGTCGATGTCAACGGCGACCACACGGCCGTCCGCGCACCTGTCGGCCAGCCAGTACGCGATCGACCCGGCTCCCGCGCCCAGTTCCAGGCAGTGGGAGGACGGCTCGACGCCCAGTTCTTCGATGATCTTCATGGTGAAGCCGTCGACATTGCGCTGTATGGCATCCAACCGATCCCGTTCGCCGGGCGAATCCTTGCTGTGCATACCGGTGCTGTACCCGCCGTCAACTACGGACTGGTCTGTCATCGGTGGCTCGTCAACTCCTCGTCGTTTCGGGCTGGACGCGCCCGGCCGGCTGGTCTTTCGCGTCGGCCTGGGGTGATATGAACGAGCGGACCAGCGGCGACCTGCGGGCGCGCTGGACCTTGACCAACGAGTGGACCTCGCTGGGGAGGTCGTCGCCCTGCTGGGCGGTGAAAGCGGCCGCACCGTGCCCGCGGGCGACGCCGTTCGCCCGGTTCTGCCTGGCGCGCTCCAACCAGCACGCGGTGATCGCTGCGTCGACCTCGTCTTCCGACAGGTCGCATCCGGCCACGTGGGCACGGGCACGGGCCACGTCCTCGGCGCCTGTGTAATCGCTCAAGACCAGCATGGCGTCCCGGATCTCGATCACGACCCGATAGAGGCGCAGGTAGACGGAGCCTGGCCGCCCGAGCAGTTGGCGGATTCGCGCTCCCGGCTTGTCCAGCGCGACGTGCGGAACCGATTCGATGAGATCGCGCCACAGCGGCCAGAGGCGCCACAGCGCGATGGCGTTCCAGGTCTGGCGGTACAGCGAAAGCATCAGGGGGAGGGACACGCCTGCGGTCATCAGCCAGGCCGTGACTCCGATGTTGAGGGGGAAGATGGCGCCGAGCCAGGGCAGGCGGGTGAGTAGGAACCCGAGGACCACCGACCAGAACAACGTCGAGGAGGCGAAGCCCGCTGCGAGCAGCAGGAGTCCGGTCCTGAGGCTGCGGTCTTCCCGCGCCTGGTAGCTGTAGCGCGCGCACAGGGCCGCGCACGGCACCGTCGCGACCAGGTGCGTGAAGATCAGCAGCCACCAGAATGGGCTGTACCACGGCACGACCACCGAGGTGACGCACCCGGAGTGGGGCGCGATCGTGAAGTTCAGAACGATCAGTGTCGCGGTCACCGCGGCCGTGAGGAGGTAGATCAATCGAGCCCGGCGGCCGGAGGTCGCGGCCAGGACGAAGTCCAGAATCAGCGCCGAGCTGAGTACCCCCCAGATGTTCATGAACAGGCCGCAGCTCTCGGCGAAGACGAACGTCCCCTTGAGCGCGGCGGACACGGGGTCGAGGTAGACGGTGATGGACCCGGCGAGACCCGCCGCGGCGAACAACAGCATCCGTTGCTGGCGGGAGCGACGGGCGGAGGGAATTCGCAAAATCAGCACCAGCCAGAGCGCAGCCGCGCCGATCAGTTCCACATCGGTGCCGAACCTGTAGACCGAAGAGATGCTCATCGTCTCCTACTCGCGAATTCCGAGAGCTAATTCCAGTGCGCCACGTACCCCGCGTGACGGCGGCCCGGAACGGCTGCGCCCCGTGGCATGGATGAGGCTGGCGAGAAGCTCGGCCTCCTGCTCCTGTCGGCTCGTGTAGCTGGTGCGTGCCAGGAGCCGCTTCACCAGGTCCGAATTGAGATCAGGGAGCAGGTCGGAGAACATGGCGGAGTCGTCCATGTGGTTCGTGCGATGATCGCACAGTATGTGGCACACCTCGTGCAGGATGATGTGTTCCCGGTGAAACGCCGTTGTCTCTTCTTCGACGAAGATCTCGTCACCGGTAGCTGTCGACACCCATATGCCGCAGGCGTTCGTCATGATGCTGCTCGGCAGCACATGCAGCTTGATCGGACGTCCTCGCTGCTCGGCGAGGTCGCGGAGGAGGGCGTCGACGGAGAACGGCCGCGGCAGGGTGAGCGAATCGACGATCGCTCGGCAGTTCCGGAGCATGTGCCGTGTTGTCATCTGGTCGCCCATTCCTCTAAGCGGCGAAGCCCAAGGCGCTCAACGATGCGCTTTCGCGAGGTGAACGGCTCGCTGCGCTGAGCCGCTTCGGCTCTTCGGGAATGCCGGTTGTGCGTGCTGCGTGAGCGTCGTGGTCGGCGCCGGCGATGCGGCCGTACGGGTGGCACGCATCGGGCCGACGGCAGAATTGGAGCGACAACGGAAGGCGGACCGGTGCTTCGCAAGGAGTGGGCCGGGTTGGGCGCGGCCGGCGGGATGGCTCCACCTCGATGACGACTAGGCAGACGGCTCTGACGGCTGACGATTGTCTTCATCAAGGGGGTCCAGTTTCTCAATCTCACGAGCATGGTTGAGAATGGCGAGGATCGAGTTCAGCGTCTCCTCCGACAGTCCGTCAGCGCGCAAGGCTATCGACCGTACCTTTCGATTGCGCAGGGCGACCGCGAGTTCCAACTGGGTGTCGACCCGCGCTGACACCCGATCGTCGAGGAAGTACTCCGGCGGAACTCCGAAGAATTTCGCGAGGGTCGTCAACGTGCTCCGCGTGACGTTCTGCTTCCGACCCGTGGTCAGTTCCCACAGGTAGGTGCTGGAGATCGCGGTGCCGGTGGCTTCGCGAATGTGTTGTGAGAGTTTCGCGAAACCGGGTCGGCTCCGCTCGTCCGGGTACATTGCGGCGATCAAGCGATTGATCTTCTGCCCGAGCTCACTCTCGCTGCGTTCAGCTGCATGCTTGCCGGGATCCATCGGGGCGTCCTTAGGGTCGACGTCGTCCGGAAGTCGCCAGTCGTC
This sequence comes from Planosporangium thailandense, assembly GCF_011947195.1. Lineage (GTDB taxonomy): Bacteria > Actinomycetota > Actinomycetes > Mycobacteriales > Micromonosporaceae > Planosporangium > Planosporangium thailandense. The sequence continues at coordinate 222,549 of NZ_JAATVY010000007.1, read as the reverse complement.
AATGTTAGCGGATGGGGCTCTGGTTTGCGACCGGCAACATATTGATCAACGTTGACGTCTTGTGTATCGCTGAGTACGTTTGTCGCCAGGCTTATCCGCTACAGCGGATGGCCGGCAGCCGAGCGCAGGTGGAGGAGCAGCGTCTTGGTTACTGACGGCCGGTGCACGGCCCCGCAGGTGGCCGCCCCTCACATCATCTACAAAGGACCATCGCTGTGACGGTCACATGTCTTCGTCCCGGTGGCGCGTTTGCAAGGGGCGACGGGATCGTGGTCGTCGTATCGACCGCTACGGGATCGACGGCCGCGGTGCCTGCGTGCTCGACGAGTCGACGCGGAGGCTGGATACGTGCTGTCGCTTTCCTGGCTCGTCACCTCGCCCGCCGAGCGCGATCGGCCGCTGATCGGGGGGAGTCCGCTGCCTGTCGACATCGGACTCTGATTGCGGCGTCGGGCTCAACGCGGCGGTCCGGGAGCAACGTGCGGAGGACCACAGGTTCCGTCGCGGCGTGACGGGCGGGACGCGTGGGGAATGAGTGTCAGCCACGGCTGTGGCGTCACGCACATCGGTGGCTTCGCATGTCGCGATGGCGGCGGGAGTCTTGTTCGGGGAGGCGGGATGGGCGGCAAACGACGGTCGGTGTCAGCCTGGGTGAAATCGGCGGCGACGGGGATGGCGGTGCCGACCCGGGCGCTCGCCGGCTTCACGCGACCGGCGGCGTCTCGACCGGTGGCGGCGCGTGAAGAGCCGGCCCGTAGACCCACCGGTTGGCCAGGAGGGGGCGGGGGAGGCGAGCGATGTCGATCGTGTGGGCAACCCGTGGGCTACTGGTCCACCGACAAGCTGACCGGCTTGTTGAACCGGTGGGGTTGGGACGACGCCGCGCAGGACACGCTTGATCGCGCACGCGGGCGGGGGCACCCGGTGGCGTTGCTCATCATCGACCTGGATTGCTTCAAGCGGGTCAACGACGAGTTCGGTCACCTGGTCGGCGATGCGGTTCTGCAAGCATCGGCGGGCGTTCTTCGTGCCTCGATCCGCGATGGGGATCTCGCCGGCCGGTTCGGCGGCGATGAGTTCCTGGGCCTGCTGCCTGGTGTGTACCCTGCCGCGGCGCTGGCGGTGGCGGAGCGCATTCGCGACGGTATCAGCCGCATACGGGTCCGGGTCGGCGTCGACGACGGCTCGGGGGCTGGCGTCACCGGTTGCACGGCATCGATCGGTGTGGCCGGCGGTGCCCTCCTTCCCGGAGTCGACATGGTCGATCTGCTGCGGCGCGCCGACGCCGCGTTGCGGGACGCGAAGCTCGCCGGGGGCGACCGCATCCGCGCCGCGGATCCACTGCCGGGTACCTGCCCGCACCATCGTCGCCTCCGCCTCGCGCAGGCGGGTCAGCGGTGCGGGTGACCGGGCGGGTGGCCGGTTTGCCATTCGGCGGGGGATGAGGTGCGTTGCGGGTGGCTCGGTCTCCGGTGCAACGCCGAGGCCGTCTCGTTGCTGCCGGTCGAACGGCAGAGGTGGTTCGACCGGGCCGATGAGAGAGGCTGGTGCGGCAATGAGCGACGAACGCGGATTCGGGGCAGCCGGCACGGCGCTCGGACCGCGCCCGACCGGACGCCGCGGTGTCGTGGATTCGCCTCGGACGCGCGTGGATACTTGGTACGGGCGTTCCAGAATCGGAGTAGCATCGATCGCATGGGCCGTTCGAAGGAGTTCGAACCGCAGGAGGCGCTGCGTGCCGCCCTCGACCTGTTCTGGGAGAGGGGTTACGAGGCGACCTCGATGTCCGACCTGGTGGAGCGCCTCGGCATCGGACGGGCGAGCATCTACGGGACTTTCGGCAGTAAGCAGGAGCTGTTCCTGCAGGCGCTCGATCGCTACGTCAGCGAGACGGACGCCCGGGTGATCGAGCGGCTGTCCCGGCCGGGCCGTGCCCTGTCCGCCGTGCGTGAACTCGTCGAGTGGTACGTCGAGGAGACGGAGCGGGACGACGGCCGAGGCTGCCTTGTGGTCAACGCCGCCGTGGAGCTGCTTCCCGCGAACGAGGCGGTGGCCCGCCGGGTCGAGGCCAGTTGGCGCACGCTGGAGGTGGCGCTCGCCACGGCGCTGTCCAGGGCGCGCGTTGAGGGCGATCTGCGCCCCGACGCCGACCCCCTGTCACTCGCGCGATTCCTGGTCGTGGTCCTGCAGGGGCTGCGGGTGGTGGGTAAGGGCGCCGATCGCCACCGGGGGCGCGACGCGGCCCGGCAGGCACTCGCAGTGCTCGTCGGGCAATATAATTGACCCCTCGTTCTAGTATGGGTCGCGTCAATCGGCCGTGAATGGCGTGCCAACGCCCTGATCGGCAGCACCTTTGGCCGGAATTGCTGGCGTTGGACCGAAGATCGTCGTGGAGCCCCGGAGCAGCGATTTAAAGAACCTGACGACAATATCCATCACGTCCCGTTCTATTGATGACCCCGGCTTCGAGGCCGGGGATTGGAACCGCCACGCGTCAACACGGGGGGGCAGCTCGCCTCAGTCGACGCCGTGGAACTGCAATTGACGGAGGCGAACAGTGTTGGTTGGGGTCGGTACCGAGGATCTCGGAAACGATTGGGACGACGAGGCGCCGAGCGTTCTACGTACCGTCGGTACGGATGCCGGCGCGGCGACGCGGTTGACGCCCCTGGCGGGTGGCGGGGCCGCTTCGGCGGGCACCGCCCGCGGCGGGGAGCGGCGTCGTGCCGTCGCCGGCGACCGGCGACCGTCGGCCTTGTGGTCAACCGAGCCGGACAGGCGGGTCGACGAAGACTCTGTCCAGCGATTGGCCACCGGCCTGCTGGGTGCGCCACCGGCGCGCGACCTACGAGACCTGCTCGGCGCGGCGGCCGGTGACTCGAGCCTGGTGCTTGCGCTGTTGGGTGGACTGTGGGAGCAGTCGGCGCTGGCGTACGGGCCGGACGGCGTCTCGTTGACCTCGCCGGAGCTGCCCTGGCGGGTGCGGGAGATGGTCGAGCGGTGGCTCGCGAGGTTGAGCCCGGCGGCCCGGCACGTCGCCGCGGTCGCCGCCGTGGTGGGGAAGTCCTTTCTCGTCAGTGACCTCACCGTGCTGCTCGGACGTACCACCGCGGAGCTGCTGCCGGTGCTGCAGGAACTGCACGAGGGTGGCGTGCTGGAACCGGTGGCGGAGCGATTGGCGTTCCGGCAGGAGCTGGTCCGCCGGGTGGCGATCGAGTCCATCCCGTCCCCGGTGCTGGCAGCGCTGCGGCACGAGGTTGACGAGCGACGCCGGGACGCGGCGCCGTCCGCCATGCCCGGCGGCGAACCGCGGGCGGGCGGCGAGGCTGACGAGGGCTGCCGCCCGACCCTCGATCTCGTCGTCGGCGGGCCGTGCCGGACCACCGGGGGCACCGAGGCCACCGAGGGAACGTGCCGTCCGCTCGCACTCGCCGGGAGGTCGCGCTCCGAGGATCCCTGGAGCGGGCTGAACGAGCGAGAGCGTGACGTCGCAAGGCTGGCCAACCAAGGTCTGACGAACCGGCAGATCGCCGGTCGGATGCACCTGTCGCCACACACCGTCAATTACTATCTGCGTCGCATTTACCGCAAGCTCGGAATCAATTCACGTGTGCAGTTGGCCGCGTACGGGATCGGGCGGGCCGGATAGCGGTACCCGGACAGGGTGACGGACGCCGCAGTCGTTGGTTGGCGACCACCGCACCGGCGTCCGTCGGGCGCACCCTCCGCCGGATTGCCGGAGTCGCATGTCGAGCAGTCGCCGTCGTGACGCGTAGCCGACACCGCGTGCGGTGAGCGTTCGTCGATTCCCCTCCGGCCGGTCCCGGCGGCGCGGCCGCGCTCACGCATGATCGAGATGCTGATCGATATTGACCGATCGTTCCAGAAAACCTATCGTGGCACCGTGCTGGCTCGGACCGACCAGGGAGTCCACATGCACCAGACCGTTGTGACATCCACGGGCGCCGGCCGTGCGGCTGTCCGGCCGGTGGCCGCGTTCCTCCTGCTGGCTGCCGTTCAGTTCGTCCTCATCGCGGCGATCACCGTGCTGTCGGTGGCGCTGCCGGGCATCCAGCGTGAGTTCGGGCTGAGCGCCGGCGACCTGGCGTTCGTGAGCGCCGCCTACGGACTGTCGTTCAGCGGCCTGCTCATGCTCGGCGGTCGCCTGACCGACCTGCTCGGTCGGCGGCGCGTCTTCATCATCGGAGTCGCGCTGTTCACCACGGCATCCGTCGCGGCCGCGCTGGCCTCCGGGTACGCGGTGCTGCTGGCGGCACGGTTCGGCCAAGGCGTCGGCGCCGCGCTGGCCGCGCCGGCCGCGATGGCGCTACTCGGGGTGGTCTTCCCGGACCCGGTCACCCACCGGCGGATGACCGCCGTCTGGGGCACTGTGGCCAGCATCGGCGCTACCGCCGGCACCCTGCTCTCCGGCGTCGTGCTCACCTGGGCGTCCTGGCGCTGGACGATGGTGCTGCCGGCCGCGGTCGGCCTCATGGCCTGGGTGGGCGGCACCCGCCTGCTGCCGGCCGGGCCCACCCCGGTACGGGCAGAGGTGGACTACCTCGGGGCTACCTTGATCACTGCGGGGCTGTCCGCCGTCAGCTACGCGCTTGTCGCCGGCGCCGATCACGGCCTGGCCAGTCCGGCGGTGTTCGTTCCGTTGATGGCAGGTGTGCTGCTGCTGGCGGTGTTCCTTCTGGTTGAGGCCAAGGCGGCGGCACCGCTCGTGCCGCTGGCGTTTCTCGCCTCCGCCCGGCGCGGTGCCGCGCTGCTCGCGGTGCTGCTCGCCGCCGGCGCGATGTCCGGGGTGTTCTTCTTCCTCGCCCTGTACTTCCAGCAGATACGAGGCCTGAGTCCACTGGCGACCAGTGGCGCGTTCGTACCGTTCAGTGCTGCGTTACTGGTCACCGGTGCGTTGGCCGGGCGCCTGATCGCCGGGGTAGGCGCCCGCACGGCCACCGTTGCGGGCCTGGCGCTGGCCGCCGTGGGGCTGGTGCTGCTGGGTCGCCTTGACGCCGGCGGCACGCACAGCGGGTTCCTCCTGGTGGGTCTCGTCGTCTTCCCCGTGGGTGCCGGCCTGACCTTCTCCGGCGCCACCGTCGCCGCCGTCGAGGGCGCCCCGGCCGACCGGGCGGGATTGGCCGCCGGCGCGGTCAACACGGCGATGGAGATCGGCCCCACGGTGGGGCTCGCGCTGCTCGTGTCCGTCGCAGGCACGGCCACTGCCCAACTGCCCACAGTAGACATGCCGGCCGCCGTCGCCCGGGGGTACGGCTTCGCGTTCACCGTCGCCGCCGCGCCGTTGGCGCTGTGCGCGTGCTACGCCGCCCTGGCGCTGCGTCCACGTAACCGACAACCGAAGGAGAGCTCATGAGCAACCGGTTCACCGGCAAGGTCGCCCTCGTCACCGGCGGCGGATCCGGCATCGGCCGGGCCACCGCCAAGGCGTTCGCCCGGGAGGGCGCCACCGTCGTGGTGGCCGGGCGCAGCGCCGACAGCCTCAACCAGACGGTCAAGCTCATCACCTCCGAGGGAGGACTGGCCAGCGCGGTCGTCGCCGACGTGACCCGCAGCGACGAGGTCGCCAACCTGGTCGCCACCACCGTCCAGCGGCACGGCGGCCTGCACGTGGCATTCAACAACGCGGGCATCATCGGACGGCCCGCACCGCTCGCCGACCTGGACGAGGAAGTCTGGGACACCGTCGTCGCGACCAACCTCACCGGCCTGTACCTGGCGCTGAAGTACGAGATCGCCCACATGCGGGCCCACGGTGGCGGCGCGATCGTCAACATGGCGTCGAACATCGGCGCGCACGGACGTCGGCCCGGCCTCGGCGCCTATGCCGCCACGAAGGCCGCGGTCAGCGTGCTCACCCGCACGGTAGCCAGGGAGTACATCGGGGAGAATGTGCGGATCAACGCGGTGAGCCCCGGTGCCACCGATACCGCGATGTCCCGCCGGCCGGGGGAGAGCGATGCCGACCGGGACGCGCGGATCGCCGCGGCCGTTCCGCTCGGGCGCGTCGGTACCACCGAGGAGGTGGCCGCCGCGGTGCTGTGGTTGGCTTCCCCGGAAGCGGCCTTCGCCGTCGGGCACGACCTCGTGGTGGACGGCGGCGCGACAGCCTGAGGGTCGGTAAACGCGAGGAGCCCGACGACCGGTCGTCGGGCTCCTCGCGTTTACCGGGATACGACGTCAGCCGGCGGCCCCGACCGCCACCTCGGCGGCCAGCCAGCCCAGGACGGCGGCGGTCGTCGGAGTGACCGCGCACCGCTCGGCGGCGTAGGTCAGGGCGAGCCGGTGGTAGTCGGCGGTGAAGTCAGCGACCGCGTCGGCCACCATGAAGGTTTGGATGTCGTTGGTAAAGGCGTCGCACGCCGTCATCAGGACGCCGACGTGCGCGTACACCCCGCAGACGATGAGCTGGTCGCGACCCCGGTCACGGAGGAGGTCGCGGAGCCCGCTGCGGTGGAAGGCGCTGTAGCGCCATTTGGTGAGTACGGTGTCCCCGTCGGCGGGCCGGACGCAGTCGACGATCTCGCGGTGCGCCGGGGAGACCGCCATTCCGGGACCCCAGAAGTCGCGCAGCAGCCCCCGTTGCTGTTCGGTCATACCGCCTGGCTGGGCGGTGTAGACCACCGGCACGCCGGCTCGCACCGCGCCCTCGCGCAGCGCCGTGACGTTTCGCAGCAGGTCGACCGTGGGTTGCGTGTCGGCCGGGAACGGGGCCAGGAAGTATTTCTGCATGTCATGGATGAGCAGCACAGCCCGGGCCGGGTCGACGCGCCACGTCGCCTTGTTCGGCGGCAGCGTCGCCCCGTTCGGCATCGGGTAGGGGCTGATCTGGGGAATCGCCATGCTCCTCAACTCCTCTTGAAAAGGTGTGGGCGGCCGCCCGCTGGACGGCCGCCCGTTCAATGACCTGTCGGCGCGGTCACACGCCGAGCGCGGCGCCACCGTCGACGTACAGCTCCTGCATGGTTATGTGGCCGGCCCGATCGGACAGGAGAAACGCCACCGTCTCGGCCACGTCGTTCGGCGTGGCGAGCTTCCCGAGCGGGATGCCGACCCGGAACTGGCTCAGGCTGCCCGCGATGGTCTGGCGGGCGTCGCCGCCCGCCGCCCACAGCGCGCGCAGCATTGCGGTGTCGGTCGACCCCGGCGCCACCACGTTGCACCGCACGCCGTACCGGGCAACCTCCAGGCCGAGGCACTTGGTGTACATGACCGCGGCCGCTTTTGACGCCGCATAGGCGGCCATTCCGGATCTCGGCACCCCCGCGGCGTTGGACGCCACCGTGACGATCGAGCCGGCGCGTCGCTCCACCATCCCGGCCGCCACCGCCCGCGACACCTGCAGCACGCCGGTGGCGTTCACGGCGAAGGTGGCCGCCCAGTCTTCGTCCAGCACGGCGAGCGCCGATGCCGGTCGCAGGATCCCGGCCGCGTTGACCAGCAGGTCGATCGGGCCCAGGCGGTTCTCCACCGTACGCACGAGCGCGGTGACCGCCGCACCGGAGCTGACGTCGGCCGGCAGCGCGGTGACGTCCCAGCCCTTGCCGCGCATCCGCTGCGCCTCGCCGGTCAGGCGCTCGGCATCGAGGTCGACGGCGGCGACCCGGGAACCCCGTTCCGCGAGCGTGCGGACCACAGCGGCGCCGATACCGCCGGCGGCACCGGTGACGAGGGCGACCCGCCCGGTGAACTCCTCGGCCGTCACCGCGAACACCACACCCGCGCTACGCGCAGCGCCTGTACCGGGTTGAGCCGGGGATCGCAGAGGCTGGTGTAGCGCGCGCCGACGACGTCGGCGACCGACGGGTCCTCGACGCACTCCGTCACCAGGTCCGGGGTCGTTTCCAGGTGCAGCCCGCCAGGCACGCCGCCGGCCGCGGTCACGGCGGAGACGAAATCGCGCACCTCGCGCTGGATCGTGGTGAGGTAGCGCGTCTTGTAGCCACCGACCGAGACCGTGTTGCCGTGCATCGGATCGCACAGCCAGATCGCCGGGTGGCCGGCGTCGCGGACAGCGGCGACCAGCGCGGGCAGTCGCTCGGCCACGTGGTCGGCGCCGATCCGCGAGATGAGCGTCAGCCGGCCGGGCTCCCGGTCGGGGTCGAGCCGCTCGCAGATGGCCAACAGGTCCGCGACCGTGGTGGACGGACCCACCTTGCAGGCGACCGGGTTGGAGATCTCCGCCAGCAGTGCGAGGTGCGCGCCGTCCGGCTGGCGGGTCCGGTCGCCGATCCAGGGCCAGTGGGTGGAGGTGAGCAGCAGCCGGCCGTCGAGATCGGAGCGGACCAGGGGTACCTCGTAGTCGAGGATGAGGGCTTCGTGACTGGTCCACAGGTCCGGGCCGAGGTGACGGCGCAGGAAGTCGGTGGCCGTGCGCGCTGCCTGGTAGCCGCTGATCAGTCGCAGCGGGTCGGGCCGGCGCGCCGCCATCGTCGGTTCCGGCCCGTTGACCAGATGACCGCGGAAGGCGGGCAGCTCCACGTCACCGTACCGATCGGTGGGGCGTGAGCGGGGCTTGGCGAACTGCCCGGCGATCCGACCGACCCGCACGACGGGCAGGCTGGACGCCTGCCGCATGACGTCGGCCAGGGAGTCCAGAAGCTGTGCCTTGCGGATGAGCGGGCTGGGCCTGCACTCGGCCGGATCCTCGGCGCAGTCACCGAGCTGTACCACCTGTGCCCGGCCGGCGGCGACCTCGGCGAGCTGTTCACGCAGCCGCCGGACCTCGTCCCACTCGACGAGCCCGGGCAGCGCGGTGAGGTCCTGCCGGATCTTGTCAACCAGCCACTCGTCATCCCAGTCCGGCTGCTGGTGGGCCGGCAGTACCCGCCACTGGGCCGCCAGGTCCGGCAGGGCGGACGGGGCGGCGCTGAGACGGAGGGTCATCGCTGAGCGCCTTCCTGGTCGAGTGTGGCGACCGACAGCGGCCGCAGCGCGCGGACGATGGCCTCGATGGTGTCGGCGAAGTACTCGTCGGTGGTTCGCAGGAAGTCGCTCTCCTGCAGGGCGCGTGCGGCGCCGCCGGCCGCGAGGACGATCTCGATGGTGAAGGTGGTCGCGCCCGAAGCGTCGGTACCGATCACGTTCGCGATGCTGGCGACATCGGGATCGCCGATGTGCTCGAACAGGATGCGGCGCTCGGGCTCCGGTCGTACCCGCTGCACCAGCCGTTCACCGTTACGGACGATCTCGCGCAGAAAGCCGTCGTCGTAACGCTCCAGGATGCGGCACGCCGTGATTGCCGGTACGTAGTTGGTGGGTGCCTCCGCCTTCGCCAGCAGCGACCGCCACAGGCGGTGCCGGTCGACCGGCGTCGCGTCGGGCGACGACGGGTCGGTGAGCGGCGTGGTCCACGACATTGTGATCATCGCAAGTCAGTCCCCCGTAGAGCTGGTTCGACGCTCAACCTAAGCACGCTCCGAAGATGGCTGGAACTGCTCGGCCGAGTAGTAGAAAGCGACGTCCATCACTACATGGACTGGCAGTTGTCGACAGTGGACGAAAGTTGGCAGGCTGCGGTGGACGGTGCCGTGCGCGTGTGGACGGCGCGTCCTGTGACCTGAGCTGAACGGGGGACTCGCATGCAACCACCCGTCCCACGGGCGGAGCTGTCGGCGGTGCTGGCCGGCCGGGCACCCGCCTTCGCGCTGCTGCACCGACCCGGCGCCGCCGGCGCCGACCGGGTAGAGGTGCTCACCGGCACGATGTCCACAGTAGATAAACTTGCGGATCTGCCGATTCCTTCGGACCGCCCGGCCGGCGTTGCCCGGCACGACCTGGTCGCGCTGGTGCCCTACCGCCAGCTCGCCGAACGCGGCTTCGACTGCCCGGACGACGGAGCGCCGCTGCTCGTCATGTCGGTCCAGGACCAGTCCTCGGTACCTGTCGCGGAGGCGCTACGCCAGTTGCCCGACGCCGCGATCAGCCTCACCGACGCCGGTTTCGACATCGACGACGAGGAGTACGGCCGGATCGTGCGGCAGGTCCTCACCGACGAGATCGGCAACGGTGTCGGGTCGAACTTCGTCGTCAAACGCTCCTACACCGCCACCCTCGACCGGCACCCGGTCGAGGCCGCCCTGATCCTGTTCCGCCGGTTGCTGGCCACCGAGTCCAGCGCGTACTGGACATTCCTGGTGCACACCGGGGATCGCACGTTCGTGGGCGCCAGCCCCGAGCGGCACGTCAGCCTGACCGCCGGGACGGTGGTGATGAACCCGATCAGCGGCACCTACCGCTACCCGGCCCAAGGCCCGGACGTTCACGGTGTGCTGCGGTTTCTCGCCGACACCAAGGAGGCCGACGAGCTGTACATGGTCGTCGACGAGGAACTGAAGATGATGGCGCGCATGTGCGACGAAGGCGGCCGTGTCCACGGCCCGTACCTCAAGGAGATGGCCCGACTCGCGCACACCGAGTACCTGCTCACGGGGCGCAGCGGGCTCGACGTGCGCGACGTGCTACGCGAGACCATGTTCGCCCCGACCGTCATCGGCAGCCCCGTGGAGAGCGCGTGCCGGGTGGTCGCCCGCTATGAGCCGCACGGCCGCGGCTACTACAGCGGGGTGGTCGCCGTCGTCGGCCGGGACGCCTCCGGCGCACCCGTCCTCGACTCATCCATCCTCATCCGCACCGCCGAGATCGACGCCGACCGGCGGCTGCGGATCGGCGTCGGCGCGACGCTGGTACGTGAGTCGGACCCGCAATCCGAGATCGACGAGACCCGGACCAAGGCGGCCGCGCTGCTGGCCGCCGTGTGCGGGGAGCCGGGCGGAGTCGAGGCGACCGACCCCGGGTACGGCCGACTGAGCGCCGACCTGGCCGTGTCCGAGGCGCTAGGTCGGCGCAACCGGCACCTGAGCCGGTTCTGGTTGGCCGACCCGGACATTCGGGCCCGACCGCGGCCCGAGTTCGCCGGGCAGCACGTGTTGATCGTCGACGCGGAGGACACCTTCACCGCGATGCTGAGCCGGCTCATCGCCGCGTTCGGCCTCACCGTGACGGTCCGCCGCTTCGACGAGGCGTACGAGCTGGACGGCGCCGACCTGGTGGTGCTCGGGCCCGGCCCCGGTGACCCGCGGGAAGCCGGTGACCAGAAGATCACTGCGATCCGTGCGCTCGCCGCCCGCCTGCTCGGCGACGGCCGGCCGTGTCTCGCGGTGTGCCTGGGCCACCAGATCCTCAGCTCGGTCCTGGGCTTTGCGCTCGTCCGTCGGGAGCGCCCCAACCAGGGCGTCCAGCGCGAGATCGACCTGTTCGGCAGCCCACAGCGGGTCGGCTTCTACAACAGCTTCGCCGCGACCGTGCCGCCCGGCGCGGCCGCGATCGAACTCGGCGACCTCAGCGTGTGTGCCGACCCGGGCACCGGTGAGGTGCACGCCCTGCGCGGGCCGACCTTCCGTTCCATGCAGTTCCACCCGGAGTCCGTCCTCACGGAGGACGGCGTGACGATCCTCGGCGACGTACTGGCCGGGCTGCTGCCCGCCACCACCGGCGCCACCCGATGACCAGCCTACGAGGAGTACCCGCACCGATGCCCAGCCTGTCCCGCCGTACCTTGTTCGCCGGCGCCGTGACCGCCGGCGCCGCAGCCGCCGCCACCGGCCTGCTCGACACACCCTCCACCGCCGCGCCGACCGGCGGCGCGGCACCGGTCTTCGGACCGGTCGACGTCACGCCGGCCGACGCCCGCTACGCGGACCTGGTCTGGGGAACCAACCGCCGCTGGGTCGGCACCCCCGACCACGTGGTCCTCGTCGGCTCGGCCGACCAGGTCGTGCGTGCCGTCCAGGACGCCGTCGCCGCCGGCCGGCGGGTGGCGGTGCGTAGCGGTGGGCACTGCTACGAAAACTTCGTCAGCGCCCCGGACATCCGGGTCGTCATCGACCTCTCCCAGCTCAACGCGGTCTACTACGACCCGGGCCGCCGCGCGTTCGCGGTGGAGCCCGGCGCGCTGCTCGGCGACGTGTACAAGACCCTCTACAAGGGCTGGGGCGTGACGATCCCCGGCGGCTCCTGCCCAACCGTCGGCATCGGCGGGCACATCGCCGGCGGTGGGTACGGCCCGCTGTCGCGCCGGCACGGGCTCACCGTGGATCACCTGTACGCGGTGGAGGTGGTGGTCGTCGACGACTCCGGGACCGCCCGCAAGATCGTCGCCACCAGGGAGAAGGACGACCCGAACCGGGACCTGTGGTGGGCGCACACCGGTGGGGGCGGAGGCAACTTCGGCGTCGTCACGAAGTACTGGTTCCGAAGCCCGGACGCGGCCACCGCCGACCCGCGCAACCTGCTGCCCAGGCCGCCCTCGGAGGTCCTGGTCCGCACCGTCGGCTGGTCCTGGGCCTCGCTCGATCAGGCCGGGTTCAGCCGACTGCTGCGCAACTTCGGCGCGTTCTACGAGCGCAACAGCGGACCGGACTCGCCGTACGCGACGCTGTTCAGCCAGCTCAAACCGCAGCACAAGGCCGCGGGTTCGTTCGCCATGACCAGCCAGATCGACGCCGCGGTGCCGAACGCGCAGCGGTTGCTGGACGACTACGTCGCAGCGGTCAGTGACGGCGTGAAACCCACACCGGCCACGCTGGAGGCGCGCCGGATGAGCTGGCTGCACTCCGCCACGCAGTGGCCCGGTTTCACCGCGACGGACGTGTCGACCCGGTTCAAGGCCAAGTCGGCGTACATGCGCCGGGCCTTCACCGAACCGCAGATCGCGGCCTTCCACCGGCACCTCACCCGCGGTGACTACGACCACCCGGTATCCCTCGTGATGATCACCGCGTACGGCGGAAAGATCAATACGGTGGCGCCGGACGCGACCGCGGTTGCCCAGCGCGACTCGATCATCAAGCTGCACTACGTCAGCTTCTGGACCGACGAAGCCGAGGATCCCAAGCATCTGGCCTGGATCCGGGAGTTCTACCGGGACGTCTACGCCGATAGCGGCGGCGTCCCGGTGCCGAACTCCATCACCGACGGCACGTTCATCAACTACGCCGACGTCGACCTGGCGGACCCGGCGTACAACACCTCGGGCGTGGGGTGGGAGCGGCTGTACTACAAGGACAACTACCCGCGGCTGCAGGCGGTCAAAGCCCGCTTCGACCCGCGGAACGTCTTCCGTCACGCGCTCTCCCCGCGCCTGCCGCGGTGAGGCGCAACCGGGGACCGGGGAACGGATACGGGGAGAACGGATGTCAACGATAGTCATCGCCGGCGGCGGCATCGGTGGCCTGGCCACCGCGCTGGCCGTGACCGATGCCGGCCACGAGGCGGTCGTCCTGGAACGCCAGTCGCGCTTCGCCGAACTCGGCGCCGGCATCCAGCTCGCACCGAACGCGTTCCGGGCACTGGACCGGCTCGGGGTCGGCGCGGCGGTGCGGGAGCGGGCGAACTTCATCGACGAGCTACGCCTCATGGACGCCGTCTCCGGGGAGGCCATCGTCCGGCTGCCGCTCGGCACGGCATTCCGGCACCGGTTCGGCAACCCGTACGCCGTCGTGCACCGGGGCGACCTGTACGAGCACCTGCTGCGGGCCTGTCGCGCGCGGTCGGCGGTGCGGCTACGGGCCGACGCGACAGTGGTCGGCTACGACGCCGACGACGTACGGGTCGCTGTCCACCTCGACTCCGGCGAGTCGGTCACCGGCGACGCGCTCGTCGGTGCCGACGGACTGCGCTCGACGGTGCGGGCGGCGCTGGTCGGCGACGGGCCACCCCGCATCTCCGGGCACACCATCTACCGGTCGGTGATCCCGATCGCCGAGGTGCCCGAGGACCTGCGCTGGAACGCCGCGACCTTGTGGGGCGGCCCCGATCTGCACATCGTGCACTATCCGATCAACGGGTGGCGTTCGTACAACCTCGCCGCCACGGTCGACGACGGAGCCCAGGAGGCGGTCTCCGGCGAGCCGGTCGACGGAGATCAGGTCCTCGCCGCCTTCGCCGGCGTGGTCGACTCCCCGCGGCGGCTGCTGGAGCGCGGCCGGGACTGGCGCCGGTGGGTGCTGTGCGATCGGGATCCCGTGACCGCCTGGGCCCAGGGCCGGGTGGTCCTGCTCGGCGACGCCGCCCATCCGATGCTCCAGTACGCCGCTCAGGGTGCCGCGATGGCGCTGGAGGACGCGGTGTGCCTCGGCGAGCAACTGGCGCGGCCGGTCGACGTCGCCGAGGCGTTCGCCCGGTTCGCCGCGCTCCGGCAGGACCGCACGGCGCGCGTCCAGGTGATCTCGCGGCGCCTCGGGGACGAGGTATACCACCCTCGCGACGATGCCGCACGGCGGCGCAACGCCCAGCTCGGCGCGCTCACCGAGGACGACCTGTACGGCATGCTGGACTGGCTGTACTGCCCGGACTCGTCGTGGGTCGGTGCGAGGGGGTGAGGCTGTCACGACCCGCACCGTCCGCACGTCGTGGGTGAAGGACCGCCCGCCCCGGGGTGCGACTGATCTGGCCTGACGTGCCGACCCCGGCAGACGCGCTGGCCATCATGGAGCCGCCGCTCCTGCGTGCTTCCGACGCTGCTCCTCGCGGTCGGGGCGGATCGGGTGCGCAAACTTCTCGGCGCCTGAGCGTCCCTCCGGTCAACCGTGTCCACGTCTCGCGGACGGCACGTGGGTCGGTCAGCGGCGTGTCGCCGGGGGCACGAGACGGCGGTTTCGTCATGTGCACCCGCATCGCAACCGTTGGTCCTGCTCGTCGCAACTGATCCGCCGTAACGTCGACTCTCACCCTTGGCGAAGCGAAGGTGGATGCGAGCGGCCATGGACTCGGCATTGCGCACGGCTGCCCCGAGTGACGACGGAGCCACGGAGCCGGTAGTCGTCGTGATCGACGACCTGTCCGACCTTTTCGTGCGGACGGCGGAGGCTGAGGCCAGGTTGGTGGCGGCGCTCCAGGCGATGGAGACGGTACCCATCGGGCAGTACCGGAAAGTCGTGGCGCCGGCCGGACACGCGGAACGGCTCGCAACCGAGTGGGACCTGCCGGACCTGCGGATGCGGGCCCGGCTGGTACGGGCCGACGTGCTGCTGCGTGACGGCGACGCGGTCGAGGCGGGCCGGATCGCCCGGCAGGCGATCGCGTGGGCCACCGAGCGCGACGACAGCTATCTGTTGGCACGCAGCCATCGGCAGTTGGCGCTGTTCTTCTACCTGGTGGGGGACATGTCCGACGCGCTGGCGCACGCCGTCCAGTGCGTGGCGCACACCGGCGAGGACGTGCCGGCCCGCCTGCGCGCGAACCACCTGTCGGTCCTGGCGATGGTGCTCCACGACAGTGGTTCGCCGGAGGACGCCCGTCGCCGCAACGAGGAGGCGCTCGAGATCGCCGTCGCGCTCGGCGACGGGGAACTGTCGCTGCAGATCCTCAACAATCTGGCCTACTACGCATACCAGGACGGTGATCCCGAGCGGGCCGAGCACCTCATTCCGCAGATCCGGGCCGTCAGCGCCCGCTACGGTCTCCCGCTGGACGCCGGCGTCCTCGACACGGTCGCCCGGATCGAGATGACGCACGGCAGGTACGTCGAGGCCGTGGAGACCCTGCGCCCGTTCCTGGACGGGTCGGCCGGGCATCTGCTCATCGAGCGGAACGCGCTGGCCGAGTGCCTGCTGACGGTGGCCGAGGCGCAGCGGCTCAGCGGCGACATCGAGGCCGCCCAGGCCAGCCTGGACCGGGCGGTCGAGGTGTGTGAGGAGCGGAACCTGGGATCGGCCAGGGCGCGGGTACGCGAGGAGCAGGCGCAGGTGTACGCGGCGACCGGCCGGCATGCGGAGGCGTACGAGGAGTACCGGCTGTTCCACACCGAGACGCAGGCGTTGCAGTCGGCTCATCGGGAGGCCCGGGCCCGCACCCTGTTGGCGGTGTTCGAGACGGAGGAGGCGCGTCGGGAGAGTCGCCGGTTCCGGGAGATGGCCCGGCGCGACCCGTTGACCGGCCTGTACAACCGCCGTTTCCTCGACGAGCGGCTGCCGCTGGTGCTGGAGCAGGCCGCCGAGCGCGGCGCCCCGCTGTCGGTGGCGCTGGTCGACCTCGACCACTTCAAGCGCATCAACGACACGTTGTCGCACGCCACGGGCGACGCCGTGCTCAAGGGTGTCGCCGGTCTGCTGGCCGATGCCGTGGCCGGCCCAGCGATCGCCGCCCGGCTCGGCGGCGAGGAGTTCGTGCTGGTCCTCCCGGATACCGATGTCGGTGAGGCGGCGCGCCGCTGCCAGCGACTGCGCCGGGCGATCGCGGACCACGGCTGGCAAGCGGTCACCGGAGATCTCCCGGTGACCGCCAGTATCGGCGTCGCGACCGTCCTTGATGGGCGGGGCAGCGCCGCCGCGCTGCTCGCGCAGGCCGACCGGAACCTCTACGCGGCAAAGCGCGCCGGCCGCAATCGCGTCGTCGCCGACCCCGCCGGTCGACCCTTGGAATCGACCAGCCCGTAACCGGAGGGCCGCGGGCGCGTCGAGTGCGGCAGAGCCTGCGTGACCTGTGCGAACCGGGGTGGCGACGCGACCGGCAGCGGCGGGACGGACGCCTTCGCGGCGGCCATCTGCTTGTCATGGGCGGCCGGCGGCGGTGTCATTGTACGAGGACGCTGCGTTGCTCGGATCGTGCGTCACCGTCGATCTGCTCATTGGCCATCCGACCATCCGGGCATCGGCGAGTATGGAAAGTTGTGCATCGGGGTACTGGCCGGGTGCACGCCGACACGAAAGGAACCGCCGCAAACAGCCCAACAGGGAGAGTTTGCCGATGTCCGAACCGTCGAGCCGTACGAGCGACAGGCGCCCCGCAGCCGAGATCCTCGTAGCCGCTGTGGTCGGCGTACTCATTCTCGCGATCCTGCTTCAACTGCTCGTGTCGCGCTGCGCCTCGAGCCGCGATGGCGACGGTGCCGCGGCGCCCGGCTCGGGGCGTTCGACTCCGGCAAGGCCGGCGGTGCCCGGCGGCTCGTCGCCGGCGAGCCGAACGTCCTCGCCGTCGGTCGACTCGGGATCCTCCGCCGGTCCGGTCGGCGGAGGATCCGCCAGCCCGGCCGGCACGGCGAGCGCCGGGGTGGGTGGGCGGTCCGCGGTTCCGAGCGCCGCCGCTTCCGGCGCAGCCGGTACCCCCGTGTCGGTTCCCACCGGCTACGGGTCAGCGCGGCCCGGCGCCGGCCCGGCCCCGAGCGGCGCACCGCGAACCGGTGGCGGCGGCGGCCAGGGGATGCGCAACCCGGTCCTCGTTGTCGTTGGGATCTTGCTGCTGTTCGTCGGTGCCGCGTTGGTACTGTTCCGCGCCCGGCCGTCGACATGGGACCCGGACGACGATGGTGTCGGGTAGCCGGCGGCTGACACTCGATACGCTGGCCGCCCTGCTCGCGGTGGGCGGCGTGATCCTCGTGGTTGTCGGCGGCCGCCCACCGGCCGATCAGTGGCGCGGTACAGCGGATGCCGCCGCCCGTCTCGGTCCGCCCGGACCACCGGCCGGCGCCGCAACGCGTCCGGCCGCAGGTGGGGCCGTCGGCCGCGCTGCGGCGGTCTCCGCGAGTGCGGGACCCGCTCCGCTCGGCCCTTCCGTTCCGGTACGTCTCGACATTCCGGCGATCGGACTGAGCACGCCGTTGATGGCCCTCGGGCGCAACGCCGACGGCACCATCGCCGTCCCCCCGTTGCGTCACGACGCACCGGCCGGGTGGTATCGGTACCTGGCGACACCGGGCGAGGTCGGTCCCGCCGTGATCCTCGGCCACGTGGATACGGCGCGTGACGGACCGGCCGTCTTCTACCGGTTGCGCGACCTGCGCTCCGGCGACACCGTGACGGTCCGCCGGCTCGACGGCAGCACGGCTGTCTTCACCGTCACCAGGACCGCTCAATATTCGAAACTCGCGTTCCCGACGGAAGCGGTCTACGGCGCGGTCGATCGCCCCGCACTGCGGTTGATCACGTGCGGCGGCACCTTCGACCCCATCAACCGCCAGTACCGGAGCAACATCGTCGTGTACGCGACGCTCACCGCCAGTACGCCCGGGTAACCGGGCCGGTCCGCCGCCCCACGCGTACCGCTGCCGCACGCTCCCGCAGAGTGAAGCCGGGGAACCGGCCGGTTTCTGTCGGGGGGCCTCGATAGCCTGCGCCGGTCAGAATCCCATGCGATGAAGGAGGATCGATGGCGTCTCGGCTCAACCCGTACATCAGCTTCGCTGGCAACGCGCGGCAGGCCATGGAGTTCTACCACCAGATTCTGGGCGGCACTCTGACCGTGAACACCTTCGGTGAGTCCGGTGTGCCCGACCCTGCGATAGCTGACCAGGTCATGCACGCCATGCTCGTCACGGACCAGGGCTTCACGCTCATGGCCTCGGACACCCCACCCGGGATGGAGCACAATCCGGGTACCAACATCACGGTCAGCCTCAGCGGCGACGACGGCGATCTGCTGCGCGGGTGCTGGGACAAGCTGTCCGACGGCGCCACGGTGACCGTTCCCCTGGAGAAGCAGATGTGGGGCGACGAGTTCGGCGCCTGCGTCGACAAGTTCGGCATCCCCTGGATGGTCAACATCGGCGCGCCGCAGCCCGTGTGACGGCGTGGAGCGGCGCGGGTCGGCCTGGCCCGCGCCGCAGGCCCGGCGACGCCCACTCACCCGGCAACTCGGATCGTGCCGGCCGGCATGGAGTGCGGACCCCGGCGGCGGGGCGTGCGGGTGGCATTCCTGGCAAGGTTGGCACCATGGGCTCGTTCGTTCGCGCGCGCCTGTTGCACTGGGCCGTCGCTGTTCCTGTGCTCGCGGTCGTGGTGTTGATCCTGGCCTGGGGTCGTAGCCTGCCCGGTCTCGTCATCGTGCTCGTTGTCGGAGTCCTGGCCGCCGCGGTCCAGGCGGCGGTTCACCACGCGGAGGTGGTCGCCGACAAGGTGGGCGAACTGTTCGGCTCTCTGATCCTCGCGGTCGCGGTCACGGTGATCGAGGTGGCGATGATCGTCACGCTCATGGTCAGCGGCGGAGCCAAGACCATGACGCTCGCGCGCGATACGGTCTTCGCGGCCGTCATGATCACCTGCAACGGGATCCTCGGCCTGTCGTTGCTGATCGGCGTGCTGCGCCGACGAGTGGCTGTGTTCAACCCGGAAGGCACTGGCGCAGCCCTCGCCACCGTGGCCACGCTTGCCACCCTGAGTCTGGTGGTGCCCAAGTTCACCACCAGTCGGCCCGGCCCACAGTTCTCTCCGGCACAGCTGACCTTCGCTGCCGTCGCATCTCTCGCGCTGTACGCACTGTTCGTCGTGGTGCAGACGAGCCGCCACCGTGACTACTTCCTGCCGGTCGCGATGGAGGGCGACATAATCAACATTGAGGAACGCGCCAAGCCGCCGCCGACCGGCATTGCGTTGACCAGCCTGGCGCTGTTGGTGGTGGCGCTGGTGGCGGTCGTCGGCGACGCGAAGATCGTGTCCCCGGCGATCGAGGCCGGCGTCGCAGCCGCGGACCTGCCGCAGTCCGTGGTCGGTGTCGTCATCGCCCTGCTCGTCCTACTGCCCGAGACGCTGGCCGCCGCACGGGCCGCTCTTCGCGACCGGGTGCAGGTCAGCCTCAATCTCGCCCTCGGATCAGCGATGGCGAGCATCGGGCTGACCATCCCGGCGATCGCGGCCGCCTCGATCTGGCTCGACACACCGTTGCTGCTCGGCCTGGGCGGCACCCAGATTGTCCTGCTCGCGCTCACGGTCGTCGTCGCCGTCCTCACCGTGGTTCCGGGGCGCGCGACTCTCTTGCAGGCCGGCGTTCATCTGATTCTGCTCGCCGCGTACCTGTTCCTTGCCACAAGCCCCTGAACCACACCGTCGCCCCCGAACCACGGATTTTCCGGAGTGGGCCCGGCGCTGGTAGTACGCCGAACCGTTGCGGTGCCGGATGCGGGTTTCGACCTCGTTGGCCGCAGCGGTCCGGTGAGGAGGGCCAGCCAGCCGGTGACGCGGCAGCGCTCGAGGAGATCGGGCGTAACCCGACACCGGATCCGGACCGGACTGTGCTGGAGTCGATCGCGCCCGGAATGTAACAGATCGTAAAACGACTTTCCTGCTATTGACGCGTTGAGAATCGATCTTTCTACTACGGGGACGTAGATGGTTGCCTGACGTCGGCCGGTGACGTCCGGTGCAGCGCCTATCCCGCGAGGGAGGACGGTGGAGGTCAACTGATGACGGCGCAACCCCCGGCACCCCGTGGCCGAGCACGCGATCTCGGGTTCCCGGTCGGGCACCTGCCGCCCGGACAGTTCAATGCCATCACTGACGTGCCCGGGGTCCGCGTCGGGCATCGGACGGTCTGGCGCGGCGGCCCGGGCGAGTCCGGACCGGTGGCCCGGACCGGCGTGACCGCGATCTGGCCGCACGAGGGCAACCCGTTCCGGGAACGGGTGTACGCCGCGACCAGTGTGTTCAACGGTTACGGCATCATGACCAGCGACATCGTCATGGACGAGTGGGGCCTCATGGGATCGCCCATAGTCCTGTGCGATACGGCCAATCTGGGCCTCGCCTACGACGCTACGGTCCGCTACATGACGGCCCGCGACCCCGCCGTCGGTGACGACGACGTGTTGATGCCGGTCGTCGCGGAGTGCGATGACGGATTTCTCAACGACAACCGCGCCTTCACCCTCACGACGGAGGACGTGACCGCGGCGCTCGACTGCGCGGCGAGCGGGCCCGTCGCGGAGGGGGTTGTCGGTGCCGGAACCGGTATGCAGTTGTTCGACTTCAAGGGCGGTATCGGGACGGCGTCACGGCGGGTCGAGATCGGCTCACGCAGCTTCACGGTAGGCGTGCTGCTCAACACCAACTATGGCAGTCGACACCAGTTGCAGGTCGCCGGGCATCCCGTCGGACGGAAGCTTGTCGACCGCATGCCCGTGCGGCACAAGGAAGGCTCCTGCATCGCGGTCGTCGCGACGGATCTGCCACTGCATCCGAAGCAGCTACGCCGCCTGGCCAGGCGCGTCGACATCGGGCTCGGGCGGACGGGCAGCGTCGGTAACGACGGTTCCGGTGAGATCTTCATGGCGTTCTCCACCGCCCATCGGATTCCTCGCGAAGCACCGGACGGCATCATGCCCATCGAGGTCATGATCGAGGGCCAGTTCTGGACCCATGGCTCCCCGTTCGACGTCGTCTTCGACGCGGTTGCGGAAGCGGCCGAAGAGGCGGCCCTCAACGCCCTCTGCCAAGCCGACACCGTCGACGGGAGAGACGGACACCGCCTGTGGGGATTCCCGATCGAGGAGGCTCTCGCGATGTTGCACAACAAGACCGGTCGTGCCTGAGCACCCACGGTCCGCCGGGGCCGCGCCGCCCGGTCCCCGCGGACGTCGCCACGAAGTGGCGGCGCCGCGCGACCGTCTCACGCGTGCGAGCCGGCTGTCGCGGCCGTGCGGCCCGAGGTGGGGCGTTCCCGGTCGCGCGCGAGATCGTCGTTCCGACGGGGCTCGGGCACGGGGGACGGCGCAGGGCTGGTCGCCTGTCCCCGCCGGCCGTCCGCCTCCGCCCGGGTCAGGTGACCGTACAGGCCGGTGACCTCGAGTGTGCGTTGCACGGCGCTGCTGCAGTTCACGACGGTGAGGGTGATGCCGCGCCGCTGGGCGTCCTGGTGGGCGCCGACGAGCGCCGAGACGCCGGCGGGATCGATGGACGTCAGCTGGCCGAAGTCCAGCAGCAGGTGGGTGAGACCGGGTTGGGCGAGGAGGACCTCGAGTGCGTCGTTCAGGTCGTCGACGGTTGCCGTGTCCAGGCGGCCGTGCGCGGTCAGCGTGAGCGCCGTGTCGTCGGCCTCGGCCAGGGTCAGATCCAGCGGTGGCAAGGGTGCGCGGTGACGTCCGGTACTCATCGGAACTGCTCCTCGGAGGGGAAGAGAGGCGGGGTCTCAGCGGCGGGTGCGGTAGGCGCCCACCGCTGATATAGGCGTCGAAGGCCCAGTTCGTGTCACATCGTCAGGATCGGCCCCTGTTGCCCGAGTGTGGTGGGTCCGCTGGAGGTGTCGGCGGCACGGGGAGCGTCACCACAGGCGCGCCCACCTGGTGGCCCGACAGCACGACCGGCGGAGCCCGGTGCCGGCGTCGCATCGGGTCGAACGCGAGGCGGCTGAACGGAATGTACGGTCCGGGGGTTTCTGCTGGACCGCGTCGTGAGGCGCCCCGGCGGACGCTCGGACGTCGTCGGCGCGCACGGAGCCGTCGCGTCGAGGTCCGGGCTGCGACCGCGTCGGTCTTTCAGGCCGGATCGGCTGTGCTACCGGCGCCGCTGGCACGGCGCAGCTCGTCCACCACGTGGGCGAGGAATCGGCGTACCTCCGCGGGCGGCAGGTCGTCCCCGGCAGTCCGGCCCTGCCGGTAGGTTTCCACGGCGGCGGCCAGCAGTTCGGCGTGTTCGGGGCGCGTCGCTGCCGCCCACGTCGCCGACGCCGGCTTGCTGTGCCACCGGCGTTCGACGGCGAAACGCAGTGCCCGAGCGCCATTGAGCACCGCGTTGTCGAGCAGGTGCCCGGCGTCCGGTTCGGCGTGCGCCTCGGCGGACGCCAGCACGATTCGGAGCAGCACCGGCTCCGGGACCGGGCGGAACAGCAGCCGTGGGGAGGGGCCCAGCAGGACCTGTCCGGCCTGGTACGTGATGGCACGGTCGATCACGTACCAGAACGCCGGCCCGGCTGCGGGGTCAAGACTCCGCTGCGGGGGTAGCTCGAGGCCGGTGTTGAGATTCAGCGCGTACGCCGCCTCGGTCGTCGGCGCCGTAACCGTCGACTCCGGGTAGACCACGAGCTCGAGCCCGGCGGCCGGGACGGGTCGGCGCGAGCCGTCGAGTTCGTCCGCGACACGGAGCAGGACGTCACGTGTGACGCCATCCCGAACCACCACCATCAGGTCGATGTCACTTCGGCCTGGCGTGAAGTCGCCGAGCGCCAACGATCCCGTCGGATAGACGCCGACGAGGGTGTCGGTGAAGACCTCGACAAGCAGTCCCACCGTCTCCCGCAGATACCGCTCGACCGGCTCGGGAATCGCGCGCCGTTGCGGCGCTTCGGTGGGGCGACGCTGTGGCGACGATGGGTTCACCCCGGCAGATGCCACGACCGTTCCTCCCGCCGTCATGCGCCGCGACGGCTGGGACAGCGAACGTCGGCCCGGCGCCCGTCAACACTGCCTCCATGATGCGCCTGTCGGTGGACGGCGCGGTGTCCCTCCCACCGCGCCCCGGTGGCGGGCCGTGGTCCAGGTGACCGTCGCGGCCACGCTCTTCACCAGGGGCGCGAAGGTGGGGAAGCGCCCGGCACGGCGGCGACGACGGCGCCGTACCGCACGTGACGTAGGACACACCAGGATGAGAACCCATCGGGCGCGGCCGACGTCTTGCCTGGTGTGAGACATAGCGTCATGGCGGTGGATGAGGAGAGGCTCCTTCGCCGCACCGCCCGCGGCGACCGGGAGGCCTTCGACGAACTGTACCGTCGGACGGCGCCCTGGCTCGCGGTACGCCTGCGTCGGCGCTGCGCGGACGAGGACCTCGTGGCCGAAGTCATGCAGGATACGTACCTGGCGGTGTGGCGGGCGGCGGGCGCGTTCGTCGGCGCTGCCGGCGGCGGCAGCGCGGTCGGTTGGCTGTGGACGATCGCCGCGCGCCGCCTGGTCGACGCTTTCCGCCGGCGGGCGCGGCTGGAGCAGGTGCCGCCGGCCGCCGCCGCTTCGCCCACCGTGCCGGGGGCCGAAGACGAGGCGCTGGCCCGCACGATCGGCGACGACCTCGGCGACGCGCTGCTCGCGCTTCCCGCGGAGCTGCGGCAGGTATTGCAGGCCATGGTGCTTGACGGCCTGTCGGTACGGGAGACGTCGCTGCTGCTCGGCGTGCCTGAGGGAACCGTGAAGACCCGTGCTCGGCGGGCCAGGATCGCCTTGCGGGAGGCGCTGTCATGAACACCCACGCGAATGCGGACCTGCTCGCCCGGTACGTCGCGGGCGATCCGGGGTTGGACGACGCCACCCTCTGGTCGCTGGAGACCCATCTCGAGTCGTGCCGCGCCTGCCGGGCCCGACTGGGTACCACGATGGACGGCGGAACGGTGGCGCTGCTCGACCGGGTGCACCGGGAGCTTGGTCAGCGGATCGCTGCCGGACCGGCACCGTACCGGCGGCGGCGGTGGTGGTCCTTCGGTCGCCGATGGACGGTCGCCTGGTCGGTGCTGCCCTGGCTGGCGGTGACCGTGGGGATGCTGGCCACCGCGCTGCTGTTCGACCGGGCGTACCCGCAGTACCCGTCAATGGTGCTACTGGTCGCGCCGGTGGCGCCGCTGTTCAGCGTGGCGGCTGCCTGGTCGCGACGCGCGGACCCGGCCTGGGAGCTGCTCACCGCGACCCCCCGTGCCGGGTTGTGGCTGCTGCTGCGCCGGACCCTCGCGGTGCTCGCCGTGTTGATCCCGTTGCTGATGCTGGCCGGCTGGCGCGCCGGGCAGTCGCCGGCGCGGTGGCTGCTGCCCTGCCTGGTGTTCACCGCGGCCACCCTCGCTCTCGGCGGCCGGATCGGCGTCCAGCGGGCCGCGTACGTGCTGACCGCTGCCTGGGCCGCGGGGGTGATGGTGCCGACCGTGGCCGAGCGGGAACCGTCCGCGCTCCTGCAGCCCGGCAGTCAGCCGGGCTGGGCGCTGGCCCTTGCCGTGGTGGGGGCGATCGCCCTGCTCCGGCGCGCCGACTACCGCCGGCTGACGAGCCGCAACTGAACCGATCCGAGACCGACTCGGGCAATCGAAGGAGAACGAATGGTACGCACGGTGAGCGCCGCGGAGACGGCCCCCCAGACGTACGCGTGGCCCGTCAAAGCCGAGGGCTTACGGGTACAGGCCGGCCGGCACCTGGCGGTCAACGGACTGGACCTGGCCCTCGGCACGGGGGTGCACGGGCTGCTCGGCCCGAACGGCGCCGGCAAGACGACGATGATGCGGGCGCTGGCCACCGTGGTCCGGCCGGCCGACGGGCGACTGGAGCTGCTGGGCCAGCCCGTACACACGCGGGCCGACCTGCGCGGGGTCCGGCGCGCGCTCGGGTACCTGCCGCAGCACTTCGGGTTCTACCCGCGCTTCACCGTGCGTGAGTTCGTCGAGTACATGGCCTGGCTCAAGGAGATGCCGGCGGGCGACGTGCCGGGCGCGGTACAGCGCGCGATCGAGCGGGTGGGGCTGGCCGACCGTGCCGACAAGAAGATGAAGACGCTCTCCGGCGGCATGCTGCGCCGCGTCGGGATCGCCCAGGCGATCGTCAACGACCCGCAGATCCTGCTGCTGGACGAGCCGACCGTCGGGCTCGACCCCGAGCAGCGGATGACGTTCCGGGACCTGCTGCGCGAGCTGGGCGCGGACACGTGCGTGCTGGTCTCCACGCACCTGGTGGAGGACGTCGTGGCCGCCTGCACCGACGTGGTGCTGGTCGACACCGGGCGCCTGGTCTGGCAGGGCACGCCGCAGGAGCTCGCCCGCTGGGGCGCGGCCGGTGACGCCGGGGACAGCCCGGCGGAGCGCGGCTACTCGGCGCTGCTGCGTACCCACCGGGCGGGTACGCGATGAGCGAGCGTAGCGAGCGAATCCAGTGGCTCAGTGCTGGGGCGAAGCGCGTCGCCGAGCGCAGCGAGGTGACGCGATGAGGCGCATCCTGCGTACCGAACTGCGCCGCTCGTCGGCGCTCGGCGTCGGCCTGGTCGTCCTGGTGATCGGGATGGGGCTGCTGTACCTCGCCCCCGGCAACTGGGCCGGGAGCTGGATGGGCCTGGCTGTGACCCACCGTATGGACCTGATCCTGCTGTGGTCGCTCGCGCTGGCCGGCGGCGCCTGGCAGGTCCGGCGGGAGCGGCGCAGCCGGGTCGACGAGCTGTTCGCCAGCGTGGCCCGGCCCCGCTGGCAGCGGCTCGCGCCGACCGCGGTGGCGGTCGCGCTCACGGCTGTCGTCGCGTACCTCGCGGCGTTCCTGGCCGGCGCGGTGCGGGTGGCGCCCACCGCCAGCTACTACCCGCCCGGGACGCCGCTAGTGCTGGCCGTCGGCGCGCTGTCGATGATCCCGGCCGTCTGGATCGGCATGGCCGTCGGGCGGGCGTTGCCGTATCTGGTCACCGCGCCGGCGCTCGCTGTCGTCGCCGCCATGGGGCTGCTGGGCGTACCGATCGTGTTCACGGACCCGAAGGGCCACGACCCCCGGTTCGTGCTGCTGTCCCCGGTGCTGTCAACTCCGCTGGGCGATCTGGTCACCGTCGCCGGCCGGATCCACGTCGCCCACACCGTCTGGCTGGTCTGCGTGGCGGCGGCCGGGTTCGGGCTGCTGGTCGCCACGACCAGGCGGGGCGCCGCGCTGGCCGCGACGCCCGTCCTGCTCGGCGCGGCGGTCGCGTTGCCGATGCTGCCCACCGGCGGCAACGAGGCCGCCTTCCGGTTCGACCCGGCGGCGGCGCAGCTGGTGTGCGCTGAGGGCGCCCCGCGGGTGTGCGTGCGGAAGGTGCACGCCAGGCTCCTGCCGGACGTCACGCCACCGGCGCGACAGGCGCTGGCGTTGCTGGCGAAGCTGCCCGAGCCGCCCACCGCCGTCGTGGAGGCCGGTACCTCGTATTTCGGCGCGCCCAGCCAGCCGTACACCGCCGACACCGTGCAGTTCTACGCCACCTTCGACGTGCGCGTGAGGCTCCGCTCCGCCGACGAGTTCGTGCAGGACCTGTTGACCGACGCCTTCATCCGCCCGTGTGACCGGACCGACCCGGACGACGGCGAGCACAGCTACGTCGCGCGCCGGGTCGTCGCCGCCTGGCTGACCGGCAAGGCGCCCGCTCCGGACCCCAACGACCGTGCGGGGGACGCGATGGCGAAGCGGGCCTACCAGGAGCTGGTCGCGCTGCCGCCGGCCGAGCAGCGGGCCCGGGTCGCCGCGGCCCGCCGCGCGGCCCTGACCTGCGAGGGAAAGCTGTACGAGGTCCTGACCGAGGGGGCACGATGAGGTGGCTCGGGCTCTACCTCCGCTCGCGCGGTGTGCCGGTGGCGCTGGCCGTCTCCGTGTGCGTCGTGGCCGTGGTCTGGGGCCTGTTCCTCGGGTTCTCCCACCATCGTGACGCCGGGATGAGGCTGGTCGCCCTGGCCGTCATGCTCGCCGTCGTGCCGGTGGCCACCACGCTGGCCGGGCCCGACGACGCCCTGGAACGCACCGCCTCACTGCCCTGGCCACCCCGGCGCGCCGCGCACCTGCTCGCCGCGCTGGCCGTGGTGACCGGGCTGTTGCTGGCCACGCAGGCCACCGCCGCCCGGTTCGGGCCGGCGACCGTGGTGCTGCGCGACGCCGCCGGCCTGCTCGGGTTGACCGCGCTCGGCGCGGCGTTCCTGGGCGCGCACCGCTGCTGGTTCGCGCCGGTCGGCTGGACCCTGGTCGTGGTGCCGTTCCTCCAGCCCGGCGGGAAGGCGTACGAGCAGGGGCTCGCCTGGATGCTCCAGGCTTCCGGCTCGCGGCCCGCCACCGCCGTCGCGGTGACACTGGCGCTGGTCGGCGCCGCCGCGTACACCGCGCTCGGCTGCCCACGGCGCCCCGCCAGCGACCCGGCTGCCGGAAGCTGATCGCAGGCCGTGACCCGGGACGTCGTGCCCCGGTTGTGGGATGACGGGCCCCGGTCGGGGTTCGACAGCCGCCGGCCGACCGGCGCTGGTCCGGGTGACGGCCGCGGGCGGAGCGGCCCGTACGACGAGGTCACTGTTCGCCACCGAGCCACCGGTAGAGGTGTTCAGGCCGGCCGGTCGTGCCGTATCGCAGGTTGAGCTCGACCTTCCCGGCCCGGGCCAGGTCGGCCAGGTAGCGCTGCGCTGTCGCCCGTGACACGCCGATCGTGTCGGCGATCTCGACGGCGGTGACCGGACGGCCGAACTCCCGCATCGCCTCCAGCACCCGCTGCGCGGTGATGGGCGAGCGGCCCTTCGACAGCCCGGCGGCGGTGGTGTCGTACTGGTGGAGCGCGGCAACCGCCCGGTCGACCTCGAACTGGTCGAGTTCCCGCCCGGCGCCGAGCCGCTGCCGGTAGCGGGCGTACGCCGCGAGCCGATCGGCGAGCTGCTCGGCGGTGAACGGCTTGACCAGGTAGTTGAGCGCGCCGGTGCCGAGGGCGCGGCGTACCGTCTCGGTGTCCACCGCCGCGGTCAGCATGATGACGTCGGTACCGAGTTCGCGCAGGACGTCGGTGCCCAGCCGGTCGGGCAGGTACTGGTCGAGCAGCACCAGATCGGGTCGGAGCCGCTGGCAGGTGGCGATCGCCGCGGCGGCGGTGTGTGCGATCCCGACGACCTCGTAGCCGGCCGCGGCGACGTACGAGGCGTGCAGCCTGGCGACCCGGAAGTCGTCGTCGACGACGAGTACCCGCATCAGTGGCTGCCCTGCCAGGCCAGGCCGTGCTCGGGTTCGAGCACACCGGGCAGCACGGCGGTGAACACCGCGCCGTGCGCGTCGGCGCCGGTGCTGCGCAGCGTCACGTCGCCGCCGTGGTTGCGCGCGGTCTGACGGGCGATCGACAGCCCGAGGCCGTGCGGGCGGGAGGTGTCGGCGCTGGTGGTGAACCCGGACCGGAACAGGTCGGCGGCATGTTCGGCCGGAACCCCGGAGCCGCTGTCGGCGACGTAGATGTGCAGGTCGGCGTGCTCGGCGAGCAGGCTGATCTCCACCCAGGCCGGTCGGCGGAGGCCGGCGGCAGCGGCGCGGATGGCGTTGTCGACGAGGTTGCCGACCACGGTCACCGCGTCCAGGGGAGCGGTCACCCGTCCCGGCACCCAGGTGTCTTCACCCAGGCGGAGCGTGACGCCGTTTTCGGAGGCGACCGCGGCCTTGGCGGTGAGCATGCCGTCGAGGTACGGGTCGGCCAGCTGGCCGCCGCTGATCGACTCGCCGGCCAGCTCGCTGAGGTAGGCGCGCGCCTCGTCGGTGTGGCCGAGCTGCAGCATGCCGGTGAGGGCGTGCAGGCGGTTGGTGTACTCGTGGGCCTGCGCCCGCAGGGCGTCGGTGAGCGCCCGGGTGGCCTCCAGCTCCCGGGAGAGCCCGTCCAGATCCGTGCGGTCGCGGAGGGTGAGGACCAGGCCGAGGTCGCGGTTGACGCGGCGCACCGGTCGCCGGGTGACCCGGACGACCCGGTCGCCGACCACGCGCAGCGCGCCGACCACCGCGGCCTCGTCCGTGAGCAGGGCGCGCGCTTCGGTGGGCAGCTCGTCGACGTGGCCGGGGGAGGTGCCGAGGATGCGCACGGCCTCGGCGTTGCACACCCGCACCCGACCGGCGGGGTCGACGGCGAGCACCCCTTCGCCGATGCCTTCCAACACCGCCACCTGCTCGCGGAGCAGATCGGCGAGGTCGGCCGGCTCCAGCCCCAGGGTGTGCCGCTTCAGGCGGGCGGCGAGCAGCGCCGCGCCCAGCACGCCGACGACGAGCGCGACGCCGGTGGACAGCTCGGCGATCGGGAGCAGGTCGTCCAGGCGGCGGGTGACCTCGTCGGTGTCGATGCCGACGCTGACCTCGCCGACGATCCGTCCGCTCGCGTCGCGCAGCGGCACCTTGCCCCGGGCCGACGGGCCGAGGGTGCCCCGTTCGATGTTCGTGACGCTGTGCCCGGCCAGCGCGGCGGACGGGTCGGTGCTGACCCGCTTCCCGATCTGACCGGTGTCGGTGTGTGAGTAGCGGATGCCGGCGTCGTCGGTGATCACTACGAAGAGCGCGTGGGTGTTGTGGCGCACCTGCTCGGCGTAGCGCTGGATCGCGCCGTCGGGGTCGGGCCGGCCGGTACGGACCTCGTCGCCCAGGCCCGGACGCGCGGCGACGGTCTGCGCGACGGCCAGCGCGCGGTGTTGGAACTGCCGCTCCAGTTCGGCCCGTAGCAGCGTGGTGACCAGCAGGAACCCCACGCCGGCCAGTACCGCGATGACGACCACCTGCAGCACCATGGTCTGGGTGGCCAGCTTCAGTCGCCTTGACACGCCGGTCACCGTACCGCCGCGATCCGCCATGATCGACCGTGAGCTAAACGCGCAGAACGCGGCTTGTGATCGTTGCCGCCGCAACGCGCTTAACACGCCGCACACCCGGCCGTCACTCATAGCGTCCCTGAGCTATGACCCAACGCACACAACCGCCGGCGGGCGTCGCGTCCGCTCCGCCGCAAACGGGGCCGGTGATTCGGCTGAGCGGGGCGACCAAGACGTTCGAGACCAGCGCCGGCGGTGAGTTCACCGCGCTGAGGAATGTCACGCTGGACGTGAACCCCGGCGAATTCGTCACCGTGGTCGGGCCGACCGGCTGCGGCAAGTCCACCACCCTCGCCCTGGTCTCGGGACTGGAGCCGGCGAGCGCGGGCGGTGTCGAGGTGGCCGGGCAGCCGGTGCGGGGAATCCCCGCCGGGGTCGGCTACATGTTCCAGTCCGACGCGGCCCTGCCCTGGCGTACGGTGCTCGACAACGTCGCGCTCGGGCTGCGCTACCGCGGTGTCGGCCGCGCCGAGGCGCGGGCCCGGGCGCGCGACTGGATCGCGCGGGTCGGGCTGGCGGGCTTCGAGAAGTACTACCCCCACCAGCTGTCGGGCGGCATGCGCAAGCGGGTCGCGATGGCCCAGATGCTCATCACCGAGCCGTCGATCATTCTGATGGACGAGCCGTTCGGCGCGCTCGACGTGCAGACCCGCGAACTGATGCAGGACGAGCTGTTGCGGCTGTGGGCGGGCAGTGGCGCGGCGGTCGTGTTCGTCACCCACGACCTGACCGAGGCGATCGCCCTCGCCGACCGGGTGGTGGTGATGACCGCCGCGCCGGCCACCGTCAAAGCGGACGTACGGGTCGACCTCCCGCGCCCCCGCCGCGTCGAGGAGATCCGCCTGGAGCCGGCGTTCCTCGACATCTACCGCGACGTGTGGGACGCCCTGCGCGAAGAGGTCGAGATCTCCAGGATGAGGGGAGCCAACCGTGTCGCTTGACACCGATGCCATGGCGGTCGAAGCGGACGCGCCGCCCCGTCGGGTCCCGGCCGGCCTGTCCCGCCGGGCCCGGCGCGGCTGGAAGGTCCAGCTCGTGCGGCTGGCGCTGGTCGTGGCCTGGCTCGGCAGCTGGGAGCTGGCCGCCAGCCGGTGGATCGACCCGTTCTACTACTCCAAGCCGACCGCGATCGGGCATCGCCTGGTCGACTGGTTCACCAAGGGCACCTCGTTCGGCTCAATCTGGACCAACATCGGCTACACGCTGGCCGAGGCGGTGTACGGCTTCGTGATCGGCGCGATCGCCGGCATCGTGCTCGGCGTCGCGCTCGGCCGCAGCCGCTTCCTCGCCGACGTCTGCGCCCCGTTCATCAAGGCGGCGAACGCGATCCCGCGGATCGTGCTCGCCTCGCTCTTCGTGATCTGGTTCGGCCTCGGCATGTCCTCGAAGATCGCCACCGCCGTAGTGCTGGTGTTCTTCGCGGTCTTCTTCAACGCGTTCCAGGGTGCCCGCGAAGTCGACAAGGTCGTCAACGACAACGCGCGGATCCTGGGCGCCAACCGCTGGCAGCTGATGACGACGATCGTGCTGCCGTCGGCCACCTCCTGGATCCTGGCCAGCCTGCACACCGCGTTCGGGTTCGCGCTGATCGGCGCGATCGTCGGCGAGTTCACCGGCGCCGACAAGGGCCTCGGTCTGCTCATCAACAACGCCCAGGGCACGTTCGACTCCGCCGGCATCTACGCCGGAATGATCATCGTGACCGTGATCGCCCTGCTCGCCGAGTGGCTGCTGGGGCTGCTGGAGAAGCGGCTACTGGCGTGGCGGCCCCGACAGGCGACCTCCGGCGCGGCGACCTGACCGCCCGGACGACGCGCTTATCTGTACCCCTCACCCTCCCACCAACCCACCACAGATCCATCGAAGGGAATCGCCATGCGCTTCACCCGGAGCGTCGCGCTGCTCGCCGTGCCGGTGCTCGGCCTCGGCCTGGTAGCCGGCTGCCGCGACTCGCGTACGCAGGCGGCCGGCGGCAGCGACAGCGCCAGCAGCAACGAGACCGTCAAGATCATGGTCGGCGGCATCGACAAGGTGATCTACCTGCCGGCCAAGCTCACCGAGCAGCTCGGGTATTTCAAGAAGGAGGGCGTCAACGTTCAGCTGCTCACCGAGCCCGCCGGTGCACAGGCCGAGAACGTGCTCATCAGCGGCGACGTGCAGGGGGTCGTCGGGTTCTACGACCACACCGTCGACCTGCAGGCCAAGGGCAAGTGCATCGAGAGCGTCGCGCAGCTGGCCAAGGTACCCGGTGAGGTCGAGGTGGTCGCCACCGCAAAGGCCGGCCAGATCACCTCGCCCAAGGACTTCGCCGGCAAGAAGCTCGGCGTGACCAGCCCCGGCTCGTCCACCGACTTCCTCACCCGCTACCTGGCGACCGTGAACGGCGTGGACCCGGGCGCGTACAGCACCGTCAAGGCGGGCGCCGGCCAGACCTTCATCGCCGCCATCGACAACGGCGGCATCGACGCGGGCATGACCACCGACCCCACCGTGGCGCAGCTGACCTCCACCGGCAAGGCGAAGGTCATGATCGACATGCGTACCGAGGAGGGCACCAAGGCGGCGCTCGGTGGCCTCTACCCGGCCAGCTCGCTCTACATGGACTGCGCCTACGTCGCCGCACACAAGCAGACGGTCCAGAAGGTCGTGAACGCTTTCGTCCGTACGATGCGCTGGATCTCGGCCCACAGTGCGGACGAGATCGCGGCCAAGATGCCCGCCGACTACGCCGCCGGCAACCCGCAGCTGTACACGCAGTCGGTCAAGGACTCGATGACCATGTTCACCGCGGATGGGGTCATGCCCGCCGACGGGCCCAAGACGGTGCTCAACGTGCTGAAGGCGTTCTCGCCGAACGTGAAGCCGAAGGCCGACACGATCGACCTGGCCAAGACGTACACCACGGAGTTCGTGTCGAAAGCGCCGAAGTCCGCAGACGCGTCGTAGCGCACCTCCCACCGGCGAAGGCCGTGCCCCGCAGGGGCGCGGCCTTCGCCGGACGGGCGCGGGGTGGATTCGAGTTTTGGATACGCTGTCACGCCCGTCACACCGCTGTTGTTTCAATCGCCTAATGAGGACAGTAAGAAGAGGACAATTCGGCGCCGCACCGGTGCCCGCTCTTCGCGGGTCGTCATCGCAGTTTTGCGGGGTGACGCCATGACTCTGCTCGCCTCCGACCGCTTGGCGGCGTCGCCGGTCGGCGTCGCGGACGAGCGGGATCCCGTCGCCCGGATGAGTCGGCTGTTCGACCAGGCGACGATGGAGCTGTTGACGTCAGCCGACTCCTCGGGGGTCGTGACCGCCCGCGGCCGGATCGACGGCGTGCCCACGATCGCGTACTGCACCGACGCGACCCGGATGGGCGGCGCGCTGGGTCGGCGGGGCTGCCAGCGCATCGCGGATGCGATCCTCCTCGCGCTCGCCGAGGGGGCGCCGGTGGTCGGCCTGTGGCACTCCGGCGGTGCCCAGCTGGCCGAGGGCGTGGTCGCGCTGGACGGCGTAGGTCGGGTCTTCCGCGCGATGGTCCAGGCCTCGGGTCGGATACCACACCTGTCGGTCGTGCTGGGGCCGGCCGCGGGGGGAGGCGCGTATGGACCGGCGCTGACCGATCTCGTGATCATGGCGCCGGCAGGACGGATCTTCGTCACCGGCCCCGACGTGGTGCGCAGCGTCACCGGCGAACAGGCCGATATGGAGTCCCTGGGCGGTCCACAGGTGCACGGCAAGCACTCGGGGGTCGCCCACGTGGTGGCTCGCGACGAGGCCGCGGCTTTCGCCCACGCGCGGACGCTCACCGCGTTGCTGGCGCGGCCGGGTCGGCCGGATCCCGACGCTGTGCGGCAGGGCGGGGAGATGGACACGCTGTTGCCCACCGACCATCGTCGGGCCTATGACGTGCGGCCGGTCGTACGCGCGCTGGTCGACTCCACGCCCACGGGCGCGCCCCTGTTCCAGGAGCTGCAGGCCGGTTGGGCGCCGAACATCGTGGTCGGGTTGGGCCGGCTGGGCGGCGGCACCGTGGGCGTCATCGCGAACAACCCGCTGCGCAAGGGCGGCTGTCTGGACTCGCTGAGCGCGGAGAAGGCCGCTCGGTTCGTGCGGATGTGCGACGCCTACGGCATCCCGCTGGCGGTCCTGGTCGATGTCCCCGGCTACCTTCCGGGTCTGGACCAGGAGCGGGACGGTGTGGTGCGGCGGGGCGCGAAGCTGCTCCACGCGTTCGCCGAGGCCACGGTGCCCCGGGTGACCGTGGTGATGCGCAAGAGCTATGGCGGCGCCTACATCGCGATGAACTCGCGGGCGCTCGGCGCCGACGCCGTTTTCGCCTGGCCGGGCGCACAGGTCGCGGTGATGGGCGCCGCAGCCGCCGTGGACATCCTGCACCGGCGCGCGTTGGCGGCGGCGCCTGCGCACGAGCGTGAGGCGCTGCGTGAGCGGCTCGTCGCCGAGCACGAGCGGACCGTCGGAGGGCTGCACCGAGTGGTCGAGTTCGGCGCCGTCGACGAGGTGATCGAACCGGCACAGACGCCGCGCCGCGTGGCGCAGGCTCTGGCGAGCCTGCCGGCCGGCCGGGGCGCGCACACGAACATTCCGCTCTGAGGTGACGGTACCGGTCGTGCGCGGGTGAGCGAGCGGACCGCCGATAGAAATATTGCAATCGTGCAAATCCGGCTAGCTGGGCGTCGTGGCCGGGGTCGGATTTCGTGCCGGCCGCTTTTCCCGCCACCCGGGCACGAGTGCTGATCGATCCGGCGCGCTACATCAAAGCTTTTGATATGCGGTTGTCGCGGCAGTAGACAATTGTTAATGGGGGCGGGCCAATGCCGCTGTTGATTTCTTGTACGCGGTGTGTTGCACCGTGCCGGCGCTGATCAGTACCGTTCTGGTTGCCCCGCCGAAATCCCTGGGGCAAACCGACATCCTGTCCGGTCCGGAACATTCCTTCGTGGTTGGTGTTCCGGGTTCATTCGTGCGACCAAAAGGAGTGGACCGCGTGTCGACAATTACCGCCGACCAGGCCGAGAAAATCAAAGAGATCGTGTGCGAGATCCTAGAGATCGACGAGGCGGAGCTCACCGAAGAAAGCCTGTTCGCCGACGATCACGGTGCGGACTCCCTGCGGAGCATCGAAATTCTCGCGGCGCTGGAAAAGGAGTTCGGACTGGTCATCGATCAGGCTGAGCTTTCGCGGATGGTCAACCTCAAGGGTGTCTACGACGTCGTTCAGGACGCGGCCGCCGCCCGATAGTCGTCGCGCCCCGCAGTCCGAAAGCTGGTGGGTTCATGTGCGCAGCAGTGAAGCAAAGGTCTGACAAGATGTCGCAACGAGTCGTTCTCACCGGCTGCGGTGTGGTTTCGAGCATCGGCACCGGGGCTGAGGAGTTCGGTGCCGCGCTCCGCGCGGGCCGCAGCGGCGCCCGGCCCATCACCGCCTTCGCCACCGAAGGGTTCGAGCGCACCAACGGGTGCGAGGTGGTCGGGTTCGATCCGGCGCGGTGGGTGCGCAACCAGCCGCTGCGCGAGCTGGGCCGGGCGAGCCAGTTCGCGGTGGCGGCGGCCCGGATGGCCGTCGAGGACGCGGGGCTCGACGTCGAGGTGCTACAGCGCAGCCGCACCCTCGTCTCGGTCGGCACCACCGACGGTGAGTCCCACGACCTCGACCGGCTCGTTCAGACGGACATCGCGCAGGGGCCGGAACACTTCGACCCGGTCCTGGCCGCCCGGGTCCCGGCCGGCCGCCTGTCGGCCGGCATCGCCAGGGAACTGGGGCTCGTCGACGTGGAGGCGGTGACGATTCCGACCGCCTGCGCGGCGGGCAACTACGCCATCGGTTACGGGTTCGACGCCGTCCGGGCCGGTGAGGTGGATTTCGCGTTCTGCGGCGGAGCGGACGCGATGTGCCGCAAGACCTTCGCCGGGTTCTACCGGGTCGGCACCATCGCGCCCGATCGCTGCCAGCCGTTCGACTCCGACCGGAAGGGAATACTGACCGGCGAGGGCGCCGGCATCCTACTGCTGGAAAGCCTGGAGTCCGCGCTGGCCCGAGGTGCGCGGATCTATGCCGAACTGCTCGGGTACGGGCTCAACTGCGACGCGTTTCATCAGGTCGCCCCGAACGAGGGCAGCGTGGCCGAGGCGATGCGGCTGGCCCTGGAAAACGCCGGCGTGCAGCCGCATGAGGTCGACTTCATTTCGGCGCACGGCACCGGTACGAAGGCCAACGACGTCACCGAGGCTCGCGCCATCCGGCGGGTTTTCGGCGACCACACGCCACGCACGATCTCCATCAAGTCGATGCTCGGGCACACGATGGGCGCGGCGAGCGGACTCGGGGCCATCGCCTGCGCGCTCGCCATCGTGAATCGCATGATCCCGCCGACCATCAATCACGTGAAAACCGACCCCGAATGCGATGTCGACTGCGTGCCCAACAATGCGATCGAGGCTGATGTGCGCATTGTTCAGAACAACGGGCTCGCCTTCGGCGGCAACAATGCCGTCGTCATTCTCGGCAAGTACGAGGAGGCGCTGGCATGAGCTGGTCGATCACCGGGACCGGCGCGGTCGCCAGCGTCGGCGCGAACGTGAACGAGATCTTCGACAACCTCTGCGCCGGACTCTCCGGACGGCGCCCGCTGCAGGTGTTCGACCGATCCCGGTACACCTCACCGTTCGCCTACGAGATGGACGACCGGGGCGAGGAGTCGGGCGACGTCCCGGGGCGCGCCACCCGGTGGTTGCTGGCCGCGGTGGAACAGGCGGCCCGCGAGGCCGATCTGGGTGACGACCTCAGCGGGGTACCGGTGATCGTCGGCTCCGGCCTGCGGGAACACCGGTCGATGGAGCTGTGGCACCGGACGGGCGTGCCGTTCGACGGGGAACGGCTGCACTTCGGCGCGGCCCTGCAGGACCGCTTCGGCGTGACCGAGGCGTACTGCGTCGCCAACGCGTGCGCCGCGTCGCTCTACGCGCTCGCGCTGGGCGCCGACCTCCTGGCGGAGGGTGGCGCGCCCGCCGTCATCGTCGCGGGCGTCGACATGGTGACGGAGAGCATGTTCGGGCTCGTCGAGCGGATGAATCCGGTGCCGCCCCAGGAGGTGCGGCCGTTCGACCGGCAGCGACGGGGCGCCGTGATGGGGGAGGCGGCCGTGGCCGTCGTCCTGCGCCCCGCCGACTCGCCGTACCAGGGGCGGGCCCGGGCGACACTGCGCGGCGTGGGCGTCAACTGCGACGCGTTCCACGTCACCGCGCCGAGCGCGGAGGGCATCGCCGCCGCGATCCGGCAGGCACACGAACAGGCCGGCATCAAGCCGGAGAGCGTCGATCTCGTCATGCTGCACGGCACGGGGACGCTGCTCAACGACGCGGCCGAGGCCAGCGCGATGCAGGAGGTCTTCGGCGCCCACGTGTCCACGCCGGTCATGACCGCCATCAAGTCGATGACCGGGCACACCTCCGGCGCGTCCGGGCTGCTGGGCCTGATCGTCGCGGCCCGCGCCCTCGCGGAGGGGCGCATCCCACCGACGCTCGGGCTGACCGAGCCCATCGACGAGGTGGCCGGTTTCCGGTTCCCGTTCGGGCAGTCCCTGCACCGGCAGGTCGACGTTGCCCAGGTGAACGCGTTCGGCTTCGGCGGCGTGAACGCGGTCGCGATCGTGGAGGCGGTCCGATGACAGTGGTCATGGTTGGCGCCGCCACGGTGCTGCCCTCGAACCCGACGCTGGCCGAGCTGGCCACCCCGGCGCACCGCGTACCCGGGCCGGCCGATCCGGGCGCCCACATCACCCTGCGCGGACTGCGCTACAAGGACCACGCGACCCGCCTGGCGCTGGCCGCCGCGCAGGTCGCGCTCGTCGACGCGCGGATGTGGGACGGCGACCGGCTGACCGTCGACGGCAACCGGGTGGCGGTGGTGGTCAGCTCCAACTACGGCAACGCCGACACCGTGTGCCGGGCGGTGGAGACCATCGCGCGGGAATCCACCGCCGGCACCAGCCCGATGGACCTGCCCAACACCTCGAGCAACGTCGTCGCGTCCTCCGTGGCGATCAGGTTCGGGCTGCGCGGCGCCAACGTCATGCTGTGCAACGGCCTGACCTCCGGCCTCGACGCGCTCTTCTGGGCGCGCATGCTCGTGCGGACCGGTCGGGCGGCCCAGGTCCTCGCGGTCGGGGTCGAGCCGGACAACGCCGTCGTACGCCGGCTGACCGGGGACGAGAACGTGCTCGACGGCGCGGCGGCCGTTGTCGTCGAGCACCCGGCGACGGCGCGGGAACGGCGCGTCCCAGCACGGGCGCGATACGCCGCGTACGAGCGCGCCGCGGGCGTCGACCAGTGCCTGAGCCGGCTGGCGCGGCACGCTTCGGCGCCCGCCGCCTGGTACGCGCCGGAGCCGAGCGCCGCGGGGACGGATGTCCTGACCGGCCTGCGCCGGCACGACCTGGCCCGGGTCTGGGGCCAGGCGTCGGGCGCCCTCGGCGTGCTGCAGTGCGCCGCGGCCGTCGGGCACTTCGACGGCGGGGGCGCGGGCCCGGTGTACCTGGTCAACGGCGGCGCACCGGAGCGTGTGACCGCCGGCGTGGTGCTCGACGCGCCCGGAGCGGTCGGCTGATGGGCGCGCAGAACCGGGCGGCCGGGGTCGCGGCCGTCCCGACAGAGCAGCAGGAGCCCGCGTGGCATCTGCTCATCGAGAGCCAGGGACCGTTCGCCGGACCGGCGTGCGCGAGCTTCCTGCGGGACGCGGCCACGCTGGCGGCCTCCGGGGAAGCGGTGACGCTGCTGCTCCTGCAGGACGGCGTCGGCGCGGCCGTGGAACCGGGCGCGCCGACGCTCGCCGACCCGCTCGCGCGGGGCGTCCGCGTCTGGGCGGACGACTTCTCCGTCGCCCAGCGGGGGATACACCCGGACGACCTGCCGGCCGCCGTTCGGGTGGTGTCGATGTCCGACGTCGCCGAGCTCGTCCTGCTGCCGGGCGTCCGGGTGGTGTGGCACTGATGGCCACCGCGGTCCCGCGTACCGACGTGCTGCTGACCCTCATGGGCGCACCGCACTCCAGCGACCTTGTCACCAGCTGTCTGCGGATGGCGCAGGCGCTGCTGGAGCGGGGAGCGAGCGTCCAGGTCTGGGCCTGCGGCTACGCGACCATGCTCACCCAGTGCAGCCTGGGCGCCACCAAGCCCCGGAACCTGGCCGCCTGGGGAACCGAGTACCCGTCGACCGCCACGCTGGTCGGTGACCTGCTCGCGACGTACCCCGACACGGCCTACTGGTACGGCTGCCGCTTCTGCGGCGAGGACCGGGGCGCGGCCAGCCACATCCCCGGGGTACGGGTCCAGCCGCCGTGGCGCTTCGCCGACCACGTCGCCTCCGCCGGCACCGTCGTCTTCCTGGGGGTGATGTAGCGATGGCGGACTGGCGTCCGGCACTGGCGATCGTGGAGAAGGCGTACCGCGGTGCGGTCGAGACGCAGTTCTTCGACGCCCTCTACTCGGCGGTGGAGCTGCACCGCCAGCTCGGCGGGTTGGAGGTGCTCCTGCGCGGCGCCGCCGCCTCGTACGCGGTCGAGGCCCCGCCCGTACCGACCCTGACGATCGGCGGCCGCATCGTCGACACCCTCAACGACGCCCGGCACGGGCTGCGCGCCCTGCTCGACGCCGGCGTCGCGGTGTGGGTGGAGGAGCCGGGCCTGGCCGCGCTCGGTCCGCACACCCGCACCCGGCTCGTCCCGGGAGTCCGCCGCGTGGCCGCCGGCGAGCTGGCCGGCCAGTGGTCCACGTACCGAATGGTCTTTTTCTTGTGAGCGTGATCGGTGCCGCCGTCGCAGTGACGCCGGCGGACCGGGAGGTGGTGACCGATGACAACGATAGCCAGGAGTAGGCCCGTCATCTCGGCCTGGTCGGCGGTGTCGCCGTTTGGGATCGGACGCGACCAGCTCATCAAGGGTCTGCGTGCCGGACAGCCCGCTGACGACACGGTAGACAGTCAACGGTGGAAGGTGCCCGATGAGCGGGCCCGGCTGGTCCCGGGCTTCGCGCTGCGTGAGATCCTCGGCAGCAAGGGCACCCGGTCGATGGACCGGGTCAGCGGGCTGGCGGTCACCGCGGTACGGGAGTTGCTGGCCGAGTCCGAGCGCGCGTCCACCCGGGCGGGCGAGTCCACCGGGGTGGGTCTGGTGCTGGGCACCACGACCGGCAGCGCCCAGAGCATGATGGACTTCAGCCGCGACTCGTTCGTGCAGGCGAAGCCGTACTTCGTGGAGGCGGCCCGGTTCCCCAACGCGGTCATGAACTGCGCAGCCGGACAGTGCGCCATCTGGCATCAGCTCAAGGGGCCCAACGCGACCGTCGCCGGTGGTAGGGCGGCGGGGCTCTACGCGCTCAACTACGCGCGCCGGCTGCTCGACGCCGGCCGCGCGCACACGGTGTTCTGCGGCGCCGTCGAGGAGTACTCGTCCGCCCGGGCCTGGCTCGAGCACCACAGCCGCACCCCCGACGAGGCCGGAACCGTTCTGGGCGAGGGCTGCGCGGTGCTGCTGCTGGAGCCCGCGGCCGGGGTCGAGGGCCAGGGACCGCTGGCCGAGATCCTGTCGGTCGAGTTCGCCATGGCGGCCGGGGTGAGCGTCAAGCAGGCGCTGGCCTCGGCGGTCCGGCGGGCCTTCCGCAGCGCCGGGGTGACCCCGGACGACGTATACGTGGTCTCGCCCTGTGCGGCGCCGGGCGACGCGGGAGCGCAGGAGCGGGACCTTGTCGACGAGGTCTTCGGCCCGGGCCCCCTGCGCCTGGACTGCGCACACCTGCTCGGCGACACCGCGGCCGCGTCGGCGGCCTTCCAGGTGTGCGCGGTGCTCACGCTCGCCGAGGAGTCCGCCGACGCACAGGGGCGGGTCGCCGCCGTCACGTCGGTGGACCGGACCGGAGTGGTCGGCTGCGCGCTCCTGCGGCTGCGCTGACCGCCGGCCGCAGACGGCAGACGGCAGACCATTCACCACGCACCCTCTCCGCTCTCCGCTCTCCGCTCACCGTCGGAGACCACGGTTGGACAACAACGAAAGGACGTTTCGATGGCCAGCACAGAGACGGTTCTGGACAAGGAAGACCTCCGGGCCACCGTCGCCCAGGTGGTCGAGGTCGACGTGGACGAGATCCACGATGACACGAGCCTGGTGGACGACCTCGGCGTCGACTCCCTGATGGCACTGGAGGTCGTGGTCGTCCTGGAGAAGAAGTACGGCGTACGCATGACCGAGTCGGAGCTGAAGCAGGTGACGTCGCTGCAACGGGCGTACGACCTGCTCGCCGCCAAGCTGCGGACCCCGTGATGCCCACCGTCGTCAGCCCGGTACGCGCGCCCGTCCACGTGCTCGCCGAGGCCGTCGCCGATCCGACGACCGGAGCGGCGCCGCGCTCGGTCACCAGCCTCGTGCTGGAGACCCAGGAACCGGTCTTCCGTGGCCACTATCCCGGATTTCCCATCTTCCCCGGGGTCTGCCTGATCGAGTGCGTCCACCGCAGCTGCCTGACGACCGCGCCGGGTACGCCACGCGCCGTGCTGACCCTGGCGGCGGTGGAGTCGACCCGGTTTCTGGGCGCCGTGTTCCCCGGGGACCGGATCGTCATCGAGAGCACCTGGACGGCGATCAGCGACGGCTGGCGGGTGACCGCCCGGATCCGCGGTGACCGCGGCGACGTCGCCGCGGTCCGCCTGCGGTACCACACCGGGGAGGCCGGATGACGTCGACGTGGACCGTCGCCCACCGGCTGCCCCACCGGTACCCGATGCTGCTGGTGGACCGGGTGGTCACAGCCGTACCCGGAAGCGAGATCGTCGCGCTCAAGGCGGTGACAACCAACGAACCGTGGTACGCGGAGGTTTCCGGGGACGCCCGGGACGGCGACCTGGCGTACCCGGCCGTGCTGCTGATGGAGTCCTGGGCGCAGAGCGCCGGGATCCTCGCCGCTTCCCGATCGTCGGACGGTGACCCGCTCAGCGGCGACGTCATGCTCTTCGGCGGCGCCACCGAGGTGCGGTTCCTGCACCCGGTACTCCCCGGGGACGTGCTGGAGCACCGCGTACGCGTGGTGCGGCTGCTCAGCGACACGATGATCTTCGAAGGTGAGTGCCTGGTCGCCGGCCGGCCCGTCATGACGGTGGAGCGCATGGTGATGGCGTTCCGCCCCGCGCAGACGCTGCGACCCGCCCCGAGCACAACGAGCGATTCCGGCTCTCCGGCCGGTACACAGGAGGATTGATGCCGGACCAGAACTCCCGCACCGCACTCGTCACGGGCGGATCGCGAGGTATCGGCCGCGCGAGCGCGCTCAGTCTGGCGCGCGACGGCTTCGACATCGCGTTCTGCTACCGCTCCAACCAGGACGGTGCGCGGGCGCTGGAGAAGGAGATCGCCGACTTCGGCCGCAGGTCGCTCGCGCTGCGGGTGGATGTGGGCGACGTGGAAGCGGTGCGCGACTTCGTGGCCACCGCCGAGAACACGTTCGGCGGCATCGACGTCGCGGTCGCCGCGGCCGGGATCACCGACGACGGCCCGCTGGTCATGATGTCGGACGAGCAGTGGCAGTCGGTGTTGCGTACCAATCTCGACGGCGTCTACCACGTCAACCGCGCGGTCATCTTCGAGATGATGAAGCGCAGGTCCGGTGTGATCGTGAACGTCTCCTCGGTGGCCGGCGTGTACGGCAACGCGACGCAGACCAACTACGCGGCCTCGAAGGCGGGAATCATCGGCTTCTCCCGGTCGCTGGCCAAGGAGGTCGGCCGGTACGGCATCCGGGTGAACGTCGTCGCTCCGGGCTTCATCGACACCGACATGACCGCCGTGCTCAGCGACTCGGTCAGGTCGAAGATGGCCGGCGCCATCCCGCTCCGACGGCTGGGGCGCGCGGAAGAGGTCGGCGACCTCGTGGCCTACCTCGCGTCGGGCAGAGCCGGGTACGTCACCGGTGCCGTGTTCCAGATCGACGGCGGCATCAGCATCTGAAGGGAGCCGACGTGAAGCGTGAGCGCTTGCGGTGGTACTTCTCGTTCCGCAGTCCGTACTCGTACTTCGCCTTCCTGGACCTGGTGGAGAAGTATCCACGGGTTGCCGACGCGCTCGAGTGGATCCCGTACTGGGAGCCCGATGAGTGGACCACCCGACTGCTGGCGGAGTCCGGGGCGACGTTCACCTACACCCCGATGTCGCGGGACAAGCACTTCTACATCCTGCAGGACGTCCGCCGGATCGGCCGTCAGCGGGGTCTCACGCTGACCTGGCCGGTCGACGCGCGACCGTGCTGGGAAGTCGCCCACCTGGCCTATCTGGCCGCCGAGGAGCAGGGGCTGGGACGGCTGTTCGCCGCGCAGGTGTACCAGGCGCGATGGCGGGACGGGCGCGACATCCACGACCCGGCCACGATCCGCGACATCGGCGTGCGGATCGGCGCGGATGTCGGCGCGCTGGTCGACGCGGTGCACGACGTCACGCTGCGCCGGCGGGGCGCCGAAGCCCTCGCACGGGGTAGCCGCGACGGAGTCTTCGGCGTGCCGCTCTTCGTCCAGGGCCGGGAGAAGTACTGGGGCGTCGAGCGGCTGGCCGCGTTCGTCGACGCCTGTGACGCCGGCACCGCCGGCGGTGCCGACGCGGCCCCGGACGGGGCGGCCGTGCCGACGGGTACGGCCCCGTACGTGCTGGCCGGCGACGGCGGTCACGCGGGTGGCTGCGGCTGAGCGGACACGCTCCCCGGCGGTCAGTGCGGCCAGACGGGCGCCGAGCGGGTTCACGGATCCGTCGCGGGCGCCCACGCGAGATGGATCGAGACTTAAGTGAGAGTGATGTGACATGCCAGCTCCGCGCACGCACGACCGGCCGCTCACCGCTGCACAGTCCGGCATCTGGTTCGCTCAGCAGCTCGACCCGGCCAACACCATCTACAACGCCGGCGAGTACCTCGAGATTCACGGGCCGGTCGACCCCGGCCTCTTCGCGTCGGCGTTGCGGCAGGTCGTGTCCGAGGCCGACGCGCTTCGCGCCAGCTTCGTCCAGACCGCCGAGGGCCCCCGGCAGCGGGTGGTGGACGCGGCGCCGACACCGCTGCACGAGGTCGACGTCAGCGCCGAACCCGACCCACGCGCCGCGGCGGAGCGGTGGATGCGCGCCGACCTCGCCACGCCGGTCGACCTGGAGTCCGGGCCGCTGTTCCTGTTCGCGCTGTTCCGGCTCTCGTCCGAGCACTACCTGTGGTACCACCGCTACCATCACCTGGCGGTCGACGGGTTCACCGTCGCTCTCATCGCGCAGCGGGTGGCCGAGGTCTACACGTCGTTGGTGGCCGGCGACGAGCCGTCCGCGAACCCCTTTCCGAGCCTGTCGACGCTCCTGGCGGCCGAGGAGGCCTATCGCGGCTCGGCACAGTTCGACGCGGACCGGCGCTACTGGGCCGAGGCGCTGGCCGACCGCCCGGAGCCGGTGAGCCTGTGCGGGGCCCGACCGCCGGCGGCGCGGTCGCTGGTGCGCCGTACCGCCCATCTTGGCGCCGACGCGGCCGGCCGGCTGCGCGACCTGGCCGCCGAGGCCGGCGTCCCCTGGCCGGCCGTGGTCATCGCCGCCACCGCCACCTACCTCCAGCGGATGACCGGATCGGCGGAGGTGGTCCTGGGCCTGCCGGTCACCACCCGGCTCGGACGGCAGGCGCGCAGCGTTCCCGGCATG
This sequence comes from Planosporangium thailandense, assembly GCF_011947195.1. Taxonomy (GTDB): domain Bacteria; phylum Actinomycetota; class Actinomycetes; order Mycobacteriales; family Micromonosporaceae; genus Planosporangium; species Planosporangium thailandense. The sequence continues at coordinate 177,794 of NZ_JAATVY010000007.1, read as the reverse complement.
GTCTCCAACGTGCTGCCGCTGCGCGTGGCCATCCGCCCGTACATGAGCGTCGGCGACGCCCTGCGGCACGCCCTCGGCCGGATGCGGACCGTGCTGCGCCACCAGCGGTACCGCTTCGAGGACCTGCGTCGCGACCTGCGGCTGCTGGAAGAGGACCAGCGGCTGATCGGGCCGCAGGTGAACATCATGATGTTCGACTACGACCTGCGATTCGGCGGTCATCGCGCCACGGTGCACAACCTCGCCATCGGCCCGGCCGACGACATGTCGTTCATCGTGTACGACCGGGGCAGCGGCGCCGATCTCCAGGTCGACGTGGACGCCAACCCGGCGGCGTACTCCGACGCCGACGTGGAGCGGCACCAGCGCCACTTCCTCGGGTTCCTGAGCAACCTGGCGGCCGCGGACGTCGACCGTCCTATCGGTACGGTGGACGTGCTGACCGGCGAGGAGCTGCGGCGCTCCGTCGAGTCCTCCGCCGGCGAGACCGGCACGACCATCACCGACCTTTTCGCCGAGGAGGCGGCCGCACATCCGGACCGCGTCGCGGTGGTCGACGGCGACAGCGCGTTGACCTACCGGGACCTGAACGCCCGGGCGAACCAGCTCGCACACCACCTGATCGACCAGGGGGTCGGCCCGGAACAGGTGGTGGCGCTGGCCCTGCCCCGGTCGGCGGAGCTGATCGTGGCGGTCCTCGCCGTGCTCAAGGCGGGTGCCGCGTACCTTCCGCTCGACTCCGCCTACCCGGCCGAGCGGATCGCCTTCATGATCGCTGACGCGCAGCCGTCGGCACTGGTCACGCTTGGCCGTGACGACCTCCCGGCCGGCCTGGCCGGCGTGCCGGTCGTGGACCTCGGTGACGAGGAGGTTGTCCACCGCCTGCGCCGCTACCCGACCGGTGACCCCACGGGCCTCGACCGGACGCGACGGCTGCGTCCGGAGAACGCGGCGTACATCATCTACACCTCCGGCTCCACCGGGAAGCCGAAGGGAGTCGTCGTCCCGCACCGCAACGTGGTACGGCTGTTCGACGCCACCCGGCACTGGTTCCACTTCGGACCCGACGACGTCTGGACCCTCTTCCACTCGTACGCGTTCGACTTCTCGGTCTGGGAGATCTGGGGCCCGCTGCTGCACGGCGGCCGGCTGGTCGTCGTGCCCTACGAGGTCAGCAGGTCGCCCCGGGACTTCCTGGCGCTGCTGGCACGCCACCGCGTGACCGTGCTCAACCAGACGCCGTCAGCCTTCTACCAGCTCATGCAGGCCGAGGCCGAAGGGCAGGCGCACCCACAGGACCTCGCGCTGCGCTGGGTCATCTTCGGCGGCGAGGCGCTCGACCTGTGGCGGCTGCGGGAGTGGTACGAGCGCCATCCCGACGCTCCCGTCCTGGTGAACATGTACGGCATCACCGAGACCACGGTGCACGTGTCGTACCTGGCGCTCGACGCCGGCCGTACCCGGGCCGTGCAGAGCGTGATCGGCCGCGAGATCCCCGACCTGAGCGTGCACGTGCTCGACCACAGCCTGCGTCCCGTGCCCCCCGGTGTCGCGGGCGAGATGTACGTCTCGGGTCCCGGACTGGCCCGCGGGTACCTGCGCCGGGCGGCGCTGACCGCCGAGCGGTTCGTGGCCCACCCCTTCGGCGCACCCGGTGACCGGATGTACCGGACCGGTGACGTCGCCCGCTGGAACGACGACGGCGACCTGGAGTTCGTCGGCCGCGCCGACGCCCAGGTGAAGGTCCGCGGTTTCCGCATCGAGCTGGGTGAGATCGAGGCGGTGCTCGCGGGTCATCCGGCCGTGGCGCAGGTCGCCGTGGTGGCGCGGGAGGACCAGCCCGGAGACCGGCGCCTGGTCGCGTACGTGGTGCCGGCCGACGCCGACGGCCTGGACGAGCTACGGGAGCACGCCGCTTCGGTGCTGCCCGAGCACATGGTGCCGGCGACGGTGGTCCTGCTGGACGCGCTGCCGCTGACCAACAACGGCAAGCTGGACCGCGCGGCCCTCCCGGCCCCGAGCTACGCGGCCTCAGCAGGGTCCGGCTGCCCCCGCAACCCGCGCGAAGAGGTGCTGTGCGAACTGTTCGCCGAGGCCCTGGGAGTGCCGTCGGTCGGCATCAGGGACAACTTCTTCCACCTCGGGGGGCATTCCTTGATCGCCACCCAACTGGTGGGCCGGATCCGCGCGACGCTGGGCGCGGAGGTCACCATCGGCACGCTGTTCCAGGCGCCGAGCGTGGCTGAGCTGGCGGAGCGGATCTCCGCCGGCGGTCAGGACGACCCGCTGGCCGTCCTGCTGCCCCTGCGGCAGGGCGGCGCCCGACCGGGGCTGTTCTGCGTCCATCCGGCCGCCGGCCTGAGCTGGATCTACTCCGGGCTGCTGCGGCACACCGACGCGGAGCAGCCGATCTACGGTCTGCAGTCGCCGGGGCTGTCCGGCGGCGACCCGCTGCCGGAGTCGGTCGCCGAGATGGCCGCCCGGTACGTCGACGAGATCCGCAAGGCACAGCCCACCGGGCCCTACCACCTGCTGGGGTGGTCCTCGGGCGGAGTGGTGGCGCACGCCATCGCCACCGCGCTGCAGGCGCTCGGTGAGCAGGTCGGCCTCCTCGTCATTCTCGACGCGTACCCGGGGCTGGCCCTACCGCCCTTGACCGAGCCGGAGCTGATGGCGACCCTGCTGGACTTCGCCGGCTACGACCGGCGCCGCCTCGACGGGGAGCCACTGGAGTTCGCCCGGGTCGTGGAGCTTCTCCGCCAGGTCGACAGCCCGCTGGCGTCGCTGGAGCAGCGCCACATCACGGCGATGACGCGGGTGTACGCGAACGCGAGTGAACTCATCCAGCGCTACGCTCCCGGGTGGTTCGACGGGGACGTGCTGTTCTTCCGGGCGACCCTCGACAAGATAGACATCTCCCCGACGCCGGACCGCTGGCAGCCGTACGTCTCCGGGCACATCGACGTCCGGCCCATCGAACGGGCGCACACCGACCTGATGAAGCCGGCCCCGCTGGCGGAGATCGGCGAGATCGTCGGCGCGCGGCTGGCCGCCTGGGACGCCACCCGGCCCGCCGGGCCCGAGACGGCGGCGCCGACCCGGCCGGCGCACCTGCCGCTGTCGGACGCGCAGCGGCGGTTGTGGTTCCTCAACCGCCTCGACGGCGCCGACGGCACCTACAACGTTCCGCTCGCCCTGCGGCTGACCGGACCGCTCGAGCGGCCGGCCCTCGTCGCGGCGTTGACCGACGTGATGCGTCGCCACGAGCCGCTGCGCACCAGCTTCCCGGAGCTCGACGGCCGGCCGTACCAGCTGGTCCAGCCGGCCGACGAGGTGACACCCGAGGTGTCGGTGCGGCGGGTCGCGGGCGCGGACGTCCCGGACGCGGTACGGGCGGCGGCCGAGGAGGGGTTCCGGCTGTCGGTGCAGCTGCCGTGGCGGGCGACCCTGCTCGACGTCGACGGCACCGAGCACGTCCTCGTCCTCGTGGTCCACCACATCGCCTGCGACGGCGCCTCCCTCGGGCCGCTGATGCGCGACCTGGCCGCCGCGTACGAGGCCCGGCGCGACGGCCGCGAGCCGGCCTGGGAGCCGCTGGCGGTGCAGTACGCCGACCACGCGCTGCGCCGCCAGCGCCGGCTCGGCGACCCGGGCGACCCGCAGTCGCCGGCGGGCGGGCAGTTGGCGTACTGGTCGCAGGCGCTGGCCGGACTGCCCGACTGCCTGGAGCTACCCGTCGACCGGCCCCGGCCCGCCGCCGCCAGCCACCGGGGCGACTCCGTGCCGCTCCACCTCCCGGCGGAGCTGCACCGGCGGATCGTCGAGGTCGCCAAGGCGTGCGGCGCCAGTACCTTCGTCGTGCTGCACGCCGCGACAGCGGCGCTGCTCACGCTGCTGGGAGCCGGCACCGACGTCCCGATCGGCGTCCCGGTCGACGGCCGCGACGACGAAGACCTCGCGGACCTGGTCGGCTTCTTCGTCAACACCCTCGTGGTGCGGACCGACACCGGTGGCGACCCGAGCCTGCGGGAGCTGGTGGGACGTTCACGCGAGGCGGCGGCCCCGGCCTTCGCGCACCGGGACGTGTCGTTCGACAGCCTGGTCGAGGAGCTGAAACCCGCCCGGTCTCTCGCCCGGCACCCGCTCTTCCAGGTCATGTTGGCCTTCAACGACCAGGAGCCCGCGCCGGTGCCGCTGGCCGGTCTGCGCACCGAGCGGGTGCCGGTGCCGCGCACCACCGCCAAGTTCGACCTCACCGTCGATCTGCAGGCACGGCGCACCGACGACGGGGAACCCGCCGGCCTCGACGGGCTCATCGAGTACGCCACCGACCTGTTCGACCGCGACACGGTCGACCGGTTCGCCGCGCTGCTGGTACGCCTGCTCGGCGCGGCCACGGCGCAGCCGGACACCCCGCTGAGCCGCCTCGACCTGACCGGCGCGGCGCGGCAGCGTCCGCCCGCCGCAACCGTCGGGGCGCGCCGGCCGGTACCGGGCATCACGCTGCCGGGCCTGTTCGAGCTGCAGGTCTTCCGCACACCGGACGCCCCGGCGGTGCGCTTCGGCGAGGTGAGCCTGTCGTACGCCGAGCTCGACGCGCGGGCAAACCGGCTGGCGCACCACCTGATCGGCCGTGGCGTCGGACCGGAGCGGCGGGTGGCGCTGGCGCTGCACCGGTCGGTCGACATGATGGTGGCGGTGCTGGCCGTCCTCAAGGCCGGCGCGGCGTACGTCCCGATCGACCCGGACTACCCGCAGCAGCGCGTCGCGTACCTGCTAACCGACGCGGCGCCCACGTTGCTGCTCACCACGACCGACATCGCGGCGGTCCTGCCGCAGGTGGACGGCCTGCCCGCCGTCTGCCTCGACGATCCGCGAACCCGGGAGACGCTGGCCGGGCACGATGACGGCGCGCCGCGCGACGCCGACCGTCGCCACCCGCTCGGCCCCCGTCATCCGGCGTACGTCATCTACACGTCGGGCTCCACCGGCGCGCCGAAGGGCACGGTGGTCACGCACGAGGCGATCGTGAACAGGCTCTGCTGGATGCAGGCCGAGTACGGGCTGACCGGCGAAGACGCCGTTCTCCAGAAGACGTCGGTCGGCTTCGACGTCTCGGTGTGGGAGCTGTTCTGGCCGTTGCTGACGGGCGCCGTGCTGGTGCTCGCCCGGCCCGGCGGCCAGCAGGACCCGGCGTACCTGGCCCGGCTGATCGCCGCCGCGGGCGTCACCACGGTCCACTTCGTACCGTCCATGCTGCGCCCCTTCCTCGCTGAGCCGGCAGCCGTGTCATGCACGGGGCTGCGCCGGGTCATCTGCAGCGGCGAGGCGCTCCCGGCGGAGCTGCGTGACCGGTTCTACGAGCTGTACGGCGGTTCGGGGCCGACGCTGCACAACCTGTACGGGCCGACGGAGGCGGCGGTCGACGTCACGTACTGGCCCTGCGCGCCGGACGAGTCCGGCCCGGTACCGATCGGCCGACCGGTCTGGAACACCGGCCTGCACGTGCTCGACGCGCGGCTGCGCCCGGTGGCGGTAGGGGAGGTCGGCGAGCTGTATCTGTCAGGTGTTCAGCTGGCCCGCGGCTACCTCGACCGACCCGGCCTGTCGGCGCAGCGGTTCGTGGCCGATCCGTTCGGGGAGCCGGGGGAGCGGATGTACCGCACCGGCGACCTGGCCCGGTGGCGCGACGACGGGGCACTGGACTATCTCGGCCGCGTCGACCACCAGGTGAAGATCCGCGGGTTCCGCATCGAGCTGGGGGAGATCGAGGCGGCGCTGGCGAGCCACCCGACCGTGGCGGCGGTGGCCGTCGCCGCGCGGCAGGACGACGGCCTCGGGCAGCGCCTGGTCGCATACGTGGTGGCCGGCCCCGGCCCGGCTCCGTCGCCGGACGAGCTGCGCCGGCACGCCGCGACGACGCTGCCCGACTACATGGTCCCGGCCCTGTTCGTCATGCTCGACCGGCTGCCCCTGAGCCCCAACGGCAAGCTGGACCGGGCGGCGCTGCCCGCCCCGGCGCTGTCGGCGCCGGTCAAGGGCGGCGCGGCCCGCACTCCCGGTGAGGAGCAGCTCTGCGCCCTGGTCGCCGAGGTGCTCGGACTGCCGGAGGTGGGGGTCCAGGACGACTTCTTCGCCCTCGGCGGGGACAGCATCATCTCGATCCAGCTGGTCAGCCGGGCCCGCAAGGCCGGCATCATCCTCACCCCCAAGGACGTCTTCGAGCACAAGACGGTGGCGGCCCTGGCAGCGGTGGCCAGCTCCGTGACAGCCGCCGACGACGACGTGCCCGACGAGCCGGTCGGCGAGGTCCCGCTGACGCCGATCATGCGGCGCTGGCGGGAGCTGGGCGGGCCGGTGGACGGCTACAACCAGACGCTGGCGCTGCGCGTACCGGCCGGGCTGGGCTACCGCGGCCTGCTCGTGGCCGTACAGGCTGTCCTCGACCGGCACGCCGTGCTTCGCGGCACCTTCGTCGCCGGCGGGCACGGCACCGAGGGGGCGCTGACGGTACCTCCGGCCGGCGCGGTCCGCGCCGAGGACTGCGTGACCCGCGTCGACGTCGGTGGGTGGGACGACGCGCGGCTGCGGGCCGCCGCGGGCGAACGGGCGGCCCGGGTGGCCGCGGCCATCAGGCCGGCCGACGGACGCATGATCGCGGCGGAGTGGTTCGACGCGGGCCCGTCCCGCAGCGGAGTCCTGCTCCTGGTCGCCCATCACCTCGTGGTGGACGGCATCTCGTGGCGGATCGTCGCGGCAGACCTGGCCGAGGCGTGGCGGGAGGCCGACGCCGGCCGTACCCCTGAGCTTCCGCCGGTCGGCACCTCGTTTCGCCGGTGGGCACAGCAGGTCTCGGCCTCGGCGTTCGATCCGGCCCGGGAGGCGGAGCTGCCGTACTGGGCGGCGACGATGCGCGGCGCCGATCCGCTGCTGGCCAACCGTCCGCTCGACCCGGGTCGGGATCTGGTCCGCGCCGCCTCGCACCTGGTGCGGACCCTACCGACGGCGGTCACCGAGCCGTTGCTGACGTCGGTGCCGGCGGCGTTCCGGGCCGGTGTCAACGACGCGCTGCTGGCCACCTTCGCGATCGCGGTGGCCCGGTGGCGTCAGGACCGGGGCCTGGGCAGCGACAGCAGCGTCCTGATCGACCTCGAGGGGCACGGCCGCGACGGCGCCGCCGCCGCGGACCTGTCCCGAACGGTGGGGTGGTTCACCAGCATCTTCCCGGTCCGGCTGGACCCGGGGGAGGTCGACGGGACCGGTCCCGGAATCCTCCGGGCCCTGAAAGCGGTCAAGGAACAGCTGCGGGCGGTCCCGGACCGGGGGGTCGGGTACGGCCTGCTGCGGTACGTCAACCCGGACACCCGTCCGGCGCTGGCGCGCCACCCGGAGCCGCAGATCGGCTTCAACTACCTGGGCCGCCTGCCGGCGGCCGACGGCGCCGACTGGAGTGTGATCACCGGCGCCGACGGTCTGACCAGCGCCGCCGCGGCCGTCGACCCCCGTACCCCCTTGTCGCACGTGCTGGAAGTGACCGTGGTCGCCGAAGACCGGGCGGACGGGCCGCACCTGCAGGTCGTGGTCGGCTGGCCGGCGCAGCTGCTGTCCGAACAGGACGCCGGTGAACTGGTCGACGCCTGGTTCCGGTTGCTCACGGCGCTGGTCGAGCACTGTGCCGTCGCGCCTGCGGGCGGCCTGACGCCGTCGGACGTGCCGGTACCGATCAGCCAGGACGAAATCGACGAGCTGGAACAAGAGCTCCTCACGGATTGGGAGATCGTGCCGTGACTCGGCCCCACCTTCAGGATGTCCTGCCCCTCACCCCGGTCCAACAGGGCCTGCATTTCCACGCCCTGTACGACCAGCGCGGCACCGACGTGTACACCGTGCAGCTCGGGTTCGACCTGGAAGGACCGCTCGACGTCGCCGCCCTGCGCGCGGCGGCCCAGGCGGTGGTCTCCCGGCACGACGCGCTGCGGACGGCGTTCAAGACCCGGAAGTCGGGCGACCCTATCCAGGCGGTCCTCAGCGACGTGACGGTGTCGTTCACCGAGGTGGATCTCACCGAGGTCGAGGAGGGCCGACGTGACGCCGAGCTGTCGCGCCTCATGGACGACGACCGGGTCCGCCGGTTCGCCCTGGACCGGCCACCGCTGCTGCGCTTCACGCTGGTGCGGCTGGGCCCGCACCGGCATCGCCTGGTGATGACCAACCACCACATCGTGCTGGACGGGTGGTCCACCGCCGTCGTCGTCAGCGAGCTGTTCACGCTGTACGCCAGCCGCGGGGGCGACGCGCGGCTGCCCGCCGCGACCCCCTATCGCGACTACCTGACGTGGCTCGGCAAGCAGGACGTACCGGCGGCGGAGGCGGCGTGGCGGCACGCCCTGGCCGGCGTCGAGGGCCCCACCCTCGTCGCCGACGCCGACCCCGGCCGCACCTCGGTGACACCGCACCAGACGGTGCTCGTCGCCGGACCTGAGGTGACGGGGGCCCTGGAGGCCTACGCCAGGCGGCACGGCGTCACCGTCAACACGGTCGTGCAGGGCGTGTGGGGCGTCGTCGTCGCCGACCTGATCGGCAGTCGTGACGTGCTGTTCGGCGCGACCGTGTCGGGACGGCCGCCGGAGATCCCCGGCATGGAGAAGATGGTCGGACTGTTCGTCAACACCGTGCCGGTACGGGTGCGGTTCGCCCCCGACGAGACCATGACGTCGTTGCTGACCCGGCTACAGGGTGAGCAGGTGGCGCTGCTGCCGCACCAGCATCTCGGCCTGAACAGGATCCAGGCGCTCATCGACCAGCGGGAGCTGTTCGACACCAATATGGTGCTGGAGAACTATCCGGTCGACGAGAACTCGCTGCGGGGCACGATCGGCGACGACCTGACCATCCGGGGCCTGGTGGCCCGGGACTCCGCGCACTACGTGCTGACCCTGTTCGCGGCGATTGTGGACGGTCAGCTCCACCTGCGCCTGGACTACCGCGCCGACCTGGTCGAAAAGCCGGCCGCCGAGGCGGTCGTGCAGCGCGTCAACCGCATGCTCGAGGCGGTCAGCCGGGACAGCGAGGTACGCATCCAGCAGCTCGCCGGGCTCTCCGACGCCGAACGGGAGCGGGTGCTGGTGAGCTGGAACGGCACCGAGAACCCCCTGCCGGACGCCACGCTGGTCGACCTGTTCGAAGCGCAGGTGCGTCGCGCACCGACCGCCGTGGCGGTCAGCGCCGGCGACACGACGCTGACGTACGCCCAGCTCAACGCCGCGGCCAACGCCCTGGCGCACCGGCTGCTCGGCATGGGGCTGCGTCCCGAGGAGCCGGTGGCGATCCTGCAGGAGCGCTCCGCGCACCTCATCGTCTCCATCCTCGCGGTGCTCAAGGCCGGCGGAGCGTACGTGCCGCTCGACGAGCGCTACCCGGCCGACCGGCTGGCGCACATCGTCGCGGACACCGGGGCGTCGGTGGTGCTCACCGACGGCACCGCCGACCCCGGGGCGTTCGGCCCGGCGGTGCGGGTCGTCTCGGTGGTGGAGCCGGTCGGCCCCGAGGTGGGCGTGACCGACCCGGGGCTGCCGGGACATCCCGGGCGGCTGGCCTACATCATGTACACGTCCGGGTCGACCGGCGTGCCCAAGGGTGTGGCGGTGACCCATCGCGACGTCGTCGGTCTGGCGCGGGACCGGTCCTTCGCCACCGGGGCGCACCGACGGGTGCTGTTCCACTCCCCGGCCGCCTTCGACGCCTCGACGTACGAGCTGTGGGTTCCCCTGCTCTCCGGCGGCCACGTGGTCGTGGCGCGCCCGGGTGAGCTGGACATCGCCGCCCTGGCCAAGGTGATCGGCGAGCGGCAGGTCTCCGCGCTCTGGCTGACCGCCGGACTGTTCCGGGTGCTGGCGGACGAGTCGCCGGAGTGCCTGGCCGGGGTCCGCGAGGTGTGGACCGGAGGCGACGTCGTCCCCGCGGAGGCGGTACGCCGGGTCCGCGCGGCGTGTCCGGGAATCATGGTGGTCGACGGCTACGGCCCGACCGAGACGACGACGTTCGCCACCCGGCACCCCATCCGCGCCGCCGACGGCGTGCCGAACAGCGTGCCGATCGGGCGCCCGCTGGACAACATGCAGGTGTACGTGCTCGACGGCGCGCTCCAACCGGTACCGGTCGGCGTGGCCGGCGAGCTCTACATCGCAGGGGTGGGACTGGCCCGCGGATACTTCGGGCGGCCCGCGCTGACCGCCGAGCGGTTCGTCGCCAATCCGTTCGACGCCGACGGCGGGCGGATGTACCGCACCGGGGACCAGGTGCGCTGGAACGCCGCCGGTGAGCTGGAGTACCTGGGCCGCCTGGACGACCAGGTCAAGGTGCGGGGCTTCCGGATCGAGCTGGGCGAGATCGAGGCGGCCGCGGCGCGTTGTGCCGGTGTCGGCCAGGTGGCGGTGGTGGCGCGCGCCGACGGCCCCGGGGACAAGCGGCTGGTCGCCTACGTGGTGCCCGGGGCCGACGAGGCCGCCGGCCGCGACGACGACGGCGCGGCGCAGTCGGTCGGCGACTGGCGGCAGCTGTACGACTCGATGTACCGCGAGCACACCGGGACGGGCGGCTTCGGTACGAACTTCGGCGGCTGGAACTCCAGCTACACCGGTGCTCCGATTCCGCTGCCGGAGATGCTCGCGTGGCGTGAGTACACCGCCGGGCAGGTGCTCGCGTTGCGGCCCCGCCGGGTGCTGGAGATCGGTGTCGGCAGTGGACTGATCCTGGCCGCCGTCGCGCCGCGCTGCGCGGCGTACTGGGGCACCGACTTCTCCCCGGTCGCGGTGGAGAACCTGGCCCGGCAGGTGGCCCGGGAGCCCGACATCGCCGACCGGGTGGAGCTGCGCGCCCAACCGGCACACGACTTCTCCGGGCTTCCCGAGGACTTCTTCGACACGGTCGTGCTCAACTCCGTCGTGCAGTACTTCCCGGGGGCGGACTACGTCGTCGACGTGCTGCGCCGGGCGGTCGGGCTGCTGCGCCCGGGCGGAGCGGTGTACCTCGGTGACATCCGCAACCTGCGGCTGCACCGTGCTCTGCAGACCGGGATCCAGCTGATGCGCCCGCGCGCCGACGTGGCGGCGCTGCGCGCCGGCGTGGAGCACGGGCTGCTGGTGGAGAACGAGCTGCTGCTCGACCCGGAGTTCTTCCCCGCGCTGCGGACGGTCGTCGACGGGATCGACGGCGTCGAGATCCACCTCAAGCAGGGCGACTTCGACAACGAGCTGAGCCGGTACCGGTACGAGGTGGTCCTGCGCAAGGCACCGACGGCCGCGCGGCCGTTCGCGCCGGCGCGGACCGTGCGCTGGGGCGGCGAGGTGGCCACCGTCGGGGCGTTGCGCGAGCTGCTGTCACAGGAGCGGCCCGCGCAGCTGCGCGTCGTCGGAGTGCCCAACGCCCGGGTGGCCGCCGAGGTCGCCGCCGCGCGCGCCCTTGTCGACGCCGCCGACGTGGAGTCCGTGCGTACCGTCCTCACCGCACCGCCGGGGCCGGCGGTGGAGCCGGCGGCGCTGCACCGGCTCGCCGCCGAGGCCGGCTACTGGGTGGCCACCACCTGGTCGGGCGGGGGCGCGGAGGACACGTTCGACGCGGTGTTGGTCTCCGCGGCCGAGGCGGCCGCCGCGCCGCCCACCGACTTCTACCTCGCCGCCCCCGGGGCGCGGCCGGAGGCGTACGCCAACACCCCCGTGTCGGCCCGCAGCCGGGCCGAGCTGGAAGCGGCGGTCCTGGCCGAGCTGCGCGGCCGGCTGCCCGAGTACATGGTGCCGAGCAGCGTCATGGTCATCGACGCGCTCCCGCTGACCCCCAACGGGAAGGTCGACCGCCGGGCGTTGCCGGCCCCCCACGTGGCGGCGGCCACGACCGGCCGGGCGCCCCGTACCCCGCAGGAGAGCACGCTGAGCGAGCTGTTCGCGGAGGTCCTCCGGCTGCCGCAGGTCGGGGTGGACGACAGCTTCTTCGACCTCGGCGGTGACAGCATCTCCTCCATCCAGCTGGTCAGTCGCGCGCGCAAGGCCGGCCTGCTGTTCTCCCCGCGCGACGTGTTCACCCACAAGACCGTCGCCGCCCTGGCCGCCGCGGTGAACTGCCTGGCCGACCAGGCGGCCGAACCGCCGGAAGCCGCGATCGGAGTCGTACCGCTGACCCCGATCGGGCACTGGCTGCGCGAGCTGGGCGGCCCGATCGACGGCTTCAGCCAGTCGGTGCTCCTGCGGACGCCGGCGGAGCTGAGCCTGCCTCGACTGACCGAGCTGGTGCAGGCCCTGGTGGACCACCATGACGCGCTGCGCGGGCGCCTGGTGGACGACGGCGGCTGGTCGCTGGACATTCCCCCCAAGGGTTCCGTACGGGTCGACGGCCTGATCGAGCGGGTGGACGTCGCGCACCTGGGCGCCGAGCCACTCGACGATGTCGTGGCCGCGCATGCCGAGCGGGCGCGGGACCGGCTGGCTCCCCGGTCCGGGGTCATGCTGCGGGCGGTCTGGTTCGACGCCGGCCCGGCGCGCCCCGGCCGGTTGCTGCTCGTCGTCCACCACCTCGTGGTGGACGGCGTCTCGTGGCGGATCCTCATGTCCGACCTGGCCGACGGGTGGCGCTGCGTGCAGTCCGGAAGCCCGATCCAGCTGACCCCGGTCGGCACGTCGTTGCGCCGGTGGAGCCAGCACCTCGTCGAGGCGGCGCGTACGCCCGAGCGGGTAGCCGAACTGGCTGCCTGGCGGGCCGTGGGCCGGGCGGGTGGCCGGCTGGAGCTGAACCGGGCGCGGGACGACCGTGACGTCGTCGGTACCTTCCGGGCGGTCACCCGCCGGTTGCCGGTCGAGGTGACGATCCCGCTGTTGACACAGGTACCCGCCGTGTTCCACGCGGGGGTCAACGATGTGCTGCTGACGGCGCTGGGCATCGCGGTGGCGGACTGGCGACGACGCCGGGGCGGGGCGGACGAGCGGGCGCTGCTGCTGCAACTGGAGTCGCACGGTAGGGAGCACGACGCCGACGGCATCGACCTGTCCCGCACCGTCGGCTGGTTCACCGGCATGCACCCGGCCCGCCTGGACCTGGGTGAGCTGGACCTGGACGACGCCCTGGCCGGCGGCCCGGAAGCGGCGGCCGCCCTGAAACGGATCAAGGAGCAGCTCCGGGCGTTGCCACCGGACCACGGTCTGGGCTTCGGGCTGCTGCGATACCTCAATCCCGACACCGCCGCCGAACTCGCGGCGGACCCGGCACCGGAGATCGCGTTCAACTATCTCGGGCGCCTCGACACCGCAGCGTCCACGGCTTCCGGCGATTGGCTGCCGGCGCCGGAGTCCGGGTTGCTCGGGGGTGGCGCGGATCCCGACATGCCCGCGCCGCACGCCCTGCAGATCAACGCGGCGACCGAGGACTCCGAGGCCGGGCCCGCCTTGAGCGTGACCTGGTCGTGGCCTGGCGCGCTGCTCGACGAGGACGCCGTCGTCGAGCTGGCGGACACCTGGCTGCGGGCGCTCGACGCGCTGACGGTGTGCGCGGCGCGGCCGGGTGCCGGCGGGTTCACCCCGTCGGACCTGCCGCTGGTCCGCCTCGGGCAGGCCGAGATCGAGCAGTTGGAGGCCGCCCAGCCGGGTCTGGTCGACGTGTGGCCGTTGGCGCCGTTGCAGGACGGGCTGCTGTTCCACGCGCAGTACGACGACCAGGCACCCGACGTGTACAACGTGCAGACCTACTTCGACCTGGACGGACCGCTCGACGTGCGCGGCCTGCGCGCGGCGGCCCGGGCGCTGCTGCGCCGCCACGACAACCTGCGGACCGCGTTCCACCGCCGGCTGCGGGGTGATGCCGTGCAGGTCGTCCTCTCGGACGTGGACGTGCCCTGGGCGGAGGTCGACCTGACGGCCCACGAGCCCGGCCGGCGGGCCGAGGAGCTGGAACGGGTGCTCGCGGCCGACCGCGCCGAGCGGTTCGACGTCACGAGGCCACCGCTGCTGCGGTTCACGCTGATCAAGCGAGGCCCGCAGCAGCACACCGTGCTGATGACCAACCATCACATCCTCCTCGATGGATGGTCGATGCCGTTGCTGTTCGCGGAGCTGTTCGAGCTGTACAACCGCCGCCGCGACGAGGCGGTGCCCCCGCCCACGCCCTATCGGGAGTACCTGTCCTGGGTGGCCCGGCGCGACCTGGCCGGCGCCGAGACGGTCTGGCGCGAGAGCCTGGCCGGGGTGGACGACGCGACCCTGGTCGCGCCCGTCGACCCGGCCCGCCGGGCCGCGGTGCCCGCGCACGCGGTGGCCACGCTGAGTCCGGAGCTCACCGCCGCCCTGACGGCGTCGGCGCGGCAGAGCGACCTGACGCTGAACACCTTCTTCCAGGGCGCCTGGGGCCTGGTCCTGGCGTACCTCACCGGCCGCGACGACGTTCTCTTCGGCGGTACCGTGTCCGGGCGGCCCGCGGAGATCCCCGGAGTCGAGTCCATGGTCGGACTACTGATCAACACCCTTCCGGTACGGGTGCGGGTCAGGCCCGGGCAGACGCTGCGTGACTTCTTCGTCGGGTTGCAGGAGTGGTTGGCCGGCGTCATGGACCACCAGCACGTGAGCCTCAGCCGGCTGCAGGAGATCGTCGGCACGGCACCGCTGTTCGACACCATCACCGTGTTCGAGAACTACCCCGTGGACAGCGCGCAGTTCCGCCACCCGGCGCCGGGGCTCACGATGACCGCCGTCAACGGCCACGACGCCACGCACTACCCCCTGACGCTGGCGGCCATCCCCGGCGACAGCCTGCACCTGCGGCTGGGGTACCGGCCCGACCTGTTCACGTCGGCCGACGCCGAGCGGCTGCTCGCCAGCATGGTGCGGGTACTCGAAGCGGTGGCGTCCGATCTCGACCAGACGGTGGGGAGGCTGCCGGTGGTCGATGCCGCCGAACGTCACCGGATCATCCACGAGTGGAACGAGACCGGGCGGCGGCTGCCGCAGGCCGCCTTCACCATCCCCGAACTGTTCACGGCGCAGGCGCGGCTGACCCCGGAGGCGACCGCGGTGCGCGCGTCCGAAGCCACCCTGACCTACCGCGAACTCGACCGACGTGCTGACGGGCTCGCCGACCGCCTGCGGCGGCTGGGCGTACGAGCGGAGACGCCGGTCGCGGTCCTGCAGGAGCGTTCGGCCGGCCTGGTCGTGTCGCTGCTCGGCATCCTCAAGGCCGGCGGCGCGTACGTGCCGCTCGACCCGCGCTACCCCGACGACCGGCTGCGCGACATCGTGGCGGACACCGGCGCGCCGGTCGTCCTCGTGGACAGCGCCAACCGGCAGGCGGCGGTACGCGCACTGCCCGGGCGGCGGGTGCTGACCGTCGAGGAGCCGGCCGACCCGCGCGAGGCCGTCGCCGCTGGCGGTCATCCGGTGACGCGAGGGCACCCGGGCCACCTGGCCTACGTCATGTACACGTCCGGCTCGACCGGGACCCCCAAGGGCGTCGGCGTCTCGCACCGGGACGTGACGAGCCTGGTGTTCGACCGGTCCTTCGACACCGCAGCGCACGGCCGCGTCATGCTGCACTCGCCGGTGGCCTTCGACGCCTCGACGTACGAGATCTGGGTACCGTTGCTGCGCGGCGGCGAGTTGGTGATCGCACCACCCGGCGCGCTCGACCTCGCGGTGCTGGGGGCCTTCATCGCCGAGCACGCCGTCACCGCGGCCTGGCTCACCTCGGGCCTTTTCCAACTGCTCGTCGCCGAGGCGCCGGAGAGTTTGGCCGGGGTGGCCGAGGTGTGGGCCGGCGGGGACGTGGTGCCGCCGAACGCGGTGCGCCGGCTGCTGCGCCAGTGCCCGCAGACCACCGTCGTCAACGGATACGGCCCGACCGAGACCACCGTGTTCGCGCTCCGGCACCGGGTCAGCTCCGCCGACACGGTCACCGACCCGGTGCCGATCGGACGCCCGCTCGACAACATGCGGGTGTACCTGTTGGACCACGCGCTGCGCCCGGTCCCCGACGGGGTGGCGGGGGAGCTGTACATCGGTGGCGCCGGTGTGGCCCGGGGCTACGTCGGCGAGCCGGGGCTGACCGCGCAGCGTTTCGTGGCCGATCCGTTCGGCCCGGCCGGCGGCCGCATGTACCGCACCGGCGACCTGGCGCGGCGTACCGGCCGGGGCGAGGTCGAGTTCCTCGGCCGTACGGACGACCAGGTCAAGATCCGCGGTTTCCGGATCGAGCCGGGCGAGGTCGAGGCGGCCATCGCCGGGCATCCGGCCGTGGCGCAGGCGCTGGTCATGGTGCGTGACGACGGGGTGACCGGGAAGTGTCTGGTCGCCTACGTCGTCCCGGCTCCGGGAGCGGGGTCACCCGACCTCGCCGACCTGCGGCGCGAGGTGGCCGGGACGGTCCCGTCGTACGCGGTCCCCGCGGCGTTCGTCGTCCTCGACCAGCTGCCGTTGACCCCGGTCGGCAAGGTCGACCGCCGGGCTCTCCCGGTCCCCGACCGCGCCGCCGTCAGCGGCCACGCCGCACCGGAGACCAGCGAGCAGGAGGTGCTGTGCGGCCTGTTCGCCGCCGCGCTGGGAGTGCCGTCGGTCGGCATCCACGACAGCTTCTTCGAGCTGGGCGGCAACTCGCTGACCGCGGCCGGCCTGATGCACCAGGTCCGGTCGGCCATGGGCACCGACCTGACGGTGCGTCACCTGTACGAGGCGCCGACGGTGGCCGGCGTGGCCGCCCGCCTCGGCGCGGACCGGCCGGCCGAGGGCGCGCTCGCCGTGCTCTTCCCGCTGCGCGGCGAGGGCGACCGCGCCCCGATCTTCTGCGTGCACCCGGGCGCCGGCCTGAGCTGGATGTACTCGGGGCTGCTGCCGCAGCTGACCGGGCACCCGGTCTACGGGCTGCAGGCCCGTGGCCTGACCGATCCGGACGCGCTTCCCGACACGGTGCGGGAGATGGCCGCGGACTACGTCGAGGAGATCCGCAAGGTGCGGCCAGCGGGGCCGTACCACCTGCTCGGGTGGTCGTTCGGCGGCCTGGTCGCACACGCGATGGCGACCAGGCTCGAACAGGCGGGGGAGCGCGTCGAGCTCCTGGCCATG
The DNA here is from genome assembly GCF_011947195.1 of Planosporangium thailandense. GTDB lineage: Bacteria > Actinomycetota > Actinomycetes > Mycobacteriales > Micromonosporaceae > Planosporangium > Planosporangium thailandense. The sequence goes on along the minus strand of NZ_JAATVY010000007.1, from coordinate 160,707 downwards.
GTGGACGCGTACCCGAAGCCGTACGGCGACGACCACGAGGTCAGCACGGATGAGCAGGACGTGTACGCCATCATGCTGGACTCCGTCGGGGTCGACCGGGCCGACCTCGGGCCGGATCCGCTGGACGCGGCGCGGGTCGCGGCCGTGCTCCGCGGCGGCCACAGCAGCCTGTCGGGGCTGGCGGAGCGCGACGTCGCCGGGATCGGTCGCGTCCTGGTCAACAACATGAGGCTGGCCAACACCGCCACCTTCGACCGGCTGCGGGGCGACATGCTGTTCATCGCCGCGCCGCACGAGGACGAGCCGCACCTGACGGTGGACAGTTGGCGCCCGTACGTCGCAGGGCGAATCCACCGGCGCGATGTTTCATGTACGCACGCCGATATGATGCAGCCCGGGCCGGCGCGTGTGATCGGCCGGCTGATCGCCGACTGGCTCGACGCGCGGGACGCTGGTCGCAACGCGGAGTCCGGTCGATGAGGATTGGTATGCCACGGAAGGGCATCGGTACGCCGGTGTTCCTCCATCCACAATGGAAGGGGCGTCCATGGTCCTGAACGAGCTGATGCCGGTATGGCACCGCAGGGAGCGGCACCGGCTGTCGATGGACCTGCCGGCCTGGGCCGTGCTGCACGCCGCGGAGAACGCGGTGTGGGGTGACGTACCCGTGTTCCGGGCGATGATGGCTGCCGTCGCGCTGGGGCGTCGCCCGTTCCCCGCCGACCAGCGCATCATCGACCTCTTCCTGTCCAGCGGATTCGCGATGCTGTACCGCGATGGCGAGGAGCTGGTGGTCGGCGGCGTCGAGCGCATATCCCGGAAGCAGCCGGTGGTGCCGCTGGACGGTGACGTCGCCGAACGGTTCCGCAGCTTCGCGGAGCCGGCCCACCTCAAGCTCGCCTTCAACTTTCGTTACCGCGACGGCGTACTGAGCACCGAGACGCGGGTGTTCGGCACGGACAAGCGCGCCCGCCGCCTCTTCGCCGCCTACTGGTTGGTCATCCGCGCCGGTAGCGGCTTCATCCGCCGGATCTGGCTGCGTGGGGTCCGGCGACACGCCAGGCGCGTCGCGGCCGGCCCGCCGATCGACCCCGCCCCCGGCGACGCGGGCCGATGACGGCTGAGCCGAGCCGGCGCCGTGACGGTGACCGGCGCGATCGTGACGAGGGCGGCGCCATGGGGCTCATCGGCACAACGTCCGCTGCGGGTGACGGTCGCCTCGGCGCGACCGGCGGTAAGGGGCGGCACGAGGACCGTTGGGACGCCGTCGTGATCGGCGCGGGGTTCGCCGGCCTCGTCTGCGCGGCCTACCTCGCGGCCGCGGGCAGACGCGTGCTCGTTGTGGAGCAGCATGACGTCGGCGGCGGCAACGGACACGTCTTCCGGCGCCGGCGTGCGTACGAGTTCGATGTCGGCGTCCACTACCTCGGTGACTGCGGGCCCGACGGCGTGCTGCCACGCATCCTCGGCGGCCTGGGACTGGGCAAGAGGATCGAGTTCCGGCAGATGGACCCGGACGGCTTCGACCGTATCGTCCTGCCGAGCTTGACGGTCGACGTCCCGACGCGGTGGTCGCGCTACGAGGAACGGCTCCTGCACGCGTTCCCGGACGAGGCCCGGCAGATCAGTACGTTCGTGGACACCTGCACGACGTCCGCGGCGCGGATCCGGGCGCACGTCCTCGGCGAGCGCGCCGCCGCCGCGCCGGCCGGCCAGCGGGCCGGCGAAGCCTGGCACCGACGATCGCTGACGGAGCTGTTCGACCACTGCGGGCTGTCGCCACGGGCCAGGACGGTGCTGGCCGCCCAGGCGGGCAACTACGGATCGGGCCCGCAGCACACGCCGGTCGGCACCCACGCCGCGATGATGGACCACTTCCTGCGCGGCGCCTACTACCCGGTCGGTGGCGGCCAGCACCTCGTCGCGTCGATCATCGAGGTCATCGAGTCGCACGGCGGCGAGCTGCGCACGCGGTGCCGCGCCGAACGCATCGTCGTGGACCGGGGACGGGCCGTCGGCGTGCGGCTCGGCGACGGCAGTGAGGTGCGCGCACCGGTCGTGGTGTCCAATGCCGACTACCGCCGGACGGTCCTGGAGCTGATCGGTCCGGACGCGGGGCTGCCCGCCCGGGTCGTGCGCAACGCCGAGGAAGCGGTGATGCGCCTGCCGTTCGCCGTGCTCTACGTCGGGCTGAACAGGCCGCTGTCGGACCGGCGGAACGCCAACATGTGGTGGTTCGCCGGCGAGGACATCGAGGCCGCCTACGCGGAGCTCCACCGCGGGCAGCTCGACGAGGTCCCGTTCGTCTTCCTGTCCTTCGCCTCGATCAAGGACGAGCGGTGCTGCCCGCCCGGCCACAGCAACTTCCAGGTCATGACCCTCTGCCCTCCCGACTACGCCTACTGGGGAGTGGGCGCGGGCCCGGCGACGGGGAACCGGTACCGCCGCGAGCCCCGGTACCGGGACCGCAAGGAGCGGCTCATGTCGTCGATGCTGCGGGCGGCCGAGGCGGCGTTGGGTCCGTTCCAGGACGCCGTCACCCATCTGGAGCTTGCCACCCCGCTGACCCACGAGCGTTACCTGCTGTCGACCGGGGGCACTCCGTACGGCATGACCGACCACCGCCCGGGAATCCGCACCGCCGTCGGCGGGCTGTACGTCGTCGGGCAGAACACCCAGTACGGTGTCGGGGTGGGCCCGGTGGCGGTCAGCGGTATCGCGTGCGCCGCCGAGATCCTGGAGCGCCCGCTGCTGTCGGAGGTCTCCCGCGGCGCGGTCCTCGCCGACACCGATCTGATGCCGCACCGGCCGCCGGCCTGGGATGCGCTGGCGGTGTCCCGGGGACGCGCGCGGCGAGCCGCGCCCGGGTTGGCGCGGCTCGGTCGCTGACCCCGAACAGCGAGCGGGCGGGCCCGGCAGCGAGCGGGCCCGGCAGCGAGCGGCCCCGGTCAGGGTGAACCTGGCCGGGGCCGCCCGCTGCGGTGGGACGCGGTCACGTCGTCTGCAGCACCCGGTCCGGTGCGCGGTACACGGTGTCGTCGGGGCTGGGCCGGCGCCGCAGCCAGCGCGGCGTCCACCAGTTCCGCTCCCCGAGCAGGCACATCGCCGCGGGCAGGAGTACGCCGCGGATGATGGTCGCGTCCAGCAGTACCGCTACCGCCAGGCCGACGCCGAGCTGCTTCATGTCGATCGTGCTCAGGGTGGCGAACAGCGAGAACACGGCAACCATCGTGACGGCCGCGCTGGTGACGACCCCGGCGGACGTGCAGATGCCGTCGCGCACCGCGTCCCTGGTGCTCAGACCCCGACCGCGGGCTTCCCTGATCCGGCTCAGGACGAAGACGTGGTAGTCCATCGACAGGCCGAACAGGACGACGAAGAGGAACAGCGGCAGCCAGGCGACCACCGCGCCGATCGACTCGAACGCGAGGACGCCCTCGGCCCACGTGTGCTGGAAGACCAGGACCAGAATGCCGAACGAGGCGGCGGCCGACAGGACGTTCAGGACGATCGTCGTCGTCGCGATGACCACCGACCGGAAGGTGGCCGTCATCATCACGAAGGTCAGCAGCAGGACGAAGCCGAGGACCCACGGCAGCCGGTTTCTGAGATGGTCGGTGTAGTCGACGCTCATGGCGGTGAAGCCGCCGACGGCGTGCTCGCTGCCCGGTACGCCGCGCAGGGCGGCGGGGACGATCTCGTGGCGAAGCTTGTCCAGCGCCTCGCGCGCCTGCGCGGTACGACCGCCGTGCGGCGTGGCGACCGATGCGGTGGCGACGCGGCCGTCGGCTGAGAACCGCAGCGCGGTGGGCGCCGGCGGCGCGAAGAGCTGATCGCCCGACGTGCGGGCGAGTAGCCCGGTCATCGCACCGCGGAGGGCATCCGTCTGGGCGGCCGGCACGCGTACCGCCACCTCGAACGTGGTTCCCTGGCTCGGGAACGCGGTCGTCATCCGGTCGTACGACTGCATGATCGGTATTGATCGCGGCAGGTCCTCGATGCCCGGCAGTTGAAGCTTCATGCCCACGGCGGGAACCGCGAGTCCGACCAGGGCGGCGGTCGCCACGAGCAACGTCACCGCCGGGTGGCGCAGCGCCGGGCGCAGGATCGCCGGCCACAGCCGTGGCTCGCCGCCGCGCTGGCTCAGCCGCCACACCACGGGAATGCGCGGCCGGTCCACCCACCGACCGAGCTTGGCGAGGAACGCCGGCAGTACGGTCAGGGAGCCGGTCACCGCCACCGCGACCACCAGGATCGCGCCGGTTCCCAGCGACGTGAAGGTGACGTCGCCGGCCAGGTACAGGCCCGCCATGGCGACGATGACGGCAATGCCGGAGATCACCACCGAATGGCCCGAGGTCGCCGCGGCGATCTCCACCGCGTCCACGTGGCCGTGGCCCTTGGCGCGCTCCTCGCGCTCGCGCTTGAGGTAGAACAGCGAGTAGTCGACGCCCACCGCCATGCCGATGAGCAGAACCATGCTGTTGATCGCGTCGACCGCCGGGAACACCTGGGACGTCAGGGCGGCCAGGCCGAGTGCTGCGATGACGGAGGAGAGCGCCAGCACGATCGGGACGCTCGCCGCGATCAGGGCGCCGAACGCGACGATGAGGATCACCAGGGTCACCGGAAGGCTGGCGGCCTCCGCCCGCTGGAAGTCCTTGCCGAGGTTCGCTTCGAGAGCTTTCTGCAGTGAGGCGCCGCCGACCTGCTCGATCCGGACGTCCGGGTGGGCTCGCTGGACGTCGGCCGTCACCGCGAGCAGCGGGTTCACCCGCTTCGGGGCGTCGTCGGCCGGACCGGCCATCGTGACCGGCACCAGGACGGCGGCTCCGTCCGGGGTGACGACCGGGTCGTCCACTTTGGCCACACCGGGGAGGCCTCGCATCCGTCCGGCGACGTCGTCGGCGACGTGGGCCGCGGCCGTCCGGTCGAGCGCCGCAGACCGAGCCGTGATGAGGACGTTCTCGACAGCCGGCGAGTCGAACTTGCCCGCGGCCACGATCCGTGCGGCGCGGGCGGCCTCCCCGACCGACTGGTCCTGCTGTGACGCCCGCCGACTGCCGGTGGCGCCGCCGGCAGCCGCGCACACGATGACGAGCAGCGCCCAGAGCAGGACCGCACGCCACGGATGCGTGGCGCTCCAGCGGGCCATTCGGACCGTCAAAGGTTGCCGTGTCATGTCATTCGTCGCTTTCTGCTGTGAGGGGTACCGACGAGGTCAGGCGTGACCGGGCAGGGCCGGCACCGCGGAGGCTGACCGTCCGGCGGGAGGATCGTCGCCTCACCGTGCGCCGGCGAGTTCGTTGCGCAGTGCCCGCTTCACGACGTCGTCGAAGGCGCAGAGCTTCCAGTCCTTCTCGGGCGAGTCCTTGCTGACGTAGCCGTGCGTGATGTGCCCGGTGGCGACGAGGACCAGGCGGCGGTCCCGCACGACGTAGCAGTCCATGCGCGACGTGTAGAGGATGTCCTTGAAGAAGTCCTCCACCGTGAACACGGTGTAGAGATCCTCCTCCATCAGCGCCTCGTCGGTGAGCTCGAGGCTGCACTCCGATACCACCGGGATCCAGCCGCGCGTGGCGAGAAGGTGTGCGATACCGATGCCCCGGGCGTTGACGAACAGGTGCAGGATCTCCTCCATCTGGCGCAGGAAGCCCGACATCTGCATGTGGTGGGTGAAGTGGCAGTAGAAGTACGGGATGCGCCACTTCCAGCCGAAGGCGTTCGTGGCTCCGATGATCTCCTGGAGCACCGGGTCGTCGTCCGTGTGGACGCCGCGGCCCAGCGTCAGGGAGAGGTTGTCCACCGGGGTGGCCCGCAGCGGTCGAGGCTCGGCGGTCGCGAGGCGGTCGACGACGAACCGGTCGAGCGCTGCCGGCAACGGCGCGGGCTCGGCGACGTTGGGGTCCCTGCGCAGCCGGACCTCGACCCGCGAGGTGACGGCCTTCGTCGTCCGTGCGCCGCGCCGGACCGAGCCGACCACGGTGAAGGCCAGGCGCTCGTCGGTCCGGGGTACGACCTCGAAGTCGACGTCGTCGTCGAGGGTCAGTACGGTGTGCAGCCTGCTGTCGTACGAGGTGACGTCGAAGTTGACGCCATAGGTCAGGTACAGCTCGGTGGCGCCCAGGCCGACCCGGCGGAAATGCTGGAGTACGGCCGCCTCGATGAGGTAGTGGACGTGCTTGAAGCCGATCGTGGTGCTGATGTTCCCGCCTTCGTAACCGGGCTTCAGCGTCACCGTGCTCTCGGTTTCGAGCAGGGCCTTCGCGGCGGTCTCTTCGATGGTCATCGGTACGGTGGCCTCCCTGACGTGTCCGCCCCGGCACTCCCGGAGCGGACGCCTAGTGAACGGAAGAAGCGATCTACTTCGGTGGCGAAGTCCTGCGGTCGTTGGAGCATCGGAAAGTGGCCGCAGTCGGCGATCCGGCACAGGGTCGCCGTGGGCAGCGCCGCCACCAGCGCGGCCGCCTCGTTCGGCGGGGCGGCCCGGTCGTCGGTGCCGACGAGGACCCGGCACGGCAGGTCGAGCAGGTCGGTCCGCAGCATCGGCGTGCGCAGGTAGGTGCCGAAGAACTCGAGCCAGCCGTACGGGCCGACCCGTTGGCACACCCGGTCGGCCATGGCCGCCTGGAGATCCCGGTTCCGGCGGCGGGTGCTGTGCACCCGTACCCCCTCCGCCATGGCGTTGCCGAACCTCGACAGGTAGGCGGGCATCTCGTCCCAGGTGAACTCGTCACGGCTACGTCGGTACAGCGGGGCGACGAGCAGGAGGCCGCGGAGGCCGAACCGGTCGACCGGGTCCCGGCCGGCGGCGATATCGGTCGCGAGCATCTCGAGAAGAACGTTGGCGCCGAACGAGTGCGCGATGACGAGGTCGACCGGGTGCTCCACGGCTTCGAACGCGTCGCGCAGCGCCGCCGTCGCCGGCCGTCTACCGGCCCATTCGGCGCACTCGCCGCTCCAGGGCAGGTCGACCGTCCACAGCTCGAGATCGTCGCGGCGCAGCGTACGCAGGGGGGTCCAGCAACCGGCCCCGCTGCCGAGGCCGTGCAGCGCCAACGCCCGTCCCCTCGGCGGTCCCGCCGCCTCGTGACGTACGGGCTCAGTCATGTCGGAGCTGTCCTGCCCGGTACGCCGGCGCCGGGCGCGGTCCGTGACGGTGCCAGACGTCGGCGAAGTGCTCGGGAAGCCCTTGCCAGCCGGCACTCGTGTAGAAGTGCCCACCGGGCAGTGTGCGGACGTGCACCGGACCGCTCGCCAGCGCCGCCCAGCCGTGCGGTGCCTGCGGGGCCATGGATTCGTCGTCTTGCGGGCACAGCACATACAGCGGCTGGTGCAGTCGCGCTCCCGGCGCGTACCGGTACGACTGCAGAACACGCAGATCCGCGCGGCAGGTGTCCACCGCCATCCGGCGCAGGTCGGGCTCGGTCAGGATGACGTCCGGCAGTTGGCCCAGCCCACGCATCCAGGACAGCAGCTCAGTGTCCGTGGCGCGGTCGGCGGGTGGAGTATGCGGTGCGCCGGGACGATCGGAGGGTGGGTTGCCGGCCGATACGACGACCGCCGACGGTTGCGGCCCGGCGTGACGTGACAGGCGCAGCGCGAGGTCGAACGCCACCCGCGCGCCCATGCTATGTCCGAACAGGACGAACGGGCGGGGTTTCAGCGTCTCGACGGCCGCGACGACGTCGGCCATCAGTTCGTCCCAGTCGGCGGCGAACGGTTCGGTGTACCGACCCTCGCGGCCCGGATAGGTGACAAGGGCAAGCTCGACGTCGCCCGGTAGCGCCGCCGTCCAGGGGCGGAACGGCGCTGTACCGCCGCCGCAGAAGCTCAGGCAGACCAGTGTGGCGGTCGCGCCCGGTCGGGGTAGCGGGCGGACTATCGCGCCACCGGTTCCAACCGACACGTCGAGCCCTTTCGTCATCCGTAGGCCGACCCGTCCACCGGCCGGGGCAACCATATGGGCGCCGGACGCGGCAAGGGGATGACGTATCGAAACTGTCGATACGGCCTTTGCGCTCGCGGACCCGGGTGTCACGGTGACGGCGTGGCAGTGTGGCCGACGCGGCACCGCGCCCGGCACGGCGCCACGTCGGAGCGGCAGGCGCCGGCCTGTCCGCGGCGAAGGAAGGTGGAAGCGCGTGACGAACCCGTTCGAGGATGAGGACGGCAGCTACTACGCCCTGGTCAACGCCGAGGGCCAGTTCTCCCTGTGGCCGACGTTCGCGGACGTGCCCGCGGGTTGGCGGGTGGCGTTCGGGCCGGACACCCGCCAACGGTGCTTGGACCACGTCGACGAGCGGTGGACGGACATGCGGCCCCGGAGCCTCGCCGCCGCGATGGACGCGCCCGGCGCGGCGTAGCGGGCTCCCGGCGGCTCAGCGGTCATGCGGCGCGCGGCGCCGGATGCGCCGGTGGCCGCTCACCCCGTAACTCGAAGAGGACGAGCGGCCTGGTGGCCCGCTGGCGGCTCCGGCGGGCCACCAGGCCACGCCGACCACGTACGTCCCTACCCTGACACGGTGTTCCTGCCGCGACCGTTCGTGCCGCGCGCAGTCGAGATCTCGGCTCCCATCCCGCTCCTGGGCTGAGCCCGCGGCGCGGCGTGCACGGTCGCGAGCCCCCCCGCTGTCTGAGTCGCGGTCAACCGCATCGGCGCGGACGCCGTCGTGCCCGCGCTGCTGCCATGTGGCGCGACGACGGCCCGCTGCCCGACGCCGAGCCCCGACTGCTCGGCCCGTCACGGCCGGGAGCTGGTCGCGGTCGCAACCCGCGCGCGGCCTCCCGTACACCGGATCGCCATCGCTCCTTCATCGTCGAGCGCCGATAGGGAGTTGAGCGGCTTGTGCGATCCGTTTATGCTCACCGTGCGAGCCATAAGCTGAGGTTTATGAAACTCCGGGCCGACCGGTGCCTCCAGACAACCGGCTGGGGGCGGGATGTGCGGGTCCGAGGTTACCGGAGTGGAGCGTCACGCGGTTGGCTCGCGAGGTCCGGCATCGGACAAGGTCGAACGCGCGGTGTCCGGGCGGGTGCCGCGGTCCGGAGGTGGACGGAGCTTGCGGGATGCCGGACGAGCGGCCCGCCGGCGGTGCGCACACGCGGATCCGTGCGATGACGGGAGCACCCGCCGAGGAGACGTGAAAACGGGGGATAGGCATGAACGAACGGGAGCTGAGGGCTTTCGCCTTGATCGCCGAGATCGGCCGGATGGACCTGGCCGCGAAGGCGTTGGGCTACTCCCAGCCCGCCATCAGTTATCAGATCAGGTGTCTGGAGCAGTCGTTGGGTACGAAGCTGTTCATTCGAGACTCCACCGGGGCGAAACTGACGCGGGAAGGACAGATGGTGTTGCCTTCCGTGCGGGCGATGCTCATGCTCATCGACAACATCAAGGGTGTGACGGATCGTCACTACTCCAGCGTCGCGTAGGTGCGATGTTCCGCCATCGATGTGCCGTATCGCATCGGGCCGACCGTCGCCCACGCGCACCCCCGCCGGAGCTCGCGGCCGACGCGGCGCACCGCCCGGTCCCGCCATCGTCCGCGCTGGTCATGCCCGACGGCGAGGGGTGCACAAGATCGATGAGAATAAAACTTGATCCCGTGAATGTCGGTGTGTCAACGAGGGCGAATGATGTACGATTCCGCTATCAACTCAGTATTGTTCCGCTATCAGCTCACCTCAGAGTGGAGGGCCCCGGGTGTCCGACGATGAGCCCAGGGTCTTCTCCATCGCCGAGAAGCTGGACCGGCTCTTCACGCAGATTCACGCCCGCGATCAGGCGGAGTACACCTACACCGCCGTAGCCGAGGCGATCCGGGAGCAGCAGGGAATATCGATCTCCCACACGTACATCTGGCAGCTGCGCACCGGGCGTCGGGACAATCCGACCATCCAGCACCTCACCGCGCTCGCCACCTTCTTCGGTGTCCCGGTCGCCTACTTCCTCGACGATGTCGAATCGCGTCGGATCGACGGCCAGCTCGAGCTGCTCGGCACGTTGCGGGACGCGAAGGTCACGGAGATCGCTCTTCGTGCGGCCGACATCTCGCCGAGCACCAGGGAGACCGTCGCCGAGATCATCCGAAAGCTGTGGGAGCTGGAGAATCCGGCGTCCGCCCGTGACCGGCGCGGTGCGCGGTCGTTCGACGGTGGACGTCGCCGGGAAAGCGGCGCGGAGCCGGCCTGACCGGGTGGAGCGGTGGTGCGTCCGCGCGCAATCGTGCCAGCTTTCGAGGGTGTGCGCCGGCGCATGGGGCTGACTCGGTCGATTGACCGCTCGTCACCGCGTCGGCCCTGCGGCGTCCTGAATGTCCACCCTGATGCCATCGCTAGTGATCGATTATTGATCGGCTACGCTCCAGGCTGGTCGTTGACGCCTTGGACGTGTCCGCTGGCTGCGCCATCGTGACGACCACCGGCGGTGTCAGACCGTCGACGGGGAACGAGGCGAGATCCATCGGATGAGTGCGCTGACGTCGACAACGGCGGCTGCGTGCCGATGGCAAACGGACGGTAGTGGATCCGGAGGGACATTCGTGTCGACTGTGGCGAGCGCGGCGGAGTTGGTGTTTCCGACCGACTTCGTATGGGGGACCGCGGCATCGGCGACCCAGGCGGAGGGTGCCGGAGCGGATTCGGACTGGTTGGCCTGGGAGCGCGCGGGGCGGGCGCCGGCATCCGGCGACGGCAACGGGTTCGGCACGCGCTTCGCGGAGGACTTCGCGCTGCTCGCCGAGTGGGGGCTGCTCCATCACCGGTTGTCGCTCGACTGGTCGAGGCTCGAGCCGACGCCCGGCCGCTTCGATCAGCGGGCCGTCGAGCACTACCGGGCCATGCTCGCGGCTGGTCGGGAAGCCGGCCTGACGGTCTGGGCGTGCCTGCTGCACGGCGCGCTGCCGAGTTGGTTCACCGCCGAGGGCGGCTTCCTGCATCCGGAGGCGGCGGCGCGATGGCGGCGTTGGGTGGAGTTCGCGGCGGAGACTTTTGGCGATCTCGTGTCCGGCTGGAAACCGGTGAACGGGCCGGCGAGCTTCGCGACGAAGCGCTACCTGACCGGGCAGTTTCCTCCTGGCGTCACCGACCGGACGATGTTCGGCAGGGCGCTGCGGGCGATCCAGGTAGCCGACTTCGAGGCGGCCAGGCTGCTCCGGACGACGGGCCGCCCGACGGCGAGCGTCGCGGCGCTGGCCCCGGTCATTCCCGGGTCGGAGGCCGCTCGGCCGGCGGCGAAAGCGTTCGATGGCGTGCTGTGGGATTCCTGGCTGGGGCTCGCGCGCAGCGACGCGTACGGTGACGCGTTCGACTACATCGGTTTCTCGTACTACTTCGCCGTCGAAATAGGCGAGGCCGGCCAACCCCGGCCCTATCCGCCGGGGCGTGCGGTCGGCCCCCAGGGGTACGTTCCATGGCCGGAGGGTCTCCGGTTGGTGCTCGATCGCCTCGCCGAGGAACTGCCCGGCCGCCGTCTGCTGGTATCGGAGCTCGGCTACGGCGGTTCGGACGACGCCGCGCGCGTCGAGTACCTCTCGCAGGCGCTGGCCCACGTCAACGCGGCGATGCGGGACGGTGTCGACGTGGCTGGAGTTTTCCTGTGGACCGGAGTGGACAACTACGAGTGGACGGACGGTTACACGGTTCCGTTCGGTCTGTTCACCGCTGACCGCCAGCCGCGCGGGAGCGCCGATTTCGTCCGTAACGTCATCCAGCGAAGCCGGCGTTGACTCGTCCGATGACGGCGGGACCGTTGAGCCGGTTCGTCCGCGACCGTCCGGATAGGAGATTCGTGGCGGCTCTGGGTGGACACATCGACGGTAGTATTCGTGTAATCTAGGCCCCTTGTTGCGTCCAAGCTGGCAAAACGGGGGGCCGATGCTGGAGCAGGTCCACGTCACCGCGGGCGAGGCCACGTTAGGTCGCCTGCTGACGGAGATCATCGAGGACAGTACGACCGACTTCTCCATCTCCTGGTATGACACGGCTCGCGTCGTCTCGCTCTGGTCGCGGCAGCCCGAGGGGATGCCGCCCGACCTCGCGCGGCGCGCTGTCGCCCGGCTCCTGACCGGGCAGAACGCGGACGGCAGCTGGGGTTACCCGGCGGCGCCGGTGGCTTATCGGCTGGTGCCGACGCTCGGGGTCGTCCACGCGCTGGCGGCCATTGGCGGGCCGCAGGCCGCGGCGGCCGCCGCGCGCGGCGTCGCGTTCCTCGGGCAGCACATCGCCGACTTCCATCCGGCCCGGCAGCCCGATACGGTCGCGGTCGAGCTCATCCTGCCGGATCTGCTGGAGTCTCTGCGGGCGGCCGGCCTCAATGACCTCGACGCCGCGCTCGAACTGCAGCTATCGCAGCTCGAGCGGCTACATCAGCTGCGCCGGCAAAGCAGGGCCGCGACCCACCTGCCGCTGCCGCTGTGGCACTCACTGGAGGTCCTGGGACCGATCGCCGCGCCGACGCCGGAGGTGCCCGGCGGCGCGGTGGCATGTTCGCCCTCGGCGACGGCGGCGGCGCTCGCCACGGCCGCCCGACCAGCCCCGGAGGCGGTCCGATTCCTCACCGCCGAGGCTGAGCGGTACGCCGGGGGTTGGCCCACGGTGACGCGGGTCCGGTTCTTCGAGGGAGCCTGGGTGGTCTGCGCCATGGCGCAGGGCGGCGCGCGGATCGAGCCCGGTCTCGCCCACCGGTTGCGGACCTGGCTCACCTCGGCCCTCAGGCCGCAGGGCGCTATACCGGGCACCGGCCTGCCGCCCGACGCCGACGACACGGCCTGCGTGCTCTACGCCCTCGGCTACCTCGGGGAACGCCCGGACATCGGGCTGCTGCGGTCCTACGAGCGGGACGGTCACTTCGCCACATTCCAGGTGGAGCGAACGCCGTCCATATCCACCAACGCGCACGTTCTGCGGACCGTGCGCGCCTACGGCGACACGGCAGACCCGTTCGCCGACCGGGCGGCGCGCGTGGCTTACGGATACCTGGCGGACACCCAGAACGCCGACGGCTTCTGGGACGACAAGTGGCACGCCTCGCCGTACTACGCCACCTCGGCGGTGATGCTGGCGCTGGCCGGCGACCCGACGTCGTCGGCGGCGACCAGAGCGACCCGCTGGCTGCTGGACACGCAGCGTCCCGATGGATCCTGGGGCGTGTGGCACGGCACCTTCGAGGAGACGGCATACGCGGTGCGCGCCCTGCTCGCCGCCGGGACGCCGGCCACCGGGCCCGCGCTGCGGCGGGGTGCCGCCTACCTCGTCGCGGGCCGCGAGGCAGGCTTTCCGGCGGACGGTCGAGCACCGCTGTGGCACGGCAAGGTGCTTTACGAGCCGCGCCGGATCGCGCTCGGTTTCGCCCATGCCGCGCTGCACGCCTGCGCGCAGGCAGGCGTGCTGGGCAGCGGTGCGGTGCCGTTACCGCGCAAGCACGAAGAGTCCTGCAACGCCTAGACCCAGAAGAGCGCCGGCGAGCACCTGGCCGACCGTGTGATCGCGAAGCTCCACGCGCGCCCACCCGATGAGGGCGACAGCCGCCACCGTCACGATCAAAGCCGGACCGTACACGGCGGCCAGAATGACGGCGGTCATCATGGCGACCATCGCGTGTACGGAGATCTTCCACCAGCTCGTGATGGCGATGGTGGCGATGGTCAGCGCCACGAACGCCGCGACCAACGCCAGCAGGTCGCGCGGTGCGCCGGTGAGCGCGAGCAGGACCAGTCCGACACCGACGGTGACGAGGCCGACGATGAACGGCACCCGCCGGTGCTCACGCGTTCTGATGTGGACGTCGCTCAGGGTGCGCCGTCGAACCCGCACCAGGATGTAGGCCAACGGCGCGACGCTGACGAAGGCCACCGCGAAGAGGCCCCAGCCGAGGCCGCGAACCAGGCCGACGGCGTGTACCGGTACGGCGAACAGTTGCAGCGTGGCGAGGACGACCGGCGAGAACACGTAGGTGACGGTCCGGGCGACCTGGTAAGCCGTCGTGCGCTCGCTGGTGTGGGCTTCAGTCATGTCTCCGCTTTCGATGGGGACGGCAGGGTGGGGCGAAAGCTGTTGAACGCGGCGGCAACCATCTCCAGGTAGCGGGACTCACTGGCCAGGCTGGCGTCGCCGGCGAGGGCCTCCGTGTCGGTGCCGACCTCGGTGGCGGGCCGCGTGGCGGTGGCGGTGCCGCTCCGTTTGCCGGCCCCGACCGCCTGGAGCGCCGTGACGAGCACGGCGGCGTCGATGAGGGCCCGCAACCGGTCGCCGGCGAGCCCTTGGTGTCGCCCGTCCTCTTCGGCCTGGCGTACCGCAAGGGGGTCGCAGTACGCCCGGAGGACGAGCTGCGCGTCCCGGATCTCGATCACCCTTCGATAGAGCCGGATCCTGATCTGCCAGCGGCGGAAGTCGCCGGTCATCGCGTCGCCCGCGGCAAGGGCGACCTCGGGGACCGCGGCGAGCAGGGCACGCCACAGTGGAGCGAGTCTGCGGTAGGCGAGGTACTGCCGGGCGCGATGCCAGGGGACCTCTACGTACCGCCACCAGAGCGGCATCGTCGCACCGATGGCCACCAGGATGCCGGCGGTGCCGGCCAGCAGGGTCGAGATGTTCGACTCGCTGCCGGGCGGCGAGGTGCCGACCCAGCCGGCGATCAGCAGGAGAAGCTTGTAGCCGAAGTAGGCGACCCCGGCCACCGCGCCCGTCGCCACCACCCGTAGCCCCCAGCGGAGCGCACCTTCGGCGTAACGGGAGTAGCGGATGGACAGATAGAGCAGGTCGGCGATCGCCAGTCCGAGAAACGACAGGTAGAAGAGCTGGTACACCATGACCGGCGGATAGCTGGCGTACACACTCAGAAAATCGGTCGTCTCGACGGTGTGGGCGACCGACAACGACACCGACATGCCGGCGACGGCGACCGCGAGAGCGACGAGGCGGATCCGCACCCGTGGCCGGGCGTCCTCGGGTCGATGCGCGAGGTAGAGCATCATCGCCTGCAGCGCAGCCCCGCTGACCAGCGTCAGCGCATTGCCGACGAGACGACCGCCGTTGACGATGCCCAGCGCCGCACTGACCCTCGGCGTGACCGCCGGGGCGGTGACGATGAACGCGAGCCCGAACACGCCGAGCATCACGCACAGCGCCCGCGACGCGGGCCGCTCCGGGTGCCGCAGCGCGCTCCCGGCCTTCAGGGCGCAGGTGACGAGCCCGAGCAGACCCGCAACGATCATTACGGCGTTTGCCATGGGCGCCTCAACCGCTGAAGGTCGACTTCAGTCGACCGATTTCCGATGCCAGATCGGGGTCCAGGTCCTCCGGGTTGCCCGGCCGCCGGTCGGCCACCCGTTCGAGGATGAGGGTGGCGAGCAGTTCGGCCTCCTGCTCTTCGGCGTCGGTGTACGAGCTGCGCTTGAGCAGGCTCTGCACCATCGCCGGGTCCAGGTCGGGCAGCAGGATGCGCATGAGATCTTCTTCCCGGCCCGCCTGTCCCCGGTGGTCACTGAGCATGTGCCCGACCTCGTGCAGCACGATGTGTTCCTGATGCAGCAGCGCCGTCCGGGCGTAGACGATGATGTCGGCCTCGGCGAGCTTGAGCCAGATGCCGCAGACACCACCGGGGACGTAGTCTTCGGGGTGCAGCTCGATCCGGCGCCCACGACGGGCAGCGAGCCGCGCGATGAACTCGTCCAGCGTGAAGGGGTCCGGTATGCCGCCGGCCTCGACCAGCGATCGGACATGGCGGTCGCAACGACGCCGTAGGTCTCGATACCGCACGTTCGACACCCTAATCAGGTTGAGGGAACCGGTGGGGACGGTAACCAGCCTCCGACAGATCGGCTGGCCGGCTTCTCCCTGCTGGGCGGGCTCACGAGTCATTGTCCGACGGCAATGGCTGGTCGGAATTGCCCCGGTTGTTGCCCTCCCGGATATGGCCGATCTCCCGGACGATCTGAGCGACCGACCGGCGGGTGGCTTCATCCATCCTCATCGCCCGCAGGGCGATGTCGCGAACCGCGGCGTCGCGCAGCGCGACGGCCAGTTCGAGCTGCGAGTCAACCCGCGCTGCCGTGTCGTCGTCGAAGAAGTACGCCACGGGGACTCCGAAGAAGGCGGCCAGTGCCTCCAGGTGCCGTTTGGTCGGATTGTCCCGTTGTCCGGTACGCAGTTGCCACACGTACGTCCTGGAGAACGTGCCCGCTACGGCCTCGCAGCCGTGGGCGACCTCGTCGTAGGTGTACTCACGGCCCTTGGGTTGGACCGTCTTGAAGAGCTTGTCGATCCGCTGTGCAAGTGGCCCAATTTCCGCGTCGGCTGCCACGGCTCACTCCGTTTGCGGTGGTGGATGAGATCCCGGAGCTCAGGCTATATCAGTTGACATAGTCACGCTAGTCGCTGTTATTCTCCTCGATGTTAGCTGAGATGAACGAGGTTCTGGTGTCGCAGCCGGATACCTTCGACGGCACGGGGGTGCCGAAGGTGCCGGTGTATCAGCGGTGAATCCAGTTCCGCCCCGTCGGGACGCCGGTTCAGGGTCGTGGCAGCTCGCGGTGAACGCCATCCGATGCGGTCTCCTTCGGCAGCAGTGTCGGGGAGGGCCACTGCCGCAGCGGATGCTTGGCCACGGTGCGGCTGACCTGAGCCCGGCCGTCCCGACGGACCCGCCGCGCGGACTCCGATCGTCGCCCCGGCCCGGTGCCGCGCGTCACCGGTGGTGCGGAGTGCACTCGGACCGCTCTGCCGCGGCTCGTTCTCGTCGAACGAACCCTTCAGGCGCTCTCGGGCGCGCGGTGCCGGCCGAAGTACTCCTCGGCCTGGGCGGCCCCGACGGTGCGCAGCTCCGGCGGCTTCATGCAGAGCGCAAGGAGCGCCGCGACGCACATCACGAGGCCGCCGACCAGGAAGACCCGGCCGATTGCCGAGTCGAACCCGAGCTGGAACGCCCTCGCCAGCCGTGGATCCATCGCCGGCAGGAACGACCAGTCGGCCAGCGCCTCCCGTCCGCCTCGCAGGACGGCGAAGAACGGCGCGTTGGCCGGGTTGCCGGCGACCGCCCGGTCGGCGAGGGCGGCGGAGACCTCCGGCCGCGATGCCGCGTCCCCCACTGCCGTGGCCAGGCGCGCCGGCAGGGCGCCGAAGAGGACCGACAGGTACCCCGCGACGCCGATCGCGCCCGCCATCTCGCGGAAGAACACCACCGACGCGGTCGCGACGCCGACGTCACGTGGCGGCACCGCGTTCTGCGCGGTCACGTTGACGGTCCGGCAGCTACCGATCCCGATGCCGAAGGCCACCATGATCAAGCCCAGGGCCCACAGCGGGGTGTCGACGGTGACCAGGCAGCAGCAGAACATGGCCAACGCGATGATGGTTGAGCCGGTCGCCGGCAGGATCCTCAGACCGCCGCCCCGCTTGATGAGCTTGCCCGACAGGATGACCGACGCCAGGGTGCCGGCCATCATGGGCAGCATCATCAGCCCGGCGGCGGTGGGGGTCAGTCCGTGCACGACCTGCAGATACAGCGGCACCGTCGAGATCACGCCGAACATACCGAGGCCGACCAGGGCCGAGATTGTGATCGCCAGGCTGAAGGTGGCCACCCGGAACAGCCGCAGTGGGATGAGGGCGTCGTCGCCCATCCGGCGTTCTGCGAGCAGGAACGCGACCACGCCGAGGGCGCCGACCGTATAGCAGGCCAGGGCCGTCGGTGAGGTCCATCCACTGCGGTTGCCCTGCTCGGCCACGAGCAGCAGCGGCACGGCGGCGACGCTGATCGCCGTGGCGCCCCAGTGGTCGATGCGCCGGGCCCGCCGTTGCCCGGTGGGTCGCAGTACCCGCGAGACGACGATCAGGGCGGTGCCGCCGACCGGCGCGTTGACGAGGAACACCCAGCGCCAGCCGGCCACTCCCAGCACCGAGTGGGCCGAGGCGAACAGGCCACCGATGATGGGCCCCAGCAGGCTCGCCGCGATCCAGCAGGACATCGTGTAGCCCTGGTAGCGGGAACGTTCCCGGGGTGGTACGAGGTCAGCCGTTATCGCACTGGCGATCGACAGCAGTCCGCCTCCGCCCAGGCCCTGCAGCCCCCGGAAAGCGGCGAGTTGGTAGATCGACTGTGCGGACGCGCAGCACAGCGAGCCGAGCACGAAGACGCCGATGGCGATCGCGAACAGCGGCCGCCGACCGTACATGTCGGACAGCTTGCCGTAGAGGGGCGTCGAGACCGTCGACGTGATCAGGAAGGCGGTCGTCGGCCACGCTTGCAGGCTCAGCCCGCCGAGGTCGTCCGCGATCGTCTTGATCGACGTGCTCATCACCGACTGGTCGAGGGCCGCCAGGAAGATGGCGGCCAGCAGCCCGGGCAGCACCGACATCAGCTGCCGATGCCAGTCCTCGCCGCTCCGGGGGTCCCGCCGTGGACGGTCCGGCATGGGTGCGGTGGGTGGGGTGGGTGGCGCCTGGGCGGTCGCGAAGGCGTGCTCACTGCGGTACACGCCGGGCGACCGGTACGCGGTGGCCGCGACCGGCATGCTACGGCTCTCCCTGGCGACCGCGCGGTTGCCCGCCACGGCGTGACGGCCGTCCGTGGGCGCCGCCGGCCGGCGGGGTGTGTGTCCGGGCGGTCACGGCCGCGTCCCTTCACCCGAAGCGTCGGCGTCGGCGGCCTGTAGGCCCTCGAGTTCGCGGACCCGTTCGATGACGTCGGCGATCGGCTGCAGGCTGCGCGACGACAGGCCGGCCATCCGCATCGCGAGGGCCCGAACGCCGGCGTCACGCATCGCCGAGAGCATGCTGAGCTCGGCGTCGATGCGTTCGGTCGCCTCATCGTCGAAGAAGTAGGCGGCGGGTACGCCGAAGTAGGCGGCGAGCGCCTCCAGGTGCTTGAGGGTCGGGTTGTCGCGCTCGCCCCTGCGCAGCAGCCAGATGTATGTGGCGGAGATGCTCGGTCCGCCGCGGTCGCGGATGGCGGTGGCCACCTCCTCGTTGCTGTACGGTCCGCGGCTCGCCGGGTGCACGGTCTGGAAGAGATGATTGATCTTGTCGGCCAGCGTCCGCTGCTTGGCGCTTTCGGCCATCTCGTACCTCCGGACCGGTGGCGAACGCTCGTGAATATCGCATGGTCTAAAACGTTCATAAGAGTTGACGGCATCGAGCGTAGTCGCTTTATGCTGTCCGGGACAGCATCAACGGGCGTGAATGACGGTGGGCGGGCTGACTCATGCGGAGTTGCTGGCAGGGTGGTGTACCGGCGATCGCGACCGCGTCGGTCGAGGCGTGGTGGACCGGCGTGATCCCGGCCGCGGCCCGCCCGTCCAGCCGGTCGACCCGCCGTGACGGCCCGGCGGTCTGCGAGGCGCCCGGGCAGACCACGGGGCTGTCCGGGTACCCGCCGGTCGGATCGGCTCCCGTCGAGGCGTGGACGCGTTCCCACCGGTGGTGTCTTCGAACGGACGCGGCCTGATGATCGGCCCGCCCCGGCCATTGGCGACCACGGCTCCACCCGACGGCGCGGGGCCGTACGGTTCGCGGTGCCGGGCCTGCGGCCAGCCGCTCGGTGGGTGGGCGACAGACCGGCTCACCGGCCTCCTCGACCGGTGGGGATGGGATGACGAGGCCCCTCGCGCGCTGGCGCACGCCCAGCAGCGCGGCGAGCCTACCGCCCTGATCATCGTCGACCTCGACCACTTCAAGGGCGTCAACGACAGGTTCGGTCACCTCGCCGGCGACGCGGTGCTCCAGCAGGTCGCCGTCGTGCTGCGCACGGCGACCCGCCGGGACGACCTGCTCGGACGCTACGGCGGGCACGGCGGCGACGAGTTCCTCGCCCTCCTACCGGCCACCGACCTGCCGGCCGCGGTCGCCGTGGCGCGCCGCGTACAGGCCGGAATCAGAGCCATGCGGACCGCCGCCCGCACCATTGCCGGGCCGGTGGTCATCACCGGATGCACGGCGTCCATCGGGGTGGCCGCGCACGACGCCGGCCGCACCGCCAGCCTGCCCGATCTTCTCCTCGAGGCGGACGGCGCCTTGCGCCTGGCGAAGCTCGCCGGCCGGGACCAGACCCGCACCGCCGTGACGTCGCGGCCGTCTGGCACGCGTGCGGTGTCCGGCCCGCCGGCGTGCGCCGACTGACACCCCGTTACCACCGCCTCCGGCCAGATCCCCGCGCGCCGCTGGCGCGTTCGGTCAATCCTGATCGCCCCTGACGCGACGCTGTCACCGCGTGCGGCCGCCTGTCAGCGTCCGGTGCGCGTCCTGCCAGCGTCCCGGCGCAGCCTGGCACGCGGACCGGCGTCCGACGCCGGACCGCGATGGAGGAGACGACGACCATGCATGATCTGGTGGTACACGCGGAGGCGCTGCGCAAACGGTTCGCGCACACCCCCGCGCTCGACGGCGTGGACCTGGCCGTCCGCCGCGGCACGGTGCTCGGCGTGCTGGGCCCGAACGGGGCTGGCAAGACGACCGCCGTACGGGTGCTGGCGACGCTGCTGCGACCGGACTCGGGCCGCGCCCAGGTGGCCGGCATCGACGTGCTGCGCCATCCGGAGCGGGTGCGGCGACGCATCGGCCTGACCGGACAGTACGCGTCGGTGGACGAGGATCTGACCGGCCTGCAGAACCTTGTCCTCATCGGGCAGCTGCTCGACCTGTCCCGCCGGGACGCGCGTCGACGCGCCGAGGAACTGCTGGACTGGTTCGGCCTGTCGGAGGCGGCGCGGCGGCCGGCCAAGACCTACTCCGGTGGGATGCGCCGCCGGCTCGACCTGGCGGCGAGCCTGGTCGGCCATCCGGAGGTGATCTTCCTGGACGAGCCGACCACCGGCCTGGACCCCGCCAAGCGCGAGGACATGTGGGGAGTGGTGCGCAGCCAGGTGGCCGACGGGGCGAGCGTGCTGCTGACCACGCAGTACCTGGAGGAGGCCGACGCCCTGGCCGACGAGATCGTCGTGATGGACGCCGGCCGGGTCATCGCCCACGACACCCCGGACGGGCTCAAGCGCCGGGTCGGCGGGCAGACCCTGCGGGTACGGCCCACCGACCCGGCCCGGCTGCCGGAGGTGCGCGCGCTGCTGGACGCCGTGGCCGCACCCGGCACGTCGGCGGCGCTGGACACCGCCGCGGGCTCCCGGCCCGGTGCCGCCACCGTGCCGGTGACCGGCGACGCGGCCCTTGCCGAACTCGTCGCCGCCCTGGTCCGCGCCTCCATCGAGGTCACCGAGCTGGCCCTGCACCTGCCCAGCCTCGACGAGGTCTTCCTGTCCCTGACCGGGGCACCTGCCCGCACCGCCCACGAGGACATCCACGAACCCGCCGAGGAGCTGGTATGACCGCCACGACCATCGCCAACCCGCGACTCGACCGGCCCCGCGGCGGACGACTGACCGCACTGGCCCGGCACAGTACCGCGCTCGCTCGGCGCAGTTTGATTAAGACGCTCCGTACGCCCGAGGCGTTGATCGACGTGACCCTGCAGCCGGTGATCTTCCTGCTGCTGTTCACGTACATCTTCGGCGGGGCCATCAGCGGCGGTGACCGGCACGGCTACCTGCAGTATCTGCTCCCCGGCATGCTCGGCCAGTCGCTGGCGATGGGAGGCATCGCGCTCGGGCAGAACCTCAACGCCGACATCGAGAAGGGCGTCTTCGACCGCTTCCGCTCGCTGCCGATCTCCCGGTCGGCTCCGCTGGTCGGCGCGGTCTTCGCCGACATCGTGCGGTACCTGACGGTGTGCGTGGTGATGCTGGGCTTCGGTGCGGTGATGGGCTTTCGGATCGGCACCGGGCCGGTGGCCGCGGTCGCCGCGATCGCCCTCTCGATCGGTTTCGGGCTCTGCTTCTGCTGGCTGTCGGTCCTGGTCGGCATGCTGGTACGGACCTCGGGCGCCGTACAGGGAGTCATGTTCCTGCTGGTCCTGCCGCTGACCTTCGGCAGCAACGTCTTCGTGCCGACGGCGTCGCTGCCGGGTTGGCTGCAGGCGTTCGTCCGGGTCAACCCGATGACCCCGCTCGTGGCCACGGTACGCGGGCTGCTGGTGGGTGGCCCGGTGGCCGGCCACCTGTTCTGGACGCTGGTGTGGATGGCCGGTTTCCTGGTCGTGTTCGTACCGCTGGCGCTGCGCGCCTATGCCCGACGAGCCTGAGCGTCCGGCTCCGCGTCACCGCCCAGCGCGGATCCGGTGCCCGCGGGTTCGACACCGGTGGCGCCGGCCGGAGCGGCGGCCGGCGCCGGGCCGAGCCCACGGGCCGGGTCGACCCTGGCCAACGCGGCCCGGGCGTCGAGCGACCAGCCAGCGGCGTACGCCTCGGCGAAGGCGGCGCGCCCGAGCGCGGCCTCGCTGCGCCGGGTGAGTTCGGCGACCTGCGGGCTGGTCGGGTCCTCGGTGCCGCGCAGCCGGGTCGCCGCACCGAGCAGCAGCGCGGCGTCGCGGTGCCGACCCCGGGCGTCGGCCAGCTCCGCCGTGCCCACCGCGACCAACGCGAGGATCGGCATGTCCCGGGCTGCCACGGCGGCGACGTACGCGCGGGCCAGCGCCGCCTCGGCGGCCGTCAGCTCGCCACGCGCGACCTCGAAGGTGGCCCGCACGCCAGCGACGATGGCCACGCCGTGGTCACCGGCGGCCTGCGGCTGCCCGTTGGGTGCCACCCGCTGCTCGGCGCGGCGCAGCAGCGGCTCGGCGCGGTCGAGCTCACCGCGCCAGACCAGCATGCCGGCTTCCAGGGCGTCGACGAGAATCATGATCTCCGGCGACGTCGCGCGCTCGGCCCGGGCTCGGGCGGCGGCGAGCGCGACATCGGCCTCCTCCGGCTGGCCGCGGCGCATGTGCAGGTCGGCCCAGCGGAACTCGAGGAAGACCTCGTCCGCGACGTCGAGGGCGCCGAACTCCCGCGACCGGGCGCGCGCGGCACGCAGATCGGCCAACGCGCCGTCGAGGTCTCCGTCGTACTGGCGGATCAGCGCCCGCAGCGGCAGCGTCGTGGCCTGCCCCCACCGGTCGCCCGCCGCCTGGAACCCGGCGAGCGCCGCATCCACGTCCCGGCGCACCTGCGCCACGTCGCCGTCGTTCTCGGCCAGCCGGGCCCGGAAGAGCAGCGCCAGCGCCGACAGCCAGCGGTCGTCTCCGGCCACCAGGACATCGACCCTGTGGCGGGCACCGGCGACGTCGCCGGCGAAGTGCAGAAGCACGAACACCAGCACGTTGACGAGGTCGGGCAGCTTTTCGTGCGCGACCAGGCGGGCCGCGAGCTGACGCATCCGGTCGCGTCGTTCGTCTGCCGATTCGGTCACCGTGGCCGGATCGACGCCGAAGGTGTTCAGGACGTGGAACGCCTGGGCACAGTCCAGCGTCACCGGGTCGTGCTCGCCGGGCGCCGCCAACACCTCCCGCAGCCAGAACACCGCTTCGGCGTGGTAGCCGAGAATCTGCCAGTACCAGCCCAGGTTCAGCGCCAGCGAAACGGCGGCCGGGCCGTCGCCGGAATCGCAGAAGTGGCGGAGCGCGGCGAGCGCGTTGTCGTACTCGGCGCGCAGCAACCGGAGCGCCGGTAGCTGGTCGGCGGTGCGCAGCAGCGGGTCGGTCTCGGCGACGAGCGCGGCGACGTGGCGGGCGGCCAGCTCCCGGACGGCGGTCAGCTCACCGCGCTCGGCCAGCCGCTCGACACCGTACTCGCGCAGCGTCTCCAGCATCCGGTACCGGGGTCCTTCGCCGGCCAGCTGCAGCAGCGAGCGGTCGACCAGGGCGGCGAGCAGCTCCGGTACGCGGTCGGCGGCGATGCCGGTACCGGCGCAGACCGCGGCGGCGGACCGCGGCGTGACCCCGGCCGGCAACACCGAGACGCGCTCCGCCAGGGCGCGCTCGTCGGCGCCGAGCAGATCCCAGCTCCAGGCGATCACCGCCCGCAGGGTGCGGTGGCGCGGCAGGGCCGTGCGGTTGCCACCGGTCAGCAGCCGGAACCGGTCGGAGAGCCCGCCCGCCAGCTCGGCCAGCGGCAAGGTACGTAACCGCGCCGCGGCCAGCTCCAATGCCAGTGGCAGCCCGTCGAGGCGGCGCACGATCTGCACCACGTCGCGTACGGTCGTCGCGTCCACCGCGAAGCCGGGCCTGACCGCGGCGGCGCGGTCGACGAAGAGCCGTACGGCCTGGGCGCGCGCCGCGGTGTCGGGGCCGGCGTCGGCAGGCGGCAGCTCCAGCGGCGCCAGCGGCACGAGCGCCTCGCCGTCGGTCGCCAGGGGCTCCCGGCTGGTCGCCAGTACCCGCAGCCGGGGGCAGCGCACCAGCAGGGCGGTGGTCACCTGCGCGACCGCCTCGACGAGGTGCTCGCAGTTGTCGATGACGAGCAGGACATCCTGCGGGGCCAGCCGCTCCACCAGGACGTCCAGTACGTTGCGGCCGTCGGTCAGGCCCCGCCGCTGCTCGAACAGCGCCGTACCGCGCACGCCGAGGGCGGACACGATCGCGGCGGCGACCTCCGCCGGCTCGGTGACCGGTGCGAGGTCGACCAGCCAGGTTCCATCGGGGTAGCGGCCGCGCAGCCGCCCCGCGGCTTCCACCGCCAGCCGGGTCTTGCCGGCCCCGCCCGGCCCGAGGACGGTGACCAGCCGCCCGGTCTCCAGGATCGCCTCGATTCGGGCCAGGTCGTCGTCGCGGCCGATGAAGCTGGTCAGCGCGGCGGGCAGGTTTCCCGGTGGCTGCGTCCCCGGTGGCTGCGCGCCGGCAGGATCCGGGTCGGTACCGGCGGGGGTGGGGCCGTCGCCGGCCGCTCCGGCCTCGGCGCGCAACAACCGCAGGTGACGATCGCGCAGCGCGCTACCCGGATCGGCGCCCAGCTCCTCGGCCAGGTCGCGCCGGATGCGTTCGTACACCGCGAGGGCCTCCGCCTGCCGGCCCAGCCCGGTGAGAGCGTCCATGTACAGTCCGGCGAGTCGCTCGTTCCGGGGCTGCTCGGCCAGCAGGGCCGGCAGCCGCGCGGCGACCTCGGCGGCGCGGCCCAGGAGCAGGTCCGCTTCGGCCAGGTCGGCTGCCGCCTCGACCCGGAGGTGGGCGAGCCGTACGGCGGCCGCGGGCGCCACGGCGGCGACCTCGGCGGCCACCGGTTCGCGCCAGAGGGCGATGGCCCGGGCGATGAGGTCCGAGGCCGCGGCCGGGTCGCCGGCCCGCAGCCGGACCTGACCGTCGCCGACGAGCCGTTCGAAGCGCGCCAGGTCGACGGCGTCGCCGGAGACCGTCAACCGGTAGCCGCCGGCCACCTGCTCGACCGCGTCGGGGGAGCCCAGCGCGCGGCGCAGCCGGGAGACCAGCGACTGCAGCGCGTTGGTCGGGTCGGCCGGGCGGACCTCCGGCCAGAGCGCGTCGACGAGCGTTGCGGCGTCGACCGGGCGGCCCGCGGTCAGCGCCAGCCGGGCCAGCAGCCCGCGGAGTCGGCTGCCGGGCAGCGGTACCGCCGCTCCGTCACGGCGAACGCGTAACGGACCGAGCAGCGCCACCTCCACCCGGTGCTCCCACCCGTCGCGCTCGTCCACCCGACGATCCTCTCGCGTCGATGCCACCCGCCCCGAACCGGTGACCGTGGACAACGGTATTCGTCTTCGGCACTGGGAGGGTGACCGTCGGGATGTCCGGCGCGACTACAACTGTCCCTGCTCCGGAGTGCCGGCGGGGAGCGGCGTCATGATCGTCACGGTCGTGGGCATCGCGATGAGTTTCGCGACGGCCGCTTCCAGCGCCTTGACGGCGGGACCGGCGGCGTGCGCGGCGAGGTCCTCGCGCGAGTCCCACTTCTCGATCATCGTGATGGTGCCGTCCTCGGCGTCGTGGATGGCGTAGAGCCGGCAGCCCTGCTCCGCATGGACGGCGGGGATGCTGGCGCGCAGCGCGTCGATCAGCTCGGCGGTGCGTCCTTCGACGGGATGGAACAGGGCGGTGACGACGACGGACACGGTTCTCCTCCAATGCTTGAGCTGCGAGCATAACCGTGCGGCGGGCGCTGATCGCGCTGAGCTGAGCGGCGGGTGACCGCGCCGACGGAGGACGGTAGGGCGGGCTCCCGACGGATCTGGCGACGGCGTCAGGCCTCGTCGATCACTACGCGGTTACGCCCGCCGTCCTTGGCCCGGTACAGGGCGGCGTCGGCCCGGCGGAGCGCCTCGGTCAAGGTGAGCTGCCCGGCGTCGAACACGCAGACGCCGACGCTGATCGTCACGGGTACGGAACCGTGGTCGGTGCCGACCGGGCTGTCCGACACCGCCAGCCGCAGCCGCTCAGCCAGGGGGCGAACGGGTTCGGTCACGAGGATCGCGAACTCCTCGCCGCCGTAGCGGCCGAGCCGGTCCGTGTCGCGCAGGGTCTGCCGCAGCCTCCCGGCGACGGCCGCGATGACCTGATCGCCGACCTGGTGGCCGCGCTGGTCGTTGATCTGCTTGAAGTGGTCGATGTCGAGCATGACCGCCATCAGGGTGGTGCCTGCCGCGCGCGCCTGTGCCGTGTCCTGTTCGGCGACGGTGAAGAAGTGGCGGCGATTGGCCACCCCGGTCAGCGCGTCGGTCGTCGCCATCTGCTCGACCTGGGAGAACAGTCTCGCGTTGTCGTAGGCGACCATGGCCTGGCCGGCCAGCGCCGCGGCGAGCTGCACCTCGGTGGGGCCGTAGACGCCGGGTCGGTCGGCGGTCAACACCACCGATCCCACGTACCCGGCCCGGGTGTGCAGCGGCACTGCCAGCCAGGAGGTGTCCGGTGATGCCTCGCCGAAGCCCAGGGACACGGCCGGCGCCGTAGCCCCGTTGCCGGCGGCCGGCGAGTCGGCGGTCAGTACCGGATCCAGGTTGGACGGCGAGCTGGACACCAGCCGCGGCTCGGTGCCCGGGTCGGCGTCGGTCGTCACCACGAGCGCGTCGTCCCGGACCCGGATCAGGCACGATGCGTCGTTCGGCAGGAGACGCTTGAACATCAGCAGCAGCCGGTGCAGCACGTCATCGGGGTTGAGTGAGCTGCTCAGCTCCAGCATCGCGTCGCGCAGCTTGTCCGCGACGTCGCGCTGCTGTTCGGCCGCCCGTACCGCGACGGCGAGCTGGGCGGCGCGGGCGGTCTCCAGAGCGGCGGCGATGTGGTTGGTCATCGCGGTGAGGATGCCCGCGTCGGACGGGGTGAACATGCCCTTCGCCACCCGGCTGTCGAGGTAGACGACGCCGAGCAGGCGGCCGTCGAACAGCAACGGTGCGGCGATGATGCTGCGTAGCCCGTGCGCGACGGCGCTTTTCGAGCCCAGCGCCGCGCCCTCGTCGGTCCCGGTGACGATGACCGGTTCACGGCTCTGCCGTACCCGTTCCACGACCGTGGAGCCGTAGTCGGCGAGTTCGTCGAGGTCCGAGCCGGCGGCATCACGGCCGCGGTGCGGCCGCAGCCGCCCGTCGCCGTCGGTGAGGAAGAGGTACGCCCGCTCGGCGGACAGGATCCGGATCGTCTCGTCCAGCGCGACCCGGGTCAGCTCGTCGGGGTCGAGGATCCGCGAGGCGGTGACGCTCAGCTTCTCCAGGGCGGCCAGCCGGCGGCTCTCCGCTCCGGAGGTGCCGCTGACGGTCGAGGTGACGCTGCTGAGCACGATCGAGCGGGTGCTGGATCCGGTGCCGGTCGTGGTGCCGATGTCCACACCGAACTCGGCCCGTACCCACTCGGCGCGGTGCGGCAGGCTGAGCTGCTGCGCGATGGACAGCGCGGTGGCCGCCGCGGCGGTGGACTCGATCGTGCGGCCGAGTTCGGCCAGCGCACGGGCCCGGATCCGGGCGCCCTCGTACGCGGCGAGCGGGACGTCCTGGCCGGCGAGCTGGCGATCGGCGGCTGCGAGCCGGTCCAGCGCACCCCTCGGGTCGCCCGCCAGCAGCCGCAGGTGCGCCCGTCCGACCAGGTAGTGGGCCTTGAGCTGCGGGCCGGGGCCGGACCCCCAGGCCACCTGGCGTAGATCGCGGAGCGCGCGTCGGGCCGCGGCCAGGGCCGGCGCGCGGTCGGCGCCGGTGGCGGCGCGGGCCTGCTCGAGCCGGCCGTACGCGATTGTCGAGAAGAGGCCGCGCAGGCTGTTAATCACCATGAGCGGGTGACGGATCTTGAGCGCGGCGAGCTCGGCGGCGACCCGGTCGAAGATGTCGCCGTACTCGCGCTGCTCCACAGCCAGGATCGCGCAGGCGTTCAGCAGGTAGATCCGGCCGGCGGGGTCGCGGAACGCGCCGACCTCGGCGTCGAGCAGGTGCAGGCTGGCGGCGGCGTCGACCGGCCGGCCGAGCGCCGCCGCCAACGCGGCGCCGACGTGGCCGACGGGGTGGGCGGCGAGATCAGCCGCGCCCAGCCGGGCGTGTGCGCGCTGGGTGGCCGCGACCGCCTCGACGGCGCGCCCCCGGATCAGCAGCCGGAAGCTCGACGCCTGGGCGATGTCGATGGCGTACACGAACTCCGTGAAGGCGGCGTGCTTTTCCAGCCAGCGCAGCAGCCCCTCGGTGTCCGGGTCCACACCGACCTGGGTGATGACCGTCTGGCGCAGACTCTCGATGTAGGCGGCGGCCGCGGGATCGCCCTGCCGCTGCGCCAGGGCCTTGGCCCGGGCCATGCCCCGCGAGTCCCGGTACCCCAGGAACAGCCAGATCATGCCGGCCACAGTGCCCAGGGCCCGCAGGTACTCGTGTGACGGGCCGAGCCGGGCCGCCGCGTACCGCCGCCGGGCGTTGAACACCACGGCCAGCCCGAAGCGCAGACCGCGTACCGCGGCGTCGAAGCCGGTCTCGTACAGGTTGGCGCGCTGCCGGTACCAGGCCCGCTTCTCGGGGTCCTTGGTGCCGAACCCGATGCCGGTGCGCTCGATGACGATGGCCGCCACGTACATGGCGGCGGCGGTGAGCGCCCGCCACACCGGGTTGCGCGGCAGGGGCCGACCCAGTTCCGCCATCGCGCGGGTGATCTCGTCCACCGCGGTGTGCGTGTTCCAGTACGCCAGGTGCTGCTTGGCCTGCTGCTCGAGGATGCGGGCCCGGTCGATACCGTTCGGGGCGCTGTCGAGCGCCACGCTCAGCGTCTCGAGCGCCTGCGCCAGGTGGCCCGCGCGGTGGTGGGCGACGCCGAGCGCTTCGTGCATCGCGCTGAGCTCGGCGCCGGCCTGTCCGTCGGCGTGCGCGATCGCCGCTTCCAGGAACTCCACCGCCTCGGCCGCGCCGTGCTCGGCCAGCGCCAGCTGCCCGGCGGCCCAGCAGGCGGCGGAGGTGCGGGCGCGGTCGCGGTCGGGGTGGCCCTGCGTGAGGTGACGGGCCAGGGCGTACCGCTGCGCCGGGTCCGTCGCGCCGCTGGCGTCGATCGCGTCGGCGACCCGCTGGTGCAGGTCCCGAAGCCGGTCGCTGGGCAGCCCGTCGAGCAGCGCGCGGCGGATCCGGTCGTGTACGAAGGTGTAGCCGCCGTCGTGCCTGTCAAGTACTCCGTGGGCGACGGCCTGGTCGAGCAGCAGCGCTCCGTCCCCCTCGGACAGACGGGCGGCCGAACAGGCGAGCGCACGGGTGAACCGGACGCCTACGACGGCCGCCGCCGTCAGCAGGTCCCGGGTCCGGCTGCCGAGTTCGTCGACGCGGCGCAGCAGCAGGCCGAGCATGTCGGTCGGCAGGTCGAGATCGTTCAGACCGGCCTCGTCCAGTACCCAGGTGCCCCAGCGGGGCAGGATGAGTCCGGCGTCGAGGACCGCGCCGACGTACTCGATGACCCCGAGCGGTGTACCGCCGCTGCGGGCGACGATCCGTTCGACCAGTGACGGCTCCAGCCGCAGCCGCCCCAGGAGGCTGCTGACCAGCCGGTGCAGGGCGTCCCGGTCGAGCGTGCCGAGCGTCAGGTCGGCGTCGACGGCCCCCGCGGGCAGGAGGTCCGGCTGATCCGCCTCTCCGCCGCCGGTGGTGACGACCAGCAGCAGCGGCGCGTCGGCGAGCTGGGACGCCAGCAGGTGCAGCACACGGACGGTGGCGCTGTCGGCCGATTCGGCATCGTCGAAGACGAGCACGCCGCCACCGGCGGTACGGGCCAGGTCGGCGAGGAAGCCGGCGACCGCGCGGATGTACCCGTCCTGCTGGTCGTCGACGGTCTCGTCGCCGTCGGAGAGGACCTCCGCCAGGGCGGGGGAGAGCCGACGCAGGTACGGCGCGGCGGCGCCGGCCGCGGAGCGTACCCATCCCAGCGTCTCCGTGCGCGCGTCGGCGTCGCGGCGGGCGACCGTCGCGAGATACCGCTCGACGGCGCCGGACAGGGGCGCGAGCGGCGACGCGGCGTGGCCGCAGGCAGCGGTCAGCACCGGCAGCCCGGACCGGTCCAGCCTTGCCGCGAACTCGCCGGTGAGCCGGGTCCTGCCGGCTCCCGACGCGCCGCGGATCAGGGCGAGGGCGCCGGACCCGGACAGCACCCGCTCCCACCGGCCGTGCAGCTCGGCCAGCTCCGTCTCGCGGCCCACGAAGTCCGCCTCGACCCGGCCGGTGGTCTCGACGTCCAGGCGTCCGAGCGGGAGGTCCGCGGTCCGGTCGGCGGTGAGCGCCCGCAGGTCGGCGACGAGGCTCGCGCAGGTGGCGTACCGGTCGTCCGGGTCCTTCGCCAGCAGCCTGCCGATGATCTGGACAAGAGTGGCTGACAGGTCCCCGCGCAGGGCGCGCAGGTCCGGTGGCGGCACGGTCGCGTGCAGGCGCAGCAGCTCGCCGACGTCAGCGCTGGCGAAGGGCACCCGGCCGGCCGCGCATTCGTAGAGGACCACACCGAGGGAGTACAGGTCGGCGCGGGCGTCGACCGGGCGCTTGAGGGTGCCGGCCTGTTCCGGGGCCGCGTAGACCAGGGTGCCCGCGACCACCTCCGAGAGCTCGGCGCTGGTGCGGGTCGCCATGCCGAGGTCGATCAGTCGGGCCCGACCGCCCGCGGAGAGCAGGATGTTCTGGGGCTTGACGTCGCGGTGCACCAGACCGACCCGATGCACCGCGGCCAGGGCCTCGGCCACCTCGATGCCCAGCTGGAGGATCCGCTCCTCGGCCAGGGGCCCCGATCGCAGGGCCGTGGCGAGCTCCTGGCCTTCGATCAGGTCCATGATCAGGTACGGGCGGCCGTCCGCCTCGCCGACGTCGTGTACGGCCGGAAGTCCGGGGTGGTCGGCCAGCGCCAGCAGGGACGCCTCCCGGCGGAACGAGGCGAGCGTCCGGCGGTCCGCGTCGAGAGGCGCGTGCAGCACCTTCATCGCCAGGTCGGTTCCGTTGTGGTGCACCCGGTACACCACGCTACGGGCGCCCCGACCGAGCTCGGCCAGTACCGTGACTCCCGGCACGGTGGGTGCGCCGGACGGCCCCTGTCGGCCATCGGCCGGGGGCTGCCCAACGTGAGTTGCCGTGGAGTCCACGGCTACTCAATCGGCAGCGTCCCGATCAACCTGCGGGTAATGGCTGCATATTTGCCGCGCGTCCGCGTCGGCCGGACGGGCGTGCGCGGGTGCGGCGGAAACGCGACGAGCCGGGCCGCCGGCAAGCCGCGTTCTCCCGTTCAGCGGGCCGCACCCCGGGTCCGGCGTCAACGGGCGAGCCGGACCGTCCGGCCGGTCGTCGCCGCCTCCTCGGCGGCGGCCAGGACCGCGGTGACCTCGGCGCCGAACCGCACGTCGAGCTGTGGTCGCGGCCCGCCGCCCGCGGCGGCGATCAGCTCGTCGACCATGCGGCCGAACGGCTCCACCGGTTCCCACCGCGTGACCGGTACCGTGACGACGCCCGCCTTGCCGGCGAAGACGGCCTCCTGCCGGGCGGCGGCCGGCGGCGCGCCGACCGAGAGGGTCAGCGTGCTGATCGCCTCCGACGCGTGCCGAAGCAGCAGGTGGGTCATGTCGCGCGGGCCCGTCATCGCGGTCACCTCGGCGACCGGGCCGAGTACCGGGAGCACCAGCGCGACCGCGTGCGGGCCGACGTCCCACAGGCCACCGCTCTCGCGGCGCCACGGCGACGCCCCGAACGGGTTGCCCTCCTCGTAGATCGAGCCGACGTGGTCAACGCGGGCCTCGACCCAGCCGTCGGTCCTGCGGGCCTGCTCGATGAACTCCTGTATCTCCGGAATGAACCGCCGGGTGAAGAAGACCGTCGAGGCGAGGTGGCCGTCGGCCACGGCCGCGGCGATCTCGTCGGCCTCCGCCTCGGTGAACGCGACCGGCTTGTCGAGCAGCAGGTGCCTGCCCGCGCGCGCCGCTGCCAGCGCGATCGGCGCCTGCACGTCGGGCGGCAGGGCCACGGCGACCGCGTCGACGTCGGCGATCAGGCCGTCGACCGTCGGGTAGGCCCGCGCCCCGTACTCGTCCGCCAGCGCGGCGGCCTTGTCCGGGTTGCGACCCCACACGCCGACGAGCTCGACGTCGGGATGCGCGGCCAGGCCCGGCGCGTGGGTCAGATGCGCCCAGGGACCCGTACCGAATAGTCCGAACCGCATCGCCGTGCCCGCCTTTCCCTCGCCACGTCCACCCGGCCGAAAGCTAACACGACGAGCCGAACGGTCGTGTGGGCGTGGCCACATTCGTGTGTGGACATCCATCGACGGGAATGCGGTGCCGACCGTCGGAGGTTGGGAGCGACATGACAACCGTTGGACTGATCGGGAGTGGGAACATCGGTGGCACGGTGGCGAGGCTGGCCGTCGCGGCCGGCTACGACGTCGTCCTGAGCAACTCACGCGGACCCGAGACACTGCGGGCGCTGGTCGGCGAGCTGGGGCCCCGCGCCCGTGCCGCGACCCCCGCCGAAGCCGCTGCGGCAGGCGACCTGGTGGTCGTGAGCGTGCCGCTGAAGGCCTACCGCAGCGTTCCCGTCGAGCCGCTCGCTGGCAAGGTCGTCATCGACACCAACAATTACTACCCTGAGCGCGACGGACGGTTCCCCGAGCTGGACGACGAGTCGACCACCACAAGTGAGCTCCTCCAGCGCCATCTGCCGGAGGCCAAGGTCGTGAAGGGGTTCAACAACATCTACTTCAAGCACCTGCTGTCGCTGGCCCGACCGGCCGGCGCGCCCGACCGGAGCGCCCTGGCGATCGCCGGTGACGACGCGGACGCGAAGGCGACCGTGACCGCCTTCCTGGACGAGATCGGCTACGACACGGTCGACGCCGGGCCGCTCGCCGAGGGATGGCGTTTCCAGCGCGACACCGCCGCGTACGCCAACCTCTACTTCGTCGCGGGCACGGCGTTCGGGGAAGTGGGGGCGCCGGCCGACGCTGACACCGTGCGCGCGGCCCTGGCGGCCGCCCGCCGCTACGCCGACAGCGACGGTAACTGACCGACTCGACGCCGGTGGACCGGCGCTGTCGGCGCCTCGGCGACATGGCGACGCCGGTCCACCGGCCTACCCCCCCTGGTTCAGCCGGAGTGTTCATCGACGCCGCTGCCGTCCACGCGGTGGGCGAGCGGGTCGCCTTTCGCCACCGAGCCGGTTGCCGGTCGGGAATGGTCAGTAGGACCAGTTGCGTCCCCGGTTCCGGCGTACCCTGTCGACTTCCAGCCCGTCGCCCGTCGCTGCCCTCCGCGCCCGTTCGATCCAGCTCACGAGCACGCGCAGGGCCGAGTTGTCGAACTGCCGGACCGTCCAGTCGATCATCCGCTCGTCGTAGGTGCCCAGGTCGATACCGCGCAGCGCATCCCGTAACGCTTCTTCTCGCAGCCCGGGGTCGGTGTACGCCCCGACGGGCTCGGTCTCCAGAGCTGCCAGGGGTGCGTAGTGACAAGCCTTCATGCTGGTCATGGGTCGGGGTTCCTTCCCGATCGGGGCTCCCTGGTCGGTGTGGACAGCGCGCCGCGGGGCCGACGTTGTCCTGCATGGTCCCGCCGGCCGCCGCGTCCGCGCTGTACTGATGGATCCGGCGCACCGGCCGGGCCACAGCACCCGCGGCCACAGCACCGTTCGCCGTTGATCCGTCCACGTGATACGACGACGTCGCGCACGGGCAGTGGAAAACGAGGACGCGGCGGTGTCCGCTTTGTTGAAACGCCTGGCTGATCCGCCGCCGTCACGGCGGATCAGCTGACGAAATCGTCGAACTCCCCGTCCTTCGCGCCGGCCAGGAAAGCAGCCAACTCGGCGCGGGTATAGATCAGGGTGGGCCCGTCGGGAAAACGCGAGTTGCGTACCGCGATCTCTCCGTTGTCAAGGCGAGCGAGCTCCACGCAGTTCCCCACCGCACCGCTGCGAGCGCTCTTCTTCCACGTCACGCCGGTCAGCGTGGTAACCGGATCTTGATTTCGGGTGTCGTCTCTCACCGTCACACCACCTTCCCCCCGGGAATGGCCATGCACACGCACGTGATCCGCGCCTGACGCTAGCAGTTCGCGGTGCACAGTCAATGCACGTGCATGAGCCCGTGCAGATGGTGACGGAAGAGCGCTACATCATCTCGGCTCGTACCTTTAGTAGCATCTGCCTGGTGTTGCTGGGAGTCTCAGCGTCCACCGTCAACCGGTCGAACACCCTGCTGTAAATCTCCACCTCCGTGGGCTTGTCGAGGTAGAGCGCGCCGGCGAGGTGCTCGATGTACACCAGGTCGGGCAGTTCGGGCGCGGCGAACCGCAACAGCGAGAACGGGCCTTCGGCCGCGTACCCGCTCATCCGGTAGGGAACGACCTGCAGCGTGACGTGCGGCTGCTTGGTGACCTCGAGAAGGTGCTCCAGTTGGGCGAGCATCACGTCCCGACCGCCGATCGGGCGGTGCAGCACCGACTCGTCGATCACCGCCCACAGTCGTGGCGCACCCGGCCGCGCGAGCACCTTCTGGCGTCGTACCCGCAGGTCGACCCGACGATCGACGTCCTTGCCGGCCAGCTCCGGCCGTCCGTGACTGGCCACCGCCCTGGCATAGTCCTCGGTCTGCATCAGACCGGGCACGAACTGCAGCTCATAGGTCAGGATCCGGGACGCGTCCTCTTCCAACCCGACGTAGTCCTGAAGCCAGTCCGGCATCAGATCGCTGAAGCGGTGCCACCAGCCCGGTTCGTTTGATCGTTTGACCATGTCCAGGTACGTTGTCCGTTCATTTTCGTCGGACACTCCGTACATGGTGAGCAGGTCAGCGACGTCCCGTTCCTTCAAACTGACGCGGCCGAGCTCGAGCCTGCTGATCTTCGACTCCGAACCGCGGATGCCGTATCCGGCGTCCGCACGCGAAATTTCGGCGCGTTCGCGCAGCCTGCGTAGCTGGGCCCCCAGCACGATGCGCAGTGCGGTCGGGCCACCAACTCGTTCGCCAGTTGGATCACTGGGCGATGTGGACGGATCAATTGAGCTCACGTGTCGCTCCTTCTGTGCGTTTCGACAGCGGTGCTGCAAGTGGGGGGTTGCGGTGCAACGCACCACTGGTCGCCGACGCCCGCGTTGCTTGATCGCTGAACGTGCGCGGCTTCGCCAGATGTCAATTGCACTCTGGTGTAGCTACGGATCCTGTGTTTAGGCTATGTGGCCTTGTGGTGTATGCACAGATGTCATCCTTCCCGCGCCCAGTGAGGCCTCTTATGCCTGGCATCACCCATTCCTCCTCAGACGTTGGCGTGCCCGTCTACATCGACGTGACCAAAGCGAGCATCGCGCGGGTCTACGACGCCTTCCTCAACGGCAAGGACAATTACGAAATCGATCGTGAAGTGCTGCAGCGGGTCCAACGGGTCGCGCCCGAGGCGACCCAGTTGGCGTGGGACAACCGGAACTTTCTGATTCGGGTGACCCGGTTCATCGCGACCGAGACCGGAATCACCCAGTTCCTGGACTGCGGCTCCGGCCTACCCACCGCCGAGAACACTCATCAGGTGGCCCAGCGGCTGCAGCCGGATGCCCGCGTCGTCTACGTGGACAACGACCCGGTGGTGCTGGCTCACGGCAGAGCGCTGCTGGAAGAAAACGACCAGACCCACCTCACCGCCGCGGATATCTTCAAACCGCGCGCGGTCCTCGAGGACGAGATCGTCCTCCGGAATCTCGACTTCTCCCAGCCGATCGCGCTGTTCCAGCTCGGCACCCTGCACCACTACGACGACGAGCCCAGCCCCACCGAGATCATGCGGGAGTACATCGCGGCGCTGCCGTCCGGCTCCTACGTGGCGATCAGC
This sequence comes from Planosporangium thailandense, assembly GCF_011947195.1. Taxonomy (GTDB): domain Bacteria; phylum Actinomycetota; class Actinomycetes; order Mycobacteriales; family Micromonosporaceae; genus Planosporangium; species Planosporangium thailandense. The sequence goes on along the minus strand of NZ_JAATVY010000007.1, from coordinate 124,618 downwards.
CACTTCCTCGACCCCGAGACAGCCGAGCACAGCGAGCTGGCAAGGAAGATGGAGGAGACGTTCCTCCACAGCCCGATGGGTACCGGTGTCTTCCGTACCCGCTCCGAGATCGAAAGCATGTTCGCTGGTCTGGAGCTGGTCGACCCCGGCCTGACCATCTGCGCCGACTGGTGGCCGGACGGCCCCCGCGTCAAGCCGCTACCGCCGGTGTCCTACTGCATCGCTGGCGCCGTCGGCCGCAAACCCTGATCCCGGACGCGAGTTCGTTGCCGCGTAGCACGGACCTCGGGATTCGAGCGACGCCACCGCGGAAGCCGGACCCGAATGGCAACCCGGCTACGTAGTGGCCAGCAACCGGCGTTGCATAGCGTGGTGTGCCTGGACTCAATGAGGGTGGGGCATGGACACGGCGTTGCGGACGGCTGCCGACGAGCTTGGTGCGGCGACGGCGCTGTTGATCAGAGGGGCTGAGGCCCTCGCCGATATGTCCGTGTCGACGCCCGAGGCCGAGGCCAGTCTGGCGGCGGCGCTGGACGTGATGGAGACGATCGGCCTTGCCGAGTTCCGGTCGGTCGCCGAGCCGGCGGAGCGCGCGGAGCGGCTGGCGAGCGAACTGGGGCGCACCGACCTCCAGATGCGGGCCCGGCTGGTACGCGCCGACGTCTTCCGACGGGAAGGCGACACGGCCGCCGCGGGGCGCGCCGCCCACGAGGTGAACGCCTGGGCCTCCGAGCACGAGGATGCCTACCTGCTGGCTCGTAGCCACCACGTACTCTCGCATTTCTTCCGCCAGATCGGTGACCTGGCGGACGCGCTGGCGCACGCCGTGCAGGCGGTGACGCACACCGGCGACGACGTGCCCGCCCGCATCCGGGCCAGGCACCTGGCGAACCTGGCGACGGTCCTGCACGAGAACGAGTCGCTCGACGAGGCCCGCCGTCGGTTCCGGGATGCGCTCGACATCGCCACCGGCGTCGGCGACGTCGACGTATCGATGGATGTCCTCAACAACATGGCTTACCTGGCGTACCTTCGCGGCGATGCCGACGAGGCGCGGGAACTGGCGGACCGCATGCGAATGCTCGCCGCCCGCCACGGCGCCGCCCTTGACGCCAGCGATCTCGACACGATCGCCCGCGTCGAGACGATGCACGGGCGGTACGACATTGCCGAGGAAACGCTGTCACCCATTCTGGACGGAGCAGCCGGCCACCTGCTCACCGAAGGGGACGCGCTGGCTCAATGTCTGCTCACCGTTGCGGAGGCGCAGCGGCTACGCGGTGACATCGAGGCCGCACAGGCCAGCCTTGAGCGGGCGGCCCGGATCTGTGACGAGCGGGACCTGATGTCGGTGCGGGCCGAGGTGCGGGAGGAGCAGGCCAGGTTGTACGCCGCGACCGGGCGTTACCGGGAGGCGTACGAGGAGCACCTACGGTTCCACGAGGAGACCCTCGCGCTGATGTCGGCGCAGCGTGAAGCCCGGGCACGCGCCCTGCAGGCGGTGTTCGAGACCGAGGAGGCTCGCCGGGAGAGTCTCCGTTTCCGCGAGATGGCCCAACGCGATGCGCTCACCGGCCTGTACAACCGTCGCTACGTCGACGAATGCCTCGCCACCCTGCTCGACCGCGCGACCGAGCGGGGCTCCCCGTTGTCGGTGGCGCTCGTCGACCTCGACCATTTCAAACGGATCAACGACACGCTGTCACACGCCGCCGGCGACGCCGTCCTCACCCAGGTCGCCCGCCTGCTTGCGGACGCCGCCAGCGACCACGCCGCCAGCGACGGGGACGCCACCGACCAGCCCGTCGCCGCACGGCTCGGTGGCGAGGAGTTCGTGCTGATCTTCCCTGGCGTCGATCTCGACGAGGCGATGCGCCGCTGCGAGCGGCTGCGCCGGTCGATCGCCGCCCACCCCTGGCGACCGGTCACCGGCGACCTCCCGGTCACCGCCAGCGTCGGAGTCGCCGCGATCGCCGATGAACGTCCCACACCCTCGGCGCTGCTCGCCCGCGCCGACCGCAATCTCTACGCGGCGAAACGGAGCGGACGCAACCGGGTCATCGGCGACCCGGGAGACCGCTAGCTCCAGCTCCAGTGGCGACGGTGGGCGCTGACGGACCACTCGGAGATCGTGTCGACATCCGGCTCGGCCGGCAGGGGCGTACGGCCGCTGTCGAGCAGCTCCCGCACCGCCGCCTGCACCTCGTCGATCTCGTGCAGGACGTCGGCGAGCGCGGACACGTCGCCGCGTTTGACGCGAAGTACCCGTTCGCGTTCGCGTTCGGGCATGGGGAGGGTGAGCCGGCCGTCCCGGACGATCTCCAGGCCATGATAGGCCAGCCGGAGCGCATGCGAGGCGTACTTGACGTCATAGCCGTAGCGGGCGACGAGCTCGGGCCGGTTGGGCACGTCACTGCGCCGACCGCGCCCGAGCAGCCGGTCGCGTTGGGCCTCCAGGTACCCCAGAAACCGGTGCACCGCCCGCTGTGACAGCACTTTCGGCGCCAGGTCACGCAACTCCCCGCCCAGCGGGTGCAGCGTCAGGACCGCATCCCGCGGCGCGTACAGGGGCAGCAGCGCGGTGGGGTTGCCCTTGGCGGCCAGCCGCAGGTACTTGCGCAGCGAGTACATGACCAGGTCGGTGTCGCCGGGGCCCGATCGCGCGCCCTCCGGCTGGGTCCGGAACACGTAGTGCTCGACCGGCGCGCGCAGCCCGATGACGTGCGCGGGCGGCTCGATGAACACGCCCATCTCGTCGTGGTCGTCGGTGCCCTCGATCGCGATGCCGTGTACGCCGGAGCCCACGACGGTACGCAGGATCTCCCCGTCGAGGGCGAGGCCCCGGTCACCGTGCTCGGTGTGGGTGGCGGTGTCGGTCACCGCGGGATCATGCCACGGCGCGCCGGCACACCGGCACCGGTTTTCCGGTGCGGGCGTACCGGTTTTCCGGTGCGGGCGTACCGGGCGGCGGTGACGCTCACAGCCTGGGGTCGGTCGGCTCGGACTCGAGCGCCAGCACGGCGAACACCAGTTCGTGGACCCGCCACAGTGGTGCGCCGGCCGCGACCGCGTCCAGGGCGGCCAGCCCCAGGCCGTGCTCACGCAGGGCCAGGTTCCGCTTGCGGTGCAGGCCCCGGTCGCGGAGCCGGTCGAGGTGACGCGGCTCGGTGTAGTCCGGTCCGTAGATGATGCGCAGGTACTCGCGGCCGCGGCACTTGATGCCGGGCTGGACGAGCTTTCCGTTCGCGCGGTGCAGCAGCCCGTCGCAGGGCTTGATCACTATGCCTTCGCCGCCGGCGCCGGTCAGCTCCCGCCACCAGGCGGTGGCGGCTTCGACCGACGCCTCGTCGGAGAGGTCGACGGTCCGCCGTTCGGTACGCCGGAACAGGTCAGGGTCGCCCGCGACGAGCCGGTCGCAGTGTTCGAGGTGCCAGCCGTGGTCGCGCGCCGCGTGGGAGGCGCCTTCGGAGGCCAGGGCCATGAAGGGGGCGAGCTGGATGCCGTCCAGCCCGTCGACGGGCCAGCAGTACCGCCGGTACGCGTCGGTGAAGGCGTCCGCGTTGGTCGCGCGGGCGGCCGTCCGGTCCCGGAGCGCTGCGAGGTCGAGTCCCCGGTCGAGCCCGGCGTCGAGCGCGCGCAGGGCCGCGGGCAGGGCGGCGCGTGCCGCGGCGCCGACGGCGGCGTACTGGCCTTTGATGAGGCTGGTGGCCTTCGCCGACCACGGCAGCAGCTCACAGTCCAGCAGCAGCCAGTCCGTGTCCAGCTCGCCGAACGCCGGGGTCGCGGCCGCCCGGACCCGGGCCAGTAGCGTCTCGGTCAGCGCAGGGTCGGCGAAGAAGGGCCGGCCGGTGCGGGTGTAGACGGCGCCGGACGAGGCGTCGTCCACGCCGAACCGCCTCGCCGCGGTCGCCGCGTCCCGGCAGACGAGCACGACGGCGCGCGAGCCCATGTGCTTCTCCTCGCACACGACCCGCTCGACTCCGGCGGCCCGGTAGTCGGCGAACGCCTCGGCCGGATGTTCCAGGTAGCCGTCCAGCCTGGAGGTCGAGGGCGGGGACATCGTCGGCGGCAGCCACAGCAGGTACCGGGGGTCGACCGCGAACCGGCTCATCACCTCGAGCGCGGCCGCGGCGTTCTCCGCGTCGACCAGGACCGTGCCGTAGTCGGTGCGGATGTGGCGCCGGCCGGTCACGTCGGCGAGGTCGAGCGTGGTGGCGTCGCGCGCCGGGGTGGCTTCGACCAGCGGCTTGACCGGCTCGTAGTGCGTCTTCTCGGCCGGCACCGAGACCAGCGCCTTCTCCGGGTACCGCAGGGCGGTGAGCTGGCCGCCGAACACGCAGCCGGTGTCGAGGCAGATGGTGTTGTTGACCCATTCCGGCTTCGGGTTCGGCACGTGGCCGTACACGACCATCGCCGAGCCCCGGTAGTCGTTGGCCCACGGGTAGCGCACCGGCAGCCCGTACTCGTCGGTTTCGCCGGTGGTCTCCCCGTACAGGCAGAAGGCCCGTACCCGACCGGAGGCCCGGCCGTGGAACTCCTCCTTGAGCCCGGCGTGCGCGACGACCAGCCGGCCCCCGTCGAGCCGCAGGTGGCTGACCAGACCGTCGATCCACGTGGCCGCGGCGTCGACGAACTCGGGCGGCTCGACCGCCAGCTGCTCGAGGGTCTCGGCCAGGCCGTGGGTGACGCTGACCTTGCGGCCGCGCAGCTTGCGCAGCAGCTTCTGCTCGTGGTTGCCCGGTACGCACAGGGCCGTGCCGGCGGCGGTCATGCCCATGACGAGGCGCAGCACACCGGGGGAGTCGGGGCCGCGGTCGACGAGGTCACCGACGAAGACGGCGCGCCGGCCCTCGGGGTGGACGGCGTTGACCGGCCGCCCCGCCTCGTCGCGCTCCAGCCGCCAGCCGAGCGTCGTGAGCAGCGTTTCCAGCTCGGAACGGCAGCCGTGGACGTCGCCGATGATGTCGAACGGCCCGGTGATGTCGCGCTTGTCGTTCCAGGCCTTCTCGTACGTGATGGTGACGTCGTCGGGGTCGGCGACGATGTGGACCTTCCGGAACCCCTCGCGCCCCAGGTCCCGCAGTGAGCGGCGCAGGTCCTGCTGCTGTCTGCGCAGCACGTGCCGGCCGAAGTCGCGGTCGGCCCGGGCCTCGGTGCGTTCCCAGGCAATGGCCTCGGGCGTGTCGAGGACGATCGCGACGGGCAGGACGTCGTGCGCGCGGGCGAGCTTCACCAGTTCGGCGCGGGCGTGCTTCTGGACGTTGGTCGCGTCCACGACCACCCGACGGCCGGCGCGCAGCCGGATGGCCGCGACGTGGTGCAGCGCCTCGAAGGCGTCCTTCGAGGCGGACTGGTCGTTCTCGTCGTCGGCGACCATGGCCCGGAAGGCGTCCGAGGACAGCACCTCGGTCGGGGCGAAGTGCCGGCGGGCGAACGTCGACTTGCCGGAGCCGGAGATGCCGATGAGCGCGATCAGGGACAGTTCGGGTATGTCGAGGTTCACTCAGGCGGCCTTCCGGAAGTACGCGAGCTGGGTGGGGGAGCCGACCTCGGGATCGTCTTCGCCGACCGGTCGGAGGTCGACGCCGTAGCCGTACGCGTCGGCGACCCGCGCAGCCCAGGCCGCGAACTGGGCCCGGGTCCACTCGAAGCGGTGGTCGTCGTGGCGCAGGTGCCCGCCCGCCAGGCCGTCGTAGCGGCCGTTGTACTCGATGTTCGGCGTCGTCACGATGACGGTGGCGGGGCTCGCGTGCCCGAACACCGCCCGCTCCAGCGCCGGCAGGCGCACCTCGTCGACGTGTTCGATGACCTCCATCAGCACCGCCGCGTCGTAGCCGGCGAGCCGGTCGTCGTGGTAGGTCAGGGCCGACTGGATCAGCGTGATCCGGTTGCGCTGCCGTTCCGGCAGCCGGTCGAGCTTCAGCCGCCGCTCGGCGAGCTGCAGGTTCACGCTCGACACGTCGGCGCCGACGATCTCGGTGTAGCGGCGATCGGCCAGCAGGCGCAGGAGCAGCGCGCCGGAGCCGCACCCGAGGTCGAGCACCCGGGTGGCGCCGGACTCGGCGAGCGCCGCGAGCACCGCCTCCTGCCGGTACCTGACCAGGGGCTTCCTGCGCTCGGCGGCCTCGACCTCGGCCAGCTCCTCCGCCGCCGGCGGCTCGGCGATCGCCTCCAGCTCATCGGCGGCCCGCAGCCGCTCGAGGGCGCTCTGGGCCAGGGAGCGCCGATTGGCCAGATACCGCCGCGCGATCAGCTCCTTCGCCGGATGTTCGGGCAGCCAGCCCTCACCGGCGCGCAACAGCTTGTCGACCTCGTCGGCCGACACCCAGTAGTGCTTGGCGTCGTCGAGGACGGGTAGCAGCACGTACAGATGGTTGAGCGCATCCGACAGCTTCTGCCGGCCGGTCAGGGTCAGCTGCACGTACCGCGAATCGCCCCAGGCCGGGAACGCGGGGTCGAGCGGCACCGGTTCTGCCGTCACGGTCCAGCCCAGCGGGCCGAAGAGCCGCTCCACGATCGCGGCGCCGCCCCGGCACGGCAGCGCGGCAACCTTGATCTCCAAGGGCAGGGGCACGTCGACCAGCTCCGGTCGATCCCTGCTCGCGCCCTTCAGGGCGCTGCGGAACACCTTGCCCAGGGCGACGGTCAGCAGGCTCGACGCGGCGTACGGGCGGTCGTTGACGTACCGACCGAGCGAGAAGCTGTCCGGCGACCGGTGCCCCTTCGACGGCCGTGCCAGCGCCACGGGATCGACGTCCAGCAGCAGCGCGACGGTGCACCGCTCCGCGCCGGCCTCCGGGTACCAGACGTGCGCCGTCCCGCCGGTCGTGTCGAACGACTGCACCCGGTCTGGGTGCTTGACCAGCAGGAAGCCAAGGTCCGTGGCCGGGACGTGAGTAGTGGAGATCGTCAATAGCACCACTCGATGATGGCAGCACCAGCCAGCGAATATCTGTCCCGCGAAGGGCCAAACGGGACGGAGTCGGACGCCCGCCCGCAGTCCTGACCCGCGTCAGAAGGGGAGTCCGCTCAACCCGTGCCGGCGTCGCGGCGCGCGGTCGCGGACGGGGCCATGCGCTCGATCCAGTACCGGATGATCTCCTCTGCCTGCTTCCGGTCGTCGCGGAGCACGCTGGTCACGGCCAGCCCGCGAAGGACGACGAGCAGTGATTCGTACGCGATGCGCGCCTCGTGCGGGTCGCTGTCGCCCGACACCCCGTCGAATATCTCGCGCAGCGCCTTGCCGAGCCCGCGCTCCGCCGGGATCAGGGCCGCCCGCAGCGCCGGATCCGTACGGGCGCTCATCCAGAGCTCGAGCGCGGCCAGGAACGGCGGTCCGGACATCGCGGCGCGCATCGCCGCGACGACGCGCTCTTCGGCGTCCGGTCCGGGGTCGACGGTCTCGGCCGCCGCGCGTACCCGGGCCAGCCGCTTCTCGGCGATGTGGTGGATGGCGGCCACGAACAGATCGGCCTTCGAGCCGAAGTGGTGCAGCAGCGCACCCCGGGACACCCCGGCGCGCTCCTGGACGCGCTGGGTCGTGGTGCCCGCGTAGCCGTACTCCACCAGGCACGCCACGGCCGCGTCGAGGAGGTGCTGCCGGGTCTGCTCGCGTTGCTGCTTGCGACTGAGCGAAGCCATGCCGCGAGCTTACGGGTCGGCGGCGGACCAGCGGAAAGTTACATTGACAGTCTAGACGGACTGTGAAAATTCCCCTAGCCTCTCGAACGCACGGCCGGAGCGTCCACGGGCACCGGCCGCCGGAAGTGAGGAGTGCCATGACCGACGACCGCGAGCAGACCGTGTTGTACGAGGTCCGCGACCGCAAGGCCTATCTCACGCTGAACCGGCCGGAGCGGCTCAACGCGATCACGTTCGAGATGGCGCGGGACATCAAGGCCGCGGTGGACCGGGCGAACGAGGACCCCGAGGTGCACGTCGTCGTCCTGCAGGGCGCCGGCCGGGCGTTCAGCTCCGGCTACGACCTGAAGCGGTACGCCGAGGCCGGGGAGAGCTTCCAGCCTCCGGTCTGGGATCCGATCCAGGATTTCGCGATGATGAAGGGCAATACGGACAACTTCTTCAGCCTCTGGCGCTCGTTGAAGCCCACCATCGCGAAGGTGCACGGGTACGCGGTCGCCGGGGGCAGCGACATCGCCCTCTCCTGCGACCTCGTGGTGATGGCCGAGGACGCGCGGATCGGTTACATGCCCGCCCGGGTATGGGGGTGCCCGACGACCGCGATGTGGGTCTACCGGCTCGGCGCCGAGAAGGCGAAGCGGATGCTGCTGACCGGGGACACGATCGACGGCCGGACCGCGGCCGACTGGGGGCTGGTCGTCGACGCGGTGCCCGCCGACGAGCTCGACTCCGCGGTCGAGAAGCTGGCGGACCGGATGGCCGGCGTCCCCATCAACCAGCTTGTCATGCAGAAGCTCATGATCAACCAGGCCTACGACAACATGGGCCTGCAGGGCACCCAGATCCTCGCCACCCTGTTCGACGGCATCACCCGGCATTCGCCGGAAGGCCGGTGGTTCCGCGAGTTCGCCGCGACCTACGGCTTCGACGAGGCGGTCCGGTGGCGCGACTCCGGCCGCTGGATCCCGAACGGCGGCGGGGACGTCCCCACCGCGACCCAGCTGCGTGCGGAGGACTGACGTGGCCACCCTGAACACCTCGTACTGGCCGGCGGACACCGGCGAGGCGATCGTCGACCTGACCGCCGGCGACCTGCTGCGAGAGGTCGCGCACGCCGAGCCCGACCGGCGCGCCCTGATCGCGGTGGCGCCCGGCGAGGAGGCCCGCGTCTGGACCTACCGCGAACTGCTCGCCGACGCCGAGCGGGCCGCGCAGTGGCTGCTGACGAAGTTCGAGCCCGGTGAGCACATCACCGTATGGGCGCCGAACGTGCCGGAGTGGGTGATCCTGCAGTACGGCGCGGCGCTGGCCGGCCTGGTCCTCGTGACCGCCAACCCCGCCCTCCGCGCGGGCGAACTGGAGTACGTGCTCCGGCAGTCGAAGTCGGTCGGCATCGCCTACGTCGACGCATTCCGCGGCACGGACATGGCCTCGATCGTCTCCGACGTCCGATCCCGCGTCCCCCATCTGCGGGAGGCGATCCGGCTCTCCACGTGGGGCGCCGAGCTGCGGGCCTTCGCCGGCCCGCAACGGCCGCTGCCGGGCGTCGCGCCCACCGACGCGGCGCAGCTGCAGTACACCTCGGGCACGACCGGCTTCCCCAAGGGCGCGCTGCTGCACCACCGCGGGCTGATCACCAACGCGTACCACGTACACGTGCGCGCGCAGTTCCCCCGCCACGGCGTGTGGGCCACCGCGCTTCCGCTCTTCCACACCGCGGGCTGCGGCATGTCGGTCCTGGGCACCGCGGCCAGTCGCGGCACCCTGGTGCTCTGCCAGCTCTTCGACCCGACGCTGATCCTCGAGTCCCTGCAGGAGTGGAAGGCGGATCTGTACGCGGGAGTGCCGGCCATGTACGTCGGCCTGCTCAGTCATCCCGACTTCGACGCCTACAACCTCAGCTCCGTGCGGATCACCGCCTCCGGCGGTGACACCGTGCCGGCCGCCCTCGTCACCGAGGTCGAGCGGCGATTCACCTCCCGGTTCACGACCGTCTACGGTCAGACCGAGCTGAGCCCCATCATCGCGCAGACGAGCCCCGACGACGCGCCGCAGGACAAGTGCGACACGGTGGGCCGGCCGCTGTGGCAGGTCGAGGTCAAGATCGTCGATCCGATCAACGGGCACGCCCTGCCGGTCGGCGGGTCCGGTGAGATCTGCGCGCGCGGCTACCAGGCGATGCTCGGTTACTTCGACATGCCGGAGCAGACGAGCCAGACCGTCGACGCCGACGGGTGGCTGCACACCGGCGACCTGGGCGTACTCGACGAACGCGGCTATCTCCGCGTGACCGGCCGCCTCAAGGACATGATCATTCGTGGCGGGGAGAACATCTATCCCCGTGAGATCGAGGCCGTGCTGGTGACCCATCCCAAGGTCGTGAACGCGGTCGTGGTCGGCGTTCCCGACGAACGGTGGGGCGAAGTCGTCGCCGCGGTCATCCAGCCCCGGGACGAGGACAAGCCACCCTCCGGCACGGAGTTGCACGACTTCGTCCGGGAGCGGCTCGCTCCGAACAAGACACCGAAGACCTGGTACCTGACGACCGGGCTACCGACCAACGCGATGGGCAAGCTCCAGAAGTTCCGGCTGCGGGAGCAGATCCTCGACGGCACTCTCCGGCAACTCCCTTCGGCCTAGGACTGTTCTCCCGGTGGGCCGGGGCCGGCGGGGTCCACACTCCGCCGGCCCCGGCCTGCCACCGTCACACGATCGGCTGGACGGGCGCCCTCGCCGGGACGGTCACCGGTGGATCGTCACGCAGGCGACATCCCTGCCCTCGATGGACCCGCACACCTTGTTGCCGTTGTTCATGATGCGGTTGTAGTCGAACCGCCAGGACTCGTTCTTGTGCAGCACCGGTCCGACGTGTGTCCTGCCGTCCCAGTTGCTGGAGATCATCCCGCGACCGACGGGGTTGCCCTTCTTGTTGGTCACCGTCGCGTAGTTCACGCGCAGTCCCTTGCCGTTGACGAAGATGCAGGTCGTGCCGTGGCATCCGGTGGCGCTGAAGATGCCCAGGCCCGGCGACGGGTCGACGGTGACGACGGTGTCCGCGTTGCCCGGTGCCACCTGCGGAGTCGCCGCGGAGCCGGCCGCGGCGGCCGCCGGCCCCGCCGTCGCGCCGGCCAGGCCGGCCAGGACGAGCGCTGTCCCGCCCGCCGCGGTCATGAGCCGTCGGATGTTGTGGTTCATGCCGTTGGTCTCCTCTACGAGAAGGGATCTGGTCCTGCGGGGCCACGTCGTGGTCCCATGACCGATCGTGTTGCGATGACCGCCCACGACGACAGGCCGGCGGTGCAGATCGGGTCAACGCGGGACGGCCCAGCCTCTGACCTGGACAGACGTCAGTCCGGCTGCCGTCCCACGGGGACGGTGGGCACCGGGCCGTCCCCGCGGCGCCGCCCCGGCACCGCGACGTGGCGCCGGCGCTGACTTTTCGGCATCCGAAATCGTCTGGATTGAGCGTGCTGACTGCACCGGGTAGGTCTGGAACGGAAGAACCGAGGATTGCGGAGTCGACTGTCGACGGACGGGGGACGCAGTGGCTCAGTGGAAGCCGTTGCCCGGTGATCTTGATCTGCGGGTGCGGCAGCTGATCGTGCGGCTACGCGAGCTCAAGGACGAGGTGGGCATCAGCACGGCGACGCTCGCGGGCAAGACGGCGTACAGCAAGTCGTCGTGGGAGCGGTACCTCAACGGCCGGACGTGCCCGCCGCGCCACGCGGTCGAGGCGCTGGGGAAGCTGGCCGGGGCGGACCCGGCGCGGCTGCTGGCCCTGTGGATGTTGGCCGATCAGGCCCGGCAGGCACGGCCCGGGCGCGAGCCCGCGGCCGACACCGAGCCCGCCGGCGCGGCCGACACCGAGCCCGCCGGCGGGGCCGACACCGAGCCCGCCGGCGGGGCCGACACCGAGCCCGCCGGCGGGGCCGACACCGAGCCCGACGCGGGCACCGGCGAAGCGCCGCCGGGCTTCCGGCGGCGCTTCCGGTGGCGCTTCGGACGCGTCGGGGTCGCGGTGGTCTCGGGTGTGGCGGTCCTGTCCCTGCTCGGCCTGGGAATCTGGGTGGCTGGACCCGGCCTGTCGACCCGGAGGTCGTCCGTGGCGACGCCGTCGAGCTACCACTGCGACTACACCACCCGGGACGGCCGAACCTACGCGGGACACAGCACGACCTCCGACCGCCTCGTGGCGCTCAACGCCGGCGGTAAGGATGTCGCCGAGGTGCAGTGCCTACTCAAGCGGCACGGCTTCGACCCGGGACGGATCGACGGCCTGTACGGGACGCACACCGAGCAGGCCGTGAAGGATCTGCAGCGCGCGGGTGGCGCCGTGGCGGACGGAATGGTCGGGCCGCAGACGTGGGCGCTGCTCCGCGGATGACCGGCCGGTGGCGGCCGCTGCCCGCCGCGCTGCACCCCGAGGTCGCCTACCTGGTAGGCGCGTTGCGGGAGTTGAAGGACCGGTCGGGGCTCAGCCTGGCGGGGCTCGCGGGTAGGACGGCGTACAGCAAGTCGACGTGGGAGCGGTACCTCAACGGGACGAAACTGCCGCCCCGTCACGCGGTCGAGGCGCTCGCGCAACTGGTGGGGGAGCCGACCGACCTGCTGCTGGCGCTGTGGGAGCGCGCCGAGGAACGGTGGAGCGGGCGTGACGCCGAAGCCCGGCCGGCAACCGCGCCGCCGACACCATCGTCCACCGTGGTACAGGAACATGCCGAAACCGCACCTCGGCGTCGGGGCCCGTCCTGGCGCCGTCCCCGCCCACCGCACCGGACGGCCGCCGCCCTTGCCGGTGGCGCCGTCACCGCCGTGCTCATCGCGCTGGTCGGGTCGACCGGCATCTTCGCCGGCCCGGTCCCGGCGGCGTCGACCGGGCCGGGGTACCCGGTCGGCTGCACCGGTATCCGGTGCGCGGGTCTGGAGCCGGTGGGCATGGCGTGCGCGGTGGACGCCGGGTCGTACGCGGAGCTGCAGGTCGGCGGACGCCACCTGGAGCTGAGGGTGAGCGACCGGTGTGCGGCCGCATGGGCGCGGATCTCGTACCCGGTCGCCGGTGATCGGGTGATGGTGGTCGACCGCGCCGGTCGGGCCGAAGCAACCGTCGCCGACGGCAGTTCGACCGAGGGCTACCTCTCCACCCGGATGGTGGCCGCGGACCGCCACTCCCAGGTGCGGGCGTGCGTGCAGTCGGACGGCGGCGAACCTCGCTGTACACCGTGGGGCGGCACCCGTACGGTTTCCGTGTCACCGCCCGCCCATCCGCCATCCCGTCGATGACCGGTTGACCGCTCGACCCCGGATGTCGTCATCGCGTCGGAAGGGTCCTGCCGACGTGTCGGAGTCGCTAGCATCGCGCGGGCGACGCGCTGTCCGATGAGGGGACTAGATGGACTCGTTGTCAGAGCCGAGCGACGTGCGTGCGACCGCCGATGCCACCCGCCCGGTACGGGATGTCGTCCGTGAGGTCGTGTCCGACGCCGCTCCGGATGAGCTGCTTCTGGTCGAAGGGTTGTGCCGGTCCGACGACGAGAGCGTCGCAGCGCGGCTGGCGGCCCGCGACCGGTCGGATGAGCCCCTCGGGTTCGGCCTGGGCGAGATCGCGGCGCTGGTCACGCCGGTGGTGTGGATCGCATTGGACGAGGCGGCGCGCAAGGCGACGGGCGCGGCCGTCGGCGGTGTAGGGCGCCGGTTGCGGGTGTGGCTGCGACGGATCTTCCGGCGGCCCGCTGTCACCAGAACCATCCCGCCCTTGACCCCGGACCAGTTGGAGGCGGTGCGCCTGCGGGTCCTGGAGTTGAGCACGGAGAGCGGCATGGCGCCGGCAGCCGCCACGGCACTCGCCGAGCGGGTGGTGGCGAGGCTGGTACTGCGGCCGCTGGACCAGTTGGCGGGCGAGCGCGGTGACGGCGGGGAGCCTGCGACCTGAAGGGGAGCCGATGAGTGGGCCCACGGCCGGGCCGGTACGCGCCGGCGGCAACGTCGACGAGCGCGTCCTCGGCGCCGGGACCGGGCTGCGCTTCGTGCTACTGCTGGTGCTGTTTCTGACCAGCAGCGCCACGGTGGCGTCGATGATCGCCGACTCGGTGGTCGACCCGCACCACTACGGGGTGGGCTGCGCCCTCGCGGCCGGACTGAACCCGGACGATGACTACCTGGGGATCACCCTGTCCACGGTACGTGCCGGCGACGCGTACCGGGCCTGCCTGGACCGGTTCGTTCCCTCGGCTTCGATGTGGACTCCGCTTGTGGTTCTCGGTGCGCTCGTGGTCGCCGCGGTCGCGCTCTACTGGCTGCTGCCGAGCTGGAAGGGGCGGCGGAGCCGGGTCGTCCCGGTCGACGCGGTCGACGGCCAGGGCGAGCTGCGTGCGCTCCTGGACGAGTTGGTCACCGTCGCCGGACTGCCCCGCGCTCCGCGTTTCGTCATCGCGCCGGCGGCGTCCACCGCCAGCGCGGTGGTCTTCGGACGGCTGCGCCGCTACTCGGTCTGTCTGCACGGCGGCCTGGTCGCCCGCCGGCGCAGCGATCCCGAGGGCTTCCGTGCGGTGGTCCTCCACGAGCTTGCCCACATCCGCAACCGCGACGTCGACATCACCTATGCGACGGTGGCCGTCTGGCGGGTCTTCCTCGTCACGGTACTGCCGGCCTATCTGGTCTGGGCCGCGCTGGACCTCAAGGCGTCGAGGGCGTCGACGGTGCTCGGCCCCGCCGAACGCCTGGGCACGGGCCACAACCTTGTGCTGTCGGCCGTGATGATCGCCTTCGTCTACCTGGCGCGCTCCGACATTCTGCGTACCCGTGAGACCTACGCGGACCTGGACGCACTGGCCGGGGGCGCCGATGCCGGGAGCTGGCTCCGCGGTGTGCACCAGCACACGCAGCCGGGCAGGGCCAGGAAGGCGTTCGCCTCCTTCGCCGCACTGTGGCGAACCCACCCGCCATGGGATCGGCGAGCGGCATCGCTCGCTGACACCAGGGAGCTGTTCCGGCCCCATGCCCTCACCCTGTTCGTGGCCGGCGCCACCGCGACGATAGCCGCCGACCAGACGTCCAGCCTGCTGCGCACCTACGACGTGGGATGGGCGGTCCGGCCGCTGGCGGGACTGCTCGCCGGGCTGATCGCGGCGATTCCCGGCGTCGCGCTGTGGCGCGCCGTGGCGCGCGCGGTCCTCACCGGCGACCGGGTGCCGTCCGGACTGCGAGTGGGATGGTGGCTCGGCGTGGGGCTCGCGGTCGGCGAACTGCTGACGAGCAACACGTCCGGCAGTACCCGGCTGCTGCCCAGCCATCCGGAAGTGTTCGCGGTGCTCATCGTCCTCGCCGTGGGGACAATGGGCTGGACAGCGCAGTACGCCGAACTGTCGGTGCGGTCGTGGCAGGGCCGGACCCTCCGTCCGGCGCTGCTGATCGGGCTGGCGGCGACGTGGGCGGTCTTCGCTCTGTGGTACGCCTGGTGGCAGACCGAGGGCCAGATCTTCGTGTTGGGCTCGGCGTTCTCCGAGTCCGGGATCCGACAGGCGCTGGAGCGGGATCTTCCCGGCTCGGTGCCCGGGCACCAGGGCGCGTTGTCGGCGATCGCCGTGGCGCTGCCGGTGCTCCTGCCGCTCGGTACCGACCCGCTCGTGATGTGGGCCGCAGCGGTGCTGTGGCTGCTGCCGCTGCTCGTCTGGGCCAGGCGTCCGGCGACGAGCGCCCCGGAGTGGGCGCGCCGGGCACTGCGAGACGTCCCTGAAATCCCGCTCGGGGGAGAGCGACCGCCGTCGCTGCGCCGGATCCTGGCGGTCGCGGGGATCGGCACCCTGGTGTGCTGGTCGGGCGCCGCGGGGGTCATGGCCTACATGCACACCTGGCAGCCGCCCGTCGACCGGCGGTTCGGCACGTACCTGCTGGTCTTCCTGGCATGGTTGTTGATCGCCGTGACCTGCGGGTCGGTGGCCGCGGCCGTCCTGGCCGCCGTGGTGGTCCGCCGCCTGCCGCTGCTCGCCGCGCTCGTGGCGGCCGGGACCGCGGCGCTGTTCGGTCTGGCCGGCGTCTTCCTCCTCGGATCATCCGACGGCTGTCTGGGACCCCTGAATACGCTCGGATCCACCTGCCACTGGCTACCCATGAGGATCTGGCCCTCGATCGAGGTGCTGCTGCCGCTGGTCCTGGGCCTCGGCATCTTCGCCTCCGCCGGCTCTGCCCTCCTGGCCCTGGGGGTGAAGCGCGCGCTACGGCCGTTGCGCCAGACCGCCGCGCGGGCCGCCGGGCAGGTGGAGACCGCCGGACGGGACAGGCTGGTGACGCGGCGCCTGTGGGTGGCCGCGATCTGCCTTGCGGTCGTCGTGCTCAGCACCGCGGTGAGCCTGCCGAGCGGCGCGGAACCGACCACCCGGACCTCCCTCACCCGGAACCAGCTCGTGCCCGGGGCCGCGATCGGTCCCGTGTCGCCCCAGGTCCTCAGCCTGCAGACGGACGCCTGGCTCCGGCTCGGCGGGATGGACCTGGCGGTGCGCTTCCACGGCGACCTCCTGGAGATCCTCACCGCGCTGGAGGACGACGCGGCACTCACCGACCGGGATTTCGCCGCCACCCGCATCCGCCCCGGATGCCGTGACGTCGCGCAGGTCGCCGATGGGTTCCACGCCTACTTTCCGGTGCCGGATCCGCAGGCCAGGCAGCGATGGGAGAGGCTGCTGGCGCAGGCGGATCGGGCCGCCGCCGACTGCCAGCGCGCGATCGACGACGGGGATTACTCCCTCTTCGTGTCGTCGATGAACACGTTCGTCGATGTCAGCGGATCCACGCCCGATGTGTTCCGCAGCATCAGGGGCAGATGACCTCATTGCCATCAGCCGATGCGGGACACCAGGGCGTGTAGCCAGGTCGCCCAGCGCGGCCCGTCATACACCCCCTCCGGCACCAGGTAGCGGCGGTCGTGCACCCGGCGGATCACGTCGTCGCGGACCGGCAACAGGATGAACTCCACGTCGAACGGCCGGATCCGCCGGCCCGCCGCCCGCTCGACGTCCCGGACGATCTGCCCCTCGATCGCTGAAGGCGGAACGTGCCGCGCCATGCCGGCCGCCTCCCTGGCGGTGTGCCATGCGTGCGCCTCCCGCCACCGCCGGGCCACGACCTCGGCAAGCGCCGGCCGCTGGGCAAGACCGAGCGGGTCAGGCGTGTCGTAGGCCGGCTCCGGCACGGGGTCGGGCGGCACCGGGGGATGCCGGCGCGGCGTGTCGACCAGCGACCCCCACCAGTCGGCCCACTGCCCGCCGAGCGCGCCACCCGCCGACGGTGTCGACGGCGGAAGCGGATCGAGGTCGACGGGACCTGGGACGAGGCCGCCGGCGGGCACCTCGATCCGCTCCGCCGCCCGAATCCACAGCGCATAGTCGATCAGGGTCTCCCATCGCCGCACGCTGATCCGCCAGGAACCTTCGCCGATTCGCCGCACCCGACACCTCTCCGCATCGACGCAGTCCTATGCTACGTTTCCTTGACTTCAACCTCGCTTGACGTTGCAGCCTCGAGCGTATGGCAGATTCCACGCTCGACGAAGCATACGAACGTCTGCGGCACACCGGCCCGGAGCGGGACGGCTGGCTGTCCAACCACGCCCCGATGGCCGCCGAGGCGTTGGTGCGCCATGGGCGGGCGGGGGCCGTCCATGGGTGGCTCGACTCGTACGCGGACCGGTTGGAGGAGCGGCCGCGCGGTATCCGACCCATCCCGGCGCACGAGTGGCGTGATCCGCTCGGTGACCCGGTGCGTACCGGCGACTGGCTGAACTACTTCGACCGTGAGCTGGCCACCCGACCCTGGCGGGAGGTGCTCGTCCAGTGGTGGCCGCGCCTGCTGTCCGGTATCGCCGCGGGCGCGACCCACGGCGTGATCCGGGTCGGCCACGCCGTCCGGGCGCTGCTCGACCACGAGACCGCCCCGCGCGTCGCCGAACTCGGCCAGGGGCTCGCGTACTGGGCGGCCCGGGCGATCGGGCAGATCGTCGCTGACTAGGTTTCCGGTAGTTCGGTCGGGTGCTGGCCGGATCGCCGAGGGAACCCTTCCCGGGCGGGAGCCGTCGACGTGTGTCAATCTGGGATAGGCCCACGAACTGACCGCGAGCGAGGTCCACCGACGGGGAGAAGCGGATGAGTACCGTGGTCAACGCCGAACAGGTCCAGCGCTGGAACGGGGACACGGCCCGCCGGTGGATCGCCCAGCGCGAGCGGCACGCGTCGGTACGCGAGCGGCTCACGCCGCACCTGTTGCGCGCCGCGGCTGTCTCGCCGGGCGACCGGGTGCTCGACGTCGGCTGCGGGTGCGGTGAGACGACGGTCGCGGTGGCGCGGTCGGCCGGCCCGGACGGTGGTGTGCTGGGCCTGGACCTGTCCGGCCCGATGCAGGAGGTCGCGTGCCGGTTGGCCGCCGAGGCCGGTGTGGCCAACCTCCGTTTCGTGCAGGGTGATGCCCAGGTGTACCCGCTGCCGCCGGCCGCCTTCGACCTGGTGATCAGCAGTTTTGGCGTGATGTTCTTCGATGACCCGGCCGCGGCCTTCGGTAACCTCCGGACCGCCCTGCGGCCGGGCGGCCGGCTGGCGTTCCTGTGCTGGCAGGACGCTCTGCGCAATGAGGTGTTCGCGATTGCGCTCCGGGCGTTCATGCGCCACGCGCAGCTGCCCGCTGCGGTCGACGACGACCTGTTCGCCGACCCCAGGCGGGTGATCGATCTGCTTGGGGGGGCGGGCTTCACGGACATCCGCGTCGCAGCCGTCCACGAGCGGGCGCGGATCGGGTCCGACTTCGCGGACGTGATGGGGTATGTGCGGAGCACGTCCAAGGTTCGGGAGCTGATGGCGCGGCTCGGCGACGAGGTGCTCGCCCGGCGGGTGCTGGCCACGATGGCTGAGGAGTTCGCCGCTCGCCAGGATCGGGACGGGGTGTGGGTGCGCGCCGCAGCGTGGCTGGTCACGGCCGGCAGCGGCTGACGGCTCCGAGGACGCGCTCGACGGGCGTCCGGCGGGTCACCAAAACTTGCCGAAGCAGCAAAAGAGTTGGCGGTTTCGCGCGTACGCGCCGCACCCTGTCTGCCAGGGGCGAGGATGCTCGCCTCCGCATCGACGACCGGCGGGTCAGCTCGCATGCGCAGCCGCTTTGACAGGAGACGAGCATGACCGACACCTCCCCGGAGCAGTACTGGGAGGGCTTCTACCAGGAGCGCGGCCAGGTGTGGAGCGGGCGCCCCAATCCGTTGCTGGTGCGCGAGGTCGCCTCGCTCGCCCCCGGCACCGCACTGGACCTGGGATGCGGCGAAGGCGCCGACGCGATCTGGCTGGCGAAGCAGGGCTGGCGGGTGACGGCTGTCGACATCGCCGCGACCGCCCTGCGCCGCGCGGCCGCACGCGCGACCGAGGCCGGCGTCCGCGACCGTATCGTCTGGGAGCGCCACGACCTTTCGCAGTCGTTTCCGGCAGGACTGTTCGATCTCGTGTCGGCTCAGTTCTTCCACTCACCGGTAGCAGTGGCCGACGAGCGGGAGAAGATCCTTCGCAGGGCGGCCGACGCGGTGGCGCCGGGCGGGGTCCTGCTGATCGTCGGCCACGCCGGATGGCCGTCGTGGCACGAGCACCCGCCGTTCGCCCATCACTTCCCGACCGCGCCGGAAGTCGTCGACTCCCTCGACCTTCCTCCGGATCGGTGGCAGGTCGAGGTGACGGACCTCGTCGTACACGACCTGACCGGTCCCGAGGGGCAACCCGGCCGGCACACCGACAGCGTGCTGCGGATCCGCCGTACGCGGTAGCCGTCCTGCACACGGAGGCCGGGGTGCCAGTGCGCGACGGTGGATCGTGCCGCGCAGACCCGGCCATCACCGGTGTGGGGCGGGCGCGCCCCGCGGTCGGGAAGTTCGACGATCGTGACAACCTCACGGCCGCCCCCGCCCGTCACCGTAGTGAGCGCCGGCGGCCGGCCCGGTTCGGGTGCCGCGCTCACCGGGTGGGCGCCCCCGTGCCGGCGGTGCGCCTTGCGCCGGGGATGCCGTCCCCGCCGGGGCGGTGCATTCACGCCGACCAGAGGGAAACCGTTCATGTGCGGTCTGCTCACATTCGTCAGCGCCGATGCTTCGGCACCGGCCCGTCGCGCGGCCGTGGCCCGGGCGCTCGAGCGCCTGCACCACCGCGGACCGGACGCAGGCGGCCTGGTGGTCGTCGACGACGACGCCGTGCTGGGCTTCAAGCGTTTGTCGATCATCGACGTGGCACACAGCGACCAGCCGCTGACGTACGCCGACGGCCGATACGCGATCACCTTCAACGGTGAGGTCTACAACTACCTGGAGCTGCGAAAAGAGCTGGTCCGGGAGTACGGGGCCCGGTTCGCCACGGAGGGCGACGCGGAGGTCGTCGTGGCCGCGTACCACCACTGGGGAGCGGCGGCGGTACAGCGGCTGCGCGGCATGTTCGCCCTCGTCATCTGGGACCGCGAGCAGCGCCGGGCCTTCGGCGCCCGCGACCCGTTCGGCATCAAGCCGCTCTACCATCTCACGACCGCCGACGGCACCTACGTGGCCAGCGAGAAGAAGGCGCTGCTTCCGTTCCTGGCGGCTTCCCGCGACCCGGCCGGGCTCGACGAGACGAGCCTGTCGCACTACCTGACTCTGCAGTACGTACCGGAGCCGGCCAGCATGCACCACGGCATCGCCCGCCTCGGCCCCGGCCGGATGTTCACCCTCGAGCCAGGTGGCGCGCCGCAGGTCGAGCGGTACCACCGCCCGCAGTGGCGGCCCACCCCGACCGACGACCCGGAGGCGCTGTACCGGCGGATCCGCCAGACGCTGCGCGACAGCGTCCGCCTGCACATGCGCTCCGACGTTCCGGTCGGTGCCTTTCTGTCCAGCGGCATCGACTCCACGGCCGTGGTCGCCTTCGCCCGCGAGTTCAACGCCGATCTGCACACGTTCACCGCCGCGCTGGACGTACCCGGTTACAGCGAGCTGGAGGCGGCGCAGCGCAGCGCCGAGCACCTGGGCGTCACCATGCATCCGGTCACGGTCACCGCGCAGATGATGATGGACGCGCTGCCCCGGATCGTGTGGCACCTCGACGACCCGGTCGCCGACCCGGCGCTGGTGCCGCTGTACTACGTCGCGGCCACGGCGCGCGAGCACGTCACCGTCGCGCTGTCCGGGGAGGGGGCCGACGAGCTGTTCGCGGGGTACCCGATCTACCGCGAGCCGCTGTCGCTGCGGCCGGTCAGCGCGCTTCCCCCGCCGTTGCGGCGAGGGTTGCGCGCGGTGTCGCGGGCGATCCCGGAGGGGGTGAAGGGGCGGGGCTACCTGCAGCGCGGCACCACCGACATCGAGGAGCGGTACTACGGCAACGCCCGCGAGGTCGACGCGCACACCAAGCGGCGTCTGCTGCGCCGGTACGACCCGGACCTGACGCACGCCGAGGTCACCGGGCCGATCTACGCCGCCTGCGCCGACCTCGGTGACGTCGAGAAGATGCAGTACGTCGATCTGGAGACCTGGCTGCCCGGTGACATCCTCGTCAAGGCTGACCGGATGTCGATGGCGCACTCGTTGGAGGTGCGCGTGCCGTTCCTGACACAGGAGATGTTCGCGGTCGCCGCGTCGGTACCTACCGAGCTGAAGCTGCCCCCGCGCTCCACCGTCACCAAGTACGCGCTGCGCCGGGCGCTGGCCGACGTCGTCCCGCCCCACATCGTCAGCCGGCCGAAGCTCGGCTTCCCCACCCCGATCAGGGTGTGGCTGCGCAGCGAGATGTACGACTGGGCGCTGGACATCCTCGGCGGTTCGGGCGCGGACGCCCTGCTCGATCTGAACTACGCGCGGTGGCTGTTGGAGGAGCATCGCCGGGGCGCCGCGGACCACAGCCGCAAGCTGTGGACGGTGCTGATCTTCTGCCTGTGGTACGACATGTTCCTCGGCCGGCCGTTGGCGCAGCCGTCGGCTCGCGCCGGGTCGCTGCCCGTCAGCCCGACCAGCGGCGCCGCGGGCTGAGAACCGGGCCGAGCGTCGGGTCGCCGCCCGCCGCGCCGGGATCCCGGCGCTGCGGGCGACGGCGCCATCGCAGGATCATGGGATGAGCGGCGGGTAGCCGGGGTCCAGCAGTTGGCGCGCGGCGAGTTCCCGGTACAGCGGGGTGCTGCCCGGGTCGTGGCCCCACAGGTGGTCGCCGCTGCCGTCGCCGGCGCCGCCGAGCAGTTGCCGCTGTACCGGGCTCAGCTCCTGCCACCACGGCTGCCGCCACAGGTCGGCGACCTCGTCGCGGACGGCGATCCAGCGGTAGGTGTACCCGAAGAAGACCGCCATGCGGGTGACCGGCGACAGGTTGTCGGAGCGCGCGTGCCAGATCCGCCGGTCGAAGAAGACGACGTCACCCGGCTCGACCGTGATCTGGACGGCGCCGTCCGGCTGCGGCCAGGCGAGGTCACGTCGGGGCGGGCCGGGCAGCCAGTTCGTACGGTGGCTGCCCGGGATGAGCGTGAGGTTGCCCCGGCCGGGACGGGAGACGTCCGACAGCCAGAAGGCCAGTTTGACCGAGATCCGTGGGCGCGGGTCGGTCTCCAGCTCACGGTTCTGCCGGCCGCCGTCCTGGTGCCAGTGCCACCAGGCCGGCTTGGGGCCGGGCAGTTGCGGGTGGACGTCGATGTGCGAGTGGTAGACGTGCACGTTCCAGCCCAGGATGGACCAGACCAGCGGGAAGACCGCGGGATGGTCGATCAGGCCGGCGAGCTCTGGGCAGTTTCGTACGGCGCTGAGCAAGTGCAGCGAACGGTCCGGGGCGAGCCGGCCCACCGCGTCCTTCGTGCGGTAGACGGCCTCGACGGCGGCGCGGTACCGACCCACCTCGTCCGGAGACAGGGCGCCCGGCAGGATCAGGTAGCCGTCGCGCTCGAACTGGTCGCGCTGTGCCGGGCTCATCGGGGTCCACGTGGTTCCCAGTGTGGAGACACTCACGGCTTCACCTCTCATCGACAACGAACACAACGTCTCGCTGACCGAATGACGGGCATGGAGGCCCGCGAGGGTTACGTCATCGGCAAAAATGACCGATCGCTTTTGGACGGTCGCCGATAGCGACGGCCGTTCCCGTTGCTTCGACGCCGTACAGCTTGATAAGTACTGATATGTCGGAGTGTGCGGTCCGATGTGAAATGGACACCGTGTCGTGTCAACCCGGGGGAGCGCGCCCAGCGTCCCACGGGTGTGAGGTACATCAGGAGAGATGACCGATGAGGGCATCGGCGGACGACGAGTACGTCGAGTACGTCACGGCGCGGCTGCCGGACCTCAGGCGGCTCGGTGCGCTGCTCTGCGGCGACGGGCACCGCGCCGACGACCTCGTCCAGCAGACGATCACCAAGCTGTACGTGGGCTGGGCCCGGATCCGCACGGTCGACAACCTGGATTCGTACGTCCGCACGATGCTCACCAACACGTTCCTGAGTGAGCGGCGGTCCCCGTGGGCGCGGGTGCGGTTGTTCAGCAAGGGCCCCGACCCGGAGGTGGCACCCTCCCCTCCCGGGTCGTACCCGGCGGCCGTGGAGGAACGTGAAGTGGTCGCCGCAGCGTTGGCGAAGCTCCCGTGCCGCCAGCGCGCGGTGCTGGTGTTGCGTTTCATGTGTGACCTGTCGGTCGCCGAGGTGGCGGCCACGCTGCGCTGCAGCGAGGGCACGGTCAAGAGCCACACGCATCGGGGACTTGCCGCGCTGCGCCAGTTGCTCGACACCCCGGCATTCACCCCGTGCGGGAGAGTTTGATGAGCGCGTTGTCTGATGAAGAACTCGCCGCCGCGCTGCTGCGCCCGCTGGCCGATCCGCCGCTCGGACCGCCACGGGTCGACGTGCGCCGGGCGATGGCGCAGGGACGGCGCCACCGGCGACGGCGAACCCTGGCCATCTCGGGCTCCGCGCTGGCTACCGCGGCTGTCGTCGTCGTGTCCGCGGTGGTGGTCGCCAACGGCAGGTCCGCGCACACCGGGCGACCGGCCGCGCCACGGCCGCCCGTGACGCGTCCGCAGGGCGCGTCGTGCACCGTGCAGAAGCTGGCCGTTCCCGACGGGTACGAGCTCTACGTGCGCGGGATCGACCCGTCCGGGCGGTACATCCTGGGCTCCACCTCGCGTAGGACGTCCGACCCGAACCGGCCGGAGGTGAACGAGACGATCTGGGACAACGGCAAGCCGTCCACGGTCGACCGAGACGTGTCAGGACGCGATGTCGACCTGTACGACGCCACCACAGGGGGCGTGGCGGTGGGTACGGTCCTGCGTACCAAGGACCCCCAACAGGATCGGAGCGCCTCGTCGACGCCCGCCGTCGTGCGTGACGGGAAGCTGACGCACCTGCCGACGACGACGGGCGACAACTCCGCCTACGCGATCAACGAGGCGGGTGTGATCGTCGGAGCCCACGATGCCACCGGCGAGGGCTACCCGGTCCCGGTGAAGTGGGCCTCGGCCGGCGCCACTCCCGTCGCCCTGCCGATGCCGGCCGGCGCCCCGCACGGCGAGGCGTTCGACATCGACGAGGACGGCACCATCGTCGGGGAGGTCTACTCCGATTTCCACCACCAGCGCCCGTACGTGTGGTTCCCCGACGGCACGGGCAGGGAGCTGTCCGTCCCCGCCGACGCGAAGGACAAGTGGGACATGCGTCCGAAGATCCGTAACGGGTGGGTGACGGCCAACGGCGTGGTGTGGAACCTCCGCACCGGAGCGACCAGGCAGATCCCCGGCGCTGACGTCATCGGCATCACCAGCACCGGCCGGATGCTCACCGGGGGTGCCCTGCTGGAATCCACCGCGACCTCGACCGCGGGCCCGAAGATCGACCTACCGGCCCTGCCGGGCGCGGCTGACCAGGTTGAGGTCCACGCGCAGTACATCAGCGCCGACGGCACAGTCGTCGTGGGAATGGTCGCCTACGGCAGGAGGGTGAACCCGCCCAGCGACGGACCCAGCCCGCCGGCAGCCGCTCCGTCGCCGCCCGGATCGTCGATGGACATCACCTATCAGCCCGCGATCTGGCGCTGCACCGGCTAGCTGTAGTGACCATGAGCGTTGTTGACGGCGTGTCGGCTTGAGCAATAGGGAGACCTCCGGCGAGGTGTGAGGTGCTGACGCCCATACCTTGACCGGAGGTCTCGATGGCCCACCGTAATGCCCGCCTGACCGTGTACGCCCGCCGACTGCTCGTTGCGCGTGTCGTCGATGAGGGCCGGCCGGTCGCGCACGTGGTCAAGGAGCTCGGGTGTTCACGGGCGACCGGCTACAAGTGGCTGGCCCGCTGGCACGCCGAAGGCGACGCCGGCCTGGCCGACCGCCCCAGCGTCGCCCACCGGCTACCCCACAAGACGTCAGCCGAGGTGGAGGCGCGGATCTGTCGGCTGCGCGTCGAACGCAAGCTCGGCCCGCGCCGGCTGGCGCCGCTGGTGGGCCTGCCGGCCTCGACCGTGCACGCCATCCTGACCCGTCGCGGTCTGCACCGGCTGGCCTGGCTGGACCGACCCACCGGCCACATGGTGCGCCGCTACGAACGCGCCCGCCCGGGCGAGCTGGTGCATGTCGACGTCAAAAAGCTCGGCCGGCTACGCGACGGCGGCGGCTGGCGGGCAGCCGGGCGCGACTCCTGGCAGCATCGCCGGTCCCGCACCGACCAACTCGCCGGCCGCCGGGTCGGCTACGACTACGTCCACTGCGCCGTCGACGACCACACCCGACTGGCCTACGCCGAGATCCACCCCGACGAAAAGGCCACCACCTGCGCCGTCTTCCTACGCCGCGCTGCGGATTTCTTCGCCCGCCACGGCATCACCATCGAGCGCGTCATGACCGACAACGCCTTCGCCTACCGCCACGGCCGGGCCTGGCGCGAGGCCCTGACCGACCTCGGCGGCCAGGCCCGGTTCACCCGCCCCTACCGCCCGCAGACCAACGGCAAGGCCGAGCGGTTCAACCGCACCCTGCTCGACGAGTGGGCCTATGCCCGGCCATACAGCTCAAACCAGGACCGCGCCGACGCACTGCCGGACTGGCTGCACATCTACAACTACCATCGCAGCCACACCTCACTCGGCGGCCAACCACCCATCAGTCGGGTCAACAACGGTCCTGGGCATTACAGCTAGCCGCGACCGGTGGTACGCGGCCGTCGTGCCGCGTACCACCGGGCGCTGGAGTCCTCAGGATGCGCGGTTGGCTGCCGAAATACGATCGTGACTGTCAGTAGCGATCGGCGGGCGACTGGTGAGTGGCGCTCCGCCGCGTCCCAGGCGTACCCCGAGGACGCCGATGCGCAGGTCACACTGCTTGCCGATCTCGTCGACCTCGCCGCCCGGGAAGAGCCGTCGGCCCAGCGCATCCTGAACCTGATGCACCGCGCCGTACGGGAAGCGACCGGGCTGGAGTTCGCCACGGTCCACGGCTTCGACAGGGAGCGGGACCGGGTCGTATCGACCGTCGGCGCCGGGGCGTCGGTGACCGACGCGGACCGCCTGATGGCCGCCGAGCTGTACCGGTCCGGAAGCGGCCGGGAGGTCGTGACCGCGCAGCGGCTGGCCGTCCCGCTGCGCCGTGGGGGCCGGACGCTGGGCGTGCTGGTGCTGGCCGGGGACCGGCTTGCGGCGCTGCGCCCTGACGTCGTCCGCGCTGTCGCGCTCCACCTCGCCAGCTCCCTGCGGGCATCCGCGGACGAACGGGAACGGCGAGCCGTCGCGGTTGCCGGCCGGGCCGTTCGCCGACTGTTCGAGGAGGGAATGGCCGCCTCGAGCTTCGAGACCGCCGGCGAGATCGTGGCCCGGGTGACCGCCGAGGCGTTCCAGACCGAGCGCGCCGGCATGCTGCTCGTGGACGCCGACGGCCGGATCCGGCACACCGCCGGAGTCGGCGTGTCCGCCGAGCTGAGTGAGGCCATCGCGCGTTCCATGGTGGGGCGGGTAGCTCGGGATTCCCCGGTGTGGCGCAGAGCCGAACAGGAGCGCGCACCGGTCCTGGTGGACGACGCGGACCGGGCACCGGTCCGACCGGGCGGGTTCGTGCGTACGCTGCAGCTGCGTTCCTACGTGGCGATGCCGCTGCTGTCCGCGACCGGCCTGGTGGGGATCGCGCTGTGCGGCGACGCGAGCCGGAGCCGGGCGTGGAGTGTCCGGGACGGGGAGCTGGCCAGGCAGCTCGCGTTGCAGGGCGGGCTGGTCGTCGACAGCGCCCGCCTGCGGCAGGCCGAGCGGGCCCGGATGGCCGAGCTGGCCCACCAGGCGTTCCATGATGTGCTCACCGGCCTGCCCAACCGTTCGCTCCTGCTCGACCGGCTCGAACAAGCGATCAGCGGCGCGGCCGGCGGTCGGGAACGGGTCGCGCTGCTGTTGATCGACCTTGACGGCTTCAAACAGGTCAACGACACGTACGGCCACCATGCGGGCGACGTCCTGCTCGAGCGGGTGGGCGAGCGGTTGCTCCGCGCCGTTCGTGACCACAACACGTTGGCGCGACTCGGCGGCGACGAGTTCGCGGTTCTGATCACGGGCGACCCCGACCTCTCCGCGGTCTCGGCGGTCGCCGGACGGATCCACGCGCAGCTGGAGGAGCCGTTCGGCGTCGAGGGACGGCAGGTACGCATCGGCGCGAGCATCGGCATCGCGGTCTTCCCGGACCACGCGCCGGATCACTCGGGTCTGGTCAGGCGCGCGGACAACGCCATGTACCAGGCGAAACGGAACGGTGGCGGATCCCGGGTGGCCACGAAGGCGTAGCCGGTACGGTCAGGTCGCGTCCGCCACGACCTGGTCGCGGCCGGTGCGCTTGGCCGCGTACAGGTTGTGGTCCGCCTGTGCGAGCAGTGCGGACGGGGTGCCGCGTCCGTCTTCGACCGTGGTGACGCCGATGCTGGCGGTCACCGGGATGTCGCCGGTGATCGGTTGCCAATGGTGGGCACGGATGGTCCGGCGGAGCTGTTCGCAGCGACGTACCGCGTCGTCGCTGCCGGCGCCGGGGAGGATGAGCAGGAACTCCTCGCCGCCGAGCCGCGCGGCCACGCCGTCGTCGGTCGCGGCCTGACCGAGCAACGTGGCGATCTGCTGGAGAACGGCGTCGCCGGCGGCGTGTGACAGGGTGTCGTTGATGCGCTTGAAATGGTCGAGGTCGATCAGGGCCACCGAGATCGGGGTGCGCTGCTCGGCCGCGTCGGCGAGCAGCGGGGTCAGCTGCTCGTCGACGAACCGGCGGTTGTACAGGCCGGTGAGCGCGTCGCGGCGGGCCATCTCCCGGAAGCGGATGCTGTCGCGGCGGGCTTCCTCGGTCTCGAAGACAGCCTGCAGGATCCGGGCACGCGCCTCCCGCTGAGCCGACTGCAGGGCAAGGGCGTCGGCGTGGAAGACCCGGTACTCCTCGTACGCCTCCCGGTACCGCCCCATCGCCGCGTACAACTGGGACTGCTCATCACGTACCCGCGCTCGCAGGGACGCCAGCCCGCGCTCCTCACACACCCCGACCGCCCGGTCGAGCGTCGCCTGGGCGGCCCTGAGGTCACCGCGCAGCCGCTGCGCCTCGGCCACGGTCAGCAGACACTCGGCCAGTACCTTCCCCTCGTCCAGCAGGTGTTCGGCGACCCCGTCCAGGATGGGGCGCAGGGTGGCCTCGGCCTCGGCGTACCGGCCGTGTGTCATCTCGACGCGGGCGATCGTGTCGAGGTCGGTGGCGGCGAGCGGTACACCGTGACGGTCCTGGAGCGCGCGCATCCGCTCCACGAGCTCCCTCGCCTCGTCGAGCCGCTGGTAGCTGTACGCCGTGTAGGCCATGTTGTTGAGGATCTGCAGCGACAACCTGGCATCGCCGACGGCGGTCGCGATGTCGAGCGCCTCCTGGAAGCGGCGACGGGCCTCGTCCAGCGAGCCGTTCCCGTCCAGCATCACCGCCAGGGTCG
The DNA here is from genome assembly GCF_011947195.1 of Planosporangium thailandense. Classification (GTDB taxonomy): domain Bacteria; phylum Actinomycetota; class Actinomycetes; order Mycobacteriales; family Micromonosporaceae; genus Planosporangium; species Planosporangium thailandense. The sequence continues at coordinate 96,052 of NZ_JAATVY010000007.1, read as the reverse complement.
ACAGGTGCCTGGCGCGTACCGCCGGCGCCGCCTCCTCGCCGGTGTGCGCCACACACTGCACGGCGTGCGCGAGCGCGTCGGCCACATCGCCGACCCGGTAGAAGAACAGCGACAGTTGGCGGTGGCTGCGGGCGAGCAGGTAGGCGTGGCCGTGCTCGGTGGCCCAGGCGTGGGCCTCATGGGCGATGCGTCCCGACTCCGCCTGGTCGCCTTCCAAGGAAAAGACGTCGGCCCGCAGCAGCCTGGCCCGTATCCGCAGGTCAGGGCGGCCGAGTTCGACCGCGAGGCGCTCGGCTCGCTCGGCCGGCGCGGCGATGGCGCGCCAATCGGTGGAGGGGGCGGTCTCCATCGCCTCGAGCGCGGCGACCAACCGGGCCTCGGCCCCGGGCGTCGCCGCGGACAGGTCGTCGAGAGCGTCCATCACGCCTCCGACCGGCGCGGTCCGGTCATCGACCTCCCTCGCCGTCACCGCTTGCGACGCCGCGTCCATTGCCGCCCGTATCCACCTTCGCCAAACCGTAGGGTGAAACGAGGCTACGCCGGGCGGGTTGCGATCGGGCCCTGATGCGGTTGCCGCGCGGGTGCGCACGGTCCGCTACGACGTGGCCATACCGACGGGGGTCGGCGTCGGAGCACCGGTGGAGGTGGGAGAGGCCGTCCCCGATGCCTGCTGCGTGTACCGGTCGAGCCGGTCGGCGCACCGCTTGAGCTGTACCTCGGCCCGCATCGCGTCGGGCGTGGGCAGGGCGTCGTCGCGGTCGCGCAGGTGCTGGTACCACAGCCGGAGCCGGAACAGGCTCTGTTCGTACGTGTCGAGCGCGGTCTCCGGTGGGCGGCCGGCGAGCTCCGGGTGGTCGAACTCGGCCAGGTAGGCCTCGCAGTCGGCGCGGAACGCGGCCCACTCGTCGGTCCGGGCACCCTGGTAGAGCTGTTCCAGGAGGGCGGTGGACCCGTCGTCGCGGCCGGCGGCGACCGTCACGATCAGGCCACCGTCCGCTGCGGCGGGATGCTGGCGCAGATGTGCCAGTAGCGGCTCCACGGTGGGTACGCCCGGCAGCATCCAGACGTCCTGGCTCAGCGCGATCGCGCCGGCGGCGCGCAGTTCCCGCCGCAGCGCCCGGTCGTGGTGGGCCCGGTCCGCCGGCACCCGGCACACCAGCATCACCCATTGCCGGCGATCGGTGCGCAGCCCGGTACGGGCGGCGCCGGATGTGCGGAACTGCCGTACGTAGGGGTAGGCGATGAATCCGATGAGTACGGCCATGAGCACGGCCGACGCGCCGATGGTGCCGTAGCCCAGGCCGCCCTTCGACGTCGGCTTGCTGATGAAATCGCCGGCCGACGCGCCGAGCGGGCGGGTCAGGACGAACGCCGCCCAGAACAACAACGTCCGGGAGATGCCGGGGAGTTTCATCGCCGCCACGATCAGCGCCATCAGACCGCTGATCAGAAGTGCGGACCCGGAGAAGCCGAGTCCTGAGTCGTCGGCGAGGAAGTCGCCCAGCGACGTACCGAGGGTGTTGGAGATGAGGATCGCCGTCCAGTACAGCAGTTCCCCGCCGAGCCCGTTGACGGTTTGGACGTTGAAGGGACGGCCGCTGCGTTTCCAGATGACGAACACCGTGACCAGGGCGGTGATCAGTAGGAGCGCGCCGTTGGCGTAGCCGAGTCCGAGGGTCCGGTTCATGAAATCCGACATCGTCGTACCGGCCGTGCTGGTCGACAGGATCACCGTCCAGTACAGCGCGGGGTGGAGCTCCTTGGCTCGTAGCTGCGCCAACAGACTGACCAGGAACAGTCCGACCAGGATGACCGAGCTCGCCAGGTAGCCGACGTGCATGGTCTGGGCGAGGAGATCGCCTCCGGTTTCACCGAGAGTTGTCGCCGCGATCTTCATCACCCAGAAGGCCAAGGTGACCTGTGGGAGTTTGTTCATGCGTCTTCCCGATCACGGGGCAGGGGATGGTGTCGGGTTGTACGTGCTCCGCGCGGGCTTGGTTCACCGTTGCTTGTTCCGGATGCCGCAGACAAGCCCGTCGTACCCGCCTGGTGGGACGCGTTGCTTTCGCGTCAGGAGCCGACAACGATCTGGTCGATGTCCGGAGCTTTCGCGGCCGGGTTGCCGACCCCGATGCTGTTGTCGCCGTGGACGAGCTTGACGCGCAGCGCGAGCAGACCGAGGGTTTCCAGGTCGTTGGTGGAGGGGAAGCCCAGCGACACGGTGCGGCTGCCGTTGACGCTGATGTTCGCGGTGCGGTCACCCGCCGAGATGTACCGGATGACCAGCGTGTAGATGCCGTCGAAAGGAACGGTGACCCGGTTGAACTGCAGCGCGTTGGCGGGCGCCCCGCCGATGGACGTGACCACCTCGCCGCCGGACGCACCCGCCGCGGCCCGGATGTGGGCGTCACCGCTCAGTACGTTCGACGCCGCCTCGGCCTCGTAGCTGACCGGTACGACGGGCGGGTGGGCCGGTGGGCGAGTGGTCTGCGACGCCGCGGGCGCGCTGGGAAACGCACTGGTCGTGGTACGCGGTGCGGTCGACGCCCGGGTGGGGATCGTCGTCCCGGCAGTGGTGACCGCGGTCGGTACGCCGGGCGGCGGGCCCGACTCCGCGCGCGGAACGGGCTGCAGCGGCAGGGTGCTCATGCGCGCGGGCACCGGTGTGAAGTGCGCTGTTTCGTGCCACGACAACGGCAGGACGGCGGCTGTCGTCACCACCGCGACCGCGACGCCGGCGGAGCCGAGGAGGATGGTCTGCGTACGGTCGGTGGCCGCGTGCCGCCGCCGGCCACGACCCGTGTGCTGACCGCGGTAGCCCAGGGCGGCGATCCAGGTGGCTGCTTCCCTTCCGACCGTCATCGCTTTCCTCCTCCGACGACAGGTTGAGGCGGTGGCTCGGGTCGAGCCCGGTTGACCTCCGTGTTTCACATGTGAAGGAGTTTCGGGTCGGCGGCGACCCGTTGGGCTTTTACGTTTGTCTATGTATGGCGGTTACCGCAAGGGGCTCGTCGGGGCAATTTGAAAAGGTGAAGATGGGCACGGGCGAAACGCTCTCCATTTAGGACAATTGTCAACCGCGGTAAAGATGGTGTGCGGTAAATGTTGAGCCTGGATGGGAGCTTTTTGTTAGTAACCTTTACTGCCTTATCTATGGCTGAATGTGGTCGCGCTACATAGGCACGCGACGCATCGCTGGTCGTGCGGGTCGAGGTGCGGCTCTCCGGGGCTTCGCCCCCGGTGCCGATCGTCCTGACGGTCTACGGGTCGGGCCCGGTGCTGCCCGCTGAGTGTCGGCGGCCGAGCTTCCGTGCAGGTGGTGCGGTGGCGAGGTCGCTGCGGGCGCTGGTCGGGGATGCGTCTGTCCGCCTCGGCGGTGGCGGTCCCGATCCGTGCGCCCTCGGCTGTAACGGGGGAGCCGGGGATGGTCTGTCTGCTGTGAGATTGCTCTGTGGGGCGCGGTCCGGCGCCGGTGGGCGGCAGCCTCTTGACGGACCTGCTAAACCGGTCTAGCTTGCTGAGTCAAGTTAGATCGCTATCAATGCGACGGGCTGTTCGAATGGGTGTTCGGGAGGCCGGGTGTGACGACACGAGATAGGCCGACAATTGCCGATGTCGCACGGGCTGCGGGCGTGTCGAAGGGTGCTGTGTCGTTCGCGTTGAATGGCCGCCCCGGGGTCGCCGAGGAGACCCGGGCCCGAATTCTCGCGGCCGCGCGAGCGCTGGGCTGGACCCCGAGTCACCGGGCGCGTGCGCTGTCGTCCTCACGCGCCTTCGCCGTCGGGCTGGTCATGTCGCGCCCGCCTGAGCTGCTCGGTGCGGATCCGTTCTTCCCGTCGTTCATCGCCGGGGCGGAAGCGGTCCTCGTCGACCGGCAGGAGGCGCTGGTCCTCCAGGTCGTGCCTGGCCGGGAGGCGGAGGAGGACAGCTACCGGCGCCTGGCAGCCGATGGACGCGTTGACGGGGTGTTCTTGACCGACCTGCGCGTGGACGACCCCCGGATCGCGCTGCTCGAGCAGATCAGCCTGCCCGCCGTCACCCTCGGTCGGCCGGACGTCGACAGTACCTTCCCGGCCGTCGTTGTCGATGAGCGATCCGGGATCGCCGCAGCCGTGGCGCACCTGGTCGCACTCGGCCACGAGCGTATCGCCCATGTCGCCGGCCCGGCCCACTTCCTGCACGGTGCGACGCGCCGCGCTGCCTGGGAGCGCACCCTGGTCGACGCAGGTCTGCCCCCTGGGCGGTGCCTGGTGGCTGACTTCTCGGCCGCCGGTGGGGCGCGTGCCACCCGTGAACTGCTCGACACCGGCGAGCCGCCGACAGCGATCGTGTACGCCAACGACCTGATGGCCACGGCTGGTCTCGCGGTGGCGATGGAGCGCGGTATCGACGTACCCGGCCAGCTGTCCATCACCGGCTTCGACGATACCGAGATAGCCGCTCACCTGCGTCCACCACTGACGACCGTACGTACCGACGCCTTCGGATGGGGCAAGGTCGCGGCGCGCACCCTGCTCGACCTCATCGACGGCAAGCCCGGCGCCGACGTCGAGATGCCCCCGGCACAACTCGTCGTTCGCGCTTCGACAGCACCCCCTGCGCCCTGACCGCGGCCCGCTCATCGCCCCCGTCCGAGGTCGCGGTCCCCTCAGTCCCGATCGGAGACCCCTATGAGACGTACGGCTGTTCCCGCAGCATTACTCATCGTCGCGGTCGGCCTCGCCGCCGGCTGCGGCAGCGGCGGCGGCGCCGCCAGGAAGACCGACTCGGCGCGCGGACCCATCAAGGTCTGGCTGTCGAACAACAAGGAGGAGGTCACCTGGGGAAAGGCCATGGTGGCGGCGTGGAACAACCAGCACGCCGATCAGCAGGTCACAGCCGAGGAGATCCCTGCCGGTAAGACCTCCGAGGAGGTCATCGGCGCCGCGATCAGCGCGGGCAACGCGCCGTGCCTGATCTTCAACACCGCCCCGGCGGCGGTGCCGCAGTTCCAGAAGCAGGGTGGTCTCGTCGCCCTCGACAGCTTTCCGGGCGGCGCCGACTACATCAAACAGCGCACCGGACAGACCGCCGACCAGTACAGGTCGCCGGACGGCAAGTACTACCAGCTGCCCTGGAAGTCCAACCCGGTCATGATCTTCTACAACAAGGAGATCTTCACAAAGGCCGGTCTGGACCCCGAGAACCCGCCGCTGGCCACCTACGACCAGTTCCTCGCGGCCGCCCGAAGGATCAAGTCCTCCGGGGCCGCGACCGCGGCGATCTACCCCGCACCGACCAGCGAGTTCTTCCAGTCCTGGTTCGACTTCTACCCGCTGTTCGCCGCCGAGACGGGTGGGAAGCAACTGGTCTCCGGCGGCAAGGCCCAGTTCGACACGGCCGAAGGGCAGCGGGTTGCCCAGTTCTGGAAGACGGTGTACGACGAGGGCCTGGCGCCGAAGGAGAAGTACAACGGGGACTCCTTCGGCGAGGGCAAGTCGGCGATGGCGATCGTCGGGCCGTGGGCGATCGCGGCCTACGGCGACAAGATCAAGTGGGGTGCCGTTCCGGTGCCGACCTCCACGGGAAAACCCGCTGGGGAGATCAAGACCTTCAGTGACGCCAAGAACGTCGCGATGTACTCGGCCTGCGGGAACCGGGCCACCGCGTGGGACGTGCTGAAGTTCGCCACAAGCAAGGAGCAGGACGGCGCGCTGCTGCAGGCCACCGGCCAGATGCCACTGCGTGCCGGCCTGGTGGCGACCTACCCGGACTACTTCGCCAAGAACCCGGCCTACAAGGGATTCGCCGACCAGGCCGCGCGCACCGTGGAGGTGCCGAACGTGCCGAACTCGATCGAGGTCTGGCAGACGTTCCGCGACGCCTACACCGGATCGGTCATCTTCGGCAAGAATCCGGCACCGGACGCGCTCAAGCAGTCAGCCGAGAAGATTGACAAGCTGGTCGGCCAGCCCTGATGCCCGCCACGCTCCTGCCCGGCGGGCCCATCCGCGCCACGCGGGACCGGGTGACGGCCCTCCTCGGCCGTCACCCGGTGGGGCTGGCCCTGGTCGCGCCGTACGCGGCCTTCATCGCACTGGTCTTCGCCTACCCGTTCGGACTGTCGGTGTGGATGAGCTTCCACGAGTACTTCTTCACCGCACCCGGCGCGCAGGTCGACCGCCCGTTCGTGGGGCTGCGGAACTACTCGGCCGTCCTCAGTGATCCGGGTGTGCGGCAGGCGTTCGGCAACATCGTGGTCTTCCTGCTGATCAACGTGCCGCTCACCGTGGTGCTGGCGCTCCTGCTGGCCACCGCACTCAACCGGGCGGTCCGGGCGCGGATGTTCCTGCGGGTCGCCTACTACGTGCCGTACGTGACCGCCAGCGTCTCGGTGGTCGGGGTGTGGCTGTTCCTGTTCAGCTCCGGCGGGCTGGTGAACAAGGCGCTCGGCCCGCTCGCGCCCGATCCGTCGTGGCTGGTCAACGAGCACCTGGCGATGCCCGTCATCGCGGTGTTCGTGGCGTGGAAACAGCTGGGCTTCTTCATCCTGCTCTACCTCGCCGCGCTGCAGAACGTCCCCAGGGAGCTGTACGAGTCCGCGGCCATGGACGGTGCGTCCCGGTGGGACAGCTTCCGTTCGGTCACCGTGCCGGCGGTGCGCCCGGCGACGACGCTCGTCGTGATCCTCGCGACCATCACCGGCGCCAACCTGTTCACCGAGCCGTACCTGCTCACCGGCGGCGGCGGGCCCAACGGCGCTTCCACCTCACCGGTCCTGCTGATGTACCAGCGCGGTGTCGAGCAGGGCCATCCGGACGTGGCCGCGGCCATCGGCGTGCTGCTCGTGATCGGTGTCGTCCTCGTATCGCTGCTCAACCGCTGGCTGCTGGAGAGGGACTGACATGGCACAGACCGTTTCGGGCGCCTCCGGCCAGGTGGCGCGCGCCGTCGTGCTCTTCGCCGGTGCGGTGGCCTTCCTCTTCCCCTTCTACTACATGTTCATCGGATCGCTGCAGGCCATGCCCGACACGTCGCCGGCAGGGGCGCTGCCCTCGACCGGCCTGACGCTCGGTAACTACCGGGAGATCAACGCGCAGGTACATCTGGTCAGGTCGCTGGTCAACTCGGGCATCTTCACCGGCGGGGTCATCGCGTGCACGGTGGTCTTCGGCGTGCTGGCCGGATACGCGCTGGCCCGCCTGCGGTTCCGGGGTCGGGGAACGCTGTTCGCCGTCGTCCTGCTGGTACAGGTGGTCCCGTTCCAGCTGTTGCTCATCCCGCTGTACGTCCTGATCGTGCGCAGCTACGGCCTGGCGGACTCGTACCCGGGCATGATCCTGCCGTACGCGATCAACACCACCGCCGTGTTCGTCTTCCGGCAGTTCTTTCTCCAACTCCCCGACGAACTGTTCGCCGCCGCCCGCGTGGACGGCGCCGGGGAAGTGCGGATCCTGCGGTCGGTCGCGCTGCCGCTGGTACGCCCGGCGCTGCTGACCGTCGTGCTGTTGACCTTCATCGGCCCCTGGAACGAGTTCCTGTGGCCGTTCCTGATCACCAAGCAGACCGACATGCAGCCGCTGGCGGTCTCGCTGGCGAACTACATCAGCAACGTGGCGGCGCGGGCCGCTAACCCGTACGGCGCCGTACTGGCCGGCGCCTGTGTGCTCGCCGCACCGGCGGTGGCGCTTTTCATCGTGTTCCAGCGCTACTTCACCTCGACCAACATCGGATCTGGCGTAAAGGGCTGAACTGTTGACTGTCTCGACGACCATCCCGTACACCCTCAACCGGCTCGATGTGGTGATGGCACCGCAGCCGGGGGAGCCGTTCGAAGCGGAAGGAGTGCTGAATCCGGCCAGCGGGCGCGGCCCGGACGGGCGGCTGTACCTGCTGCCCCGGCTGGTCGCGAAGGGCAACGTTTCCCGGGTCGGCCTGGCCGAGGTCGTACTGCGCGGAGGAGTCCCCGTCGGCGTGGCCCGGCGCGGCGTCGCGCTCGCCCCGGACGAGGGTTGGGAGCGCGGCGCCGGCCACGCCGGAGTCGAGGACCCCCGCGTCACCTGGGTGCCCAGCCTCGGCGTACACGTGATGACCTACGTCGCCTACGGTCCGCTCGGCCCGCGCCTGGCGCTGGCCGTCTCCGACAACCTACGGTCCTGGCGGCGGCTCGGGCCGGTGCTGTTCGCGTACCAGCCCGGTCTGGACACCGACCTGAACCTGTTCCCGAACAAGGACGGGGTCCTCTTCCCCGAACCGGTACCCGGACCGGAGGGGCGCCCGTCGTACGCGCTCCTGCACCGTCCTATGTGGGACCTGGGCTGGATCCGGGACGGTGAGACCGTCCACCTGCCGGCCGGTGTCACCGACGAACGACCCGGCATCTGGATCTCCTACCTGTCCGCCGACGCGGTGCAGGCAGACCTCCGCGCCCTCGTCCACGCGTCCGACCACCGGTGCGTCGCCATGTCGGAGTACCCGTTCGAGGAGTTGAAGATCGGGGCCGGGCCGCCGCCGGTGCGCGTCGACGAAGGCTGGCTGCTCATCCACCACGGGGTCACCGGTCACGTCCCGGACGGGTGGGACCCGACGCGGCAACGGGTCGAGTACAGCGCCGGGGCGATGATTCTCGATCCCGCGGACCCCTCGCGGGTCGTGGCCCGGACGCCCGAGCCGCTCCTCGTACCCGAGACCGCTGACGAACGTGCGGGCGTCGTGCCGAACGTCGTCTTCCCGACGGCCATCGAGGAGATCGACGGGGCGCACTACGTCTTCTACGGGATGGCCGACGCCAAGATCGGCGTCGCGCGCCTGGACCGGACGCCGTGACCGGCGCGTCCGCTCCGCTGCGCCTCGGCATCGTCGGCGCCGGCGGGTTCGCCACGTTCGTCGCCGGTGCGGTGCGCGACCTGGCGTCCGTCCGGGTCACCGCCGTCGCCGACGCGGACCGCACGCGGGTCGACCGGCTCGCCGGCGTCCTGTCCGCGCGGCCGTCGGCGGACTGGCGCGCGCTGCTCACCGACGACGAGGTCGACGCCGTGGTCGTGGCCACGCCGCCGGCCACCCACGCCGAGATCGCGCTGGCCGCGCTGCGGGCGGGCCGGCCCGTGTTCTGCGAGAAGCCGCTGGCCACCGACGAGGCCGACGCCGCGGCCGTGCGAGACCTCGCGGCGCGAAGCGGGCTCGTACTCGTGGTCGACCACGTCCTGCGCTACAACCCCATTCTGCGGGCCATCGAACGGCTGCGTGACCCGCTGCTCGGGCCGGTGCAGCGGTTCGCGTTCGAAAACGACGCCAGCGACGAGGACTTGGGCCCGGAGCACTGGTTCTGGGACGAGCGGGTCAGCGGCGGCATCTTCGTCGAGCACGGCGTGCACTTCTTCGACGCCGCGTACGCGCTGATCGGGAACGTGCCCGACACGGTACAGGGCATGGTCGCCCGGCGCCCCGGGACGGAGATCGTCGACCTCGCGGTGGCGACCAGCCACCACCCCGGCGGCGCGCTGGCCACCTTCGCGCACGGCTTCAGTCACGCCGGCCGCTGCGAGCGCCAGCTCATGCGGATCGACTTCGGCGCCGTCGAGGCGCGGGTCAGCGGCTGGATCCCGGTGCACGCGGTGCTGGAAGGCTGGACCGACGAGCGTGGTGCGGCCCTCGTCGACGGGCTGCCCGTGCGCGCGGCGCAGCTACTCGCGGTCGACGGTTACCGCCTCGGCATCCGCGACCGTATCCACGTCACGGTCGACCGGAACGCCGGCTCCGAAATGGCCCGGGCGCGGGGCCTGGAGCGCCGGCTGCCGCACCGGATCCGCATCGTCATCCACCTGGGTGGAGAGCAGGCCAAACAACGGGTGTACGCCGAGAGCGTCCGCGCCGCGATGAACGACCTCGTCACCTGTACCCGTACCGGCGCCACTCCGGCCGCCGGGGCCTACGAAGGGTGGACCGCCGTGGCCGTCGCCTCGGCGGCCCGACGATCCGCCCGGCAGCGCCGCACCGTCGATGTCGGCCCGCTGACCGGCTCGCTGACCGGCCTGCCGCACCAGCGACCATCCGCCACCGTGTCCCCAGCCGAGGAGTCTGTGAAGTGAACCGTCGTGGACTACTACTGACCGCCCTCGTCTCTCCCGCCGCCGGGCTGCTGTCCGCGGCGCCGGCCTCCGCGTCTGTCGACGATGGTACGGACCGGCTCACCAACCTGTCGCATCTGGACTTCCTGCGCGACGAGGTCGCCCCGGCCCCGCAGCCCGGCCACACCACCTACCGGCTCGCCGAGTCCCCTCGCGTCGGCGTGCTGTGGACCTACGCCGAGCGTCAGCCCGACGGCACCATGCGCCGCGTCGGGGGCGGCCGTTACGACCCCGACGCCAATACATGGGGGCAGGGTGCGTACAACGCCGACGACATGGCCCGGGCGGCCGTCGTCTACCTGCGACACTGGCGACAGACCGGTGCGGTATCGAGCCGGGACGCGTCGTACGCGCTCCTTCGCGGGCTGACCTATCTGCAGACGGCGAGCGGTCCGAACGCCGGCAACGTCGTGCTGTGGATGCAGCCGGACGGCACACTGAACCCCAGCGCGGATCCGAAGGACGCGCCCGACCCGTCCGACAGCGGTCCGTCGTACTGGCTCGCCCGGACGGTCTGGGCGCTGGGCGAGGGGTACGCCGCGTGGCGCGACGCCGACCCCGCGTTCGCCGCGTTCCTGTCCGAGCGGATGGACCTCGCCGTCGCCGCCCTCGACCGGCAGGTGCTCGTACGGTACGGATCCTGGCAGGTGGTGGACGGCGACCGCGCTCCGGCCTGGCTCATCGTCGACGGAGCGGATGCCACCGCCGAGGCGGTGCTCGGTCTCGCCGCGTACGTGGAGGCCGGCGGGAACGCCAACGCCCGTCAGGCGCTGCGCAGGTTCGCCGACGGCATCGCGGCGCTGTCCGGGGGCGATGCCCGGCACTGGCCGTTCGGCGCGGTACGGCCATGGGCCGTGTCGCTGTCGGTCTGGCACGCCTGGGCCTCCCAGATGCCGGCCGCGCTCGCCCGAGCCGGCGCGGCCCTGCGCGTCCCGGCGCTGGTCCGGCCGGCGGTGACCGACAGCGCCGTGTTCACCCCGTGGCTGCTGACGTCCGGTGGCCCGGACAACGGCCGGCTGCCCACGCCGGTGGACCGGACGCAGATCGCGTACGGCGTCGACTCCCGGGTCCAGTCCCTGCTCGCCGTCGCCGACGCCACCGGCCGGACCGGGTTCCGTCGGCTTGCCGGCGTCGTGGCGGCCTGGTTCTTCGGCGCGAACCCGGCGGGTCTGCCCGCCTACGATCCGTCCACCGGTCGCACGATCGACGGAATCGGCGGCGACGGCAAGGTCAACCACAACTCCGGTGCGGAGTCCACAATCCACTGTCTCCTCACCATGCTGGCACTGGACGCCCACCCGGACGTCGCCGCGATCGCCCGCCGGAGCACGGTTGTCGAGCGGGTGGGTACTTCGGTCGTGGAGGCGGAGCAGGGCGAGGTCGCGGGCGGCGCCACGGCGGTCATCCCGCCCTCGGCCTGGACCGGGGAGGCTTCCTACAGCGGCGGGTACGTGAGCCTCCCACCGGGCGCCGCCGTACGTCTGCGGGTGCCGCCGGCCGAGCAGCCGAGGCGGGTGATCCCGGTGGTGGATCTGCGCGAGCAGAGCGGTGCGACGACCACGTGGAAGACCGACGGCCGGCTCCTGGGCCGTCTGGATCACGGCAGGGTCGGTGCTCAGGGCGGGTCGCCGGCGCCGGGCGCGCTGCTGCCCGTGACGCTGCCCGGTGAACTGCCCGCGCGGGCGACCGATCTGACCGCGGTGGCGGCGGGCGGCGACGCGGTCGTCGACGCCGTGCTGCTCGAACCGCTGCTGTCGCGCCTGGTGCTCGCCGGTGACGGCGGCGTGGCACTGCTGCGTAGCTCGGCGCGGGAGCCGCGGCAGACGCAGGTCGAGGTCCCCGGCACCGGGCAGGCGACGGTCGAGGTGTACGACGCGGACGGGGCGCTGCGCGAGCGCCGGCGCGTAACCGGCTCCACGGTGACCGTCACCGTGCTCGCCGGCGGCTTCACCATCGTGCGGCGCTGAGAAGGGCCGTCGGAGCATCGTTGATCGCGGACAGCGGGATCGCCTGGCCGGCAGCCGACCGCATTTGCGGGGTCGGCTGCCGGCACTGTTCGGTCCGGACCGACTAGTACTTGGTCGGCTGCGGCAGGGATCCGTCGCCGGCCAGGTTCGGGTTCGGCCGGATGTCGGGGGGAGGCGCCGTCCCCGTGCCGCCCGCCGGCCCGGCGTTGTTCCGGCCGCGGTTACCGGCGGCTCCGGTCGCCGGTAACGGGGGCACGGGCTGGGCGAAGACGGCGTCGACCGCGATCTTCCGCCTGGTGACGACCTTGACCGGGTTCCGCGTCCGCAGGAGCCGCTGGCAACCGAGTTGGGTGAACGACTTGTTCAGGCGCTGCGCCAGGAAGGTGAAGAGGTTGGTGGCCGCCGCCCGGTCCGGCGAGGTGACCTGGCTGTCGATATTGCGGTCGAGCTGCACCCGCTGCGACTGGATGTCGACCATGTTCTGGCAGTACTGCTGACCCAGCGCCCCGGCGACGTCGGCCGCCACCCGGTTGGCCCTGGCCCCCTTTTGATCGGCGTTGACTCCGAGCTGGTTGAGGTCGATCGGAGGCTGGTCGACGCCGAGCCGGTACAGGTTGGTCTTGTCGATGCTGACCCTCCTGCCGACCATGACCATCGGGTTGGTCGGCGGCACGAGCGCGACCTGCCCACCCTGGTCGGCGGCGGCCTGAAGCTCGTTGAGCGCCAGCGACGTGGTCATCGCACCGTTGTCGGCCAGGTCGGGGGCCTGGAACGGAGTGCAGCCGAGGGCCCTGTCGATGAAGGCGTCCACCAGCAGGTTGTCGCTGCCGTTGACCTGCACCTTGGCGACGCCTCGGAGACGGGCGCGGTTGGCCGCGGTGTTCTGCGCCGCCGAGTTTCCCGCGATCAGGTACGTGCTCGTGACGTTGTCGCTCTGGTCCTGGTCGACGACGCTGAAGTCCCGGGTGGTGGGGCACGGGTTGCCGTCCTTGGCCGTGCCCAGCGGCGGGACGGTGAGCATGCCGGCATTGATCGCGCTGTTGGCGGCCTGGAAGAACGCGGGGGCGTTGCAGTACGCGAACTGGCCGAAGATCGAATCGCCCAGGCCGTTGACGCACCGGCCCGCCGCCAGACTGCCGTTGGCGTCGCGCAGTGTCAGGTTGGTGCCGTTGAACCCGAACCAGAGCCCTACAACGGCGTTCGGTGGCAGCCGCGGTACGACCGGCGCGACGGCGGGCACCTGGCCCGCGTCGATGACCAGCGGGTTGTAGACCGACAGTCGTCCGGTAGCCGGGTCGAGGATGGTGCCCTGCACGAAGGCGGCCTGTGCCGTGTTGCCTTCGTGGCAGGCTCCCCTCCGGGGGTTGTTCGCCACGAGCAGGTACGGCGTTGCCAGGCCCTGCGCACTCAGCGGGTTGGGCGGAACGACGAGGTCACAGTTGGGGTTGGCGGCGTTGTCGTCTGCCGCGAACGCCAGGGTGCCCGCGGTGACGAGCAGGGCGGCGGTGCCCGCCCCGAGAACGGCGACCAGCCACCGGCGTGGCCGGCTACGGACTCTGGGCGGCGTGGGTCGTCTCTGGTACTCCGGCATGTCCGGTGCCCCTTTTCGTCAAGTAGGAACGACGGTTGCGTTTCGTGCGCTCACCAGTGCGCGGGGTCTCCGCCCCTGCCGCCGCCTCCGTGGCCGGATCGCGGTGGCGTGGCCGGTGTCATCCGAGTGAGGTTCTTCGTGCCGGTGCCGCCTGACCCGTTGACCGGGTCGGTGGTTGACGCCGTCGCGCGCGGCGGCGTCAGGACGATCGAGGTTCGGCTGATCCCCATGAGGTTGCCTCCCGTCGAATACCGACGGCTACGAATAGGTAGAGGTCAATCCGACGTACGACGGGGAGGGGAAGGTGGTTCAGTCGTTGGCGCTATAAATAACTGTAAATGAAGTTCGGTATTCGCAAGCTCGACATTTGGGGTCTCGGGACGGTGGTCGGGTCGCTCCGGCTTCATTCTGGTGGGGTCTGCTTTGTCGTCCTAGGCCTCATTCGTGAGTACCCGACGGCCGTGGCCGGGTTCGAAAGTCGCTGGCCGGAAGCTGTCGAGGCGGTCCCGTCATCCATGACGCCGGCGGGCGAACGGTTCGCGGAGGAAATGGCCCGGATGCATTGTGGGCGTGCCCGTCGGCAACTAATCAAGTTTAGTTGCCGACTAATCGGGTTTAGTTGAATCGACCGTGAACAGGACGGTGGCCCACTCCGTATTCCCCGACGAGCAGTAGCACGCGGTGACGGCGGAGTGGAGGAGTGGGCACGTGAAGTCGATCAGAGCTTATGGCCAACCGCGCCGCGGTTGGCTGAGCGCGGCGATCGTGGCGAGCATGGGGATCGTCGCGCTCGGTACCGGGCTCAGCTTCGCCTCGGAGAACGGAGCGGCGCAGGACCGTGCGGTACGACAGTTCGATCCCGGCGTCTGCCGGGCGATGCTGAAGTCGCATACCGCCACGCGTGACAGTAACGCCGCCGACGGCGGTTCGTCGGCGCAGGGCGACAGCGGCGCTGCGCAGTCGGCCGGCGCAGGTGCGAGCACGGCGGCCCATGCCGGCCATGCGTTGAGCATGATGACGACTATCCACGCGAGCAAGAACGCGATCACGGTCGCCAAGACGGCGGCGACCCAGGCACAGTCGGCCAGCCAGGCTCGACTGTGTAACCAGGCCGCGAATGCGGCGCAGGCGGATCTCGCGGCGCAGCAGTCGCAGCTGACGCAGTTGGCACAGGCGTATCCGGCGGCCTACCAGATGGCACATGCCGCCGATGCGGCCCAGGCACCGGCGATGGCGTGTGCCGTGGCGGCAGCCGGTAACGGCGCTGTCGACGCGGCGGCCCGGCTCAACGGGGCGTCGAACACTGCCGCGCAGGCCGCCCTGAACGCGGCCGTGAACGCCGGAAACGCCGGCAATGCCAACGGTGTGAAGGTGAACGCCGTTGGCGGCGTTCTGGGCGTCGTCAATGGTGTCGCCGGCGCCGTCGGGAGCGTCGTCGACACCATCGCCAAGATTGTGGCGCTGAAGGCGCAGATCCAGGCGATCAAGGCGGCCCAGGCCGCGGCGGCTCAGGCGGCCGCGCCGGCGCAGGCTGCGAACCAGGCGCAGGCGGCGTGCAACCAGGCCGCGAATGCGGCGCAGGCGGATCTGGCGGCGCAGCAGTCCCAGATGGCGCAGCTGGAGCAGATGTACCCCGCCGCGGTCCGGGCGGCCCGGCACCAGGTGGCGGCGGGCACCGCGAACGGGGCCGGATACAACGCCAACGGCCAGTAGGCGTACGAATCGGCAAGCGCTCGCAAGACGGCCCTTCCGGCGATGCCGGAGGGGCTGTTTCGCGAATTGTGCGCCGCGCCTAACGGGACGTCGTGCGCCGGGCGCGTGAGCACGTAGGCGGGTAGCGGCCGGGGGTCAGCGGGAGAGGCGGCCTCGACGCCGATCGCGACGACGACGGTGAGCGGGTACCCCGCTACGAAGCGACGCGAAGCAGCCCGATCAGGCCGCACCGCCTCCATCGTCGCCTCCCTCAGACCGCGTCAGCTGTGCCGTCTCCCGCTCGTCGGGTCGTCGGTTCGCCGAGCGGAAGCATGAGGGATTGTCGACGGGCGCGGGCCCGCTCGTTGTCGTCGGGCCGGATGCGGGCGGTGCGATGTGGGAAGTTTCGATACTCTGTTGATCGTCTATGTCCACCAGCGACCTGGGGAGTGTCGATGCTGCCACCTGATGAGCTGATTTCCCGGATACGCGTCGAGACCGACAGTGTCCGAGCCATCGCCGCGGGTATGCGCAGTGATCTGGATCAGGCGTACCGGCCGCAGGTGCCGAGCGTGCACGACGCGATGCAGACGGGCGCCACGATCGGTGGTCACATCGCCGGCGAGCAGTGGGTCTGGCTGCAGGACGTCTACACGGAGTGCATGCGGACGACGCTGAAGGCGCTGTACAACATCGACCAGGGCAGCCAGGCGCTGGCACAGGCGGCCGACGTCATCGCCACCCGCTACGGCGACGCCGACGGGTTCGCGCGGGCGACCGCGGACGAGGTGAACGCGAACCTGATCCTTCCGGCCGAGCCTCACGCGCACGGTCGGGTGGTGGCGCAGTGAGCGGCGGCGACTACGGCGTGTTCGACGTCAAGCAGCTGTACACGATGGTCGACGCAGCCAAGCAGGGCCTTCCGCAGACCCGTGCGCAGATCCAGGCGTGGCAGCGGGCCGAGGGGATGCTGCGCGGGCACGCCGACACCCTGCGCGGCTACCGCGCGGACCTGGTCGCGCAGTGGCCGCCGGACGAGAACGCGGCATCCGCGGCGTACCTGCACCACCTCGACAACCTCCTGGACGCCGTCGACGCGACCGCGAACGCGGCCGGGACCAACGCCCGGCTGCTCGACCATGTCGCCGGCGAGATCGAACGCACCCACGACACGGTGACGCCGCTGTACCACGAGTACGTCGCCAACGAGAAGAAGTTGGCCGCCTACCACGCCGAGCTCAACGCGGCGCAGGCGGCTGGCGGCGCGGCGGGCGCCGCCGCGGGGCAGGTCGCCGGCGGCCCCGTGGCCGGTGGTCTGGTCAGCAGCGCGGGCCGGGTCGTGGGCGGGTTCCTCGGTAAGGGCGCCATGGAGCTGTTCACCTCGCCGCCGGTGCCCGACGGCCGCCAGGCCCAGCTCAACCAGCAGGCTCGGACCGCCATGGCCACGCTGGCCGGCACGGCTCAGGACGCGTCGTCCCACATGGAGATGCCCCCCTCGTACACGCCGCCGATGCCCGGGCGCGGCGGAGAGACTCCCCATCCGTACACCCCCGGTGGTTCGAGTGGCGGCGCGGTCCGACCGCCGGCGATTGCGCCGCCGGCACACACCCGTGCCTCCTACACGTCGGTCGCGCCCGTAGGCGCCGGTACCGATCAGCCGGGCGGCGCGGACGGAACGTCGCCGGCGCCGGTGCTGTCCGGCGGCACGAACGGCCCGTCACCGGTCACCGGACCCGTCGTCGGGCCGGCGAGCCAGACGTCCAACCCGGCGACCGATGTGACCGCCGGCCTGACGACCGGCCTCGTGCTCGGCGTGCCGTCCGTGTACGGCGCGCTCGACGGCACGTTGCGACCGACCACCCCGCGCGCGGCGACCGCCGAGCCCGGCCTCGGCGTCGAAAAGCCGGTCGGCACCCGCTTGGGACCGGGCGGGCGGGCACTGCCACCCGGCGGCGTCCTCGGCGGCGAGCCCGGTCTCAACAACGCGACGGTGCGCGGTGCGGGCGGTGCCCGTCGGGTCAACCCGGTCGGCGGTGTCCTCGGCCAGGACGAGGCCGGCGTGCGTGGGGGAGTGCGGCCCGCCGCCGGTGAGCCGATCGCTGAGACAGGCGGTGGCGTACGCGCGCGTGGCGGTGCTGCCGTCGCCGGTGAGCCGGTCGCTCAGGCGGGCGGTGGCGTACGCGGTCGTGGCGGTCCCGGCGTCCTCGGTGGGCAGCGGCGCGGCCACGGCGGCGACGACGGCGAGGAGCGGACCTGGGATCCGGACAACCCGTGGGCGGTCGCCGATGGCGTCGCGCCGGTGATCGAGCCGGACGAGCAGCCGAGGTCACACGACGCCGGACCCGGTGTCATCGGGATCGACCGTTGATCCGTCGGCTACGCCGCTGGTGGGCGGTTCTGCCCTGCACCCTCGCGGCCGTGCTGGCCGCCGCCCCACCGGCGGCGGCCGACCAGATCCGCGACGACGAGTGGCACCTGGACTTCCTCCATGTCGCGCAGGCACACCGGATCAGCCAGGGCGACGGTGTGACCGTCGCGGTCATCGACACCGGGGTCAACGCCGACCATCCGGACCTCGCCGGCAACGTGCTGCCCGGGGTCGACCTGACCGGCGCGGACACCAAGGGCCAGCAGGACGTCGCCAAACACGGCACCGCGATGGCTGGATTGATCGCCGCTCACGGCCACGGTCCCGGCGGTGCCGACGGGGTGCAGGGTATCGCCCCCCACGCCAAGATCCTGCCGATCCGCGTCAATCAGACGGAGTTCGCCGGTAAGGGCAGCCTGCCGGACGCCATCGAGACCGCCATCACCGACGGCGCGAAGGTGATCTCGATTTCGCTCGCCAGCGGCATCGATGGTGCCCTGGAGCACGCGGTCCAGGACGCCCTGGACGCCGACGTGGTCATCGTCGCGGCGGCCGGTAACCGGCCGGTCGATGGCAGCGTGATCTACCCCGCGCGCCTTCCGGGCGTGGTCGCCGTAGGCGCGATCGGCCGTGATGGTGCGCTCGCCCCGATCTCAATGACCGGGCCGGAGGTCGTACTCGCCGCCCCCGGTGTCGACGTTCTCTCCACCTGCGAGCACAACGCGTACTGCGACGGCAACGGCACCAGCGACGCCACCGCCATTGTCTCCGGCGCCGCGGCGCTCATCCGGTCCAAGTACCCGAACCTGCCGGCGAAAGAGGTGGTGCACCGGCTCACCGCCACCGCCACCGACAAGGGCGCGCCGGGCCGCGACCCCGAGTACGGCTACGGGGTACTCAACCTGGTCGCCGCCCTCACGGCCAACGTTCCACCGGAGTCACCGGCACCGGCGACCAGCGGTCCCAGCAGCCCGGGCGCCGCGGTGTCGCAGCCGGCGGCCGAGCCCAGCATCGACGTTTCCGGTGCGGCCCCGCTGAAGTTCAGCCCGTTGCTGTTCGTCTGCCTGGGGGTCGTCGCCGTCCTGTTCCTCGGCGGCGTGGGCGTGGCCGTCTGGCTGGTCGTACGTGCCCGGAACAAGCCGCCGGGACCCGTAACCACCCGGAACCCGCCGACGTGACGGGCCCGGGTCGCCACGGCGGCGACGCTGGATCCGGACGGGTCGGTGCCCTACCACGACAACCTGACGATGCGACGACCTGGCGACACGATGATCTGAGGACCAGGGCTCCCGTTACGCTCTGACGCGTGAGCCATACCTTGGACAGCCAGCCGGTCCGGTCGGTCGACCGGTACAGCGGGTCCGCCCGTGCATGGGTGGACGAGGCGATTCGCCGAGTCGAAGCGGACGCGAACCGGTCCGCCGACACCCACCTGCACGTCTTCCCGCTGCCGGCGGACTGGGGCATCGACCTGTACCTCAAGGACGAGTCGGTACACCCCACCGGCAGCCTGAAGCACCGACTGGCTCGCTCGCTCTTCCTCTACGGACTGGCCAACGGCTGGATCCGGGAGGGGATGACGATCGTGGAGGCGTCGAGCGGGTCCACCGCGGTGTCCGAGGCGTACTTCGCCCGGCTGCTCGGCCTGCCGTTCGTCGCGGTCATGCCGGCTTCGACGAGCCCGGAGAAGATCGCGCTGATCGAGTTCCACGGCGGCCGGTGCCACCTCGTCGCCGATCCGACGGCCGTGTACGACGAGGCCCACCGGGTCGCTGCGGAGACCGGTGGGCACTTCCTCGACCAGTTCACCTTCGCCGAGCGGGCCACCGACTGGCGCGGCAACAACAACATCGCCGAGTCGATCTTCAACCAGATGGCGCTCGAGCGGCACCCGGTGCCGAGCTGGATCGTCGTAGGCGCGGGTACCGGCGGCACCAGCGCCACGATCGGCCGGTACGTGCGGTACCGCAGGTACAGCACCAGCCTGGCGGTGGTTGATCCGGAGAACTCGGCGTTCTTCGACGGTTGGGTCGAGGGTGACCTGGCCCGGACCACCGGACGTGGGTCGCGCATCGAGGGCATCGGCCGACCCCGGTGCGAGCCGAGCTTCATACCGACCGTGATCGACCGGATGATCCAGGTGCCCGACGCGGCCTCGCTCGCGGCGATGCGTCTGCTCGCGGAAGTGACGGGCCGGCGGGCGGGGGGCTCAACCGGCACCAACCTGTGGGGCGCGCTGTGCATCATCGCCGGCATGCGCGCCGCAGGGCAGGCGGGCAGCGTGGTGACGCTGCTGTGCGACGACGGTGACCGCTACGCCCACACCTACTACAACGACGAGTGGGTGGTCGGCCAGGGTCTCGACCTCGCGCCGTACACGGAGACGCTGCGACACCTTCTCGCTACCGGCGAGTGGCGGTAGCCGCGCGGAGGTGTACGGCCGAGGTTCGGCGCGACGCCTCACTTCACCGCTTGTCGAGCATGACCTCGATGCTGTAGTCCTGCGCCCGGTAGCAGTGGTCGCCGTACTCGACGGGGTTGCCCGTCGCGTCGAAGGCGCTGCGCGTCATCGTGAGAACGGGCTCCGAGGACTTGAGCCGGAGGTGGCGCCGCTCCGCCGCGGTCGGCATCCGGGCGCTGATCGTCTGATGCGCGACGACGGGACGGGCGCCGCGGTCCCGCAGGACGGCGTACATGCCCTCGGTTTCCAGGCACTCGCGGGTGATGTCGTTGTACGCCGGGGGCAGCCAGTTACGGAGGACGGCCAGCGGCTGATCGTCGGAGAGCCGCAACCGGACGATCGAGAGTAGTTCGGCGTCGGCGGGCAGGTCGAGCGCAGCCGCCACCTGCTCGTCCCGCACCAGTTCGTGGCTGAGGACGGTCGTGGTCGGTCGACCGCCGGCCCGCTTGAGGTCGTCGTAGAGGCTGGTGAGCTCGGCGCGCCGGTGGACCTTGCGGTTCGCGACGGTGGTGCCCAGACCGCGCTGACGTAGCAGCAGGCCCTGGCTGACCAGCTCCTGGATGGCCCGACGCACCGTCGGTCGCGACAGGTTCAGCCGCTCCGCGAGGGCGATCTCGTTCTCGAAAGGGTCGCCGGGCTGCAGCTGGCCGCTGGCGATGGCGCCGCTGAGCTGCTCCGCGAGCTGGTGGTACAGGGGCACGGGGGAGGAGCGGTCGATCGTCACGCCGACTTGGATTGCCACGGCACAAAGTGTACCCCAGGCCGGTTAGAAAGACGTTACGTAAAAATGTCAGAACAAAGTATTGACGTGATGTTCACTAGAAGCGCAGGCTACCCGGCAACGGTCGGCTGGAGCCCCGGCCTCGCGCCCTGAGAGGCGCGAACCAGCAACGCGGACGAACCAGCAACGTGGACGAACCAAGGACGTGGACGAACCAACGACGTGGACGAAACGACAACGTCAGAACCAACAACGTCACGGACCAACAACCTGGATTGGATGGGATGCGAATGCGCATCGGGCTCGCGGGTGTCGGACGGATCGGTGCCTTCCATGCCAAGACCCTGTCGGGTCTCGACTTCGTCGACGAGTTGGTCGTGACGGACGTCGACATCGAAGCCGCCAAGAACGTCGCCGACGGGCTCGGGGCCCAGGTGGCCGACGATGTCGAGGCGCTCCTCGCGTCGGGCCTGGACGGCTTCGTGATCGCCACGGCCACCCCCGGGCACGCGCCGCTGCTGCGCCAGGCCATCGCGGCCGGGGTGCCGACCTTCTGCGAGAAGCCGGTGGCAGCGACCCTGGATGAGACGATCACGCTGGCCGAGCTCGTCGCGGCCAGCGACGTGCCGGTGCACGTCGGCTTCCAGCGCCGTTTCGACGCCGGTTACCGCCGCGCGCGGCACGCCGTGGAGTCGGGCGAGCTGGGCTTCATCCACACCATCCGGGCCAACACCCACGACCAGGCCCCGCCGCACGCCTCGTACATCCCGACCTCCGGGGGCATCTTCCGCGACTGCAACGTCCATGATTTCGACATCCTCCGGTTCGTCACCGGGCGGGAGGTGAGCACCGTCTACGCGACCGGCGCCAACAAGGGCGCCGACTTCTTCGCCGAGTCCGGTGACGTGGACACCGCCGGGGCGCTGCTGACCCTCGACGACGGCACGATCGTCCTCGTCTCCTCGACCCGCTACAACGGCGGCGGTCATGACGTACGCATGGAGCTGCACGGCGAGAAGGGCACCATCGCCGTCGGGCTGGATCACTCACTGGCCATGCGCTCCGCGGAAGCGGGCGTCGATTTCCCCCGTGGGCCGCAGAAGTGGTCGTTCATGGAACGGTTCCTCCCGGCTTACCGGGCCGAGCTCACCGCCTTTGCGGACGTCGCCCGCGGCGAGCGGCCCTCGCCGTGCACCGTCCACGACGCGCTCGAGGCCTTCCGCATCGCCGAGGCGTGCGAGCTGTCCCGGGCGCAGCGCCGTCCCGTCGCCCTCTCCGAGATCAAGGGGTTCTGAGAACCATGACCGTGGCTGAGCGTATCGCCGGTGCGCCCATCTCCTGGGGCGTCTGCGAGGTCCCCGGCTGGGGCCACCAGCTCGAACCCGACACCGTCCTGCGCCAGATGCGCGAACTCGGGCTGACCGCCACGGAGTTCGGCCCCGACGGCTTCCTGCCCGACGAGCCGGCGGCCAAGGCGGCGACCCTGGCCGGGTACGGCTTGCAGGCGGTCGGGCAGTTCGTCCCGGTCGTCCTGCACGACGCCGGCCACGACCCGCTGCCGGAGGTCGAGCGCGCGATCGACGGCCTGGTCGCGGCGCACGCCTCGACGGTCGTCATCGCCGCCGCGACCGGCCGGGACGGGTACGACGACCGGCCGGTCCTCGACGAGTCCGGCTGGTCGACCCTGCTGGGCAACCTCGACCGCATCACCGACGCCGCGGCCGGCCGTGGGCTCGTGGCCACGCTGCACCCGCACGTCGGCACGATGGTCGAAAGCGGCGAGGAGACCACGCGCGTGCTCGCCGGCAGCCGCATCGGGCTGTGCCTGGACACCGGGCACCTGCTCATCGGCGGCGGCGACCCGGTCGCGGTGGCGCGACAGCACCCGGAGCGGATCGCCCACACCCATCTCAAAGACGTACGGCTGGACTGGGCCACGCGGGTGCGGTCCGGCGAGGCGACTTACACCGAGGCCGTGGCGGGCGGCATGTACGTCCCGCTCGGTACCGGCGACGTCGACATCCACGCCATCGTCGCCGCGCTCGAGAGTAACGGGTACACCGGCTGGTACGTCCTGGAGCAGGACACGATCCTGGCTGGCGAGCCCGGCGGCGAAGGCCCGGTCGCCGACGTACGGGCGAGCATCGCGCACCTGCTCGCCGTGGCCGGGGCTTGAGCCGATGACGACGTACGACCTGGTGGCGATGGGCCGGTGCGGGGTGGACATCTACCCGCTCGACCACGGTGTGGGGCTCGAGGACGTCCGGCGCTTCGAGAAGTTCCTCGGTGGCAGCGCGACCAACGTGTCGGTGGCCGCGGCCCGGTACGGGCGCCGGACCGCGATCGTCACGCGCACCGGCCGCGACCCGTTCGGCCGCTACATCCACCGCGCGCTGCGTGAGTTCAATGTGGACGACACCTTCGTCACCGAGGTCGACGGCCCGCCGACGCCGGTGACCTTCTGCGAGGTCTTCCCACCGGACGACTTCCCGCTGTACTTCTACCGGTATCCGATCGCACCGGACCTGATGATCACCGCGGACGGGATTCCGACCGACGCGATCCGCGATGCGGCCGTCTTCTGGGCGACCGTCACCGGACTGTCGCAGGAGCCGTCCCGGTCGGCGCACTTCGCGGCCTGGCAGGCCCGCGGCCGCCGGCCGTACACGATCCTCGACCTCGACTACCGGCCCATGTTCTGGCCGGACCCGGCCGAGGCCGGCGCCCAGGTGGGAAAGGCGCTCGAGCACGTCACGGTCGCGGTCGGCAACCGGGAGGAGTGCCAGGTCGCCGTCGGTGAGACCGATCCGCGGCGCGCGGCGGACGCCCTGCTCGAACGCGGCATCGAGCTGGCCATCGTCAAACAGGGGCCCAAGGGCGTGCTCGCCGCCACCGCCGATGAGCGCGTCGAGGTGCCGCCGTTCCCGGTCACGGTCGTCAACGGCCTCGGCGCCGGCGACGCCTTCGGCGGCGCGCTCGTCCACGGCCTGCTCAGCGGCTGGGATCTGCGTCGTGTGCTGCGGTTCGCCAACGTGGCCGGCGCCATCGTCGCCTCCCGGCTCGAGTGCTCGGGCGCCATGCCCACACAGGCCGAGGTCGAGTCGGTGCTCGCCGGCCGGGAAGCAACGGGGGCCGCGAGCGCCGGCCAGGGACAGGAGGAGCGCCGATGACCACGACGTCACGCCGCCCGGACATCGCCGAGCTGACCGAGATCCGGGTACGCGAGCCGCAGCGGATCGCCGACGGGTGGAACGCCCGCAAGCGCCGCGAACTGGTAGGGGCGGACGGCCGGCTGCTCATCGTGGCCGCGGACCACCCCGCCCGCGGCGCGCTCGGCGTCCGCGACGATCGCCAGGCCATGGCCTCGCGCAGCAACCTGTTGGAGCGCCTCGCCGTGGCGCTGTCGCGCCCGGGAGTCGACGGTGTGCTCGGCACGCCCGACATCCTCGACGACCTGCTCCTCATGGGGGAGTTGGAGGACAAGGTCGCGATCGGGTCGATGAACCGGGGCGGGCTGCAGGGCTCGGTCTTCGAGTTCGACGACCGGTTCACCGCGTACACGCCGGCCGAGATCGCGGCGCGGGGCCTGGACGGCGGCAAGATGCTGACCCGGATCTGCCTCGGCGACGCGCGTACCGTGGCGACCCTCGAGGCGACCGCCCGCGCGATCGGAGAGTTGGCGGCCCACGGCGTCATGGCGATGGTGGAGCCCTTCCTGTCCGTACGCGAGGACGACCGGGTACGCAACCTGCTCGACCCCGACTCGACCATCAAGTCGATCCACATCGCCGCCGGGCTCGGGGCGACGAGCCGGCACACCTGGCTGAAGCTGCCGGTCGTCGACGACCTGGAGCGGGTCATGGACGCCACGACGCTGCCGACCCTGCTGCTCGGCGGTGACCCGAGCGGGCGTCCGGACGAGACGTTCGCCAGGTGGGGTCGGGCCCTCGACCTGCCGGCCGTGCGCGGCCTGGTCGTCGGGCGGGCGCTGCTGTTCCCGCCGGACGGCGACGTGGCCGCCGCCGTCGATGCGGCCGCCCGGCTCGTGCACGGAGAAGTGCGATGACCGAGCGGTGGGTCCACCCGTACGGTACGGCCGGCGCGGGCGACTTCGAGGTGTCGATCACCGATGCGCTCGACGGGTGGGAACACACGAGCCTGCGGGTGGCCACCCTCCAGCTGGCCGGCGAGGTGACGCTGTCCACCGGGGACAGCGAGGTCATCGTCGTGCCGTTGGCCGGCAGCTTCGACGTCACGGCAACCGACCACGCGGGGGAGCGGCACGAGGCCCAGCTCACCGGGCGGGAAAGCGTCTTCGCCGGCCCGACGGATGTCGCCTACGTGCCGCGGGGCGCGCGGCTGGCCGTACGCAACGCGAGCGACGGTCCGGCAAAGGTCGCACTCTGTGGTGCGAAGGCGACGAAGCGGCCGGCACCGCTGCCGTTCCGCCGCGTGCCCGTGACCGACGTACCCGTGGAGCTGCGCGGTGCCGGGATGGCCTCCCGCGAGGTGCGCAACTTCGGTACGCCGCAGGTGCTCGACGCCGACTCGATCATCGCCTGCGAGGTCGTCACCCCGGCCGGCAACTGGAGTTCGTACCCGCCGCACAAGCATGACGAGGAGCGCGACGGCGTGGAGACCGCGCTCGAGGAGATCTACTACTTCGAGGTACGCGCCGAGCCGGGTGCGCCCGCCGGTGCGGATCCCGTTGGCTACCAACGGGTCTACGGCACCGCCGCGCGGCCGATCGAGGTCCTCGCCGAGGTCCGCTCCGGCGACGTGGTCCTCGTGCCGCACGGGTGGCACGGGCCGGCGATGGCCCCGCCCGGCTACGACCTGTACTACCTCAACGTGATGGCCGGCCCCGGCGCGACCCGGGCCTGGCTGATCTGCGACGACCCGGCCCACGGCTGGGTCCGCGGGTCATGGGCCACGCAGGATGTCGATCCCCGACTGCCGATGGGAGGGCTCCGATGAGTACGGTGCGCCTGACCGTGGGCCAGGCCGTCGTACGCTTCCTGGCCAACCAGTGGAGCGAGCGGGACGGCCGGCGCCAGAAGCTGTTCGCCGGGTGCGTCGGGATCTTCGGCCACGGCAACGTGGCCGGCCTCGGCCAGGCGCTGCTGCAGCACGAGCTCGCCGAAAGCGGGGCGCGCCTGCCGTACGTGCTGGCCCGCAACGAGCAGGCCATGGTGCACACGGCGGTCGCGTACGCCCGGCAGTCCGACCGGCTGCAGACCTGGGCCTGCACCGCGTCGGTCGGCCCCGGCTCGACCAACATGCTCACCGGCGCGGCGCTCGCCACCGTCAACCGCCTGCCGGTGCTGCTGCTGCCGTCCGGCACGTTCGCCACGCGGGTGGCCGGGCCGGTGCTGCAGGAGCTGGAGGTCCCGTACGCCGCGGACATCACCGTCAACGACGCGTTCCGTCCGCTGTCGCGCTTCTTCGACCGGGTCAACCGGCCGGAGCAGCTGCCCACGGCGCTGCTGAACGCGATGCGGGTGCTCACCGACCCGGTGGAGACGGGCGCGGTGACCATCGCACTGCCGCAGGACGTGCAGGCCGAGGCGTTCGACTGGCCGGTCGAGCTGTTCGCCGAGCGGGTCTGGCGGGTGGCCCGGCCGCTGCCGGAGGCGGTCGACATCGTCGAGGCCGCGGCCGCGATCCGCGCGGCCCAGCGGCCGCTCATCGTGGCCGGCGGCGGCGTGCACTACTCCGGCGCCGAGGACGCGCTGCGCGCCTTCTGCGAGCTGACCGGGATCCCGGTCGGCGAGACCCAGGCCGGCAAGGGCGCGCTGCCGCACGGCCACCCGCAGGCGATGGGCGCGATCGGCGCGACGGGTACGACGGCGGCGAACGCGCTCGCCCGGGAGGCCGATGTCGTCATCGGTGTCGGTACCCGCTACAGCGACTTCACGACCGCGTCGCACACCGCCTTCCAGCACCCGGACGTCCGCTTCGTCAACATCAACGTCGCCCGCTTCGACGCCGGGAAGCTGGCGGGCCTGCCGGTGGTGGCCGACGCCCGCGAGGCGCTCGCCGCGCTCACCGCGGCCCTCGACGGCTTCGCCGTGGACCCGGCGTACGTCGACCGCCAGGCGACGCTGTGGCGGGAGTGGGACGCGCAGGTGGAGGCGGCCTACCACCCGCCCGCCGACGTCACCGACGCGCTCGCCGACGGCGTGCTCACCCAGGGCACCGTGCTCGGCTGCGTCAACGAGCTGTCCGACCCGAGGGACGTGGTCGTGTGCGCCGCCGGCTCGATGCCGGGCGACCTGCACAAGCTGTGGCGGGTACGCGACCGCAAGGCCTACCACGTCGAGTACGGCTACTCGTGCATGGGCTACGAAATTCCCGGCGGCATCGGGGTACGGTTGGCCGATCCGGACCGGGACGTGTTCGTCCTGGTGGGCGACGGCTCGTACCTGATGATGCCGACCGAACTGGTCACCGCGGTGCAGGAGCGAGTCAAGATCATCGTGGTGCTGGTGCAGAACCACGGTTTCCACTCCATCGGCTCGCTGTCGGAGTCTCTCGGGTCGCAGCGCTTCGGTACCCGGTACCGCTTCCGCGACCCCGCCACCGGCCGCCTCGACGGGGAGAAGCTGCCGGTCGATCTGGCCGCCAACGCCCGCAGCCTCGGCGCCACCGTGATCGAGGTGCACAGCCGCGCCGAGCTGGAGCAGGCCATCAAGGACGCCAAGGCCGCCCCCGCCGACGGCGGTCCCGTCGTGATCCACGTCGAGACCGACCCGGGCGTCCACGCCCCGGACAGCGACGCCTGGTGGGACGTCCCGGTCAGCCAGGTCAGCGAGCTCGACAGCACCCGGCGGGCCTACGGAACGTATGCCGCGCACAGGACGACCCAGCGCCCGCACCTGGCGCCCACAGAGAGGACCGACCGATGAGCCGACCGGCCATGATCGGCAGCGCCCCGGACAGCTGGGGGGTGTGGTTCGCCGACGATCCACAGCAGACACCCTGGCAACGGTTCCTGGACGAGGTCGCCGCCGCCGGCTACTCGCGGATCGAGCTGGGGCCGTACGGCTACCTGCCCACCGACCCCGCCCGGCTGCGCGACGAGCTCGACCGGCGGGGCCTGACGATGACCGCCGGAACGATCTTCGAGCACCTGCACCGCCCGGACTCCTGGGACAGCACCTGGAAGGAGGTCTCGGCGGCGGCCTCGCTGACCGCTGCCATGGGTGCGGCACACCTCGTGGTCATCCCGGACTTCTGGCGGGATCCGCAGACCGGGGCGGTGCTCGAGGAGGCCCAGCTCACCGACGAGCAGTGGCCCGCGTACGCCGCGCGGATGAACCGGCTCGCCCACCAGATCCGCGAGGAGTTCGGCCTGCGGATCCAGTTCCACCCGCACGCCGACACCCATGTGGACACCCACGCCAACGTCGAGCGGTTCCTCCACGAGACCGACCCCGACCTGGTGGGCCTGTGCCTGGACACCGGGCACATCGCCTACTGTGGCGGCGACAGCCTGAAGCTGATCCGCGACTACCCCGAGCGGATCGGCTACGTGCACCTCAAGCAGGTCGACCCGGCGGTCGTCGCGGCCGTGCACGCCGACGGCATCGGCTTCGGCGAGGCCGTACGGATGGGTGCCATGTGCGAACCGCCCACCGGCGTACCTGAGATGCCGCCCATCCTGGCGGCCCTGGCGGAGCTGGACGTCGAGATCTTCGCCATCGTCGAGCAGGACATGTACCCGTGCCCCGCCGACCGCCCCCTGCCCATCGCCACCCGGACCCTGGCGTACCTGCGGTCCGGTGGCCCACTGCGCTGACCCTTTCCCCTACACCGATCCGACTCCCAACGAGGCGAACGCACCAACGAACACACCAACGCAGCAATCCCGGATGACGAAAGGAAGAACCGTGGTCCGTACATCCCGTATCTCCTTAGTGGCGGCCGGCGCCCTGACGGCGCTCGCCCTCGCGGCCTGTAGCTCCAGCGGCGGCAAGCAGTCCACCAGTGGGGGCACCGCCAACGCCGGGAACGCCGGTACTCCGAAGATGACGGTCGCGCTCATCACCCACGCGGCACCGGGCGACACCTTCTGGGACCTGGTTCGCAAGGGCGCCGAGGCCGCGGCGAAGAAGGACAACGTCGACCTGCAGTACCAGTCCGACCCGGACGGCGCGAACCAGGCCAACCTGGTCCAGTCGGCGATCGACAAGAAGGTCGACGGCATCGCGGTCACCCTGGCCAAGCCGGACGCCATGAAGGCCAACGTGATGAAGGCCGTCCAGGGCGGCATCCCCGTCGTCGCGCTCAACGGCGGCATTGACGCCTGGAAGAGCATGGGGGTCCTCGGCTACTTCGGCCAGGACGAGAAGATCGCGGGCGAGGCGGCCGGCGAGCGGCTCACCAAGGACGGCGCGAAGAAGGCGCTCTGCGTCATCCAGGAGCAGGGCCACGTCGGCCTGGAGGCCCGGTGCGACGGCGTGAAGACCACGTTCCCCAACACCGAGAAGATCTACGTCACCGGCACCGACATGCCGAGCGTCCAGGCGGCCATCACCTCGAAGCTCCAGCAGGACCCGAGCATCGACCACGTGCTGACCCTCGGCGCGCCGTTCGCGCTGACCGCCATCAAGTCGGTCAAGGACGCCAACAGCTCCGCCAAGGTCGTCACGTTCGACACCAACAAGGACCTCGTGACCGCCATCAAGAACGGCCAGGTGGACTGGGCGGTCGACCAGCAGCCCTACCTGCAGGGCTACCTCGCCGTCGACAGCCTGTGGCTGTACAAGACCAACGGCAACATGCTCGGTGGTGGCCAGGCGACCCTGACCGGCCCCGCGTTCATCGACAAGACCAACGTCGCCGCGGTCGAGAAGTTCGCCGGCAACGGCACGAGGTGAGCTGACATGACTGCTGCGGCGATAGAGCCGAGCAGGGGGGAGGCGGCCCGGGACGACCGGGTCGCCCATCGCCCGCTGGCGGCCCGGCTGCTGAGCCGGCCCGAGGTCGGGTCGCTCATCGGCGCGATCGTGATCTTCGCACTGTTCATGGCGGTCGCGCCGCCGTTCCGTAACGTCGCCAACGTCGGGACGATCCTCTACGGCGCCTCGACCATCGGCATCATGGCCGTACCCGTGGCTCTGCTCATGATCGGCGGCGAGTTCGACCTGTCCGCCGGCGTCGCGGTGACCACGTCCGGCCTGTCCGCGTCGCTCCTCGCCTGGAACTTCGGCCTCAACGTCTGGGTCGGTATCCTCCTGGCGCTGGTCGTCTCGGTGGCCGTGGGTGCGTTCAACGGGTGGCTGCTGTTCAAGACCGGCCTGCCGAGCTTCCTCGTCACGCTGGCCACGTTCTTCATCCTGCAGGGCGTCAACCTCGGCGTCACGCGGCTGCTGACCGGCAACGTCGCCACCGCGGACATCACCGACATGGACGGCTTCCACAGCGCCCACACCATGTTCGGCTCCGAGGTCACCGTCGGGCCGGTCACCCTGAAGATCACCGTCCTGTACTGGGTCGTGCTGACCCTTGTCGCGGCCTACGTCCTGCTGCGTACCAGGGTCGGCAACTGGATCTTCGCCGTCGGCGGCGACGCCGCCGCGGCCCGCGCCGTCGGCGTGCCGGTCAAGGCAACGAAGATCGGCCTGTTCATGGCGGTGGGATTCTGCGCCTGGCTGTCCGGCATGCATCTGCTGTTCCAGTTCAACACCGTGCAGTCCGGGGAGGGCGTCGGCAAGGAGTTCATCTTCATCATCGCCGCCGTGATCGGCGGCTGCCTGCTCACCGGCGGGTACGGCTCGGTGGTCGGCGCCTCGATCGGCGCGCTGATCTTCGGAATGACGCAGCTCGGCATCAACTACGCCGGCTGGAACCCCGACTGGTTCAAGACGTTCCTCGGGGTGATGCTGCTGCTCGCGACCATCGTGAACGTGTACGTCAAGAAGAAGGCGGACCTCAGATGAGCGCCGTGACCACCGACCGGTCGGCCGCCCCGGTTCTCCAGCTCGACAACGTCGGCTTCAGCTACGGCAACGTGCACGCGCTGCGCGACGTCAGCATCAACGTGCGCCAGGGCGAGGTCACCTGCGTCCTCGGTGACAACGGCGCCGGCAAGTCCACACTGATCAAAATCATCGCCGGACTGCACGACTACACCGACGGCGCGATGAAGCTCGACGGTGTCGAGTGCCGGTTCGCCTCGCCGCGCGCCGCCCAGGCCGGCGGCATCGCCACCGTGTACCAGGATCTCGCGCTCGCGCCGCTGATGTCGGTGTGGCGGAACTTCTTCCTCGGCAACGAGCTCCGCAAGGGGCCGCTGCGCACCCTGGACATCGCCCGGATGAAGCGGATCTGCGACGAGGAGCTGACCAAGATGGGGGTGGTGATCCCCGATCTGGACCGCCCCGTCGGCGGGCTCTCCGGCGGACAGCGCCAGTGCATCGCCATCGCCCGCGCCATCTACTTCGGAGCCAGGGTCATCATCCTCGACGAACCGACCGCGGCGCTCGGCGTCAAGCAGTCCAGCGTCGTCCTGCGGTACATCGTCAAGGCACGCGACGCCGGCCTGGGCGTCATCTTCATCACCCACAACCCGCACCACGCGTACCTGGTCGGCAACCACTTCGTCATCCTCAAGCTGGGCCGGGTCGTGCTCGACGCGCACCGCGACGCGTTGACGCTGGAGCAGCTGACCAGGGAGATGGCCGGCGGTCAGGAGCTCGAAGAGCTCAGCCACGAGCTGAGCGGGGTCGATCCGGGCCGGGT
This sequence comes from Planosporangium thailandense, assembly GCF_011947195.1. Classification (GTDB taxonomy): domain Bacteria; phylum Actinomycetota; class Actinomycetes; order Mycobacteriales; family Micromonosporaceae; genus Planosporangium; species Planosporangium thailandense. The sequence continues at coordinate 64,400 of NZ_JAATVY010000007.1, read as the reverse complement.
CGCCGCGCCCGCCGAGGTGGCGCCCGGTCACGTCGAGTCGCCCGTGCTCAACCCCGACGAGCTCGCGGCCATCGAGCGCGAAGAAGAGGAAGAGCAGACGGCATGAGTACCTCCGCTTTGCGGGTCGGGGTCGTCGGTGTCGGCGTGATGGGCGCCGACCACGCCGACCGGCTCGTCCACCGCATCGCCGGCGCGACGCTGGTCGCGGTCTCCGACCCGGACACCGCCCGCGCCGCCGCGCTGGCCGCCCGCTACGACGGCGTCCGCGCCATCCCGGACCCGCTCGACCTCATCGCCGACGAGGGCGTCGACGCCGTGCTCATAGCCTCGCCCGGATTCGTCCACGAGGAGCAGGTCCTCGCCTGCGTCGCGCACGGCAAGTACACCCTGTGCGAGAAGCCGCTGACCATGGACAGCGAGTCCGCGCTGCGCGTCGTCGAAGCCGAGCGCAAGGCCGGCTCGCCCCTCATCCAGGTCGGCTTCATGCGGCGCTTCGACCCCGAGTACGCCGAGATGAAGCGGCTGCTCGAAGCCGGCGGGCTGGGGCGGCTGCTGCTCGTGCACAACGTCCATCGCAACAAGTCCGTCGGGGACTCGTTCCGCTCCGAGATGATCGTCCGCGACTCGCTGGTACACGAGGTCGACGTGTGCCGCTGGCTGTTCGACGACGAGATCGACACCATCACGGTGCTCGCGCCGAAGCCGACCGGCCGGGCGGCGGACGGGATCCTCGACCCCCAGGTGGCGATCTTCCGGATGGCGGGTGGCGGCATGGCCACCACGGAGGTCTTCGTCAACAGCCAGGTCGGGTACGAGGTCCGCTGCGAGGCGGTCGCCGAGTGCGGCAACGTCACGATCGGGCTGGGGCAGAGCGTGTTCGTCCGCCGCGACAACCGCTACGGCGGGTACATCCCGGACGACTTCCGCGACCGTTTCGGCCGCGCCTACGACCTGGAGGTCCAGGCGTGGGTCGACGCGTGTAGGCGGGGGGACGTCGTCGGCCCGACCGCCTGGGACGGCTACGCCGCCGTGGCGGTGTGCACGGCCGGCATGCAGTCGCTCGCGACCGGCCAGCCGGTCCGTGTCGACCTGGTCGACCGCGCCGAGGTGTACGGGGGCGCGGATACATGAAGCTCGCCCTTGACCCGTACATGTTCCGGGAGGTTCCCCTGCTGCGGTTGCCGTCGCTCGTGGCCGAGCTGGGCTACGAGTGGATCGAGCTGTCCCCACGGGAGGACTTCACGCCCTTCTTCAACCACCCGCGCGTCGACGACGACACCGTGCGGCGGTTCAGGAAGGCGCTCACCGGCGCCGGCGTGGGAGTCTCGTCGGTGCTACCGCTGTACCGGTGGTCGGGGCCCGACGAAGACGACCGGCAGGCCGCGGTCCGGTACTGGAAGCGGGCGATCCAGATCGCGGTCGACCTCGGGGTCGACACGATGAACTCGGAGTTCAACGGCAACCCGCGCCAGGCCGCCGGGTGCGAACGGCAGTTCTGGCGCTCCATGGAGGAGCTCCTGCCGGTCTTCGAACGGGAGGGGATCCGGCTCGTCATCGAGCCGCACCCCGATGACTGGGAGGAGGACGGCAAGCGGGCGATCGACGTCATCCGGGGCATCAACTCGCCCCAGGTGTCGTTCCTGTACTGCGCTCCGCACACGTTCCATCAGGGCAACGACTGCAGGGGCATCATGGAGAAGGCGGGCGATCTGCTGGCCATGGTCCATGTCGCCGACTCCTTCGACCACACCGCCTCCTCGGGCCTGCGTTACATCGTCAACCCGCCGGGGTCGCAGGTCACGGTCCACCAGCATCTCGACATCGGGCAGGGCGAGGTCGACTTCGACGAGTTCTTCGCGACACTGGAGTCGGTCGGGTTCGACGGCATCGTCACCACCTGCGTGTTCGCCTGGGAGGAGCGGGCGCGGGAGTCCAGTACGTTCATGCGGGACACCATCCTGGAGTACCTCGGCCGGTGGGCCACCCCGCCCATCGTCGAATCCCCGTAGCGCGCCCGCCCGCGCGGGGTGCCCGGACGTGGCAGCCAGGCACCCGCGGCGGTATGAGTGTCAGTGGCTGCGCTTCCGTCAGTGGCTCCGCTTCGTCGCGGACTGTGCGGCGAGCCGCTCGGCCAGCTGCTCAGGTGACGCACCCTCGGCGAGGGCCTGCGTGACGAGCGCGGCCTGGGTCGGCGGGGCCATGCCGCCGATCGGCTGGTCCCGGTCGAGGTTGGTCGGGAAGGAGTACCCCTCGGCGCTGGCGGCCACCACGTTGGCCAGGGCGTGCTCGTCCCAGCCGGCGGCCTTGCGGGCGAGCAGGGCCGGGTAGATCGCGCGTACCGTGCGCTCCCGGTCGACCGTCTCCATGGCGCGGCCGAACGCCGACGAGATCTGCAACAGGTTGGCCATGCGCTTGATGTCCGTGGAGCGGTTCGACCCGGCGGCGTGGAACAGCGCCGGGTTGAAGAAGACCGCGTCACCCTTGCGCAGCGGCAGCTGGATGTGGTGGTCGACGAAGTAGTCCTGGAACTCGGTGTGCCAGTACGCGAGGTAGCCCAGCTCGTACTTCTGCGAGTGCGGCAGGTAGAGCGTCGGCCCGGACTCCACCGGCATGTCACAGTGGGCGACGGCGCCCTGGAGGGTCAGGAAGGCCGAGAGCCTGTGCACGTGCGCGGGGTACCGCGCCGACGCCTGCGGGGACTGGAAGCCGAGGTGGTAGTCCCGGTGCACGGTCTGACCCTCCCCGCCGGGGTTGACGACGTTGACCTGGGAGGTGACCTGGTAACCCGGGCCCAGCCAGGCCGTGGACACCAGCGCGACGACGTCATTGGCGTAGTAGTCGACGAACGCTTCGGGGTCGATGACGGCGAGCTTCTCCAGGGCGTTCCACACCCGGTCGTTGGCGCCCGGCTTGGCGAAGTGGTCGCCCACGGCCATCCCGGCCGCCCGCTGGTCGGAAATCATCCGGTTGAACGCCGCGGTGACCCGGTCGACGACCGCGGGCGCGAAGGCGCCCTCGACGACCACGATGCCGGGTCCGTCCGACAACGCGTACGCGATCTCGGCCTGTACCTCGCGCCGCTCGTCCGGATCGGTTCCCGCCGCGGTGAGCGCGGCGGCGTCGTACACGACGACCTGCTGTTCGACGCGGTCGGCGTGCGGGTGGTCGGCGCGGTCGGTCCGCGTCTGGAGCACCTCGCGGAGCTCCTCCACGTGGGCGTCGGCGGCGCGCAGCCAGACCCGCGCGGCGGCGGTAGCGGTCATGATTCCTCCTGCGTGACGGAGTCGGGATGGTCTCCAGCATCCGGTCGGCCGGCCGGCTGCGGCAGCGCCGGAATCCATCAAAAAGACCTCAGGTAGGGTGCCGGCGTGACCCGAGGGCACCGCATCCGCGACATCGCCGAGCAGTCCGGCCTGAGTGAAGCCACAGTGGACCGCGTGCTGCACGGCCGTCCCGGCGTCAGCCCCCGGGCGGTACGCGCGGTCGAACAGGCGATCCTCGACCTTGACCGGCAGCAGCGCCAGCTGCGGCTGGGCGCACGCACCCTGATGCTCGACGTCGTCATGCAGGCGCCGCAGCGGTTCAGCAGCGCGGTGCGCGAGGCGCTCGAAGCGGAGCTGCCGGCGATCCGACCGGCCGCGGTGCGGGCGCGGTTCCAGCTGCGCGAGTCCGGTGCGGTCGCCGACCTCGCGGCCGCCCTCGACGGCCTCGGGCGGCGCGGCCGGACGACCCACGGCGTACTGCTGAAGGCGCCGGACGCCCCGGAGGTCGCGGCGGCGGTGCGGCGGCTGTACGAGCGCGGGGTACCCGTGGTCACGCTCGTCACCGACGTGCACGACTGCCCGCGCATCGCGTACGTCGGGCTGGACAACGCGGCGGCCGGCGCCACCGCGGCGTACCTCGTCTCGCGGTGGCTGCCCGCCGGCACGGGCACCGTACTCGTGACCCTGAGCCGCTCGGTGTTCTTCGGCGAACGGGAGCGGGCCGACGCCTTCCGGCACGCGTTGGCGGACCTCGCGCCCGGGTTGGCGGTGGTCGTCGTCACCGACGCCGACGGCCTCGACGAGGCCATGCGCGCCCTCGTCAGGTCCGCGCTGGCCGAGCACCCCGAGGTACGGGCCGTCTACTCCGTCGGCGGCGGCAACCGGGCCATCGCCGACGAGCTGGCCGCCGCGGGCGTGGACTGCGCGGTCTTCCTCGGTCACGACCTCGACGGGCACAACCTGCAACTGCTGCGGGCCGGTACCCTCCACGCGGTGCTGCACCACGATCTGCGCGCCGACATGCGGGCCGCCCTGCGGCAGGTGCTGCGCCACCACCGGTTGCTGCCGGGGGCGCCGACGTCGGTGCCGGCCGGGGTCGAGGTGATCACGCCCTACAACATCCCGGCCCGGCTGCGACCCGGGTGACCGCCGGCGTCAGCGCAGCACGAGGGCCAGCGCGGCGAGCACCGACGCGCCCAGCACCGCCTGGTCGAAGCGGACCTGGCTGATTTTCCGCGCCACGCGTACGCCCGCCCAGCCGCCGACGAGGACCAGAGGCGCGAGGGCGAGGGCGCGGGTCAGCGTCGCGGCGTGGAACAGGCCGAGGCCGGCGCTGAACGGCAGCTTGCACAGGTTCACGCCGAAGAAGAACAGGGCGCCGGTGCCCAGGAACCGCCGCTTGTCCACGCCCTGCGCGACGAGGTACAGGGTCATCACCGGCCCCGCCGCGTTCGCGACCATCGTCGTGAAGCCGGCGGCCAGGCCCGCACCGATGGCCGCGGTCCGCCCGTACGCGAGGCCCCCGCGGGTCGGGGAGCGCCACCGCAGCAGCAGTTGCAGGAGGGCCATGACGATGAGCAGCGCGCCGATGACGCGTCGCAGCACGTTGTCGTCGATCGCGCCGAGGAACAGCGCGCCCAGCGCGAGCCCGGGCAGCACGCTGGGGATGAGCCGGCGCAGCAGCGACCAGTCGCAGTCGTGGCGGTAGTTCCAGACTGCCATCACGTCTCCGACGATCAGCATCAGCAGGATGGCCGCGGTGGACTCCCGGGCCGGCATGAGGCTGGCGAAGATGGCGATCGAGATGCTCGACAGGCCGCCGATCGCGGTCTTGGAGAAGCCGACCAGCAGCGCCGCGAGCCCGAAGAGGGCCATGGTCGTCACGGTCACCGCGGCGCCCCCGTCGTCGCCCGCACGACCAGCGTGGGCGCCACGACCGCCGGTCGACCCGGCGGCGCGCCCTCGTCGAGCCGGGCAGCGGCCCGCTCGATGGCCAGCCGCCCCAGGGCGTCCGCGTCCTGGCGGATGGTCGTCAGGGCGATGTGGGCGTAGGCCGCCGCCCGGATGTCGTCGAACCCGACGACCGACAGCCGCTCGGGCACGCCCACCCCGCCGCGCCGCACCGCGTCGACGAAGCCGAGCGCGCAGCGGTCGTTGAAGGCGGTGACCGCGGTCGGCCGATCCTTTGCGGGCCCGGCCAGGAACGCGCCGGCGGCGCGCGCGCCGTCCTCCTCGGTGAGTCCGGCCGGCAGGAGGGGCAGTTCGGCGAGGCCGAGCCGGCGCACGGCGGTCCGGTACCCCCGGCGGCGCTCGGCCGCGCCCGGCGCCTGTCCACCGTCGGCGTGGGCGATGCGCCGGTGGCCGAGCGCGTGCAGATGGGCCACCGCCTGGCGCAGGCCCTCGGCGTCGTCGGTGCGGACCACGTCGACGCCGGCGGCGCGCACGTCGCGCAGCACGCTGACCGTCGGGAGCCGGCTCGCCAGCTCCGCGAGGGCTCGCGCCGGCAGCGTCGAGCCGAGCAGCACGATCGCCTCGCAGCGCTCCGCCTGCAGGGCGCGGACCGCCTCGTCCTCCCGGCGACGCGGGGTCACGCCGCTCAGCACCACCTCGTAGTCCGAGTCGGCTGCCGCGACGTACAGGCTGTCGACGAGGTCGCCGTGGAAGGCGTGCCCGACGCCGAACACCACGCCGAGCATGCGGGTACGGGTCCGGCCCAGGCGGCTGGCTCTCCGGTCCGGCTGGTAGCCGAGCTCGGCGGCCGCGGTGAGCACCCGCTCGCGGGTGGCCGGGGAAGCGCCGGCCGCGCCACGGAAGACGATCGAGACGAGCGCCCGGGACACGCCGGCGCGGGCGGCGACGTCCTCCATGGTCGGGCGGCTGGCGGTCACGGGTTCACTCTACTGGAGCGCTCTAGCCATGGGATCTTGACGGGTGCCCGGATACGGTAAATGCTCTCCGACTAGAGCGCTCTAGTACGAGGAGTCGTCATGCCGCTTCCCCCGCCCGCCGGAGCTGAACCGGTGCGCTTCGCGCTCATCGGCGCCGGCCGGATCGGCACCTTCCACGCCACCACGATCGCCCGGCGCCTTCCGGAAGCCGAGCTGGTCACCGTCGCCGACCCGGCAGCTGGCGCCGCGGAGCGCCTCGCCGTGCCGCTCGGCGCCGAGGCCACCACCGACGTCGACGCCGTACTCGCCGACGAGCGCGTCGAGGCCGTGGCCATCACCTGCTCCTCGACCGCGCACGCCGAGCTCGTGACGCGGGCCGCGGCCGCCGGCAAGGCGGTGTTCTGCGAGAAGCCGATGGCGATGACCCTCGACGAGGCCGACGTGGCGATCGCCGCCTGCGCGCGGGCCGGCGTGCCCCTTCAGGTCGGGTTCAACCGCCGCTTCGCCGCGGACTTCGCGGCCGCCAAGCGGATCGTCGACGACGGCGGTGTCGGTACGCCGCAGCTGCTGCGCTCGCTGACCCGCGACCCCGGCCTGGCGAACCCCGGGGCGGTTGCACCGTGGACCATCTTCACCCAGACGCTCATCCACGACTTCGACACGCTCAACTGGTTCAACGCGGGCGCGACAGCCGTGGAGGTCCACGCGATGGCCGACGCCCTCGTCGCGCCCGACTTCAAGGCCGACGGTCTCCTCGACACGGCGGTGGTGAGTATCCGGTACGACAACGGCGCGCTCGCCACCGCCGAGGCGAGCTTCTCCGCCGCGTACGGCTACGACGTGCGGGGCGAGGTGTTCGGCTCGGCCGGAATGGTGACGGCTGGAACGCCGGCGCAGCTGACCGTCCGCCACTGGAGCAGTACCGGCGTGGCGGGTCCAACCGTACGGGCCGATACCGAGCTCTTCCCGGACGCGTACGCCGCCGAGCTGGCCGCCTTCTGCGCCACGGTCCGCCGGGGCGGCGCACCCGAGGTGGGCGGTCACGACGCCCGCGCCGCGCTACGGATCGCGCTGGCCTGCATCGCGTCGGTCGAGCGCGGCGCGCCGGTCCGCATCAGCGAGAGCGAGGAGTCCGCATGAGCGAGCGTCAGCGAGCGAATCAGGGTTGCAGCGCGCGGGTGCCTCATGCGGTCGGCGAGCGGAGCGAGGCGGGCGCATGAGCATTCGTGGACGGCAGGGCCCCTTCACGCTGGCGGTCTGCGCCGAGATGGTCTTCCGCGAACTGCCGGTGGCCGAGCGGGTACGTCGGATCACCGAGCTGGACTTCCAAATCGAGCTCTGGGACTGGACACGCCACGACATCGACCTGCTGGTCGCCCTCCGCGAGGAGGGGGCCGTCTACTCCTCGATGACGGGCTACGTGCGGGGCAGCCTCACCGACCCTGCCGGCGCGGACGAGCTGCTCGCCACCGCCGCGGAGTCCGTCGCGGTGGCGCGGCGGCTCGGGATCCCACGACTCAACCTGCACGGGACCGGACTGGGCGGCGACGGTCTGCCGGTGACGCCCGCCACCGTGGTGACCGGTGAGATGTGGCTGGCCGCGCACCGTACGCTCAGCCGGGTCGCGCGTCTCGGGGAAGCGCACGGCGTCACGTTCGTGCTCGAGAACCTCAATACGGCGGTGGACCACCCGGGTGTGCCGTTCGGCCGTGCCGACGACTGCCTGGCGCTCGTGGCGTCGGTCGGCAGCGACCACCTGCGGCTGATGCTCGACCTGTACCACGCGCAGATCGGCGAGGGGAACCTCATCGAGCTGTGTCGCCGTGCCCTGCCGTGGATCGGTGAGATCCAGGTGGCCGACGTGCCCGGGCGGTGCGAGCCCGGCACCGGAGAGATCAACTATTTCGGCGTCGCGCGAGCCCTCGCGGAGATGGGCTTCGCCGGCACGATCGGCCTGGAAGCCTGGGCCTCCGGGGAGAGCACCACGGCGCTGCGCGCCTTCCGCCGGGCCTTCACCGTCTGAATCGACCGGAGACCGCATGGAACCGCTACGTATCGGCATTCTCGGCGCGGCCCGCATCGCCGAACTCGCGATCGTCAAGCCCGCGATGACGACCGGTACCCGCCTGGTCGTCATCGCGGCGCGCGACAACGAACGGGCCGCGGCCTTCGCCGCGGCGCACGGCGTGGAACGGGCGGTCGCCACGTACGACGAGGTCCTCGCCGACCCCGAGGTCGACGCCGTCTACAACCCGCTCGTCAACGGCCTCCACGCCACCTGGAACCTGGCCGCCATCGAGGCCGGCAAGCATGTGCTGTCGGAGAAGCCGTTCGCGGCGAACGCCGAGGAGGCCGCCGAGGTGCGCGATGCGGCGCACCGGGCGGGTGTGGTCGTCGCCGACGGGTTCCACTACCTGTACCACCCGGTGACCCGGCGGCTGCACGAGTTGCTGGCAATCGGTGAGCTGGGCGACCTCGTCCGGGTCGAGACCATGATGATGATGCCGGACCCCGGCGGGGCCGACCCCCGGTGGTCGCTCGCCCTCGCCGGCGGCGCCCTGATGGACCTCGGCTGCTACAGCGTGCACGCCCAGCGCGTGCTCGCGCCCTGGGGTGGTGGCGAGCCGTCCCTCACCGCCGCCCGGGCGGGTGAGCGTGCCGCGGCTCCGGGGGTGGACGAGTGGCTCGACGCCGACCTCGTCTTCCCGTCCGGCGCGACCGGCTCGGCGCGCTGCCACATGGCGGCTGACCGGTGGGAGTTCAGCTGCCGTGTCGTCGGAACCCGGGGTGAGGCGACCGCGCCGAACTTCGTACAGCCGCATCTGGACGACAGGGTCGTGGTCCAGACTCCGGACGGCCGACGGGTCGAGCACCTCGGCACCCGCTCGTCCTACACCTACCAGCTCGAGGCGTTCACCGCGGCCGTCCGTACCGGCGCGCCGATGCCGACCGACGGCGACGACGCGGTCGTCACCATGCGGTTGATCGACGAGTGCTACCGGGCGGCGGGTCTTTCACCCAGGCCGGGGGCTGGCGACCCTAGCCGGTGAGGTCGCTTCCTGCCGTCGGCTACCGGACGTTGACCTGTGTCCGACTCGGCGGCGTTGCGCTGACTCCTAGTGTTCCGTGGCACACGCCGCGTGTTCATCGCGGTACCGGCCACAAGGAGCGACCTTGTCCGTGACAGCAGTAGTGAGCCAGCCAGGACGACGATTACTCGGGCGGGTGGTGGCGGTGGGCGCGGCCACCACCGCCCTGGCGACGGTCCTCGCCTCGCCCGCCGCCGCGGCTCCCGGAGTCGACCCCGCCACGGTCGACCGCAACGCCGATCCGGGAGCCTCGATCTCGGTCAACAAGACCGTGCACACTCCGGCCATCCCTCCCAACCCCGACGTGGTGCTGCTGGTCGACACCACCGGCAGCATGAGCGGGGCGATCGCCAACGTGCGGACGAACCTGCAGCAGGTCATCAACGAGGTCCGGGCCGCGCAGCCCAGCGCCGAGTTCGCGGTCGCCTCGTACCGGGACGAGGGAGACGGCGCCGAACTCTTCCGCGTACGCCAGGACCTCACAGGGGACGCGACCGCCCTGCAGACCGCCGTCAACGGCCTGGTCGCGGGCGGTGGCGGCGACACACCGGAGGCCTGGGTCAACGCGCTTTACCAGGTCTCAAAGGGCGCGATCAGCTACCGGTCCGGCAGCAGTCGGATCGTCGTGCTCGTCGGGGACGCACCGAGCCACGACCCCAGCGCCGGACACACGCTCACCGACGCCGTCGCCGCCCTGCAGGCTGACGGCGCGCGGACGATAGCCGTCGACGTGACCGGCGGCGGTGGCGGACTGAACGCCACCGGCCAGGCGCAGACCGTGGTCACCGCCACGGGCGGCCAACTGGTCGGCAGCGCGCCCGACACCGTCACCGCCGCGATCCTGAGCGGCCTGCACGACCTCGACGTCACGGTGACTCCGAAGGTGTCGTGCGACCCCGGTCTCTCCGCCACCTTCGACGCCCCCTCGAAGACGCAACGGAGCGGCACGGACGTCAACTTCACCGAGACCATCAACGTCGCCGGTGACGCGAAACAGGGCGCGACCCTGCACTGCACCGTCGAGTTCCTGCTCAACGGCCTGTCCGGCGGCCCGGCGTTCGTCGAGCAGATCAACGTCCGCGTCAACGACGTGACGCCGCCGACCGTCACGGTCGACGACCAGACCGTCGAGGCCACCAGCCCGGCCGGCGCGGTCGTCAACTATCCCGCCACCGCGGTCGACAACGTCGACGGGCCGCTGACACCCTCCTGCACGCCGCCGTCGGGCAACACGTTCCCGCTCGGGGAGACCACGGTGACGTGCACCGCCAAGGACGCGGCCGGCAACACGGGCAGTGACACGGCCGTCATGCGGGTGGTCGACACCACGCCCCCCACGGCCGCGTGCACCCCGACCAACAACCCGAGCGGGAAGAACACGCCCGGCTCGAACAACCCGGACGGCTTCTACCAGATCTCGGCGACCGACCTCGTCGACACCGCGGTCGACATCTTCATCCGTGACACCGCTGACTCGTCGGTGAACTTCGGACCGTTCCCGAGCGGTACGAAGATCAAGCTTGTTCAGGCGCCGGGCGCGCAGCCCTCGGTCAAGGACGGCGCGGGCGACATCAACTACAAGGTCACCCTACGCGGTGACGCGCTGATCGTCGGCATCGACAACTTCAAGAACGCGTCGACGCCGGCCAAGTGCCTGGTGGCGCCGCCGCCGAAGTAGCAACGACCGTACTTGCGGATCAGGGGGTCGGCCCGGACCGGGCCGACCCCCTGTCGGGCGCCGCCGTCCGGCCGGTACGACCCTGATGGTGGACGCCGGACCGGGAACGCGCGGAAAGTGTCGTGGGCCTGTGCTGAACTGCACGGCATGGAGCATTCCCGATTCCTCGACTGCCTTGCGGCCGACTTCGCCCGACTGCGGGCCGTCGCGCCGACCGACCTGACCGCGGCGGTGCCGAGCTGCCCCGGCTGGACCGTCGCCGACCTGGCCCGCCACGTCGGCGAGGTGTACGTGCACAAGACGCTGGCCATGCGGGAGGGCGCCGAGCCCGACCAGTGGCCGCCGAAGGAGCTCGCGGACTCCGAGCCGCTCGCGCTGCTCGACCGGGCGTACGCCGAGCTGCTCGACGAGTTCGCCGCCCGCAAGCCGGAGGATCCGGCCGGCACCTGGTACGCCCCGGACCAGACCGTCGGCTTCTGGATCCGGCGGATGGCGCAGGAGACGGTCATCCACCGCATCGACGCCGAGCTGGGCACGGGGCAGCCGGTCGCGCCGGTCCCGGCCGACCTCGCCATCGATGGCATCGACGAGCTGCTCAAGGTCTTCACGGCGTACGGCGTCGGCGAGTGGGGCAGCTACTTCACCGACATCCTGGACGGTTCACCGGGCCGCACGTACACCGTGCGCACCGACGGCGCGGCGTGGCGGGTGCGGACCGGTCCGCGGCTGTTCACGGTCGAGGACGGTGCCGGTGACGGCGCGGCCGACGTGACGCTGAGCGGCCCGCCGATGGCCGTGCTGCGCTGGGTGTGGAACCGGGAGGGTGCCGGTGAGCCGAGCGGCGTGACGGTCGAGGGCGCCCCGGAGGCGGTCGAGGAGCTGCGGCGCTGCATCGTCGTGGCGACGCAGTGAGGACGCCCGGCCGGCCGCCCGGTCGGGTAGGCCACGCCGTCGGGTAGGCGACGCGGTCAGGTAGGCCGCGCGGTCGGGTAGGCGACGCGGTCGGGTAGGCCACCCGGCCGCGGACGGCGGCCGGAGCACCGGGCGGCGCGCATCACGGAGAGGAGCCGTGCCTCACGGGGTGGAGCTGGCCGAGGGCGACGGCGTCTCGCTGGGGACGGCCGGGCTTCGCGACGGTACCGGGGCGCTCGGGGGAGCGCTGCGCAGCCGGGGCGTCTCGGATGCGGAGGGGACGGCGGTGACCGTCGGGCTCGGCGTCGGCGTCGGTGAGGGCCGGTGCCGGGGCCGGGTCGTCGGCTTCGGGCTGGCCGGCCCGGTGGATGCCGGTGCCGGCGTCGTGGCGGCTTTGTGCTCCTTGTCCGGGGTGGGACGCACGAGCAGGTAGGTCGCCAGCGTGACGACGAAGACCAGCGCGATGAGGGCGGTGGACGTGCGGACCCGGCCGCCGAACAGGTGTCCGGGCATCATGCCGCCCCGGTGGGATGGGCCGTGTCCACGTCGGCGGCGACGACGACACCCTCCTGCCGCAGCGCCGCGGCCACCCGCGAGCGCAGCTCACGGCCAGCCTCGAACTGCTTGCCGGGCAGGGTACGGGCCACGATCCGCACGTGCAGCGTGTCCACCTCGATGCTCTCCACGCCCAGTACGGATGGAGGGCCGAGCAGCAGCGGCCCCAGCCGCTCGTCCACGGCGGCGGCGTCGCCCACGCGGCGGAGGACGCCCTGGACCTGATTGATGTCGGTGGAGCTGGGCACCGGGATGTCGATCACCGCGCGAGCCCAGTCCCGCGACATGTTGATCACCTGCACGATCTGGCCGTTCGGCACGATGATGACTTCGCCGTTCGCCGAGCGCATCCGGGTTATCCGCAGGGTGACCTCCTCGACGGTGCCGCTTACGCCGGCCTCCGAGCCGAGCGCCGCGATGCGGACCATGTCACCGTAGCCGTACTGCCGCTCGGCGATGATGAAGATTCCGGCGAGAACGTCCTGCACGATCCGCTGTGCGCCGAAGCCCAGCGCGACGCCGGCGACGGCGGCCGGCGCGACCAGGCCCGTCACCGGGACCCCCAGGCGCTGCAGAATGAGCGCCGCGCAGACGCAGTAGACGAGCACGAGCGCGCTCCACATGATCACCTGGGTCAGCGCGTGGCGGTGTTTGGACGCCTCCGAGCGCACCAGGCCGCCGTCGCCGACCGACGCGGCGTCGATCCGCCGGGTGATCCGGTCGCCGAGCCATCGGATGAACCGCGCGAGCAGGATCGCGCCGCTGAGGAAGAGCACGATCTCCAGCCCGCTGCTGCGCATCCACGTCGTAATGTCGGTGATGGGCGCGATCGCGAGGCTCATGGCGATCCATGGTCGCACGCCCCTCGCGATGGGCGGGGCACGACATCTGTTCGTGTCCCGCGGCTCACGGCCGCCGGCTAAGCGAGCCGTGGGTGACGGGTGCTCACGGCACGGCATGGACGACGCTGTCGACGCCTGCCATCCGACCGATCGTCGCCTCGACGTCGCTGTAGTCCCCGGCACTGGCGAGCGTGAGGTCGAACGCCTCGGGCAGGCTGTCGGGCCTGGTCGCCGCGACAAGGTCGGGCGCGTAGCAGTACTGCGCCGCGAAGCGCTGCCACTGGTGCTCGTGGCTCAGAAATTCGATCGCCGTGACGTCCTTCAGCCCGCGCAGCGCGGCGTCGACGGCCGCCTTCTCGGTCGAGGTGGCCGTCGGCTTCAGGAAGACCCGCGCTTTCCGGCTCGTGGCGAGCGCGCCGGCGCGGTCGGCGTCGGACGGGGTCGGCGAGGCCGAGGGGTTGACGCAGCCGCCGGTCGCGCGGGTGCTGGCCGAATCGCTGGGGACGGGTGCGGCGACGACCTGCTGCGATCGTACGCCGGCCGGTCCCGCGCGCCCGGTCAGCGACGGGAGTGCGACGGCCCCCGTGACCGCCACTCCCGCCGCCACCGTGGCGACCACCGCCGCCTGGCGGCGCCGCCGCGCCCGGCCGCGGGCCCGGATGGCGTGCGGCGGAGCCAGGGGGAGCGCGGCTACCTCGTGTTCCAGGTCGTCCAGCGCCTCACGAATGCGAGCTGACATCGGCGTCCTCCGTTTCGTTTCCCAGCAGTGCCGCGAGCGCGGTGCGGGCCCGGGCGAGGTAGACCTTCACCGTTCCGACCGGCATCCCGGTGCTGTCGGCGATCTCGGCCACGGGCATGTCGTAGAGGTAGTGCGAGACCACGACCCGCCGTTGCGGCTCCGGTATCCGGCGCAGCGCGTCGACCAGGGCCACCCGGTCGGGCGTAGGCCCCGGGACGTCCTGCGGGTGGCCGAGGCGGGCCCGGGCACCCAGCCACCGGCGCGCACTGCGCCACCGGTTCATCGACAGCCGCCAGGCGACCGTACGCACCCAACCCTCGGGATCGTCGTAGTCGGCCAGCGTCGACCACCTCTGCCAGGCCCGGGCGTACGCCTCCTGGACCACGTCCTGCGCCTCGGCCAGGTCGCCGCACACCGCGTAGACGTACTGCACCACGCGCCGAGCGGTCGCCGTGTAGAAGGCGTCGAAGTCGTCGGGCCTAGTCATCCACACCATCCCTCGCCGGGCTGTCACCTCAATACACCCCGAAGCTGCGCTGATGGTTACAGCGCCGCGGCCCCGTCCGCGACGGCCGAGGGGACGAGCAGGGGTTGATGTTGATGATTCGTATCCGATTGGACAGGTTTGCGTAACGGAAGCGAACGCCTGACGTTGCTCTGTTGGAGGCGGGCGCCTTGTCCGTCTCGCGCCGGCCGCCCTGCCACGGGTGCGGGCCGGCGGCAACAGCTCCATGGGAGATTGTGTGAAGAACCCCCGTCGTAAGACCCTGGCTGCCGCGTCCGCTGTGGCGCTCGGCGTCGTCGGTCTCGCCGTGACCGGCGGACCGGCTTCGGCCGCGGCCGTCGGCCCGGACTCCACGTATCTGGTCCTCGCCCCGGAAGGCGGCAAGACCGACACCGCGGCCGCCCGGGTGGCCGCCGCCAACGGTACGGTGGTCGCCAAGTACAACCAGATCGGTGTGCTCGTCGTCCGGTCCACCAACCCGGACTTCGCCAACCAGGTGAAGGGCACCGGCGTCGACTCCGTCGCCGCCACCGCGGGCCTCGGCACCGCCCTCGACGAGGGCGAGATGGTGGAGGTCTCGGCGGCCGACGTCGCCAACGCCGCTGCCACCACCACCGGAGACCCGACCAAGGAACCGCTCTACGGTCAGCAGTGGGACATGTCGATGATCGGCGTCCCGCAGGCGCAGGCGGTCAACGCCGGCAGCCCGAATGTGACCGTGGGCATCCTGGACAGCGGTATCTCCAGCACCCACCCCGACCTGGCCACCCAGATCGCCAAGGACAAGAGCGCGTCCTGCATCGGCGGCGTCGTCGACACCCACGAGGCGGCCTGGAACCCGACGACCTCCAGCCACGGCACCCACGTGGCCGGCACCATCGCCGCCGCCGTCAACGGCGTCGGCGTCGCCGGCATCGCACCGGGCGTCAAGGTGGCGTCGGTGAAGGTCGTCAACGACGACGGCTTCATCTACCCGGAGGCCGCCGTCTGCGGATTCGTGTGGGCCGCCGAACACGGCATGCAGATCACCAACAACAGCTACTACATCGACCCGTGGGAGTTCAACTGCCGCAACGACGCGCGTCAGCGCCCGGTCTGGCAGGCGGTGCAGCGGGCCATCCGCTACTCGCAGAACAAGGGCGTGCTCAACATCGCGTCGGCGGGTAACTCCAACGTCGACCTGGCGCACAAGACCGTCGACGCCGGCAGCCCGGACAACGGCACGCCGGAGACCCGCGCGATCAACAGCGCCTGCCTCGACCTGCCGGCCGAGGCGCCGGGCGTGGTCGCCGTCTCGGCGGTCGGTCCGACTGGTCAGAAGAGCTACTACTCCTCGTACGGCCAGGGCGTCGTGGACGTCGCCGCTCCCGGCGGTGACGCGCGGTTCCGCACTCAGGGCGCCCGCTCGACCAGCGCCGACCAGATCCTGTCGACCGTCATCAACACGACGACGAAGGCCAACGGCTACGGCTACATGCAGGGCACGTCCATGGCCGGCCCGCACGCCGTCGGCGTCGCGGCGCTCGCGCTGTCGGCCCACCCGGGCATGACGGCGGGGCAGCTGTCGTCGTTCCTGGAGCGGACCGCCGACCCGCAGTCCTGCCCGGCGGGCGTCTACAACCCGGTCCCGCTGATCTCGTCGGGCCCGCACGCCTACGACGCGACCTGCTCCGGCGGCGCGCGTAACGGCTTCTACGGCGCGGGCATCGTCGACGCGCTCAACGCGGTGAAGTAGCCGGCTGACGGTACGACCGTTGGTGGGGCCCGGCGCGTGCGCGCCGGGCCCCAACCGTACGGACACCGACCGGTTATCGTCGGTAGCGACACGACGAGCGAGGAGGAGCGGTCGATGACCGGTCGAAGTGAAGCCCTGGTGGTCACGGACCGGCCGGCGCGCTACGCCAAACAGCTGGTCGCGCATCTCGGCCGCCGCAACGGCGGCGACTGGTCGGAAAGCGACGAGCGCGGCTACATCACCTTCTCCGCCGGGCGCGCCGAGCTGTTCTGCGCGCCGGACGGGCTGCACCTGTCCGTCGAGGGGGAGCCGGACCACCTGGCGCAGCTGGAGGACGTCGTCGGACGGCATCTCGTCCGGTTCGGCACCCGCGACGAGCTGCGGGTGCGCTGGACGCGCTTCGACGGCGAGCCGGGCACCGAGCAGTACAACAGCGCGGAGTAGGGCGGCAGCGGGGACCGGACGGCTCGACGGGGCGCGTGGATCCCGGTAGCGTTCGGGCGTCATGCATATCCGTCTCATCGGCGTCTCGGTCCGTCTCATCGGCGTCGCTGTCGCCGCGCTCCCCTTCGTCGCCGGCTGTGGTCAAGACGGGGTGCGGGTCCGGCCGGCCGGCGAATGGTCCTCGGCCCCGGCTCCCTCGGCGCCACCGGATCCACCGGCGACCGCGACCTCGACCGCGACGAGTCCGGCGGGCACGGCAACCCCGGACAGCCCGGTGCCTTCCGCCTGCCAGGACGGGTGGGACTGCGCTCAGCGGGCACGCTTCGAGGCCGCGGCGGCGTACGCGGCCAACCGCCGTGGCCAGTTGGGTGTGGTGATGCGCGACCGTCAGACCGGGGCGGTCTGGCGTGCCGGCGCGACGCGCACCCCGATGTGGACCGGGTCCACCATCAAGCTGGCGATCGCCACGTTCCTGTTGGAACGGCAGC
The DNA here is from genome assembly GCF_011947195.1 of Planosporangium thailandense. Taxonomy (GTDB): domain Bacteria; phylum Actinomycetota; class Actinomycetes; order Mycobacteriales; family Micromonosporaceae; genus Planosporangium; species Planosporangium thailandense. The sequence continues at coordinate 47,262 of NZ_JAATVY010000007.1, read as the reverse complement.
GCGCCGGCGCCATTCACCTGACCGACGCCGACCGGCGGGCCATGTCCGACATGCTCCGGTCGTCGTCGAACGACGCCACCGACACGCTCTGGAACCGCTACGACGGTCCGGGCATGCTCGACCGGTTCCGTGCCGGGTACGGGATGGCTTCGCTGTCCGTGGTGGCCGGCCGCGAGACGTACTGGCGCAACCTGCGGTGCACGGCCGAGGACCTGGACCACCTGATGAGCTACGTGCTGGGCGACCACCTGCACGCCGACGACCGGGCGTACCTGGTGGAGACGCTGCGCGGGGTGGCCGACAACCAGCACTGGGGCGTGTGGGCGGCGGGGCCGACGCTGCGCCCGGGCAACAAGGACGGCTGGGCGCTCAAGCCGGATTCCGGCGGCGAGCACTGGGTCACCCACACCGTCGGCTTTGCCGGGCCGACCGAGCGGTGCGTCGTCGTCGTGATGTACAGCCAGCCGCCGGGCGGCACTCTCAGCGCGGGCGTACATGCGGTGAGCGATGTGGTGGCGCTGCTCTTCGGCGGCCAGACCCCGGCGAAGGTGTCCGTTCCCGCCTGACAGCCCGTGACGCCGCTCGCGCCACGGGCTGTCGTCGGTCCGGTTCTTACTCGTTCCGTGCGGTTTCCGGGCCGGTGATCCGCCGTAGCAGCGGGAAGGTGGACCCGACGATCCCGAGGCACGCGGCGAGCCCGCAGAGGACGATCAGGTAGTACGCGGCTCCCGGCGCGTGCAGCGAGTAGCGCATCTGGGCCACGAGGAACAGGTGGGCGCCCAGGAACCCCGTTGCGATCGCCACCACGGCGGCGGCCAGCAGCGGCACGGCGGTCTCCAGCGCGACGACCCGGCGCAGCATCGCGAGCGGTGCGCCGGTGAGCCGCAACAGGCTGAACGGGCGCTTGCGGTCGGTGAGCCCGCCCACCACGCTGACTGCCAGGCTGGATCCGGCGATCACCAGACTCACCAGGATCACCACGTTGGCCAGTTGCTTCCACTGATTGAGGGTGCTCGCGGTGTCCGCCTGCCACTCGGCCTCGGTGCTGGCGAAGAATGGCTCGCGTGGATAGGCATCCACCAGGACCGTCCGGGCCCGCTCGAGCGCGGACGTCGACCCGTCGGTACCTACGACGAGCGACGCGATCGGCAGGCGTGACAGTTGGTCGAGCGGGACATGTGCCGTCGGCCAGGTCCCGTCCACAGGCATCCACTCTGGACGGAAAGTGAGATCGATGAAGACCGAGGCCACTTCGGCGCCGGGCGCGCAGCGCCCGAAGTCCGGATGCCCGGCGAGGGCGGCGCACGACACCAGCCCCGGCGGGGTCCACGGGGTGCCGGGTGGCGGCGGCAGGTCGTTCGGTGCCGCGTAAACGACCGCCAGGCCCTGTACCCCGGGGATCGCGCGCAGCCGCGCCCGCAACGAGTCCTGGACCGGTGGGGTGTCAGGCGGCAGATTCAGCGACAGGTTGGTGGCGGCTGGGCCGGTGGTCGGGCCGCCCCGATGGTCGACGATCGTGGTGATGACGCCGACCGCCACGCTGGCGACGAAGAGGGCCAGGATCAGCCCGCTGACCGCGCGGAACCCGGCCCTGGGGTTGTCCGCGAGCCGCCGCGCGGCGATCAGCGTCGCCGGTCGGCTGGTGCGCCGGGCCATGATGCGGGCTCCGACCATGGTGAGCCACGGGCCGGCGATGACCAGCCCGGCCATCACCACCAGGAAGCCGGGCAGGAACGCCTCGACCTGGCCGATCGAGGTGTCCGGTACGTGGCCCACCAGGAAGTAGGCGAGTTCGGCCAGGCCCAGTGCGAGCGGGATCAGCCGGTAGGCCTGTGGCGGGCGTGGCGTGACGCGACGGGTGACGCCCAGCGGAGAGATGTTCACCCGGCGCAGCGCGAGCCGGGCCACCACGGCCGCCGCGACCGGGACGCCGACCGCGACGCTCAGTACGTCGATCAGGTTGAGCGACAGATCCGAGGGGAAGAACGGCGCGCCGGTGAACGGGATCGCCGCGACCCGCTCGCGGAACAGGAAGAACAGGCCGAAGGCGAGGGCGGTACCCGCGACGGCGGAGACGGTCGCCTCGACCGCGGCGATCGCTGCCACTTGCCGGGGCGTCGCGCCGACCAGGCGCATCGCCGCGAAGCGCTGCTCCCGCCGGGCCGCGGCGAGCCGGGTCGCGGTGCCGATGAACATCAGCAACGGGAAGATCATCGCGCCGGCCACGACCGCGAGCACCAGGTCGAGGCCGGCGGCCCTGGTGTTGTCCCCGCTGTCGGCCGCGGTCCGCGCGATGCTGGTGACGGGCCTGACGTGCGGCTGGTGGGCGAGCTCGGCCGGGCTGTGTCCGATGATGATGAGCAGGGACGTGGGGGCGGGCAGCGCCGACGAGCCGATGGTGCCGATCTCGTGGCCGGGGAACTGGTCGCCGAGCTGGTCGGCCGGGGTGGTGCGCAGCAGCGCGCTGAGCGCCGGCGACGCGTAGTACTCACCCGGTCCGGGCAGTCGGGGAATGCCCGGCGGGATCGGCGAGTGGGGTCCGGTGGCGGCGAGGTCGATGCGGTCGAGGTTCCGGCGGTGGAAGTAGCTGTGGCGGAGCACCGCCAGCAGCGGATCCGAGGTCGGGGCGCTGCCACTGGTGGCCTTGGCGGGGGTGAGCCAGGCGGTCCGGTCGTTCAGCGTGGTGACCGCGTTGATGCCGGCCAGGGTGGTCAGCAGCAGGCCGGCGCCCAGCGCCACCGCGACGGCGATGATGACCAGCCGGGTGATCGCCTCCCTGCCCCCGGCCACGGCGAGCCGGAGGCCGAAGCCGATCACGAGCCGGTCCGTTCTGCGCCGATCCGTTCTGCGCCGATCCGTTCTGCGCCGATCCCTTCGGCGGCGAGCGAGTGGACCCTGCCGTCGCGGACGATGACCTCACGATCGGCGTACGCGGCCACCCGCGGCTCGTGGGTGACCAGGACGACCGTGGTGCCCTGCTCCCGGGCGACGGTGACCATGAGGTCCATGACCTGCTCGCCGGTGAGGGAGTCGAGCGAGCCGGTCGGCTCGTCGGCGAACAGGATCTCGGGCCGGTTGACCAGCCCGCGGGCCAGCGCGACGCGCTGGGCCTGCCCGCCGGACAGCTCTCCGGACCGCCGCTGCTCCAGCCCGTCCAGGCCGAGCCGCCCGAACCACGTTCTCGCCTGCTTGAGCGCCTCCGCCCGGCGGGTGCCGCCGAGCAGGAGCGGCAGCGCGACGTTCTCCTCGGCGGTCAGTTCGGGTACGAGCTGACCGAACTGGAAGACGAAACCGAAGCGGTCCCGGCGTAGGGTGCTGCGCTCCGCCTCGCCCATGCTGTCGAGCCGACGACCGGCGAAGTGGATCTCGCCGGAATCGGGCAGGAGGATTCCGGCCAGACAGTGCAGCAGCGTCGACTTGCCCGATCCGCTCGGGCCCATGACGGCCAGGATCTCGCCGGCGTTCACCGCGACATCCGCGCCGCGCAGCGCGGGCGTCTGGCCGAACGACAGGACGACGTCGCGCGCCTCGATGATGGCGGTGTCGGTCATCGTCGGACCTCCCGCGCCAACGCGTCGAGCCGGGCCGCGGTCAGCTCGATCCATCGCAGATCGGCTTCGAGGTGGAACAGGCCGTGATCGGCCAGGAGCGCGTCGACCAGGCTGCCGCTCCGCTTGATCTCGGTCAGCTCGCGCATGCGCTTCAGGTGGGCGGCCCGCTGGGTGTCGAGGTAGTGCGCGGCGGGGCGGTCCAGCATCAGCGCCAGGACGACCTTGGTGAACAGCACGGTCTGCAGGTGGGGCTCCGGCTCGACCGGATCGGTCAGCCAGGTTTCGACCTCGGTCGCTCCGAGTTCGGTGATGATGTAGCGCTTGCGCTCGGGGCCGTCGCCGGGTTCCACGTCGCTGATCACGACCTTGCCGTCGCGGGCCAGCCGGCCGAGCGTGGCGTAGACCTGACCGAACGGCAGCGGTTTACCCCGGCCGAAGACGGCGTCGTAGTCGCGTTTGAGGTCGTAACCATGGCTGGGGGCTCGTTCGAGCAGACCCAGCAGGGTGAGAGGAACGCTCATGGAGTGACCATACACCAAGAGTATACTCCGAGTGTATATACGCGGTGAGCGTCTTGCCGATGGGAATCGTGCCGGTGACGGTCACGACCCCGTCCCTGACGGAATTGACGGAAGCGTTGATCTCGCCGATCTGCGCACGAGGAGCCCGGTCCAGCTCGCCGGCACGTCGCGCTGGATCTCCGCGTCGGCGCGGACCGACGTCGCTGTCGACCGGCGGCCCTACCGGGTGCGGCGCCCGTCCACCCAGGTGCCGAGAACCCGGGCATGAGGCAGCTTTGCCAGGTCCGGCTCGCGGAGGTCTGCCATGACCCAACAGAGGTCGGCCCGGTTGCCGACCTGGATGGCGCCCGTGTCGTCGAGGAACGCCTGATAGGCGGAGCCCTTCGTGTACGCGGCCACCGCGTGCGGCAGGTCCAGCCGTTCCTCCGGAAGCCACCCCCCGGCGGGTTCCCCCGCGGCCGTCTGGCGGGTGACGGCCGTGGTCAGGCCCACGAGCGGATTGAGGTCGGTGACCGGCCAGTCGCTGCCGAAGGAGATCGGGGCGCCGCTGCGGACGATCCCGCCGATCGGGTACTGCAGCCGGCTCCGCTCGGGGCCGAGCCGCGGAATGGTGAGGGCCCGCTGTACCGGGCCGAGCTTGGCCCACAGCGGCTGGAAACAGGCGATCACGCCGAGCTCGGCGAACCGCGGCAGATCCCGCGGATGCACGACCTGGACGTGAGCGAGCACCGGCCGCCGGTCCCAACGGGGGTTCGTCGCTGTCGCGGCCGCGATCGCGTCCAGCGCGTCGCGGACGGCCGCGTCGCCGATGGCGTGGATGTGGGTCTGGAACCCGAGGGCGTCGAACGCCGTGACCGCGGCGGTGAGCTCGTCGGCGGACCAGTTCGGCACACCGTGGCTGTGCGGGCAGTCGCAGTAGGGCTCCAGGAGCGACGCGGTGCCGGACTCGAGTACTCCGTCGGCGAAGAACTTCACGGTTCTGGCCGTGAGCAGGTCGTGGCCGGCCGACTCGACCTCGGCCCGGCGGTCGACGAACGTCTTGACCTGGTCCCGCCACGTCGCCGGGTCGGCGCGGAAGGCCATGTTCAGCCGCGTGTGCAGGGCGCCCCGTCGGGCCGCGGCGAGGTACGCGCCTACCGTGTCCGGCTCCGTCCAGGCGTCCTGTACCCAGGTCACCCCCGCCTCCGCGAACCGGCGGGTGGCGTCGTCGAGGGCCAGCACGACCTGCTCGTGCTCCAGTTCGGGAAGCAGGTCGAAGACCAGGTTGGTGGCTCCCCACTCGCGCAGGGTGCCCAGCGGACTGCCGTCCTCGCGCAGGACGATCTCGCCGTCCTGCGGCTGCGGTGTGGCGGCGGTGATTCCGGCTCGGCGCAGCGCCTCGCTGTTGCACCAGGCGGTGTGGTAGTCGGAGGCGCGCAGGACCACCGGGCGGTCGGGCACCGCCTCGTCGAGCCACCGGGCGTCGAACCGGCCCGCGGGCGCGAGGCTGAGGTCGAAGCCCCAGCCCTGGATCCAGTCGAGCCCGGGATTGGCCTCGGCGTACCTGCCGACGGACCGCACGATGCCCTCGATCGAATCCTGCCGGACGTCGGCGAACTGCGGCTCGAGCCCACCGAAGGGCGGGTGCGCGTGTCCGTCGCCGAAGCCGGGCAGCAGCGTACCGCCGGCGAGATCGACGACCTCCGAAGCCGTTTCCAGCTGGTCGGCGGACAAAGCCCCAACGTGGACTATCCGGCCGTTCGCGACGAGGACGTCCGCGGCGATGGGGCCGGTGCCGTGGGTCCAGACGAGACCACCGACGAACGCCGTCCGGGTAGCGGTCGGGGCTGGTTCGGCTGGGTTGACGGTCATGTGCGGTTACCCGTTTCTCGAAGGTGGACGAACGTCTGTCAGGTGTGGTCTTCGGCGATGGAGTTGCCGCCGTCGACGACGAACAGCTGCCCGGTGACGTAGCTGGCGCCCGGACCGGCCAGGAACGCGGCCACGGCGGCGACCTCGTCCGGGGTACCGGGCCTGCCGACCGGGGTACGCCGACCGGCCGCGAGCTCGTGCTCGGTGGTCGAGCCGGTGGCGATCCAGCCCGGTGCGACGGCGTTGACGGTGATCCCGTGCGACGCGGTCTCGATGGCCAGCGCGCGGGTGAGTCCGAGCACCGCCGCCTTCGCCGCGTGATAGGCCGCGTCGTGCGGGTAGGCCGAGACCGGTCCGGAGGTGGAGGCCACGTTCACGATCCGCCCGTACCCGGCGTCGCGCATCGCCGGGAGGGCGGCACGGGATACGTAGAAGGCGGTCGAGACGTTGCGGTGCAGGCCGCGCTCCCACTGGGCGTCGGTCATCCCGGTCGCGGGGACCTGGACCTCCGGGTCCGTCACCGAGGTCATGCCGGCGTTGTTGACCGCCACCGTCAGCCGCCCGAGCCCGGTCGCGGTCGCCACCAGGCCGGCGGCCTGGGCGGGGTCGGTCAGGTCGGCGACGTACCCGATGGCGGAGACACCCGTGGCCCGCAGCTCGGCGGCGCGCCGCTCGACCCGCTCGGTGGTCGACGTCAGCACCAGCCGGGCGCCGAGCGCGCCCAGGTGCCGCGCGCAGGCGAAACCGATCCCGCGGTCGCTGCCGCACCCGGTGACCAGCGCGACCTGACCGTCCCAGGCGGCGCTCACGCCATGAGCTCCGCGACCGCCGCGGCGAACACCTCGGAGTGGCGGTCCACGTCCTCGGCGGTCGTCGCCGGGGACATCAGCGCCATGTTGTGGAAGGGCGTGAGAAGCACGCCGCGGTTGGCGAGGTACAGGTGCAGGTAGTCCTCCAGTTCGGCGTCGGCCGCCCGTGCCGAGGATGAGCCGTCGCGCGGTGCCGGGCTGGTGAACCGGTACTCGGCCCGGGCACCGAGCTGGCTGATCGTCCACGGCAGGTCGTAGGCCTCGATGACCTCGGTAACCGCGGTGGTGAACGCGGTGGCGAGCGCCGTCATCTCGGTGAAGGCGGCGTCGGTGAGCACCTGTTCGAGCGTCGCCCGGGCGGCGGCGACCGACAGCGCGTTGCCGGCGAGCGTCCCGCCGACGCCGCCCATGTCGATCAGATCCAGCTCGTCGCGGCTGAGGATGTCGTCGGCCAGTTCCGCGGACAGGCCGTACGCGCCGATCGGCACTCCGCCGCCGATCGCCTTGCCGATCGTGACGATGTCCGGCGTGAGGCCCCAGGCGCCGGTGCAGCCGCCGGGGCCGGCCGAGAACGTGTGCGTCTCATCGTTGATGAGCAGCGCGCCGTACTGGCGGGTCAGGGTACGCACCGCCGCCAGGTAACCCGGCTCGGGCAGCACGATGCCGATGTTGGTCAGCGCCGGCTCCATCAGTACGGCGGCGACGTCGCCGTGGGCGAGCTGCCGCTCCAGCCCGTCGACGTCGTTGAACTCCGCCACCCGGCTGGTCAGGGTCACGTCGCAGGGCGCGCCGACGTTGCCGGGCCGGCTGACGCCTTCGCCGTCGTCGCCTACCACGATGAGCGACTCGTCGACGCTGCCGTGGTAGCAGTAGCTGTTGAACAGGATCTTCGGCCGGCTCGTGACGGCGCGCGCCAAGCGGATCGCCCACCTGTTGGCGTCCGTCGCGGTCAGCGAGAAGCTCCACCTCGGTACGCCGAACCGCCGGGTCAGCTCCGCGGCCACCCACTCGGCGTCCTCCGTCGGCATCATCGCGGTGACGCCACCGAGCACGGCGAGCCGCCGGGTGACCGCCTCGACCACCGGGGCCGGGCTGTGCCCCGCCATCGCCCCGGTGTCACCCAGGCACAGGTCGACGTAGTCGTGGCCGTCGATGTCGGTCACATGGCTGCCGCGCGCCGACGCGAGGTACAGCGGGAAGCCGGCCGCCTGCTTGTTCATCCACGTCATCGGTACCCGGCCGAACAGGTGCTCGGCGCGGGCGTAGGCCGCCGCCGATCGGGGGTTCTGCCGGGTGTAGTTGTCGCGCTCGCGCGCTAACAGGGCGGTGAGCCGGGTGCGGTCCATGGGGTCCTCCAGGGATGGGAGCGAGCGATGGGGTCAGAGCAGATGGCGAGCGGGCTCAGGGGCCGGTCCCGCTCGGGTCGCACCGCCGGTCAGCCGGCGGCGTGGTGGACGACCTGTCCGGCCACGATGGTCAGCCGTACCGGCAGGTCGGTGATGTCGGCGGCGGAGCAGGTCACCGGGTCGTCGCCCCAGCCGACCAGATCGGCGCGCATGCCCGGGCGGATCCGGCCCGCGACCCGCTCCTCGCCGAGCACGCGTGCCGGGTTGACCGTGTAGCCGGCGAGCACCTCCTCACCGGTCAGCGGCCGGCTGGCGCCGATCGGGCGGTCGTCGTCCACGTCGGGTGCGCGGCGTAGCCGGGCGGCGAAGAAGCCCACCCGGGGATCGAAGGGGGCGACCGGCCAGTCCGAGCCGAGCACCATCAGCGCTCCCGCGGCCGACAGGTCGCCGGAGCGCATGCCGTGCGCGCAGCGCCGCGGGTCCAGGCGCTGCGACCACGGGTCGCTCAGGTCGGGCTTGAGCCAGCGCAGGTGGATCGGCTGCATCGACGCCGTCACGCGCTCGGGGGCGAAGCGGGCGATGGTGGCGTCCGGAGCGGTCTCGATGTGCTCGATGCGGTGGCGACCCGCCGAACCGCCCGGCAGACCGGCGTAGGCGTCGAGGACCTCCCGGACCGCGCGGTCACCGATGGCGTGCGTGGCGACCCGGAAACCAGCGTCGTGCACCTGCCGCAGCCGCCGGCGGTACACGTCCGGGTCGGGCCACATGGGCTCCCGGCCGTCGCCGAAGTTGTCGGGCTCCTCCAGCCAGGCCGTACCCGTGTCGATGACGCCGTCGATCATGAACTTGACCCCGTCGGCGCGCCACCGCCGGCCGGCGCGTGAACGGCTGGCGATGATCTCGGACAGTTCGTCGTCGCTTGTCGCCGGCGTGACGAAGTGGTGGAGCGCCACCCGCAGGTTGAGTAGCCCTTCGGACTCCAGTTCCGCCAGGAGGTCGACGGTCTCGGGCCCCCCGTCCATCAGGTGCAGGGCCGTGATGCCGACCGCGTTCTGCCGGGCCATGGCGTCGGCGTACCAGGACAGCCGCTGCGCGCGGGTCGGCGCCGGCAGGTGCCGCAGCACGAGGTCGATGGCTGAACGCTCGCGCAGCTCACCGGTGGGGCGCCCGGCGTCGTCGCACACCACGATCGCCCCGTCGCCGAGGTTGCGGGGACCGTCCACTCCGGCCAGTCGCAGCGCGTGCCCATTGACGAACGCGGTGTGCAGGTCCAGCGCGTACACGAGCATTGGCCCGTCCCCGGCCGCGTCGTCGATGAGCGTGTGGTGGTAGGCCCGGCCCTCGAACGCCTCGTACGCCAGGGCGAAGCCCAGGAGCCACCGGCCGGCGCCTGTCTCCGCCCGGCGCCCGCGCAGCCTGCTGCGGATGCCTTCGAGCGATTCCACCCGGTCGAAGTCCACCCCCTGGGCGACCTCCGCGCCCTGGAACAGGTGCTGGTGGCCGTCGGTGAGACCGGGGGTCAGGACGAGCCCGGCCCCGTCGATCAACCGGGTCGAGGCGTCGCATTCGCGGCGCACGTCGGCGTCGTCGCCCACCGCCACGACGACTCCGTCGCGCATCGCCACCGCGGACGCCCAGGGCATGACCGGATCCATGGTCCGCACCCGCGCCCCTACGACGGCCAGATCTGCGGCCACGGGCCCTCCTCCGCGTCCGCCGGTGACCGGCGGGTCGAGCGTGATCGACGATGGCGCCGAAATGTACGCCCTGGTCAGCTACGCTGTCAATGGCGTTGACAGCGTCGTTGACCGCTGCTTCACTCAGGAAGCTGGTCCCTGGAGGTCGCGTCGCGACATCATCGCTGGGGACCGTCCCTGGAACCGGAGCCCGCCGGTGCGACCGGCCGGCTCCGGCGCGCCGGCAGAGGCCGTCCCGGCGCCGTGCCCGGGCTTGATCGCAGTCTGGACCCGCGGTGCCCGCGGCCACGCCCGCGGGCATATCCTCCACCGACCGCACGGCTCACGACGAGGGGACGGACTCCGATGGCGAAGCAACCCGATGCCGCACCCACGGCGTCTGCGGGGTCGACATCAGGGCGGGCCCGCCTGCCGCGAGCGAGGGAGCGGGTGAGCCTCTCGCGGGAGGTGATCCTGGAGGCGGCCATGCGGCTGGCCGACCGGGAGGGGACGAAGTCGCTGACCCTCGCCAGCCTCGGACGCGCGCTCGGGGCCGATCCGACCGCGCTGTACCGGCACTTCCGCAACAAGGACGCGCTCCTGCTCGCCATGGGCGACCAGCTGATGGCCGAAGCGGTCGCCGGGATCGAGCCGGGCGGGAACTGGGTCGACACGTTGCGGAGCGCGGCCTGGTCGATGCGGCGGGCCTACCTCGCGCGCCCCGCGCTGGGGGCCCAGGCGGCGTCGCGCTTCACCGGTGGCGAGGCCGAGACGCAGCTCGTCGCCACGATCAGCGCCGAGTTGACGAAGGCCGGGCTCGATCCCGCGGCGGCCGCCCGGCACTGCCGGGCGTTCGCCGAGGTGGTGCTCGGGCACATCGGCATCACCGGGACGCTGCTCAGCCTCCCCACCGAGCTGCAGGAGCAGGACGTGGCGATCGGCCTGCGCGTGTACGCCTCACCGGAGCAGGTACCGGCCACGCGGTCGATAATCCGCACCCACGTCGCCACCGCCCTCGAAGACGAGGACGAGGTGTTCCGGACGATTCTCGAGACCTACCTCGAAGGGCTGCGCGCCACCCTGTCAAGCCCCACCCGGTCCGACTCCGCGCTGTCGACGACCCGGCGGAAGCGTCGCGCCTGATCCGCACCCCGGGGTCAGCCGAGCCGGGTTCCGGCCCGCGCGGCGATGTGTGCGGGCAGCGGCACGGACGGCGGCAGCACGGGATCGGGCACCGGATGCTGCCATCCGGTGGCGAGCGGAAGCTCACCCGCCCAGACTTCGAGCGCCGCGTCGGGCCCGTCGCCGTCGTCGGGCGGACCGGTACGGATCTTCACCGAGGCCTCCGCGAGCGGCAGCGCGAGCAGTGTGGTCGCGGCCAGCTCCTTGCGGCTGGGCTGCCGCGCGTACTCCCACTGCCCGGGTGTGACGTGCTCGGTGAGCAGGCGCAGCCCGGCCAGCTTCTCCTGATCGTCGACGACGGGGCGCGGCACGCCGTAGATCATCGCGCACCGGTAGTTCACGCCGTGTTCGAACACCGAGCGCGCCAGCACGAGCCCGTCGACCACCGTGATGGTGGCGCAGGCCAGCGTACCGGCGGTGAGGCTGCGGCTGGCCACCGAGCCGTGCACGTACAAGTGTTCCCGGTCGAAGCCGTACACTGTGGGCACGACCATCGGATGGCCGTCCACGATCACGCCGAGGTGGCACACGATGCCGGCGGCGAGCACGTCGAAGAGGGCCTCGCGTTCGGTGCGCCCGTTCTCCTTCATCCGACGCAGCCGGGTCCGGGGCGTTGCCGACAGCGGGGTTGCCGACGGTGGGCCCGGGTTGTCCGTTGTCACGAGTCGAACCCCAGTCCCAGCCGGTCGAGCGTGCGCAGCCACAGGTTGCGTTCGCCGTCGTTGCGGTCGGCGCGGGCCAGTGACCACCGCGTCGCCTGGATGCCGGCGAAGGCCAGCGGCTCGGGCGGGAACGGCAGGGGCTTCTTGCGTACGATGTCGAGCTCCGTCCGTTCCGTGCGCTCGCCGGACAGCAGGTCCAGCATGACGTTCGCGCCGAACCGGGTGGCTCCGACGCCGAGGCCGGTGTAGCCGAGCGCGTACGCCGCCCGGCCGCCGAAAGCCGTGCCGTAGAAGGCGAAGAAGCGGGTGCAGGTGTCGATCGCGCCGCCCCAGCGGTGGGTGAAGGCCAGCCCTTCCAGTTGAGGGAAGGTCCGGAAGAAGTGTTCGGCCAGTTTGTGGAAGGTGGCCGGGCGTTGGTCGTACGCGGCCCTGATTTTGCGTCCGAAGTGGTAGATCGCGTCGTAGCCGCCCCACAGGATCCGGTTGTCGGCCGTGAGCCGGTAGTAGTGGAACTGGTTGCCGGAGTCGCTGACGCCCTGGCGGTTCCGCCAGCCGATCGAGTCCAGCTGTGCCTGGGACAGCGGCTCGGTCATCAGGGCGTAGTCGTACACCGGAACCGTGTACAGCCGCAGCCGGCGTACCAGTGCCGGGAAAGCATTGGTGCCCAGCGCGACCTTGTCCGCCTGCACGGTGGCGCCGCCCAGGGTCCGCAACCGCAGCCCGTTGCCGGACTGGCTGATCCCGATCACCGGGCTGTGTTCCACGATCCGTACGCCAGCCGCCTCGGCGGCGGCGGCCAGCCCCCAGGCGAGCGCGGCCGGGTTGACCAGCGCGGTGCCCTCCCGGTCCCAGATCCCGGCCAGGTACGTGGGAGAGTCGAGTTCGGACCGGACCGCGTCCCGGTCGAGGAAGCTGTCCTGGCTTGCGATGCCCCGCAGGTGGTCGACCTGGTACGGCTCCGTGGCGACGTCGAGGCTGCCGGTCAGCCGGAAGTCGCAGTCGATGGTGTATTTGCGTACCGCCTGTTGGATCTCGTCGAGATTCTGCCGGCCGAGCCGGTCCAGGATCGGGTACTCCTGCGGGAAGCGGTCGCGGCCGTTTGCCTCGCCGTGGGTGAGGCTCGCGGCGCAGAAGCCGCCGTTGCGGCCACTCGCGGCCCAGCCGATCCGCTCGCCTTCCAGCAGGATGACCTCACGGCCGGGATCGCGCTCCTTGGCCAACAGTGCGGTCCACAAACCGGAGAATCCACCACCGACGACCGCGAGTTCGGCGCGCGCGGATCCCTGTAGTGCCGGGCGGGAGGCCGGCCGGTCGGGCGTGTCCAGCCAGAAGGCCCGCGGCTCGGCGTCCGCCAATGCGCTGGCCGTGTCGATCGACGTCACGCGGGGACGTTACGACACGGGCACGGTGCATACAAAGCAACCAATGTACTGTTACAAACGCGCCGCACCGGTGGTCATGGACCGGTTCGACCCGCAGCGCTCCGAGAGGAATCGCAGGATGGCGGCGTTGACCTCATTCGGCCGTTCCAGTGGGGCGGCGTGAGTGGCACCGGCAATGATCTCGAGTCGGGCGTCCGGGATGGTCCGGGCCATCTCCTCGGAGTGCTCCCTCGCGTAGAACTGCTCGTGCTCGGCATGGAGGACGAGGGTGGGCACCCGTACGTCCGCGAGGCGGTCGAGCGGCATGTCAGGCTGACGCGTCCAGAGACCGTTCACGACTCTGCGCCAGAACGCGAGCCAGGATTCGCGGTTCGGATGCAGCGCCTCCGCCATCGTCATGGCCGTGCGGTATTCGGGCCCCACCGTGCGGTACAGCGTCTCCGGTGTGATCTTTGCCAGGAACTCGATGATGCCTTCCCGGTAGTTGGACGTGTGGTACGGCGAGCTGATGCACACGAGCTGATCGACCAGTGCCGGTTGCTCGGCGCCGAGCAGTAGGCCGGTGGCTCCGCCGTCGCTGAAACCGACGATGTGCGTCCTGTCGATGCCGAGCGCGCGGAGAAAGGCAACGACGTCCGCGGCGAAGAGTTCGTAACTGAGCGGCTGACCCGTATCGGTGGAGCGTCCGTGCGCCCGGGTATCGGGAGCGAGGACGCGGAAGTGCTGGGCCAGTTCCCGGATCTGGAAGCGCCACGACCGGTGGTCCACGATCCCGCCGTGCAGCAGCAGGACGGGCGCTCCGGTGCCCCGCTCCTCGTAGTACATGTCGATTCCGTTGACCGTGACACGCTTGCCGGTGTCACCGGTCGGCGCCGTGGGGACGTGGGCCACGTCCTACCCCTCACTTGTTCTGTGCTCACCCGGCGGGCGCCGAGGTCCCCGGCGGCGTCCAACCGCCGGGGACCTCGAAGCCGCTGGGTCACGCGTTACCGGCGAGGCTTTCGGACATGTTGTTGTCCTTGAGGAAGCCGCCGATCGTACCGTCCTGGATCATCGCCTTGATGTCCTCGTCGAAGGCCTGCGTCATGGCCGTGTTGCCCTTGGTCTCGGCGAGCACGACCTGACCCGGCTGCTGCGAGGACGGGACCGCCGGGTCGGGCGCGAAGTTCGTCACCTTGAGGTTGGCGCTCTTGTTCTGCGCGGCCCGGTACCCGGCCTCGGCGGTGGTGAGCACACCCGCGTCGAGCCGGCCGTTGGCAAGGTCGTTGACCATTCCGTCGGACGCCTGGTAGATCTTCACGGAGTCGGTGCCGAGGGCCTTCTGGAGCTCCGCGTTCCACAGGTACCCCTGGACGACGCCGACCGTCTTGCCCTTGAGGCTGGCCAGATCGGAAACGTCCTTCTTGGACAGCAGGGCCATGCCGTCGCGGTACATCGTGTCGCTGAGGTTGAGCAGCTTCTCCCGCTCCGCCGTGCGGTACACGCCGCCGACGCCCAGATCCGCCCGCTTGGACTGCACGCTCGCGATGAGGGCGGCGCCCGAAACCGGGTTCGCCTTCAGCTCCAGGCACTCCTTCTTGGCGAGCGCGTTGATGATCGCTCCGTCGACTCCGCCGAAGGTGGTGCCCTTCTGCTCGGAGTACGGCGGCGAAACGTACACCGAGACGGTCAGCTTGCCCTTCTCGAGGGTCGAGAAGGTGTGGGCCGGCTTGCAGCCGCTGTCGGCGGCGGATGACTTGTCGCTACCGCCACCACCGCCACATGCCGCGAGTCCTCCGGTGAGGAGCAGTGCGGCGGGAAGGGCGAGCATCAGGGATCTGCGGGACATATGTCTCCTTGTACGGGTACTCGATGGTGGACACCGTGAACGTCGTCACGGCCGTTCGTCGCGCCGGCTTCCGGTTCGGACCAGGGCGATCGCGAGCAGGGAGATGACCGCGTACATCGCTCCGGCGAGCGTGAGCGCGGCGGTGAACTGGAAGGTGATCGAGGCCGCGTTGTACGCGCGGCTCAACAGTTCAGGGGTGGAGATGGCGAACGCGAGCGACGTCCCCTGGTACAGGATGATCGCGAAGCCGATCAGCGGCGGGATGACGAACTTGAGCGCCTGCGGCAGGACGACCAGACGGAACTCCTTGAACGGCTTGAGCCCGAGCGCCCTGCTCGCCTCCCGCTGACCGACCGGCACGGCCAGCAGGCCAGCCCGGAAGATCTCGCTGGAGTACGCACCGGTGGTGATGGCGAGGGCGACCGTCGCCGCGAGGAAGTTCGGCAACGTCAGACCGACCTGGGGCAGCCCGTAGTACACGAGGTAGAGCACGATCAGCCCCGGCGCGCCCCGGCCCAGCTCGACCAGCACGATACTCGGCCACCTGATTACCCGGCGCGTCGAGCTGACCGCGACGGCGAGCGCGGCGCCGAGCGGGAAGCCGAGCACCAGGCTGGCGACGGTCAGCTTGAGCGTCACCCACAGGCCGGGGAGGAACTGCGGGAAGAACTGCTGCCACTGCCGGAGGAAGTCCATCTACTTGGCCACCTTCTGCGCCAGGATCCGGTCGGTGTATCTCGCCACGGCGGCGATCGGCACGCTCAGGGCGATGTACAGCAGCCCCGCGACCGCGAAGACGGACAGGCCGTGCAGGTTGGCCTGCGTCTCCTGTACGGCGCGGAAGGTGATGTCCGTAGCGCCGATGACCGAGGCGATCGCGCTGTCCTTGAGCAGGCCGATGGCGTAGGTGGCGGCCGGTGGGGTGACCACGGTGAGGGCCTGCGGAAGGATCACCCGCTGGTACGTCGCCCGCCGGGGGAGCGCCAGTGCCTTCGCCGCCTCCCACTGGCCACGGGCGACCGCGTCGATGCCCGCGCGGTAGATCTCCGCGAGGTAGGCGGCGGCGATGAGGCCCAGCCCGATCACCGCCCCCTGGAAGGTGGACAGCTTCACGACGTCGGAGCCGATGCCGTAGTAGACGATGAACAGCCAGACGATCGGCGGGATGGAACGCAGGATCTCGATCACCGCGGCGGCCGGCATCCGGAGCACGCGGTAGGGCGACCTGCGCATCAGCGCCAGCGGAAAGCCGGCCACGGCACCCAGCACGAAGGCGGCCGCCGTGATCGCGACGGTCTGGCCGATACCCGCGGCCAGGATCGACAGGATGCGCGCCATGTCAGCGGTCCGTCACTGCCGCGAGGAAGCGCTTGGTCCGCTCGTGCACCGGTTCGCGCATGACCTGACGCGCCGGCCCCTGTTCCACGATGCGGCCGTCGGCCATGAACACGATGCGGTCGGCCACCTCCTCGGCGAAGTGCATCTCGTGGGTGACCACGATCATCGTCATGCCCTCGTCGGCGAGCCGGCGCATGGTCGTCAGGACCTCGATGCCGAGCTCCGGGTCGAGCGCCGAGGTCGGCTCGTCGAAGAGCATCAGCTTGGGGTCCATGGCCAGCGCCCGGGCGATCGCGATGCGCTGCTGCTGACCTCCCGAGCACTTGGCCGGCTTCGCGTCCGCGTGGCTCGCCAGGCCCACGTGGGCCAGCTCCTTGAGCGCCCGTTCCCGGGCGTCGGCCTTCGAGCGTCCGAGCGAGTGGATCTGCGCCAGCATGACGTTCTCGACCGCGGTCAGGTGGGGGAAGAGATTGAAGTTCTGGAAGACCATGCCGACCTCGCGGCGGTGCTCGGCCAGCGCGGTGGCGTTGGCCGGTACGCTCCGGCCGCGACGCTGCACGAACCCGACGGGCCGACCCTCCAGGTACACCGTTCCCGCCGCCGGCACCTCCAGGAAGTTGACGCAGCGCAGCAGGCTGCTCTTGCCGGCCCCGCTCGGGCCGATCAGCGCGACGACCTCGCCGGGGGAGACATCGAGAGACACCTCGTGGACGACCTCGTGCCCGCGGTAGCTGATGCTGATGTTCTCCAGCCGCAGCAGGGGTACGGGCGACCGGTCCGGCCCCGCCTCACCCGCGCGCCGGCCGGTCCCGCTAGCGTCGGCGGGTCGCTCGCCTGCCGTCACGATGGTCCTCCTCGGTATATCCGTAAAGGCAGGGGGACCGATCGTCCCCCTGCCCGGGCGGGCTGGCGCCCCGGCGCTGCTGCCGGCTGCTCACGTGGTCGCGCTGGTCAGCCGGTCATCCGGAACGTCGGTACGAAGTCGGGGTCGGTCAGTGCCGGCCGGTCCGCGCGGAAAGCGTCGATCGGGTGCGCCGTGCGGCCCTCGAGGGTGAGCTCGGCGAGGATCTTGCCGAAGAGGCTGGCGAACTTTGCGGCATGGCCGGCGCCGATGCCGACCGTGATGCGGGGGTGTCCAGGCATCCGGTCGATGATGAAGTCCCGGTCGGCCGGCATGTCGTACACGCAGGTCTTGCTGTAGAGCTCGGGCCCCACGGCGCCGGGCAGCCGCCGGGCGAGGAACTCGGCGATGAGGGCGGTCTCCTCCGGTACCGGGGTGAACGACCGGGTCTCCTGGGTCACGAATCGGCCCGACATGTCGCGCGCGGCCTTGACCGCCACCTCGCCGTAGACCGGGAAGCCGTAGAACAGCGGGTCCGGCGTGCCGTGCCAGATCCACATCGGGAAGCGGTCGGGCGCGAAGTCCCGGACGTTGGGCGTGGCGAAGTAGCTGACCTGCTCCTGGCAGAGGGTGATGTTCCAGTTGAGGCCCAGCTTCGGCAGGAACTGTGGCAGCCAGGAGGCGACGCACAGCACGACCGAGTCGGCGGTGAAGACGCCGCGGTCGGTCGTCACGGTCACCCCGCTGTCGGAGGAGGCGATGTCGGTGACCGTGGTGTTCGGGGAGAAGGTCACGCCGAGGCCGCGGGCGAGCGCGATGTGCGCGGCGCCGGCCCGGCGGATGTCGAGGATGCCGCCGTCCTCCTGGTACATGCCGACGACGTTGTCCTCGATCTGCCATTGCGGGTAGCGGCGGCGGATGTCGTCGGCGGTCAGGTCCTCGGACTCGACGCCGACGGGGGCGAGGGAGCGCTTGTAGTTCTTGAGCTCCTCGTGGCCCTCCGTGTCGACGATCGCGAGGTCCAGGCCGCCGGTCTTGAGTACGAGTTCGAGGCCGGTGCGCTCCTCGATCTGCGACCAGGTTTCGTACATGGCGTGCGTGAGGGCGGTGTAGACCGGCGAGTGGTACGCGTGCCGGATGATCCGCGAGTGGTCCTCGGACGCCCCGCGGGTGTGTCCGAGCTCGTACTGCTCGAGAACCAACACCCGCTCGGCGCCCTGCTCGGCGAGCCAGTATGCGGCCGCTGTTCCGAGTGCGCCTGCGCCGACGACGATATGGCTGTACGAGCCCTGCATGAAACCTGTCCTCTCCTTGGAGCGTGAGGAAAAGCATGATCCGGTCAGGCCGTCCAGAGGCACAGACTCGTGTCGAAAGCTGCGGTCCGCGGTTGCTACATCTGTTGAATGCCGGTCTGCGGTCACGGGGTGTAGGAACCGCGGAGTCTGGCCAGCTTGAGGCCCACATGGACGGCCAGGCGGTCGCCGCCGTCGCTCAGGTTCAGCCCGGTCAGCTCCGCGAAGCGGCCGAGCCGGTAGTAGAGCGTGGTGCGGTGTATCTTGAGCGCGTCCACGGCCGCCCTCGCGTCACCGGCCCGATCCAGGTACACCTCGACGCTCCGGACGATCTCCCGGCCGCTCGGGCTGTCGAGGAGCGCGAGCAGTTCGGGTGGGATCGCGTCTTCCGGCAGCTCGTCGAGGGGAAGGTGGACCAGGATGCGGTACACGCCGAGTTCGCTCCACGCCACGTCCGGCCCGAAGCCGGGGATCACCTCGGAGACGCGCACCGCCGTTCGTGCCTGTCGGTAGCTGTTGACCGCGTCGGCCAGCTCGTTGACGCGATCACCCACGCCGCTCCGGACCTCCGTGCCATGCAGTACCCGCTGCAGTGCCGCGCGCGCCGCCCGGGCCACATCGGGCGCGATGTCACGGCCGCCGGGCCCGAGGGGAACGATGAGCAACCCGTGATCGACCCGTACCAGACGGAGGCACCGGCGGGGTACGAGCTGTCGGGCCACCCGGTCCAGCGCCCGGTCGACCTTGGCGATCAGCTCGTCGGCCAGCATGTCGACGGCGGCCGGTACGTTGACCACCACCACCCGGGCCGGGCCGGCCTGGGGCTCCTCCAGCGCCGCGAGCGCGTCCGCCGCCGCGACCCGCACCTCCGGGTCGGCGGAGAGGAGGTCGCGGACGAGCTCCCGTTCGCGGCTGGCCCGCAGGTCGTCGAGCAGCCGATCGCGCTGCAGCACCATGGCCGCGGACTGCGCCGTCTCCGCGATGACCTCGAAGTCCTGCTCGGTCAACGACTCGTCGGCGTCGATCAGCCACAGGTAGCCGAGCAGCTCACCGCCTGCCCGCAGCGGTGCGCAGACCCTGGCGAGCAGTTCGAGTTCGGGGGCGGGCGGTACGCGTACGACCGGCTTGCCTGCTCTGTCCAGCCCCAGCGCGACGACGTAACCCACCACGGCTGGTGGGGCCTGCAGCCGCAGAATGGACTCGGTCCGGGCCTGGTCGACCAGGCCGTGGTGGGCGGTGTGCGCCAGTAACCGCATCCGCGGGTCGTCGATCGCGACGTCGCGTTGGAGACGTGCGGCGAGACCCTCGGTTACAGCCTGTAATTCCCTGAGCACCGAAACATGGTGCACGAGGTGAAGCGACGGGTACAGCATGCAGTCGTACCAACTTCGTCACATACGGGGCGCGACTGGTCCCCACGCTGCGTGTCCCACGCCCCGTCAGTCGGACGGCAGGAGGCTGACGGCGAGTGCGACAATCAACAGGCTCGACGCGAGGGCGGTGGCCAGTCGACCTCGTGGGCCAGCCAGGGCCCGCCCGACCAGCGAGCCGCCGACGGCGAGCAGCAACTGCCAGCTCGCGGACGCCAGGAACGCGCCCAGCAGGAACAGCGCCCCGCCCGACGCGCCCGGTGCGTCGGCGGTCTGCCGGCCGAGTACGAGCGCTCCGAAGTAGACGATGGTCATCGGGTTGAGCAGGGTGAGCCCGAGCAGGCCGCCGTACGCCCGGGCCGGGGTAGCGAGGCCGGACCGTGCCGGCGGCGCGCTGTCCGGGTCGCGGTGGTGGCGTACGGCGCCGACTGCGGTGCGGATGGCGATACCGGCCAGGACGGCCGCCGCCAGCCACCGCATCGGCGTGGCGATCGGAACGATCAGGCGGGCGAGCGCGGCGCCACCGACGACCGCGACCAGGGCGTAGAGCCCGTCGGCCGTCGCGACGCCGAGCGCGGCGGCCGCGCCCACCCGAAGCGACGTACGGGCGGTCAGGCCGATGATGAGGACGGCGATGGCGCCCACTGGTACGGCGATGCCGTACCCGGCGAACACGCCGGCGAGAAGGGCGGTCACGGGAGGAGCGGGGGGATCGGCGCCGCACCCGGCAGCGTCTGCTGTCGCCGGCCGGTGCTGGCCGTAGCGACAGAGACGTTGACGACTGCAGGCGACTCGATCACGTGATCATTGTGGGATTCCTGGTTGCCCGCCGCGACCGAATTTCTCGTTCTCATCAGCTTCTCATCAGCCGTTCGAGCGGGTTCCGAACGCCTTCACAGGGAGCGGAGGTACTCGCCAACGCTTCCCGACTCCGTTGGGTCGGCGACCAGCCCGATGTGTCCGTCCGGGCGGACGAGGATCAGAGCGTCGGCGCCATAAGCGTGTGCCACGTGCCCGTCGTCGTCCAGGAGGCCGCCTGGCCCGACAAGGTAGGGCTTGACGATGTCGGTTTCGACGTCGCCGAGCGCCGGGGCGCAGCGTTCGCCGAGGCCGAGCAGGGTGAAGTGCGGCCCACGGAAGAGATCGAAGAGGCGAGTTGGCGTGCCGGTGGCGGCGTCGCGCAGCGGCGCGTCCGGCGCCCGGTCGCCCGGTCGAGGTCCGGTGGGTCGGCTGGTGCCTTGGCGGGAGAGCCGGCTCCACGGGTACCGGAGCATGAGCTGTGTGAGTTCGGGCGTGGCCACGGCGTCCACGCCGCCGCCCTTTTCCTTGATTGCGTCGAGGACGACGCCCAGCCGTTCCGAGGTGATATCGAGTAGCCAACTCGCAATCGGCAGTCGTTCCTCTTCGTACGTGTCGAGCAAGCTCGGCGTGGCGTTGTCGGTGAGCACGAGGCCCAGCTTCCAGCCGAGGTTGTAGGCGTCCTGGACCCCGCTGTTCATGCCGAGGCCACCCGCGATCGGGTGTACGTGCGCGGCGTCTCCGGCGAGGAATACCCGGCCCACCCGGAGTTGGTCGACCATGCGGACGTTGACCCGGTAGGTCGAGCGCCACGCCAGACTGTGCAGTCGCACGCCCGGAATGCCGGCGACCCGGTCGAAGGTCTGCTGGAATCGTTCCAGGGTCGGTTCGAGCGGCGAACCGTCCTGGTCGAGTTCAGGTGACGCCTGGACCTGGAAGGCGTTGGTGCCGGGGAGCGGACACAGCATGATTGCGCCGTCGCCGGTGAACCACTGGTGCCAGGCGTCGCGGCCGAGCCCGTCGACCTCGACATCGCCGACGGCCATGAGCTGGACGTCCGGCGTCTGGCCGCGCAAACTCAGGCCGAGCGCCTTGCGGACGGTACTGTGGCCGCCGTCACAGCCGACCAGGTATCGCGCCTGGATCCGAGCTTCGCCGATCGTGGCGGTCACGCCGTCGGCGTGTTGGCTGAAGCCGCGCAGTTCGGCGCCCAGTTCGACGGCGACGCCGAAGTCGGCCAGCCGCTCGCGCAGGATCTGCTCCACCCGCCACTGGGGGATCATCAGGCCGGTCGGGTACGGGATGTCGGGCGTAGGCACCCGTCCCGCCTCGGGGTCGATCTCGGCGACCACCTCCGCACCCTGGTACTTGCGATGCGGCAGGTGGGTGATCCCGGAAGCCAGCATTCGGTCGACCACCGCGAGGTCGTCGAACACTTCAAGGCTGCGTGGGCTCAGTCCCTTGCCGCGCGAACCACCCGGAAACTCCTGTGCCCGATCGACGATGCGCACTGCGACGCCGCGCCGGGCAAGATCACACGCGAGCGTCAGGCCGGTCGGGCCGGCACCAATCACGAGGACGTCTGTCTGAGTCACGCTCTCATCAAAGCATTACCGGGTTAAAAAAGCGACCCGGTCATTAATGTTACGCTGAACAGGTGATCGAGCCGACGGGGCTGCGGGCCCGCAAGAAGGCGCGAACCCGTGACGCCATCGCCGACGCGGCGATCTCGCTGTTCCTGGCGCACGGCTTCGATCAGGTCTCGGTCAACGACATCGCCGCGGCGGCCGAGGTCTCCAAGCCGACCCTCTTTCGGTACTTCGCGACCAAGGAGGACCTGGTGCTGCACCGATTCGCGGATCACAACGGTGAGGCCGCGCGCGTCGTGCGTGACCGCCAGCCCGGCGTCTCGCCGGTGACGGCGCTGCACCGGCACTTCCGCGCCGGTCTCGATCGTTACGAGCCCGTCACCGGCCTCAACGATCATCCCGAGGTGGTGGCGTTTCATCGGCTGGTATTCACCACACCGAGCCTGGCGGGACGGCTCACGCGGTACCTGCTCGAGGACGAGGAGGCACTGGCGGGCGCCCTCGGCCCGGGCATCGAGGCACGACTGCGGGCCGCTCAGGTACTCGCGGTCCAGCGGGTACTCGCCCGGACAAACTGGCAAAAGATCGCCGACGGGCGAACCGCCCGCGACGTCCACCCCGAGGCTGTCGCCGACGCCGACCAGGCATTCGCTCAACTGCGGTAACGCCCGCTACGGCAGCCGCGCCACCCCGACGTACCCGGGGAACCGGTCGGCGTCGGCGGGAACAGCCTCAACAGGAGCATCGTCGGTCGCGTGCCACAGGGGCACGCGGACCACGCCCGGCGGCACCAGTTCCCAGCCGTCGAAGAACTCCGCAACCTGCTGCTGAGATCGGGCGATGACCGCGTTGCCCGACCGCGCGTACACACCGCGTGCGCTCGCCTGCCCGGCCGGGGCCGCGCCGTCGTCGGTGGAGTGGGCGACCACCAGATAGCTGCCGGGCGCGACGGCGTCACGCAACTGCCGGACGATCTGTGTCGGCTGGTCGCTGTCCGGCACGAAGTGCAGCACGGCGACCAGTAGCACCGCGACAGGCCGGGTGACGTCGAGCAGGCCGCGTACCTGGGGGTTGTTGAGGATCTGCAGCGGGTGCCGCAGGTCGGCCTCGAGGGCGATCGCCCGGGGGTCGGCCCCCAGGATCGCGCGGGAGTGCGCGACGGCGATCGGGTCGTTGTCGACATAGACCACGCGGGCCGCGGGGTTGACCTGCCGCGCGACCTCGTGGACATTGCCGACCGTCGGGATTCCCGAGCCCAGGTCGAGGAACTGGTCGACGCCGGCTTCCACGAGGAACCGCACCGCGCGGCGCAGGAACGACCTGCCCTCCCGCAGTACGAAAGGCAGCTCCGGCATGTGCGCGATGGCCTGGTCGGCGACCTCCCGATCGACCTGGAAGTTGTGACTGCCGCCGAGCATGTAGTCGTACATGCGCGACGAGGCCGGCCTCAGGATGTCGACGCCGGTCGGCGCCCATGTCGGTCGATCCACGATCCGTACCTCCCGTGGTCGCGGCCAAAATTCGGTCGCGCCCAAATTCAGTCGCGGCCAACTACACTCGTCGCGATCACATTACGTTGTCATCCGTCGATGGCGGTCGGTAGCTCGCCGCGCAGCGCCCGATAGGTGTCGGGACGCCGGTCGCGCACGAGGAAGGGGCCCTGCAGCGCGGTCCGGGCGGCCGCCATGCCGGCGAAGATGTCGACGTCCGCGTAGACGAGGCCGACGGAGTCGGTGCCCGTGGTGGCGAGGACCCGCCCGGTCGGGTCGATGATCTGGCTCAAGCCGAAGAACTCGAACCCGCCCAGCTCACCGATGAAGTTGGAGGAGACGAACCAGCGGCCGTTCTCCATGGCCCGGACGCGCTCGAACGCGTCGTACTGGCGGACCCAGAAGTTGTCCATGCCCTCGCCGTGGCCCGGCATGATCGGCCAGGCGGTCGACATCACGAAGATGTCCGCACCGCGCAGCGCGAGTTCCCGGCACGACTCCGGGAACGACTTGTCGTAGCAGATCAGCATGCCGACGCGCCCGAACGGCGTGTCGTAGACGGGCCAGTCGTTACCGGGCCGCCACACCATCTGCTCCGGGATGGTGACGTGGACCTTCCGGAAGGTGCCGATCAGGCCCTGCGGGCCGGTCAGGACCATGGTGTTGTACACGATTCCTGGCCGCGCGCCGGCCTCGGTGAGCCCGTACACCACGTGGATGCGCCGGTCGACGGCTCTCGCGGCGATCGCCTCCACGCTCGGCCCGCCCGGCACCGGCTCGGCCGCGCCGAACGCCTGCTTGAGGGCGGGCTCCGGGTCGCCGACGCTGAAGTTCGGCGGGTAGCCCTGCAGGCTCGTCTCCGGGAACACCACGAGGTCGGCGCCGTTGTCGGCGGCTTCGTCGATGTACGACAGGTGCAGTTCGAGGTTCCTGGCGACGTCGTAGCTCGGGGGAAAGGCGCAGGTCGCGATCTTGGTCATGCGGGCTCTCCGGGCTCGGTAGCGATCTTGCCTGTGAACCTACCCGCAAACCGCCGTCAGATCAGGGACAGGACATGCCCGAGTCCACGCGGGCCGGTGCGCGCCGGGGGTGGCAGCAGGAAGACGTACATCCCGGCGGCGACCGCGCCGGAGTCGGTGAGCGGATTGTCCCCGACCATGAGCGACCGTTCCGGACGCACCTGAAGGTCGTCACAGGCTATGCGGAACGGCTTGGTGTCGGGCTTGCAGACACCGCACTGAAACGACATCACGACGGTGTCCAACAGCGGCGACAGCCCCAACAGGTCCATCGCCGGGCGCAGGTCGAAGCCGGTGTCACTGACGACGCCCACCCGCAGGCCCCGGTCGCGCAGGGCCCGCAGCGTCACCAGGGTGTCCGGGAACGCCTCCCACGACTGCGCGCTGACGGTGAGCCGGTACAGCTCCTCGCTCAGCCCGGGCGCCAGCCGCTCGCAGCCTGCCTCGTCGTACAGCGCGATCCACACCTCGCGGTGCCGGGCGTTCGACAGGTCACGCCCTTTGGCCAGTTCCGCGGGCTTGCTGCTGCGGTCGAGCACCCGGCGCCACACGTGCGTGACCTCGTCCGGATCGAGCGGGTCGGCTCCGAGGTTGACCGCGGCCCGGTGCAGGAGTTTCTCGCCGCTGCCGGACAGCCGGATCAGCGTGTCGCCGGCGTCGAACAGGACGGCGTCGAACTCGCTCATGTCGATCACTCCTTGACCGGGGTCGGTCGTGACCAGAAAGCGTCGTGACCAGAAAGCGTCGTGACCAGGCGGCTATGCCGCGCGTCCCACGGCGCGGTGCTCCGTCGGCCGCGCTCCGGTCCGGTCCGCGAGCCTCGGCGTCGGCCCGGTCCACAACGATCGGGCGGCGTGACGGTGGGCGGGCCGGACCGTACGGTGCCGCCACAGCCACGCGACGTCGCGGCCGAAGGATTCGACGAGCAGGGCCAACGAGGCCACCAGGACGGCGGCCGTGACCGGCCGGGGCAGCGCGTCGGCCGCCGCCACGACGAGAACGACGCCCTGGGTCGCCGCGACGACCTTGCGCCAGTAGCGCGGCGGCAACGTCCCCCGCATCCACGGCAGTACCCAGCTCGCCGCGACGAAGGCGTACCGCATCGCACCGATCGACAGGACCCAGGCGCCCATCGAAGGCGTGACGTACGCGCCGAGCACCAGGAGGAGGAACGCGTCGATCTCCATGTCGAAGCGCGCGCCGAGCGCGGAGACCGTACCGGTGCGCCGCGCGACCCGGCCGTCGACCGCGTCGAGCACGAGCGCCACGGCGGCGAGGGCGACCAGCATTCCGACCGGGGCCTGCCGGACGATGGAGCCCGTCGTCAGGGAGTCCGCCATCACGGAGTCCGCCGTCAACGCCGCGACGCCGCCGACGAGAGTGGCCCGGGTCAGCGTGACCCGGTCGGCCGGTCCGAGCGCGCCGGCGCCGGCCCGGGACAGGCCGCGGGTGAGCGCGGCGCAGACGACCAGACCGTACCCGACGCCGGTCAGCCATCCGGTGGCGCCGAGACCGACGGTCATGGCCAGGGCTGTCAGCAGACCAACCTGGGCAATCAACCCGATAACGGGACCTGTTCGAACCGCGCGCACGGTGCCTCCGTGAGTAGGGGGGTGCGACTTGATCGGGAACACGCAAGAATCGGCCGTCCGGTTCAAGCGAGACAGCGTGGGTGAGGAGGACGCCCCATGACGCGTGAGGCCCGCGCCTTCTGGCTCCGGGCGCCCGGCGAGGGTGAGCTCCGGCCGGCTACGGTACCCGAGCCCGGTCCGGACGAGGTCCTCGTGCGCACCCGGTACTCCGGCGTCAGCCGGGGCACCGAGACGCTGGTCTTCGCCGGCCGCGTACCCGCCAGCCAGTACGCCGCGATGCGCGCGCCGTTCCAGGAGGGCGACTTCCCCGGACCGGTGAAGTACGGCTACCTTAGCGTCGGTGTGGTTACGGACGGTAACCAGGGGCTGCTCGGGCGTACCGTCTTCTGCCTGTACCCTCACCAGACCATGTACGTCGTCCCGGCCGACGCGGTGATTCCGGTACCCGACGGTGTTCCGCCGGCGCGGGCCGTACTTGCCGGTACGGTGGAGACGGCCGTCAATGCCCTGTGGGACGCCGCGCCGCTCGTCGGCGATCGGGTCACGGTCGTCGGCGCCGGTATGGTGGGTTGCAGCGTCGCGGCCCTGGCCGCCCGGTTCCCCGGCGTGCGGGTCCAGCTGGTCGACGCCGACCCGGCCCGGGCCGGCGTCGCCGAGGCGCTGGGCGTGGAGTTCGCCCTGCCAGGGGAGGCCGCCCCCGGTCGCGACCTCGTCGTGCACGCGAGCGCGACCTCGGCCGGGCTGCAGCGCGCGCTGGAGCTGCTCGCGCCGGAGGGTACGGTCATCGAACTGAGCTGGTACGGCGACCGCGAGGTCAGTCTCTCGCTCGGCGGGTCGTTCCACTCCGGACGGCTGACCATCCGCAGCAGCCAGGTCGGTACCGTCTCGCCGGCCCGGCGGGGGAGTCGTACGTTCTCCGACCGGTTGGCGCTCGCGTGCGAGCTGCTGCGCGACCCGGTGTTCGACGCCCTCATCACCGGCGAGTCCCGCTTCGACGAGCTACCGCAGGTGCTCGCCCGGATGACCGCGGGGGAGCTGACCGGGCTGTGCCACCTCATCACCTACAACGGAACCTACGACGCAACCTTCGACGGAGATTGATCTGCGTGTTCAGCGTGACCGTCCGTGATCACATCATGATCGCCCACAGTTTCCGCGGCGAGGTCTTCGGGCCCGCGCAGCGCCTGCACGGCGCGACGTTCGTGGTCGACGCCACGTTCCGGCGCGCCGAGCTCGACGCCGACAACCTCGTCGTCGACATCGGTCGGGCCGCGAGCGAGCTGCACGACGTCCTGAGCCAGCTCAACTACCGCAACCTCGACGACGAGCCCGCGTTCGCCAGTATGAACACCTCGACCGAGGCGCTGGCGAAGGTGATCGCCGACCGCCTCGCCGACCGGGTGCACGCGGGCGCGCTGGGTGAAGGCGCCCGGGGACTGTCCGGCATCGCCGTCACCCTCCACGAGTCGCACATCGCCTGGGCCAGCTACGAACGGGCGCTATGACCACGGGCGCTATGACCACGCCCGCCATGAGGGAGCTGCACGTCGTCCTGCCGAACGACATCGACGATCCGGCGACCCCGAGCGGCGGCAACACCTACGACCGCCGGGTCTGCCAGGGGCTGGCCGCGCTGGGATGGGCGGTACGCGAACACGCCGTGGCCGGCGCCTGGCCCCGACCGAGCGACGCGGAACGCGCCGGCCTGGCCCGCGTACTCGCCGGGCTACCCGACGGCGCGGTCGTCCTGCTCGACGGTCTGGTCGCCTCGTGCGCCCCGGACGTGCTGGTGCCCGCGGCGCGCCGGCTGTCGCTGGTCGTTCTCGTGCATCTGCCGCTCGGCGACGAGTCCGAGGCCGACGCGCTGTCGGCCGCGCGCGCGGTCGTCACCACGAGCCACTGGACGAAGGCCCGACTGCGGGAGGCGTACGGGCTGCCCGCCGACCGGGTACACGTCGCCACGCCCGGAGTGGACCCCGCGCCGCCGGTGCCCGGTTCGGACGCCGGCACCCGGCTGCTGTGCGTCGCCGCCGTCACCCCGCACAAGGGCCACGACGTGTTGGCCGACGCCCTCGCCAAGGTCGCGGACCTGACCTGGAGCTGTGTGTGCGTCGGCGCGCTGAGCCGCGACCCCGGCTTCGTCGCGCGGCTCCGGCGCCGGCTCGACGGCTACGGTCTGGCCGACCGGGTGCGCCTGGTCGGTCCGCGTACCGGGAGCGATCTCGACGCCGCGTACGCCGCCGCCGATCTGCTGGTGCTGGCGTCGCGCGGCGAGACGTACGGCATGGTGGTCACCGAGGCGCTCGCGCGCGGTATCCCGGCACTCGCGACCGCCGCGAACGGCCTGCCCGAGGCCGTGGGCCGCGCGCCGGACGGCAGCACGCCGGGCATCCTCGTCGAGCCCGCCGCCCCGGGGGCGTTGGCGGACGCCCTGCGCCGCTGGCTCACCGAGCCCGACCTGCGCGGCCACCTGCGACGCTCCGCCCTCGCCCGCCGAGCCACGTTGACCGGCTGGGCGGTCACCGCCGTGCGCATCTCGAACGTCCTGAACGGAGCATCCACATGACCCGCGCATTCGCCGACTGGCTCGCGCTCCGGGAGGCGGCCGACGCCGCCGCCCGCGCGCCGGAGCTCGTCGAACACTTGCGCCCTCACCTGGCGTCCGCGCCCCGGCCGGTCATCCATGACCTGGGCAGCGGCACCGGTTCGATGGCGCGCTGGCTGGCCCCACGTTTGCCCGGCCCGCAGCACTGGGTCCTGTACGACCGGGATGCCGACCTGCTTGCGCGCGCCACCGCGGATCCGATCCGCGCGGCGGACGGTACGCCGGTCACGGTCGAGACGCGGGAACGCGACATCACCCGGCTGACCACCGAGGATCTGCGTGGCGTCTCCCTGATCACCGCCTCCGCGCTGCTGGACATGCTGACCGCCGACGAGGTCGAGCGGGTCGTGACGACGTGCGCCGAAGCCGGCTGCCCGACCCTGCTGACGATCTCGGTGATCGGGCGGGTCGAGCTGACGCCGGCCGATCCGCTCGACGCGGCCGTCGCCGCGGCTTTCAACGCCCACCAGCGCCGGACGACAGGCGGCCGCACGCTACTCGGGCCCGACGCCGTCGGGGCGTGCGCCGATGCGTTCCGCCGGCGCGGCGTGCCGGTCGCGATCCGGTCCAGCCCGTGGCGGCTCGGCGTGGATCAGGCCGACCTGACGGCCGAGTGGTTCCGAGGCTGGCTCGGCGCGGCCTGCGAACAGCAGCCGGAGCTGGCCGGGGAGGCGGAGGCGTACGCGTCCCGCCGGCTGGCGGAGATCGCCGAAGGCCGGCTCGGCGCGGTGGTACACCACCACGACCTTCTCGCCGGGTGTCCGTGACGTTGGGCGCCCGATCCGTCGACGCCGTCGTCCGCGAACCCCGGTTGGCTGTGAGAACCGCGTTGTCCGTGAATCCAGTTGTCCCTGAACCCCGTTGTCCGTGAACCCGCGACCCCGGCGGTGCGTGTCTGGCAGACAGATGCCGTTCGAAGGAGGCCAGTTGCACAGCGTATCGGCACCCACGCCGGTGGCCCTGCCCGCGCCACGGCCGGCCGTCCGCCCGACCCGGTCGTTACGGGCCTGGGCCCGACCGCTCTGGGCCTGGGCCCGGCCGGTCGCCGGAGCGGCCATCGTCGCGCTTCTGCTGTGGCGACTGGGCACCGGACCGTTCCTGGCGGGGCTGCGCGTCATCGACGCCGGCGCGCTCGCCGCGGCGCTCGCCATCGGCGCGGTGACCACGGTGTGCTGCGGCTGGCGGTGGAGCCTGGTCGCCCGCGGGCTCGGGGTACGGCTGCCGTTGCGTACCGCCGTGGCCCACTGCTACCGGTCGGTGTTCCTCAACGCGACGCTCCCCGGCGGTGTGCTCGGCGACGTCCATCGCGCCGTGGACCACGGGCGCAACGTCGGCGACGTCGGCCGTGGCGTCCGGGCGGTGGTGTGGGAACGCTCCGCCGGGCAGATCGTCCAGGCCGCGATGGCGTTCATCGTGCTGCTGGTGTTCCCGTCGCCGGTGCGGCGGTACATGCCGGCCGTGGCCGCCGCGGCCGTGGCGGTGGGCCTCGGTGCCGTCCTCGTGGCCCGGGCGCTGCCGAGCAGTGGACTCTCCCGGTGGGCACGGGCGCTGCGCACCTCGAAGGCCGACATCCGCGACGCGCTGCTCGCCCCCCGCCGCTGGCCGGGCATCGTGGTCGCGTCCGTCGTGGTCGTCTGCGGTCACCTGGCGACGTTCGTGGTCGCGGCGCACACCGCCGGCTCAGGCGCGCCGCTGTCCCGGCTGGTACCGCTGACGTTGCTGGCGCTGCTCGCCATGGGGCTGCCCCTGAACGTCGGGGGCTGGGGGCCGCGCGAGGGCGTGGCCGCCTGGGCCTTCGGCGCCGCCGGACTGACCGTCGCGCAGGGACTCGCGACCGCCGTGGTGTACGGGGCACTGGTGCTCGTCTCGAGCCTCCCCGGCGCCTGCGTACTGGTGCTGCCGCGGATCAGCCGGATGTGGCGGATGTGGCGTGGCGGAGGTGGCGTGGTGGCCGGGTGGAAAGCACCGTCTGAAGAAGGAGACCGATGAACGAGATACTGCCGGTGGCGACGATCCGGACGCAGGTGACCGTACCGTTGCGATTCCCCGACGGGTACGCCACGACGGCGCGCGTGTTCTCCTTCGACGGGCTGGTGGACGGCCGGGAACATCTCGCGTTCGGGCTGGGGGACCGGTCCGGTTCGCCGGACGGGTACCCGGCGGGAGGATCCGCGCCGCTGGTACGTCCGCACAGCGAATGCCTGACCGGGGACGTGTTCGGCAGTCAGCGGTGCGACTGCGGTCCGCAACTGCGGGAGGCGGTCGAACGGATCAGCGCCGCCGGCGGGTTCCTGCTGTACCTGCGCCAGGAGGGTCGAGGCATCGGCCTTTACGCCAAGCTCGACGCGTACGCGCTGCAGGACGCCGGGCTCGACACCTACGAAGCGAACCTCGCGCTCGGCCGCGACGAGGACGAGCGTGACTACGCCGCCGCCGCGCAGATGCTCGCCGCCCTCGGCGTGGAGCGCTGCGCTCTGCTGACCAACAACCCGGACAAGGAAGAGCAGCTCACCAGGCTCGGGCTGACCGTGACCGAACGGGTGCCGACCGGCGTGTACCTGTCCCCGGTCAACGCGGGCTACCTGGCGGCGAAGGTCAGCCGGGCCGCCCACGGACTCGACCTTCCGTTCGTCTGCCGGCAGGCGGGGACGTAACCGGAACCCGGAACGGCGGGGACCACAGTGACCAAGGCGCACCACAGTGACCAACCAGCGCGCGTGACCAGCCAGCCCGCAACCTCACGGAGGAGGATCGTCGGTTGTCGACCCAGGAAACTCAGGACCCGACGCCCGCGGCGAGCGACCCGGGTCCGGAAACCACCGCCGGTGCCCGGCGGCGCCCGATCGCGTCCCGGGTGACCACCGTCCTCGCCGGCCTGCTCGTGTTCGGCGCGCTCATCCTTCCTGACCAGCTCGGCAGCCTCAGACCGGCGGCGCTCGTACAGATCCCGCTGGAAGGGCTCGTCGTCGTCGCCCTCCTCCTTCTCCTGCCGGCGCGGGCGGGGCGCGTCGTCGCGGTGGTCGCCGGGCTCCTCCTCGGTCTGCTGACCATCCTGAAACTTCTCGACATGGGCTTCTACGAGGCTCTCGGCCGGGCGTTCGACCCGGTGATCGACTCGAAGCTGCTCCGCGACGCCGTGAACACCCTCGGCAAGTCGATCGGACAGGCCGGAGCGATCGCCGCCGCGGCCGCCGTGGTGGTCGTCGCCGCCGCCATGTTCGTCTTCCTGACGTTGTCGATGCTGCGCCTGACCCGCCTCGCGGCCGGGCACCGGGCCACGACCGGCCGCACCGTCGCGGCGCTCGCGGTCGCCTGGCTCGCCTGTGCCCTGCTCGGCGCGCAGCTCGTCCCGGGCGTGCCGGTAGCCGCCGCGAGCGGCGCCGCCGTCGCCTACGACAGCGCCCGCCTGGCGCACGCGAGCCTGAACGATCCGAAGGTGTTCGCCGGGCAGCTCGCGCACGACGCCTTCCGTGACACCCCGGGCGACCAGCTGCTGACCGCGCTGCGCGGCAAGGATGTCGTCGTCCCCATCATCGAAAGCTACGGCCGTTCCGCGATCGAGGATCCGGCGCTCGCGTCGATCGTCGACCCGGTACTCGACAACGGCACGCGCGACCTGACCGCCGCCGGGTTCAGCGCGCGCAGCGCGTTCGTGACCTCACCGACGTACGGCGGTGGCAGCTGGCTCGCCCACTCCACGCTCCAGTCCGGCCTGTGGATCAACACCGAGCAGCGCTACAGCCAGCTCGTGTCGAGCAACCGGCTGACGCTCGCCGGCGCCTTCCACCGCGCGAACTGGCGGACGGTCAGCGTCATGCCGGGTACCGCCGGAACATGGCCGGAGGGCGCCTTCTACCACTACGACCAGGTGTACGCCGCCCAGAACCTCGACTACCACGGTCCGGCCTTCACCCTCGGCACCATGCCCGACCAGTACACGTTGTCGGCGTTCCAGCGGCTCGAGTACGGCAAACCGAACCGCGACCCGTTGTTCGTGGAGATGCCGCTCACCTCGAGCCATGCGCCCTGGGCGCCCGTACCGCATATGATCGACTGGACCGCCGTCGGTGACGGCTCGGTCTACGGCCCCATGGCCAAGGAAGGCCCCCAGCCGGCGTACGTGTGGCGCGACCCCGGCCGGATCAAGACCGCGTACGCCACCTCCATCGCGTACTCGCTGAGCGCCCTCATCTCGTGGGTCAAGAACTACGGCGACGACAACCTCGTGCTCGTCTTCTTCGGCGACCACCAGCCGGCGGTCGTCACCGGCGAGTTCGCCAGCCGGGACACACCCATCACGATCGTCGCCAAGGATCCCGCCGTGCTGGACCGGATCTCCGGATGGGGCTGGCAGGACGGCCTGAAGCCCGGTCCGCAGGCCCCGGTCTGGCGGATGGACACCTTCCGCGACCGGTTCCTGACCGCGTTCGGGCCGCAGACCCAGGCCGGTCGGGCACTGTCCGTACCGGCCCGATGACCGACTGACGACGGACCGGAGCTGTCGGAGGTGCCGCAGATCCCCCATTCCTTGCCCAAACGCCGTCCAGATACGAGAACGTATTGTGGGTCCGTGACAGCCGTAGCGAGGAACTGCGTGACCGAGACCGGCCGCGCCGACGGGTCGCCGATGATGTTCGCTCACGGCTACGGCTGCGACCAGAACATGTGGCGATTCGTCGCGCCCGAGTTCACCGATACCCACCGGGTCGTCCTGTTCGACCACGTCGGGTACGGGCGGTCGGACCTCGCCGCGTACTCCACCGACCGCTACGCGTCGCTGGACGCCTACGCCTCCGACGTGCTCGACATCGTGCACGAGCTCGACCTGTGGGACGTCACCTTCGTCGGGCACTCGGTCAGCTCCATGATCGGCGTGCTCGCGGCCCTGCGGGAGCCCGACCGCTTCGCCAACCTGGTCCTCGTCGGCCCGTCACCCCGCTACATCGACGATCCGGCGGACGGGTACGTGGGGGGCTTCACCCGGGCGGAGATCGACGAACTGCTCGACTCGGTGGACAGCAACTACCTCGGCTGGTCCCGCGCGATCGCTCCGGTGATCATGGCGAACGCCGACCGGCCGGAGCTGGCCGAGGAGCTGACCAACAGCTTCTGTCGCACCGATCCGGTCGTCGCCCGGCAGTTCGCCCAGCTCACCTTCACCTCCGACAACCGCGCGGACCTGGCGAAGGTCGCCGTCCCCACGCTGATCCTGCAGTGCTCGGACGATGTGATCGCCCCGATGTCCGTCGGTGAGTACGTGCACGGTCAGATACCCGGCAGCGAACTGGTCGTGCTGAACGCCACCGGGCACTGCCCCAACCTGAGCGCTCCAGTTGAGACAGTCGCGGCGATCAAGGCTTATCTTCGGGCGCCCCGATGACCGCTGAGCCCGCCCGGGGCGCCAGCGGTCCGTTGGAGGAGAGTGCCGAGGAGCTGTACGAGAACGCCCCGTGCGGCTACCTGTCGACCGATCCCGACGGCGTCATCGTCAAGATCAACCGTACCCTCCTGGACTGGCTCGGGTACGACCGTGCCGACCTGGTCGGCCGGCGCACGTACCAGAGCCTGCTCAGCGTCGGTGGCCGGATCTACTACGAGACCCACTACGGGCCGTTGCTACGCATGCAGGGTGAGGTCCGCGAGATCGCGCTCGAGCTGCTGCGGCGCGACGGCTCCCGGATACCCGCCCTGGTCAACTCGGTCGCACGGGCCGACGCGGCCGGTGCGATCGCGGGTATCCGGACGATGGTCTTCGAGGCCAGTTCACGCCGCACGTACGAGCGTGAGCTGCTCGCCGCCCAGCGCTTCGCGGAGCGCTCCGCGCAACGGCTGTCCGTGCTGCACGGGCTGGTGTCGGACTTCGCGGCGGCCCTGACCCCGGAGGACGTGGGCGAGGTGCTGGTGCGCGGCGTGCGCCAGGCGGTACGGGCGGTCGGCGGCGCGGTGTGGCTGCTCGCCGACGACGACGCCACGCTGGTCCGGGTCAACCATGCCGGGGCGGCGCACCACCCGCTGCTGCTGCGCGCCCCGCTCGATGCCGATCTACCCCATGCGGCGGCGGTCCGCGGCAACGAGCTCATCCAGCTCGCCTCGGTCGAGGCGGCGCGGCGGCGGTTCCCCGGGTTCGCGGAGATCCTGGCCGACATCGGTCGGGACCGGGCGCTGTTCGTGCCGCTCGCGGTGGGGGAGCGGGCCATCGGCGTGGTGGGCCTGTCGTTCGACGACACCGGCGAGGTCGACGACGACGATCTGCCGATGCTGCGTACCCTCGGCCACCAGGCCGGACAGGCGCTGGAGCGGGCGCAGCTGCATGCCGAGGCCGTCGTTCGACGGCGGCAGGCCGAGTTTTTCGCCGCCCTCAGCCGTCATCTGGATGAGGCGCCCGGGCTGCGGCAACGTGCCGACCGGCTGGTGGCCCGGCTCGTGCCGGAGATCGCCCGCTGGGCGAGGGTCGAGGTACTGGTCGACCGCCGGCTGACCCGGCTGGCCAGTGCGAGCCTCCCGGTCGCCGACGAGGCTTCCGCCGCTTCCGCCGCTTCCGCCGCTTCCGCCGCTTCCGCCGCTTCCGCCGCTTCCGCCGAGGATGCTCCTGACGCTTCCGCGGGTGCGGTGCCGGGTCAGCACGTCGCGACGGCGCTCGCCACGGGCGCACCTCAGGTGGCCACGACCGACGTCGACGGGACCGGTCCGGCCGTGGAGGTGGCGCTTCCGCTACGGGCGAGCGGCCGGGTCACCGGCGTGCTCGTCATGGGGCTCGACGGGTCCCGAGACGTGCGCGGCCGCCTGGGTTTCCTCGGCGAGCTGGCCGAGTCGGCCGGCCTCGCGCTGGAGAACGGCCGGCTGTACGACCAGGAGCGGGAGAACGCGCACACGCTCCAGCGCGGCCTGCTCGCCGGGGAGCCGCTGCACGACCCGCGGGTCGCCGTCACCACCTTCTACCGGGCGGCCGGCGACGGCCTGGAGGTCGGCGGCGACTGGTACGACGCGTTCCCGATCGGTCCCCACAAGGTCGCCCTGGTGGTCGGTGACGTCGTCGGCCGGGGCATCCGGGCCGCCAGCGCGATGGGCCAGCTGCGCAGCGCGATCCGGGCTCTCGCGGCGACCGGCCTCAACCCGGCGGCCCTCCTGGAGCGGCTCGACCGGTTCGTCGACCGGTTCGACGTCGGCCGCGTGTCGACCGTCGTCTACGGCGAGCTGGACCTCACCTCCGGCCACCTGCGGTTCGCCTGCGCCGGGCACCTGCCGCCGCTGGTGCTCGAACCGGACGGCGACCGGCGGTTCCTGTGGGGCGGTCGCTCGGGTGCGCTGGCCGCCCACGCCGGTATCAGATCGCGGGCCGAGGACGCGGTGCGGCTGCGGCCCGGGTCGCGGCTGCTGCTGTACACCGATGGGCTGGTCGAACGCCGCGACGCGGGGCTCGAGGAGCAGATGACGCGCCTGGCGCGGGAGGCCGGGCGGCGGCGCCGGGCTCCGCTCACCGCGATGCTTCCCGATCTCGTCGACGCGCTGGTCGAGGCGGACCAGTACGACGACGTGTGCCTGCTGTGCGTGCGGTTCGGCGTCGAGCCGCGGTTCGAGCGGGAACTGCCGGCCGACGTGGCCCAGCTGAAGAGCCTGCGGGACGATTTCCGCTCGTGGCTTTCCGCGATGCCGCTCACTGCCGACGAGCGGGACGCGCTGCTGCTTGTCTGTTCGGAGGCCACCGCCAACGCCATCGAGCACGGCTACCGCGCGTGCGACGACGGAGTGGTTTCGGTGCGCGCTGAGGTGGTCGACCGGGTGCTGGAGCTGACGGTACGTGACCGGGGATCGTGGCGGCGCCCGAATCCGGAGACCGACCGCGGGCGGGGTCTGGAGCTGATCAGGTCGCTGATGGACCGGGTCTCGATCGAGCCCGGCGACTGTGCCACCGGCCTTGGCGACGGCGCCACCGAGCCCGGCACCGTGGTGACGATGCGGCGCCGGCTCACCTGGAAGGCTGCGGCGTGACCGAGGGTCAGACGGCGGTGCTGGCGGTGCCCGGCGGGTACGTGGCAAGGCTGGACGGCGACGTCGACCGCGCGGTCGTCGATGCGGTCGAGGACGAGATCGTCCGCCGGACGACGCCGACCGCCGGGTTGGTCGTCGATCTCGGTGCGGTGTCCTTTCTGGACAGCGCTGGGGTGAGCCTGCTCGACCGGCTCGTCCGCCGCCACGAGCAGGGCGGCGCGGCGGTGCTCATCGTCGCCCCGGAGGGCGGTTCGCCCCGGTTCAGCCTGCGGGTGTGCGGGTTCCGCCCCGATCTCCTGGCGAACGCCCTTCCGGAAGCGCTGGCCGCGATCGCGCCGCGCTGACCCGAAAGCGCGGGTCAGGGTTGAAGGCCCTGGTCCCGTGGTTGCTGTGGGTGTCGCCCGACGTGACAGATGTCCACTATCGCGGGGGCGGCGGGAACCGGTGAGGTCACCGGCGGTTCACCGGTGCCGTGGGCGGGGAGGTGTACCCGACGCGGGCACCGACGGAGGAGCTGCCATGCCTGAGGGTTCTGGCTGGTTGGGCAGTCTGGCGCAGCGGGCGAGCCAGGCCGGCCGCCACGTACACGCGCAGGCGGTGGCCCCCACGGTGAGCGCGCCGGCCGGGCGGGCGAGCCGGGCGCGGCTGGTCGCGCTGAGCTTCCTGATGCTGCTGGTCGAGCTGGCCCTGATCCGCTGGACCGCCTCGAACAACATCAACCTGGCGTCCCTGACGAACTTCGTCCTGCTGGCGAGCTTCCTCGGCATCGGGGTGGGCTTCCTGCGCTCAGGCGCTCGGCACGAGCTGTTCGGCTGGGCGCCGCTGGCGCTGGCCGCCCTGGTCGTATTCGTGCTGGCATTCCCGGCCAGGCTGATCGCGGTGGGATCTCCGTCGTTGCAGGGGCGGTTCGGTTGGGCGCCGCTGCCGCTGAAGATCAGCCTACCGGTGATCTTCGGCCTGACCGTGGCGGTCATGGCGGGCATCGGCCAGGGCGTGGCGCGGGTCTTCGCCCGGTTCGAGCCGCTGGAGGCCTACCGCCTGGACATCCTCGGCAGCATCTGCGGCATCGGGGTGTTCTCGGTGCTGTCGTTTCTTCGGGCGCCGCCGGTCGCGTGGGGGCTGGTCGCCGCCGTCACCTTCGCCGTGCTGCTGCCGCGCCGACCGCGCTGGCGCTTCGCCGTCGCGCTGTGCGCCTTGGGAGGCGTGGTCGTGGGCCTTGCCTCCGAGTCGGCCGCACCGAACGACCGCTGGTCGCCGTACTACAAGGTGACGGCAGAGCATCCGCCGAACGCGCCTGGTGCGCTGAAGGTGTGGGCGAACAACATCCCGCACCAGACGGCGTACCCCATCGCTCGCCTGCGCCGCAACCAGCCCTTCTACTTCTTCCCGTACCGGCACGTCGACCGCGCGTCGTTGGGCGATGTCCTGGTGATCGGGGCCGGCACCGGAAACGACGTGGCGGTGGCGCTCTCGCAGGGTGCGCGGCACGTGGACGCCGTCGAGATCGACCCGGTCCTGCTGGACCTGGGGCGTGTGCACCATCCGAACCGGCCGTACGCCGACCCGCGGGTGACCGCCCACGTCGCCGACGGGCGCGCGTTCCTGCACCGCAGCAGCCGCCGCTACGACCTGATCCTGTTCGCCCTGCCGGACTCCCTCACGCTGCTGGCCGGCCAGTC
Organism: Planosporangium thailandense; assembly: GCF_011947195.1. Taxonomy (GTDB): domain Bacteria; phylum Actinomycetota; class Actinomycetes; order Mycobacteriales; family Micromonosporaceae; genus Planosporangium; species Planosporangium thailandense. The sequence continues at coordinate 8,852 of NZ_JAATVY010000007.1, read as the reverse complement.
GAACCTGCGGCTGGAGAACTACCTGCTCACGGACGAGGCGTTGCGCGAGGCCCGGGACCATCTCAAGCCGGCGGGCACCTTCGCCATGTACAACTACTACCAACCGTTCCTGCTGGACCGGTACGCCGGGACGCTCAGGACGGTGTACGGGGCGACCCCGTGCGCGGAGCTCGGTTCCACGCTGGCTGAGCGGCGCCAAGCGGTCCTCACCGTCGCCAACACCGGGCCCGTCCGTGGCTGCGCAAGCCCCTGGCACGGCCGGCGCCTGGAGCCCGCCACCGACGACCACCCGTTCCCGTACCTGGCCACCCGCCAGATCCCCGAGCTGTACCTGCGGATCCTCGGGCTCGTGCTCATCGCGTCGGTCGTCGTCGTCCGGGTGGCCGGCGGGCCGCTGCGCGGCCTGGCCAGGTACACCGACCTGGCATTCATGGGCGCGGCTTTCATGCTGCTGGAGACCAAGAGCATCGTGCAGTACGCGCTGCTGTTCGGCTCGACCTGGTTCGTCAACTCACTGGTGTTCGCCGGTGTGCTGGTCAGTGTCCTGGCCGCGGTCGAAGTCGCCCGGCGGGTCCGCCTGCCCGGGCCCGCGGTGCTGTACGCGTGCCTGCTGGGCGCGCTGGCCGTCGCCTGGCTGGTGCCGCAGTACGCGCTGCTGCGGTTGCCGGCGCTGCCGAGGTTCGGCGTCGCCACCATCCTGGCGTTCACGCCGATCTTCCTGGCCAATCTGGTCTTCGCCCAGCGGTTCAGGGACGTCGGTTCGTCGACGACGGCGTTCGCCGCGAACCTGCTGGGCGCGATGGTCGGCGGCGTGCTGGAGTACACGGCGATGATCACCGGGTACCGGTTCCTGCTCGTCGTCGTCGCGATCCTGTACGGGCTGGCGTTCGTCACCGGGCGTCGGCACCTGACCGGACGCGCGCCGTACCCCGCTGACCCGGTCTCGCAGGTCACCGGCGAAACGTGAGGAGCGGCGTCACCGGTCGGCGGGCCGCCAGCGCCGCGCCTCCCACCACAGGCCGGGCTTCGCCCCCTGCGATCTGAGGTGGTAGAAGTCGACCACGCTGGAGCGCGCGAGCAGCACGGCCACGGCGATGATCCCCACGATCTCGGCTACCACGGCCAGCGCGTGCGTGCTCGGGTACCAGCCGGCGAGGAGGTTACGCATCGCCCGCTGCACCTCGGCCGGTTCGCCGCCGGTCGGCTGCCCCAGGTCGTCGGGGTTGCCGGCGATGCCGACCAGCAGGGCCATCGCTCCGACCGCCCCGACGCACCAGGTGACGATGCGGGCCGGCTGGGACGGGCGCCGGACGAGGTACCCCAGCGGAGCCAGCATCAGCGCGAGGGCGGCCGCGACCGTGGTGTCGTACAGCAGACTCCACCGGATGTTGGGTACCACGCCGGGACCGTCATTCTGCGGTGCGAGCCGGGACAGCACGTCACCGGCGGCGTTGAGGTGGCGTACGGCCAGGATCGCCTGTCCGGCGTCGATCGCGGCGACGGCCGCGCAGGCGACCAGGAGCCTGGACGCGGACCGGACCGCGCGCGGCGGGTCTTCGTTGCGGTCGAGGCCGTCGTCCAGGCCGTCGTCGAGGCTTTCGTCGAACGGCATGGCGGCTCCTTCACCCTGCGGTGGCCACCCCGGTCGTGGTCATCGCCGATCCGGATCGTATCGATAATCATGTGGGGCCGGGTATCCCCCGAGGCGGTGGCGGGTTGGGCAGTCGGGCCACGAAGCACGCGCCGCCGAGCGCGGCGTCGACCACGGCCAGCGAGCCGCCGTGGCGCACACAGATGTCCCGGCTGATCGCCAGGCCCAGCCCGGTGCCCCCGGCACTGCGGGTGCGGGCGTCGTCCAGGCGGGTGAACGGCTGGAAGACCCGCTCCCGGTCGGCGGGCGCGACGCCGGCGCCGTCGTCGGCGACCGCCAGCACCAGGCACGGCTCGTCGGCGTCTTCGTGTACCGACACCTCGATCGCGCGCCGCGCGTGGCGTTCGGCGTTGTCGAGCAGGTTGCTCAGCAGCCGGTCGAGCTGGACCGGGTCGCCGAGGACCACCGCGCTCGCAGGGGCGTCACAGGTGACCGTCAGCCGCCGCAGGCGGCCCCGGTCGACGACGCGTTCCCGGGCCAGGGCGGCCAGGTCGACCGGGGTGGCCCGGGGCGGGGTCCGCACGGCCTCGAGCCGAGCCAGCAGGAGCAGGTCGTCGGCGAGCCGGCCCAGCCGGCGGACCTCCGCGATGGCCTCCCGGAACACCGCCGGGTGGTCGGCCCGGTCGGGATGGGCCGCGGCGACTTCCAGGATGGCGTGCACGCCGCCGATGGGGCTGCGCAGCTCGTGGGCGGCGTCGGCGATGAACCGCCGCTGCCGCCGGGCGGCCTCGGCGAGCCGGTCGAGGGTGTCGTTGAACGTGACGGCCAGCCGGGAGATGGCGTCGTCGGAGCCGGGCACGGACAGCCGCCGGTCGAGGGCGTTCGCGGTGAACTCGGCCGCCTGGGCGCGCATGCGCTCGACCGGTCGCAGGGCGCGGTCGGTGGCCAGCCAGGCCGTCGCGGCGACGAGCAGCACCGCCGCGGGCACGCCGGGGATGAGCAGCCGGTCGATCGCGGCCACCGCCCGTTCGGCGTCGAACGGCGTGACGAACACGTAGAGCCGGACGGGCGAGGCGACGAGCGCCCGTGCGGTGTACCCGAGCTGCTGGAGCTGGCGGGGAGTGTCGAGGTCCATGTCGAGATACAGGACGGGGTAGGCGCGGTTGGCGAACCGGACGCCCATCTCCGGCGGGAACGCGCCCACGTGCACCGTGGTCCGGCGGATCCCGTGCTCGGTCACCGGCCCCGGCGGTGGCGCCGGCAGCAGGGACCGGTCCTGGCTGATCATGCCGAGGCCCTCGCCGACGCCGAAGACCCGGCCGTCGGCGCTGACCGTCACGTACGCCGAGGACGGCCCGTCCGGGCTGAACGACACGAAGACGGTGAGGTTGTCGGGATCGACGTACGGCGTGCCGACCAGCGTGGTCTGCATGCTGTAGAGCACCCGCCGCGCGCTCTGCTCGGTGGCGCGCATGCGTTCGGTGTACACCACGTGACGCAGCCAGAAGGCGGCGCCCAGGCACAGCACCGTGGCGGCCAGCCCCGCGGCGAACCCGGCCCGGGCACGTACGGAGCGGGGCAGCAACCGCCGTACCGCGCTACGCATCGAAGTCCTCCAGGCGGTACCCGACGCCCCGTACAGTGTGGATGGTCCGTACCCCGAACGGCGCGTCGACCTTGCGGCGGACGGCGCTCACGTACACCTCCACGAGGTTGACGTCGCGGGCGTAGTGCAGGTCCCAGACCTGGTCGAGGATCTCGGTCTTGGCGACCACCTCGCCGGCCCGGCGCATCAGGCATTCGAGCACGTCGAACTCCTTCGGGGTCAGGTCGACCGGCCGGCCGGCCCGCTCACACGTGCGCGTGGCCGGATCGAGGACCAGGTCGCCGACGCGCAACACCGGCGGCGCGCCGCCACCGCGCCGGAGCAGGGCCCGCAGTCGCGCGACCAGCACCACGTACGAGAACGGCTTGCGCAGGTAGTCGTCGGCGCCGGTGTCCAGCGCCTCCGCCTCGTCGTACTCGCCGTCCTTGGCGGTCAGCATGAGCACCGGTGTCGCGTCGCCGGTCCGGCGCAGCTCGGCGCAGACCCGGTAACCGTTGAGGCCGGGCAGCATGAGATCCAGCACGATCGCGGCGTACCGCTGTTGTGCCGCACTCGCCAGCGCGGAATGTCCATCGTGGACCACGTCGACGGTGAACGAGTGGGCCTGCAGACCTCGGCGGATCGCCTCGGCCATGCGCCGCTCGTCTTCCACCAGCAGGATCCGCATCCAGGCCAGCGTGCCACAGCGGGTCGAGCGCACCTGAAGTGATCTTCAGGAGGTTCAGGGCCGCCTCAGCGCCCGGCTGTCATGGTGCTCGCCATGGATTCGCTCACCGAGTCATCGACGACGACGCCGGAACCCGCGCCGGTACGACCGGGCGTGGCCGCCCGGTGGCGCGCCGCGACCACGGTGCCGTACCTGCTGGCCGCGGCGCTGTTCGCCGGGTACACCAGTTTCGCCCTGCGCAAGCACGAGCTGATCCGGTCCACCGGCTACGACCTGGGCATCTTCGAACAGGCGGTACGCGGCTACGCCCACGGGCACGCCCCGGTCGCCGAGCTGAAGGGCCCCGGCTTCAACCTGCTCGGTGACCACTTCCATCCGATCCTGATGCTCCTCGCCCCGCTGTACCGGCTCGTGCCGGGGCCACAGACGCTGCTCGTGGCGCAGGCCGCGCTGTTCGCCGTCGCCGCGATCCCGATCACCCGGGCGGCCGTGCGGGTACTGGGTGTCGCGGGCGGCGCCTGCGTCGGCCTGGCGTACGGGCTGTCGTGGGGCGTCCAGGAGGCGGTCACCTTCGACTTCCACGAGATCTGCTTCGCGGTGCCGCTGCTGGCGTTCTGCCTGGAAAACCTGCTGCGCCGCCGGTGGGTCGCCGCGGTCGGGTGGGCACTGCCGCTGGTCGCGGTCAAGGAGGACCTTCCGCTCACTGTCGCCGCGATCGGTGGGTACCTCCTGCTGCGCGGCCAGCGCCGGCTCGGGGCGTGGACGGTGGCGTTCGGCCTCGCCTCGGCCGTGCTGATCGTCGGGGTCGTGCTGCCGGCGCTCAACCCCGCGCACCGGTACGCGTACTGGCAGGCGTTCGACGCCGGCGACGCGGTGCCCGGCGCGCGGTCGGTCCAGGCCGGTACGGTCCTGGCGTTGCTCGCGGTGGGGCTGTTCGTCGCCGCGCGGTCACCGCTGATCCTGCTGGCCGTGCCGACGCTGGCCTGGCGGTTCCTGTCCGACAACCCCAGCTACTGGGGGACGCTGTACCACTACAACGCCGTACCCATGGTGATCGTCTTCGCCGCGTTCGTCGATGCCGTCGGCGGCCGGCGGGCGCTTGACCGGATCGGCGTGCCGGATCGGGTTGCGGCCCGGCTCCGCGGCGCCGCCGCGGTGGGCTGCCTGGTCGTGGCGTTCGCGTACGTTCCGAGCCGGCCGTTGTGGGAGCTGACCGACCCGGCGTTCTGGCGCCCCGATCCTCGCGTGGTGGCGGCGCGCGCACTGCTGAGCCGCATCCCGGACGGCGCCCCGGTCGCCGCGACCAACCGGTTGAGCGCGCAGCTCACCGCTCGCTGCCGGGTCCGGCTCTTTCCACCGGCCGGCACCCCGGTGACGGCGTCCTGGGTGATGGCGGACACGGCCGTCACCGACTGGCCGTACGCGGCGACCGCCGTCGCGGCCGAGGTCGCCACCCTGCGCGCCGCCGGTTACCGCACCGTGGCCGAGTCGGACGGCTTCGTCCTGCTCCACCGGTGACGATCCGTGAATATCGGTCGATGGACACGCAACGTGCCGGTACCGTCGCGGCCATGTCCAGCACGCCGTCCAGCACGCCGTCCAGCACGTCTGGCACCGGCCGACCCGACCCCGCGGTACCGCTGCGTCAGCGGCTGCGGGAAGCCCTTCCCGCCGCGATGAAGGCCCGCGACCGCGTGGCGGTGACGGCGCTGCGGTCGGCGCTGGCGGCGGTCGACAACGCCGAGGCGGTCGACGGGGTGGTGTCCGGTCCCGGATCGCTGGCGATCGAGCAGACGCCCGTCGGGGTCGGCGCGGCCGAGGTCGCGCGCCGGGCGCTGACGGAGGCGCAGGTGGAGCGCATCGTTCGCGCCGAGGCGGCGGAGCGGGTAGCCGCCGCACGCGAGTACGAGGACGCCGGCCGGCCGGAGCGTGCCGAGCAGTTGCGGCGGGAGGCCGCGGTGCTGTCGGATTACCTGACGGGTTCCACTTTGGAGTGACCGTGGTGCCGGAACGGCCGCTCCGGCAGCGTCCGCCAGGCGTCACCGGCGTGCACGACGACGACCGCGAGGCCGGCCGCGATCGCGGCGGTCGCGGCCAGCGCGCCGGCGCGGCGCCACCGGCCGGGTACGGCCTGCCGCGGCGCCGTGGGCGGCAGCAGGGTCAGGCGCAGCGCCGGGAGCAGCCGGCACAGCGTGTGCAGTCCGGTCACGACGCCCCAGCCGACGAACGCGGCTTTGTGGAGGGTGAGGACGTCCAGCGGGAACCCGAGCACGCTGCCCAGCGACGCCTGCCCGGCCCGCGGACCGGTGACGATCAGGGCCAGGCCGGAGCCCAGGAGGGCGAGGGTGCCGAAGACGACGAGCGGTCCGAGCACCCGTAGCAGCAGCGGGGGCGGTCCGGACTCGCGGTAGGGCCGGTCGCCGGTGTAGTACCGCGCGATGCGCCAGCCCGTACTCACGGTCTTGAGCAGCGCGGGCGGCACGAGCAGCGCGCCGATCGCGAGGTGCCAGCTGATCAGCCCGCGTACGTCGAGAAGGGTCACCAGTTCGGCGAGGAACAGGGTCAGCAGGGCGAGCCCGGTCCACGCGGTCAGCCGGGCGTTGCCCGCCGGGCCGCCGCCGGCCAGTACGGCGTCGGCCCGGCGTTGGCGACCGGTGGCCTCGGCGAGAGTGTCGGCCAACGTCCCGGCGGTGATCGTGCGCAGACGGCGCGGTGCCCCGTTCAGAGCCTTCTCCCGCCTCTCTGAAGGTAGGACATGCGCACGCTCCTGATCTGCGGCCGGTGCTGGAACCCGCAGGCTACTACGTCTTGTAGTGTTTCCGGGTGCGAGGTGGCGGCGCGCCGTGTGCCACGCTGGCCCGATGACGCCACCCCGGGCCGTGTTCGCCGGGCTCTGCACGTTCGACGTGATCCAACTGGTCGAGCGGGTGCCCGCCGCCAACGAGAAGACCACCGCCGTCGAGCAGGTGGTGGCGGCCGGCGGACCAGCCGCCAACGCGGCCGCCACGTTCGCCCACCTCGGCGGTTCGGCCACACTGGTCACCGGGGTCGGCGACCATCCGCTCGCCGCCGGGGTCAAGGCCGACCTCGACGCCCTCGGCGTCCGGTTGGTCGACCTGGCGGCCGGCGTTCAGCTGCCGCCGGCGGTATCGAGCGTGCTGGTCACCGCCGGTACCGGGGCCCGGTCGGTCGTGTCCCGCAACGCGCTGGGTCAGCGCCTGCGGCCGCCGGACGCCCTCGCCGATCTCGTCGGCGACGCCGACGTGGTGCTCGTCGACGGCCACCATCCCGAACTCGCCGGCGCGACGCTCGCCGCGGCCGGCGACCGGCCGGCGATCCTCGACGGTGGAAGCTGGAAGCCGCACCTGCCCGACCTGTTCCCGTTGGTGGATGTGGCGATCTGCTCGGCGGATCTGCGGGCGCCGTCCGGCGAACCGGCCCTGGAACTACTGCGGAACCGGGGCGTGCCCTGGGTCGCGGTCACCGACGGCGCCGAGCCGGTGCGCTGGGTCGGCCCCGCGCCGGCGGGACAGGCCTCGGCGGGACAGGCCTCGGCGGGACAGGTCGAGGTTCCGGCCGTCGACGTGGTCGACACCACCGGGGCCGGCGACGTGTTCCACGGCGCTTTCGCGTACGCGCTGGCGACGGCCGGCCGGCTCGACGAGACGACGTTCGTGGCGGCGCTGGGCCGCGCCGCGGAGACCGCTGCCGCGTCGTGCCGGACCTTCGGTACCCGCGACTGGATGCGCCCGGCTGGCTAGCGCCCCCGGGACTCGGCGAGACCGCGGGCGGCCAGCCGGTCGGCGCGTTCGTTCTCAGGGTGCCCGGCGTGGCCCTTGACCCAGTACCACTGCACCTGGTGGCGGCTGGCCGCGGCGTCCAGCCGCTGCCACAGGTCGACGTTCTTCACCGGCTGCTTGGCGCTGGTCTGCCAGCCGTTGCTCTTCCACCGCGGCAGCCATTTCATGATGCCGTCGCGCACGTACGTGCTGTCGGTGTGCAGGCGGACCACCGCCGGGCGGGTCAGGCTCTCCAGCGCCTGGATGGGGGCCATCAGCTCCATCCGGTTGTTGGTCGTCGCCGGCTCCCCGCCGCACAGCTCCTTCTCGTGGGCGCCGTAGCGCAGCAGCGCTCCCCAGCCGCCCGGCCCGGGATTGCCGCTGCACGCCCCGTCGGTGTAAATGTCCACGGCCCGTCCGGCCGCCGCGTCTGCCACGTACCGCACCCTACCGACCCGGGGCGGTCCGGCCGGTCGGGCGCGACCCGCGTCGGACGTGAGGTCGGCTACGGCCTGCATGACAGGACGGGCGCCCCACTGCGGCGGGTGCCTGTCCTCTCAGCCGTGCTGACCCGGTGGTTCGCCTCGGCGGCAGGGCAGCCCGAGCTTGCTGACGGCCGCGGACACGAGCTCGGCCGGCGTCAACGAGGCGTCGAGCACCAGGCCGGACTCGTCGGCCTGCAGCGGCTCGAGGATCGCGACCTGGGAGTCGAGCAGGCTGGCCGGCATGTAGTGCCCGGCCCGGGTCGCCAGCCGCTCGCGGATCACCTCGACGGGCCCGTCGAGGTGGACGAACTCCGTGTCCGGCGCCCCCAGCCGGAGCACGTCCCGGTAGGACCGCTTCAGCGCCGAACAGGCCAGCACCGTCGACACCCCCTCCCCGGCGCGGGCGGCCATCCAAGTGGCCAGCGCGCGCAGCCAGGGCCAGCGGTCGGCGTCGTCGAGGGGCACACCGGCGCGCATCATGGCCACGTTGTCCGCGGAGTGGAACTCGTCCGCCTCGGCGAAGGCCAGGGCGGTCAGCCTGCCTATCTCTTTGGCAACGGTGGTCTTACCGGACCCGGACACCCCCATCACGACGATGTGCCGGGTCGGGGTCGCACCACGCCGGTTGGTGGCGGCGCGGCCGTCACCAGTCATGGACGGTTCCGTCCTTGAGGCGGTTGAACGGCAGGTAGGCGGCCACGTAGGGGAACCGGGCGGCGGCCTT
>NZ_JAATVY010000069.1 GCF_011947195.1 Planosporangium thailandense | reverse complement strand
GGCAACCTCGATGAAGGCGAGCCGCACGGGCTGCCCGGCACCTACCTGAACTCGGTGTTCGAGTTCCGCCCGCTGCCGTACGCCGAGGCCGGCTACGGCTACCCCGAGTCCGGGCAGACGGTCATCAACGTCACCAACGGCAAGCTGATCCGGCTCCTGGTCGAGGACGAGCCGTTCGACGTCCGCTACGGCGAACTGCGCGCCCACGAGCGCGTGCTGTCGCTGCGGGACGGGGTGCTGCGGCGCACCGCCGAATGGACCTCGCCGTCCGGGCACAGCATGCACATCAGCGCGACCCGGCTGGTGTCGTTCACCCAGCGCGCGACCGCCGCGATCCTGTACGAGGTGCGGCCGGCCGACGGGCCGCTGCACATCGTGCTGCAGTCCGAACTCGTGGCCAACGAGCAACTGCCCGCGATGACGGGCGACCCGCGGGCGGCGGCCGCGCTGGCCGCGCCGCTGCGGCCCGAGCAGCACATCGCGCACGACGCGCGGGCCCGCCTGGTACACAGCACCCGCAAGAGCGGGCGGCGGGTCGGCGCCGCCATGGACCACACGGTCGACTGCCCGGCCGACGTGCGTACCGACATCGAGTGCTCGCCGGACACCGCCCGGTTCACGCTCACCACCCGGCTGCAGCCCGGTCAGACGCTGCGGGTGGTGAAGTTCCTGGCGTACGGCTGGTCCAGCGTGCGGTCGATCCCGGGTATCTCGGCGCAGGTGGAGGCGGCGCTGACGCTGGCGCGCAACACCGGCTGGGACGGTTTGCTGGCCGAGCAGCGCGAGTACCTCGACGACTACTGGGCCCGCGCCGACGTCGACCTTGACGGCGATCCGGAGGTGCAGCAGGCCGTCCGGTTCGCCCTGTTCCAGGTGCTGCAGGCCAGCGCCCGCGCCGAGCAGCGACCGATCCCGGCCAAGGGGCTGACCGGCCCCGGCTACGACGGCCACGCGTTCTGGGACACCGAGACGTACGTGCTGCCGATGCTGACCTACACCACCCCGCACGCCGCCGCCGACGAACTGCGGTGGCGGCACCGGACGCTCCCGGCCGCCCGCAAGCGGGCCCGGCAGCTCACGCTCGACGGCGCGGCGTTTCCGTGGCGGACCATCAACGGCGACGAATGCTCGGGGTACTGGCCGGCCGGCACGGCCGCGTTCCACATCAACGCCGACATCGCCGACGCGGCGATCCGGCTGGTCCAGGCCACCAGGGACGAGGCGTTCGAGCGCGAGGTGGGGCTGGCGCTGCTGGTGCAGACCGCCCGGCTGTGGGCTTCGCTGGGCTGCCACGGCCCCGACGGCCGGTTCCGCATCGACGGGGTCACCGGCCCCGACGAGTACAGCGCCCTCGCCGACAACAACGTGTACACCAACCTGATGGCGCAGCGGAACCTGCGCGGCGCCGTGGCGGCCGCCAAGCGCCACCCGGACCAGGCGGCGGCCCTCGGCGTGGACGACGACGAGATCGCGGCCTGGCAGCTGGCCGCCGACGAGATGTTCGTGCCGTACGACGACAAGCTCGGCGTGCATCCGCAGGCGGAGGAGTTCACCGACCACGAGGTGTGGGACTTCGCGCGCACGCGGCCCGACCAGTACCCGTTGCTGCTGCACTTCCCGTACTTCCAGCTGTACCGCAAGCAGGTGGTCAAGCAGGCCGACCTGGTGCTGGCGCTGTTCAGGCG
>NZ_JAATVY010000068.1 GCF_011947195.1 Planosporangium thailandense | reverse complement strand
GTGCGCCAGCAGCGCACCCAGGGCCCGTCGCAGGCAGGGCTCGTCCGGCTCCTCCGTCAGCTCCAGCAGTACCGACTGGTTGAAGTGCTCCGGACGTACCGTCTGGGTCTCGAAGAACCAGCACTGGATCGGCGTCAACGGCACCTCACCCACCACCGGCCCCTGGTCGGCGGCCGGGGCGAGCACATCCGGACCCGCCTGCTCCAGGCTCGCCGCGAGCGCCGCCACCGTCTGGTGGGCGAACACATCCCGGGGCGTCAGGCCCAGTCCGGCCTGCCGCGCCCGCGACACCACCTGGATGCTCAGGATCGAGTCGCCACCCAGCTCGAAGAAGTTGTCCTCGACGCCGACCCGCTCGATTCCGAGGACGTCGGCCCAGATCCCGGCGAGGACCCGCTCGGCCTCGGTACGCGGCTCGACGTAACCGTCGCCCGCCGTCGCGCCCCAGTCGGGTGCGGGCAGCGCCCGCCGGTCGACCTTGCCGTTGGCGTTGAGCGGCAGCGCCTCGAGGGCCACGAACGCCGACGGCACCATGTAATCCGGCAACAACCCACCCAGCAACGCCCGCAGCGCCGCCGTCTCCGGCACCTCGCCACCGGCCGGCACCACATACCCGACCAGGCGCTTGCGGCCGGCATCGTCGGCACACGCCACCACGATCGCCTCCGCGATACCGGGATGGCTGCGCAGCGCCGCCTCGATCTCCCCCAACTCGATCCGGAAACCCCGGATCTTGACCTGATCATCGGTTCGGCCGACGAACTCCAGTCGGCCGTCGGCCCGCCAGCGCACCACGTCCCCGGTGCGATACATCCGCTCCCCCGGCACCCCGAACGGACACGCCACGAACCGCTCGGCCGTCAACCCCGACCGGTTGAGGTATCCGCGCGCCAACCCGGCCCCGGCGATACACAACTCCCCCGGCGCCCCCACCGGCACCGGCCGCAACGCCTCATCCAGCACATACACCCGCATGTTGTCCAACGGCCGCCCGATCGGCACCACGTCCGGCACGGCCGTGGCATCGGCTATCGGATAGCAGGTCGCGAACGTCGTCGTCTCCGTCGGCCCGTACACGTCGACCGCTACCAGATCCGGGCACGCTGCCATCACCCGGCGGATCGCGCCCGCCGGCACGACCTCGCCGCCGGTCCACACCTCCCGCACGCCGGCCAGGCATTCCGGCGCTTCCTGCGCCACCGCCCGGAACAGCCCCGACGTCACGAACAGTCCGGTCACGCCGTGCTCGACGATGAGCCGGCGCAGCGTCTCCACATCCAGCTCCGCCGGAGGGGCCACCACCACCCGACCACCATTGAGCAACGGCACCCACAGCTCATAGGTGGAGGCGTCGAACGCCACCGACGAGTGCAACAGCACCCGCTCGTGCCCACCACCGGCGAACCGCCGATCAAACGCGAGCGCCGCGACATCACCGTGCCGCACCGCCACACCCTTCGGCACCCCGGTCGACCCCGACGTGTACATCGCGTAGGCGAGGTTGTCCGGATACAACACCGGCAAGGGCCGTGCCGGGACGGCGTCCACACGAGATTCGCCGGCACCCACCACGAGGATGTCGCGGTCGTGGACGCTGCGCGCGGTCCCCTCCCACGCCCGGTCGGTCAGCAGCACCTGCGCTCGGATCTCGCCCAGCAGTTGCCGCATACGCGGCTCCGGCGCGTGCGTGTCCAGCGGCACGTACACCCCGCCTGCCTTGAGGATCGCGAGTTCAGCCACGGCGAGGTCGGCCGACCGGTTCATCAGGAGCGCGACAGTGCGCTCGACCCCGACGCCAAGATCAAGCAGCTGGTGCGCCAGCCGGTCGGACCGGGCGTCCAGCTCCGCATAGCTCAGCTCCACCCCACCGCAGACCACCGCCACCGCATCTGGCGTCCGGCGCACCTGAGCGGCGAACAGACCCGGCACCGTACCCACCGGCATT
>NZ_JAATVY010000067.1 GCF_011947195.1 Planosporangium thailandense | reverse complement strand
AAGCAGGGCGGCCTGACTGACCACAGGTGCCGGGAGCCGGCTCGCAACCGAGGCTCTCGCATCCACTACCGGCCGGGCGTCCCGGTCCGGCGCCGGCACGTCGCCGTACGCGGTCCGGCCCGCGGCGGTCGCCGCCGGACGGGCTCCGAACTGCTCAGCGGTGGCCGCGGCGAGAGCCTCGGCGAGGACACGTTCGTCTGCCAACTGAGCGTTCAGTCGTTCGACACGACGCTCGGCGCGCCACTGCAGGACGCGCTCCCACGCTGCGGAGACGCCGAAAGACCGATCAGTGGTGACGGTGTAGTTGATGGTGGCGAGGGCGAGCCCGAGAGCGCCCGCCCACCAGGGCCAGTAACTGTTCATGCGGGGCCAGTGATCCAATCTGCGAGTCGGGTCCACCACCTGCGCCGCGTCGATCGCCTCGATCGGGTCGACGGGACCGCGGACGGGCGCGGAGCGGGTACGGGTGGTGCGGGTGCGGGGCTGGAGCCGCGGGCGGGCATCGGCGGTTCCGGTGCCGGCGCGGGCTCGAACCGGGCCGCAGGCGTCCACGGGAGCCCACCGTCGATTCGCGACGGCGGCGCCTGTTTCAGTTGTGCCCTGACAGACCCGTCTGCGGTGGGAACGACTCTCAGGTGCAGCGCGTCGGCCCCGTTCGGCAGGAGTGTGATCGGCACGAGCTGGCCCGTTCTCGACAGCTGGTACCGGGCGCAGTCCCGCCAACCGTGCGCGCTGTCGCAGTAGCTGTCCCGCCAGCCGTGCACGCTTGAATTGAGCAGTGGGAAGAGCGGACATTCTCCGGTGTGGGAGCAGCCCATCTCGCTCCGATCTGATCGACGCGCCGCCCGGGTGGCTGGACGGCAGGACGTGATTCGGCGTTGCAGATCGCGACATCGAGCATACTCAATGAATTGGTGGCGTCATCACGCGAGCGACCAGAGTGCGTACGCCCTGCGCGGTGCCCATCCGCGGTTGAGTCCGGCCGCGTCGTTGCGTCGGACCATTGGCGGGCACTGGAGGTGGTGCCGGTTGTGGAGGCTTTCAAGCTCCCGGGACGCGTGAGGCCACGCGACGCGGGCTTACGTCTCTCCTACGCCACCGGCGCCATCGCGTCCAGGGTCATGGCACAGTTCTGCAGCCGGCCGACGTTCAGACGCGCCGACGCCCCCGGCGCCGCCAGCGGGCCGAGGGCGTTGACGCCACGATGGGTCGGGTCAGCAGTGGCCGATCGCCGACGGGACAGCGACCGGCGACACCGCGCGGGGCCCGTCGACGAATGTGCGGTGCCACAGCTCGAACTGCATCAGCGCCCAGATCCGGCCGGAGTGGTCGATGCCGGCGTCGTGCTGGTCGAGCAGGGCGGCGACCGCGTCCGGCCGGAACAGGCCGCGGCCGCGGGCGGTCGCGTCGGTGAGCACGTCGCGCGCCAGGTTGCGCAGCTCGGTGCGCAGCCAGTTCCCCAGCGGCACGCCGAAGCCCATCTTCGGCCGGTTGATCACTTCCGCCGGCAGCCAGTCGGCGACCGCCCGCTTGAGCAGGTACTTCGTCTCCCTGCCGCGCACCTTGAGGTGGGCGGGCAGCCCGGCGGCCCACTCGATCACCTTGTGGTCCAGCAACGGCGCACGGGCCTCCAGCGAGACGGCCATCGTGCTGATATCGACCTTCGCCAGCAGGTCACCGGGCAGGTACATGTTGAGGTCACTGTCGATGACGCGACCCACCGTGGAGTCGGCGCGGGAGGCGTCGAACGCGTCGTCGAGCAGGCGGTAGCTGTCGACCTCAGCCAGCTGGGTGCGCAGCGCATCCGTGTAGAGCGCATGCTTCTGCTCGGGCGTGAAGTACGACAGGATCCGCGCGTACCGGCGGTGCGGCGGCTGGCCGAGCAGGTGCAGGCCGCGCCCGGCCTGGGCGAGGAAGCTCCGCTCCGGACTGCGCCTGACGAGCGTCGCGCCCACCCGCGCCAACGGCCACCGGACAGGCGCGGGCATGCGGATCCGCCCGAACGCGGCCATGTACG
>NZ_JAATVY010000066.1 GCF_011947195.1 Planosporangium thailandense | reverse complement strand
CGGCGAAATCGAAGCGGCCCTGCTACGCCGGCCCGACATCGCCGAAGCCGTCGTCGTCGCCCGCGACGACGACGGGCACCAGCGCCTCGTCGCCTACCTCGTACCCGCTGGTGGCGAGGCGCCGAGCCCGGCCGCGCTGCGCGGCGCGTTGAAGGAGACCCTGCCCGACTACATGGTGCCGACGGCGTTCGTGGTCCTCGCCGCGCTGCCGAAGACCACCAGCGGAAAGGTCGACCGGCGCGCCCTGCCCGCCCCGGAGGGGCCGCAGGAGGCGGAGACGCCGTACGTCGCGCCGCGCACCCCGGTCGAGCGGGCCCTCGCTGAGGTCTGGGCCGGCGTGCTGGGCCACGACCTCGTCGGGGTCGACGACAACTTCTTCTCCCTCGGTGGCGACTCGATCCTGAGCATCCAGTTGGTCTCCCGCGCTCGCCAGGCCGGACTGCGGCTGACCTCCCGGGACGTCTTCCAGCACCAGACGATCGCCGAGCTGGCCACCGTCGTCGCCGCGCAGCCCGCCCCTGGCGAGGTCGGCGACGAGCAGCGCGACCTCGGGCCGGCGCCCATGACCCCGATCCAGCGCTGGTTCTTCGCCAGCCATGGACCGTTACGCCACTTCACCATGTCGATGCTGCTGGAGCTGACCGAGGAGGTCGACGACGAGGCCCTAGGCATCGCCGTCGACGCGGTCGTGGCCCATCACGACGCGCTGCGGATGCGGTACGCGCGCGTCGGCGGAGAGTGGCGCCAGGAGCCGACCCCGGCGCAGCCGAGCGCCGGAGTGCTCGACCGGCACGACATATCCACGATGGACGCCGATGAGCAGCGCTCCCGGATCGAGGCCGTCGCCACCGCGGCCCGCTCCGACCTGGACCTCGAGGCCGGCCGGATGCTACGGGCCGTACTGTTCCGGCGCGGCCCGGGCCGGCGGCCGTACCTGCTCCTCACCGCCCACCACCTCGTCATCGACGGCGTGTCCTGGCGCATCCTGCTCGGCGACCTCGAAGCCGCCTACCGGCACGCCGCTGCCGGACAGCCGGTGGAGCTGGAGCCGTCCGGCACCCCGTTCACCCGGTGGGCCCACGAGCTCGCCCGGTACGTGCGCGACGGCGGGTTCGACGACGCGCTGTCCTACTGGACCGCGGTGACAGCGGACGCCCCGGCCGACCTGTCGGTCGACCGTACCGGCGTCAACACCGCCGGTTCCGTCCGGCGGCTCACCGTCCGGCTCGGCCGGTCCGACACCGACGCCCTGCTGCACCGGGTGCCGGGCGTGTACCGCACCCAGGTCAACGACGTGCTGCTCGCCGCCCTCGGCCGGGCGCTGGCGGAGTGGACCGGCCGGGACCGTACCCTCATCGCCCTGGAGGGCCACGGTCGGGAGGAGATCCTCGACGGCGTCGACCTGTCCCGTACGGTCGGCTGGTTCACCAGCCAGTTCCCGCTCGGGCTGGCCGTGCCCGCCGACGCGGACTGGGCAACGGTGCTCAAGTCGGTCAAGGAGCAGCTGCGCGCCGTACCCCACCGCGGCCTGAGCTACGAGGCGCTGCGCTACCTCGGTACGGGTGACACGCTCGCCGCCGACCCGACGCCCCGGATCTGCTTCAACTACCACGGCCAGTGGGGTGGGTCGACCGGCGAGGCGGGGCTGTACCGGTCGAGCGGCGACAGTCTCGACCAGCCGATCGGCCCCGACCTCGCGCCTGACGAGCCGGCCGACTATCTGCTCGACGTCACCGGGATGGTCGACGGTGGCGAGCTGGAGCTGGTCTGGATGTACTCCGACCAGGTGCACGACGAGGAGACGGTGCGCCGGGTCGCGGAGCGGATGATCGGGGCGCTGCGTGAGATCGTCGAGTACTGCGCCCGGCCCGACGCCGGCGGCCGTACCCCGTCGGACTTCCCGCTCGCGGGCCTCGACCAGGCGACCGTGGATCGCCTCGCCGGCGACGGCCGGGATGTCGAGGACATCTACCCGTTGACGCCGTTGCAGACCGGAATGCTGTTCCACAGCCTGGTCGACAGGGGCTCGGACGTGTACGTCGACCAGGCGAGACTGCTGCTCGACGGCGTGCCCGACCCGTACGCGCTGGCCGAGGCGTGGCAGCGCGTGATCGACCGGACGCCGGTGCTGCGCAGCGGCATCGTGTGGGAAGGCGTCGACGAGCCGCTGCAGGTCGTACACCGGCGGGTGACCCTGCCGGTCGAGCATGTCGACTGGCGCGGGCTGTCCGATGAGGACAGGGACCGGGCGGAGGCGCGGCTGCTGGCCGACGACCGCGTCTGGGACCTCGACCTGGCCACCGCCCCGCTGATGCGGCTGGCCATCGCCCGGATCACCGACGACCGGGTACTGCTGGTCTGGCGCTCGCACCACATCGTGCTCGACGGCTGGAGCCTGGGTCAGGTGTTCGCTGAGGTGTGCGAGCAGTACGCGGCGATCGTCGGTGGCCGCCAGCCGGCGCTCGTGGCGCGCCGCCCGTTCCGGGAGTACCTGCAGTGGCTGCGCGGGCAGGACCTCAGGCGCGCCGAGGAGTACTGGCGGGACGTGCTCGCCGGTTTCGCCGACCCCACGCCGCTGCCGTACGACCGGCTGCCCGTCGAGGCGCACCGCACCGAGTCCGTCGAGGCGGTACGGGTGGCGCTGTCCGCCGAGGCCTCGGA
>NZ_JAATVY010000065.1 GCF_011947195.1 Planosporangium thailandense | reverse complement strand
ACCTTCACCTACACCCCGGCGGCCGGCGCCGTTCTGAGCGGCGGGGACAACGGCCTGTCGGTGACCTGGACCCCGGACCCGGCCGACGCCATCGGCTGGATCCCCGTCACCGCGACGGTGACCCTGCACGTCAACCAGGCCGGGCAGACGCTGTCGTTCAGCCCGCCGATCGACGACGCGGTGACCCACACCTACGGTGACGCGCCGTTCGGGGCGACCGCGGTCAGCAGCGCGGGGCTGCCGGTCACCTACCGCGTCGGCGCGGATGACGCGTGCGTGTCCAGCCCGCAGGGCGACGGCAGCACCCGGCTGGCGATCACTGCGGCCGGGTCGTGCACCCTGACGGTCAACCAGCCCGGCGACGGCAACTACAGCGCGGCGGTGCCGCTGACCCACGCGTTCAGCGTCGCCCGGCAGACCCCGAAGCTGACTCTGGCGCCGAAGGACACCACGTACGGCACGGCGCTGGGCGCCGACCAGCTCGACGCGGCGATCGCCCCGGCCGAGGCGGGCGCGCACGGCCGCACCGGCTACACCCTCGACGGCGCGCCGCTGCCGGCCGACGGGATCGTGCCGGCCGGCACACACACGCTGACCGCCACCTACACGCCCGACCCGACCACCGGCGGCAACTTCAACGGCACGTCCGTCGACGCGACCTTCACCGTCGCGCAGGCGGCGCAGCAGATCAGCTTCGCTGCGCTGGGGGACAGGACCGTCGGCGACGCCGGGTTCACCGTGACCGCCACGGCGAGCACCGGACTGCCGGTGGTGTTTCGCACCGCCACCAGCACGGTCTGCACCGTCGCCCCGACCGGAACCGTCACGGTGCTGCACGCCGGCACCTGCACGATCGACGCCGACCAGCCCGGCGACAACAACTACCTGCCGGCGCACACCGTCGCGCGGTCGTTCACCGTCCGCCAGGCCGCCCAGACGATCCACTTCACCTCGCCCGGCGACCACACCTACCTCGACGCCCCGGCGGCGCTCACCGCGACCGGCGGCGCCTCCGGCAACCCGGTGACCTTCACCGCGCTGCCGGCCGACGTGTGCACGGTCAACGGCACCCAGCTGCAGATCAACGGCGCCGGCGCGTGCACCATCACCGCCAGCCAGGCCGGCACCGCCGACTACCAGGCCGCCAACGATGTCATCGACACCATCACCATCCACAAGGCGACCCCGGCCATCAGCTGGTCGGCGCCGGCGCCGATCCAGTTCGGCACCGAGCTGACCGGCACCCAGCTCAACGCGACCGTCCAGCCGGCCGGCATCACCGGTGACTTCGCCTACACCCTGGCCGACGGCACGCCGGCCGCGGGGGCGGTGCCGCACGCGTCGACGGACCCGCAGGTCCTGAAGGTCACCTTCACCCCCGCCGCGCCCGACGACGCCAACTTCACCAGCGCCACCGGGCAGACCACGATCGTGGTCGGCAAGGCCGACCAGTCGATCAGCTGGACCACCGTGCCGACCGGCGCCACCTACGGCGACGCGCCGTTCACGGTCGCCGCGACCGGCGGCGCCTCGGGCAACCCCGTCACGTTCAGCGCGGCGGCCGGCAGCGCCTGCACCGTGACCGGGGCCACCGTGACGATCACCGGCGCCGGGGACTGCGTCCTGGACGCCGACCAGGCCGGCACCAGCGACTTCAACCCGGCACCGACCAGCCCGAGGTCGCTGACCGTGGCGAAGCAGACCCCGACCATGTCGTGGGAGACGCCCGACCACGTCACCTACGGCACCCCGCTGAGCGGCACCCAACTGGGCGCCGCGGTCACCCCGGCGGAGGCGGCGAGCGCGGGCAGCGTGCAGTACACCACCGACGCCGGCAGCGGCGACGCCGCCGGCCAGGTCCTGCACGCCGGCAGCCACCGGCTCACCGCCACCTACACACCCGGCACCGGCGGCGCCGGCCCCAACTACACCGGTACGTCCAAGAGCGTGACCCTGGTCGTCGACCAGGCCCCGCAGGCCATCAGCGGCTTCGCCACCATCGGAACGCAGACCTACGGCGGGACGCCGCTGACCCTGGCGGCCACGGGCGGCGCCTCCGGCAAGCCGGTGTACTTCACCGTCGGCGCGGGCAGCACCTGCACCACCACCGGTGCCAACGGTACGACGCTGACGCTCACCGGCACCGGCAGCTGCACCGTGATCGCGCACCAGGACGGCACCGCGGACTACACCCCCGCGCCCGACGTCGCGCAGACCTTCGGCATCCAGCAGGCGACGCAGACCATCACCTTCGCGCCGCTGTCGGACGCCGCGGTCGGCGACCCCGCGATCACGCTGTCCGCCACCGGCGGCGGCTCGGGCAACCCGGTCACCTTCGCCGCCGGACCGGCGACGACCTGCACCGTGACCACCAGCGGCGTGCTCACCATCACCGGGCCCGGCGTCTGCGACGTGACCGCCAGCCAGGCCGGCAACACCAACTACGCCGCGGCGACGCCGGTGACGCGCACCTTCCAGGTCGCCTACCGCATCTGCGTGCTGTCCGACCAGACCCACGTCAACCAGAGCGGGAGCACCGTGCCGGTGCAGATCGCGCTGTGCACCGCCGCCGGCGGCCGGCTCGGCAGCGCCAGCATCGTCGTGCACGCCACCGGCGTGGACGCCGGCCCGGCCACCGCACCCGGCAACTCACAGCCGGGCAACAACTTCCGCTACACCACCACCGACGGAGGCAGCTACCAGTACAACCTCAAGACCGACGGACT
>NZ_JAATVY010000064.1 GCF_011947195.1 Planosporangium thailandense | reverse complement strand
CGGGTCGGCGACCAGCCCGGCGAGCAGGACCGCGAGGTGGTCGGCCAGCCGCCGCATCGTGGCCGCGTCGAACACCTCCGTGCTGTACTCCAGAGCGCCGGCCAGCACACCGTCGGACTCCTGGAACTCCACGGTCAGGTCGAAGTTCGAGGCCGCCCGCTCCACGCTCACGGGTTCGACCTGGAGGCCGGTGAACGTGGTCGCCCCGCGCTGGCCGTTCTGCAGCAGCACCATGACGTCGAACAACGGGTTCCGGCTGGGATCGCGCTCGGGTTGCAGGTCGTCGACGAGCCGTTCGAAGGGAACCTCGTCGTGGTCGAACGCGTCCAGCACGGTGTCCTTCACGCCCGCGAGCACCTCGCGGAACGACCGCGTGCCGTCCACATGAGAGCGAAGGACGACGGTGTTGACGAAGAAGCCGACGACCCGGTCCAGCTCGGGCCGGCTGCGCCCGGACACCACCGTACCGACGGCGATATCGTCCTGGCCGGAGTACCGGGCGAACAACACCTGGCACGCCGCGACCAGCACCGTGAAAAGCGTCGTCTCCGTGTCGCGCGCCAGGTCGCCGAGCCGGGCGGTGACCTCGTCCGGGATCGTGAACTCGTGCACGGCGCCGGCCGAGGTACGGACGGCGGGGCGGGGACGGTCCGTCGGCAGCTCGAGGGGCGTCAGCCCCGCGAGCTGTCCCCGCCAGTACCCCAGGTGCTCGTCCATCGCCGGGCCGGACAGCCGCTCACGCTGCCACACCGCGAAGTCCGCGTACTGCAGCGGCGGGGCCGGCAGCGCCGCGTCCTCGCCGCGCACAGCCGCGCCGTACAGGGCGCTCAACTCGTCGGCGAGGACCCCCATCGACCAACCGTCGGTGACGATGTGGTGCGCGGTGAGCAGCAGCACGTGCTCGTCGGCGGCCAGGCGGGCCAGCAGCGCCCGGATGAGCGGTCCCCGGCGGAGATCGAACGGTCGGGCGTACTCCTCGAACAGCAGCCGGTCGAGCGCGTCCCTGCCCTGGCCCTTCGGGTCAGGCACGTCCTCCCGCCGCAGCGGCACGTCACCGGCGGAGTGGACGACCTGGATGCCCTTGCCGTCGACGTCGTCGAACGTGGTGCGCAGCGACTCGTGACGGCCGGCGAGCGCCGTCAGCGCGGTCCGGAGTGCGGTCGCGTCCAGCTTGCCGACGAGGCGCACCGCCAAGGCGCTGTTGTACTCCGCGTCGCCGGGCCGGAGCTCGTTGAGGAACCAGAGGCGCTGTTGGGCGAACGACAGCGGCAGTGGGCCGGAACGGTCACGGTCGGCGCGCGGGATGCGGTCGGACCGCTCGGCCCGCCCCGCGAGCCGTTGCCGCAGCTGTTGCTGAAGGTGAGCGGGGAGGGCGGAGATACGGCTGTCCCTGGATGACGGCATGCGTCTGCTCCTTCTACAGGTCGTCGCGGTTGCCGTCACCGAAGGCAACGCGTTCGAGTTCGCGGAGGATCTTCTCTTCGACCAGCTCCGCCAGCGCGGATACGGTGCGCGTGACCAGGACCTCGCGCGGCGTGAGACCGATGTCGAAGGCATCCTTGATCCGGGAAGCGATGTGCAGGCTGCGGACCGAGTCGCCGCCGAGGTCAAAGAAGTTGTCGTGGATGCCGACCCGGTCGCATTCGAGGACGTCCGCCCAGATGCCGGCGAGCGCGCGTTCGGTGTCGGTACGCGGGGGCTCGTAGCGGCCCACGTCGCCGGCGGTTGCCGGGTCGGGGGCGGGCAGGGCCCGCCGGTCGAGCTTGCCGTTGGGGCTGAGCGGCAGCGCGTCGAGCACCACGTACGCCTGCGGCACCATGTATGCCGGCAACCGGCTCACGAGGAACGCCCGGACCGCTGCGGTATCGATTCCCTCGTCGATTCCCTCGTCGGCCGGCACGAGGTAGGCGACCAGACGTTTCGTACCGGGCTGGTCCTCGCGGGCGACCACCACCGCCTCGGCGACACCGGGATGCTCGTGCAGTACGGATCCGATCTCGCCCGGCTCGATCCGGAAGCCCCGGATCTTGACCTGGTCGTCGGCCCGGCCCAGGAACTCCAGCTGGCCGTCGGCGCGCCAGCGCACCACGTCCCCGGTGCGGTACATCCGCTCCCCCGGCGCATCGTACGGATTCGCGACGAACCGCGCCGCGGTCAACCCCGGGCGGTCCAGGTAGCCACGGGCCAGCCCGATCCCGGCCACGTACAGCTCGCCGGCCACTCCCGCCGGCACCGGGCGCAGCCGGTCATCGAGCACGTACGCCCGGGTGTTCAGGATCGGCTCCCCGATCGGCGGCACTCCGGAGCCGGCCGCGAGCGGGCGGCTCCAGGTGGCCACGACCGTCGCCTCCGTCGGCCCGTACGAGTTGATCATGCGTCGGCCCGGCGCCCACCGGTCCACCAGGTCGGCGCCGCACGCGTCGCCACCCACGATCACGGTCCGGAAGTCCGGCAGGCCGCCCTCGGCCACACTCGGGTCGACCGTGGCCAACGCGGCCGGCGGGATCAGGGCGTGCGTCACGCGGTACTCGTCGAGCACCTTCACGAGGTGCTCGCCCAGCAGCGGCCCGGCCGGCGGCACCACCAAAGCCGCGCCCGACGGGAGCGCCGCGCACAGCTCCAGCACGGACGCGTCGAAGCTCGGCGACGAGAACGCCAGCACCCGGTCCCCGGCGCCCACCTGGTACCGCTCGGTCTCCGCCGCCGCGAAGCTCGCCAGGCCCCGGTGCGTGACCACCACGCCCTTCGGCCGGCCGGTCGAGCCCGACGTATAGATCACGTACGCCGTGTGATCCACGCCCAGTGGCGCGAGCCGATCCTCGTCCGTCACCGCCGTGTACGGCAGCGCCGCGACCGCCGCCAGCACGCCCGGTTCGTCGAGCGCGACCACGCGCACCCCGTCCACCGGCGGTACCCGCGAGGCGAGCGCGCGGGCGGTCAGTACCACCGCCGGCCGGCTGTCGGCCAGCATGAACCGGATCCGGTCGGCGGGATACTCCGGGTCCACCGGTACGAACGCGCCACCCGCCTTGGTCACCGCCAGCTCGGCCACCACCAGCTCCACGGAGCGGGAAAGGACCAGCCCGACCGGCCGCTCGGGCCCCACCCCCAGGTCGATGAGGAATCGCGCCAGCCGGTTGGCCCACGCGTCGACGTCGGCGAAGCTCAGGTCCGTGTCCCCGGACACCAGCGCGGGCGCGTCCGGGGTACGCGCCACCTGGGCCTCGAAGAGCTCCGGCAGGGTCGCGGGTGTCACG
>NZ_JAATVY010000063.1 GCF_011947195.1 Planosporangium thailandense | reverse complement strand
CGGTCGGGGTCGATGGCCATGCGCGGCCGGTCGGCCGGCTCCCGCACCAGCGACCCGTCAGCGTCCACGACAACCACGTGACCGTCGTGGATCCCGCGGGCGGTCACCTCCCACGCCCGATCGGTCAACACGACCGCGGCCCGCGCCTCACCCAGTACCAACCGCATCCGGTCCGCCGGCGCCCGCACATCCAACGGCGCATACGCCCCGCCCGCCTTGAGAACCGCCAGCTCCGCCACGACCAGATCCACCGAACGATCCATCAGGACCCCAACCCGATCCTCCGGACGTATCCCGAGCCGGATCAGCCGGTGCGCCAGCCGATTGGCCCGCCCCGCCAGCTCCGCATAGCTCAGCTCCACCCCACCACAGACCACCGCCACCGCATCCGGCGTACGGCGCACCTGCGCGGCGAACAGATCGGCCACCGAACCCTCGGGCACCGCACAGGCCGTGTCGTTCCACTCGACCAGCAGCCGGCGCCGTTCCGGTTCGGTCAGCACGGGAAGCTCGGCCAGCGCGCGGTCGGGGTCGGCAACGATGCCCTGGAGCAGGATGAGCAGGTGCCCCACGAACCGCTCCATGGTGGCCGCGTCGAACAGGTCGGTGCTGTAGACCAGCGCGCCCAGGAGCGCGCCGTCGCGCTCCTGGAACTCCAGCGTGATGTCGCAGGCGGCCACGGCGACCGGTGATTCGACGTCCTCGATCTCCAGGCCCGGCAGCTTCGGGGCCTGACCGGGGGCGTTCTGCAGCACCAGCATCACGTCGTACAGCGGGTTGCGGCCGGGGTCGCGGGCGAGCTGAAGCTCGTCGACGACCCGCTCGAACGGCACCTCCTGATGGGCGACGGCATCGAGTACGGTCTCGCGCACCTCGGCCAGGAACTCCCGGACCGTGCGCGTCCTGTCCACGGTGGACCGGAGCACCAGGGTGTTGACGAAGAACCCCACCAACCCGTCCAGCTCGGCCTGGCCGCGGCCGGAGACGACCGTCCCCACCGCGATGTCGTCCTGCCCGGACCACCGCTGCAGCAACAGCTGGCAGGTCGCCGTGAGGGTCATGAACAGGGTGGCGTCGCAGCGCAGGCCCAGCTCCTTGAGGCCCGCGGTGACGTCGGCCGGGATCTCGAACTCGTAGCTGCCACCGGCGGAGGTGCGCACGGCCGGACGCGGCCGGTCGGTGGGCAGCTCCAGACGCGGAACCTCGGACAGCGTGTTCGTCCAGTACCGCAGCTCGTCGGCGAGCACGGCATCGGTCAGGCGTTCGCGCTGCCAGACGGCGTAGTCGGCGTACTGGATCGGCAGCGGCTCGAGCTTCGCCTCGTCGCCCTCGACGGCCGCGGCGTACAGCGCGCTCAGCTCGGCCGTGACGATGCCGGTCGACCAGCCGTCGGTGACGATGTGGTGCATCGTGAACAGCAGGACGTGGTCGTCGGCGGCGAGCCGTACCAGCTGCGGCCGTACCAGCGGCCCGCGACGCAGGTCGAACGGCGTCGTCGCGTCCTGCGCCAGGACCGCCCTCAGCTCGGTCTCGCGGTCGTCGGCGGACAGCCCGGACAGGTCGAGCACGGGCAGCGGTACGTCCGCGGCCGGGTGAATGCGCTGCACCGCGCGGCCGTCGACGGAGTCGAAGGTAGTGCGCAGCGACTCGTGGCGGGCGACCAGGGCGGTCAGCGCCGCGCGCAGGGCCTCGACGTCGAGTCGCCCCCGCAGCCTCGCCGCCGACGGCGACACGTACTCCGTACCGTCGGGGTCGAGCTGGTGGAGGAACCACAGCCGCTGCTGGGCGAACGACAGCGGCAGCGGCCGGTCCCGGGGCGCGACCGGGATGCCCGGCGTCGGCTCGGCGCTCCCGGTGTCGGCCTCGACGGCGTCGGCGAGTTCGGCAACCGTCGGGGCGGTGAACAGCACGCGCGGGGACAGCGCGACGCCGAACTCGCCGCGCAGGCGGGCGATCACGCGGATGCTCAGGATCGAGTCGCCGCCGAGGGCGAAGAAGTTGTCGGTGACCCCGACCCGCTCGACGCCCAGCACCTCGGCCCAGATGTTCGCGACGACCCGTTCGACGTCGGTGCGAGGTGCGACGTAACCGCCCGGGTCGATGCTGGTCAGGTCGGGCGCGGGCAGCGCCCGCCGGTCCAGCTTGCCGCTGGTGGTGAGCGGCAGCGCGGCGAGCGTCACGAACGCCGTCGGGATCATGTAGTCGGGCAGGCTGCCGCCGAGCAGTTCGCGCAGCACGCTCGCGGACGGTATCCACTGTCCGGGTGCGGGTACGACGTAGGCGACGAGGCGCTGGTGTCCGCCGTCGTCGCGGGCGACGACGGCCGCCTCGGCGATGGCGGGGTGGCCCAGCAGGACCGCCTCGATCTCACCCGGCTCGATGCGGTACCCGCGGATCTTGACCTGCTCGTCGGTACGGCCCAGGTACTCCAGCACCCCGTCGGCGGTCCACCGCACCAGATCCCCGGTGCGGTACATCCGCTCCCCACACCCGCTGAACGGATCGGCGACAAACCGCTGCGCGGTCAGCCCCGGCCGACCCAGGTAACCGCGCGCCACCTGCGGACCGGCCAGGTACAGCTCGCCGGCCACCCCGACCGGCACCGGCGCCAACCGCGCGTCGAGCACATACGCGCGCAGGTTCACCAGCGGCCGACCCACCATCGGCCGGCTGTCCGGGGTGACCCGGCACGACAGCGCGTCGACCGTGCACTCGGTCGGACCGTACAGGTTGTAGGCCGTGACATCGGGGGTCGCGGCCAGCTCCTCCCAGAGGCTCGCCCCGAGCGCTTCGCCGCCCAGCATCACCAACTTCGGACGATGCCGGCCCTCGGCCAGCAGTCCCTCCGGCAGCAGTTGCTGCAGGTACGACGGAGTGAGATCCAGGAAATCGATCCGGTGAGTGGCGATGTAGTCGACCAGGGCCGGCGGATCCAGCCGCAGCTGCCCGTCGATGACGTGCAGCTCGTGGCCGCAGGCCAGCAGCACCAGTCCCTCCAGCGAGGTGTCGAACGAGAACGCCGCCGTCAACGCCGCCCGCAGCCGGCCGCCACCGGCGGCCGCCAGGAAGTCGCCGCGGTGGTTGACCAGCAGATTCACCAGGCTGCGATGCTCGACCAGCACCCCCTTCGGCATCCCGGTCGACCCCGACGTGTAGATCACGTACGCGGCGCCGTCCGGCGCCGGCCCGCCGCCCAGGTCGCCGTCGGGCTGCGCCGCCAACGCCGCCCGCGTCTCCGGGGCATCGAGCACCACGGTGGCCACGTCCGTCGGCAGCCGGTCCAGCGCATCACCGGTGGTCACCGCCACGGCAGCCGCCGCGTCACGCAGGAGGAACGCGACA
>NZ_JAATVY010000062.1 GCF_011947195.1 Planosporangium thailandense | reverse complement strand
ATGCGCCAGCAACGCCTGCAACGCCGCCCGCAGCGCCACCACGTCCACACCCTCGACCAGCTCCACCATCAACGACTGGTCAAATCGCTCCGGACGTACCGTCTGGGTCTCGAAAAACCACCACTGGATCGGCGTCAACGGCACCTCACCGACCACCGGGCCCTGGTCGGCCATCTCCGGTACCGCGCCGCTGGTGACCTCGCCGACGCTGGCGGCCAACGCGGCGACGGTCTGGTGCACGAACACGTCGCGCGGCATCAGCCCCGACCCGGCCTGCCGGGCCCGGGAGACCATCTGAATGCTCAGGATCGAGTCGCCACCCAGCTCGAAGAAGTTGTCCTCGACCCCGACCCGCTCGATTCCGAGGACGTCGGCCCAGATCCCGGCGAGCACCCGCTCGGTCTCGGTACGCGGCTCGACGTAACCGTCGCCGGCCGCGGCGGCGAAGTCCGGGGCGGGCAGCGCCCGCCGGTCGACCTTGCCGCTGGAGGTGAGGGGCAGTTGGTCGAGCACGACGAACGCCGAGGGGACCATGTAGTCGGGCAGCGATTCGCCCAGGGACCGGCGTAGCGCCGCAGGGTCCACCACCACGCCGGGCGCCGGCACCACGTACCCCACGAGGCGCGTGCGCCCGGACTCCTCCTGCCGGGCGACCACCACGGCCTCTGCCACGGCCGGGTGGCGCCGCAGCGTCGCTTCGATCTCACCCGGCTCGATCCGGAAACCCCGGATCTTGACCTGGTCGTCGGTACGCCCCAGGTACTCCAGTACCCCGTCGGCCATCCAGCGCGCCCGGTCGCCGGTGCGGTACATCCGCTCCCCCGGCGTACCGAACGGGCAGGCCACGAACCGTTCGGACGTCAGCCCCGGTCGGCCCAGGTAGCCCCGAGCCACCTGAACACCGGACAGGAACAGCTCACCGGGTACATCGACCGGCACCGGCCGCAGCTCGTCGTCGAGCACGTACGCGTGCAGGTTGCCCAGCGGCCGGCCGATCACCGGTCGCGGCGAGTCCGTCAGACGGCAGGTCACCGCGTCCACCGTGCACTCGGTCGGCCCGTAGAAGTTGTAGGTCGCGGTGCCCTCGACGGCGACCAGCTCCGACCACAACGGGTCCCTGACCGCCTCGCCGCCGAGTGCGAGGATCCGTGGCCGGTACGGTCCGCTGTCGAGCAATCCCGCTGGTAGGAGCTGCTGCAGGTAGGTCGGCGTGATCTCGAGGTAGTCGACGTGCCGGGCGTTGACGTACCCGACCAGAGCCGGTGGATCCAGGCGAACGGCGTCCTCGATCAGGTGCAGCTCGTGGCCGTTGGCCATCATCACCAGCGGGTCCCAGGAGGCGTCGAAGGAGAGCGAGGCCGTCAGCGCCACCCGCAGCCGCTCGTCCCCGGCCGCCACCCCGATACCGTGCCGGTGGTTGAACAGCAGGTTCACCAGGCTGCGGTGCTCGACCACCACTCCCTTCGGCTGCCCGGTCGAACCGGAGGTGTAGATGATGTACGCCGCGCTGTCCGGCCCGAGTGGCGCGATCCGGTCGGTGTCGGTGGGCGTCGTGTCCGGACCCGCCGCGGTCAGCGCCCGGGTGTCCGCATCGTCGAGCAGCAACACCGGCATCCCGCCCGCGGCGCCGCGTACATTGCCACTGTCAGCGGTGGTCACCACCAGGGCCGCACCGGCATCCCGCAACACGAACCCGATCCGCTCAGCCGGCTGCTCCCGGTCGATCGGCAGGTACACCCCACCTGCCTTGAGCACCGCCAGGATCGCCACGATCAGCTCCGCCGACCGCGGCAGCGCCAGCGCCACCACCCGCTCCGGCCCGACGCCTGAGGCGATCAGGTGGTGCGCCAACCGGTTCGCCCGCGCGTCCAGTTCCGCGTACGTCAGCGCGGTCGCACCGCACACCAGCGCGGACGCGTCCGGCGTCCGCCGGACCTGGGCCTCGAACGCCTGCGGGAACGTCACCGCCGGCACATCCAGGTCCGTGTCGTTGAACTCCACGAGCACCCGGGACCGTTCGGCGTCCGTCATCATCGGCAGGTCGGCGAGCGGCCGCTCCGGGTCGGCGGCGATGGCGGCCAGCAGTGCCCGAAGATACTCGGCCAGCCGTTCGATCGTCGCCTGGTCGAACAGGAGGGGGTCGTAGTCGAGCGCGATCGACAAGCTCTCCCCCGGCTCGACCATGGCGGTGAGCGGGTAGTTGGTGGGCTCCAGGTCGTTGAGCTGCCGGATGCCCAGCCCGTGCGCGGTAATGGCAGTGGAGTCGAAGGGGTAGTTCTCGAACACGACGATGCTGTCGAAGAGGTTGGCGCCGCCCGGCAGGTCGGTCCAGGTCTGGAGCTGGGCCAGGGAGACGTGCCCGAAGCGCCGGGACTCGGCCTGCTGTACCTGCAGGTCGCGCAGCCAGGACACGAGCCGCTGGGAGCCGTCGGCGTGTGCCCGGGTCGGGAGCGTGTTGACGAACATTCCGACGATGGACTCCACACCGGGCAGGTCGGCCGGACGTCCCGAGACGGTGGTGCCGAAGACGACGTCCCGCTGGCCGCTGTAGCGGGCCAGCAGCAGCGCCCACGCGCCCTGCACGACGGTGTTCATCGTCAACCCGCTGCGCCGCGCCGCCTCGCGTAACTGGTCGGACTGCTCGGCCGGTAGCGCCATCCGGACCCGTGCACCGGAC
The DNA here is from genome assembly GCF_011947195.1 of Planosporangium thailandense. Taxonomy (GTDB): domain Bacteria; phylum Actinomycetota; class Actinomycetes; order Mycobacteriales; family Micromonosporaceae; genus Planosporangium; species Planosporangium thailandense. Next base: position 952 of record NZ_JAATVY010000062.1, on the reverse strand, counting down.
TCGGTGCGGTGCGCCTCCACGGGCTGCCGGTCGAACGGCAGCGGGGTGGTCGACTCGACGCCCGCCAGCACCTGGCGCCAGTACCGTTCGGCCTCATCCTGGTCGCGTGCGGCGAGCCACTGGAGGTAGTCGCGGAACGGGCGGCGCGTCACCGGTGCGGGTTCACGTCCGTGGACGATGGCCGCGTACCGCTGGCAGACCTCGGCGAACACCTGGGGCACGCTCCAGCCGTCGAGCAGCAGGTGGTGGAAGGTCCAGACCAGTGCGATCTCGTCGCCCGGCAGCGCGGCGATCACCAGCCGCATCAGCGGGGCGGCGGTCAGGTCGAGCCCTTCGGCGCGATCGCGGGCGAGCAGCAGGCGTAGCTCCTCCTGGCGCTCGGCCTCCGGGAGGCGGCTCCAGTCCAGGTACGTGATCGGCAGCCGGACCTCGCGCTGTACCACCTGCACCGGCTCGGCGACGCCTTCCCACACCACCCGGCTGCGCAGGATGGGGGTTCGGTCGACGACCTGCTGCCACGCCGCGCCGAACGCGGACGGGTCGGCCACCCCGGAAAGCTGTAGCTCCACCTGGTTGAAGTAGGCGCCGGACACGCCGTCGACGAGGCTGTGGAAGACCATGCCGGCCTGCATCGGCGTGAGGGGGTAGATGTCCTCGACGGCTCGGCCGTCGCCGACGAGCCGGTCGACGGCCGCCTGGTCCAGGCGGGCCAGGGGGAAGTCCGAGGGGGTACGCCCGCCGGCACTCGGCTGCGCACAGTGGACGATGATCTCCCGCAGCGCGTCGACCATCCGCTCGGCCAGAAGCTGGACGGTGCTTTCCCGGTGGAGATGCTCCGAGTAGAACCAGCTGAGCTCCAGGCACCTGTCCTCGACCCGGCCCACGATCTCCAGGATGTGTGCCCGGGGGGTGTCCGGGTCTCCGTCCAGCTTCAACTCGTCGTACCGCGCCC
>NZ_JAATVY010000061.1 GCF_011947195.1 Planosporangium thailandense | reverse complement strand
AAACTACGTCTCCAGCCTGCTCGCCAAGCTCGGCATGGAGCGCCGCACCCAGGCCGCCGTCCTCGCCTCCAAGCTCATGGGCAAGAGCTGACGGCCGGCCCTCGCCGGCCGCCAACCACGCACGGGTGGGCCTACCCTGGAGGGACGACCCCGGCCCGCGGTTCCCGGTCTACGGAGGGAGGCCGCATTCGATGCTCGACGTCACCGATCGGCCGGGTCCGACCCGGTCCGCCCGCTACCTGCCGATAGCCGAACACGGTCTGATCGGCGATCTGCGCAGCGTGGCCCTGGTGGGCACCAACGGCACCATCGACTGGTACTGCTGCCGGCGCTTCGACGCACCCAGCGTCTTCGCGTCGATCCTCGACGCCGACCGGGGCGGATCGTTCGAGCTGACCGCGGACGTGCCGGCGAAGACCAAGCAGTTCTACTTCCCCGACACGAACGTGCTGATCACCCGGTTCTTCACCGAGGACGGGGTGGGCGAGGTCCAGGACTTCATGCCGGTGACCGACGACTCCGGTGAGGCCGACCGGCACCGGCTGATCCGACGGGTCGTCTGCACGCGCGGGTCGATCCCCTTCCAGGCCCGGGTCGCGCCGCGGTTCGACTACGGGACGCAGCCGCACACCGTCCGCCCGTACGGGAACCAGACGCTGTTCGAGTCGGCCAACCTCACGCTCGCGCTGACCACCACGGTGCCGATCGAACCCGCCGGCCCGGACGTGACGTCGGAGTTCAAGCTCCTCGAGGGCGAGTCGGCGGTGTTCGCCCTCGACCGGGTCGGCGGCGACGTCGCGCCGCGCGGATGTCCACGCGCCGAGGCTGAGGAGCAGTTCGCCACCACGGTCGCGTTCTGGCGGCGGTGGCTGTCCGCCTCCCGGTACCGCGGCCGGTGGCGCGAGACGGTGCACCGCTCCGCGCTGACCCTCAAGCTGCTCACCTACGTGCCGACCGGCGCCATCGTGGCCGCCCCGACGACGAGCCTGCCCGAGCAGCTCGGCGGCGAACGCAACTGGGACTACCGGTACGTGTGGATCCGCGACGCCGCGTTCTGTGTGTACGCCCTGCTCCGGTTGGGCTTCACCGGCGAGGCGAAGGCCTTCATGGACTTCCTCAACCAGCACATCAGCACGCGCGGGGACGGACCCGACGGGCCGCTGCAGATCATGTACGGCATCGACGGGCGCACCGAGCTTCCCGAACGCGAGCTGAACCACCTGGAGGGCTACCGCGGCTCCGCCCCGGTCCGCATCGGCAACGCCGCGGCCGACCAGCTCCAGCTCGACATCTACGGCGCGCTGATCGACTCGGTCTACCTGTACGACAAGTGGGGCCAGCCGATCTCCGGTGACCAGTGGGACCGGCTCTGCGACCTGGTCGACTGGGTGTGCGACCACTGGGACCAGCCCGACGAGGGCGTCTGGGAGACCCGGGGCGGGCGCAAGAAGTTCCTGTACTCGCAGCTGATGTGCTGGGTGGCGATCGAACGGGCCATCCGGATGGCCAACCACCGCGGCCTGCCCGCCGACATGCCCCACTGGTCGCATGCCAGGGACGCGATCTATCGCCGGATCATGCGGCACGGCTGGTCGGACACCCGGCAGGCGTTCGTCCAGCATGAGGACGACGACGTCCTCGACGCCGCGGTCCTGATGATGCCGCTGGCGAAGTTCATCTCCCCCACCGACCCGAAGTGGCTCGCCACCCTCGACGCGCTCTCCGCGGATCTGGTCTCCGATTCGCTGGTCTACCGCTACGACCCGGCCGCGAGCCCCGACGGCCTGCGCGGCGACGAGGGCACCTTCTCGATCTGCTCGTTCTGGTACGTCGAGGCGCTGGCCCGCGCCGGGCGGCTGGAGGAGGCGCGGCTGGCCTTCGAGAAGATGCTGACGTACGCCAACCATCTGGGCCTGTACGCCGAGGAGATCAGCCGTACCGGCGACCAACAGGGCAACTTCCCGCAGGCCTTCACGCACCTGGCGCTGATCAGCGCCGCGTTCAACCTCGACCGCGCCCTCGGCTGACGCGCCGTACGCGCGTGGGACGAGCGCTACACCGGCACCGTCCACACCAGGGTGGTGCCGTGCGGCTGCGTGGGCTCGATGTTCAGCGCGCCGCCCAGCTCCTCGGCGCGTCGGCGCAGGTTGTCCAGCCCGCTGCGGCGGGTCGTCGCGCCCATGCCGACGCCGTCGTCGACGACGGTGAGCGCGACGCGGCCGCCGGCGAGGGCGACGCGGACCCGCACCGAGCTGGCGTGGGCGTGCCGGGCGGTGTTCGACAGCGCCTCGCGCAGCACGGCCAGCAGGCCGGCCTCGACCGGCGCGGGCAGGCCGCTGCCCACCGGCCCGTCCAGGGTGAGCTGCGGCCGGAACCCGAGCGTCTGGCGGGCCTCGGCGAGCAGCTCACGGATCTGGGTCCGCACGTCCGACGCCGCCGGCGAGCGCAGCTCGAAGATCGCGCCCCGGATGTCACGGATCGTGGTGTCGAGCGCGTCGACGACGGCGTCGATGCGCTCCTTGGCCTCGGGCCGGATCGCGTGCCGGGTCGCGCCCTGCAACTGCATGCCGGCGGCGAACAGCCGCTGGATCACCACGTCGTGCAGGTCGCGGGCGATGCGTTCCCGGTCGCCGAGCACGGCCAGCATCTCCCGCTCGTCCTGCGCCCGGGCCCGCTCCAGCGCCAGCGCGGCCTGCCCGGCGAACGTCTCCACCAGCGCCACGTCCGGATCCTCGGCGAACGCGACGCTGCCGCGACCGTAGGCCACCGCGAGCGCGCCGAGGGTCTCACCTCCGGCGGCCAGCGGCACCAGCAGCGCCGTGCCGGTCTCCAGCGGCACCGGCCAGGCCGCCGCTTTGCCCAGGTCCTCCACCACCGCGATGTGCCGGTCGGTGATGACCGCGGCGAACTCGCTGCGCTCGGCCGGCACGCCCGCCCCGACCAGCCCGGCCGGCACCTCCCCCGCGGCGACCTCCACCGTCAGCGCGCCGTCGGTCTCGTCGTAGGTCGCCACCAGCGCGACGTCCGCGGCGGCCACCTCCCGGGCCCGGGTGGCCACCAGGTGCAGCGCCTCGGTCCGGTTGACCTCACCCAACAGCACCGACGTGATCTCCGCCGCGGCCTCGAGCCACCGCTGCCGGCGACCCGCCTGGGCATACATCCGGGCGTTGTCGATCGCCGCGCCCGCCGCCACCGCCAGGGCGACCATCAACTCCTCGTCGTCGTCGGTGAACTGCCCACCGCCGGCCTTCTCGGCCAGATACAGGTTGCCGAACACCTGGTCGCGGATGCGCACCGGCACGCCGAGGAAACTGTGCATCGGCGGGTGGTGCGGCGGAAACCCGTACGCGCGGGGATGGGCGGTGATGTCGGGCATCCGGATCGGCCGCGGCTCCTCGATCAACAAGCCGAGCACGCCGTGCCCGCGCGGCAGGTCACCGATCACCTGGTGCTGCGCGGCGTCGATGCCGTGGGTGATGAAATCGACCAGCGACCGGTCCGGACCGATCACCCCCAACGCCCCGTACCGCGCCCCGGTCAGCCGGCAGGCCGCCAGCACGATCCGCTTCAACGTGCTGTGCAGATCCAGATCCGTGCCGATCCCGACCACCGCGTCCAACAGCGCGCGGATACGCTCCCGACTCGCCGCCACCTCACCGACCCGGTCCAGCAGCTCACGCAGCAGCTCGTCCAGCCGCACCTGCGACAGCGGCGACAGGGGCAGCGACGGCGCATCCCAGCCCGCCTGCTCGGCGTCCATCGGCGTCTCGCGGTGGTCGGCCGCCGCTTCGTCTGCCACCCGCGCATCCTATCGGGCCGCGGTAGCCCCGGCTGCGCCCGTGCGCGGACGGCCGCCCCGCCAGACCCGGCCGGGCCGGTGGTCCCGGGCAGGTCGGGTCCACGGTCCCGTCGATCAAGGTCATTCGCCCGCATCCATCGCCGCGCCCGGTCGGCATGCTGAATCCAGCCGGCCCGCACGGGGTCGACCCGAGACGGAACACAGGTGAGACACGATGCGTACCACCCGCCGTATCA
>NZ_JAATVY010000060.1 GCF_011947195.1 Planosporangium thailandense | reverse complement strand
AGAGAGCGCGTTGCGCTCCCCGGCTCATCGGTCCGGAGAAATGGGACACACCCAGTCAGACGTCGACGCAGAGTTGGGTGCGGAGGGTGTCGTAGGTCCACTGCTCCCAGTGCCCGGGAGTCCAGCCGCGGTCGCGGACGAACAGCAGGTACAGCTCCGGGCTCAGCAGGCCGAAGAGCACGTCGGCGGCGTGTTCGGCGGACACGCCGGCGCGGGCGCCGGGCTTGGCCATGATGCTGCGGGCGGCGGTGGTCTGGACTTCGAGGCGCGGGTCGGTCTCGTACTGCCACAGGCTGGCGATGCTCGGGTCCTGCGCGCTGGCGGAGCGGAGGACGTCAGTGATCGCCGCGACCCGTTGCAGCACCTGGCGGGTGCCCGCCACGTGTCTCCGCAAGTGTTCCTGGGCGGTGTCGGCGGCGAGCGCGTCGAGGAACCAGGCCCGCTGCATGGTCGGGATCGCCTCGTCGTCGCCGGCGATGGTGACGTCGACCAGCTCCTTGAGCAGCGACGGTTTGTTGCCGAAGGCGAAGTAGATGGTCTGGACGGCGACCCCGGCCCGATCGGCGATGGCCTGCAAGGTTGTCGCGCCGTAGCCCTGCTCGACGAACAGCTCGCGCGCGGCCCGCAGGATCCGCTGCCGGGTCTGGCGGGACTTCTCGCCCTTCTTGCCGGTGCTCTTGACCAGATGCATGGTTTCAATGTAACACTAGAGCCCGACTCTAAAGAACGACTCTAGGAAGGTGTCGAACATGGCTGTCATCCGTACGACCCGGTTCACCGTCGACCCCGTCGATGTCGAGACGATGCTGGCCCGGCGCGGTCAGTTGCTCGCCGCGGTCCGGGCGGCGTTCGCCGGCCCGACCGAGGCCCGGCTGGTCCGCCTCGACGAGGAGACCTGGCTGGACATCTGGCGGTGGGATTCGGGGGAGGCCCTGCGCGCGGCGCTGGAGGGCGCACCGGGCCTGCCGGAGGCCGGTGCGGCGTTCGCGGTGACCCGCGATGCCAGCGTGGAGCAGGGCGACGTGGTCGACGAGGACGTGTGGGCCCGATGACACGCTCCAGCGCCCTCGCCGTCGAAGCCTCGGGCCTGGTGAAGGCGTTCGCCGCGACGGTCGCGGTCCACGGCATCGACCTGAGCGTCCCGGCCGGCTCGGTGTACGGGTTCCTCGGCCCCAACGGTGCCGGTAAGACGACGACCATCCGCATGCTCGCCACCTTGCTGCGCCCTGATGCGGGTACCGCCCGGGTGTTCGGTCACGACGTGGTGCGCGACGCCGCGGCCGTGCGGGACCGGATCAGCCTGACCGGTCAGTACGCCTCGCTCGACGACGGCCTGACCGGGCGGGAGAACCTCGCGTTGCTCGGCCGGCTGCACGGCCATTCCCGGGCCGGCGCGGCATCCCGGGCCGGGGAACTGCTCGACGCGTTCGGCCTGACCGACGCGGCCGACCGGCTGGTCAAAACGTACTCCGGCGGCATGCGCCGCCGGCTCGACATCGCCGCCGGCCTAATCGTCACACCGGACCTGCTGTTTCTCGACGAGCCCACCACCGGGCTGGACCCGCGCAGCCGCAACGAGGTGTGGGCCATCATCCGCGTCATGGCCGCCGAGGGCACCACCGTTCTGCTGACCACCCAGTATCTCGACGAGGCGGACCAGCTCGCCGACCGCATCGCCGTCATCGACCGCGGCACGCTCGTCGCGGAGGGCACCAGCAGCCAGCTCAAGGCCTCGGTCGGCGGGGGAGCGCTGCACGTCCGGCTGAACGACCCGCACGACCGGCCCGCCGCGACGCGGGTGCTGGCGCAAGCACTCGGCGGTGCGGTGACGGCGGACGCCGATCCCGCCGCGCTGTCCGCCCGGGTACCGGCGGCCGGGCCCGCAGCCGGCGAAACCGTCGCCCGCGCGCTGTCCGACCTGGCCCGCGCGCAGATCGCCGCCACCGAGTTCGCGCTCGGGCAGCCGAGCCTGGACGAGGTCTTCCTCGCCCTGACCGGCCGCCCGCCCGCCGAGCGTTCACCCGAGGAGAAGGCCGAATGACCACCACACTCGACGCCATCGCCGGCACCGCAGCGGCGCGGGCGATCCTCGCCGGACGGCCGCGTCCGGCCCGTCCCGGCACCCTTTCTGTCGCGCTGGCCTTCGGGGGGCGGGCGCTGCGCAAGATCAGGCGTACCCCCGTGCAACTGTTCGACGTCGTCGTCCACCCGGTCGTGTTCACGTTGATGTTCACCTACCTGTTCGGCGGCGCGATCGGCGGGTCGACCGGTAGGTACCTCGGCTATCTGGTGCCGGGAATCCTGGTCATGACGCTGCTGGTGACCACCGGCACCACCGGCGCCGCGCTGAGCATCGACCTCGCCAGTGGCGTGTTCGACCGGTTCCGCACCCTGTCGATCCGCCCGGCCGCGGTGCTCGTCGGGGCGCTGCTCGGTGACGTGGTGCGCTACGCGCTGGCGTCGGCGGTGGTTGTGGGGCTCGGCCTCGCGTTGGGTTTCCGCCCGCACGGCAACGTCCCCGGCGTGGTGGCTGCCGTCCTGCTGGTCGTGGCCTTCGGCATCAGCCTGTCGTGGGTCTGGACCGCGTTGGCCATGGTCATGAGGTCCCCCGGCGCCGTGCTCGGGGTGACCCAGGCGGTGCTGTACCCGCTGTCGTTTTTCAGTAACATCTTCGTCATTCCGGCGACGCTGCCCGGCTGGCTGCGCGCCGTCGTGAACGCCAACCCCGTCACCCACCTGGTGACCGCTGTCCGGGGTCTCATGTCCGGCACCGCCCCCGGCGGCCAGGTCGCCTGGATCCTGCTGGCCTGCGCCCTGCTGACGGCGGTGTTCGCCCCGTTGTCGCTGCGCCTGTTCCGCACCCGATGACCCGCCGGGGAGAATGTGGCATGACACCGACCGTCATTCCAATAGGGACAGTGCGTGCCGGGCGAACAGACCCGCAGGACTCCGACCACTGGGGCGACGTGGAGAGCACGATCCTCGTCGACGAGCGCTTCGGCGACCGGTGCCTCACCGGGCTCGACGAGTTCTCCCACGTGGAGGTCGTCTACTTCTTCCACCAGCTGGCCGAGCGTGACGACTACCGGCAACCGTTGCGTCCCCGCGGCCGGGCCGACCTGCCCGAGGTCGGGGTGTTCTGCGACCGCGGTCCACGCCGGCCCAACCGGATCGGCTGCACGATCTGCGAGGTGGTCTCCGCGCACGGACGCCAGTTGCGGGTTCGCGGGCTCGACGCGGTCGACGGCACCCCGGTCCTCGACATCAAACCGGTGATGCGCCAGTTCGTCCCGTCGCACATCCGTCAGCCCGCCTGGGTCGACAGTCTGATGAAGGACTACTTCGCCAGCCAGCCACCGTGACCGGCCACGCACCCAGGAGCACCGTGGACGACAGTTCACGGCCGGTCGCTGCGCCGAGCCTACTTGTACTGGGCGATCTGGATCAGGTTGCCGCAGGTATCGTCCAGCACCGCAGTGATGACCGGGCCCATCTCCACCGGCTCCTGGGTGAACTGCACCCCGAGTTCGCGCAGCCGGTTGAACTCGGCGTGCACGTCGTCCACGGCGAAGGAGGTGGCCGGGATACCATCCTCGACCAGCGCCGCCTTGTACGGCTTCACGGCCGGGTGGTCGTCGGGCTCCAGCACCAGTTCGGTACCGTCGGGATCCTCCGGCGAGACCACGGTCAGCCATCGGTGCTCGCCGAGCGGGACCTCGTACTTCTTCACGAAGCCCAGCACGTCGGTGTAGAAGCGCAGGGCCTTGTCCTGGTCGTCGACGAAAACGCTGGACAGGTGGATCTTCATGGGGCGCTCTCCGGTACATCGGGCCTGAGCCATCGGGTCACGATGCGTTCAAGCGGTCCGGTGTTCAAATCGTGGAATTTGTAGCGGCCCTGACGTCGTGTCCGGACCAGGCCCGCGGCTTCCAACACGGCGAGGTGCTGGCTGATCGCCTGGCGGGACAGCCCCAGACCGTGCTTGGTCGCCAGCCGCGCGCAGATCTCGAACAGGGACTGGCCGTCCCGTTCCGCCAGCTCATCGAGGATGCGTCGGCGGGTGGGGTCGGCCAGTGCCTTGAAGACATCTTCCGCCACAACCACACCATAGGCAAGTGATGACTTGCATGACAATCGGACGCCCGTCGCACCGCTTGATCGAAGAGACAGACCTCGAACTCGCGTGCCCAGCGTCCGCCGACGTGGGTGAGAACGATCGTCGCAGGCCCGCGCAGACGAGGACCGGGGGTGGGCGCACGCGCGCCCACCCCCGGTCGTACCCGGCTGACCGGGTCAGCCCTTGCGCTTGCGGATCTCCTCGACGGCCTGCGGCGTGACCTTGAACAGGTCGCCGACCACGCCGTAGTCGGCCAGCTCGAAGATCGGGGCCTCGTCGTCCTTGTTGACCGCGACGATCGTCTTGGACGTCTGCATGCCGGCC
>NZ_JAATVY010000006.1 GCF_011947195.1 Planosporangium thailandense | reverse complement strand
CCTGCACTTTGGTTTGACGTGCGGGCCGCGGCTCCACCCGCCGCTCTCGCCCAGGGCGACAGCCACGGAGACGGTCCAGTTGTGCCCGCGGAAACCCGCGTCCCGGGCGACTCGGGCGATCTGGACGGCGCTGTAGTGGCTGCCCTGCAAGATCCCCCGTTGCCGGCACCTCGCCTGGGGGGCGGCCGGGTCCGGCGCGGCCGTGGCGACGCCGGGGTCCGGTGGTCGGGTCCCGGCGCTTGCCGGCGTGCTCACCAGTACTCCCGAGGCCGCGGCGACGAACAGGGTGGCGCCCGCTGCGGTGCGGCTGAGAAGCATCGAGATCCTCCATATCGGTCAAGTCCGTTCGATACCGCCATGCCGGGTCCACCGCTGATCGGCGCACGATGGAGCGGCGCTGCCGGTTTGAGCGCCGGCCGGCTGGATACGTGATCGAAGGTGTTCGAAGGCTTCGCGCTGAGCAGGATCGACGTCGGTGACGCCGTGTTGCGCGTCCGGCACGGCGGATCCGGGCCCCCGGTCCTCCTCATGCACGGACATCCGCGCACCCATGCCACCTGGTACCGCGTGGCACCGCTGCTGGTGTCCGACTATACGGTGGTCTGCCCCGACCTGCGCGGCTACGGAGAGTCATCGAAGCCTCCGACCACCGCCGACCACGAGCCGCACTCCAAGCGGGCGATGGCCCGCGACTGCGTGGCGCTGATGAGCGCGCTGGGCCACGACCGGTTCGTCGTGGTGGGGCACGACCGGGGCGCGTACGTCGCCGCGCGCGCGGCGCTCGACCACCCGCACGCCGTGGCCGGCCTGGGGGTCATGGACGCGGTTCCCATCGCGGAGGCGCTGGCGCGGAGCGACGCGACGTTCGCCGCGCTCTGGTGGCACTGGTTCTTCCTCGGGCAGACCGACAAGCCCGCCGAGCGGGTGATCAACGCCGACCCCGATGCCTGGTACCGGGTCACACCCGAGCAGTTAGGCGAGGCGTACGACGACTACCGGCGGGCCATCCACGACCCGGCGACCGTGCACGCGATGTGCGAGGACTACCGGGCGGGCCTGGGTGTCGACCGCGCTCACGACGAGGCCGACCGGGCGGCCGGCCGGCGCGTGCGCTGCCCTGTTCTCATGCTGTGGGCGGCCCGCGACGACATGGAGCTGCTGTACGGAGACCCGCTGGCGATCTGGCGAGACTGGGCCGATGACGTCCGGGGCGGCGGCCCCATCGGCCGCGGGCACCACATCATGGAGGAGGCTCCGGAGCAGCTTGCCGTGGCGTTGCGGGCCTTCCTGGCCGACTGCTACCGCTGACGCCTCAGCCGTGGGGCCCGCCCGGCGGTCTCGGCGGACGGGGATCCGGGATAGCGACGCGCGCCAGCCGGCGCTGCACCTCGAGGGCGGACAGGGCCCGCACCAGGACCTCGCCGTCGATGACGGTCTCACCGCGCTCGAACATCAGCGCCAGCGCGTCGCGCAGGCCGGCCGCGTGGGCTGCGAGGGCCTGTGCCGCGAGCAGCGCGCGGTGGGTGTGCTCGGCGCGGGTGGGGTTGATCCGTGCGAGGTCGTCGACGATCGCGAGGAACTGGTCGACCACCGTGGCTTCCGCGCTGGTCAACGCCGGCATCGGCACGTCGTCTCCGCCACCTCGGCTCATGGTTCGGGAACCCTCCGGCTGGGACCGTACAGCGCGTACGTTCTGTACAGAACGTATCATCATCGTATGGCATACGAGGTCCCGGTAACCCAGGCGCGTGCCGAGTTCGCCGACCTGGTCAACCGGGTCGCCTACGGTGGCGAGCGGGTCGTGGTGACCCGCCACGGCAAGCCGATCGCGGCGCTGGTGCCACCGTCCGACCTGGACCGTCTCGCGCAGGGCGACCAGCCGGACCAGCAGCCCGGCACCGTCGTCCGGCTGACCGCCGACGCGCTCGACCGGCCGGCGCGGCCACGGTCCACGCCCGACCGCCGGTTGGACATCGCCGCCCGGCACCGTCCCGTCGGCGGCGACCCCGGCGCCCGCGTCGATTAGACGCGCCGGAATCTGACTCCGACGCCGACGTTTGAGACGGCGGCTTCGACGGAAGTGTGCCTCTCGGTCGACGTGGTCAGCTGGAGAGGCGCCGGGGATGTGAACAGAAATCAGATACGGGCCGTCCTCCACGGCGCCCGAGCGGCCCTGCCGTACCTCACCGGGCGCGTGTACAACGAGGCGCGGGACGCGATCGAGAACCTGTTCGCCGTACTGGAACGGCGCGCGCCGCAGGTCCGGGACGCGGCCGCGAACTACGTCGCGCTGATGGAGCTGCGCAGTGAGGTCCGCGCGGCGATGGAGAGCGGGGGGCTGACCCCGCCGATACCCGTACGCGCGGTCCTGGCCGAGCGCGCGGTCGTCTGCACGCTGCGCGCCGTGGCCCACGACAGCTGGGACGACGCCGCCGATGCCGACCGGTACCTGCGTCGGCTCGCGCCCGACCTGATGTTCGAGCTGACCGTCGACATGGGACCGGCGTCGCCCGCCGCCTTCACCGGACGGTGGCTGGTCGAGCCGCCGCCCCCGGCGGCCCGCCGGGAGGGGCAGCCGGAGACCTACTGCGGCGTGGCCCAGCTCGGGCACGGGCGGGTGCTCGTCTACCTCGCCGACCTCGACGACCGGCTGCCCGGGTGGCTGGCGGAGTTCGACGACCTGGCCGCCGCCGCCGAGATCCTCCCCGCGCACGTCACCCGATACGCCGCCGCCGCCATCGTGCGCGAGCACAACCGGCAGGAGTGGCTGCGCCGGTTCGCCCGGGCACCCGAGCGGGCCGATCGGCCGCGCCCGGACCGCTCCCGCCCGGTGCTCGCCGGCCGGACCGGTTGATCCGGGCCCACCCGGGTACCTGAACCGCATGCGGATCGTCATCGTCGGCGCCAGCGGCAACGCCGGCACCGCCCTGCTGCGCCGGCTGCGCGACGAGCCGGACGTCGATCTCGTCGGCATCGCCCGCCGGCCGCCCGGCCCGCACGCGGGCCCACCCTACGACGCCGTCGAGTGGCGGTCCCTGGACATCGGCGCGCCCGACGCGGCGGTCCGCCTCCGGGAGATCTTCACCGGCGCGGCGGCCGTCGTGCACCTGGCGTGGCAGATCCAGCCCAGCCACGACCAGCGGGTACTGCACCGCACGAACGTCGCCGGCAGCAGCGCCGTCATCGACGCGGTCGTACGGGCCGGCGTGCCGGCGCTGGTGTACGCGTCGTCGGTCGGCGCGTACGCCCCCGGCCCCAAGGACCGCTTCGTCGACGAGACCTGGCCGACGACCGGTGTCGCCGCATCGTCGTACAGCCGCGACAAGGCGGCGGTGGAGCAGATGCTCCAGCGGGCCGAGTCCGACCATCCCACGCTGCGGATCGTGCGTCTGCGGCCCGGCCTGAACTTCCAGCGCGACGCCGGCACCGAGATCAGCCGGTACTTTCTCGGGCCCCTCGCCCCGGTCCAGCTGCTGCGCTACGGCCGACTGCCGGTGGTGCCGCGCAACGACCGGCTGCGCCTGCAGGCGGTGCACACCGACGACGTGGCGGACGCGTACGCGCGAGCGGTGCTCGGCGATGCCCGGGGTGCGTTCAACCTCGCCGCCGACCCGGTCCTGACCCCGGAGCTGGTCGCGTCGCGCTTCCACGGCCGTACCGTCGCAGTGCCCGCGGCGGCGCTGGCCGTCCTGGCCGACCTGACCTGGCGGGCGCGGCTGCAACCGGTCGACCGGGGCTGGGTGGAGCTGGCCCTCAACGCCCCGCTCATGGCATGCGAGCACGCCACGCGGGAGCTGGGCTGGCGGCCGCGCGTGGACGCGGTGACCGCGCTGCGGGAGCTGTTCGACGGCATGGCGGGGCGGGACGGAACGGGCAGCCCGCCGCTGTCGGACACCGTCATGGCGCCCGGCCGGCTCGGCGGGCTGGTGCGCGGCCGGCTACCCGGACAGGGCAACCCCTACTGAGCTACGGCTGGCGCTCCGCCTGGGCCAGCTGCTCCTGCGGCGACTCCAGGATGAACTGCAGCTTGCCGTCCCTGGCGTCGACCATGACCCGCTGGTCCGGGTTGAGCCTGCCGTCGAGCAGCATCTCGGACAGCACGTTGTCGACCTCGCGCTGGATGGTGCGCCGCAGCGGCCGTGCCCCGAACCGCGGCTCGTACCCGTGCTCGGCCAGCCAGTTCAGCGCCTCCGGGGTGACCTCCACGGTGATGCCCTGGGCGTGCAGCCGCCGCCGGGTGTGCTCCAGGAGCAGATCGGAGATCTGGCGGACCTGCTCGAACTCCAGCCGCTGGAAGACCACGATCTCGTCGATGCGGTTGACGAACTCCGGCCGCATGTGCTCGGTGAGCACCCGCAGCAGGCGTTCACGCAGCGGCTTCTCCACGTCCTCCTGGGTGAAGCCGAGGGCGCCGCGCTGCGCGGTGATGAGATCCGAGCCGAGGTTGCTCGTCATGATGATGATCGTGTTCTTGAAGCTGACCACGCGGCCCTGACCGTCGGTCAGCCGGCCGTCGTCGAGGATCTGCAGCAGGATGTTGTAGACGTCCGGATGCGCCTTCTCGATCTCGTCGAGCAGGACCACCGAGTACGGGCGGCGGCGGATCGTCTCGGTGAGCTGCCCCGCCTGCTCGTACCCGACGTAGCCGGGCGGTGCGCCGATCATCCGGCTCACCGTGTGGCGCTCCTGGAACTCGCTCATGTCCAGCCGCACCATGCGTGTCTCGTCGCCGAACAGGGCCTCCGCGAGCGCCCGCGCCAGCTCCGTCTTGCCGACCCCGGTGGGGCCGAGGAACAGGAAGCTGCCGACCGGACGGTTCGGGTCGCCCAGCCCGGCCCGGGCCCGGCGCACCGCCTGCGCCACCACGCGGACCGCCTCGTCCTGGCCCACGATCCGCCGATGCAGCCGCTGCTCCAGCTCCATGAGGCGCTGCCGCTCCTCCTCGGTGAGCTGGCGGGCGGGGATGCCGGTCAGCCGGGAGACGATCTCGGCGATCTCCTCGGCCGTGACGTCCGGGACGCCGCCACCGCCCTCCTTGGCGTCGTCGATGCGCTGGCGAAGCTGCATCATCTCGTCGCGCAGCGCGCTGGCGCGCTCGTACTGCTCGTCGGCGACCGCCTGGTCCTTGTCGCGGGTGAGCTGCTCCAGCCGCAGCTCGGCCTCGCGTACGTCCATCGTCGGCACGTGGGCCCGCAGCTGGACCCGGGCGCCCGCCTGGTCGATGAGGTCGATCGCCTTGTCCGGCAGGAAGCGGTCGGCGATGTAGCGGTCGGACAGCTCGGCGGCCGCGACCAGCGCCTCGTCGGTGTACCGGACGCCGTGGTGCGCCTCGTACCGGTCGCGCAGCCCGCGCAGGATCTCGATGGTGTCGTCGACGCTCGGCTCCGGGACCAGGATCGGCTGGAACCGGCGCTCCAGGGCCGCGTCCTTCTCGATGTTGCGGCGGTACTCGTCGATCGTCGTCGCGCCGATGACGTGCAGCTCCCCGCGGGCCAGCGGCGGCTTGAGGATGTTGGACGCGTCGGTGGAGCCCTCGCCGCCGCCGGCGCCGACCACCGTGTGCACCTCGTCGATGAAGATGATCAGATCACCGGGGTGGTCGCGGATCTCCTGGATGACGTTCTTCAGCCGCTCCTCGAAGTCGCCCCGGTAGCGGGTACCGGCCACCAGACTGGTCAGGTCGAGCTGGATCAGCCGCTTGCCGGCGAGCGTCCGTGGCACGTCGCCGTCGCAGATCCGCTGGGCGAGCCCCTCGACCACGGCGGTCTTGCCGACACCGGCCTCTCCGATCAGTACCGGATTGTTCTTGGTACGGCGGGCGAGGATCTCGATCATCTGCTCGAGCTCCTGCTCGCGGCCCACCACCGGGTCGATCTTCTCCTCGCTCGCGAGAGCGGTGAGATCGCGGCCATACCGGTCGAGGGTCGGGGTGGCATGGTTGGGCTGGGGTGCGGCGGGCGCGGCGGGCGCGGCCCGTTCGTTCGCCGCCCGCTGCAACGACTCCGGGTTCACGTGGCGCTCGTTGAGCATGCGCCCCGCCTCGGACTCCGGGTTGAGCGACAGCGCCAGCAGGATGTGCGCCGGGCCGAGGTAGGACGCGCCCAGCGCGCGCGCGATCTGGTGCGCCTGCAGCAGCGCGCGCTTCGCCGCCGGCGTCAACGACGGTACGGCGTGGCGCGGGGAGTCCCGGCGGCCCCGCCGCTCGATCTCCCGGGCTATCTCGTCGGGCTCGGCACCCGCCCGCGACAGCAGTTGGCGCAGCGGCTCGCGGTGGCTGGCAGCCCACAGCAGGTGTTCGGTGTCGAGGTCGGAGCTGCCCAGGTCGGCCGCCTTCGCGGCGGCGGTGGCGAGCAGTTCCCGCGCCTCCTGGCTCATCATCCGGGTGATATCCACGCGCTGCATGTGCTGCTGGGGCGTCTGGGCGCCGCCACCGAGGAAGCGTGCGAGGAAGTCGTCGAACTGGCCCGACCCGACGTCGCCGGGTCCCCACATTCCGCCGGTCACGATCGTCCTCTCCGATGTGGGGTTTCCTTCGCGTGTTCAGTCGGTCGGTATCGGCGTCGGCATCGGCGCCGGCGCCCAACCGCGGGCCGACACACTGGTCGCGGGCCCGGCCATCGCCCGGCGCACCGGGGTCGGCACGACGAACACGGCGGTCCCGTACGCGCAGATCTCCGTCCACATCGTGCTGATGTCGCGGTGGTCGAAGCGCATGCACACGACCGCGTTGGCACCCCGTACGTACGCGCGCTGGCTCATCTGCGCGATCGCGTCGTCGCGCCAGCGGGCCAGCGCGGTGCCCATGCGGGGGTTGGAGCCACCGCTGAGCAGCTTGACGCCCTCGTTGTAGACGTTGCGCGACCGGGCGGTGATACCGTGCACCTCACCGAGAACGTCACGGATCTCGTACCCGGGCACCCATTCCGTGGTCACAACCATCATTCGAGGGCCATCCTGCATACGGTGACGTGGCAGTCGAAACGGGCGGCCGAGGACGCGTTTCCGCTGGCATCGGCTCGATCCCGGTCCGCGCCCTACTTCCCGGTCAGCCGGTAGTCAAACCAATCAGCGTGGGACGCCGGGGGGCGGAGCGGCGCCGACGCGGCCGCGGTCCGCGGCGGGCGGTCAGGCGGCGACCGTGGCGGCCCGGTCCACGGCCACCAGCATTTCCGGCAGCGAGTAGCCGCCTTCGTGGCGGACCCCGTTGACGAAGAACGTCGGGGTGCCCTGCACCCCGCTGCGGGCCCCGCTGACGAAGTCGCGTCGGATCCGGTCCAGGTAGATGTGGTCGTTCACCTCCTGGATCACCTCGTCGACCGGCAGGCCGACCTCCTCGACGCCGGCCGCGAGGTGCACCGGGTCGAACTGGTCGGAGTGCTCGTACAGCCAGTCGTGCATCTGCCAGAAGCGCTGCCGGGCGCTGGCCGCCTCCGCGGTCTCGGCGGCCACCTCCGCGAACGGGTGGACGTTGGTCAGCGGGAAGTGGCGGAACACGAAGCGGGCCAGGTTCGGCCGTTCCCGCAGCAGCTCCAGGGTGATCGGGTGGGCCATGCCGCAGTACGGGCACTGGTAGTCGCCGTACTCGACGACGGTCACGGGTGCCGTGACCGGGCCGCGGATGTGATCGTCGTCGGTGACCGGGGCCGCGAGCCGGCCGTTCGTCACACGGAATGGCGTCGTCATGAGACCACCTGCCGTTCATAGGTGAGAGCTTCGAGCGCGGTCAGGATCCCGTCCGCGCCCGGGTTCACGTCGGGTGGAGATACCTGGGCCCAGGTGATGTGGCCATCGCGGTCCAGCACGAACAGCGCGCGCTCGGCGACGCCCTCCGGCAACCGGTAGGCGTGGTACGCCCGGGCGACCTCGCCCTTGGGCTCGAAGTCGGCCAGCAGCGGAAAGGTGATGCCGCGGTCCTCGGCCCACGCCCGGTGGCACCACACCCCGTCGACCGAGATGCCGAGCAGCGCCGCGCCGAAGTGCGTGAACTCCGGCAGGACCGCCTGGTACAGCGCCATCTGGTCGCTGCACACCGGGTTCCAGTCCGCAGGGTAGAACGCGAGCACCACCGGCCGGCCGCGTAGCTGTGACAGGGTGAGCCACCGGTCGGGGCCCGATCGCAGGCAGAAGTCGGGGGCGTGTCGACCCCGCTCCGGCCACCCGACGTCAGTCATGGGGCGATGATCGACGCGGGAGGGGTGACTCGCCGTCACCCGGCCCGGGTGGTTCACCCCGCCCCGTGGGTGGCCGGAGGCCGGGGGCGGGGTGAACTCGTGCGCGCGGCGCCGGAGCCGGCGCGCCGGGACGAACCGGTGCGGGATCATGCGCCGGCCGGCGCCATCCGACCCCGCGGCCCGGTCAGCGCCCGGTGCACGCGCCACGCCTCGACCAGTTGAAGGACCCCCGCCACGATGGCGAACCAGCCGATGGTGAGCGCGAGGACGAGGACGCCCAGGGCCGGCCGGGCCAGGATCAGGATCCCGGCGATCATCGAGGCCACGCCGACGACCAGGGGCAGCCACTGGCCGTGGCCACGCACGGCGGCACCGATCTCCAGGGCGCCGGTGACGACCGCCCAGGCGCCCAGCAGGACGACCAGCACGAGCGCCGTGACGCCCGGCCAGAAGAGCGCGACCAGGCCGGCGCCGATGGTCAGCAGCCCGATGATGATGCGCGCGGTCCGCTGGGCGGCGTCCTGGTGGCGGCCGAACGCCCCGGCAAGCGAGATCACGCCGGAGACGATGGCGAACCCGGCGAACAGGAAGTCCAGGGTGAGGACGGTGATGCCCGGCACGATCACGGCCCAGATGCCGAAGATGAGGGCGATCACGCCCCGCAGGGCCAGCAGCCACACGTGGTGCCTGCCGACGGTCGCTTCTGTCATCTCTGCACCTCCGACGGTCTCAGATGCGCGCCGAAACGGCTGCTTCGGCGGGTTGCTTCCAGGTGACGGTGAGGTCGCCGGCTTCGAAGTCCACGACGATCGTCGTGCCGCCGCGGACGTCACCGCCGAGCAGCGCCCGCCCGATCCGGGTCTCGACCTCGCGCTGGAGGAACCGGCGCAGCGGCCGGGCGCCGTACACGGGGTCGAAGCCCGCGCTGGCGATGTACCGGCGGGCCGCCTCGGTGACCTCCAGCCGCAGATCGCGGTCGGCCAGTCGGTTGCGCAGGTCGTCGAACATCAGGTCGACGATCTTCTCGATCTCGGGCAGGGTCAGCGGCTTGAACAGCACCGTCTCGTCGACGCGGTTGAGGAACTCGGGCCGGAAGTGTCCCCGCAGGTCGGCGAGGACGGCGGCGCGCGCCTCGTCGGTGATCTCACCGGCGGCGGTGACCCCCTCCAGCAGGTACTGCGACCCGATGTTGCTGGTCATGATGATCACGGTGTTGCGGAAGTCGACGGTGCGGCCCTGTGCGTCGGTGAGCCGGCCGTCGTCGAGGATCTGCAGCAGCGTGTTGAACACATCCGGATGGGCCTTCTCGATCTCGTCGAGCAGGACGACCGAGTACGGCTTGCGGCGGACCGCCTCGGTGAGCTGGCCACCCTCCTCGTACCCGACGTAGCCGGGCGGCGCGCCGACGAGCCGGCTGACCGTGTGGCGCTCCTGGTACTCGCTCATGTCCAGCCGGATCATGTTCTCTTCGGTGTCGAACAGCGCCTCGGCGAGCGCCCGGGCCAGCTCCGTCTTGCCGACCCCGGTCGGACCGAGGAACAGGAACGAGCCGATCGGCCGGCGCGGGTCCTTGATGCCGGAGCGGGCGCGGATGATGGCGTCGGCGACGAGCTGTACCGCCTCGTCCTGGCCGATCACCCGCTGGTGCAGCACCTCGTCGAGGTGCAGCAGCTTCTCCCGCTCGCCCTCGGTCAGCCGGCTGACCGGGATGCCGGTCCAGCGCGAGACGATCTCGGCGATCTCCTCGGCGGTGACGACCTCGCGCAGCAGCCGGTGCCCGCCCTGCTTGTCCTCCAGGCGCTCCTCCTCGGCGCGCAGCCGCCGCTCCAGCTCCGGGAGGCGGCCGTGGCGCAGCTCGGCGGCGCGGTTGAGGTCGTAGGAGCGCTCGGCCGCTTCGGCCTCCCGGCGCAGCCGCTCCAGCTCTTCGCGCAGCGCCTGGATCTTGTGGATGGCGTTCCGCTCGGCCTCCCACTGCGCGCGCATGGCGTCCGCCTCGGCGCGCAGGTCGGCCAGCTCCTTGCGGAGCTGGTCCAGCCGGGCCCGGCTGGCCGGATCCTCCTCCTTGGCCAGCGCCGCCTCCTCGATCTCCAGGCGGCGCACCCGCCGGGTGATCTCGTCCAGCTCGGCGGGCTGCGAATCGATCTCGGTACGTAGCTTCGCGCACGCCTCGTCGACCAGGTCGATCGCCTTGTCCGGCAGGAACCGGTCGGCGATGTAGCGGTGTGACAGCGTCGCGGCCGCGACGAGCGCCGCGTCCTGGATGCGCACGCCGTGGTAGACCTCGAAGCGCTCCCGCAGGCCGCGCAGGATCGAGATGGTGTCCTCGACGCTCGGCTCGTCGACCAGGATCGGCTGCATGCGCCGTTCGAACGCGGGGTCGGACTCGATGTGCTTGCGGTACTCGTCCAGCGTGGTGGCGCCGATCATGTGCAGCTCGCCGCGCGCCAGTGGCGGCTTGAGCATGTTTCCGGCATCCATCGCGCCCTCGGCGCCGCCGCCGGCGCCGACGACGGTGTGCAGCTCGTCGATGAACAGCAGGATCCGCCCCTGCGCCGCGAGGACCTCGCTGACCACCGCCTTGAGCCGTTCTTCGAACTCGCCGCGGTACTTCGCGCCCGCCACCAGGGAGCCCATGTCCAGCGCGAACACGATCTTGTCGCGCAGGCCCTCGGGCACGTCGTTGTTCACGATCCGCTGGGCCAGCCCCTCCACGATCGCGGTCTTGCCCACTCCGGGGTCGCCGACGAGGACGGGATTGTTCTTGGTCTTGCGGGACAGGATCTGGACGACCCGGCGGATCTCGGCGTCCCGGCCGATGACCGGGTCCATCTTTCCGATGCGGGCCTCGGCGACGAGATCGCGGCCGTACTTCTCCAGCGCCTCGTACGTCACCTCCGGCATCGCCGAGGTGACCCGCTGGTGGCCGCGCACGCTCGTCAGCTCCGACAGGAACCGCTCCCTGGTGAGGCCGTGGCTGTGCAGGATCCGCCCCGCGGGGCTGCCGGACCCCTCGTCGATGAGGGCGAGCAGGAGGTGCTCGACCGAGACGTACTCGTCTTTGAGCCGGTTCGCCTCGCGCTCCGCGGCGTCGAACACGCGGGCCAGCCGTTGCGTGATGAACACCTGGCCGGGCTGTGCCCCTGGCCCGGTGACGCTCGGCCGGCGATTCAGGTCCCGTTCGACGTCGGCGCGGACCTGGTCCACGTCGACGCCGGCTACGGACAGCAGCCGTGGCACCAGCCCTTCGGGCTGGTCGATCAGGGCGAGCAACAGATGCTCGCCGTCCACCTCGGTGTGCCCGAAGCGCAGCGCTTTCGTCTGCGCGTCGTGCAGCGCTTCCTGGGACTTCTGGGTGAGCTTGTTCATGTCCATGGCGGGCTCCTCCGCGCCGGCCGCCGTCCGGAGCGCACCGCGGCCTCCAGTTCGTCGATGCGCGCGAGCAGGTCGAGAACGATCCCGACCGCCGCGTAGTTGAGCCCCAGACCGTCGTGCAGCCGGCGCGCCCGTGCCAGGGTCGACAGCTGGGTGGGGGAGAACCAGAACTGGCCGGCGCTGTCCACGTACGGATCGATCAGGCCCAGGTTGACCAGGCGGCGCAGCAGTTCCGGATGGACGTCGGCGTCGGCGGCGAACGCGTCCAGTGACAGCCGCGCCGTCTTCGCCGACCGTACGAGCGTGTACGGCATCTAGGTCCCCCTTCGAGGGTCGAACGTCGAGACCTTGGCCAGCTGCTCGAACAGCTCCCGCTCCGGCGGCGAGGGGCTGCGGGGCACCATGACGCGCACCTCGGCGTAGAAGTCGCCGGGCCGTCCGCGCGGGTTGGGCAGCCCCCGGCCGCGCAGCCGGAGCTTGCGCCCGCAGGAGCTGCCGCCCGGGACGTTGACCTGCACGGTCCCGTCGGGCGTCTCCACCGGCACCTTCGCGCCGAGCGTCGCCTCCCACGGGGTGACCGGCAGCGGTGCGGTGATGTCGCGGCCGTCGAGCCGGTACCGGGGGTGCGGCGCGATCCGGGCGATCAGGTACAGGTCGCCCGAGGCGCCGCCGGCCGCGCCGGCTCCGCCCTGCCCGGCCAGCCGGATCCGCTGGCCGTCGACCACGCCGGGAGGGATGTTGACGTCGAGCGTGCGGCTGCCCTCCGGCCCCTGCAGGGTGATCCGGTGGTGGCCGCCGTGGTAGGCCTCCTCCACGGTCAGCGGTATCTCGGCCTCGCTGTCCGCGCCGGGCACCGGGCCGCGGCCGAACCCGCCGCCGTACCCGCCGCCCCGGAAGCCGCCGAACCCGCCCCGGCCGCCGAAGATGCCGCCGAGCAGATCCTCCATGTCGACTCCGCCGGTATCGAACCCGCCCGTGTCGACGTGCACGCCGCCGCCGAACGGCCCACCCGGGCCGCCGGCGCCGGCCCGGGACCGGAACCCG
This sequence comes from Planosporangium thailandense, assembly GCF_011947195.1. Taxonomy (GTDB): domain Bacteria; phylum Actinomycetota; class Actinomycetes; order Mycobacteriales; family Micromonosporaceae; genus Planosporangium; species Planosporangium thailandense. The sequence continues at coordinate 273,740 of NZ_JAATVY010000006.1, read as the reverse complement.
GCGCCCGCGGTCTCGAAGTCCTCCGGCACCTGCCGCCACTGGGAGCCGAACCGGTCGTAGCGCTTGCGCTTGTTCGGATCGGACAGCACGTCGTACGCCTCCGTGATGTCCTTGAACCGCTCCTCCGCGCCGGGCTCCTTGTTCACGTCGGGGTGGTTGCGGCGGGCGAGCTGCCGGTAGGCCCGCTGGATGTCCTGCGGGCTGGCGTCGCGAGGGACGCCGAGGATGTCGTAGTAGTCCCGATCGCCCCTCGCCATGTCACTCCTGCTTTCCGGCCACCGCCACCGCCGCGGGGCGCAGCAGGATGTCGGCGGCCGCGTACCCGGGTCGGATCACTTCGACCACCGTCCCCGGCACCGCGTCCGGGGCGGGCACGGCCCGCACCGCCTCGTGGCGGCTCGGGTCGAAGGGGACGCCCACCTCGTCGAGGCGGGTGAAGCCGAGCCGGTGCAGTACGTCCAGGGCCTGTTCGCGGATCGCCTCGACCCCCCGCGCCACCGACTGCGGATCCGCGTCGGCGTGGCTGAGCGCCCGCTCCAGGTTGTCCACCACCGGCAGCCACTCGGACGCCACCCGGGCCCGCTCTGCCCGCCAGTCGTCGGCGCGCTGGCGCTCGTACCGCTTCCTGGTGTTCTCCACCTCGGCCTGGGCCCGCTGCCAGCGGTCGCGCATCTCGGCGAGCGCCTGTTCGGCGGTGGCCGTCTCCTCGGTGGGGGTGATCGGCCCCGGCCGCTGTTCGCCGGCCGCCGATGCCCCGGCTGTCTGCTCGCCGGCCGCCTGCTGGCCCGCCGTCTGCTCCGGCGGGGTGCCGGTCGCGGTCTCGTCGAGCGGCCGCTCGGTTGTGGTGGTGGCCGTCTGCTCCAGCTGGCCGGCCGACCGGTCCTGGCGCTGCTGTGTCGTCTGGTTCGTCCGTGGCTCGTTCATGATCCACCCGTCGTGAAGTCCGCGTCGATGACCTCGTCGCCGCCACCGGCACCCGCCGGGGCGCCCGCCCGGGCACCGCCCGGCTGACCGGCCTCGGCCTGTCCGCCCGGTCCGGCCGCGCCGGTGGCGGCACCGGCCGCCGCGGCGGCGGAGCTGAGGGACTGGTAGACCTGCTGCAGGTCGGAGGTCAGCTGGCGCAGCCGGTCGAGCGGCGCGTCCTCCTTGACCGCCTGGCGGGCTTCGTCGACGAGCATCCGGGCGCGGGCCACCTCGTTGGACGGTGCCCGGTCGCCGACCTCGCCCACCAGCCGCTCCACCTGGTACGCGGCGCTGTCGAGCTCGTTGCGGGCGTCGATCTGCTGGCGCAGCCGTTGGTCCTCGGCCCGGTTGCGCTCCGCTTCCTGGATCATCCGCTGCACCTCGGACTCGTCCAGGGTGCCGCTCTCGGTGATCGTGATGTTCTGCTCGGCGTTGGTGTCGCGGTCACGCGCGGATACGTTGAGGATGCCGTTGGCGTCGACGTCGAACGTCACCTCGATCTGCGGCACGCCCCGCGGCGCCGGGCGGATGTTCTCCAGTCGCATCCGACCCAGGACCCGGTTGTCGGCGGCCCGTTCCCGCTCGCCCTGCAGGACCACGACGTCGACGGCCGGCTGGTTGTCCTCGGCGGTGGAGAACGTCTCGGCCCGGCGGGTCGGGATCGTGGTGTTGCGCTCGATGAGCCGGGTCATGAGCCCACCCAGGGTCTCCAGGCCGAGCGACAGCGGCGTCACGTCGAGCAGGACGACGTCCTTGACCTCGCCCTTGAGGACCGCGGCCTGGATCGCCGCGCCGATGGCGACCACCTCGTCGGGGTTGACCGACATGTTCGGCTCTTTGCCGCGGGTCAGGCGCTTCACCAGGGCCTGTACCGCGGGCATCCGGGTGGTGCCGCCGACCAGGATGACCTCGTCGATGTCGTCGGCGGTCACCCGGGCGTCCTGCATCGCCTGCTGTACCGGGCCGTTGGTGCGCTCGACGAGGTCTCTGGTCAGCTCCTCGAAGGCGGCCCGGGTGACCGTCATGGTCAGGTGCTTGGGGCCGGTCGCGTCCGCAGTGATGAACGGCAGGTTGACCTGGGTCTGGGTGACCGATGACAGCTCGACCTTCGCCCGCTCGGCGGCTTCGAGCAGCCGCTGCAGGGCCTGCGGGTCGGAGCGCAGGTCGATCCCGGTGTCCCGCTTGAACTGGTCGGCGATGTGGTCGACCAGGCGGCGGTCGAAGTCGTCGCCGCCGAGGTGGCTGTCGCCGGCGGTGGCCCGTACCTCGATCACGCCGTCGCCGACGTCGAGGATGCTCACGTCGAACGTGCCGCCGCCGAAGTCGTACACCAGGACCGTCTCGTGGCCCTTCTTGTCCAGCCCGTACGCGAGCGCGGCCGCGGTCGGCTCGTTGATGATCCGCAGCACGTTGAGCCCCGCGATGCGGCCCGCGTCCTTGGTGGCCTGCCGCTGCGCGTCGTTGAAGTACGCAGGCACGGTGATGACCGCCTCGGTGACCCGCTCGCCGAGCTGCTTTCCGGCGTCATCGGCCAGCTTGCGCAGGACCGCCGCGGACACCTCCTCGGGCGCGATCAGCTTGCCGTGCACGTTGAACCGGACCGCGTCGTCCGGTCCCGGTACGACGTCGAACGAGACGATCTTCGCCTCTTCGCTGACCTCGTGGTACTTGCGGCCGATGAACCGCTTGGCGGAGTAGATGGTGCCCTTCGGGTTCAGTACCGCCTGGCGCCGGGCCATCTGCCCGACGAGGCGCTCACCGGTTTCGGTGAACGCGACGACCGACGGCGTGGTCCGGCTTCCTTCGGCGTTCGGGATGACCTGCGATTGGCCGTCGATGTGGGCGGCGATGACCGAGTTGGTCGTACCGAGGTCGATGCCGACGGCTTTGGCCATGGTTTCGTCTTCCTTTCACAGGGCCCGTCCGCAGCCGGTCCGGCCGCGGACGGGCGGAACGCAGGCGGCGCTGCGAGGGGAGTGCGCTGCTATTTCTTCGCTCCCGGTTCGGTCCCCGGCGAGACCCGCGTCTGGCTTTCGGTGGTCTGGCCGGAGATGGTGCCAGCTTCCCCGCCGGCCTTGACCGGGATGCGGCGCGCCTGCGGCTGGGCCTTGCCCGCGTGTACGGTCAGCACGCCATGCTCCAACGTGGCGTCGATCTTCTCGGCGTTGATGTCGCCGGGCAGCCCCACGTCGTACTCGAACTCGCCGCCACCACCGCCGCGGCGCTCTTCGCGCCGCATGGTTCCGCTGTGCTCGCGCGTGGTGTACCTACCGGTGATCCGCAGGGTGTTGCTGTCGATCAGTTCGATGTTGACGTCCTCCGGACGTACCCCGGGAAGGTCCATCTCCATGACGTAGGAGTCCTGGGTCTCCTCGATGTCGAACGGTGGCACCCAGATCGGAACGACCGCGGGCGCCAGCGGGGCGGAGAGGAAGGGATCGCCGAAGAAGCTCTGGAGCAGATCGCCCATCCGGCTCTGGAGGTCGGTCAGCGGGTCGGCGACACCACGGCCGCCTCGTCGCTGCTCCGTGAGCTGTCGGCCGCGTCGTGGGGCGAGAGAGGTCATGACGGAGTACTTCCTTTCGTGGGCCACATTCCAGGTGTGCGCACAAGGCGGTGCTCTCACGCGTCGGACCCACCGGCTCGGCCGCCCGGCCGGCCGGCACCACTGTCACTCGCGTTGGGCGAACCCCCACATCAAGACCATGCTTCGAGCGCGGTGGGTGAGCATGCCTCACCCCGACCGGACGAATCCCCGAGATCGAAGTGGTCCGCGGCGCAACGTCGCGAGCGCCGTGAGGTTTACAAGCGCCGGTCGCGGCTATCGAGCCGACGTGTCCGCCGGGGATCAGGATGCGCGGTGATCGGGTGAAGGTCTGCGCGAACGATCTTGAGTACGCGCCGGTGCCGGGGGGTCGCACCGACGTGTCCACCGGCGTGCCGCTGCTGACGTCGAAGCTGGCCGTCCCGGTGCTTCCGGACAGCCTGGTGACCCGCCGACGCCTCGTCGACCTGCTGGACGCGGCGGTCCGCACCCCGCTGACCGTGCTGTCCGCGCCGGCCGGCTGGGGCAAGACCGCGGCGCTCAACGCATGGGTACGGGCGGGTGGCCCGATCCAGCCGGTCACCTGGCTGACCATGGAGCCCGAGGACGAGGGTGACCGGTTCTGGTCGTATCTGCACTTCGCCCTGCACACGGCCGGGGTGACCAAGGGTGAGGACCAGCAGGCCCTGCCCGCCCCCGGGTTCGTACCGCACAACGTCTACCTCGCCCAGCTCGCCAACGCGCTGGCCGGGTTGTCGGCACCGACGGCGGTGGTCCTCGACGACTTCCACCGGGTACGCGACGCGGGCGTCGCCGGCGGACTGGAGTTCCTCCTGCGGCACACCGCCGGCCGGCTGCGCCTCGTCATCGCCACCCGGGTGGATCCCGCGCTGCCGCTGCACCGCTGGCGGCTGTCGGGCGAGCTCACCGAGGTGGGCGCGAGGGAGCTGGGGTTCACCGTGCCCGAAGCGGCCGAACTGCTCGCCCGGCACGGGGTCGAGCTGCCCGACAGCCACCTCGCCACGCTGCACGGCCGTACCGAGGGGTGGCCGGCGGGGCTGCGGCTGGCCGCGCTGGCCATGCGCGGGCACCCGGACCCGCCGCGGTTCGTCGACCTGTTCTCCGGCGCGCAGCCCGACGTCGCCGAGTACCTCACCGGGGAGGTGCTCGCCGACCTGCCGGCCGCCGACCGGTACGCCCTGATGTCGACGTCGGTGCTGGAGCGGGTCTGCGGCGGGCTGATGGACGCGATGAGCGGCCGTACCGACGGCGCACACCTGCTCGCTGAGCTGGAGCACCGCAACGCTTTCACCGTCGCGCTCCCCGGCCAGTACCCGTGGTACCGCTACCACCGGCTCTTCGGCGAGCTGCTGCGCGCCGAACTGACCCGGCAGGCGCCGGAGCGGGTACCCGACCTGCACCGCACCGCCGCCTCCTGGTACGCCACGAACGGCCTGGCCGGCGACGCGCTGCGCCATGCCCTCGCCGCACGGGACCGGCGCTACGCCACCGCGCTGCTGGCCGACCACTGGCCGGCTCTCGCCCTGTGCCGGGGCAGCGGAGCGCTGCGGACCCTGGTACCGCCGCCCGACGCGGCCGCCCGGGCCGACCCGGAGCTGGCGCTCGCGTACGCGGCCGACCGGCTCGACCTGGGCGACCTGGGTGCGGCCGAGCGGTACCTGCGGCTGGCCGAGCAGAACCGCTCCGGGCTGGCGGCGGACCACCGCGAGCGGTTCGCCGTCATGGTCGCCGCCTTCCGGTTGGCGAAGGCCCAGCTCGCCGGGGACAGCGGCGAGGTGCTGTCGACCGCGGCGGGGCTGGCCGACCCGGCGTCGGCGTCGCCGGAGCTGGCCGGCGACGACGCTGGACTCGCCGCGGTCGCGTACACCGCGCTGGGCGCGGCCCACCTCAACGAGGGCGATCTGACGGCGGCCGGGGACGCGCTGCGCGCCGGGCTCACCGCGGCCGAACAGGCGGCGCTGCCCTGCGCCCAGCTGCTGTGCGCCGGGCGGCTCGCGGTCGTGCTGGCCCTGCGCGGCGCGCTGCGCGCGGCGGACGAGGCGGCCCGCGCCGCGCTGGCACTGCCGCCGTGCACCGGTCGGTGCCGCCTGGTCGGCAGCGCGTACGCGTACCTGGCGCTGGCGCTCGTCCGCTACGAGTGGGACCGGCTCGACGACGCCGCACGGTACCTGGAGCTGGCCGCGGGGACCGGCGATCCGGTGACCGAACCGATCCTCGGTGTCGGCATCGCCGCCGTCCGGGCCGGCGTGCTGCGGGCCCGTGGCGAGCTGGCGGCCGGCTACGAGACGCTCGTGGCGGCCCGCCGGGACCTGCGCGCGGACGCGCCCCGGTACCTGCGCGACTGGCTCACCGCGAGCGAGGCCGACCTGCGTGCCTGCTACGGGGACACCGAGACGGCGCGGGACCTGCTGATCCCGTTGATCGAGGACCGTGGGCGGACCCCGCCGGTCGTCGCGGTGGCGCTGGCCCGCGCGTACCTGCGCGACGACGATCCGGGCGCGGCGGCGCGCGTGCTGCCCGCCTGGGCCGAGGACCGGTCCGACGCGCCCGCGCTGCCGCTACGGCTGCAAGCCGGGTTGCTGGCCGCGGTGACGTCCCGGCTGGCCGGCGATGACCACCGCGCCTCGGCGCAGCTGGAGCGGGTGCTCCAGCTGGCCGAGCCGGAAGGGTTCCGGCGGCTGTTCACCCAGGGCGGCCTGCGGGTGCGGGAGCTGCTGGTGGACCACCTCGACTCGGGCACCGCGTACTGGTCGATGGTGACGGAAGCGCTCAAGGCCACGACCGCGCCGCCGGTGGAGGGCAACCTGCCGTCACCGGCGCTGGTCGAGCCGCTCAGCGAACGGGAGCTGACGGTCCTTCGGTACCTGCAGGGCGCGCTGTCGAACCTGGAGATCGCGTCGGACCTGTCGCTGTCGGTCAATACCGTCAAGACCCACGTGCGCAGCATCTACCGCAAGCTGCACGCCGCCCACCGGCGCGAGGCGGTGCTCAAGGCGAGGCAGTTGCGCCTGCTGTGAGGACCGCCCGGGGATCACAGCTCCGGCGACGGCGGAGTTAGCGGCTTGTGCGATCGGGTACATCTACCGGAGTGCATGTCCAGCCGTGGCGGTGGCCCGGACCGGCGTGGACGGGCCGGCGTGGCGTGGCCGATCGGTCATGACTTCGTAGCGTTCGTCACGTTCGTCGGAACAAACGTCGTGCCAGCCGCGTCGGTTCGGGTGCTGCGCCGTTGTACACACGAACATGTACCAGTGGTGGGGGTGAGCGGCGATGGCGCTGGTCCTGGTGGCCGATGACAACGAACGCATCCGTGAGGTCATCAGCCGCGTCCTGCAGCGGAACGGGCACACCGTCATCCCCGCCGTGGACGGCGAGGCGGCCTGGGAGACGGTCCGCGAGCGCAAGCCCGACCTCGTCATCATCGACGGCGTCATGCCGGGCACCAGTGGATTCGAGGTGTGCGAACGCATCCACGCCGACACCGCCACCACGCACATCCCGGTGATCGTGGTCAGCGGATGGCTGCCGGCCGGCTCCGAAGCCTCCTGCGCCACGGCGACCCTGGCCAAGCCGTTCATGCCCAACGAACTGACCGAGCAGGTCGAACAGGTTCTCCAGGCGCGGGCCAAGCCCGCCGCATAGCGCCGGTACGGGTGGTTCCGGCCGCCCGACCGTGACGACGATCGCACCGCCGAAATCCCGATCCGGTCATCGGCGGAAAGGACCGAAGAGCACAATCGGTCCTGTCGCCGATGGTCGATGGAGGACGGGTGTCACGACGAGGCTGGGTGCTGTTCACGGTGATGTGTCTCGTGTGGGGCCTGCCGTACCTCTTGATCAAGGTAGCCGTCGGCACGTTCTCCCCGGCGGCGCTCGTCTTCGTTCGCACCGGGACCGCGGCCCTCGTGCTGCTGCCGCTGGCCGCGATGCGCGGTCAGCTCCGGCCGCTCCTGCCGCGATGGAAACCGCTGGTCGCGTACACCGTCGCCGAGCTCGCCGTGCCGTGGCTGCTGCTGTCCAGCGCCGAGCGGCGGATAACCAGCTCGCTGGCCGGGCTCCTGATCGCCGCCGTGCCGCTGGTCGGCGCGCTGCTCGCCCGGATCGCCGGCGGTCACGAGCCGCTCGGCGTCCGGCGCCTTGCCGGGCTGCTGGTCGGGTTAGCCGGCGTGGCCGCGCTCGTCGGGACGGACTACCACGGCGGCAACGCGGTGGCGTTCGGGGAGATAGCCGTCGTCGCCGTCGGGTACGCGCTCGGGCCGTTCATCCTGGCCCGGTACCTGTCCGACCTGCCGGGGCTCGGGGTGGTGGCGGCATCGCTCGTGCTCACCGCTGTCGCGTACGCCCCGGTCGGCATCGCCCAGCTACCGAGCCGGTGGCCGGCGGCGACCGTCACGGGCGCGGTGATCGTCCTCGCGCTGCTGTGCACCGCCGTCGCGTTCCTGGTCTTCTTTGCCCTGATCGGCGAGGTCGGTCCGGTCCGGACGACGATCATCACGTACGTCAACCCGGCGGTCGCGGTCGCGCTCGGCGTCGCGTTCCTGGGGGAGCCTTTCACGCTCGGCATCGCGGTCGCGTTCGTGCTCATCCTGGCCGGCTCGGTGCTGGCCACCGGCCGCTCGCGTGGTTCGGCGACGGCGACCGGCGGGGCCTCCGCCTCCGGAACGGCCGGAGCGGCCGCGCCGGTCGCCGTCGCCGAACCCTAAGCTCCGCGATCTTGGACACTTGGCGGGGCCATAGGCCCGCCAAGTGTCCAAGATCTGCGGGAAGGGTTGTGGGAAGGGCTACAGCAGGCCCGCGCGGCGCAGCGCGTCCGCGAGTGCGGTGTCGGCCGGCGCCCCGCCGCGACCCTGTCGCTGCTGGCCCTGTCGCTGCTGGCCGCCCTGCCGCTGACCCTGTCGCTGCTGGCCGCCCTGTCGCTGCTGGCCTCCGCCGGGACCGCCGCCCGGTCCGCCCCGCCGACCGTCGTCGCGCCGGCGGTCCGCCGGGCCGGAGCGCTGCGGACGGGCGTCCGGCTCCTGGTCCAGGCGCAGCGTCAGGGAGATGCGCTTGCGCGGGATGTCGACGTCGAGCACGCGGGCGCGCACGATGTCGCCCGGCTTCACCACGTCGCGCGGATCCTTGACGAAGGTGTTCGACAGGGCCGACACGTGGACGAGGCCGTCCTGGTGCACGCCGATGTCGACGAAGGCGCCGAACGCGGCGACGTTGGTGACCACGCCCTCCAGCACCATGCCGGGCTTGAGGTCGGCGAGGGTCTCCACGCCTTCGGCGAACGTGGCCGTTTTGAACGCCGGGCGCGGGTCGCGGCCCGGCTTCTCCAGTTCGGCGAGGATGTCGGTCACGGTCGGCAGCCCGAACGTGTCGTCGACGAACTGTTCGGGCCTGATCGACCGCAGTACCCGGCCGTTCCCGATCAAGCCCTTGAGGTCGCCGCCGGTCGACTCGATGATGCGGCGCACCACCGGGTACGCCTCGGGGTGCACGCTGGACGAGTCGAGCGGGTCGTCGCCGCCCGGGATGCGCAGGAAGCCGGCGCACTGCTCGAACGCCTTGGGGCCGAGCCGGGGCACGTCCTTGAGCGTGCCACGGGTGCGGAACGGGCCGTTGGCGTCGCGGTGGGCGACGATGCTGCGGGCAAGGCTCTCGCTGATGCCCGACACCCGGGTCAGCAGCGGCACGGACGCGGTGTTGACGTCGACACCCACCCCGTTGACGCAGTCCTCCACGACCGCGTCGAGCGAACGGGACAGCTTCGCCTCGGCGAGATCGTGCTGGTACTGCCCGACGCCGATGGACTTCGGGTCGATCTTGACGAGCTCGGCGAGGGGGTCCTGCAGGCGGCGGGCGATCGACACCGCGCCGCGCAGGGAGACGTCGAGATCGGGCAGCTCCTGAGAGGCGTACGCGGACGCCGAGTACACCGAGGCGCCCGCCTCCGACACCACGACCTTGGTCAGGTTGAGCTCCGGGTGCCGCTTGAGCAGGTCGCCGGCGAGCTTGTCGGTCTCCCGCGACGCGGTGCCGTTGCCGATGGCGATCAACTCGACCTTGTGCACGGCGGCGAGCCTGGCGAGGGTCGCGATCGACTCGTCCCAGCGCCGCCGGGGCTCGTGCGGGTAGATCGTGTCGGTCGCCACCACCTTGCCGGTCGCGTCGACCACGGCGACCTTCACACCGGTGCGCAGGCCCGGGTCGAGCCCCATCGTCGGACGGGTGCCGGCGGGCGCGGCGAGCAGCAGGTCGCGCAGGTTGGCGGCGAACACGCGCACGGCCTCGTCCTCGGCGGCCTGCCACAGCCGGGCGCGCAGGTCGATGCCCAGGTGCACCAGGATCCGGGTACGCCAGGACCAGCGCACCGTGTCCAGCAGCCAGCGGTCGGCCGGACGGCCCCGGTCGGCAATGTCGAAGCGCTCGGCGATGCGGGCCTCGAAGCTGCTCGGCCCGACCGGCGCCTCCGCAGGCGTCTCCTCGGGCTCCAGGACGAGGTCGAGCACGTCCTCCTTCTCGCCGCGAAACATCGCGAGGATGCGGTGCGACGGCAGCTTGGTGAACGGCTCGGCGAAGTCGAAGTAGTCGGCGAACTTCGCGCCGGCCTCCTCCTTGCCTTCGCGTACCTTCGCCACGAGCCGGCCGCGCGACCACATCCGCTCCCGCAGCTCGCCGATCAGGTCGGCGTCCTCGGCGAACCGCTCGACGAGGATGGCGCGGGCGCCGTCCAGCGCGGCCGCCGCGTCGGCGACGCCCTTGTCGGCGTCGACGAAGCCGGCGGCGACCGTCTGCGGGTCGAGCGTCGGGTCGGCCAGCAGCTGGTCGGCGAGGGGCTCGAGGCCGGCCTCGCGGGCGATCTGGGCCTTGGTGCGCCGCTTCGGCTTGTACGGCAGGTAGATGTCTTCGAGCCGGGCCTTGGAGTCGGCCGCCAGGATCTGCTCTTCGAGCGCGGCGTCGAGCTTGCCCTGGCTGCGGATCGACTCGAGGATGGCGCTCCGCCGCTCCTCCAGCTCCCGCAGGTAGCGCAGCCGTTCCTCGAGCGTGCGCAGCTGCGCGTCGTCGAGCATCTCGGTGGCTTCCTTGCGGTAACGGGCGATGAAGGGCACGGTGGCCCCGCCGTCGAGCAGGTCGACCGCGGCCTTCACCTGCCGCTCACGTACGCCGAGCTCGTCGGCGATCCGCTGGTACACAGACGTCGTCACGATGTTGATCCGCCTTCGTGGTGGGTTCGGGGTGCATTGTGCCGGTACCTGGCCCGGTTGTCGCGCCACCCGCCCGGCGGTGAGCGAAGATGCCGAGATCATCACATCGGCGGCGCGCGGCCCCGCGCCGCGGAACGCCGCGTCGTCAGGTGCGCGGAATCGGATGAACGGCCGACCGGATCCTGGCCGCCACGATCTGGATCGAGAAGGCGTTTTGTGCTATATTGAGGAAATTCACTTCTAGCCTTGCGAGCGACATCCCACCCTGATGAGGAGCCGCTCGTGTGCTACGACGCCGACGCCACACCGCCCCGTTACGGTGCCCCCGTCACCACGGCAACCGGCACGTCGCTGATTCTGACCTCCGCTGACGGCACGCGGTTCGACGCGTATCTGGCCCGCCCGGGCGAGCCGTCCGGCATCGGGCTGCTGGTGCTGCCCGACAACCGCGGCCTCTCCGGCTTCTACACGCAGCTGTGCGTGCGGCTGGCCGAGCAGGGCCACACCGCGCTGGCCGTCGACTACTTCGGTCGCAGCGCGGGCGTGGGCTACGCCGCCCGGCGCGCGGACTTCGGGGAACTGGACAACCTGATGCCGCACCTGGGCGCGTTGACCAGAGACGGGCTGTACGCCGACTTCGACGCCGCCCTCGATCACCTTCGCACGGTCGACGACGGCGTCTGCCGTACCGTCCTGTCCCTGGGCTTCTGCATGGGCGGCCGGTTCGCGTTCCAGACGGCCGAGCCGCGCTTCCGCCTCGCCGGCGCCATCGGCCTGTACGGCGCGCCGGACGCGCTGCAGGGCCGGCCCGGTCCGATCCAGCTCGCGCCGAGCTTCACCGCGCCGATCCTCGGCATGTTCGGCGGCGCTGACGAGGGCATACCGGTCGCCACAGTCGAGGCGTTCGACGGCGCCCTGACCGCCGCCGGCGTCCCGCACGACATCGTGGTGTACCCCGGCGCGCCGCACGGCTTCTTCGAGCTCTCGGCGCACGAGTTCGCCGACGCCCAGGCCGACGCCTGGCGGCGCATCCTCGCGTTCGCCCGGCAGCGCGACCTGGCGTCACACGCCGGACGTTAGGCTTTGGCCATGCCCGATGCGTTTGACGCCGGAAGCGTCCGCCTCGCCGACCGCGACGTTCCCCGGCTGGGGTACGGCGCGATGCGGCTGCCCGGCCCCGGCGTGTGGGGCCCGCCGGCCGACCGCGCCGAGGCGCTCGCCGTCCTGCGCCGCGCCGTAGAGCTGGGCATCCGCGTGATCGACACGGCGTGGTACTACGGCCTGGACGTGGCCAACGAGCTGATCGCCGAGGCGCTGCGCCCGTACCCGGAGGATCTGGTCCTCGTCACCAAGCTGGGTGGCGCGCGGCGCGACGACGGCTCCTGGTACGCGGCGCTCAGCGACGCGGAGCTGCGCGCCGGCTGCGAGCGCGACCTGCGGGTGCTGGGCCTCGACTCGATCCCGGTGGTGCACCTGCGCTGGATGGACGGCACGGAGAGCGGGGTGAGCTTCGCCGACGCGCTCGGCACGATGCTCGAGCTGAAGGCGGAGGGCAAGATCCAGCGGATCGGGCTGTCCAACGTGACACTCGACCAGCTCGAGCAGGCCCTGGCGGCCACCGACGTCGCCACCGTCTCCAACCAGTACGGCTTCGCCCAGCGCGATGACCAGCCGGTCCTCGACCGGTGCGCCGCAGCGGGCATCCCGTACCTGCCGTTCTTCCCGCTCGTGGCCGGCGGTGGTGCGCCCGGCGACGAGCGGCTCGCCAGGGTAGCCGACCGGCACGGCGTCACCCCGGCGCAGGCGGCGCTGGCCTGGCTGCTGGCGCGGTCGCCGGTGATGGTGCCGATCCCGGGGACCAGCCGGGTCGCGCACCTGGAGGAGAACGTCGCGGCGGGCGCGCTCCGGCTCACCGACGAGGATCTGGCGCTGCTGGACGGGTAGAGCCGGTCAGCCGGGCCGGCGCGGGTCACGGGTAGTGCCGGTCAGCCGGGCCGGCGCGGCGTCGCCGCCGGCCGGCACCTCGGCGCGGATCACCGTGCCACGGCCGGGCGCGGTGATGATGTCCAGGCGGCCGCCGACGGCGCCGGCCCGGTCCCGCATCGACCGGAGACCCATCCGTCCGCGGAGGTCGCCGCCGGGTGTGAAGCCCTGCCCGTCGTCGACGACCTCCAGCACCACGTACGGGTCGCGGGTGTACAGGCGCAGGGTGACCAGCCCGGCGCGGGCGTGCTTGGCGGCGTTCGCGATCGCCTCCTGGGCGATGCGGTACAGCGCCTGGCGTACCTCCGCGCCAACCGGCGGCTCCGGGCCCAGCTCGGCGGAGGTCCGGCAGCCGTGCAGCGTATGCAGCGTCTCCAGCAGCCGCCCGAGCGCGGCGGTCAGCCCGTCGTCGGCGAGCGCGTCCGGGCGTAGGCGCTGGATCAGCCCGTGCATCTCGGTCAGCCCGGCCACGGCCGTCTCGTGGATCCAGGCCACCGACTGCTCGGCCTGCGTGGTGTCGTCGCGCAGCAGGGCGCCCGCCGCGCCGGCGCCGAGGCTGATGCCGTACAGCGTCTGTATCACCGAATCGTGCAGTTCGCGCGCGAGCCACTCCCGCTCACGGGTGGCGACCTGCTCCTCTTCGAGGGCGCGTCGGCGTTCCCGGTCGACCAGTCCGGCGGCCTCGCCGGCGGTGAGGTTGACCAGCATCCGCTCGGCCGGGTCCGGTTGGGTGCCGTCGGGCCACCGGACGCACAGCGCTCCGAGCACGGCTCCGTGGGCGGGCAGCGGCAGGCACAGCAGCCGGCCGCCGGCCAGCCGCCACAGCGTGCCCGGCCGCTGCTCGGCGAGCAACCGCGCGACCAGCGCCGGGTCGAGCGCCCCCGCTCCGGTTGCGGTCTCCGCTCTGCCGCCGGCCCCCGCTCCGGTTGCGGTCTCCGCTCTGCCGCCGGCCCCCGCTCCGGCGCCGGTGGGGGCGGCGTTCCCCCCGGCCGTCCGGCCCGGCCCGCGGGCGAGCGCGACCGGGGTCAGGGACCGGCCGTCGGGTAGGTAGACGCCGCAGTCGGTCGCTCCGGTCAGCTCGACCACCCGCTCGACCATCGTCTGGAACCGCGCCCGCGAGCCGGACCCGTCCAGCGTCGTGACCGTCGCGAACCCGCCGGGGTCGCCCCGCGCCGGGCCCGGCGCGACCAGGCCGGCGACAGCCGCCAGGGCGGCCAGCCGGCGCAGCCGGTGCGCGGCCACCGAGCCGCCGTACCGGTACGCGACACCGAGCACTCCGGCGACCGAGCCGTACCCGGTGATCGGCGTGTAGACCACCCGCCGCAGGCCGGCCGCGGCGAGCGCCTGTTCATGTACGTGCGGTGGCCGGCGGAGCGGGGCGGACAGCGCACCGCCGGTGAGCGGGCCGCCGTCGCGCAGGACGGTACCGGCGACGGTGTCGCCGGCCGGAACCCGTACACCGCGCAGCCAGGTGCCGACCGGGCCGGCCACGGCCCGTACCACCAGCCCGCCGCCGCCGTCGGGTTCCGCGGTCATGGCGGCGGCAGCGGCGGCCCCGGTGAGCAGGCGGGCGTACGCGCAGACCCGGTCGAGCACCTCGGCGCTGTCGCGCCCGCGCCGGATGTCGGCGGTGAGTTCGGCGACCGCGCGGTCGAGCTGGGCGGTGCGGTCGGCTTGACGCGCGCGCCGCTGTGCAGTCATCACCTCGGTCGCCTCCGGTCAACTCGACGCCGTTTCGTTGACGGGTACGAGCCCCAGCCGCATCGCGTACAGCGCCGCCTGGGTGCGGCTCTGCGCGTGCAGCTTGGCGAGGATGTTGCTGACGTGGGTCTTCACCGTCTGCGGCGCGATGTGCAGTTCACGCGCGATCTGGCCGTTGGCCCGGCCGCGCGCCAGCAGCGTCAGCACCTGCTCCTCGCGGTGGGTCAGCTGCGGCGGGCCGCCCGGCACGTGGACGTCGCGGACCAGCCGCGCGGCCACCGCCGGCGACAGTTGTACCTGGCCGGCGGCGGCCGCGCGTACGGCGCGCTGGAGGTTCTCCACGTCGGTGTCCTTGAGCAGGTAACCGACCGCGCCGGCGTGCAGCGCGTCGGTGATGAGGTGGTCCTCGAGGTATCCGGTCAGGGCCAACACCTCCACGTTGGGCAGCTCCTGGCGGATAGTGGCCGTCGCGCTCACCCCGTCGAGCCCCGGCATCAACAGGTCCATCAGCACCAGGTCCGGGTTCAGCCGGTGGGCGAGATCGATGGCCTGCCGGCCGTCGGCGGCCTCGCCGACGGTCTGGAGGTCCGTGCTGAGCTCGAGGAACGTACGCAGCCCCTGCCGCACCATCGCGTGGTCGTCAGCGAGCAGGATGCGGATGTTCAACGGACCCACCTCTCATCCAGTACCGGACGGCTGCGGTGTGGCCGGACGTGGGGGTTGGGCGCGGACGTCGCCAGCGGCGCGGGAACGCCGGCGACGTGCCCGTCGGATCTACCCGGCAGGACCGGCAGGAAACCGACCTGACCACGACCGACGCCGGTACGGGCGGCCGCTCTCACGCCCGGGGGCCAGCGCACGTCGGCCGGGTGGGGGAGGCCGAAGGAGGGGACGGTACCGGCTCCCCAGCGGGAAGCGGCACGGCGAGCGGGATCGGCAGGGTGGAACGGAACACTCCAATCCCTACCCGATCAGCACGCGGCGGCGCCGCGCCCGGGGTGAGCAGCAACCCGCTCGCGGCACGAGCCGTCGGTGCCCACGACGATGTCTCGTGAAGGGCCTGCCATGCCGGTCAGTGATCACCCGTGGCATCCGCCGGGCCGGCGGGTGGCCACGCCGCCGATCGACGCGCCGACTCCACTCCGTCGGGGGCGGCGGTACCGGTGGTCGAGAGCGTTCCGGGTGCTGCCCAAGCTGACCCGGTTCTCGATCGTCGGCGCCACTGGTCTCCTCGTCAACAGCGTCTTCCTGTTCGCCCTGCACGGCCTGCTGCGCCTGGCCCTGTTGCCGGCCTCCGTGGCGGCGGTCGGCGCGGCGATCGTGCACAACTACCTGCTCCACGAGGCGTGGACCTTCCGGCGTGGGCGTCCGACGCTGCGCCGGTTCGCCAGCTTCAGCCTCGTCGCGGTGGCCGCGCTGCTGGTCAACGTGAGCGTCGTGCAGATCCTCGCCGGATTCGGTCTGTTCTACCTGCTCGCGAACCTCTTCGGCGTCGGTGTCGCCTTCACCGTCAACTTCGCGGTCAGCTCGATGTGGATTTGGAGTGAACGCACCGATGGAGCAGATCGTGCTGGCCGCCATAGCCCTCGTGTCGGTGGTGCTGACCGTTCAGGCCGGGCACACCCTCTACTTGATGATCTACACCTGGGATCAGCCGGAGGCGGAGGCGAAGGCGCGGGTGCCCGACGAGCGCGCCGCCCCGCAGCTGTCCTTCACCGCCATCGTGCCGGCGCGGCACGAGGAGGAAGTTATCCAGCAGACCATCGCCCGCGTCGCTCACACTGACTACCCGGCCCGTCTGGTGCAGATCATCGTGGTGTGCTCAGCTGACGACCTCGGCACCATCGAACGCGCCGCCGCCACCATCAGCCGGCTGCGCTCGGCCGGTCGTACCAACGTGGAGCTCGTGGTCTTCGACGACCAGCCGATCAACAAGCCGCACGGTCTCAACGCGGCGCTGGCCCGCTCCGACGGCGACGTGATCACCATTTTCGACGCCGAGGACGAGATCCACCCCGAGATCTTCAGCATCGTCAACACGGTCATGGTCACCGAGCGGGTCCACGTGGTGCAGGCCGGCGTGCAGCTGATGAACTACGAGTCCAACTGGTACTCGACGTTCAACGTGCTCGAGTACTTCTTCTGGTTCCGCAGCCGCCTGTACTACCAGGCCAGGGCCGGTGCGATCCCGCTCGGTGGCAACACCGTCTTCTTCTCCCGGGAACTGCTGGAACGCATCGGCGGGTGGGACGAGACGTGCCTGACCGAGGACGCCGAGATCGGGCTGCGGGTGTGCGTGATGGGCGAGCGGGTGCGGGTGCTCTACGACCACCGGTACGTCACCAAGGAAGAGACCCCGCCCACGCTGCGGCACTTCATCAAGCAGCGCACCCGCTGGAGCCAGGGTTTCATGCAGACCCTGAAGAAGGGCACCTGGAAGGAGCTGCCGACCCGCAAGCAGCGCCTGCTCGCCTGGTACACGCTGATGTTCCCGTACGCCCAGGCGCTGCTCGGCATCTACCTGCCGGTCGCCGTGCTCACCGCGTTCGTGCTGCGGGTACCGGCGTCGATCGCGCTGCTGTCGTGGCTGCCGGTGCTGCTGCTGGCCGCCCACTTCGTCACCGCGGTGATCGGGCTGTACGAGTTCACCGAGGCGCACGAGCTGCGGGCGACCCCCCGCACCGTCGTGACCCTGGCCGTCGGGTGGATGCCCTACCAGATGGTGCTGGCGTACGCGGCGATGCGGGCGCTGAAGCGCCAGCTCAGCGGCGTCGGCGACTGGGAGAAGACCGCTCATGTCGGTGCCCACCGTTCCGCGCAGGAAGAGGAGGTGACGAGCCGTGCCGCGTGAGAACCCGACCGCGCTGCTGGACCAGGAGCAGGGCCGCGGCTCGGCGCCGGTGGCCGTGCACCGCCCCGTCGGCGACCCGCTGGACCGCACCGGCAAGATCCTGCTGGCGGTGTCCATGCTGATCGGTCTGGTGAGCCACGGCTGGAACATCTTCAAGTACCCGCTGTACCTGTCCGATGAAGGCATCTACATGGAGCAGGCGTGGTCGGTGCTGCGGGAGGGCAAGCTCGCGCCCTACACGTACTTCTACGACCACGCGCCGTTCGGTTGGATGGTCATCGCCGGCTGGGTGGCGCTGATCCCAGGGCAGTTCAACAGCCTCGGCTTCCCGGTCAACATCGGCCGGGTGCTGATGGTGCTGGTGCACGTGGCCTGCGTGTTCCTGATGTTCGAGATCGTGCGCAGGTACTCGCGCAGTGTGCCCGCGGCCTTCCTGGCGACGTTCTTCTTCAACGTCTCCCCGCTGGCCGTGTACTTCCAGCGCATGGTGCTGCTGGACAACCTGATGGTCTTCTGGGTGCTGCTGGGGCTGTACATCCTGGCGCGCAAGGACGGTCGGGTGGTGACCGCGATGGGCGCCGGGCTGGCGTTCGGGCTGGCGCTGGTCACCAAGGAGAACGCGTTGTTCCTGCTGCCCGGCTTCGGATACCTGCTGCACCGCAGCATCGTCGAGCAGGGCAACCGGCGGTTCTCCGCGAGCTTCTGGTGGTTCGCGGTGGGCTCGCCGGTCGCGCTGTACATGCTGTACGCGGAGATCAAGAATGAGCTGCTGCCGGCCGGCCTGGACTTCAACCTGGCGTCGCCGCCGGCCGACCACGTGTCCCTGCTGTACACCATCTGGTGGCAGCTGCACCGCACCGCGTCCGGCGGGCAGGGCACGATGTTCAACACGCTGCTGCACCAGAGCTGGCTGTTCAAGGACAAGTACCTCCTGCTCGCCGGCACCGCGGCGACGGTGGGGACGCTGGCGCTGTCGTTGAACGAGCGGCGGCGTGAGGTGCCGATGCTGGGCACCGCGCTGCTGGCGATCGGCTACGGCTTCTACCTGACCCGCAGCGTGCTGCT
The DNA here is from genome assembly GCF_011947195.1 of Planosporangium thailandense. Classification (GTDB taxonomy): domain Bacteria; phylum Actinomycetota; class Actinomycetes; order Mycobacteriales; family Micromonosporaceae; genus Planosporangium; species Planosporangium thailandense. The sequence goes on along the minus strand of NZ_JAATVY010000006.1, from coordinate 255,421 downwards.
GGACTTCTACGTGGCGCCGCTGGTGCCGCTGCTGACGCTCAACATCGGCCTGCTCTACGGCCGGATCACCCGGTACGCCAAGCCGGCGGCGGTGGCGCTGCTGACCGCCTGCCTGTGCGCGATGCCCCTGTCGTACCCGCACGGCTACCTGGTCGCGTGGGACTTCACCGGCACGAAGCTGCTGCTGGCCGACCAGTACCGGCTGCCGCAGACCAACATGCAGAACCTGCAGGTGAAGTGGATCCGCGAGCACGTGCCGCCGAACAGCCGGCTGATCATCGACGACGACATCTGGGTGGCGCTGCGCGAGGGTCACCCGAACTTCCCGTACGCCCAGTCGCACTTCAAGGCGGCGTCCGACCCGGATATCCGGGACAAGTTCTTCCATCGGGACTGGCACAACGTCGACTACGTCGTGATGTCCAACAAGATGCGCGACGCGCTCGAGCGCAACAACGAGGGCTGGATCCTCGAGGCCATCGACCAGCACGGCGAAGAGGTCTGGCGCATCGACCGAGGCGACGTGCACCTGTCGGTAATCAAGATCAACAACAGTTCCGAGTGAGCGTCGACCTCTCGCAGCGCAGAGGAGGTACAGATGGCAAACGCAGTGCGTACCCGGTCGGGACAGTCGGCGCAGGAGGCGCGTGTCCGGGCCCGGCAGAACTGGAAGCGGCTGCTGATCCTCGTGGTGGCCCTGTTCCTCGTGGTCAACGTGGGCCGGTCGGTGCTGCCGTCGCTGGGCATCCGGTCCCCGGTGGGCGGCAAGCAGCCGACCCCGGGCGAGACCACCACCACCCAGGCCCAGACCACGCCCCCGGCCAACGCCGAGGTCAACGGCGTGAAGGTACTCGGCAGCGGCGCGCCGATCGTCACCGTCGACCCCGGCATCGTGCGCCCCGACATGCCGGTCACCATCGTCGGCTCGGGCTTCGACCCCGGCGCGAAGATCGACCTGGTCATGACGGCCGGCAGTGGCAAGAAGGCCAAGACCACGCCGTTGGGTACGGCGATCGGGGACCGGTACGGGTCGTTCTACACGACGATCAAGTTCCCGTCCCAGGGGCTGAACGCCGACACCTCCACCCGCGACATCACCGCCCAGCAGCGCGGCGGCAAGAAGGTCGCCAAGTCGCAGGCCCAGCTCGCCGCCGGCGCCGCCGGTGTGGCCAAGATGTCGGCGATGGTGGGCAAGCCCGGTGACGTCGTGACGCTGACGGTGTCCGGCTTCTCGCCCGGCGAGGACCTCAACGTGTACTGGGGCCGCATCAGCGGCACGCCCAACGCGGTCCTGCACACCGACGCGCACGGCGCGGTGAGCAAGGTGCCGATCAAGGTGGGTGTGTCGGCGGTCGGCACGACCAGCGTGGTCATCGTCGGCCAGAAGAGCGGTGCGGCCGCGAGCCTGCCGTTCCAGGTGCTCAAGCTCTACCCGTCGATCGCGCTCAAGCCGTACGCGATGCGGGCCATGAACCCGGTCGGCTTCAGCGGCAAGGGCTTCATGCCGGGCGAGCGGGTGCTGGTGCGGCTCAACTCGGCCGGTGGCGCGCCGATCCTGGCGCTCCAGACCGACGGCGCGGGCGCCTTCCACAGCGGCGGGTTCATCGTGCCCTACCAGCTGAAGGGAGCGCAGCGGCTGGTGTTCACCGGTGAGCTCAGCGGCGCGACGACCACGTCCAGCTTCTCCGTGCTGCCGTACATGCCGATGGTGCGGACCAGCACCTACGGCGGCTCGCCGGGGACGAGCATCAGCTTCTACGCGCAGGGGTTCGGCGCGAACGAGGCGGTGTGGGTGTACGCGGCCAAGGGCAAGGGCGCCAAGAGCCAGCTCGTGGCGGCGTTCCGGGTGGACGCCACCGGCCGCGCCCGAGCGGCGGGCCAGTACACGATCCCGGGCGACGCCGGGGACGCGGTGCTGTTTACGCTGGTGGGGCAGCGTTCCGGCGGTACCGCGACGGTCACGTTCAAGGTCGACAACTCGGCCGGCCCGGTCGACGTGCCACCCCAGCCGCCGTACAAGCTGCCCCCGGATCTGCAGAACTAGCGCGCCCGGGAGGCGCCGATGACCGAGCCGGTCGGGTACGAGGCGGCGTTCCGGGCAGCACCGCAGGCACTCCTGGTCACCGACGGGGCCGGCGTGGTCACGCTGGTCAGCGCGGAGGCGGAGCGCCTGCTGCGCCGGGACGCCGCCGATCTGGTCGGCCAGCGACTCGACCGGCTGCTGGTCGGCGACCCGACCCGCGGCTTGCGTACCGGCCCGGCGGCTGACCGGGCCGGCGGTGCCGCGGCTGACGGGGCGGGCGGTGCCGCGGCCCCGGCCGGTTCGCCGTCGGGCCCCGTGCTCGCCACCTCCGCGCTGCGGCTGCCCGACGGCCGCCAGGTGCCGGTCGACCTGCGGATGACCACGCCCGAGACGGCCGGCGCTCCGGACGACCGCCCGAACGGCGGCCGGCCCGTGATCGTGGCGATCGACGTCCACGGCGAACCGGGCCGTTCACGGGTCGCGCTCGAGGCGCGCCTGCGCCGGCTCGCCGACGCCGAGCAGGAGCAGGAGCGGCTGCTCGCCGACCTGATCCGGACGCAGGAGCGGGAGCGTGCACGGATCGCCGCCGGGGTGCACGACGACAGCCTCCAGGTGATCACCGCGTCGATGCTGCGGCTGCAGCAGCTGCGCCGCCGGCTCCAGGGCGACCCCGGCGCGCTCGAGGTGCTGTCCCGGCTGGAGGAGTCCCTGGCGCTGGCCGCCGACCGGCTGCGCCGGCTGATCTTCGACTTCCGGCCACCCGCGCTGGAACGGGTCGGGCTGCCCGCCGCGGTGCGCGACGCCCTGTCCCGGCTGCACGACGACACCGGCATCGAGGTGCGGCTGGACAACCGGCTGACCGCCGAGCCGCCGCTGCCGGCCCGCGTGCTGCTGTACCGGATCATCCAGGAGGCCCTCGCCAACGTCGGCAGGCACGCCCACGCCCAGCGGGTCGAGGTGATGTTGGACCACCGCAACGGCGGGTACGCCGCGCGGGTGAGCGACGACGGGGTGGGGCTGCCGGCCGGCGACCGCCGGCCCCGCGCGCCCGCGCCGGGGCACCTCGGGCTGGTGCTGATGCGGGAGCGGGCGACGTTCGCCGGCGGCTCGTTCCGGCTGGACAGCGCTCCCGGCGCCGGCACCACGGTCTCGGTCTGGATACCGCGCGGCGCCGACCTGGAGACCATGGCCCGACCGCCGGCGCTGCGGGGGAGCCGGCCCAGCGACGGCGCGGTCGCCTGATGACCGGGGCGCGCCCGTACCGGGTACTGATCGTCGAGGACCACCAGGTGGTCGCCGAGGGCCTCGCGGTGCTGCTGGGGGAGTACCCCGGCCTGGAGGTCGTCGGGGTGACGGGCAGTGTCGCCGAGGTACGGCGGCTGCCCGACAGCGGCCCGGTCGACGTCGCGGTGGTCGACTACTGGCTACCCGACGGCACCGGGGTCGACGCGACGCTGGCGCTGCGCGAGCGCTGGCCCGAGATAGCCGTGGTGTTCCTGAGCGCCGACGACAGTGACGAGTCGATGCTCGCGGCCCTGGAGGCGGGCGCGTCCGGCTACCTGGTCAAGAGCGCGGGCGGGGCGGACGTGGCGGCGGCGGTGCGCCGGGCGGCCGAAGGGGAGATCCTCGTGCCGGCCCGGCAGTTGGCCGGCCTGCTGGCCCGGCGCCGGGAGCAGGCGCAGCGGCAGGCCGAGCGGTCCCGCCTGCTGGAGAGCCTGACCCCGCGGGAGCGGCAGATCCTGGGGCTGATGGCCGAGGGCATGGACAACCGTGACATCGCCCGGCAGCTGGGCGTGAGCTATACGACAGTACGTAGCCATGTCCGCCATCTGTTGAGCAAACTGAGCGCGCACTCCAAATTGGAGGCTGTCGTCAAGGCCGCCGAGTGGGGCCTGCCGGAGTGCCAGCACTGACCGCCACGTGACTGTGACGACGCGTCGACCGGATGGTCGGCGCGTCGTCGTCCCGTTGCAGTAGTCCCGTTGCAGTAGTCCCGTTGGACGAGACGCCGCGGTCGCCGTTGGCGTAGGCCGGTTGGCGTAGCCGCGGTCGAGCGAATCACTCGGTAAAAGTCCGGTCATCGGTACGTTTGGCTGCCCGAGCCACGTACGTAGCGTTTGGACCTGCCCGAGAGGTTGAGCGGGACACCCCTACCCCCAGGGGCGTCGCGCGACGACCTCGGCAGGTCATCGCTGACCGGTCGAGGTGGTCGGAGGTGTCGTGTCGTCCGCGTGTCGCGGTCGGCCGGTCGCATCCTCAACCGACCCGAACCGACGACCATGGCTCGCGGGGTGCGCCGACCACCGGCGGATCCGCGGTACGTGGTGTCGCCCGACCGTTAGGACAGAGCCACGTATGGGACCTTCCTGGCTCCCCAAGACGATCGAAAGATTGACCTCCCGACTGCGCGTCCGCAAGCCGGTGCTGTACACCAGCGTGCTCGCGACGCTTCTGGCCATCGCGGCTGCTTTCTCCATTCCCACGTTCACCGCGGGTAAAACCGTGACCGGGACCGGGACCGGAGACGCGCGCCCGCAGGCAGTTGGCAATGGCATTGTGGCCCCGCTGCACGCCCAGGGCGGCAAGCTCGTCGACGCCCGTGGCAAGGTCGTCCAGCTGACCGGCATCAACTGGTTCGGTATGGAGACCGGTACGTTCGCGCCGCACGGCCTGTGGTCGCGTAACTGGCAGCAGATGCTCGACCAGATCGCCGCGCAGGGCTTCAACACCCTCCGGCTGCCGTACAGCAACGAGCTGTTCCTGCCGGGTAGCAAGCCGAACGGCATCGACTTCCACCAGAACCCGGACCTGCAGGGCCTGACCGGCCAGCAGATCATGGACAAGATCGTGAGCGGTGCGACCAGCCGCGGCATGATGGTCTTCCTGGACCAGCACCGTCCGGACCAGTACGGCCAGAGCGCGCTGTGGTACAGCGACAAGGTCAGCGAGGAGACCTGGCTCAAGGACTGGACCAACCTGGCCGCGCGGTACAAGAACAACCCGCTGGTCATCGGTGCCGACCTGCACAACGAGCCGCGCGGTGAGGCCACCTGGGGCGACGGCAACGAGAAGACGGACTGGCGGCTGGCCGCCGAGCGCGCCGGCAACGCGATCCTCAAGGTCAACCCGAACTGGCTGATCATCGTCGAGGGTGTCGAGAACTACAAGAACAAGGGCTACTGGTGGGGCGGCAACCTGCAGGGTGCCATGGAGTACCCGGTGCGGCTGTCCGACCCGTCGAAGCTGGTCTACTCGGCGCACGACTACGGCCCGGGCGTGTACAACCAGAACTGGTTCACCGACAAGGACTTCCCGAAGAACATGCCGGCGATCTGGGACCAGATGTGGGGCAACCTCGCCAAGAGCGGCAAGGCCCCGGTGATCATGGGCGAGTTCGGCGGCAAGACGGTCGACCAGAAGGAGACCGAGGGTGTCTGGCAGCACGCGCTGATCGACTACCTGAAGCAGAACGGGCTCAGCTACACCTACTGGTGCTGGAACCCGGACTCGGGCGACACCGGTGGTGTGCTGACCGAGGACTGGAACACGATCGACAAGGCCAAGATGGACATGCTGAAGAGCTACCAGGCCCCGATGGCGGCCAAGCCCGGCAACAACCCAGCTTGATTCCCTCCCCCCGATAAGGGTCCTGGGGACCGCCGGCCGGCGGTCCCCAGGACCTCACCCCGGACAGCAGCGAAGCCCCCGCAGCCGCACGGCTGCGGGGGCTTCGCCGTCGTCGGACGTCGCCATGATTGACATCGGTGGGCTTTGGGTACGAGGAGGTCGCTGTCACACCCCTCGATGCGACATCCGGGAGCGCGCGATGTTGATCTTAGGTCTCATCCTTCTGCTACTGGGGATCTTTCTGAAGGTCTCCATCCTGACGACCATCGGTGTGATCGTGCTCGTGATCGGCGCTGTGCTGTTCATCATGGGCTCGATCGGCCACCCGGTCGGCGGACGACGCCATTATTGGTAGCCGCCTGTATTCATGATCGCGGAGACTTTTCCGTGCCCCGGCACGGAAAAGTCTCCGCGATCATGTGCGCCGGCGGTACGCCAGGTAGGTCAGGCTCGCGGCGAGGGGCAGCTCGACGAGTACGGCCGACAGGATGCTGACGACGGTGTCGGCGCCTCCGGTCGTCGTCATCACGTCGAACCAGGCGTCGCAGACCAGGAGCACCGCGGTGGCGAGGGCGAGCGCCGAGAACACTTCGAGCCCCCGCCAGCCCGTCCACCCGACGGCGGCGAGGCCGACCAGCAGCATGGAGTCGAACCCGATCCACGCCGCGTCCCAGTGACCGACGAGGTACCGCGCCGGCAGCGTCTGCGCCAGCTCGAACATCCACCCGGCCAGGGCCGCGCACGCCGCGCCGACAGCGAGGACGAACATTCTGCGCTGGAACGGCGTGGGGCCCCCGCCGGTCAGGCGGGCGAGCCGGCGCGCGAGCGCGCGACGCTCCGCCACGCTCATCCGCCGGAGCTGCTCGTCGGTGATGACGACGCCACCGGACGCGGCCGTACTGCTCGGGTTCGTCACAACGGTCGTCACTGTTCCTCCTCGGCGTCACCCCGGCGGGCGCTGGCCGGCCAAGCAGTTGCCTACTGCTAACAATCGGCCGGGAGGATGAGAGTTGACCCAGAACGAGCTGTGAGCTGGCTCAAGGAACCGGATCCGCGCCCTCGTCCGGAGGGTCGAGCACGGCGCTCTCGTCCGGCCGGTGGGCGAGCACCGTACGCAGGTACGACTCCAGCGCCGCCGCCGTACCCACATCGCGGCCGGCGGCCTCCGACAGGTACCACCGGTGGTCGAGCAGCTGGTGGTACAGCTCGGCGGGTTCGAGCTTGCCGCGCAGGTCGGCCGGGATCGCCGCCACGACCGGCTCGAACGCCCTGGTCAGCCAGCGGTGCGCCACGATCTCCTCGTCGGACTCGGAGAGCTGGTGGGCGACCCGGAAGGCGTCGAGGTCGTTCAACAGCCGGCGCGCCTGGTTCTCCTCCGCGTCCAGGCCGGTCAGGCGCAGCAGCCGGCGGCTGTGGTGGCCGGCGTCGACCACCTTGGGGCGTACCACGTACCGCTCGCCACCGTCCACCAGGGACACCGCCAGTTCGGCGACGTCGAAACCGAGCTCGTTGAGCCGCCGCATCCGGTGCTCCAGCTCGTGCCGGGAGCCGCGCTCCACGACCTGCTCATGGGTCAGCTCGTGCCACAGCCGCTCGTACCGGGTCACGACCTCGTCGCACACCTGGTACGGGTCGATCGACGGATGGAGGTATCCGCCGGCCTCCAGGTCGAGCGTCTCCCCGAAGATGTTGACCCGGGCCAGCTCCAGGTCCTCCGCCCGCTGACCGGGGGACAGGCGCGGCCGCAGCACGCCGGTCTCGGCGTCGACCAGGTACGCGGCGAACGCACCCGCGTCGCGCCGGAACAGCGTGTTCGACAGCGAGCAGTCACCCCAGAAGAAGCCGTGCAGGTGCAGCCGTACCAGCAGCACCGCGAGCGCGTCGAGCAGCCGGTTGAGGGTGTCGGGCCGCAGCGTGCGCGAGAACAGCGCCCGGTAGGGCAGCGAGAACCGCAGGTGCTTGGTGACCAGGGCCGCTTCCAGCGGCTCCCCGTCGGGGGTGGTCCGGTCGGAGACGACGCCCACCGCCTCCACGGCCGGCGCGTCCAGCCGCTCCAGGGTGCGCAGCAGCTCGTACTCGCGCCCGGCCACCTGCTCGGCTATCTCCTTGACCGCGTACACGTCGTTGTCGATGCGGACGAACCGCACCACGTGCCGAGAGATACCCCGGGGGAGCGTGACGAGGTGGTCGACCGGCCACTGCTCCAGCGGGACCTCCCACGGCAGCTCCAACAGCGACGGATCGGCCATCACGGTGGTGAAGCGCATGGTTGGAGATCATGCCGGAAACGGGCTCCCGGCGGGGACCAGGTGCCGGTTTGAGCCTCGTGCTGCCGGGAAGGTCCATGCCTCGCCGGATATCCCCACCTCACGAAGCAGGTGAGCCATGAAGCGGACCACGATGGGCGCCGTCGTCGGATCGGTGGTCGCCGGAGCCGTCGCCACCCGGTTCCTGTCGGCGCGCCAGCGCAAATGGCCGATGTCCACGCGCGCGCAGGACCGCCGCAGACCGCGCTGGCACGTTGTCACGATCAACCGCCCGCCGGACGAGGTCGCACCGGGAGGCCGGCTGCCGGAGCCGATAGCGAAGCTCGGCGACGAGGTGGAGGTCCAGGTCAACCGGGCGGTCGGTGACCGGGGCACGGCGCTGGCGGCGCGGCTGCGCCGCGAGCCGTCCGGGATCACCGGTGCCGCCTCGCGGCTCGCCGGCAGCGATCCGCTCCAGGCCGTCCGGGCCGCGCTGCGCGAGTCGAAGATGCTGCTGGAGACCGGGGAGATCCTTCAGGCCGACAAGCCCGGCACGGCGAAGCACACCATCACCGGCCGGCCCCTCGACCTCGCGATCAGCCGGGCCCGAGGGGAGGGGCGGCTGTGAAGGCGCTCTGCTGGGAAGGCGTGAACGAGCTGGGGGTCGAGGAGGTACCCGATCCACAGATCCTCAACAACCAGGACATGATCATCAAGGTGCGCCTCAGCTCGGTCTGCGGGTCCGACCTGCACCTGCTGGACGGGTACATTCCCGCCATGCGCGCCGGTGACGTGATCGGCCACGAGTTCCTCGGCGAGGTCGTCGAGACCGGTCCGGAGGTCCGCCGCCATCACGTCGGCGACCGCGTGGTCGTCTGCTCGGTCATCGCCTGCGGCCGCTGCTGGTTCTGCGAGCAGGGCCTCTACTCGTGCTGCGACAACGGCAACACCAACCCCGGCATCCCGGAGATGATGTGGGGCCAGAGCCCGGCCGGCATCTTCGGGTACTCGCACGCCATGGGCGGTTTCAAGGGCAGCCACGCACAGTACGTCCGGGTGCCGTACGCCGACCGGGTCGCCTTCACCGTCCCCGAGGGCGTCGACGACGTGGATGCCCTGTTCGCGTCCGACGCCGCGCCCACCGGCTGGATGGGTGCCGACCTCGGCGAGGTCAAGGCCGGTGACGTGGTGGCGGTGTGGGGCGCCGGGGGAGTGGGCCAGATGGCCGCCCAGGCGGCGCAGGTGCTCGGCGCGTCCCGGGTGATCGTCATCGACCGGTTCGACTACCGCCTCGACATGGCCGCCCACCACCTCGGTGTGGACACGCTCAACTACGAGGAGACCGACATCGACGGCGAGCTGCGCGAGCGCACCGACGGGCGGGGCCCGGACGTCTGCATCGAGGCCGTCGGCATGGAGGCGCACAGCCCGCACACGGTGGCGTACCGCTGGGAGCAGGTCAAGCAGCAGACCCGCGTCATGGAGACCGACCGGCCGCACGCGCTGCGCCAGGCGATCATGTCCTGCCGCAAGGGCGGCATGGTGTACGTGCTGGGCGTGTTCGCGGGGTGGATCGACGACTTCCCGATGGGCGCGCTGATGAACAAGGGCCTTACGATGCGCTCGGCCCAGCAGCACGGTGAGCGGTACATCCCGATGCTGCTGGAGCGGATGTCGCGTGGCGAGTTCAAGACCGCCTACCTCATGACGCACCCGATGCCGCTGTCCGAGGGCGCGCGCGGCTACGACCTGTTCAAGCACAAGAGGGACGGCTGCGTACGGGCCGTGTTCTCGCCGAACGGGGACGGCCGGTTCACGACAAGGTGATCGAGCGTACGAAGATCTCGGCGAGGTCGTCGGGGCCCACCGGCCGGGGCGCGGTCGCCAGCAGCCGCTGCTGCTTCATCGACCCGGCGACCAGTGTGTCCACATCGGACTCCGTGTAGCCGACCTCGCCGATACCGTTCGGGATTCCGATGTCGCGCATGAGAGCGGTCAGCGCGGCCGGCAGCAGCCGTGCCGGGTCGCGGGCTGCTGCGTCGGGCGCCAGCAGCCCGGCCGCTTTCACGTGCCGGTCCGGGCACGCCGGGAAGGTGAAGCCGAACGCCGCCGGCGCGGTGAGCGCGACAGCCATCCCGTGCGGCACCAGCGGTTCGTCGTCCGGGTAACCCGCCGGACGGTACTCCCGCACGCCGCCGGCGATCGGATACGCGTTGGCGTGCGGGATGTGCACCCCGGCGTTGCCGAAGCCCATGCCGGCGAACGTGGCGGCGAGCGCCATGTCGGTCCGCGCCCGCAGGTCGTCGCCGTCGGCGACGGCGGCGCGCAGCGACCGCGCCAGCAGTTCGAGCGCCTTCTCCGACCACATGTCCGAGACCGGGTTCGCGCCGCAGTACGGCACCCGCTCTTCCGGCTTCTTGCGCGCGAAGGCGGTGTACGGCTTGGCCGTGTAGCTCTCCAGCGCGTGGCAGAGGATGTCCATGCCGCAGGCGGCGGTCACGGCGGCCGGCTGCGTCATCGTCAGCAGCGGGTCGACCACCGCGAGGGTCGGCCGCAGCCGGGCATGGCTGATGCCCGTCTTCACCTTGAGGTCGAGCACGTCGAGCACGCAGATCGTGGTGCTCTCCGAACCGGTGCCGGTCGTGGTCGGCACGGCGACCAGCGGCTTGAGCGGCTGCGACGGGGCGCGGCCGGCGCCGACCGGCGCGTTGACGTAGTCCATCAGCTCGCCGGGGTTGGTGGTCAGCAGGTTGACCGCCTTCGCGGTGTCGATGCTGGACCCGCCGCCGACGGCCACGAACGCGTCCCAGGGGCCGTTGGCCCGCGCCCAGTCGACGGCGTGGCGCAGCGAGGCGTCGGTCGGCTCGACGTGCGCCTCCGCGAAGACCTCGGCCTCGATGCCGTACCCGCGCATCGCGTCGGCCACCCGCTGCGGCGAGCCGGTGGCGGCGACGCCGGCATCGGTGACGACGAGGACCCGGCGCACCCCGTACCGGCTCAGGTCGAAGCCGATCTCGTCGGCGGCGCCGGCGCCGAACTTCAGCTCGGGCGTACCGTACGTGAACACGGTCTCGGTACTCATGCCGTCCCCTCCAGCGTTCGCAGGGCCTTGCGGATCTCGTCGGGCACTCCGACCGGGCGGCGGTCCCGGGCGTCGACGTACACGTGCACGAAGCGCCCGACCGCGGCCGGCGCTTGCGAGTGCTGCCCGAACAGCGCCAGCCGGTAGACCACGCTCGACGTGCCGAGCCGCTCCAGACCGATCCCGGCCGTGACCACTTCGGGGAAGCGCAGCTCGGCGAAGTACCGGCAGGAGGTCTCGACGACCAGGCCGATCGCCGGCAACCGCCGGATGTCGGTGCCGGTCGCCTCCATGAGCCAGCCGTTGACGGCCGTGTCGAACATCAGGTAGTGGACCACGTTGTTGACGTGACCGTAGACGTCCTCGTCCGACCAGCGGGTGGGCTGCTCGCGCAGGACGGGGAAGTCCTCGCGGCGCAACAGGCGCGGATCATCGTCGCCCTGAGTCATCCCCGCAGCCTAGACGAGTGTTGGTTGGTACCGGCCGGGCAGTTGACGGTACGTCACCTGAAGGCCACTCGCGCTGCTCCGCGCCATCATTTCGGGCTGCTTCGGAAGATGTCCGCACTCGGTAGGTCAACGGAACAGGTCGCACAGACCAGTACCCGGCCGCATTTCTTGCACCACGAAAGCGAGCGCTTGAAAGTCAGCATTCCTGCGACCCAGCCTAGGAACGCAACGCCGACCAATAGGGGAATGGCAACGTACGCCGGCAAGTGTTGACCCTCCTTGGGATAGTCCGTCAACCACTCGAGGAACCGGTCGTATAGCTCACCGGCCGACGTTGCGGGTCGAGACGTCCATCCGACGCTCGCCCTCAAGCGCCGCCCGTAGCTTGTCGCACGGGTGGTACGGGGTCCCGCAGGAACAGCCGGCGAACACCTCACAGTTGCGCCAGTACACGTCCGAACGGTGCAGAACCTTGGTTATGGCGATCTCGTCGCGATCCACGCTGGCCTCCAACCGCCGCACCCACCCCTAGCGTCCGGTGAGCGCACGGTGACGAGATAGGGGCCGCGTGTCCGCTACGTGTCCGCGGACAAGCCGAGCCGGCGGGCAGTGGTGGACACCCGAGCCGTCAGCCGAGCAGACCGCGTCGCGCGGGCGATGGCTCGAACCCGCTCCAGTACTTCCTCTGCTGTCCGCACGTCACCGAGCTGGCCATGCGCGGCGGCGAGGTGACACAGGTACACCCCGGCCCAATCGGCGCCCTGCGCATCGGCCGGCAGCCCCTCGATACCCGAGGTGAGCAGCTCCACCGCCTGGACGCTGCGGTCCGGCTGCTGCTGGCCGAGGAGGCGGTACACGACACCGCCCTCGAGCGCGAAGAACGCCGGGCTGCGGTAGTAGTGCCACGGCGGCATCACCCCGTCGTACGCAGCGGCAGCCTGCGCCAGGTCGTCGCCGGCGGCGAGGGCTTCAACCGCGTCCGTCCGGTCGCCGACCCGGGCCAATGCCCGGGCCAGCTGGTATTGGTCGTAGGCGCGTTGCCCAACGAATACGTGCGGGTCGCGGAGACTGACCCGCGTGAGGCCGATCGCCGAGCCCATCTGTCCCTGCTCCTCGGCCAGGTAGCCGCGGAACGACAGTACGGTGCCGATCATGTCCTTGTTGTAAGCCTCGGTCGCCCACTCCAGCGCCTGGCCGAGCCACGCCCGCGCGGCGGCCGGTTCGCCGGTGGCGATGTGCAGCCAGCCCAGAAACTGAGCCCACTGCCCGCTCAGGTCGACCAGCCGGAGACGTATCGGCTCGCGGGCTTCGTCGACCAGGTCGGTCAGCAGGTCCAGTTCGGCACGTACCGCCGGGAGTACGGCGGCGGCGCCGATCGAATCCTCGAGTCGGCGCTGGCCCGCGAGCAGCGTCTCCAGGGCGTCGATGGTGGCCGTGTCGGCGCGTCGCGGGCACCGCGCGACGTAGTCGAGCCGGTCTTGATCGTCTGCGGAAATCTCTGGTCCGGCCTGTACGAGCCGGTTCAGTGCACCGCCAGCCCCGAGCGCCGCGTCGAGCCGGCCAGTGATGTCCACGGTGGGCTGCGCCTGCCCGGTCTCCAGCTCGTGCACGAGGCTCTTTCCCTGGTAGACGAGCGCGGCGAGGGCTCGCAGCGACAGGCCGCGGGCTAATCGCAGGCGGCGCAGTTCCGCAGGGAAGCGCGGGTCGACAGCGGCACGGTTACGTGGCGGCACGGTGATCCCCTGGTAGAGGACAGGTGCGGGCGGACGGTCTCCCCGGCGCACCCGCCGTGGCATCCACGGTACGCGGCGATGGAGCACTGTGGAGGGATCGGCGGCAGCACCACGCCGAGGGCGGCGGATGCGACCGTAGAGTGGATGGCCGACCGTGTCGCCGCCCTCGCCCGCGCAGGAGAAGCCGCATGACCGGGATCCGCCACTTCACCGCCTCCGCGATCGTCTTCGACAATCAGGGGCGGGTGCTGCTGGTGCACCACAACAAGCTCGGCTGCTGGCTCTATCCCGGCGGTCACATCGACCCCAACGAGGACCCGGCCCAGGCTGCCCGGCGGGAAGTTCTGGAGGAGACCGGGGTGCGCACCGAAGTGGTCGGCAACGCGCTGTTCACCCATCCGGCCGTAACCACGCATGCCGCGCCGTACACGATTGTCGAGATGGACGTCGCCGACCAGAAGGTCGGGCCGCACCGTCACATCGACCTGGTCTACGTGCTGCGCGCGCTGCCCGGCGAGCTGACCGCGCAACTCGACGAGGTCGCCGGCGTGCGGTGGGTGTCGGTCGACGACGTGGTCGAACTGGACACGCCGGCGGAGCTGCCGGCGTTGGTCACCGCGGCCGCATCGTGGGCGAAAGACCACCTACGGTTTGCATCGGCCACGGACGTCTGAGCGGACCCCCGCGATGCGCACCACCGGTGACGGGGAGCGGATCTGGCGGTAACGGCATCAGGAGCCATCTCCGTGACGAACCCCGCGGTCAGAGGACGAACGAGTCGGTCCACAACTGGCGCGACCGTCCAGAAAGCGCGTCGAGCAGCGCCACCGCCTGGCCGTCGGTCAGCGACGCGACGAAGTCGATGATCGCCCGGCCGCGGGCCATCGCGGTGAGCTCGGCGCGGGTCGGGCGGGTGATCAGACCGAGCGTGGCCGGGTCGTCGACCAGCCCGGCCATCTCTGCCTCCGACAGCTCGACCAGGTCGTGGATCCGGCGCGGCAGCCGCGCCGTCTCCTCCGGATCGACCAGCCAGTCGTGCAGCGCCTCCACCAGCAGCTCGATCGACCGGGCCTGGCCGCGCTGGTGCAGGGCCAGGTCCGGCCGGGCCAGTACGAACCGGTGATGCACGAACTTCAGTACCTGGACCTCGTGCCACTGCGCCTGGCCCAGCAGCACGTGGCCGGAGCGTACCGGCGGGTCCGGCCGTACCTCGATCGCGTCGATGAGCCGGCGCGTCCAGCGTGCGGAGAAGCGCGCCACGCCCTGTTCGGCCTCGATCGACCCGTCGAACGGCGCCGCCAGCAGCCCGTCGACCAGCTCGAGCCGTACGTGCTCCACGGCCGCGCGGAACGCGTCGTCGCACGCGATCCAGCTGTCCTTGCGCCGCAGGGTGCGGCGAAGCTGCTCGACCGAGCGGCCCGGCCGCCGGGCGGTCGCGTCGACGGTCGCGTCCGGCAGCGCCCGCAGTTCGTCGGCGTCGCGCTGCCACGCCATCAGCTCGGTGGCGACCGATCCCTGCTGGAGCACGCCCACCCGGTGGAAGTCCTCCACGTCGTGGATGGCGTACGCGATGTCGTCGGCGGTGTCCATCACCGACGCCTCCACGGTCTGCTGCCAGTCGGCGAGCCGGCCCCTGAACGGCTCTCGAGCCTGTCGCAGGTCGTTCAGCTCCGTCACGTACGCGCCGAACTTGGCCGATCCCCGGGTCGGGTCACCGGGCGGGGGAGAGGCGCCGCGCGGCGGGGGATCGAGGAAGCGCACGTGCGGCTGCGGGTAGGTGTGGCGGGTCCACGGGTACTTGAGCATCGCCGCCCGGACGGCGGCTGTGAGGTCCAGGCCGATGGTCTCGCCGCGGATCTCGGTGCTGGTGACGATCCGGTACGACTGCGCGTTGCCCTCGAACCCGTCCGGCAAGGAGAACCGCTGCCGGGCGACGGTGTCGAGGATCCGCTCGCCGAGGTGGCCGAACGGGGGGTGCCCGAGGTCGTGGGCGAGCGCGGCGGCCTCGACCACGTCGGCGTCGCACCCGCCGAGCTTGCCGAGAAGGTCGCGGTACCGGGGATCGGCGGTCAGCCGTTCCGTGATGGCCCGGGCCACCTGGGCGACCTTCAGGCTGTGCGTCAGCCGGTTGTGCACCAGCAGGCCCGATCCGCCCGGGCTGATCACCTGGGTGACGCCACCGAGCCGCGCGAAGTGGGGTGAGCTGACGATGCGGTCCCGGTCGACCCGGAACGGGCTCGCGGCGAGATTGCCCGGCGCCATCGCGCCTCCGCCGAAGAGACGCCGGGCGCGCTGATCTTCCGGCACGTCCATGATCCGACCCTACCCCGGCTCGACGAGCGTGAGGTCCACGGTAGCAACGAGGGGGTAGTGGTCGGAGGCGGTCTCGCAGTCGCCGCAGTCGGCGCCGGAGACGACCCGGCACGACCGGGCCAGGCGGGCGACCGGCGGGGTACCGAGGATGTAGTCCAGCCGCATGCGGGCGAACTCCTGGCCGCCCCCGTGCGCGGTCGGCACCGTGTGGCGCTGCGCGCCCGGCCGGTCGCCGACCGCGCGGAACAGGTCGACGAAGCCGGCGTCGGCGAGTCGCCGCACCGCCCGGGTGTCGACCTCGCCGGAGCGGGTGAGGTGCCGGGACCGGTAGTGCGGCGCGAGCGTACGTAGCTGGTCGGTGTGGTCGGTCCACGGGTCGAGGGTGTTCAGGTCGCCCATGACCAGCACCATGCGCCCGGGATCGGCGCGGCTGGCGAGCCACCCGGCCTCCCACCCTCGCCGGCCACCGGAGAACGGGTACAGGTGGGTGCCGATGACCGTGAGCGGTCCGCGGTCGGTCGCCACCGTCACCTCGGCGGCGGCGTGGTGGAACGGCCGCCGGATCGAGCCGGCGGACCGCACCGCGGCCGGCTGCCGGACCAGGACGGCGACCGGCTGGCCTCCGAGCCGCGACCGGGCGAGAAAGGCACGCATCCCGGTGGCGTCGGCGACCCGACGCATCAGGCGTCCGCCGTCCCGGGGAAAGCCCGCGAGCTCCTCGAGAGCCAGCACGTCGGGCCGCTGCGCCGTGATGACCCGGATGATCGAATCAAGCCGGCCGTCCCGGCCGCCGTACTTGATGTTGTAGGTCATCACGGTCAGCGCCATAGGTGCAGTCTCGCCTACCTGGGGATCGTGTACGGGTCGCCGTAGACCTTCCACGACAGCGGCGGATCGAGGTCGAGGTTGCCGTTCCTGAGGAACACCCGCTGCTCGGTGTCGACGCGGCTGGTGTCGGAGTGGGCCTCCTCCTTCTTCATCTCCACGACGCGGGCGTCGAGGAACGCGTTCAGGTACTTCACCTCGTCGCCGCCCTGGGCGGGTGGCTTCGCCTTCTTCAGCGCGTTCGAACGGATCGCGCCGAGCCCGTCGGGGCCGTGCATGACCGCCGCGTCGTAGTAGGCGAACTGGCCGAGCGCGCGCAGGCCGTCCTTCTTCGCCTGCGACACGGCCGGGTTGAAGTACACGCGGTCGCGTTCGTCGTTCTGGGCCTGCTGGAAGGCCGGATCCTTGGCGGCGGTGACCCAGTCCCGGGTGAAGGTCGGGTCGAGCCCGGCGTGCGAGTCGGTCCCGTTGACCTTCCGCAGCGCCGGCAGGTACTTGGCCAGGACGTTGCCCGGCTTTCGGTTGGTGTACAGCTGGACGAGGTCGAGCATGTCTCCGGTGCCGGAGCAGAACCCGATGATCCCGGCGGTGTAGCCGCGCCCGTCGCCGATGTCCTCGATGTACTTGTACTGCGCCTTCCAGTCCAGTGACGAGTTCTCCGCGCTGGACACCAACTGCATCGCGATGTCCTTCTTGTGGGGGTCGGTCAGGTCGACCCCTGATTTCGCACCGCGCGCGGTGCTGGCTCCCGCCGCGTGGTTGAGCACGAGCGGGACGGCCGCCGCGAGCGCCACGACAGCGGCAATGCCGATGAACCTGCCTCGAATTCGCACGGATCGCCTCCGGTTCAGGAATTGATAGGCAACCTTCCTGTCAGATGGAGACAACCATCCACATTCTCCAATGTCAATGGGATCGACGTCAGGCGATCGGTTGCCACCAGCCGTCCACCGGCGGCGGGTCGTCGACGTCGACGCGCTCGCCGGGCCGGGGCACGGCCAGCGTGACGTCGCGGGCCTTCGCCTCGCGCCACACCCGGTCGACCGGCTCGCTCCAATCGTGGAACGCCAGGTTGAACGTGCCCCAGTGCAGCGGGATGAGCAGCCCGCCGCGCAGGTCGAGGTGGGCGGCGACGCCTTCCTCGGGCGTCATGTGGATGTCCGGCCAGGTGCTGGCGTACGCGCCGATCTGGATGAGGGTCGCGTCGAAGGGGCCGTACGCGGCCCCGATGGCGGCGTAGCCGTCGAAGTACCCGGAGTCCCCGCTGTAGAAGACCCGGCGGGTCGGTCCGGTCACCGCCCACGACGCCCACAGGGTGTTGTCCCGGGCGAACGCGCGCCCGGAGAAGTGCCGGGCGGCGGTCGCGGTCAGGCGCAGCCCGGCGACGGAGACGGACTCGTCCCAGTCCAGTTCGATGATCCGGTCCGCCGGCACCTGCCAGTGGGCGAGGTGCGCGCCGACGCCGAGAGGTACCACGAACGGCGCCGACCGGGTGCGGGTCAGCGCCCGGACGGTCGCCATGTCGAGGTGGTCGTAGTGGTCGTGGGAGATGACGATCGCGTCGACCTGCGGCAGCCGGTCCAGGGGCACCGGCGGCCGGTGCAGCCGGCGCGGCCCTACCCAGGGTGAGGGGGAGCAGCGGTCACTCCAGACCGGGTCGAACAGCACCCGCCGGCCGTCGATCTCGACCAGGGCGGAGGAGTGGCCGTACCAGGTGACGTGCAGGCCGTCGGCGGGCGGCGGGTCGTCGACGGCGGGGGCGACCAGCGGCACGGCGCCCGACGGCCGGCGCCGGTGCCGGTCGGTCAACAGGTCGCGCAGCGTCTGTGCGGCGGAGCCCGGGGGCATCACGTGGGCGGGTACCGGGTTGCGGAAGGCTCCGTCGCGGAACTGCGGCGAGCGCCGTATCCGGGCCGCCCGCTCGCCCGTCGGGGCCGCGCCGAGCGCGTCGCGGACGGTGCGCAGCGCCACGGCTGCGGTGGCGACGACGGCGGTGGTCGCCACCGCGGCGAGGATCCGGTTCCCGCGCGACGACGGGGTCGTCGCCCGTGCGTCGGGATCGCCGCACCGGCCGTCACGGCCTGTCATGCGCATCTCACGCCCACCTTCCGCCCGTCAACCTGATCGGGGTCAGTGTGCCGGGACGGGCACCGCGGCGCCACCGGCGGTCGCAGGAGGTGACCGCCGCCGCTGTCCGACTCAGGAGGCCGACGGGTTCGGCTGCGCGTCGGCGGCGTCGGTCGCCGACGGCGCGGGCGTCGCTCCGGTGGACTGACCGACGTCGGCCAGCGCGCTGCCCTTCACGTACTGGTCCCAGGGCAGGTTCCACGCCGTCCAGCCATTGCCCTGGCCGAGCGGTACCTCGGTGCCTTTGACGATGACCGGGTCGCCCACCTTCACCCAGTCGTAGATCCACTGGCCGTTGTCGGTGGAGACGTTGACGCAGCCGTGCGACACGTTGGTGTGGCCCTGCTGCGCCACCGACCACGGCGCTGCGTGGATGAACTGGCCGTCCCAGGTCAGCCGCTCGGCGTACTGGACGTCGGTGCGGTAGCCCTCGGGGGAGTTGACCGGCGTGCCGTAGGTCGACGAGTCGAACGTCGTCTTGTCGTACTTCTCCATGATCGGCATGGTGCCGTAGAAGGAGGGGTGCTGCGGGCTGCCGAGGCTGACCGCCATCGTCTTGACCACCGCGCCGTCCTGCTTGGCCGTCAGCTGCTTGGTCGCGTTGTCGACCTCGATCTGCCTCCGTACCGTGTCGATCGAGGCGTCGATCGTGATGTCCTGCTGGCCGTAGCGGCCGCCGCCGACCGGCAGGCCGCCGAGCGCGAACCGGCCGTGAATCTTGGTACTGGGCTGCCAGAAGTCCTTCGGCCGGTACTCGACCTGGGTGTTGCTGTCCCAGTGCCAGACGCCCGGCTGCGGTGGATCGCTGGTGACGAACAGCCGGCGCTCGACCGCGGCGCGGTCGGCAGGGGCCACCCCGCCCTGCTTGAACTCGACGACGATCGGCATGGCCTGCCCGTACACGGCGTTGTCGGACATGTAGAGGTGGGCGTCCATGCGGCTGGTGGGCCGCTGCATGGTGGTGAACCTGCTGGTGCCCGTGACGCTCTTGCCGCTGGTCGACGTGGCGGTGACCTTCGCCGTGTAGGTGGTGGCGTAGTCGAGGGGCTCGTCCGGTACCCAGGAGCTGGCGTCGTCGCGGAGCTTGCCGGAGATGGACTTGCCGCCCGCGTCGGCGAGCTGGACGGCGGTCAGCTTGTCGCCGGCGTCCTGGAGCCCGACCTCGGCTGAGACGGGGATGTCGGTGGCGTTGTCCGCCGGGTTGACGTGCAGGGCCGGGGTGGGCGAGGCGCTGGCGCCCGGCTTGACGAACCTGTTGGCCGTGCCGCCGCAGCCGCTGAGCGCGAGCGTCGCCGCCAGTGCCGTGAGCAGTACCGCCCGCCGTTGTCGTTTCATGATCTCCTCGTCCGCGTCTAGCCCAGCTCCTGTCTAACAGGTCAGAAGTCAAGATCTGGTGAACTGTTGGGCTTGCGACGGACGTGACACCGGGAAATGGCTGAAAGTACGGCTAGATGATCATGCGTCCGCCGTCGCCCGGGTTCGATCCGGCCGGGCGGAAGGGCACCCTGAAGGAGGGTGCCTCCTCGCCGGTCACTGGGACGGCTGCGGCACCTTGCAGTTGACCTTCGGGTTGACGCCCAGGTAGTTCAACGGCCCGGCGAGGACGGTGACCACCGTGGTGCCCGCTTTCGCGCAGTTGTCGTTGGAGCTGTTGAAATAGCCACGCTGACCCGCCGCCACGGCGCCGATGATCAGCCAGATGAGGATGATGACGCCGCCTATACCTCCCGTGCGCACGGCCGCCTCCGAGCTCGAGAAATTGGTGAGGGGCCGCCGGCGGTTGTGGGCTCCGCCGGCGGGTGGCACCGTGATACCCAGTGGCCGTCGATGTCTAAACGGCGCTCGTCGCCGGCCGGCCTGCACGGATGTCTGTCCGGTGTGACTTCGGTCGTTAGATGGCACCGGCACCCGGGTATCGGGTACCAGCGGAATGAGCCTGACACGTCGGCTACGGCTCCGTCTGGGTCGCGAACCGTCCGCGGAGCTGCTGCGCAGAGGTCGCGGGTTCGGCGTGCGCACCGCCAAGATCACCCTGGCTGCGATCCTCTCGTTCGTGATCGCCGAGCGCCTGCACACCAGCGCTCAGCCGGTGCTCGCACCCCTGACCTCACTGCTGGTCGTCCAGCTGACGATGTACGAAACCGTCGAGCACGGCCTGGAGCGGATCCTGAGCGTCGTCGCGGGGGTGCTGGTCGCGGTCGCGGTGGCGTCGTTCGTGGGGCTGACCTGGTGGAGCCTCGGTGGAATCATCGCGGTGGCGCTCGTCGTCGGTGAGCTGGTGCGACTGGGGCCGCATCTGCTGGAAGTACCGATCACCGCGATGCTGATCCTCGCCGTCGGCGGTGTCGAGTCGGCGGCCGTCGGCCGGGTGTCCGAGACGCTGATCGGCGCCGCCGTCGGCATCGTGGTGAACGCCGTGATCGCGCCGCCACTGCACGTTCAGCCGGCCAGCCAGGCCATCGGCGAGCTCGCCGGGCGGATGGCCGATTACCTGCGGGGGCTGGCGAATCAACTGCGCACCGAGTGGTCGCGGGACGCGTCCGAACACTGGCTGGCCGAGGCCCGCACGCTGGGGCGCGAGGTGTTGCGCGCCGACCAGCAGCTCGGGCGCGCCGAGCAGAGCGCGCGGCTCAACCCGCGCGGCGCCCGGGCGCGGGAGGCCCAGCCGCGGCTGCGCACCGCCCTCACCGGTCTCGAACACTGCTACGTGTCGGTGCGCCACGTCGCCAGGGCGCTGTACGACCACACCCTCACCGTCGGCGACGAGGCGGAGGCGTACTCGCCGCAGGTACGCGAGATCCTCGCCGACATCCTCGACTGCGCCGCCGACGCGCTGGCCGCCGTCGTCCAGGTCGCCTGCGGCGGCGACCGCCTCGACGAGGCGCGCGGCTGCGTCGAGCAGCACCTGTCGCACCTGTACGAGCGGCGTCACCGGCTCAGCGAACTGCTGCTGGTCGATCCCCAGACCGACCAGGGGGCGTGGCAGCAGCACGGCGCGCTGCTGGCGGCGATCGACCGGATCCGGGTGGAGATCGAGGCCGCCGTCCGGCCGCCGCGGGCGCCGTGGCGGTCCCCGCTGGGGGTCGAGCGCCAGCGGCAGGCGGCCCGGCTGGTCATCGACGCCGCGTCGCAGGCCGCCGAGGACCTGCGACCGATGCTGCCCGCACCGCGGCGGGTGTCGCCCGTGCCGGACGAGGACGCCCACCGCCGGTACCGCTTCGTCCGCCGGACGATCGGCCGGCTGCCCCGGTTGCGCCTCGGCAACGGCCGCCGTGGCGCCGGCACCGAGACCGGCGGCGGTCGGCCCGGGGGTGCCGGTCGGCCCGGGGGTGCCGGTCGGACCGGGGGCACCGAGACGGCCGGTTCCGACGCCGGCGAGGGCGGCGGTGGTGGGCCGGGCTAGTGCCGCCCCTGACGGGCGCGGCGCGCTCCCGCGCCGACCGGCGCGAGGCGGGCCACCTTCGCCGCGATGAACTCCCGCAGCCGGTCCAGCGGCCAGGCGTTGATGACCTCGTCGGCGCTCAGCCAGCCGCGCTGCGCGGTGCCCACCCCGTACCGCAGGTTGTCCAGGTGCGCGACCGCGTGCGCGTCCGTGTCGATCGCGAACTTCACGCCGTGCTGCCGCGCCCGCAGGATCAGGTCGTCGGGCAGGTCCAGCCGGTCGGGGCAGCTGTTGATCTCCATTGCGGTACCGGTGGCCGCGGCGGCCTCGAACACGGCGTCGAAGTCGGCGTTGACCGGCGGCCGCTGATTGAGCTTCCGGGTGGTCGGATGGCCGATGACGTTGACGTACGGGTTCTCGCAGGCGCGTACCAGCCGGCGGGTCATCGCCTTGCGCGGCTGGCCGAAGCGTGAGTGGATCGAGGCGACCCGGATGTCGAACCCGGCCAGGAAGTCGCCGTCCCAGTCGACCTCGCCGTCCGGGTCGATGTTGAGCTCCGTG
The DNA here is from genome assembly GCF_011947195.1 of Planosporangium thailandense. Classification (GTDB taxonomy): domain Bacteria; phylum Actinomycetota; class Actinomycetes; order Mycobacteriales; family Micromonosporaceae; genus Planosporangium; species Planosporangium thailandense. The sequence continues at coordinate 233,053 of NZ_JAATVY010000006.1, read as the reverse complement.
CCGTGCAGCAGTTCCAGGTCCGTGGTGTCGGCGAGCATGCGCAGCCGGTCCCGCTGGGCCAGCATCTTCTCGTCGGTCATCCGCTGCATGGGCAGGCTCTTGGCGTGGTCGGTCACCGCGTAGTAGTGGAACCCGCGCGCGCTCGCCGCCGCCAGCATGTCCGTCAGCGACGCCGTTCCGTCCGTGAGGTCCGTGTGGGTGTGCAGGTCACCCCGGATGTCGGCGATCGTGACCAGATCGGGGAGGCGCCCGGTCCGGGCCGCCTCGATCTCGCCGCGGTCTTCGCGCAGCGTCGGCGGGATCCAGGCCAGGTCGAGCTTCGCGTAGACCGCCTCCTCGGTCTCCGAGACCACGAGCGCGTCGTCGTCGATGCGGAACAGCCCGTACTCGGACAGCTTGAGCCCCTTGCGCACGGCGATCTCACGTACCCGGATGTTGTGCTCCTTGGAGCCGGTGAAGTACTGCAGCGCCGCGCCCCACGACTGCGGCGTGACGACGCGCAGATCGACCTGGAGTCCGGTGGTGGTGCGCACCGAGGTCTTGGTCGGGCCGTGCGCGATGACCTCGCCGACGAGGGGCAGGTGGGTGAGCGCCTCCATCACCGGGCCGGAGTCGGTCGAGGCGGCGAGCAGGTCGACGTCACCGACGGTCTCGCGCATCCGGCGCAGCGATCCGGCGTACGCGCACGTGAGGCAGGCGGGATGGGCCGACAGCGCCCGGGTGACCTCCTCGGCGACCGCCATGGCCTCGTCGAGGAGGACCCGTCCGCTGCTGCGCGCGAGCAGTTCGATGCCGTGCAGGAGGTTGGCGGCCGTCTTGGGGCCGAATCCGTGCTGCTCTTCGAGCAGGCCGGAGTGGATCGCGTCCTCCAGCTGGTCCACCGAGGCGATCCCCAGCTGGGAGTAGAGGATCATCGCCTTGCGCGGACCGAGCGTGGGGATGGTCACCAGCTCCCGTACGCCGGCCGGGATCTCCTCGCGTAGCTGGTCGAGCGCGGCGACGTGGCCGGTGGCGAAGTACTCGATGATCTTTTCGGCGATCGACTTCCCCACGTTGGGGATCTCGCGGAGGCCGCGCAGGTCGAGGCCGGACACGTCGACGGGGTAGCCGGCGACGGTCCGGGCCGCGTTCTCGTAGGCGCGGATCTTGTAGGGCTCGCCGTTGGTGATCGCGAGCAGGTCGGCGAACTCCTGCAGGAGCGCCTCGACGGCCTCGTTCGGCCGGCCCATACGGCCCAGTCTAGGCGGACACCTGGCGTGGACGGGGTGGCGCCAGGCCGGCTCACCCGTTACGGGTGACCCAGGTCTCACGGGTAAAACCACCCAAACTCCTGCCGAACGTCAGGAAATATCGCTCTCCGTGGTCGATTCGTAACGCATCTGGCTAGCATGGCGGCCCGAATCGACCCCCGGGAGAGCACGTGATCCTCAGTCGGCGCCACTGGTCAGCTCGGATGCGCGCGGCGGTCACCGCCGCGACCGCGCTCACCGCCACCGGACTCCTCGCCGTCGCGCCGGGCGCGACCGCCGCGTACGCGGACGCCGCCGAACCGGCCGGCGTCAGCGCCGCCGCGCCGAGCGGCGCCGTGCCCGAGATGTACCGGTCGGGCACCGGCCCGGAGGTGCGTGTCAACCAGGTCGGGTACCTGCCGGACGGCCCGAAGAACGCCACCGTCGCCAGCGACGCGGGCACCGGCGTGCCCTGGCAGCTCCGCAACGCCGCCGGCAAGACGGTGGCCAGCGGCCTCACCACGCCGCGGGGCATGGACGCCGCCTCGGCGCAGTCGGTCCACGCCATCGACTTCAGCGCGTACACCACCCCCGGCAAGGGGTACCGGCTGGTGGTCGGCGGCGAGGCGAGCCACCCGTTCGCCATCGGGGCCGACGTGTACGACGGGCTGCGGCAGGACGCGCTGAAGTTCTACTATACCCAGCGCAGCGGCATCGCCATCGACGACAGGCTGCGGCCCGGGTACGGCCGGCCCGCCGGTCACGTCTCGGCGGGGGAGACCGGCGACCGCGCCGTGCCCTGCGTCAACAACGGGTGCGACTACACGCTGAACGTCGCCGGCGGCTGGTACGACGCCGGCGACCAGGGCAAGTACGTGGTCAACGGCGGCATCTCCGTGTACCAGCTGATGAACGAGTTCGAGCGCAGCAGGACCGCGCCGACGGGCGGCGCCGCGAAGCTCGGTGACGGCGCGCTGGCCATCCCGGAGAGCCACAACGGCGTGCCGGACATCCTGGACGAGGCGCGCTGGGAGCAGGAGTTCCTGCTCAGGATGCAGGTACCGGCCGGTAAGCCGCTGGCCGGCATGGCCCACCACAAGGTCCAGGACGACAGCTGGACCACCCTGCCGACGCGGCCCGACCAGGACACGAAGAAGCGGGTGCTGTACCCGCCGTCCACGGCGGCGACGCTCAACCTCGCCGCGACCGCGGCGCAGGCGGCCCGCGTGTTCGCCCCGTACGACCGCGCCTTCGCGGAGCGGAACCTGGCGGCCGCGAAGGCGGCGTGGGCCGCGGCCAAGGCGCACCCCTCGATGTACGCCTCCGGCGACAGCGGCTCGGGCGGTGGCGGGTACGGCGACACCGACGTCTCCGACGAGTTCTACTGGGCGGCCGCGGAGCTGTACCTGACCACCGGCGAGCAGCAGTACGCCGACTTCCTGCACGCCTCGCCCCAGCACACGGCCGACATCTGGAGCGAGCGCGGGTTCGGCTGGGACCACGTCGCCGCGCTGGGCCGGCTCGACCTGGCCACCGTGCCGAACAACCTGCCCGACCGGGACGCGGTCCGCCGGTCGGTCGTGCAGGGCGCCGACCGGTACCTGGCGACGCTGCGGGCCAACCCGTACGGCACGCCCTACGCCCCGTCGGACAACCGGTACGACTGGGGCTCCAACAGCATGGTGCTCAACAACCTGGTCGTCATCGCGACCGCGTACGACCTCACCGGCGACGCGAAGTACCGCGACGGGGTGCTGCAGGGCATGGACTACGTCCTCGGCCGCAACGTGCTGGACCGGTCGTACGTGACCGGGTACGGCACGAACTACTCCCACAACCAGCACTCCCGCTGGTACGCCCACTCGCTCGACAAGCGGCTGCCCGCCCCGCCGAAGGGTGCGCTCGCCGGTGGCGCCAACTCCGGAAACGAGGACGACGTGGCAAAGGCCAAGCTGGCCGGCTGCGCGCCGCAGTACTGCTACGTCGACGACGTGATGGCCTTCGCGGGCAACGAACTGACCATCAACTGGAACGCCCCACTGGCCTGGGTGTCGGCGTTCATCTCGGACCAGCGCGACGGGGGCGTCCGTGAGCCGGCTCCGGCTCAGGTGACCAACCCGGTGCGCCGGTGACCCGCAGCGGCGGGGCGGTCCCACCCGCCTGCTGACCGAGCGTCACCACCGGGGCGCTGCTACCTCACCCGCTCACCGGTGAGGTAGCAGCGCCTCGAGGCCGGTGATCAGTACGTTCAGCCCGAACTCGAACTCCGCCTGCGGATCGGAGGCGGCGAGCTCCGGCCCGACCTCGTCGACCGTGGGCAGCAGCCGACCGACCGACGGCTGGTCCAGCGAGCCCGCCGGTGCCTGCGCGGCGGGGTGGGCGGCGAAGTAGGCGCCCAGCTCGACCTCCAGGGTGCCGAGCGAGTAGGCGACCAGCGCCCGGTACGCCCGGGCGGTGCTGTGCGGGTCGAACCCGGCGGCGCGGAACGACCGGAACCCGGCCTCGACGAAGGCGAGGGCGTCCGGGGTGCGCGGCGGGAACCGGGCGATCAGCGGCGCGGCGTGCGGGTGCCGCAGGGTGACCGTGCGGGCCGAGCGCATGATGCGGCGCGCCGTCTCCTGCCAGCCGATTCCCGGCGGTGGCGCTTCGATCTCGGCGAGCAGGAGCTGGGCGACCGCCTCGAGGACGGCGTCCTTGTCCGGAAAGTGGTTGTACAGCGCCATCGCCGAGGTGGAGAGCTTCTCGGCCAGGTGGCGCATGGTGAGCGCCTCGATGCCCTCGGCATCGAGGACGGCGAGGGCGGCCTCGGCGATCGCCCGTTCGTTCAGTCGTGCCTTTCTGGGCACCTCTCACGCTCCGTTCGGACCACGTCTCCCGATGTCGCTGCTCGTTATTCTTTACGCCGTACGTTTATACTGTAACGACGTACATCATTGAAGGGTAGCGCTCAAATGTCCATGGTCAAGTCCCCGGCCGGTGTTCGCACCGCGGCCCGGGTGGTCGGCGCCACGAAGCTCTACGGTCGAGGAGACTCAGCGGTCCAGGCTCTCGACAACGTGAGCGTGGATTTCCCCGCGGGGGCCTTCACCGCCATCATGGGCCCGTCCGGCTCCGGCAAGTCCACCCTGCTGCACTGCCTGGCCGGGCTGGACACGCTCACGGCGGGCCGGGTGTTCATCGGCGACACCGACGTCTCCGGGCTGTCCGACGCCGACCTGACCCTGCTGCGCCGCAACCGCCTCGGCTTCATCTTCCAGACCTACAACCTGGTCCCGACGCTGACGGCGGAGGAGAACATCGTCCTCCCGCTGCGCCTCGGCGGACGCAAGGCCGACCCGGCCTGGCTGGCGCAGGTCGTCGCCGCCGTCGGCCTGGCCAACCGCCTGAAGCACACCCCCGCCGAGCTGTCCGGCGGCCAGCAGCAGCGGGTCGCGGCGGCCCGCGCGCTCATCACCCAGCCGGAGATCGTCTTCGCCGACGAGCCGACCGGCGCGCTCGACTCGCGCTCCAGCGGCGAGCTGCTGCGCTTCCTTCGGCACGCGGTCGACGAGTACGGCCAGACCACCGTCATGGTCACCCACGACGCCACCGCCGCCAGCTACGCCGACCGGGTGCTCTTCCTGCGCGACGGCCGGGTGGTCGACGAGATGCGCGAGCCGACCGCCGACCGGATCCTCGACGCCATGAAGGGCCTCGGTGAGTGATGTTCGCGCTCACCCTCAAGGGGCTGTTCGCCCGTAAGGTACGGCTGTTCCTCACGGCGATCTCCGTCATGCTGGGCGTCGCGTTCGTGAGCGGCACGCTGGTGCTCACCGACACCGTGAAGGCGGCCTTCGACCAGCTGTACGCCGGGCTGACCAAGGGCACGGACGTGACCGTGCGGTCCAAGTCGGCGTTCACCGACACCAGCACGCTGCAGTCGACCAAGCCGGTGCCGGCGACCCTCGTCGACACCGTCCGCCGGGTGGACGGTGTGGCGTCCGCCGAGGGCTCGATCACCGGGTACGCCCTGATGCTCGACAAGACGGGCAAGCCGATCCAGCCCGGTGGCGCGCCGACCCTCGGCGCGGGCTACGTGACCGACCGCGAGCTGGCGGGCGGTTTCAGCCTGCGTAGCGGGCGCGGACCCCGGGCCGCCGACGAGGTGATCGTGGACGCGGCCACCGCCCGCAAGTACTCGTACCGCCCCGGCGACACCATCGGCATCATCTTCGAGTCCGGCGGGCAGCGGCGGTTCACCGTCGTCGGCATCGCCGGCTTCGGTCAGGCCGACAACCTGGCCGGCGCGACCCTGGCCACGTTCCAGATGTCGACCGCACAGCAGTTGCTCGGCAAGGTCGGGCAGTTCGACGCGATCGACGTGCGCGGCCGGGCCGGGGTGACCCCCGACCAGCTGCGGGGGCGGATCGCGCGCGTCCTGCCGGCCGGGACGGAGGCGGTGACGAGCGCGACGGTCTCCAGCGAGGCCAGCAAGTCGATCCAGAGCGCGCTCAGCATGTTCACCAAGATCTTCCTGGGCTTCGCGGCGGTCTCGCTGCTGGTCGGCTCGTTCATGATCTGGAACACGTTCTCGATCCTGGTCGCCCAGCGCGGCCGCGAGCACGCCCTGCTGCGTGCGATCGGTGCCGGGCGCCGGCAGATCCTGGGCAGCGTCCTCGCCGAGGCGGTCGCCGTCGGCCTGGTCGCCTCCGTCCTCGGCCTCGGGCTCGGGCTGGCAGTCGCCAGTGGCCTGCGCGGGCTGCTGGGCGCGGTCGGCATGGAGCTGCCGAGCGCGGCGCTGCAACTGCACGCCCGTACCGTGATCGCCGCCTTCGCCGTCGGCGTGCTCGTGACGCTGGTCGCGGCCCTCGCGCCGGCGTGGCGGGCCACCCGGATCCCGCCGATCGCGGCGCTGCGCGAGGCGGCCGCGCCGGCCAAGGGGGTCGCCCGGTGGCGGCTCGTCGTCGGCGCCCTGCTGCTCGTCGGGGGCGTGGCGGGGCTGGTCCGGGCGATCAGCGCGGACTCGCAGACGGCCGCGGCGGGCCTCGGCACGCTGGCGACCTTCCTGGGCGTCATGATGCTGGCTCCGGTTGCGGTCCGGCCGCTGGTACGCGTCCTGGGGGCGCCGATCTCCCGGAGCGTCACCGGTGGCATGGGCCGGCTCAACGCGGCGCGCTCCCCGCGCCGTACCGCCTCCACCGCTACCGCGCTCGTCGTCGGGCTCGCGCTCGTCGTGGCCGTGACCGTCGTGGCATCGTCGATCAAGGCGTCGGTGGGGGACGTGCTGGACCGCGCGAACAAGGCCGACCTGATCCTCAAAGCCAGCAGCCAGTTCGCGGCCGGCATCCCGACGGGCGTGGCCGACAAGCTGCGCACGCAGCCGGAGGTCGGCACGGTCTCGGAGATGCGCTGGGGCATGGCGCAGGTCGACGGTGCGACGACACCGGTGGCCGGACTCGACCCGGCCACCGTCGACCGGGTCGCCAACCTCGGCATGGCCTCCGGCTCGGTCGGCGCGCTCGGCCGGGACGGAATCCTGCTGTCGGCCGACATCGCCAAGGCGAAGGGGCTGCGCGTCGGCTCCCCGCTGACGGTGAAGTTCGCCCAGACCGGCGACCGGAAGCTGCGCGTGATCGGCACGTTCACCGACACCACCCTGATCGGTACCGGCTACGTGGTCAGCCTGGACACCTACAACGCCAACTTCTCAGACCGGCTCGACATCGCCGTGCTGGTGGCTGCCCGCCAGGGCGTCAGCACCGCGCAGGTCAAGCAGGTGGCAACGACGGCGCTGGCCGAGTACCCGAACGTCGCGATCTCGGATGCCAACGATCTCAAGGAAACCCAGAGCAAGAGCGTGGACCAGCTACTCGGCATGGTGTACGTGATGCTCCTGCTGGCCGTGGTGATCGCGCTGCTCGGCGTGGTGAACACGCTGGCGCTGTCGGTGCTGGAGCGGACCCGTGAGCTGGGCCTGCTGCGGGCGGTCGGCATGACCCGCCGGCAGGTCCGCGCGGCGGTCCGCTGGGAGGCGCTGCTGATCGCGGCCGTCGGCGCGGTCCTCGGCCTGGTCCTGGGGCTGGCGTTCGGCGCGGCCTTCTCGCGGGCCCTCGCCTCCATCGGCATCGTCACCGTCGACGTGCCGATCGGACAGCCGCTCGTCTGCGCGGTGATCGCGGCCCTCGCCGGCGTCGTCGCCGCGATCGTCCCGGCGCGCCGAGCCGCCCGGGTCGACATCCTGCGGGCCGTCGTAACGGAGTAACGCGGTAACGGAAGAAGGGAACCCCGGTACCCCGCGGGTGCGTCAGCGGCGCGCTCACGGGGTACCGGGACCATATGCGTATCGGTGCTCAGCCCAAGGGCGCCCGGGGGACCGTCGGGCACCCGTACAGCGCGCTGAACCTGCGACTGGTGCTCGCCGGCTTCGGCCTGGTCGCCTGCGCGCTGCTGGCGCTGGCGCTGGTGTGGACCGGTCACCCGGCCTTCGCGGCGGTCGCCGCCGTGCTCGCCGCGGTCGCGCTGGTCGACCTCGTCGTGATCCAGCTACGGCGCCGGCGCGCACGCGTCACCCGTACCGACAGCCACTCGCTGTTCGGCTGACCGGCTCAGCCCGGATGGGCTCCGACCGTGTCGCGGACCTGGACGCCCTTGTCCATACCGCTGTTGCGGGCACAGTTCGCACAGCAGAAGAACCGGCCGTCGACCTCCACCCCATGCCCGACGATCTTGACTTGGCACTGTTCGCAGACCGGAGCGAGGCGCTGGATGGCGCACTCGAACGAGTCGAACACGTGGACATCGCCGGCGGTGTGGATCTCGAACGACATCCAGTAGTCGTTGTTGCAAACTTCGCAAACGGCCATGTCTACGAGCGTGCGCCCGGCGGCCTGCGCCGGCAACCGGAGGAGCGCGGCCCGGCCGCCCGCCGGCCCGCCACCTAGGCTGAGCGGTATGACGACGAGCAGACCGACGATCGACCGTCCCGACGGCGAGCCCCCCACCGAGCTGCAGATCGACGACCTCGTCGTCGGTGACGGGCCGGAGGCCACGGCCGGACACGACGTGGTCGTGCACTACGTCGGGGTGGCCCACTCCACCGGCGAGGAGTTCGACGCCTCCTGGAACAGGGGCGCGCCGTTCACGTTCCCGCTCGGCGCCGGCCGCGTCATCGGCGGCTGGGACCAGGGCGTCCAGGGCATGCGGGTCGGCGGGCGTCGGCGGCTGACCATCCCGCCGCACCTCGGGTACGGCGACCGCGGCGCCGGCAACGTCATCAAGCCCGGCGAGACCCTCATCTTCGTCGTCGACCTGCTCGGGGTGCGGTAAACCGTCGGCCACGGCCCGCCGTCCGGTTTCGGCCGGGTTGGCGGGATACCCGTACGCTGAGCGGGCGCGGATGGCGTAGCCGTCCGCGCCGTCGCGTCGGGAGGTGGGCTTGCGGTTCCGCACGGTTGCGGTGGCGCTGCTGGTTGTCGTCGCCGTTGTCGGCTTGACCTGTTACGGCGCGTGGCGGGTGCTCATGCCGGCGGCGCTCAAGCCGCTGCCGCCACCGCGGGAGTGCGTGGCGCGGGCGGGCGGCACGGCGGCGCTCGAGCCCGAGCAGATGGCCAGCGCGGCGACCATCGCCGCCGTCGGAGTGCGCCGGCACCTGCCGGTACGGGCCGTTCAGGTGGCGCTCGCGACGGCGATGCAGGAGTCCAAGCTGCTCAACCTGTCCGGCGGCGACCGCGACTCGGTGGGGCTGTTCCAGCAGCGGCCGAGCCAGGGCTGGGGGAACCCGCAGCAGCTGATGGACGAGCGCTTCGCGTCCGCCGCGTTCTACGCCGCGCTCGTCAAGGTCCCCGACTGGCAGACGATGGACGTCGGTGACGCGGCGCAGGCGGTCCAGCACAGCGCCTATCCGGAGGCGTACGCGCAGTGGAGCGACCGGGCCGACGTGCTGGCCCGCGCGCTCACGGGTGGGGCCGAGCAGGCCGTCACGTGCACGCTCGGCTCCGGATCGGGTGCCGGCCCGGCGCCGCGGGGAGCGGCGGCGGCCCAGGCCGTGGTGGCCGGGCTGCGCGCCGACTGGGGCGCCGACGCGGCGGTGACCGGCTCGGACGGCGGTGAGGTGACCGTTCGGGCGGCGGATGCCCAGACCGGTTGGCGGTACGCCTATTGGATGGTGTCGCACGCCGCGGAGTGCGGCGTCGAACAGGTGCGCGTCGCCGGACGGACGTGGACGGTCAAGGACGGCCGATGGACCGGCTCCTCGGCGTCGCCCGGCGCCGCGGCGGACGCGGTCACCGTGACCGCCCGGGTCACCCGCGGAAGCTGACGCCAGCGGCTCTCGACGAGCCCGCCGCCGGGAGGGATCGACGACGGATGCGGCACTTGTCCTTTTCTGTGTGCCCCCGGTGGGATTCGAACCCACACTGTCGGAGGTTTGAGCTCCGTTCCTCTGCCGGTTGGGATACGGGGACCGACACGCCGTCATAGGGTACCGACTACTCTGAGCGGGGCGGTAACCGCCGTCGGAGTTTCGAGGTCGATCGGAGTGTCGCGAGTGGCTGACGTACCGAGCCGTCGGGTGCTCATCGCGGAGGACGAGGCGCTGATCCGTCTGGACCTGCGCGAGATGCTGGTCGAGGAGGGTTACGACGTCGTCGGCGAGGCGGCCGACGGCGAGACGGCCGTACGACTGGCCGAGGACCTGCGTCCCGACCTCGTCATTCTCGACATCAAGATGCCGATCATGGACGGTCTCGCCGCGGCGGAGAAGATCGCGGCGGGCCGGATCGCCCCGGTCGTCATTCTGACCGCGTTCAGCCAGCGCGAACTGGTGGAGCGGGCGCGCGCGGCGGGAGCTATGGCCTACCTGGTCAAGCCGTTCCAGAAGAGCGACCTGGTGCCGGCGATCGAGATCGCACTGTCCCGGTTCTCGGAAATGGCGGCGCTCGAGGACGAGGTCGCCAACCTGCAGGAGCGTTTGGAGACGCGCAAGGCGATCGAGCGTGCCAAGGGCATGTTGATGACGGCATATGACATGAACGAGCCGGAAGCCTTCAAATGGATCCAGCGCACCGCCATGGATCACCGGATGACAATGCGGGAAGTAGCCGACCGGATACTCGCTGAAGCTCCCACGAAGCCTTCCGCGAAGCCGGCATAGAGGCCGGTGTATTACACCTCACACCCCAAGAACGCGACCTCATGTAACGGTTCAGTCAAAGCCGTTCGCGGAGACTTACGGTCTGCTCGTTCCGTGCAATAGAGTCCCGCCCCAGACCGGACCGCGAAATTGGGATCCTCGTCACATCGTCGCAGCTCACGCGACGTCGGGCGGGATCCACCGGATGGAGGAGGGGTCAAGGCCTTGAGGCAGGGACTCACGCGTGCGTTGGGCGGGGTGGCCATTGTGGCGCTCGCCGCCGGGCTAGCGGCGTGCAATAAGAGCAGCAGTGGCGGCAGCGGAAACGCGGCCGAGGGTAAGAACTGCGGGTACGAGATTGCGTACCTGGGCGCATTGACCGGCCCGTCGGCCAATCTCGGCGTGAACATCGAGCAGGGCGCGGAGCTCGCCGTCGAGCAGTACAACAAGAAGAACGGCGCCAACTGCATCGTCATCAAGAAGTTCGACTCGCAGGGCAGCGCGGATGTCGCGCCCGGCCTTGCCCGCCAGCTCGTCGCGGACAAGAAGATCCTCGGTGTCGTAGGCCTGCCGTTCTCGGGCGAGTCGCAGGCGGCCAACCCGATTCTGAACGACGCCCAGATCCCCAACATCACGCCGTCGGCCACCAACCCGGTGCTGTCGACCAAGGGCTGGAAGTACTTCCACCGGGCCGTCGCCAACGACAGCGCTCAGGGCCCGGCCGCCGGCGCGTACATCAAGAACGTGCTGAAGGCGGAGAAGGCCTTCGTGGTCGACGACCAGTCGGCGTACGGCGCGGGCCTGGCCGACCAGGTCAAGGCCACCCTCGGGTCGGCGGTCGTCGACAGCGACAAGGTCGGCGGTGAGGGCAAGCAGACCGACTTCTCCGCCACCGTCACCAAGGTCGTCGCCAGCGGCGCGACCGCGCTGTTCTACGGCGGCTACTACCAGAACGCGGGAGTGTTCCGTAAGCAGCTCACCGCCGCCGGGTGGAAGGGCGTCCTGGTCGCCGGCGACGGCGTCAACGACAAGGGCTACATCGAGGCCGCCGGCAAGGACGCCGCCGAGGGCACGATCCTGACCTGCCCGTGCGCGCCGGCGTCGAAGGCCAAGGGCAGCTTCGTCACCGACTACAAGACGCGGTGGAAGGTCGACGCGGGTACCTACAGCGATGTGGCCTACGACGCGGCCAACATCTTCCTGGAGGGCATCAGCAAGGGCAACACCACCCCGGAGAAGCTGAACGACTACCTGAAGTCGGTCAACTACACCGGCGTGGCGAACACCTACAAGTTCACCGACACCGGGGAGCTCGACCCGACCCAGATCGTGGTGTGGGCGTTCAAGGTCAACAATGGCGAGGTCGTCCCGGACCAGGCGGCGCCCAAGGCGTGATCGGCTCTTCGCCGGTACGAGCAAGGACATGAGTCGACGGATCGGTGCGGTCGGGGAGGCTCCCGGCCGCACCGCTCCTTATCCGTACCTTGGAGCACCCCTTGCACTTCTCTAACCTTTTCCACCAGTTCGGCGAGCTGACCGTGACCGGGCTGGCGCAGGGCGCGATCATCGCGCTCTTCGCCCTCGGGTACACCCTGGTCTACGGCGTACTTCGACTGATCAACTTCGCCCACTCCGAGGTGTTCACCGTGGGCGCGTTCACCGCTGTCATCGTCTGGGGCGGCTTCGGGCTCAACCAGGACTCGCCAACCCCCGGGCTGGGCGGGTTCGTCGGCTACCTGCTGATCGGGCTGGTGGCGGCGATGGCGGCCTCGGCGGTCACCGCTTTAGTGATCGAACTGGTCGCGTACCGGCCGCTGCGCCGTCGCAACGCCCCGCCGCTGGCCTTCCTGATCACCGCGATCGGCGCCTCCATCGCCATTTCGGAGTTCGTCGGCGTGCTCACCCACCGCAACAACAAGGGCGTGCCGCGCCTGATCAAGCAGGAGGAGGTCTTCCCGTTCCTGGACGGCAAGGTCACCGACCTGCAGATCTTCATCGTCGTCGTCGCATTGGTGATGATGGTGGGGCTGGACCTGTTCATCAACCGCACGCGCCTCGGCCGGGGCATCCGCGCCGTCTCGCAGAACCCCGACAGCGCCGCGCTGATGGGCGTCAACAAGAACCGGGTCATCTCGCTGGTCTTCCTGCTGGGCGGCCTGATGGCCGGGGTCGCCGCCATCATGTACCTGCTGAAGATCGGCAACGTTCGCTACGACAACGGCCTGTACCTGGGAGTCGAGGCGTTCGCCGCCGCGGTACTCGGCGGCATCGGCAACCTGCGGGGAGCACTGCTGGGCGGGATCGTCCTCGGCCTGTTCGAAAACTACGTGGCGGGACTGTTCGCAACGAACTGGCACAGCGTCGGCGCGTTCGTCCTCCTTGTGGCGTTGCTGATGTTCCGGCCGACCGGCCTGCTGGGCGAGTCTCTCGGAAGGGCGAGGGCATGACGACCACCGCGGACACTCCTTCGAAGCCGCAGAAGGCGGCCCCGCCCCAGGGCAAGCGGGGCGGTGGCCTGCGCGGGCGGCTGGACAACCTGCCGACGCCGGCGCGCTGGGCGTTGATCGTGCTGGTGCTGGCCGTCGCGTATCTGCTGCCGTACGCCGGAGACGTGCCGATCATCGGTCCCCAGGTGGTGACGCAGGGGATCGACTGGCCGACCGCGCTGTTCAACATCTCCTACTACGTCCTGCTGGCCCTCGGCCTCAACGTCGTCGTCGGCTTCGCCGGGCTGCTCGACCTCGGGTACGTCGGCTTCTACGCCGTCGGCGCCTACACGGTCGCGTTGCTCGCCTCCGGCGACAGCAGTTTCGGCACGAAGTGGGTCTGGCTGGCCACCATCCCGGTCGCGATCGCGATCGCGATGCTCAGCGGGCTGATCCTCGGCTGGCCGACGCTGCGGCTGCGGGGCGACTACCTCGCCATCGTCACGCTCGGCTTCGCCGAGATCATCCGGATCACGGCGGACAACACACCTCATTTTCTGCGTGGTGACCAGGGCTTCGCGGGCATCCCGCACCCGCCGGGCAAGCACGCCGACGGTACCCCGATCTTCGGGGTCCGGGACGCGACCCCGTACTTCTGGCTGGGCGTGACCGTCATCATCATCGTCGTGCTCGCGCTGCGGAACCTTGAGCGCAGCCGGGTCGGGCGAAGCTGGCTGGCCATCCGGGAGGACGAGGAGGCCGCCGAGGTGATGGGCGTGCGCACCATCAAGTACAAGCTGTGGGCGTTCGCCATCGGCGCCTGCGTCGGCGGCCTCGGCGGCGTGCTGTTCGCCGGCGAGAACGGCTTCGTCAACTCGGCGATGTTCCAGCTGCAGCTGTCGATCCTGGTGCTCGCCGCCGTGGTCATGGGCGGCTCCGGCAACATGGCCGGCGCGATCCTCGGCGGCGCTTTGATCTCGTACATTCCGGACCGGCTGCGCGGAACGAAGATCCTGGGTACCGACGCGTACGAGTACCGGTACCTGATCTTCGGTGTGATCATCATCCTCATCATGATCTTCCGTCCGCAGGGGCTCATCCCCAGCCGGCGCCGCGCGCTGGAGCTCAAGGACCGCGCCAAGGAGGTGGCACCGCAGTGAGCGAGCCTCATGTCGAATCGACGGAATGGGAAGACGAGATGGCGCGGCAGCGGGTCGACGAGCCGATCCGCACGACCATCGGGGAACCGCACGAGGAGGCGTCGGCGGACGCCCGCCCCGACCGTCCCACGGCGGGCGCTCCGCTGCTGGAGGTTGACGACGTCACCCTCCGGTTCGGCGGCGTCGTCGCGCTGGACGGGGTGAGCTTCACCATCGGCGAAGGCGAGATCTTCGGCCTGATCGGTCCCAACGGAGCGGGCAAGACCACCTGCTTCAACGCGATGACCGGGATCTACCGGCCTACGTCCGGAGAGATCCGGTTCGGCGGTCAGCGGGTGACGGGCCTACGCAAGCACGAGATCACCTGCATGGGCGTCGCCCGGACCTTCCAGAACATCCGGCTGTTCCCGGAGATGACGGCGCTGGAGAACGTCATGGTCGGCGCCGACGCGCACCACCGGTCGAGCGTGCTGAGCGCGCTGTTCCGGCTGCCGCGCTACCGGCGCGAGGAGGCCGAGGGACGGGAGAAGTCGCTGCGGCTACTCGAGTTCGTCGGCATCCGGCACCGGGCCGGCCACGTCGCCCGCAACCTCTCGTACGGCGAACAGCGCCGGCTCGAGATCGCCCGGGCGCTTGCGACCGACCCGAAGCTGCTGTGCCTCGACGAGCCGGCCGCCGGGTTCAACCCGGCGGAGAAGGAGGAGCTGCTCCAACTGATCCGTGACATCCGGGACACCGGCGTCACGGTCCTGCTCATCGAGCACGACATGCGGCTGGTCATGGGCGTCACCGACCGGATCGTGGTGTTGGAGTTCGGCAAGAAGATCGCTGAAGGTACGCCGGCCGAGGTCCGGGACGACCCCAAGGTGATCGCGGCCTACCTGGGGGTGCCGGCAGATGCTGCTTGAGCTGGAGAACGTGACCCTGCAGTACGGGCGGATCCAGGCGCTGCACGGCATCAGCCTGACCGTCGACGAGGGCGAGATCGTGGCGCTCATCGGGGCCAACGGCGCGGGCAAGTCCACCACCATGCGGGCCATCTCCGGCCTGCGTCCGGTCGCGTCGGGCTCGATCCGCTTCAACGGCGAGGACATCACCCGGCTACGCGCCGACCTGCGGGTGGTACGGGGTGTGTGCCAGGCGCCCGAGGGTCGGGGGATCTTCCCGGGCATGACGGTGCTCGAGAACCTCGACATGGGTGCCTACACCCGCAAGGATCGGAACGGCATCGCCGCCGACCTCGAACGGGTGCTGACCCTCTTTCCGCGCCTGAAGGAGCGGGCCAAGCAGCTGGGCGGCACCCTGTCCGGCGGTGAGCAGCAGATGCTGGCGATCGGGCGCGCCCTGATGAGCCGGCCCAAGCTGCTGCTGCTCGACGAGCCGTCGATGGGCCTGGCCCCGATGCTGATCCAGAAGATTTTTGAGATCATTACCGAGATCAACCAGCAGGGCACCACGATCCTCCTGGTCGAACAGAACGCCCAACAGGCGCTGTCCCGCGCACACCGCGGGTATGTGCTCGAAACGGGGAACATCGTGCGCTCCGGCACCGGTGCGGAGCTGCTGCATGACCCCGCGGTGAAAGAGGCGTACCTGGGTGTGGCCTAGGAGCCGGCTGCGTTCGGCTCCACCGTGCCCGTTACCGTGCGAGTACAACTCCTCAGGAGGATTTGGCAACGATGTTTCTGACCACCACCCCAGGGAAGCGAGCCGCGGTCGGTCTGACCGCGGCCGCCGCGATGGCCCTCTCCCTCGCGGCGTGCGGCAGCAAGTCGGACTCCGACAGCGGGTCCAGCGGCACCGGGTCCAGCGCCGCCCCGAGCGTCAGCGTGGACAAGGCCCTGGCCGACAAGGTGCCCGCCGCCATCAAGGCCGACGGCAAGATCCTGGTCGGCAGCGACACGACATACGCGCCGAGTGAGTTCCTCGCCGACGACGGCAAGACCGCCGAGGGGTTCGACGTCGACCTGTTCGGCGCCGTCGCCGCCAAGCTGGGCCTCAAGGCCGAGTTCCAGACTGCCACCTTCGGCGACATCATTCCGGGTGTCACCGAGTCGGGTAAGTACGAGATCGGCGTCTCGTCGTTCACCGTCAACCCGGAGCGGCTGGCCCAGGCCAACATGGTGACCTACTACTCGGCCGGCACGCAGTGGGCGACCAAGAAGGGCAACCCGGCGGGGATCAAGCCGGACGACGCGTGCGGCAAGAAGATCGCCGTCCAGAAGGACACGGTCCAGGTCGACGACATCGGCGCCCGCTCCAAGAAGTGCACCGAGGCGGGCAAGCCGGCGATCACCGTCGACCCGTACCCGGGCCAGGACACCGCCACGAACGCCGTGGTGACCGGCAAGGACGACGCGATGCTGGCCGACTCGCCGGTCATCGCATACGCCGTGAAGCAGACCAACGGTCAGCTCGAGACGCTGGGCGAGATCTACGACTCGGCGCCGTACGGGTACGCCATCAAGAAGGACCAGACGGCCTTCGCCGAGGCGGTCCGCGACGCGGTGAAGGCGCTCATCGCCGACGGCACGTACAAGAAGATCCTCGAGAAGTGGGGCGTGCAGGCCGGCGCGATCGACAACCCTGAACTGAACCCGAGCCAGGGCGGCGACGCCAGCCCGAGCGCCAGCCCTAGCGCCTGACGATGAGTACCGACGTCACCGACGTGCGGGCACGGCCTGAACCGATCAAGGCCGTGCCCGTGCGGCACCCCGGTCGCTGGGTGTCCATCGCCGTTCTCGCCGTGTTGATCGCGATGTTCGTGCATGTGCTCCTGACGAACTCCGCGTTCCACTGGCGGTTCCTGAAAGAGAGCATGTTCCGGCCGCCGGTCGTTGACGGGCTGCTGCGGGGCACGCTGCTGATGACCCTCTGCGCGATGGTGGTCGGCGTTGCGCTCGGTGCGGTCATCGCGGTCATGCGGCTGTCGGACAACCCGATCCTGCGATCGGTTGCCTGGGCGTACACCTGGTTCTTCCGGTCCGTGCCGCGGCTGGTGCTGCTCACCATCTGCGGCAACCTGGGCATTCTGTGGAGCCGGGTGGAGTTCGGCGTGCCCTTCGACACCCAGTTGGGCAAGCTGTTCGGCATCTCCGCCCTGCATCTGCGCATCGGCGGGTTCACCTCGCGGGACGTCTTCACGGGCTTCTTCGCGGGCCTGCTCGGGCTGGCGCTGTCCGAGGCGGCGTACATGGCCGAGATCGTGCGCGCCGGCATCCAGTCGGTCGATCCGGGCCAGGGGGAGGCCGCTGAGGCGCTGGGCCTGACCCGCGGGCAGACGCTGCGGCGGATCATCCTCCCGCAGGCGATGCGGGTGATCGTGCCGCCGACCGGCAACGAGACGATGGCGATGCTCAAGGACACCTCGCTGCTGATCGCCGTGCCGGTCACGTACGAACTGTTCTTCCAGCTCGACGCGATCGGCCACAAGAAGTTCGACCCGTTCCCCATGTACGTCGCCGCCTGCCTGTGGTACCTGGTCCTGTCCAGCCTGCTGCTCGTTGGCCAGTACTTCATCGAACGGCACTTCTCCCGCGGCTATGGCCAGCAGGCCAGGGCGAGGATGAGGCTGCGCGGGCTCGCCGCCGAGCAGGGTGGCGGGGGAGAGGGGATCGCGACGTGAGCGACCAGCCGATGGTGCGCGCCGAGAACGTGCACAAGTCGTTCGGCCACTTGGAGGTCCTCAAGGGCATCGACCTGGAGGTACGCCACGGCGAGGTCTGCTGTGTCATCGGGCCCTCCGGCTCCGGCAAGTCCACGTTCCTGCGCTGCATCAACCACCTGGAGAAGATCAATGCCGGTCGGATCTGGGTCGACGGCGATCTGATCGGCTACCGGGAGCGTGGCGGCAAGCTGCACGAGATGCAGGCGAAGGAGGTTGCCGCGCAGCGCCGGTCGATCGGCATGGTGTTCCAGCGGTTCAACCTGTTCCCGCACATGACGGTGCTGGAGAACGTGATGGAGGCGCCGCTGCGGGTGCGCCGCGAGTCGAAGGCGCAGGTCCGCGAGCGGGCGATCGAGCTGCTCGACCGGGTGGGTCTGGCCAACAAGGTCGACACGTACCCGGGGCAGTGCTCCGGCGGGCAGCAGCAGCGGGTCGCGATCGCGCGGGCGCTGGCGATGAGGCCCAAGTTGATGCTCTTCGACGAGCCGACCAGCGCACTCGACCCCGAACTGGTGGGCGAGGTGCTCGACGTCATGAAGAACCTGGCCGCCGACGGGATGACGATGGTCGTCGTCACCCATGAGATCGGGTTCGCCCGGGAGGTCGGCGACTCGCTGATCTTCATGGACGGCGGCGTGGTGGTCGAGGCCGGTGCGCCGCGCGACGTGATCGCCAACCCGCAGCACGAGCGTACCCAGGCGTTTCTCGCCAAGGTTCTCTGAGCCGACGGTCGTGTGAGGCGGCCGGAAGCAGCGGGCTCCCGCAGCTTCCGGCCGTACCCGCAAGCCGCGCATCAATAGGAACAGCGCAGGTTGCGGGTTGGTCATGAGTCCGTGTCCACCGTGGGCGGTGCCGGCCGGCGGGGGCCGGAAAGGAGCCGGACAGGGAGCCGCTTGAAGCCGAACGTCGAACGATCGGCCTCTATGTGGTCGGCGCGGCGGTACGCCCGGGGGTACCGCCGCCCGGGGCTCCGCACCGTACCCTCGTTTTCGGCGTCAGTGGCCGTCGATCGATACGTGAACCGGCGACCGATGCCGCCGTCGGCGGAACTGAGGTAGGGGAGGTTCCGCCGACGGTGCCCGGCGCGGGCGCCCCCGCGCAGGTGCGCGCCCGCGTCGCCCGCGACCGCCAGGTACCGCGGTGCCGCCCACGTCCCCCGTGACCGCCAGGTACCGCGGTGCCGCCCGCGCCGGCCTTCCGCGTTTTGCCGCGCACCCGCCTGGGCAATCAATGGCGATCAGCGTTGTGCGCACCGGCGAGGAGGTGGCGGCCGTGGACGACGCCACGGACCGCGACGCGGCGGTCGACGGACGTCAGGAGACGTCCGCCGAGCGCGCCGACCGGAACTTCACCGAGCTGCTCCAGGAGTTGCGGGTCGCGCAGACGGGCGTCCAGATCCTGTTCGCCTTCCTGCTCACGCTGCCGTTCACACAGGGCTTCGGGAGGGTCTCCACGCAGCAGCGGGTGGTGTACCTGGCGACGCTCATCGCGACCGCGCTGGCCACCTCGTGCCTCATCGCCCCGGTCAGCCACCACCGCATCCTCTTCCGCCGCCGGCGCAAGCCGCAGCTCGTCGACGAGGCGAACCGGCTCGCTCTGGTCGGGCTGGCGTTGCTTCTCATCGCGGTGGTCGGAGCGGTGTACCTGATCTTCTCTGTGGTCGCCGGGGCGGCGCTCGCGGGCGTTGTCGCCGGCGCCCTGGGGCTCTGGCTGGCATTTGTCTGGTACCTGCAGCCGCTGCTGCAACGGCGGTCGCTGCCCCGCCCGGGCGATCTGAGGGTCACCGGCGAACGTCGCTGAGGCGACAATGCCGTGCCGCACACATGTCCTGTCGGTGGTGCCGACTAGAGTCGCCAGGCGTGACACCTTCGTCGGCTGAAACCACACCGCGACTCCTTCTGCTCGATGGCCACTCGCTGGCGTACCGGGCGTTCTACGCGCTGCCCGCGGAGAACTTCGCGACCAGGAGCGGTCAGACGACCAACGCGGTGTTCGGCTTCACCTCCATGCTGATCAACATGCTGCGCGACGAGAAGCCGACGCACATCGGTGTCGCCTTCGACGTGTCGCGGCAGTCGTTCCGCGCCGAGCAGTACGCCGAGTACAAGGCCGGCCGGGCCAAGACCCCCGACAGTTTCCCGGGACAGGTGGGCCTGATCCGGGAGGTCCTCGACGCGCTGGGCATCCGCTATGTGGAGAAGCCCGGCTACGAGGCCGACGACGTGATCGCGACGCTGGCCCGCCGGGGCCGCGACGCCGGCATGGAGGTCGGAGTCGTCACCGGTGACCGGGACGCGTTCCAACTCGTCGAGGACGCCATCACCGTGCTCTACCTCAAGCGCGGTGTCTCCGAGATGGACCGGATGACGGCCGAGAAGGTCAGCGAGCGGTACGGGGTGGGCCCCGACTGCTACCGGGACCTGGCGGCGATCGTCGGCGAGACCAGCGACAACCTCATCGGCGTGCCCGGCGTGGGCCCTAAGACCGCCGCGAAGTGGATCGGGCAGTACGGCAACCTCGACGGCATCATCGAGCAGGTCGATCAGATCAAGGGCAAGGCGGGGGAGAACCTCCGCGCCCACCTGGCCGACGTCATGCGCAACTACGAGCTCAACAAGCTGGTCGACGACCTCGAGCTGCCGGTCGGCCCCGACGACCTGCACTGGCGTGGGTGGGACCGGGAGGCAGTGCACCGGCTGTTCGACACCCTCGAGTTCCGGATCCTGCGCGACCGGCTCTACCAGTACCTGGAGGCCGTCGAGCCCGAGGCCGACGCCGGGTTCGACCTGGCCGGCACGGTGCTGGCGCCCGGCTCGGTGAAGGCCTGGCTGGAGGAGCACGCGGGGGTGGGCACCCGTATCGGCGTGGCTGTCTCGGGCACGTTCGGTCGCGGCACGGGTGAGCTGACGGGCGTGGCGCTCGCGACCGCCGAGGGGCCGGCGGCCTGGTTCGACCCGGCCGGGCTCGACGACTCCGACGAGCCGGCGGTCGCCCTGTGGCTCGCCGACCCGGAGCGGCCGAAGGTGCTGCACGACGTGAAGCCCGCGCTGCTGGCCGCTGCCGCGCGCGGCTGGGAGCTTCGCGGTGTGGTCACCGACACGGCGCTGGCGGCCTACCTGGCCAAGCCTGACCAGCGGTCCTACGACCTGACCGACCTGGCGCTGCGCTACCTGCAGCGCGAGCTGCGGGTCGAGCAGCCCGACGACGGCCAGCTCACCCTCGACGGCCTCGGCGACGAGGGGGAGGTCGAGCGCGGCCTGATGCTGCGGGCGCGCGCCACGCTCGACCTGGCCGACGCGATCGCCGCCGACCCGCTGCGCGGCGGCGACCACCACCAACGCCTACTCGCCGAGGTCGAGCTGCCGCTGTCGGAGGTCCTGGCGCGGATGGAGCGCGCCGGTATCGCGGCCGACACCCACTACCTGTCGGAGCTGGAGTCCCACTTCGCCGGCGAGGTCAAGGCGGCGGCGCAGGCGGCGTACGCGGTGGTCGGCCGGGAGTTCAACCTGGGCTCGCCCAAGCAGTTGCAGGAGATCCTGTTCAACGAGCTCGGGCTGCCGAAGACCAAGAAGATCAAGACGGGGTACACGACCGACGCGGACGCGCTCCAGTGGCTGTTCGCGCAGACCCAGCACCCCCTGCTGGAGCACCTGTTGCGCCACCGGGACGTGGCCAAGCTGAAGTCGACGGTCGACGGCCTGCTCAAGTCGGTCAGCGACGACGGGCGGATCCACACCACGTTCAACCAGACCGTCGCGGCGACCGGCCGGCTGTCGAGCACCGACCCCAACCTTCAGAACATCCCGATCCGGACCCAGGAGGGGCGGCGCATCCGGCGCGCCTTCGTCGTGGGCTCCGCCGACGGCGTGGAGTTCGAGACGCTGCTGTCAGCCGACTACAGCCAGATCGAGATGCGGATCATGGCTCACCTGTCCAAGGACCAGGCGCTCATCGACGCGTTCAACTCGGGGTTCGACTTCCACGCGGCCACCGCGTCGTCGGTGTTCTCCGTGCCGGTCGACCAGGTGACCCCCGACCAGCGTCGCAAGATCAAGGCGATGAACTACGGCCTGGCGTACGGGCTGTCCCCGTACGGCCTCTCCCAGCAGCTCGGCATCACCCCCGGCGAGGCGAGCGTGCTCATGGAGGAGTACTTCCAGCGCTTCGGTGGGGTTCGCGACTATCTGCACGCCCTGGTCGACCAGGCCCGCCGTGACGGGTACACCGAGACGGTGCTCGGCCGGCGGCGCTACCTGCCCGATCTCAACAGCGACAACCGGCAGCGGCGCGAGATGTCGGAGCGGATGGCCCTCAACGCCCCCATCCAGGGGTCGGCCGCCGACATCATCAAGGTGGCGATGCTGCGGGTCGATGCGGCGCTCCAGAAGGCGGGCATGCGGTCGCGGATGCTCCTGCAGGTGCACGACGAGCTGGTGTTCGAGGTCGCACCGGGGGAGCGGGAGGCGCTGGAGGAGGTCGTACGCACCCAGATGGGCGCGGCCTACCCGCTGGACGTGCCGCTGGAGGTCTCCGTCGGCGCGGGCCGCGACTGGGACGCCGCCGAGCACTGAAGGACGCCGCCGAGCACCGAAGACGCCGCCGGGCACCGAAACCGGTTGCCGAGTTCCCGGCCGTTCGCGAGCATCGCCGGATGCGTGCCGAGATTTTCGCGTACTACCGCCGGGGTGGGGAGACGGCCCGGCTGACCGACGGCGCTGGCCGGCTCGAGTTCCTCCGTACCTGGGACGTGCTCGGGCGGGTACTGCCGGCGCCGCCCGCTCGGGTGCTCGACGTGGGCGGCGCCACCGGCGTCTACGCCGCGCCCCTGACGGACGTCGGCTACACGGTGCGCGTCGTGGACGCCGTCGCCGAGCACGTTGCCGCAGCGGCGGAGTGGCCGGGCGTGACCGCCGAGGTGGGGGACGCCCGGGCGCTGCCGGCCGATGCCGCGAGTGTCGACGCGGTGCTGCTGTTCGGCCCGCTGTACCACCTGCTCGACCGCGCCGACCGGATCCGGGCCTGGCGGGAGGCGGCCCGCGTGGTGCGGCCCGGCGGCGTCGTCGTGGCCGCCACGATCACCCGGTTCGCGTCGCTGCTGGACGGCTTCGTGAAGGGCTACCTCGCCGAGCCGGAGTTCGGGCCGGTGGTCGACCGGGTGCTGGCCACCGGCGAGCACAGGCCGCCGGAGGGGCGCTGGTTCACGACCGCGTACTTCCACCACCCGGATGAGCTACCCGGCGAGGTGGCCGAGGCCGACCTGGAACTGGACCGGATCGTCTCCGTCGAGGGTCCGCTGGGGCTGGTGCGTGGCCTGGTCGGGGACCCGGACTGGGAGCCGGAGGTGCTCGCCCGGCTGCGTCAGGTGGAGACCGAGCCGAGCCTGTACGGGGCGAGCGGCCACCTCCTGACCGTCGCCCGCCGGTCTACGGAGTGATCTCGCGGATCGGCAGCCGGATCGGGAACGGCTCGGCGACGACGAACTCGTCGGCGCTGGTCGCCTGCTCCTTGTAGATGCCGTCGGTCAGCTTGTAGGCGTGCACCTGGACCGGGTTCTGCTCGACCCGCCAGAAGTAGGGGATGCCGGCGTCGGCGTACACGGCGGGCTTTTCTAGCCGATCGCGGCGTCGGGTGCTCGGCGAGACGACCTCGACCACCAGCATGACCTGGTGCGGCATCAAGTAGTGGTTGTCCTGACTCACCTCAGGCGAGAACAGCAGGACGTCGGGTTCACAGGTGCTGTTGGCACCGACCGCGACGCCGAGCGCGGTGCCGGCGGTGAGATGGGCCGGGCAGTGGGCGTGGAGCCATGCCCACAGCAGGTTGGCGATGCCCTGGTGCCCGACGGTGGGGGAGGGGACCACGACCATCACTCCGTCGACGAGTTCGACGCGGGGGGCGTCGTCCGGGAGGGCGAGCACGTCTTCGATCGTGTGGTTGGCCAACCGCTGCCGGACTGGGTCGGGAGACCAAGGCCGCGCGGTGGGGTCGATGGACTCTGCGGTCACGATGGTCACGCTACCCGGGAACCGGCGTCCGGGGAGGGGCCAGAACTAACCGGCTTTTCGGCCACGAAGATCGCCGTACCCGGGAAGATCCGGCCCCGCAGCGGGCTCCACTGACCCCAGATCTGCACGTGACCCTCCGGCCACTCCGGCTCGACCAGGTCGGTCAGGACGAACCCGGCGGCGACCAGTTCGCGGATCCGGTCGCCCAGCGTGCGGTGGTGTTCGACGTACGTCGCGGCACCGGTCTCGTCGTACTCCACGTACGGAGTGCGGTCGAAGTAGGAGTGGGTCGCCACCAGGCCGCCCTCGCCCGGGTCGTCGAGAAAGATCCAGCGCATGGGGTGGGTGACGGCGAAGACCCAGCGGCCGCCGGGGCGGAGTACCCGGAACACCTCGCACATCATCCGCGCCGAGTCCTCGACGAACGGCACGGCACCGAAAGCGGTACAGACGGTGTCGAACTGCCCAGTTGTGAACGGGAGGGCGAGGGCGTCGCACTGCACGAGCGGCACGTGTACGCCCGACCGCGCGGCGGCCTGCCGGGCGTGCCGGAGCATCCCGGCCGACAGGTCCGCGGCTACGGCGTGCGCGCCCTGGGTGGCCAGCCACCGCGCCGACGCCGCCGCGCCGCACCCGATCTCGAGCACCCGCCGGCCGGTGACCTCGCCTAGCAGTCGCGCGTCGGCCTCGCGCAGGCCTTCGGGGCACCACACGAAGTCGACGTCGCCCAGGAAGTCGCCGTGTTCGGCCTGGTACGCGTCCGCGTCAGCGTCCCACCAGCCGCGACTGGCCCGTCGGTTCTCCGCTGAGGTCACGTGTCTACGGGTAACTCCTGCGTCACTCACGAGCGACAACGGTACGGTCAGTCACATTCCACAAAAAGATCAGGCAGATAATCCGTCCGGTTGCGGGGGATCGTTGGACCGTGTGGTATTGCGCACGGTAGGCTGTTCGATGCACTCGTGGGCGCGTGTCTCGGCAGGGAGCAGACCCGCTAGTCGCCAGCACGCCCCGGTGTCCGCTCGGGACGACGGGGTAGGGGTGGTGACGAGTCCTCGAGAGCGTTACAGGTCACGCCTGACATCCATCCGACCGGAGCAACAACCCACATGACGAGCAGCATCGAGGCCACCTCGAGCGCACCCGCCGCCACCAGCGGCAGCAAGGTCACCGTCGACGACCTCGGCACGGAGGAAGCCTTCCTCGCCGCGATCGACGAGACCATCAAGTACTTTAACGACGGCGACATTGTCGAAGGCACCGTCGTCAAGGTCGATCGGGACGAAGTCCTGCTCGACATCGGCTACAAGACCGAGGGCGTCATCCCCTCGCGCGAGTTGTCGATCAAGCACGACGTCGACCCCGCTGAGGTTGTGTCGGTCGGTGACCACATCGAGGCTCTCGTTCTCCAGAAGGAGGACAAGGAGGGCCGGCTGATCCTCTCGAAGAAGCGCGCGCAGTACGAGCGGGCGTGGGGCACCATCGAGAAGATCAAGGAAGAGGACGGCGTCGTCCGCGGCTCCGTCATCGAGGTGGTCAAGGGTGGCCTCATCCTCGACATCGGCCTGCGGGGCTTCCTTCCCGCGTCGCTGGTGGAGATGCGCCGGGTCCGCGACCTTCAGCCGTACGTGGGGCGTGAGCTCGAGGCGAAGATCATTGAGCTGGACAAGAACCGCAACAACGTGGTTCTGTCCCGGCGCGCCTACCTGGAGCAGACCCAGTCCGAGGTGCGCACCGAGTTCCTGCACAAGCTGCAGAAGGGCCAGGTCCGCAAGGGCGTCGTCTCCTCGATCGTCAACTTCGGCGCGTTCGTGGACCTCGGCGGCGTCGACGGTCTGGTGCACGTCTCCGAGCTGTCCTGGAAGCACATCGACCACCCGTCCGAGGTCGTCGAGGTGGGCCAGGAGGTCGAGGTCGAGGTCCTGGACGTCGACCTGGACCGCGAGCGGGTCTCGCTGTCGCTGAAGGCGACGCAGGAGGACCCGTGGCGCCAGTTCGCGCGCACCCACGCGATCCAGCAGATCGTCCCGGGTAAGGTCACCAAGCTGGTGCCGTTCGGCGCGTTCGTGCGCGTCGACGACGGCATCGAGGGCTTGGTGCACATCTCCGAGCTGGCCGAGCGCCACGTGGAGATCCCGGAGCAGGTCGTGCAGGTCGGCTCCGAGGTCATGGTCAAGGTCATCGACATCGACCTGGAGCGCCGGCGGATCTCGCTGTCGCTCAAGCAGGCCAACGAGGGCTTCGTCGAGGGCGAGGAGCACTTCGACCCGACCCTCTACGGCATGGCCGCGACCTACGACCAGCAGGGCAACTACATCTACCCCGAGGGCTTCGACCCGGAGACCGGCGAGTGGCTGCCGGGCTTCGAGAAGCAGCGCGAGGAGTGGGAGCGGCAGTACGCGGAGGCCCGTGCCCGCTGGGAGGCGCACACCAAGCAGGTCCAGACCGCCCGTGCGGCCGAGGCCAGCGCCGAGGCGGCTCCCGCCGGCCCGACCTCCTCGTCGACCCCGTCGCCCGCTCGGGCAGCCGAGGAGCCGAGCGGCACTCTCGCCACCGACGAGGCGCTCGCCGCGCTGCGCGAGAAGCTCGCTGGCGGCAAGAGCTGACGTTCGTCGGCGACCAGCACTATCCGAAGCGGCCCGCACCGGCTCTGCCGGTGCGGGCCGCTTCGTGGTCAGCCGTCCATTGCTGTCAAAATCCCCGAGATCTACAACGGGACGCGTACCCGGTTGATCGGCACCTTCTGCGGTGCGGTTGACTCTGACCCGTGCTGATGGTGGGACTGACCGGCGGGATAGGCGCCGGCAAGAGCGCGGTCGCGGGCCGCCTCGCAACGCTCGGCGCGGTCGTGATCGACGCCGACCGGCTGGCTCGGGAGGCCGTCGCCGCCGGCTCTGCGGGGCTGGCCGAGGTGGTCGCCGTGTTCGGGCCGGAAGTGCTGGCCGCGGACGGCTCGCTCGACCGGGCGGCACTCGCGCGCCGGGTGTTCAACGACGAGGCCGCGCGCCGCCGCCTCGAAGCGATCATCCACCCCCGGGTACGCGCGCGGACCGCGGAACTGGTCGCGGCCGCGCCGCCGGACGCCGTCGTGGTCAACGACGTACCGCTGCTCGTCGAGAGCGGTCTCGCGCCGGCGTACGAGATCGTCATCGTCGTGCTCGCCGACGAGGAGACGCGCATCGCCCGGCTGATGGGCGACCGGGGGATGACGCGGGACGAGGCGGTCGCCAGGATCCGCGCACAGGCCACCGACGAGCAGCGGCGGGCCGCCGCCGACATCGTGATCGTCAACGACGGCACCCTTGAGGAGTTGGACCACAGAGTCGACGAGGTGTGGCGGGAGCGCCTGGCGCCGGCATGACAGTTGTCATGCCGAGGTCACGATCGACGGCGCTACGACGCGGACCCCGCGCCGACGGCCGCATTCGCCAGCACCGAATCTCCGTTCGTCATCGAGACCCGTGCCCTGCGGCGCCATGACGGCAGCACGGGACGGGCCGCGCGTCAGCGCCGACGGCGCGATCGTCGCGGCTGTCGCGGCGGGGCGGAAGCCCTGCGGAAGGGCGGGAAGCGTACGGCGCTCGCGGCGGCCGGTCAGCGCACTGCGCGCGACCGCTGCGGCGCGCTCACCGGCTAGGGCCGGGGCTGCGAACCGCGCGTCGGGGGACGGACCGGTATGTGGATCCGTCAGCGTCCCGATCGGCCGCCGCGAGCGGCCTACGTATTGACGGTAACCTGGTGATCTTCGGCACACAATCGCAATAGCGGGTCGATACTCGTGCGGGCACACCGGCGGGGGACAGCGACCGTCGGATCTTGTCATACGTCCGGCGTACGGTTGTGCCATGACGCTCGCCATTCCGCGCCTGGACCGTCGCTTCGAGGTCGTCAGTGACTACCAGCCCTCCGGCGACCAGCCGGCCGCCATCGAGGGGCTGGCCGAGCGCGTGCGCCGGGGCGACCGGCACGTGGTGCTGCTGGGCGCCACCGGCACCGGCAAGAGCGCCACGACCGCGTGGCTGGTCGAGCGGTTGCAGCGACCGACCCTGATCCTCGCGCCCAACAAGACCCTGTGCGCACAGCTGGCCAAGGAGTTCCGTGAGCTGATGCCGCACAACGCGGTGGAGTACTTCGTCAGCTACTACGACTACTACCAGCCTGAGGCGTACATCCCGCAGACCGACACCTACATCGAGAAGGACTCCTCGATCAACGAGGAGGTCGAGCGGCTGCGCCACTCGGCGACGATGAGCCTGCTCACCCGCCGCGACGTCGTCGTCGTGGCCACGGTGTCCGCGATCTACGGTCTTGGTACGCCGCAGGAGTACCTCGAGCGGGCGGTGAAGGTGCGGGTCGGCGACGAGATGGACCGCGACAAGCTGCTCCGCCGCCTCGTCGACGTGCAGTACGCCCGCAACGACATCGCGTTCAACCGGGGCACCTTCCGGGTCCGCGGCGACACCCTGGAGATCATCCCCGCCTACGAGGAGCTCGCGATCCGGATCGAGTTCTTCGGCGACGAGATCGAGCAGCTGTCCTACCTGCACCCGCTCACCGGCGAGAAGCTCCGCGAGACGGACGAGCTTCTGATTTTCCCGGCGACCCACTACGCGGCCGGTCCGGAGCGGATGGAGCGGGCGATCCGCGACATCGAGGCGGAGCTCGCCGAGCGGCTCGAGGAGCTGGAGCGGCAGGGCAAGCTGCTGGAGGCCCAGCGGCTGCGCATGCGCACCACCTACGACATCGAGATGATGCGCCAGGTCGGGTTCTGCTCCGGCATCGAAAACTACTCCCGGCACATCGATGGGCGTGAGGCCGGCAGCCCGCCGCACTGCCTGCTCGACTACTTCCCCGACGACTTCCTGACCGTCATCGACGAGTCGCACAACACCGTGCCGCAGATCGGCGGCATGTACGAGGGCGACGCCTCCCGCAAGCGGACCCTGGTCGAGCATGGTTTCCGGCTGCCCAGCGCGATGGACAACCGTCCGCTGCGCTTCGACGAGTTCACCGACCGGGTCGGTCAGGTGGTCTACCTGTCGGCCACGCCCGGGCCGTACGAGCTGGGCAAGACCCAGGGCGAGTACGTCGAGCAGGTGATCCGGCCGACCGGACTGGTCGACCCCGAGGTGATCGTGAAGCCCACCAAGGGCCAGATCGACGACCTGATGCACGAGATCGGCGTGCGCACCGAGCGCGACGAGCGGGTCCTTGTCACGACGCTGACCAAGAAGATGGCTGAGGACCTCACCGACTACCTGCTCGAGCACGGCATCCGGGTGCGTTACCTGCACTCCGAGGTCGACACGCTGCGCCGCGTCGAGCTGCTCAAGGAGCTGCGGCGCGGCGACTACGACGTGCTCGTCGGCATCAACCTGCTCCGGGAGGGGCTCGACCTGCCCGAGGTGAGCCTGGTGGCGATCCTCGACGCCGACAAGGAGGGCTTCCTGCGCTCCGGCACCAGCCTCGTGCAGACGATCGGCCGCGCCGCCCGTAACGTCTCCGGCCAGGTGATCATGTACGCCGACAAGGTGACTCCGTCGATGGCGCACGCGATCGACGAGACCAACCGGCGGCGGGCCAAGCAGATCGCCTACAACGAGGCCAACGGCATTGATCCGCAGCCGCTGCGCAAGAAGATCCACGACATCCTCGACGACATCTACCGCGAGGCCGACGAGGCCGAAGAGCTGGTTGGCGGCGCGGGCCGGCAGATGAGCCGGGGCAAGGCTCCGGTGCCCGAGACCCGCTCCCGTCGCAAGGCCGCCACTCCGTCCCGGGAAGGCATGGCCCGGGCCGACCTTGCCCAGCTGATCCAGGATCTGAACGAGCAGATGCTGGGAGCCGCGCGGGAGCTTCAGTTCGAGCTGGCCGCCCGCATCCGGGACGAGATCAGCGAGCTGAAGAAGGAGCTGCGCGGCATGGACGTCGCCGGCGTGCGCTGACTGCGATACTGGCATTCATGACGCTAAATGGAACCGCTGCCTACGGCGGCCGGGTGGACCTTCCGCCGCTGGTGGCTGCCGCCGTCGCGGCCGCGCGGGACAGCGGCTTCGCGCTGTCCTGCCTGCCCGCGCAGGGCGAACTGCTGCGACTGCTGGCGGCCGGGGTCGGTCCGGGCGTCATCGGCGAGACCGGTACCGGTTTCGGCGTCGGCCTGGCGTGGCTCGCCAGCGGGGCCGGCCCCGACGCACGCCTGGTCAGCGTGGAGCGCGATCCGACGGCCGCCGCGGCCGCCCGCGCCGTGTTCGATGGCGCGCCCAACGTGGAGGTCGTCACCGGCGACTGGACCGACCTGGCCGGGTTCGGCCCGTTCGACCTGCTGGTGCTCGACGGCGGCGGCCAGGGCAAGGGCGGCGGGCAGGCACTGGAGCCGGCTGAGTGGCTGCGCCCGGGCGGTGTGGTCGTCATCGACGACTTCACGCCCATCGACGGCTGGCCACCGCGCTACGGCGACGAGCCCGACGCGGCCCGGCTGCACTGGCTGCGCCATCCCCAGCTTCTCGCGTCCGAGGTGCGGGTGACCCCGGAGATGGCCACGATCGTCGCAACCTACCCGGGGCCCATGTGAGGCCAGGGTCCGGCGATCAGGCCGGCAGGTCGACGAAGTGCTCCACGCGGGGCGCGCCGTCGAAGTAGGGGCCGATCATCGCGCGCCACTCGGTGAAGCGGTCGGAGGCGCGGAAGTTGTCGATATGGGCCTCGACGGAGTCCCACTCGACGAGCAGGACGAACCGGGTGGGCGTCTCCACGCCCCGGGTCATACGCACCGAACGGCAGCCCGGCGTGGTCTCCACCAGGGACTTCGCCTTGGCGTAAGCGGCTGCGAAATCGTCTTCGCGACCTTCTTGCACGTCGATCAACGCCACCTCGATCACCATGCCGGCCAGCCTGCCACGTCGACGGCGGCCGCGCCGCGCCGGGGTGATGCGGTCCGGCGCGCGGTGTTGGCGGGCGGGACCCGTCGGTGACGGCCGACACGCGACACGCGCGTCATGATCTACCCGGCCGGTCGCGTACGCGGAAGGCGATAGGGGAGAATGGGTGAAGCAGGGAGGGGAGTATTCCCTCGCGACGACGTCGTCAACACGGCTGCCTCGGCCTTCGGGCCACCGGTCGCCCGGCGTCGCCGGTCGCCGACCAACGGCGGCGGGAGAGACCTCCGGAGTCACAACTGCACACCGCCGCACACCGGGCGCTGCCCGGTGCCGCCGGTGTGGCGTGCCTACCGGAGGATTTCTGTATGAACGTCGCGGGTTCGGTCTGGGCGATCAGTCTCGTCGGCCTCTGCGCGTTACTGCTGTTCGACCTCGCTGTCGTCGGCCGCCGTCCGCACGAGCCCTCGATCCGCGAGTGCGTGCTCTGGATCCTGTTCTACGTGGGCCTGGCGGTCGCGTTCGGCATGGGCCTGTTGGCGTTCCAGGGCGGCGAGTACGCCGGCCAGTTCTTCGCCGGCTGGATCACCGAGTACAGCCTTTCGGTGGACAACCTCTTCGTCTTCGTCATCATCATGGCCCGCTTCGCCGTGCCCCGCAGCGCTCAGCAGAAGGTGCTGCTGGTGGGCATCGGGCTGGCGCTGCTGATGCGGGGCGCGTTCATCGCCGTCGGGGCGGCCGCGATCAGCCGCTTCGAGTGGGTGTTCTACCTGTTCGGGGCGTTCCTCGTGTACACGGCCGTCAGGCTCGCGGCGGGTGGCGACGGCGACGACGAGGAGTTCAAGGAGAACGCGTTCATCCGGTGGGTCCGGCGGGTGCTGCCGCTGTCCGACCGCTACAACAACGCTCACATGACGATGGTGGTGGCCGGTCGGCGGCTACTGACCCCGATGCTCGTCGTGATGATCGCGATCGGTACGACCGACCTGATCTTCGCTCTCGACTCGATCCCCGCCATCTTCGGCCTCACCCAGGAGCCCTACCTCGTCTTCACGGCGAACGTGTTCGCCCTGATGGGGCTGCGGCAGCTGTACTTCCTGCTCGGCGATCTTCTCAATCGAATGGTCTACCTGTCGGCGGGGCTGTCGGTCGTGCTCGGCTTCATCGGGGTCAAGCTGTTCCTGGAGGCACTGCACAACAACGACGTCCCGTTCATCAACGGTGGGGAGCCGGTGGCGTGGGCGCCCGAGATCTCGATCGAGCTCTCGCTGGCCGCCATCCTCGGTACACTCGCGATCACCGCGGTGGCCAGCCTCATCAAGTCCCGCCGGGTCGCTCGCCGGGAGCTCGTCGGGCCGGCTGCCGCACCGCAACCCCCGTCCCCCGGCCGGGACCGGGTCTCGGACTGACCGGCGCCGCGCCGGCCGGAGGTGGCCCGGCCGGCCTGCGGACATCCGGCCGGCCGCACGGTCGCGCGCCACATGAGGCAGGCTGTCTCTCACGGGAACGACGTAACGGAGGTGGCATGCTCGAGCGTGGACTGGGTCTGATCGGCGCGCCGAACGCCCGCGACCTGGGGGGTATCGTGACCGCCGGCGGCGCGCGGGTGCGCGCGGGCGTGCTGAGCCGCTCCACCGCGCTGGGCCGCCTCACCGACGGCGACGTGGCGACGTTGGCGGAGCGCAAGCTCGCCTGGGTCGTCGACCTGCGGGACCGCAGCGAGATCGACGCGGCGCCGGCCGATCGCCTGCCCGCCGACCCGGCGCCCCGCATCCGCCACATCCCGGTGTTCGACCCGGAGCACCCGGTGTTCACGTACGTGTCGGCGGTTCTCATGGGCCACGACGTCGCGGTGGCGGCGCCGGCCGCCTCGGTCGACGGCTCGCCCGGTGCGATGGTCGAGATCTACCGCTGGATGGCCAACGACGCCCAGGCCAGGGCCGGGTTCGGTGCGGCGGTGCGGACGATCGGCGAGGCCGCCGGCGAGCCGCTGTTGTTCCACTGCAGCGCCGGCAAGGACCGTACCGGCTGGCTGACGGCGATCCTGTTCGAAGTCCTCGGGGTGGACCGGGACACGATCGTCGCCGATTACCTCGCGACCAACGACTACTCGCGGGCGACCAACGTATCGATCATGAACGCGATGCGGGCCAAGGGGCGGGTGGTGCACCCGGAGCACCTGCTGCCGCTGCTGGAGGTGCGTCCGGAGTACCTGGCGGCGGCGTACGCCGAGGTCGAGCGCGGGTACGGCGGCATGGACCGGTACGTGCGCGACGGCCTGGGCGTCCCCGACGACATCCTCGACGCGCTCCGGGACCTGCTGCTCGACCGGCCGTGAGCGCATCGACGGCGACTCCGGTCGCGACGAGTACGGGGTGGTCCACGTCGGCGCGGTACGCCGGACTGGCCGCCACGGCGCTCATGGCCCTGCTGTCGTGGACCGTCGGGGCGCTGCCCTGGCAGGATCCGGGTCAGCTGACGCCGGCGGCGCCCCTGCTGCCCGGGCCGGTCTGGCACGGGATCGGCCTCGCCCTGTGGGTGACCGCGGCGGCCGTCCTGATCGGCGCCTGGTGGGCGGTGGGCCGGGCGGCGCGCGAGGGTCGGGTCACCCCACGCGCCGTGCTGGTCACCGCGGTGCTGTGGGCGCTACCACTGCTCGCCGCCGCTCCGCTGGCCAGTCACGACGTCTACTCCTACGCCTGCCAGGGCCAGATCTACCTCGCCGGTGCGGACCCGTACCGGGTGGGGCCGGCGGACCTGCCGTGCCGGTGGCTGACGGCGATCCCGCC
Source organism: Planosporangium thailandense (assembly GCF_011947195.1). Lineage (GTDB taxonomy): Bacteria > Actinomycetota > Actinomycetes > Mycobacteriales > Micromonosporaceae > Planosporangium > Planosporangium thailandense. The sequence continues at coordinate 199,793 of NZ_JAATVY010000006.1, read as the reverse complement.
GATCTGGCGCGACCAGCCCGCGCCGTACGGTCCGCTCGCCGTTCTCGTCAGCGCCGCGGCTGCGCACGGCTCGCTGCTGGCCACCGTCGCGGCGCTGCGCCTGGCCGCGCTCGCCGGCCTGGCCGGGCTCGCGGCCGGCGTACCGGCGCTCGCACGGCGCTGCGGCGCGGACCCGGCCGTCGCGCTCTGGCTGGGCCTGGCCAACCCGGTCGTGCTGGTCCATCTGGTCGGCGGCGCGCATCACGACGCGCTTACCGTCGGGCTCGTCGTCGGCGGCCTCGCGGTCGCCGCGCGGGGCCGGGCCGTCGCCGCCGGCGCCCTGCTGGGGCTCGCGGTCGCGGTCAAGGCGACCGCCGTCGTCGCGCTGCCGTTCGCCGTGCTGCTCGCCGTGGCGTCGGGCCGCCGGTGGCCGCGAGCGGTGCTCTCCGCCGGGGGCGCCGCGGTGGCGGTCTTCGCCGCCGTCACGGTGGTCGCCGGGTTGGACGCCGGGTGGGTGACCGCACTGCCCGTGTCCCACCAGCCGGTGTCATGGATGTCACCGCCCAGCGCCGTCGGCGCCGTGCTCGGCGCTGTCGCCGCGGGGCCGCTGTCGCTGGCCGGCGTTCACGGCGCGATCCCCGCGACGGAGGACGCGGTGCGCGCGGGCGCCCTGTACGTCGTACTGCCCGTGACGCTCGTGGCGCTCTGGTGGCGGGCCGTGCGCTCCGGCGGTACCCGGTCCGTGACCGTCGCGGCGGGCCTGGCGCTGGCCGTGACGGTAGTGCTGGCGCCGGTCGTCTACCCCTGGTACGCGGCGGCCCCGGCCGCGGTGCTCGCGGCGGCGGCCGGCCCCCGGCTCCTGCGCGCCACCGCCGTGGCGGTGGCGGTGCTCAGCGTCGTCGTCGTTCCGGACAGCCACAACCTCGCCATCCTCACCCGCTGGCCGGGCGCGGTCGTCGAGGTGGCCGCCCTGGTCGCGCTCGCCGTGTGGGCAGCGCGGCGCAGACGTGCCCGGCCCGACTGACGCGCCGCCGGCGCGAGGCGGCCGGCGCCACCCTGTCGCAGGGGTGACGCCGGCCGTCTGCTCGACGCGTCAGTTGGCGTGCGCCCGGCGGCGGAAGATCCGCTCGCGCTCCTTCTGGTCGAGGTGGACCTTGCGGATCCGCACCGTCTCCGGCGTGACCTCCACGCACTCGTCCTCGCGGCAGAACTCCAGGGCCTGCTCCAGCGACAGCTTGCGCGGCGGGATCAGCTTCTCCGTCTCCTCGCTGGTCGAGGCGCGCATGTTGGTGAGCTTCTTCTCCTTGGTGATGTTGACGTCCATGTCGTCGGCGCGGGAGTTCTCCCCGACGATCATGCCCTCGTACACCTCGGTGGTCGGCTCGACGAACAGCGTGCCGCGCTCCTGAAGGTTCATCATCGCGAACGGGGTGGCCACCCCGGCGCGGTCGGCGACCAGCGATCCGGTCGCGCGGGTGCGCAGCTCGCCGAACCACGGCTCGTACGACTCGAACACGTGGTGCAGGATGCCGGTGCCGCGGGTGTCGGTGAGGAACTCGGTCCGGAAGCCGATCAGGCCGCGGGCCGGGACCAGCCACTCCATCCGGATCCAGCCGGTGCCGTGGTTGATCAGCTGCTCCATGCGGCCCTTGCGGGTGGCGAGCAGCTGCGTGATCGCGCCGAGGTACTCCTCGGGCGCGTCGATGGTCAGCCGCTCGACGGGCTCGCAGGTCTTGCCGTCGATCTCGCGGGTGACGACCTGCGGCTTGCCGACGGTCAGCTCGTACCCCTCGCGGCGCATCTGCTCGACGAGGATGGCCAGGGCCAGCTCGCCGCGGCCCTGCACCTCCCAGGCGTCCGGACGCTCGGTCGGCAGGACGCGCAGCGACACGTTGCCGATGAGCTCCCGGTCGAGCCGGTCCTTGACCAGCCGCGCGGTCACCTTCGCGCCCTTGACCCGGCCGGCGAGCGGCGAGGTGTTGGTGCCGATGGTCATGGAGATGGCCGGCTCGTCGACGGTGATGCGCGGCAGCGGCTGCGGGTTCTCCGCGTCGGCGAGCGTGTCACCGATCATGATGTCGGGGATGCCGGCGACGGCGATGATGTCGCCCGGCCCCGCCTCCTCGGCCGGCTTGCGCTCCAGCGCCTCGGTCATGAGCAGCTCGGAGATGCGTACCCGCTCGGTCGAGCCGTCCTCGCGCAGCCAGGCCACCGTCTGGCCCTTGCGGATGGTGCCCTCGTGGACCCGGCACAGCGCCAGCCGTCCGAGGAACGGCGAGGCGTCGAGGTTGGTGACGTGGGCCTGCAGCGGGGCGCCTTCGTTGTAGGACGGCGCCGGGATCGTGTCGAGCAGCGTCTGGAACAGCGGCTCGAGGGTGTCGGAGTCCGGCTGGCCGCCGTTGTCCGGCTGGTTGAGCGAGGCGCGCCCGTCCCTGGCGCAGGCGTACACGATGGGGAAGTCGATCTGCGACTCGTCGGCGTCGAGGTCGAGGAAGAGCTCGTACGTGTCGTCGACGACCTCTTTGATCCGGGCGTCCGGACGGTCGACCTTGTTGATGACGAGGATGATCGGCAGCCGCGCCCGGAGCGCCTTACGCAGCACGAACCGGGTCTGGGGGAGCGGGCCCTCGCTGGCGTCGACCAGCAGGACGACCCCGTCGACCATGGTCAGCCCCCGCTCGACCTCGCCGCCGAAGTCGGCGTGGCCGGGAGTGTCGATGATGTTGATGGTGACGTCGTCACCATCAGGACGGTGGTACCGGACCGCGGTGTTCTTCGCGAGGATCGTGATGCCCTTCTCGCGCTCGAGGTCCATGGAGTCCATGACCCGGTCGGCCATCTCGGCCCGGGAGTGCCAGGCACCAGACTGCCGGAGCATGGCGTCGACCAGGGTGGTCTTGCCGTGGTCGACGTGGGCGACGATGGCGACGTTGCGGAGGTCGGAGCGGGTCTGCATAAGTCTTATTGTCCTGGATGTGTCGTCTGCGGCAGGTGCCGGGGGGAAATGCGCAGCACACCACCGACGGTGGAGATGGTCGGGAGCTGTCGCGGAAGCTGCGCGCTGACGTGGTCAACGGTAGCGTGCGGGCGCGTATTCCGGGGCAACGGGCCGAACCTGGTCGGTGACCTGGCAAAACGCGATCGGGGCGGCGAACCGTCGGATGGTTCACCGCCCCGATCAGGCACGCCACGGATCGTCAGTCGGGCCATTTGCCGGTCAACCGGCGCACGCCGACGGCACCGCTCCGGTCGACCGCCGCCTTCACCACGGCGAAGATGGCGCCCTGCAGCGCGGCCGCGGCCAGGACCTCGGCCCAGCTGTACTCCTCCGAGGTGGCGTCAGGCGCCTCCTCCTCACCGGCGATCACCTTCCACACCTGCTTGAAGACCACCCCGGCCAGGACGCCCCCCGCCACGCCGAAGGCGAGGCTGAGGGGCTTGTAGAGCACCTTGGTCACCACCGACTCCTCCTCCACCGCACGAACAGCACGATCAGCGCCGCGGCGCCGGCCGCCACGACGAAGGGCACCGGGTTGCGGCGCACCGCACGGCCGGTGCGAGTCGCCAGCTCCTGGGCTCGCTCCGGCGCCTCGACCGCGGCCAGCCGGGCCTCTTCGGCGGCGTTCTGCAGCCCTTCCCGTACCCGCGCCTTGGCCTCCTGCCTGGTCTCCTGCAGGCGGGCCTTGACGTCCACCTTGGCCGCCAGCGCCTGCACGGTCTCGCCGAGCTCGGCGCGGGTGTGCGCGATGTCGGCCCGCAGCTCGTCCACATCCGCTGGTGGGGCGTACTGCTCAGGCCTGATGGCGCGCGATCCCGCTGAGCCGTCTGAGGCGCCTGGCGTCGTCGTCATCGATATCCCCTCTCCTTCACAGCCTCCGTGACGGTGCCGATGTCCTCCTTGAGGCTGCTGACGGTCCGCTCGGGCACGGGCGGGGTCGCCCGCTTGACCCGGGAGCGCCCGATCATCGCCAGCACGCCGGCCATGGCGAACAGCAGCACCGCGACGATGAGCGCGGACAGCCACGCGGGCAGCACCATCGCGAGGAGAAGCACGACCGTCGCCACGAGGGCGCCGCCCCCGTAGAGCGCCATCACGCCCGCGCCGCCCAACATGCCGGCGCCGATGCCGGCCTGCTTGCCCTTGCGGGTGAGCTCGAGCTGAGCCAGCCGCAGTTCGTCGCGGACCAGGTGGGAGATCTGCTCGGAGGCGAGCTTCACCAGATCAGCGGTGGAGCGGTGGTCGACCCGCTGCGTGATCCGTTCTTCGTTGATCAAGTCGGTCATTGTCGCTCCTCTCGGGGCCCTAACGGATATTTCCCCGTCGTGGCAGGTGCTAATCCCGGAATGTCAGTGGCCCGAGCGGGGTATGCGTGGGGGTCAGTTGCCGCGACGGGAGGACAGTGATGGATGTGACGTACCACGAAACGCCCGGCGACGTGGCCCGGCCCGGGCTCGGCGTCGATCCGGCGGCGTTGACCACCGACGACCTGCTGCGTGAGCTGCGCAGCCTGCACGACAGCAGGCACCTGACGTTCCGCCACGGCTCCGAGGACGCGCTGGCCCACCACGACCGGCGTACCGCCGAGCTGGAACGCGAGTACCTGCGCCGGTTCCCCGACCGGGAGATCGACCCGCAGCGGATGCGCGAGGGCTGAAGCTCGGCGAGGGCGACGTACGGTACGGGCGACGGATGAACCGTCGCCCGTACGTCTGCCGCCGTGGCGGTGACGGCGCTCAGCGCGGCGGAGTGCCGAGGTGGACCACCTTCGTCTGGGTCATCTCATCGAGGAGTTCCGGCCCGTATCCGTACCCCTGGCCGCTCGCCCGGCGCGGATGCGCGGCGCCGCCCGGCGCACCGCCGAACACGTTGTTGATCTTCACGGTGCCGGCGGGCAGCTCGCGCCACGCCCGGGTGGCGTGCGCCAGGTCGCGGGTGAGGACCGTCGCGGCCAGGCCGTACTCGCCGCCGCACGCCCGCTCCAGCGCCTCGTCGAACGTGTCGACCACCGCGACCGGGGCGACCGGGCCGAAGGTCTCCTCGCGCATGACGGCCATGTCGTCATTGCACCCGCTGAGGACGGTGGCCGGGTAGAAGGAGCCCGGCCCCGGCGGCACCTCGCCGCCGACGAGCAGTTTCGCGCCGCCGGCGAGCGCCTGCTCCACGTGCGCGTGCACGTGGTCGCGCATGCGCCGGTCGACCAGCGGGCCGAGCTGGGTCTCCGGGGCCAGCCCCGGTCCCGTGCGCAGCGCCTGCGCCTTGGCGACCAGCGCCTCGAGGAACGGTTCCGCGATCGCCTCATGGACGTAGATGCGTTCGACCGCCACGCAGATCTGCCCGGCGTTGGCGAACGAGCCGAGCGCCGCCTGCGTCGCGGCCCACTCGGGGTCGACGTCGGCGTCGACGATGAGGGGATCGTTGCCGCCGTTTTCCAGCAGCACCTTGGTGGGGCGGCCAGCGGCCGCGCGGGCGATCGCCCGGCCGGTCGCCGTGGACCCGACGTGGGCGACGACATCGACCGGCTGCCCGACCAGCAGCGACCCGGTCTCGCCGGCACCGAGCAGCAGGTTGAGCACGCCCTCGGGGAGGTGCTCGGACAGGATCCGCGCCAACAGCCAACCGGTGGCCGGGGTGCGCTCGCTCGGCTTGTACACGACGGTGTTGCCGGTGACCAACGCGGCGCCGATCAGTCCGCAGGAGACCGCGACCGGATCGTTCCACGGGGTGATCGCGGCGACGACGCCGCGCGGCTCGTACACCATGAGGTCGGTGGCGGCGATTCCGCCGTTGAGTGACCGACCACGGTGTACCGGGCCGAGCTCCGCGTACTGGCGCAGCGTGCCCACGCCCGCGTCGACCCCGCCACGCGCGTCCCCGAGCGGCTTGCCCATCTCCAGGGTGGTCAGCCGGGCGAGATCATCCGCGCGCGCGGCGACGGCGTCGGCGGCGCGGTGGACCGCGGCGGCGCGCTCGGCCGCGGGCGTGCGAGCCCAGGTCGCCGCGGCGGATCGGGCCGCGTGGACGGCCGCTTCGACCTCGGTGGGCGCGGACACCGGAGCGGCGAAGAGTTCGCGACCGTCGGCCGGATCGACGACGGTGATGCGCCGATCGCCGTCCACGGCGGCCCACTCCTGGCGGACGAGTCTTTCGATGTCGGTCATGGCGGCTACATGTCCCGATTCCGCAATTCGCAAACGCCGAGCGAAGTTGATCACTTCGGGTCGCGGTCCTCGATCTTCCGGGTGTGGTCGAGGGCGTGCCAGGTCGGCGCCACCTTAGCGGCCACCGCCGACAATCCGTTCGTACTCGCTTGATCGGATGACGGCGGCCGGCCGTCCGGACGTTCTTCGTCCACAGTGGTGCTTTTCGGAGCGGCCGAGAACGGGAAGTGTCGATTCGTTCACCGCTCGTAGGCTCCCTCCCCATGACATCGCTTGGGGAGGCGCGAATGTGGAAGAGGGCGTTCGTCGTGGCCGCCGCGGCCCTGACGCTGGCGGCGTGCGGACCCGACCAGTCGGATTCGCACGTTGGGACGGTTACGTCGACGGTCGTCGATGCGACACCTGACGCGTCGCCGAGCCCGTCGCCGTCCGAGGTGCCCGTGTCGCCGAGCCCGTCACTGGCCGCGCTGGTGCCGGCCACCCCGACGACGGCGGCTGTCCAGACCGGATCGGCGCCGGGCGGATCGGCTCAAGGCGGCACTACGCAGGGCGGCACGGCGCAGGGCGGGTCGACGGGCGGCGGCCCGACCCGCACGGGTACGTCCGGCTCGGGCGCCACCGGGGGTGGCAGCGCGGCCTGTGGTCAGGACTACTACCGCAACTCCGACGGGGTGTGCGTGCACCGCCCGGCCAGCGGTCCGGGCGCGCCGGCCGGCGCGACGGCGAGGTGCAAGGACGGGACCTACAGCTACAGCACCCACCGCTCGGGTACCTGCTCTCACCACGGCGGCGTCGCGGCGTGGCTCTAGAAGTCCGCTCCGGCGTCGCCGCGCAGCAGTGCCAGCATCTCCGGCAGGTCGAAGAACATGGCGGTGGCGACCGCGGACTGGCGACCAACTGTCGGGTCGGCCCCCGCGGCGAGCAGCGTCGTCACGATCGGCCGGGACTGGCGGAACACCCCGGCGCCCAGCGCCGTCTGGCCCCGGTCGTTGACCCGGTTGACGTCGGCTCCGCGCTGCACCAGCGCGGCGACGGTGTCGGGATGCGCGTGGTAGGCGGCGAGGATCAGCAGGGTGTCGCCGCTGCCGTTGGTGAGGTTGACCGGTAGCCCGGCGTCGACCTGAGCGGCAAGCTCCTCGGTGTGCCCGGAGCGGGCGAGGTCGAACATGCGGTGCGCGTACGCGAGGGTCTCCTCGTCCAACTCGTCGGCCACCGGTCCAGCGTATGCCGCCGCGAGCCGACGGATCTTGGGGAGTTTGACATCGCACGGGGGTGTCGGGCTCCCCAAGATTGGCGATAGGGATCTACTGTCGGGCATGACGCAGGCGAGATCGCATGACGTTGTCGGGGCTCTCCGGGATTTCGTCGACCGGATCGATGCCTTTGATCCTGAGGCCCGAACGGTCGGTGCGCTCGAAATCCGCGACGGCGACGACGAGGTACGGCTGACACTGCGTGCTCCGGTCGCGCGCGCCCTGGTCGAGGCGTTGCGCGGCTACCACGACCCGCGCGACCGGGGTACCTGTGACCATTGCGGCGGTCGGCGGCTGGATGACAACTTCCTGTGCCTGGACTGCCGGCGGCCCAACGGCCTGTTCGGCCAGCTGGTCATGGAACGCGCCGCCCGGCACTCTGAATCTCGGGGAGCCTGACTCGAATACGGTGTCAAACTCCCCGAGGTCCAGGGGCAGCCGCCTCCCGCAGCCGCGCGAACTCCTCGGCGAGCCGCTCCAGCGTGTAGTGGGCGTTGAGACCGCTCGGGTTGGGCAGGATCCATACGGGCGTCCCCGCGATCTTCGTCGGCTGCGGGCCGACCGCCGCCGCGCGGTCGCCGAACGCCGTCCGGTACGCGCCGACCCCCAGGACCGCGAGCCAGCGCGGACGGTACTCGTCGATCTTCGCGGTCAGCGCCGCGCCGCCGGCGACCAGCTCCTCGCGGGTGAGCTCGTCGGCCCGCGCCGAGCCGCGCGCTACGAGGTTGGTGATGCCCAGCCCGTACCCGAGGAGCTGTTCCTGCTCGTCGGGGCGCAGCTGGCGGGCGGTGAAGCCGCCCCGGTGCAGCGCCGGCCAGAACCGGTTGCCGGGTCGTGCGAAGTGGTGCCCGGTCGCCGCCGACCACAGGCCGGGATTGATGCCACAGAACAGTACGGCGAGGTCAGGGGCGATGACGTCGGGAATGGTCCGCCCGGCGGCCGCGGCCAGGTCGGCGGGGGAGGGGCGGCTGGGCGCCCGGTCAAGGCTAGGCACCGGGCAACATTGCCACACCGCCGCACCGCGACGGCCGTGGACGCCTACGCCGGGCCCACAGCCGGCGTAGACGCCCAGGGCCGTCGCGGTGGCCTCAGGCGACCACGGTCTCCAGCGGCCGGTCGTAGAAGCGGTGCGCCTCCAGCGCGGTGACGAACGCCGTGACGAACGCGTCGTCCGGGGCGCCGGACTCCTCGCGGGCGACGACGCCCGCGGCCGCACCGCCACCGCCCAGGCCGTTGGCGAACGGCGGCAGGTGCGCGGTCTCGAACAGCGACGTACCCGCCCCGAGCGCGGCGAGTGGCTTCGCGTGCTTGTACGCCTCGGCGAGGAAGTGCAGCGCCTGGGCGTTCGACCGCAGCGCCGCCGCGGCGTCCGTCCCGTCCGGCACCACCACGGCGTCGTAGAGCACGGAGGCGACGGTGCTGATCGCCCGGTCGACCGGCAGGCTCGCGCCGTCGGTGGTGCGCACCGTGCCGTCGGCCGGCGCCAGCAGCTCGGGTACGGCGTCGTCGCGCCGCAGCGCGTCGCGCAGGGCCGTCACGCTCGCCGCGTCGACCCCGTCGGTGACCAGGAAGGCGATCCGCAGCCCCTTGATGCCGCGGCCGCCCTTGTTGGTCTGGCTGAGCGCCGGCGAGCTGCGGCCGTGGTTGTCGACCGCCTTGGCCGGCTCGGCCACGCCGACACCGGCCGCCACGGCGACGGCCAGGTCGTGGTCGACGTGGTTGAGATGGTCGACGACGCGCTCGCGGATGTACCGGCGCTCGACATGGCCCAGCTCGAACCGGTACGCCTCGACGATGTGCTTCTTCTCCCACGCCGACATGCTGTTCCAGAACAGGGTCGCCTGGCCGTAGTGGTCGGCGAAGCTCTCCGGGCGTCGGCGCAGCTTGCGCCCGTCCTCCAACTCCGGGTAGTGGACGTACCCGTTCTCGCCGGGGATCTTCGGGTACCCGTCGCTGATCGAGTTCGGGTGGTAGTTGGCCTCCCGGCGCGGCACCTCGTCGTAGTGGAACCCGTCCTGCTGGTGGTTGACGACGGGCGCGATCGGCCGGTTGATCGGGATCGAGGCGAAGTTCGGGCCGCCCAGGCGCGTGAGCTGGGTGTCGAGGTACGAGAACAGGCGGGCCTGCATCAGCGGGTCGTCGGTGAAGCCGATGCCGGGCACCACGTTCTGCACGCAGAACGCCACCTGCTCGGTCTCGGCGAAGAAGTTGTCCGGGTTGCGGTTGAGCACCAGCCGGCCCACCGGCCGCACCGGTACCCGCTCCTCGGGCACGATCTTCGTCGGGTCGAGCACGTCGAAGTCGAACCGCTCGGCGTCGGACTCGGTGAACAGCTGAAGACCGAGCTCGTACTCGGGGAACCGGCCCGCCTCGATCAGCTCCCACAGGTCGCGCCGGTTGAAGTCGGGATCCCGCCCGGCGATCTGCTGCGCCTCGTCCCAGACCAGGGACTGCACCCCACGCTTGGGGGTCCAGTGGAACTTGGCGAAGGTCGACCGGCCCTCGGCGTTGATGAGCCGGAAGCTGTGCACACCGAAGCCCTGCATCGTGGCGAAGCTGCGCGGGATGGCCCGGTCGGACATCAGCCACATGATCATGTGCATGGTCTCGGGCTGGAGGGAGACGAAGTCCCAGAACGTGTCGTGGGCCGACGCGCCGGTCGGGATCTCGTTGTGCGGCTCCATCTTGACCGCGTGGACGAAGTCGGGGAACTTGATGCCGTCCTGAATGAAGAAGACCGGGATGTTGTTGCCGACGAGGTCGAAGTTGCCCTGCGACGTGTAGAACTTCGTCGCGAAGCCCCGCACGTCGCGTACCGTGTCCGCCGATCCCCGCGGCCCCTGTACGGTCGAGAAGCGGACGAACACCGGCGTCTCCGCCAGCGGATCGCGGAGGAACTCCGCGGTCGTGTACTCGGCAAGCGAATCGTCGTACGCCTGGAAGTAGCCGTGCGCCCCCGAGCCGCGCGCGTGCACGACGCGCTCCGGGATCCGCTCGTGGTCGAACCGGGTGAGCTTCTCCCGGAGGTGGAAGTCCTCCAGCAGGGTCGCGCCGCGCTGGCCGACTTTCAGCGAGTTGTCCGTGTCTTCGACCGGGATGCCCTGGTCGGTGGTGAGGTAGCTGCCGTGCTTCTCGACCGCGTGGGCGCGCAGCTGCTCGTCCTTGACCGACGTAGGTGGGTTGTCGTCGCGACGCTGGGTTGTCATGGCCCACCTCCTCAGAGGCTCGCTTGGAGAAGCGTCACCGCCTACTACCGCAAATGGAACCGTTCAACCCTGCGTCGATAGCCGGGATCGGCTCGCGACGTGTCGGGCTTCGATCGCCGGGTATAGCAGCGGTGCCGTCCGGACGCCTCGTGCGCCGGCGGCCCCTGGAGGTGGGTTCGGTGCCTTTGCGCGACGGCGCGACCGAGCAAGGACAAGGACAGAGCAAGGAGCCGCAGGGACAGAGCGGGGACCCGGACCGGCCGTTCGAGACGACGCAGCCGGCGGGCGAGCGCGACAGCCCCGCCAGTGAGAAGGTCGCCGTCGAGGAGGCCGCCGAGGCCGAGGCGCGCGCGCTGACCCGGGACAGACCCGAGCTGGGCAAGCCCGGCCCGCCGCTCAACCGCCGCTCGCCGTACATCGTGGGCATGTTCGGCGCCGCCGGTGTCGCGACCACGTACATCCTGCTCGAACTGGTGCTGCGCGCCGGCAACGTACTGCTCCTGATCGTGCTCGCGCTGTTCCTGGCCATCGGGCTCGACCCCGCCGTGCAGTGGCTGATCCGCCGCGGGCTGCCGCGCTGGGCGGCGGTGACGCTGGTGAGCCTGGTCATCGTCGGCGCGGTCCTGGGCTTCGTCGCCGCGGCGATCCCGCCGCTGGCGGCGCAGACCACCCAGCTCGTCAAGGAGCTGCCGACCTACTGGAAGCAGCTCAACAACCACAGCTCGACGCTGGGGCGGCTGGAAGCCCACTATCACCTACGCGAACGCGTCAGCCAGCTGTTCACCGCCGCCGGCGGGGCGAAGCTGTTCGGGGGCCTGCTCGGCGCCGGCATGATCGTGGTGGACGCCTTCGTCTCCGCGTTCACCGTGCTGGTACTGACCATCTACCTGCTGGCCGACATGCCCCGGATCCGGAGGCTGATCTACCGCCTGGTGCCCCGGACCCGCCGGCCGCGCGCGATCCTGCTCGGCGACGAGATCTTCGGCAAGGTCGGCGGGTACGTGCTGGGCAACCTGATCACCTCGGCGATCATCGGGGTCGGCACGTTCGTCTGGCTCGCGATCTGGCACATCCCGTACCCGCTGCTGCTGTCGATCATGGTTGCGCTCTTCGACCTGATCCCGGTGATCGGCTCGCCGCTGGCAGGACTCATCGTCACGCTCGTGGCGCTCACGATCTCGTTCCCGGTCGCGCTCTTCACCGGCATCTTCTACGCCGGGTACAAGCTCACCGAGGACTACGTGCTCGTGCCGCGCATCATGGGCCGCGCGGTCGAGGTGCCCGCGACCGCCACGGTCGTGGCGGTCCTGATCGGCGGAACCGCCCTCGGGCTCGTCGGCGCCCTGGTGGCCATCCCGGTGGCCGCCGGCATCCGGCTGCTGCTCCGCGAGGTCGTCTACCCCCGGCTCGACCGCACCTGAGGCGGTCCGGTCCGACCGCACCTGAGGCGGTCCGGTCCGACCGCACCTGAGGCGGTCCGGTTTGGCGCGCGGACCGGTGGGGTAGGTCGCGCCGGACCGGCGGACGAGAACCTTCGCGCCGCGCGGACTGCCCGTACGCGACTGTTCCGCCGTCAGGAGGCGTTTGCCATGAGTGACGCTCCTACCGTCGTCGGCATCAACCGGACGCAGGACGGCTCCGTCGCCGTGGTCACCGGCCCCGGGACCGTGTACAGCCTGCAGAAGGAGCGGCTGACGCGGCGCAAGCACCACTGGGGGCGGCTCGGCGACCTCGCCAACCTCTACGTGCCGGCCCTGGCAGCCCTGCGCGGGCCGATCGACCTGGTCGTGGAGTGCTACTCCTCCGACCCCGAGATCGAGCACCTGGCGGCGTACCGCGAGGAGATCGCGCAGTGCCTGACCTTCCGTGACGACCGCCGGGTGGCGACCGTTTCCCACCACCTCGCCCACCTGTACAGCGCCTTCTACCCCTCGCCGTTCGCACGGGCCGCCGTGATGGTCGTGGACGCGCAGGGCAGCCGCGTGAAGGACTTCACCGAGGAGTTTCCCTCCACCGAGGCGGCGCCGGACCTGCTGGAGGTCGCGTCGTTCTACACCTGCGAGCGGGGCCGCGTCGGGTGCGTCGGAAAGCAGCTCTGGCACGGCGACTGGGCCGATCCGGCCGGGCTCGGCTGCTTCTACTACCTGCTGACCCGCACGATCTTCCCCGGGGAGGGCAACGAGGGGAAGGTGATGGGCCTGGCCCCGTTCGGTCAGCCGCACGCCCTCGGCCTACCCGACCTGCCGGTCGACGGGTTCCGGGTATACATCCCCGACGAGTGGCTGGAGATCTTCGCCGACCGCGACCGGTTCGCGTTCTTCGCAACCGGCACCGGCACGTTCGAAGACTGCGCCAACCTGGCCGCCGAGGGGCAGCGCGCGTTCGAGTCCGCCCTGCTGAGGGTCGCCGGCTGGGTGTACCGCGAGACCGGCGCGGCCAACCTCTGCTTCGCCGGCGGAACGGCGCTCAACTGCTCGGCCAACGGCCGGCTCCTGCGCGAGAGCGGGTTCACCGACGTCTTCATCCCGCCCAGCCCCCACGACGGCGGCACCGCGCTGGGCTGCGCCCTCTACGGCATGATCGAGTGTCTCGAGCAGCCCAGCGAGTTCCGCTGGGTCAACGACTTCCTCGGTCCCGATCCGGACCCGGGCGCGGTGGAGGACGCGCTGCGCGCCGCGCCACCGGACCTCGTCGTCGAGCGGCCGGCCGACCTCGTCGACGAGATCGTGCGGCTGCTCGACTCCGGCCGGGTGGTCGGGCTGCACTCCGGCCGCAGCGAGTCGGGACCCCGCGCGCTCGGCGATCGGAGCATCCTCGCCGACGCCCGCCACCCGGAGCTGCAGCGGTTCATCAACTCGCAGGTCAAGGGCCGCGAGTGGTTCCGGCCGCTGGCGCCGATCGTGCTGGCCGACGCCGCCGCGACCATCTTCGACGTCGACCGGCCGGCGCCGTTCATGCAGTACGCGGCCGAGGTCCGGCCCGCCTACCGCGCCGCGCTACCGGCGATCACGCACATCGACGGGACCGCGCGCCTGCAGACCGTCGAGGAGGCCAACACCCCATTCCTGTACACGCTGCTGACCGCCTTCGCGGCGCGCACGGGCTGCCCGGTGCTGCTGAACACGTCCCTCAACCGCAAGGGCGACCCACTGGTGGAGACCCCGCGGGACGCGCTGGACTGCCTGCGACAGACGTCGATGCATGCGCTCGCGATGCCGCCGTACCTGGTGCGCAAGCGGGTGGAGCCCCCGGTTCCGGGCCGGTGACGACGGTGGTCGACAACGCGGTCGGGATCACCTGCCTGGGCCACGCCACGTTCCGCTTCACCACGCCCGAGGCGAAGGTGGTCCTGGTCGACCCGTGGACCTACGGCAACCCGCTCTGCCCCGAGTCGGCCAGGGACGTGGGCGCGGTCGACCTGATTCTGATCACGCACGGCCACCACGACCACCTCGGCGACGTGTTCACCGTCGCCCGGACCGGAGCGCCGACGATCGTCGCCGTGGCGGAGCTGGGCAACTGGCTGCGGTCGCGGGGTATGCCGCACGTACGGACGATGAACGTCGGCGGCATCGTTGACCTGGCGGGCGTGCGGGTGACGATGACGCCGGCCGAGCACAGCTCGAGCATCGACGGCGACCCCGGCGCGTACGTCGGCGTCGCCGCCGGTTTCGTGCTGCATTTCTCCAACGGCGCCCGGATCTACCATGCCGGAGACACCGCCGCGTTCCCCGGCATGCGGCTGATCCACGAGGTGTACCGGCCCGACCTTGCCCTGCTGCCGATGGGGGACGAGCACACGATGGGGCCCGAGGAGGCCGCCGTGGCGACCCGCCTGCTCGGGGTGGACCGGGTGGTGCCGATGCACTACGGGATCAGCCCCGGTTCCCGGGACGTGCCGGCCCGGTTCCGTCGCGCTCTCGACGACCTCGGGCTCGACCGGGTCGAGCTGATCGAGATGGCCCCCGGGCAGAGCATCGCGTGGGGCGGCCCGTCAGCCGGGCAGCGGGCCCGCCAGCCGGTCGAGCACGTTGTGGGTGATCCGGTCCACCGCCGGTGAGCGACCGTCGCGCAGCAGCCGCGCCCAGTCGGTGGTGGCGGCGGTGAAGACGGTCCCGTTCGCGGTGTACAGGCCCATCGTCGCGGCCCGGTTGCCGCGCCCCCAACCGCTCGCGGCGAGGTCACCGACGCCCAGGATCGTGAAGCTGTCCGGGGTCCCGTCGGCACCGGTCGGTCGGGCCGCCCACCCGCGCGCCAGCCGGCCGCGGTCGAAGTGGGCGCCGTCGCACTCGTACCCGACGAGGTACTCGTCCGGCAGGTCGCCGAAGCTGTCGCCGTCGCGCAGGCCGGTGCCCTCGTACACCCAGTGGTCGGTGTGCTGGGCCCGGTAGCCCACCGGGACGGGATGGGTGTCGCGGTCACGCTCCCCGCCGTTGCGGAAGCTCACGCCGGTGAGGGTGTTCTCGGGGGCACCGAGATCCGACCAGAAGGCCACCCGGCGGAAGGTGGCGTCGTCGTCGAACTCCACGCGCCACCAGCACGTGTTGCCGCCGAAGAAGGCGACGTTCCCGCCGGCCCGGACGAACCCCTCCACGTGCGCGCGCATCGCGTCCGACCAGTACTCGTCGTGGCCGACCGACAGCAGCAGCCGGTACCGGCGCAGCAGGTCCGGACCGCCGGCGTCGTGCACGTCGAGGTCGGTGCAGTAGTCGACGCGGTGGCCGGTGCGCTCCAACCACGAGATGAAGGGCGCGTCCCAGTGGGCGAACGTCTGCCGGGGGGTCGGGTCGTACGGGTCGAAGTTGTCGAGGTCCCACGGCGTGCCGCCCACCCCGCCGCCGGGCCGTCGCCAGGAGACCGATCGGGGGACCGGCGCCGGAACGTCACCGGGCTCGGGCAGGGTGTACAGGCACCAGCCGCCGCGGCCGGTCGTCGGGTCGTACCGGCGCGGTGTCACCTGGTTGTAGGCGTGGTAGGTCAGCAGCGGCAGCTTGTACAGGATGGACGCGCCGATCCGGTCGCCCCGGACGACGAACAGCGCCCTCGCGTGCCGGGCGTCCGGGCCGTGACCGTCCGCGCGCACGAGATCGCGCCCCCGGCCGTCGCCCTCGATGAGGGTCGCGAGGTACACCCCCGAGGGCCAGTCGCGCGGGATGGTGAACGGGTAGGCCGGCCAGCCCGGCAGCTCCTCCCCGTGCAGACCGGCGCCGGGCCGGCCCCAGTCCTGGTACGGCGGGTGGGCGGGCAGCCGGTGCCCGTCATACCAGGAGGATCGCGCGTGGAGCGGGATACCGTCGCCCCACCGGTGCAGCTCGACGCGGAACTCGGGGGCGTCCGTCGACACGCGCAGCGTCAGCCGGCCGCCGGCCGGCACGGTGGGGTGGTCCGGGTAGCCGTAGATCATGCGGGTTCCCGATCGGCTCGACGGCGACTGGCCAGCGCCGTCCTGCCTTCCCCGTCGTCCGGGGCTATTCACCACCCGTCGCGCGGCACCGGGTGTCGCGGGCGTCGATCACCAGCCCCGCGCGCGCCACTCCGGGATGGACGGCCGTTCGGCGCCGAGCGTGCTGTCGTTGCCGTGGCCCGGGTAGAACCAGGTCTCGTCGGGCAGCCGCCCGAAGATCTTGGTCTCCAGGTCGGTCATGAGCGAGTTGAAGTCGTGCGGGTTCGTCGTCCGTCCCGGCCCACCGGGGAACAGCGAGTCGCCGGTGAACAGGTGGGGGTGCCCGGCCGGGTCCCGGTAGAGCAGCGCGACCGAGCCGGGCGTGTGCCCGACGAGGTGGATGACCTCGAGCTCAGCGTCGCCGACCTGCACCCGGTCGCCGTCCTTGAGGGTCTGCGACACGATCGGGATCTCCGGCGCGTCGGCCTCGTGCGCCAGCGACTCGGCGCCGGTGATGCCGACCACGTCGGACAGGCCCTGCCAATGGTCGGCGTGCCGGTGCGTGGTGACCACGGTCGCGAGGCCCCCCTCGCCGAGCAGCGACAGCAGCCGGTGCGGCTCGTTGGCCGCGTCGATCAGCAGCTGCTCGCCGGCGCTGCGCAGCAGGTAGGCGTTGTTGTCCATGGGGCCGACGGAGACCTTGATGATGGTCAGGTCGGCCAGTTCGCGGATGTCCGGCGGACCGCCGGGGGAGACCTTGCCGGTGTACGTCACCACCACATTCTCACTTCCACACCGGCACGGTCGGTAGCGGCCCCTCCGGTGTCACCGTCAGGTCGGCGCCGTCGGAGCGACCGCTGAGCCACGCGGCGAGCGCATGGCCGCTGCCGCTGACGGTCACCGCCGGGCCGGTACCGATGGACAGCTCGTGGTCGAGGTCGGTGGCGTGCAGCCGGGCCGGCGCCATCCCGTCGGCCAGGTCGGTGGCGAGGTCGTGCAGCAGCCGGTGGACGAAGGCGTCGGACCAGTCGGCCGGCCGGTACCCGGCGTCGAGGTCGACCTGGTGGATCTCCAGTTCGCACAGCCGGGCCCAGGGAACGTAGGCCGCCGGCCGGGTGTGGCCCCCGCGCCAGCGCACGGTGTTCGCCCAGGCGTCCGGGGGCATCGCGGCGATGGCGGCGTCGAGCCGCGCCCCCGCCGCCGACAGGTCGGCGACCTGCTCGGCGACGGGCCGGCCGGCCCCGGCTTCGATGTCGGCGTCGCGCCGGCGGTCGTCGGGGTACATCGGCGTGTCGACCCCGGTGCGGGCGCCGGTCAGCAGGTTGACACACGCGTCGGCGTTGCGCGCGACGTGTGTCAGCAGGTGCCCGCGGGTCCAGCCGGGCAGCCGCGACGGCTCGGCGATCGCGGCGTCGTCGAGATCGCGCGCCATCTCGAGCAGCCGGGCCGTTGCCCGGTCGATCTCGGGAAGGAGTACGAGCGGGTCGGCGGTCATGACCACACTTTATGCCCGGTCCGGCGGCACGTTCCCGACGGCCGTGACCGACCGCGGCGAGCCGATATTCGGTTTCCCCGCCGCCGCCGCGCCCCTACCGTCGTGGGTGAACGCGTTCATCGTCATATCGGGCGGAAGGGCAGGTGGTGGGCGTGCAAGGCGTCTTTCCGCCGCATCCGTGGACCTCCACGGACCCGCCGCATCCGCAGACCTCCACAGACAAGGAAGACGATGACGTTCGACCTGGGGTCCCTGGGCTGGGATCCGTCCTTCGCCGCCGCGTACGCCGGCTATGACCGCCCCTCGCGGCGGCCGGGCCGGGTCATGCGGGTCGACCGTGGGGTCTGCACCGTCCTGGGCGAGTCCGGCGCGGTACGGGCGAGCCTCGCGGGTGCGGTCCTCGCCGCCGCCGCGTGCGACCCCGGCGTACTGCCGTGCGCCGGTGACTGGGTGGTCGTACACACCTGGCCGGACCGTCGGGTGACGGTCGAGTCCGTGCTGCCCCGCCGCAACGCGGTCGGGGGCGGCGGCAGGTATGGTCGGCCGCTCGCCGCCAACCTGGATGCCGTCGCCGTGGTCGAGCCGCTCGAGCCCGCCCCGGACGGCGGTCGGATCGCGCGGCTGCTCGCTCCGGTCGCCGCCGCCGGCGTCACGTCCGTGGTGGTCCTGACGACGGCGGGCCGGGGGGACGCGCGCCCCCGCCCGGTCGCCCCCGGCGTGCCGGTGCACGTGGTCGACGTCCGTACCGGCGCCGGGCTGGCGCACCTGCGCCGGTACACCGGGCGCGGGCGGACCCTCGGCCTGCTCGGGAGTTCCCGCGCGGCCCGGGCGGGCGTGGTCGACGCGCTGGCCGGGGCGACCGTGTTGACGACGCAGGCGCTGCGCGCCGACGGCCGGGGCAGGCGTACGACGAGCCTGCGGGGCCTGATCCCGGTGCCGGGCGGGGGTGTGGTGATCGACACCCCCGAGGCCGAGCCGGCCGACCTGCCGGCGGTCACGCTGCGGAAGCTTTCATGATCGTGGAGAGTTCGGGGGGCCATCGCCCCGCGAACTCTCCACGATCATGACTCGGAGCCGGGCGGGCGTGACCGCGCGCCGGGCCGCGTCGTTGGCCAACACGGAAGGCCCGTACCGCGACCGGCGGGGGCGGTGTGCTGCGTACTCTGGTGACGGCGGTCTGGCGGCGGCAAGAAATGTCAGACCCCCCGGATACAGTTGCTGCGGCACCCGGATGGGTGTGAATCGGGACAGACCAACTACTGAGGGCGGGCCGTGGCCGACCGACTGATCATTCGCGGAGCGCGGGAGCACAACCTGCGCGATGTCAACCTCGAGCTTCCTCGGGACGCGCTGATCGTCTTCACCGGGCTGTCCGGCTCGGGCAAGTCCAGTCTCGCCTTCGACACGATCTTCGCCGAGGGTCAGCGGCGGTACGTGGAGTCGCTGTCGTCGTACGCCCGGCAGTTCCTGGGCCAGATGGACAAGCCCGACGTCGACTTCATCGAGGGTTTGAGCCCCGCGGTCTCCATCGACCAGAAGTCGACCTCGCGCAACCCGCGGTCGACGGTCGGCACGATCACCGAGGTCTACGACTACCTGCGGCTGCTCTACGCCCGGGTGGGCGAGCCGCACTGCCCGGTCTGCGGCGAGGCGATCGCCAAGCAGACGCCGCAGCAGATCGTCGACCGGGTGCTGGCCATGGAGCCGGGCACCCGTTTCCAGGTGCTCGCGCCCGTGGTGCGCGAGCGCAAGGGTGAGTACGTCGACCTCTTCGCCGAACTGCAGTCGAAGGGCTTCGCCCGGGTCCGCGTCGACGGCGTGGTGCATCCGCTGACCGAGCCGCCCAAGCTCAAGAAGCAGGAGAAGCACACCATCGAGGTGGTCGTCGACCGTCTCGCCGTCAAGCCCAGTGCCAAGCAGCGGCTGACCGACTCGGTCGAGACGGCCCTCAAGCTCGCCGCCGGCGTGGTGATCCTGGAGTTCGTCGACCTACCCGATGACGACCCGCACCGCGAGCGGCGCTTCTCCGAGCACCTGGCCTGCCCCAACGACCACCCGCTGGCCATCGACGACCTGGAGCCGCGCAGCTTCTCGTTCAACTCACCCTTCGGCGCCTGCCCGGAGTGCACCGGCATCGGCACCAAGAAGGAGGTCGACCCGGAGCTGATCATCCCGGATGTGGAGCGCAGCCTGCGGGAAGGCGCGATCCAGCCGTGGTCGGGCGGCCACAGCCTCGACTACTTCCTGCGCCTGTTGGAGGCGCTCGGCTCCGACCTGGGCTTCAGCCTGGACACCCCGTGGCGGGCGCTGCCCAGCCGGGCCCAGAAGGCGATCCTGTACGGCTCCGGCGACCAGGTCCACGTGCGCTACCGCAACAAGTACGGCCGGGAGCGGTCGTACTACACGGGCTTCGAGGGCGTCGTGCAGTGGATCGAGCGCCGGCACAACGACACCGAGTCCGAGTGGTCGCGGGAGAAGTACGAGGGGTACATGCGCGATGTGCCGTGCGCCGCGTGCGGTGGCGCCCGGCTCAAGCCGGAGATTCTCGCGGTGACCCTCGACGGCCGCAGCATCGCCGAGCTGTGCAACCTCTCGGTGGGCGAGTGCGCCGAGATCCTTGGCCAGATGAAGCTGACCGGCCGGCAGAAGATGATCGCCGAGCGGGTGCTCAAGGAGATCAACGCCCGGCTGCGCTTCCTGGTCGACGTCGGCCTGGACTACCTGTCGCTGGACCGGGCCGCCGGCACGCTGTCCGGCGGTGAGGCGCAGCGCATCCGGCTGGCCACCCAGATCGGCTCCGGCCTGGTCGGCGTGCTGTACGTGCTCGACGAGCCCAGCATCGGTCTGCACCAGCGCGACAACCACCGGCTGATCGAGACCCTGGTCCGGCTCAAGTCGCTCGGCAACACACTGATCGTGGTCGAGCACGACGAGGACACCATCCGCACCGCCGACTGGATCGTCGACATCGGACCGGGCGCGGGCGAGCACGGCGGCAAGATCGTACACACTGGATCGGTCGCCGACCTGCTCGCCTGCGAGGAGTCGCTGACCGGGGCCTACCTGTCGGGCCGGCGGAGCATCCCGACGCCGCAGGTCCGCCGACCGCGTACGGCCGGCCGTGAGCTGACCGTGCACGGCGCGCGCGAGAACAACCTGCGCAACCTGACCGTGTCGTTCCCGCTCGGCCAGTTCGTGGCCGTGACCGGTGTGTCCGGCTCGGGCAAGTCGACGCTGGTCAACGACATCCTGCACGCGGTGCTCGCCAACCAGATCAACGGCGCCCGCCTGGTTCCGGGCCGGCACACCCGCGTGACCGGTCTGGAAAACGTCGACAAGGTGGTCGGCGTCGACCAGTCACCGATCGGGCGTACGCCGCGGTCCAACCCGGCGACCTACACCGGGGTCTTCGACCACATCCGGCGGCTGTTCGCCGAGACGGCCGAGTCGAAGGTGCGCGGATACGGTCCGGGGCGCTTCTCGTTCAACGTCAAGGGCGGCCGCTGCGAGGCGTGCGCCGGTGACGGCACCATCAAGATCGAGATGAACTTCCTGCCCGACGTGTACGTCCCGTGCGAGGTGTGCAAGGGAGCCCGGTACAACCGCGAGACGCTCGAGGTCCACTACAAGGGCAAGACCATCTCCGAGGTCCTGGACATGCCCATCGAAGAGGCGGCCACCTTCTTCGAGCCGATCTCGGCGATCCACCGTCACCTCAAGACGCTCGTCGACGTCGGCCTCGGGTACGTGCGCCTCGGCCAGCCCGCGCCCACGCTGTCCGGCGGGGAGGCCCAGCGCGTCAAGCTCGCCGCCGAACTGCAGAAGCGGTCGACCGGACGGACGGTGTACGTGCTGGACGAGCCGACGACGGGCCTGCACTTCGAAGACATCCGCAAACTGCTGCTGGTGCTGGAGAGCCTGGTCGACAAGGGCAACACGGTGATCGTGATCGAGCACAACCTCGATGTCATCAAGACCGCCGACTGGATCATCGACATGGGTCCGGAGGGCGGGCACAAGGGCGGCACCGTCGTCGCGGCCGGCACGCCCGAGGAGGTCGCCGAGATCCCGGAGAGCCACACCGGCCAGTTCCTGCGCCCGATTCTCGGGCTCGACGGCGAGCCGGCCGGCGGCACCGCCCAGGCGCGCGCCGAGAAGGCGAACGGCTCCGGTCGGCAGCCCGCGAAGAAGGCGGTGAAGAGCCCGGCCCGCAAGGCGGCCAAGCGGACGGCGACCGCCGCCCGCTGACGCTGTCCGTCGGTCATTGCCGGCGACCGCCTGGCGTGCTCACCCGACGCTGACCGCCGTGGACCACGGCGGTCGGCGTCAGGTACCCGTCTCATAATTTGTCGACCGTCGCGGGCACCGATACCGTGTCGCCCCGCACGCTGTCGTGGGCCGCGCTGAACCGGCCGGCACCCGGCTGCGTAAATACGGACGACAGAGGCTTTTCTACCGATGAGGAGCGAGATGAGCGAGACGACCAGGCGTAACGTGCTCGCCGGCGCCGCTGGCGTCGGTGCCGCCGCGGTGCTTGCCGCCTGTAGCGGTAACACATCCGACAACGGCGCAAGCGGGGGCGCGAACACCAACGCCGGCGGACAGACCGCTCCCACCACCGCCGCGCAGCAGCAGTCCGGCCAGTCCGGCCAGTCCGGCCAGTCCGGCCAAGCTGGCCAAGCCGGCCAGCAGGGTGGCGGCGCGGCGCTGGCGAAGAAGACCGACATCCCCGTCGGCGGCGGCAAGGTCATCGCCGCGCAGGGCATCGTCGTCACCCAGCCGGCCGCCGGCAAGTTCAAGGCGTTCAGCGCGAGGTGCCCCCACGCCGGCTGCATGGTCAACACCGTCGCGAACGGCACCATCAACTGCCCCTGCCACGGCAGCAAGTTCTCGGCGGCCGACGGCTCCGTCAAGGCCGGTCCCTCTCCGTCGGGGCTCGCGCCCAAGAACGTCACGGTCCAGGGCGACGAGATCGTACTCGCCTGAGCGTGCGTGGGCGTCCGGGTCGACGAACCGCCTGGGCGCCCACCGAACGCCGGTTTTGACATAGGCGCGGGCTACGCTCGCATACGTGCCTGATCCGTCCACGTACCGCCCCGCCTCGGGCACCATCCCCGAACAGCCCGGTGTCTACCGGTTCCGTGATCCGACCGGCCGGGTGATCTACGTCGGCAAGGCCAAGAGCCTGCGGCAGCGGCTCAACTCGTACTTCGCCGACGTCTGGACGCTCCATCCGCGGACCCAGCAGATGGTCACGACGGCGGGCTCGGTCGACTGGGTGACGGTCGGCACCGAGGTCGAAGCCCTCCAGCTCGAGTACGCGTGGATCAAGGAATACGATCCGCGCTTCAACGTCCGTTACCGCGACGACAAGTCATACCCGTACCTCGCGGTGACCCTCGACGAGGAGTACCCGCGGCTGCAGGTGATGCGGGGCGCCAAGCGCAAGGGCGTGCGCTACTTCGGTCCGTACGCCCACGCCTGGGCCATCCGCGAGACGCTCGACCTGCTGCTGCGGGTGTTCCCGGCGCGCACCTGCAAGGCCGGTGTGTTCCAGCGGGCGCACCGGATGGGCCGTCCGTGCCTGCTCGGAGACATCGGCAAGTGCTCGGCGCCGTGCGTCGGGCGGGTGAGCGCCGACGAGCACCGCCAGATCGTGCTCGACTTCTGCGACTTCATGGCCGGCAAGACCGACTTGCTGATGAAACGGCTCGAGCGCGAGATGCAGCAGGCCTCCAGCGAGCTGAACTTCGAGCTCGCCGCCCGGCTGCGCGACGATCTGATGGCGTTGCGCCGGGCCATGGAGAAGCAGGCCGTCGTCTTCGGCGACGGCACCGACGCCGACGTCGTCGCGTTCGCCGACGACCCCCTCGAAGCCGCGGTGCAGGTGTTCCATGTGCGCGGTGGCCGGGTGCGCGGCCAGCGCGGGTGGGTGGTCGAGAAGACCGAGGACCTCGGCCCCGGCGACCTCGTCCACCACTTCTGCTCCCAGGTGTACGGCGAGGAGGCGGCCGCGAACGGTGCGGCCAGCGGGATCCCGCGCGAACTGCTGGTGCCCGAGCTGCCGGCGGATGTGGACGCCCTGGCGGACTGGCTGTCCGGGCTGCGCGGCAGCCGGGTCACGATCCGGGTTCCCCAGCGGGGCGACAAGAAGACGCTCCAGGAGACCGTCGCGCACAACGCCGAGCAGGCCCTGGCCCGGCACAAGCTGCGTCGGGCCGGTGACCTGACCACCCGCAGCAGGGCCCTGGAAGAGTTGGCTGACGCGCTCGCTCTCGACAGCGCCCCGCTGCGCATCGAGTGTTACGACGTGTCGCAGATTCAGGGCACCGACGTGGTGGCGAGCATGGTCGTGTTCGAAGACGGGCTCGCGCGTAAGAGCGAGTACCGGCGGTTCGCGATCACGGGCCAGAGCGACGACGTGTCGGCGATCTCGGAGGTGCTGCGGCGCCGTTTCAGCCGGTACCGGCAGGAGGTGGCCGAGAGCGTGGCGGCCGCCGACCCCGGCGACCTGCCCGGCATCGATCCGGAGACCGGCCGGCCGCGCCGGTTCGCGTACCCGCCGCAGTTGGTCGTGGTCGACGGAGGCCAGCCGCAGGTGAACGCGGCCGCTCGGGTGATGGCCGACCTGGGCGTGACCGACGTGGCCGTCTGCGGGCTGGCGAAGCGGTTGGAAGAGGTGTGGATACCGGACGAGGAGTTCCCGCTGATCCTTCCGCGTACGTCGGAGGGGTTGTACCTGCTTCAGCGGGTCCGCGACGAGGCCCACCGCTTCGCGATCACCTACCACCGGCAGAAGCGGTCGAAGCGGATGGTCGCCTCCGACCTCGACGGCGTGCCCGGCCTCGGCGAGGTGCGGCGGAAGGCGTTGCTGCGCCACTTCGGCTCGCTCAAGCGGCTGAAGGTGGCGACCGTCGACGAGATCGTGGAGGTGCCGGGGATCGGCCGCCGCACCGCGGAGGCCATTCTGGCGGCCGTCGGCACGCCGGCGATCGGTGATCCTGCTCGCACCAACGGCCGACCGGCCTCCGGCCAAAGCGGCACAGTTCTCCCTACAGCGGGCATGACCGACGCCGATCGCGCGCCCGAGGCAACCTAGGATCGTTGCCGGGGTGAGCCGTCCGCGACGTCATCGCGGCAGCCGGGCGACGGGCGAGGGGGAAGCGTGACGCTACGAACGGCACCTACCGGGGAGACACCTGAGCCGCTGCGCTCGGACACCGACCTGGTCATCGTGACCGGCATGTCCGGCGGCGGCCGGAGCACCGTGGCCCGGGCGCTGGAGAACGTCGGCTACTACGTGGTGGACAACCTGCCACAGGCGCTCATGATCGACATGGCTGAGCTGGCGTTCGCCGCCGGCGGCTCGGCGCGGCGCACCGCGATGGTGCTCGACGTGCGCAGCCGGGCGTTCTCCACCGACCTGGCCGGCGCCATCAAGGCGCTGCGGGAGCGGGGTTTCCAACCGCAGGTGGTCTTCGTCGATGCCGACACGGACGTGCTGATCCGGCGGTTCGAAAGCGTCCGGCGCCCGCACCCGATGCAGGGGGAGGGGCGGCTGTCCGACGGCATCGCCGCCGAGCGGGAGCTGCTGCGGGAGGCGCGCGAGCAGGCCGACGTCTTCATCGACACCAGCCACCTCAACGTCAACCAGTTGCGGGCGCGCGTCGAGGAGATGTTCGCCGCGGAGGACACCCGCCGGCTGCGGGTTACCGTGCTGTCGTTCGGCTTCAAGTACGGGCTGCCGCCCGACGCCGACTTCGTCGTCGACGCCAGGTTCCTGCCCAACCCCTACTGGGTGCCGGAGCTGCGCGACAGGTCCGGCCGGGAGCAGGAGGTCAGCCGGTACGTGCTGAGCCAGCGCGGGGCCGTGACGTTCGTGGAGACGCTGGCTCGACTGCTCAATGCGACCGCTCCCGGTTTCGAGCGGGAGGGGAAGCGGTACGTCACCATTGCCGTCGGCTGCACCGGCGGCAAGCACCGCAGCGTCGCGATCGCGGAGGAGTTGGCGCGCCGGCTGCGCGAGGGGCGGATGGCCGCGTCAGCTCAGCATCGCGACCTGGGCCGTGAGTGAGTGAGTGAGTGGGCGGACCGGCGGGCACAGCGGGCCGGTGCACCTGCCCGGGGCGCCGGGCCGGGTGACGGCGTGCTTCCGGCCGGGGGAGCGGGGCTGCGCGACGCCGTCCGTGCCGTGCGGCTGAGAATGATCCGGCCCGCAGGGCACCGGGCGCCGAGCCGTACCATTCGCGGAGCGCACCGAAGGGTTGCCGTCACGAAAAGCGCAGCGGAGGGTCACCGTGGGTGAAGCGGATGCGGTCCGCGTCGTCGCGTTCGGCGGCGGGCACGGGCTGTCGGCGTCACTGCGCGCCCTGCGTCTGCTGCGCCAGCAGTGGAGTAGTGAGCGGCAGCCGCGGTCGCTCGACATCACCGCGGTCGTCACGGTCGGCGACGACGGAGGCTCCAGCGGGCGGTTGCGGGCCGAGCGCGGCGGGCTGCCCCCGGGCGACCTGAGGCAGGCGCTGGTCGCGTTGGCGGACGTCGACGGTCCGGATGGCACGCTCACGGCGGATCTCTTCCAGTACCGCTTCGACGGCGACGGCCCCCTGTCCGGCCACGCGGTCGGCAATCTCGCGCTGCTCGGCCTGATGGAACTGCTGGGCGACCCGGTGGCGGCGCTCGACCACGCCGCCGGGATGCTGGACTGCTGCGGCCGGGTGCTGCCCATGTCGCGCCACGCGGTGAGCATCGAGGCCGACGTGCTCGGTGGCGAGCCGGCGCGGCCCGACGACGTGGTGGTCGTGCGGGGACAGCACGCGGTCGCGGTGACCCCCGGCGCGGTGCGGCGGATACGCCTGCGGCCCGAGCACGTCGCCACCTGCGTCGAGGTGCTGTCGGCGGTGGAGGCGGCGGACTGGCTGATCTTCGGTCCCGGTTCGTGGTTCACGAGTGTCATCCCTCACCTCCTGCTGCCCGAGCTGGGCGCCGCGGTCGCCGCCAGTCGAGCGAAGCGCCTGGTCATCCTCAATCTGGTGGCGGAGAAGGAGACGCACGGACTCTCGTTGCCGGAGCATTTGGCCGCCTTGACCCGTTACCTACCGGGCCTCCGGGTCGATGTAGTACTTGCTGACGGGAAAGCGGTCGGAGACCCTGAGCCGGTACATCGTGCGGCAGAAACGCTGGGCGCACGGTTGTCGCTGGCGCCTGTCGCCGCGCCAGACGGGTCTGCTCGGCACGACCCGGCCGCGTTGGCGGCAGCCCTGGAGGCGGTGCTAGGTCTTCCATGATCGAGTCGGCCCGCTTGGGCCGGCGATGGATACTGACGCACAGACGACGGATCGGCCCACGAGGTGACGACACAATGGCGATGACCGGCGCGGTCAAAGACGAGCTCAGCCGGGTTAGCGTGACCAAGCCCTGCTGCCGCCGGGCGGAGATGGCGGCGCTCCTGCGGTTCGCGGGCGGCCTGCACATCGTCTCCGGACGGGTGGTGGTGGAGGCGGAGCTGGACACCAACGCGGTGGCCCGGCGGCTGCGGACCGAGATCGCTGAGGTCTACGGCTACGCCAGCGAGGTGCACCTGTTGGCCTCCGGCGGGCTGCGCAAGGCCACGCACTTCATCCTGCGGGTCGTCAAGGACGGCGAGGCCCTCGCGCGCCAGACCGGCCTGCTGGACGTCCGCGGCCGTCCGGTCCGGGGCCTGCCGGCGCACGTCGTCTCGGCCAACATGTGCTGCGCCGTCGCCGCCTGGCGCGGCGCGTTCCTGGCCCACGGCTCGCTGACCGAGCCGGGGCGCTCCTGCGCGCTGGAGGTCACCTGCCCCGGCCCGGAATCCGCGCTCGCGCTGGTCGGCGCTGCCCGGCGGGTGGGCATCACGGCGAAGGCGCGGGAGGTGCGCGGCGTCGACCGCGTCGTGGTCAAGGACGGTGACGCGATCGGCGCACTGCTCACCCGCATCGGCGCGCACAACAGCGTGCTGGCCTGGGAGGAGCGGCGGGTGCGGCGTGAGGTCCGCGCCACGGCCAACCGGCTGGCCAACTTCGACGACGCCAACCTGCGCCGCTCCGCCCGGGCGGCGGTCGCGGCGGCGGCGCGCGTGTCCCGGGCGCTGGAGATTCTCGGCGACACCGCACCGCACCACCTCTCCAGCGCCGGCAAGCTGCGGCTGGAGCACCGGCAGGCCTCGCTGGAGGAGCTGGGCGCCCTCTCGGACCCGCCGTTGACCAAGGACGCGATCGCCGGCCGGATCCGCCGGCTGCTGGCCCTGGCCGACAAGCGCGCCCGCGATCTCGGCATCCCGGACACCGAGTCCGCTGTCACCCCGGAGATGATGGCGAGCTGACGCCGCGCCCGGCCAGGGGAATCGACGCCAGCGAACCGGTCGGGATGATCGAAAATGGTCCCCCCGTGCGGCGGCGGATTCCCATTGGCGATATCGTCACGTTGTTCGGCGACGAGGCCGACTCGGTTCGCTCGCCGGGCGTCGCCGTCGCGTGGTCGGTCGGTCTAACGCGGTGGCACGGGCCGCGGCAGCGGCCGGATTACTCTGGGCTGCCGGCTGCCGAGGGCGCCGGCGACACGGCGAGGAGATGTGTCCTGTGACCATCCGGGTTGGCATTAACGGCTTCGGCCGCATCGGTCGTAACTTCTTCCGCGCGGTTGTGGACCAGCGCGCCGATGTCGAGATCGTAGGCATCAACGACCTGACCGACAACAAGACGCTCGCACACCTGCTCAAGTACGACTCGTTGCTGGGCAAGCTCGACGCCGAGGTCACCTACGACGACGAGTCGATCTCTGTCAACGGCAAGCGGATCAAGACGCAGGCCGAGCGCGACCCCGCCGCCCTGGGCTGGGGCGACCTGGGCGCCGACATCGTCATCGAATCGACCGGCCGGTTCACCAAGGCCGACGACGCGCGCAAGCACCTCGATGCCGGCGCCAAGAAGGTCATCATCTCGGCGCCCGCCAAGGGCGAGGACATCACCATCGTGATGGGCGTCAACGACGACAAGTACGACGCGGCCAAGGACAACATCATCTCGAACGCGTCCTGCACGACCAACTGCGTCGCCCCGATGGCGAAGGTGCTGCTGGAGAACTTCGGCATCAACAAGGGCCTGATGACGACGATCCACGCGTACACCAACGACCAGGTGATCCTGGACTTCCCGCACAAGGACCTGCGGCGGGCCCGTGCCGCGGCGATCAACATCATCCCGACCACGACCGGCGCCGCGAAGGCGACGAGCCTGGTCATCCCCGAGCTCAAGGGCAAGCTGGACGGCATCGCGATGCGGGTGCCGGTGCCGACCGGTTCGGTGACCGACCTGGTGCTGGAGTTGGGCCGGGAGACCACCAAGGAAGAGATCAACGCCGCGTTCAAGGCGGCGGCGGACGGCCCGCTCAAGGGCATCCTGCTCTACACCGAGGACCCGATCGTCTCCTCCGACATCGCCAACACCGCGCCGAGCTGCACCTTCGACTCGCAGCTGACCATGGTCAACGGCAACCAGGCCAAGGTCGTCGGTTGGTACGACAACGAGTGGGGCTACTCCAACCGCCTCGTCGACCTGGTGAAGCTGGTGGGTTCGCAGCTGTGAAGACCCTCGACGACCTGCTTGGCGAGGGCGTACGGGGTCGGCGTGTGCTCGTGCGCGCCGACCTCAACGTCCCGCTCAGCGACGGACAGATCAGCGACGACGGCCGGATCCGGGCCGTCCTGCCGACGCTGACCGCCCTGCGTGACGGGGGCGCGCGCGTCGTGGTCTGCTCCCACCTGGGCCGCCCCAAGGGTGCGCCGGACCCCAAGTACTCGCTGGCCCCGGTCGCCGACCGGATGGCGCAACTGCTCGGCTCGCCGGTCGCGTTCGCCACCGACACGGTCGGCGACAGCGCGCAGCAGACCGTCGGCGGTCTCGGCGACGGCGAGCTCGCCCTGCTGGAGAACCTGCGGTTCAACCCGGGTGAGACCAGCAAGGACGACGCGGAGCGGCTGGCGTTCGCGCGCCAGCTCGCGGCGTTCGGGGAGGCGTACGTCGACGACGCCTTCGGCGCCGTGCACCGCAAGCACGCGAGCGTCTACGACGTGGCCACGCTGCTGCCGCACTACGCGGGTGGCCTGGTCGTCGGCGAGGTGGAGGTGCTGCGCCGGCTCACGAGCGACGAGGTGGCCCGGCCGTACGTCGTGGTGCTCGGCGGCTCGAAGGTCTCCGACAAGCTCGCCGTCATCCAGGCGCTGCTGCCGAAGGTGGACAAGCTGCTCATCGGCGGTGGCATGTGCTTCACCTTCCTGAAGGCGCAGGGCCACGGCGTCGGCGCGTCGCTGCTGGAAGACGACATGGTCGAGACCTGTCGCGGGCTGCTCGCGCAGGCCGGCGACAAGATCGTTCTGCCGGTGGACATCGTCGCTGCCGACAAGTTCGCCGCTGACGCGCAGACGCAGACCGTGCCGGCCGACTCGATCCCGGAAGGATGGCTGGGCCTCGACATCGGCCCGGAGACGGTCGCCGGGTTCGCCGACGCGCTGACCGGGGCGAGGACGGTGTTCTGGAACGGGCCGATGGGCGTGTTCGAACTGGAGCCGTTCGCCGCGGGTACCCGTGGCGTGGCCGAGGCGATCACCAAGGTCGACGGGTTCACCGTGGTCGGTGGCGGCGACTCCGCCGCGGCCGTGCGCAAGCTCGGCATCCCCGAGGACGCCTTCGGTCACATCTCCACCGGCGGCGGCGCTTCGCTGGAGTACCTCGAGGGCAAAAAGCTGCCCGGTCTCGAGGTGCTGGAGTCGTGAGCTCGCCCGCTGGCCGCCGGCCGCTGATGGCCGGCAACTGGAAGATGAACCTCAACCATCTCGAGGCCATCGCGCTGGTGCAGAAGCTGGCGTTCAGCCTCACCGAGAAGCAGCTCACCGACGTCGAGGTGGTGGTGCTGCCCCCGTTCGTCGACCTGCGCAGCGTGCAGACGCTCATCGACGGAGACAAGCTGCTGCTCGGGTACGGCGCGCAGGACCTCTCGCCGCATGCCTCAGGCGCGTACACCGGTGACGTCTCCGGCGGCATGCTGGCCAAGCTGGGCTGCCAGTACGTCGTGGTCGGCCACTCGGAGCGCCGGATGTACCACCACGAGGACGACACGCTGGTGGCCGCCAAGGTCAAGGCCGCGCTCGCCAACTCCATGAGCCCGATCCTGTGCGTGGGGGAGGGGCTGGAGATCCGCGAGGCGGGCAACCACGTGGCGCACACGGTGGCGCAGTTGGACGCGGCGCTGAAGGGGCTCAAACCGGACCAGGTCGAGAAGGTCGTCGTGGCCTACGAGCCGATCTGGGCGATCGGGACCGGCAAGACGGCCACGCCCGAGGACGCCCAGGAGGTGATCGGCGCGCTGCGCAGCCGGCTCGCCGATCGTTACGGCGACGTCGCCGGCCGGGTGCGCATCCTGTACGGCGGCTCGGTGAAGGCCAACAACGTCGCGTCGATCATGGCCCAGCCCGACGTGGACGGGGCGCTTGTCGGCGGGGCGAGCATCGATGCCGACGAGTTCGTCCGGATCTGCCGCTTCAAGGAGCACTGACACCGCACGCCGACGGGGAAGGCGCGGTCCGGTCGGGCCGCGCCTTTGCCGTCAGCGGGAAATCGGTTTCCGCCGACACCGCCGTCCGGCGGCGACTCGTCCACCCCGGTGCGGCCGCCGTGATCTATGCTCGTGAGCGTCGGGCGGCCCGCCGGAGCCGCCCCATGGTGCGCGGGGGCGGCCCGACCCGGCTATCCTGGCAGACGCCGCACCTACGCGCGTTACTGAGAGGACCCGCCCCGCCATGATGGCGTTCGCCTACACCCTGATCGTGCTGCTCGTGCTGACCAGCATTCTGCTGACCATGCTCATCCTGCTGCACCGGGGGAAGGGCGGCGGCCTGTCCAGCATGTTCGGCGGTGGCGTTTCGTCGAGCCTCGCCGGCTCCTCGGTCGCGGAGAAGAACCTCGACCGCTACACCGTTCTCGTCGGGATCATCTGGTTCGCCTGCATCATCGGCCTGGGCCTGTGGCTGAAACTGGCCCAGAACGGCGCATCCTGACCTGAAACGACGGGCGCCCGGCGACACGATCCCGTGTCGCCGGGCGCCTTTCTTTCTGCCGTAGGCGCCGCTACCGGTCAGCGAAGGGACCGGAACCGCGGACCGATCTCGCTGGCCGCGGGCCGGTCCAGCAACCAGAGCGTACGTTCGACGCCGCGCACCCCTGCCGCGGGAACCTGCACCGGCCCGGCGCCGGAGAGTGCCAGGCGGACCGCGCTGGCCTTGCCGGTGCCGGACGCGATCAGCCACACCTCCTCGGCGGTGTTGATCGCCGGCAGCGTCAGGGTCAACCGCACCGGCGGCGGCTTCGGCGCGCCACGTACCGCCGCGACGGGCCGGTCCTCGTAGGCCACCGGATGCTCCGGGAACACCGACGCCACGTGGCCGTCCTCGCCGACCCCCAGCAGCAGCAGGTCGAAGTGCGGCAGCGCGGCGGTCCCCGGCTTGGCGGCCCGCGACAGCTCGTCGGCGTACCGTGCGGCTGCCGCCTCCGGGTCGGGGCCGTCGGGGCCGTCGGAGGGCGGCATGGGGTGTACCCGTGCCGGATCCAGCGGCAGCGCGTCGAGCAGCGCCTCCCTGGCCTGCAGCTCGTTTCGGTCGGGGTCGTCGTGCGGCACGAAGCGTTCGTCGCCCCACCACACGTCGACACGTCCCCAGTCGACCGCGTCGCGGGCCGGGCTGTCGCGCAACGCCCGGTACACGGCCGCCGCGATCGTGCCGCCGGTCAGCACCACGCTCGCCTCGCCCCGCTCGGCCTGCGCGTCGATCAGGCGGACCGCGAGCCGGGCCGCGACCGCCTGGGCGAGCATGCCCGCGTCCGCATGGACGATCACGCTGACTTCGCTCAAGGGTGCTCCTCAATTGAAATCGTGGACACGCGGGCCCGGAGGACCCACGTGTCCACGATCCGGTTGACTATTGCGGGGTGTTGCTCGTGTCGGCCGGCGCCCGGGTGTCCCCGGCGGCTTCGACGTCGCCGCTGACGCGCGCGCTGCCGGACACCTCAGCCTCCGGAGCGCCGGACGGACCCGTCCCCGCGTGCTCGGTCGCGCCGTCGTCGCTGCCCGCGATGTTGGCCGTGTCCGGCCGCTCCGCCAGCGCCGGGTCGTGCCAGATGTGAACCCGGT
Organism: Planosporangium thailandense; assembly: GCF_011947195.1. Taxonomy (GTDB): domain Bacteria; phylum Actinomycetota; class Actinomycetes; order Mycobacteriales; family Micromonosporaceae; genus Planosporangium; species Planosporangium thailandense. Next base: position 167,123 of record NZ_JAATVY010000006.1, on the reverse strand, counting down.
GCGGTGAGCGTCTCTCGAAGCCGTTCAGGCCGGTGGCGGCCGCCAGCGCGATCGCGTACGTCGGGTCGGGGTCGAGCCGGCGCAGCTCCTCGGCGAGGTCCTCACCCAGCGACCGGTCCGCCAGGGGCATCCTGCGGTCGGGCAGGCCGGTGCGCTGCACCAGGGCCGAGCCGTTCTCTCGCTGGATCTTCACCGTGCCCCCGTCGCGCATCTGCATCGTCAGGCCCTGCATGTGCGCGCCCGGCACCGGGAGCAGCTCCGGCTCGACGCCCAGCCGGCTGTGCAGCCAGCCGCTCATGAGCAGGGCGCTGGGGTCCTTCTCGGACGCCTCGATGGTGATCGTCGTGGGCAGGGTGTGCGAGGCGTCGAACACGCTCGCCACCAGGGTCCGCCAGGGGGTGATGCGGGTCCACGCCAGGTCCGTGTCGCCGGGCGCGTAGTCATCGGCCCGGGTCCGCAGTGCCAGGAGCGGGTCGTCGCACTGCAGCGTGTCGGTGATCCGGCGTTCGGCCACCACGCCGAGCGGGTCGTACGCGATGCGGTCCGGCGGTCCGCACCGCCACCAGGTGACCACCGGTACGTCCGGTGCCAGCAGCGGCATGACCACCGACTCGGCGTGCAGGGCGAGCCGTCCGCGCATGCGCATGACGACCGCCTCGCACGGGCCGAGCCGGCCGCCGACGACGACCTCCGCGTCGAGGCGGGATCGTGCGTGGGTGACCTCGTCACGGACGACGATCAGCAGCCGGCAGGGGTGCGCGGCGGCCGCGACCGTCGCGGCCGCCTCCGCGGCGCGGACCTCGCCCTCTTCGGTGATGACGATGAGGGTGAGGGCCAGCCCGCTCGTCACGCCGCCGGCGGTACGCCGCTCGGCCGCGAGCGCCTTGACGACCGCGCTGCCGGTCGTGTCCCAGAGCCCGATCATGACTTACTCCTGCGCTCGTGTTCAGCAATCCCGATCATGCCCGGCGCCAGGCCCGTCCGGTCCGCACCAGCATCTCGTCCGCGGCGCGCGGCCCCCACTCGCCGGCGCGGTACGGCTCCGGCTTGGTGCCCGTCCACGCCTCTTCCAGCGGGTCGACGACCTTCCAGCCGGCCTCCACCTCCGCGGCGTCCGGGAACAGCGTCTTGTCGCCGAGCAGCACGTCGAGGATGAGGCGTTCGTAGGCTTCGGGGCTCGCCTCGGTGAACGCCTCGCCGTACTGCACGTCCATCGTGATGTCGCGGACCTCCATGGTGGTGCCGGGCACCTTGGAGCCGAACTTCAGCGTAATGCCCTCATCGGGCTGGACCCGGATCACGAACTGGTTGGCGCCGAGCATCTCCACGTCCGACGGGGCGAACGGCAGGTGCGGCGCCTTCTTGAACAGCACCGCGATCTCGGTGACCCGCCGGGGCAGCCGCTTGCCCGCGCGGATGTAGAAGGGGATGCCGGCCCACCTCCGGTTCTGGATACCGAGCGTCAGGGCCACGTACGTCTCGGTGGTGGAGTCCGCGGGAACGCCCTTCTCGTCGAGGTAGCCCGGTACCCGCTCGCCGGCCACCCAGCCCGGCTGGTACTGCCCCCGTACGGTGTCGCGGGCGATGTCGGCGGGCAGCTTGATCGCCCGCAGCACCTTGAGCTTCTCGGTGCGGATCTCGTCGGCCGAGAATCCGGTCGGCTCCTCCATGGTCACCAGTGACAGCAGTTGGAGCAGGTGGTTCTGCACCACGTCGCGGGTGGTGCCGACGGTGTCGTAGAACGCCGCCCGGGTGCCGATGCCCACGTCCTCGGCCATGGTGATCTGGACGCTGTCGACGTAGAGCGAGTTCCAGACCGGCTCGAAGAGCGTGTTGGCGAAGCGCAGCGCCAGGATGTTCTGAACCGTCTCCTTGCCCAGGTAGTGGTCGATCCGGAAGACGTCGCCCGGCGTGAACGCGTGGTCGACGAGGTCGTTGAGCTGCTTGGCCGACTGCAGGTCGTTGCCGAACGGCTTCTCCACCACGACCCGGCGCCAGCCGCCGGACTTCTGGTTGTCGCTCATGCCGGTGCGCTCGAGCTGCTTGAGCACCACGGGGAACGCCGACGGCGGGATCGACAGGTAGAACGCCGCGTTGCCCTCGATGCCGTGCGAGGCGCGCAGCTCGTCGAGCGTCTGCGCGAGCCGGTCGAACGCCTCGTCGTCGTCGAACGAGCCGGGCACGAACTTGATGTTGCTGCTCAGCCGGTCCCACACCTCGTCGCGCCACGGGGTACGGGCGTGCGCCTGGGCGGCATTGCGGGCCAGGTCGGCGAAGTCCTCGTCACCCCAGTCGCGCCGGGCGAACCCGAGCACGACGAAGCCCGGCGGCAGCAGCCCCCGGTTGGCCAGGTCGTACAAGGCCGGAATCAGCTTTTTTCGCGACAGGTCGCCGGTGACTCCGAAGATCACCAGTGCGCAGGGCTCCGGGATCCTCGGCAGTCGCCGATCCTGTGGATCACGTAGCGGGTTCTTCATCGTGCCACCTCACCGCTTTCCACGGCACTCCAGTCGCTCATGACGCCGGCCTTTCACGAAACCCAGGGAAGTTCTGCGACAGCGGCGAGCAGCCGCGCCGTACCCGCCGCTCGATCGGTCAGGTGTAGTCGGAGGAGGGGACGGCGCCGCCCGGTCAGCGCCTCCCGGTCACCGGCCGCCTGCGCGGCCTCGAGCTGCCCGAACGTGTACGGCCGGCCGGGTACTGGCAGGTCTTCGGTCACCGCACCGGTGATCTGCAGGAATGTGCCGACCGGTGGGCCGCCCTTGTGGTACTGCCCGGTCGAATGCAGGTACCGCGGACCCCAGCCGAAGGTCACCGGGTGCGAGGTGTGGTCGGCCAGCCCGGCCCGGATCTTCGCCGCGTCGGACTCGGTGTACCGGTCGAGGAACGCCAGCACCGCGAGGTATCCGCCCGGGGTCAGCCGGCTGAGCAACCAGCCCAGCGCCTCGTCCACCGTGGATGCATGCCCGAGGTCCGTGCCGTAAACCTCGATCGGCCCGTCGATGAATGCCGGGCGCTCACCAGGAAGGCCCGACTGGAGAATGCGCCGGGTGTGCTCCTTGCTCTCGGCCACGTTCGGCTGGTCGAACGGGTTGACGCCCAGCAGCCGCCCGGCCACCGCCGTCGCGTACTCCCAGGCCAGGAACTGCGCGCCGAGCGGGCCGTTGACCGCGATGTGCGGGGTGATGCCGCTGCCGGGGACGGACTCCGGCGGAAGCGAACCGCCGACGGTCACCGTGAGCACGTCGTCGGCGGTCGCGCCCGGCGCGTCGGGCGCCTCCACGACCACCGGGAGGATCCCGCGTCCCTGCTTGCCGGTCGACTCGGCGACGAGCTGTTCGATCCAGTCGCCCAGCCCGACGATGCCGGTGCCGTCGGAGATCAGGGCCAGCTTGTCGCGGCCGGCGAGGGCGGCCGCGCCGAGGGCCGCGCCGAGCGTCAGCGCCGGGTTGTCCGCGTCGCCGCGCAGCGACGCGGCGAAGTCCTCGGCCTGGTCGAGAAGCTCGGCCACGTCGATGCCGGCCAGGGCGGTCGGCACGAGGCCGAACGCGGTCAGGGCGCTGTATCGACCGCCGACGTCCGGGTCGGCCAGGACGAGGTTCGCTCCCATCTCCTCGGCCCGCGCCTCGAGCGGCGAGCCCGGGTCGGTGACGATCACGAACCGCGACGCGCAGCCGGGCAGGCCCGCGTCCTCGAACGCCGTCGCGTACGCCCGCAGGTGGCTGTCGGTCTCGACCGTCGTGCCCGACTTGCTCGACACGACCACGACGCTGGTCGCGAGCCGGTCGCCGAGCGTCGCGCGTACCTGGTGCGGGTCGGTGGTGTCGAGGACCGTCAGAGCGACCCCGAGGGTGCGTGCGATGACCTCCGGGGCGAGCGACGAGCCGCCCATCCCGGCGAGCACGACGTGGTCGAGCCCCAGGGACTGCAGCTCGTCACGCAGTTCGGCCAGCCGGGGGAGCAGCTCCCGGCTGCGCCGGAACGTGTCGACCCAGCCCAGCCGGGACTTGGCCGCGGCCTCGGCATCGGGACCCCACAGGGTGGGGTCCGCGTCGGCGAGCCGCTCCGCTGCCCGGTCGGCGACGAGCTGCCCCAGCGCCTCCACAGCGCCGGGCACCGCTCGGGCTCCGTAGACGGCGAGCCCGGCCGCCGCCTGAACTTCGAGCAGTCCACTCATCGGTTGGTCTCTCTTGCCGTGTACCACCGGGCCGGTGCCCCCCGGCTCGCTGGCGCTCGACCGTCCTCCCGTGCCGCCCGGCGGTCCGCCGGGCTCACTGCTGGGCTTCAGTTTTGGCGCAGCCCGCCGCGGCCTTACCCGGGTCGTCCGCACCTGACTTCGCAGCCTCCAGCGACTTGGTGACACCGTCGAGAAGCTCGTTCCAACTCGCCGCGAACTTCTCCACACCCTCGCGCTCGAGCACGTCGACCACGTCGTCGTAGTCGATGCCGAGCCGGCCCAGGTCGTCGAGGACCTGCTGCGCGTCGGCGTAGTACGGGGTGATGGTGTCGCCCCGTACCTCGCCGTGGTCGGCGTACGCGTGGATCGTCGGCTCCGGCATCGTGTTGACCACGCCCGGGGCGATCAGCTCCTCGACGTACATCACGTCGCGGTAGTCCGGGTTCTTCGTCGACGTGGAGGCCCACAGCGGCCGCTGCGGTCGGGCACCCGCGTCGGCGAGGGTGCGCCAGCGGTCGCTGCTGAACGCCTTCTCGTAGTGCTGGTACGCCAACCGGGCGTTGGCGATCGCCGCCTTGCCCTTCAGCGCCGCCGCCTCCGGCGTGCCGATCTTGTCCAGGCGCTTGTCGACCTCGCTGTCGACCCGCGACACGAAGAACGAGGCGACCGAACCGATCGTGGACAGGTCGTGGCCGTTCGCCTTCGCCTGCTCCAGGCCGGTCATGAACGCGTCCATCACCTGGTCGTACCGCTCGAGGCTGAAGATCAGCGTGACGTTCACGCTGATCCCGTCGGCGAGCGCGGCGGAGATCGCCGGCAGGCCCTCGACGGTAGCCGGGATCTTGATGAACAGGTTCGGCCGGTCGACCAGCCACCACAGCGCCTTGGCCTCGGCCTTGGTGCGCTCGGTGTCCTTGGCCAGCCGCGGGTCGACCTCGATGGAGACCCGACCGTCGAGGCCCTTGGAGACGTCGTACGACGGGCGCATCACGTCGCACGCCCAGCGCACGTCGTACGTGGTGAGCATCCGGGTCGCCTCTTCGATCTCGACGCCCCGCGCGGCCAGTTCCTTGATCTGGTCGGCGTAGACGTCGGCGTCGCTGAGGGCCTTGGCGAAAATGGTGGGGTTGGTGGTGACGCCGGACACGTGGCACTCCCGCCGCAGCTTGTCCAGGCCACCCGTTACGAGGCGCACACGGGAAAGGTCGTCCAGCCAGATCGCCACCCCGGCGGCGGCCAACTGCGCCAGCCTGTCGCTCATCGTCGCTCCCTGAAGTTCAGTTGGTTCAGTTGCCGGTGGTTTCGCCCTTGATCGCGCTGCAGCGCGCCAACGACGCGTGCGCCGCCGCCACGACGTGGTCCGGGGTGAAGCCGAACTGCTCGTACAGGACCTTGTACGGCGCGCTGGCCCCGTAGTGTTCAAGGCTGACGCATTCGCCGCAGTTGCCGACCAGGTCGCGCCACGACATCGCGATGCCGGCCTCCACCGACACCCGGGCCCGGACGCCGGACGGCAGCACCTCCTGCTGGTAGGCGCGGTCCTGAGCGCGGAACCACTCCTGGCAGGGCATCGACACGACGCGGGTGGGCACGCCGTCGGCCTCCAGCCGCTCGCGGGCCGCCACGCACAGGTGCACCTCCGAGCCGCTGGCCATGAGGATGACCTCCGGCTGGCCGTTGGAGGCGTCGATCAGGGTGTATCCGCCGCGGGCGACGCCCTCGGCCGACGCGAACTTGGTCCGGTCGAGGGTCGGGACGTTCTGCCGGGTCAGGCACAGCGCGGTCGGCCGGTCGTTGTGGCCGAGCGCGAGCCGCCACGCCTGGGCGGTCTCGTTGGCGTCGGCGGGGCGTACCACGTCGAGGCCGGGGATGGCGCGCAGCGCGGTGAGCTGCTCCACCGGCTGGTGGGTCGGTCCGTCCTCACCGAGCCCGATCGAGTCGTGCGTCCAGACGTAGATCACGGGCTGCTTCATCAGCGCGGCGAGCCGCACGGCCGGGCGCATGTAGTCGCTGAAGACCAGGAAGGTGCCGCCGTACGGGCGGGTCGGGCCGTGCAGGGTGATGCCGTTGAGGATCGCGCCCATGGCGTGCTCGCGGATGCCGAAGTGCAGCGTCCGGCCGTACCAGTCGCCGGGGAACGCCTTGGTCGCGTGCTCGGGCGGCACGAACGACGGCGCGCCCTCGATCGTGGTGTTGTTGCTCTCGGCGAGGTCGGCCGAGCCGCCCCACAGCTCCGGCAGGACCGGCGCGATCGCGTTGATGACCTTGCCGGAGGCGGCCCGGGTGGCGATGCCCTTCTCGTCGGCGGGGAACTCGGGCAGCGACTCCAGCCAGCCGGCGGGGAGCTTGCGCGCGAGCAGGCGGTCCAGCAGCGCCGCGCGCTCCGGGTTGGCCTCCCGCCAGGACTCGAACTGCTTGTCCCACGGCGCGCGCGCCTGCCGGCCCCGCTCGATCAGCTCGCGGGAGTGCTTGAGGACGTCGTCGTCGACCTGGAATGACCGGTCGGGGTCGAAGCCGAGGATCTTCTTGGTCGCCGAGACCTCGGCCGCGCCGAGCGCCGACCCGTGCGACTTGCCGGTGTTCTGCTTGGTGGGCGCCGGCCAGGCGATGATCGTGCGCAGGTTGATGAACGACGGCCGGTCGGTGACCGCCTTGGCCTCCTCGAACGCGCGGTACAGCGCCTCGACGTCCTCGTGGTAGCCGTCCTCGCCGCGCCAGTTCACGTCCTGGACGTGCCAGCCGTACGCGGCGAAGCGCTCCGAGACGTTCTCCGAGAACGCGATGTTGGTGTTGTCCTCGATCGAGATCTGGTTGTTGTCGTAGACCAGGATCAGGTTGCCCAGCTTCTGGTGGCCGGCCAGCGAGCCCGCCTCGTGGCTGATGCCCTCCTCCAGGTCGCCGTCGGAGCAGAACGCGTAGATGAAGTGGTCGAACGGGCTCTCCCCGAGCGGCGTGTCCGGGTCGAACAGCCCGCGTTCGCGGCGCGCCGCCATCGCCATGCCGACCGCGTTGGCCACGCCCTGCCCGAGCGGCCCGGTCGTGGTCTCGACCCCGACCGTGTGGCCGTGCTCCGGGTGGCCCGGCGTGAGCGATCCCCACTGGCGAAGCTGCTGCAGGTCCTGCAGGCTCAGCCCGTACCCGGACAGGAAGAGCTGGATGTACAGGGTGAGGCTGGAGTGCCCCATCGACAGCACGAACCGGTCCCTACCCAGCCAGTGCGGGTCGGTCGGATCGTGGCGCATCACCCGCTGGAAGAGCAGGTAGGCGGCGGGGGCCATGCTCATGGCCGTGCCGGGGTGGCCGCTGCCGGCCTCCTCGACCGCGTCCATGGCGAGGACACGGACGGTGTCGACCGCGCGACGGTCAAGGTCGGACCAGTTCAGCTGAGTCACTTCGGTGCTGCTCCTTCAGGCTCCGTAGGTGAGATCGGGTGGGCGGCACGCCGATGAGCCGTCATAGATCACCCTACCCACCGCGACGGATCGCAAAGCACCGGTCGGCCAGTTATCGCGCATCGTTAGCGACGGCGGGTCGCGGGGAGTGTGACGTGGCGCGCAATGCCCGGCGGGGCGGCATCTGTACGGCCTGCCGCGTGTTCTACGATTCGTTGTCTTCACCCTGGCGGTCGTCGGGCTCGCCCGCTCGCCAAGCCGATGCCGGAAGGTGGCAATCCCGCGTGATATTCCCACCCGGGCGGTCAGTTGTCCGAGGGTGGCAGCGGTGAGCACGCTCGCCGACCGCGCCCCGTCCGCCGCAGAGCCGGAGGCCCAGGCCAGGAACGAGGTGCCCCTGCGCCCCACGGTGATCCGTGAGGTCGTCCCGCCGCGCTCGCGGCCCAAGGCGGTCTTCCAGGCGTACCTGGCGCTGACCAAGCCTCGCATCGTCGAGCTGCTCCTCGTGACCACGGTGCCGGCGATGTTGCTCGCCCGGCACCGGGTGCCGTCGGTGTGGTTGATGCTCGTGACGCTGGTCGGGGGAGCGCTCGCCGCCGGCGCGGCCAACGCCCTCAACTGCTACATCGACCGCGACATCGACCCGCTGATGCGTCGTACGTCCAAGCGGCCGCTGCCGGCCCACACGATCGGGCCCCGGTCGGCGCTCGTGTTCGGGCTGGTCCTCGCGGTCATCTCGGTGTCGCTGATGGCGGCATTCACGAATCTGCTCGCCGCGGGGCTGACCGCGGTGGCCATCGCCTACTACGACCTCGTCTACACGCTGTGGCTCAAGCGCACCACGCCGGCCAACACCTTCTGGGGCGGCGTCTGCGGTGCGATGCCGGTGCTGATCGGCTGGGCGGCCGTGACCGGCGGCCTGGCGTGGCCGGCCTGGGCGATGTTCGCGGTGGTGTTCCTGTGGCAGCCGCCGCACTTCTGGGCGCTGGCGATCAAGTGCAAGGACGACTACGCGCGCGCCGGGATCCCGATGCTTCCGGTCGTGGCCTCCCTGCGCAAGGTGGGCCTGCACTCGGTCATCTACACCTGGCTGACCCTGGCCGCGTCGATGGCGCTCTGGGCGCTGGGAATGAGCCCCTTGTACGGGGTGACCGCGCTGGTGGTGGGCGCGCTCTTCGTGCTGGAGGCGCACCGCGTGTACGCGCGGGCGCGCCGTGACGAGCCGGTCAAGCCGATGCGCCTGTTCCACTGGTCGACGACCTATTTGACGATCCTGTCGATCGCGATTTCGGTGGACGCACTCATCCACTGATACCCCGGTATTAATCCATTGGCGTCAATCGGTTCAATGTCCGGGTTTGGCGGTGACGCGCCGGTTCCCGCGTGTCGCACAGGTCCCTGGCGTGTCGCGCGTGTCGGCAGTGCGACATTTGTCGGTGGCTCTTACGCGGTTTTGTCCCAAATGCGACCCTCCAAGTCCCAAACATTATTTCCTCGTCAAGTAATGGTTGTCACAAATCGCCATTGAGTTGCGCGACTTTGACGGTGACTGTGGTTACGGTGTCGTTCATGGCAGAAGGTTCCGATACCACGATGACCCTTGATCCGCCTGTCCCCGGCAACCTTGTCGACGGGATCAGGTCGTTCGCCGGAGACCACGGCGGAGCGAAGGCAGTCGTCGAGTACGTCGGGCGGCGCGGTGCTCGCATCGTGCTCGTCGGTGAAGACGGTGCCTGGGCTGACCAGTTCGCCCCCAGCACCGACATCGCTCGGCAGGCCTGCACCAGGGCCGGCGTTGCCGTAGAGAACCAGTGGGAGCGCGAATTGATCGAGCAGATGCGGCCAGACCACGACACCTGGCGTGCGATGGGACGGCGGGCTCTCGCGCGGTGACGGAAAGGATTACCCCCCACGGTGCGACCCGGGCTGATGCCCGGGTCGCCCTTGTTACGTGCGCCGACCTGCCGGACCTGGAGCCCGACGACCGTCTGGTCATCGAGCCCCTCGCCGCGCGGGGCGTACGCGCCGAGCCGGCGGTATGGGACGACCCGAGCGTCGACTGGGCCGGCTACGACCTGGCCGTCCTCCGCTCGCCCTGGGACTACACCGACCGGCGGGAGAGCTTCGTCGAGTGGGCCCGCGGGGTCCCGCGGCTGGCGAACCCGGCCGACGTCGTGGCCTGGAACACCGAGAAGACCTACCTGGAGATGCTCGCCGACGCCGGAGTGCCGGTGGTGCCGACCGACTGGGTGCGCCCCGGTGACGGCTGGAGCCCGCCGGCCGGCGGCGAGTACGTCGTCAAACCCGCGGTGAGCGCCGGCAGCCGGGACACCGGCCGCTACGACCTCGCCGACCCGGCCCACCGCGAACTCGCGGCCGCCCACGTGGCGCGGCTGCAGGCGGCCGGCCGTCTCGTCATGGTCCAGCCGTACCTCGCCGCCGTCGACACCGAGGGCGAGACCGGCTTGATGTTCTTCAACGGCCGGTTCAGCCACGCCATCCGCAAGGGGCCGATGCTGGACGGCCCGGACGTACCGGGCGCCACGGGGCTGTACCGTCCCGAGCGCATCACCGCCCGGGAACCGTCGCCCGCTCAGCTCGAGGTCGCGGAGAAGGTCCTCGCGACCATCCCCGGCGGCGCGGACCGGCTGCTGTACGCCCGCGTCGACCTGATCTCCGGCCCGCAGGCGTCGCCGGTACTGGTCGAGCTGGAGCTCACCGAGCCGTCGCTGTTCCTGGACCGGTCCGCCGGCGCCGCTGAGCGGCTCGCGGACGCGATCGCGGCCCGCGTTTTCTCATGATCCGGAGACTTTTCCATTGATCCCGGAGACTTTTCCGGGTCCTGACCCGGAAAAGTCTCCGGGATCATGACGTCGGGGTGAGCACGGCCGGGCGCGCCTGCGCCGGCGCCGCGGGCGCCGTCGCAGGCGCGCCCGGCCGCGTCGTCTCCAGCACCGCGAGAGCGGCCACCCACACGAGGCTGGCGCCGAGCATGTGCAGCCCGACGGCGAGGATCGGCAGATGCGTGAAGTACTGCACGAAGCCGATGACGCCCTGCGCCAGTTCGACGCCGATCAGCCAGGCCGCCGCCCGGCGCGCGGCCGTCGGCGCACCCACGGCGCGCAGCGCGTACCACAGTGCCACCGACAGGCCCAGCAGTAGGAACACGGCGTCGGCGTGCAGTTGGGAGATCTCCTGCGGGTCGAGCCCGGTGCGCCGGGCGTGCGCGTCGCCCGCGTGCGGGCCGCTGCCGGTGACGATCGTCCCGACCGCCAGGACCGCCACCGTGACGACGGCGGTCAGCCGGGGCAGCGCCGCGAGGGGGCGGGGGAGCGTTGCGCCGGCCGGGGCGCCGGCCGTGCGTACCCACAGCTGGTAGGCCGCGGCGATGACCGCCATCGAGGCCAGGAAGTGCAGCGCGACCACCCACGGGTTGAGCTTGGTCAGCACCGTGATGCCGCCGATCACGGCCTGGGCCGGGATGCCGGCGAGCACCAGCACCGACCACAGCGTCAGCGGGCGGCTGCGCGGGCGCTGGTAGTACGCGCACACGACGCAGGCGAGCGCCAGCACGCCGACGACGAACGTGAGGGTGCGGTTGCCGAACTCGATCACGCCGTGCGCGCCCATGGCGGAGGTCGTGACGTACGAGGCGCCGGTGCAGCGCGGCCAGGTCGGACAGCCGAGGCCGGAGCCGGTCAGTCGGACGGCGCCGCCGGTGCCGACCAGCACGACGTTGGCGACCAGGGAGGCGAGGGCGAGACGGCGCAGCAGGACGGGCGCGCCGAGAATCCGGCGGATGGAGCTCACCTGAGCGATCGTACTGACCCCGGCCACCCATCCGGCCGTCCGCGTCGCGGCTACGGCGAGTGGTCCGGGTCACCGGGGCGCGGGTTTGCGCGCGGGGAAGGAAATACGTAACACTGGTGTTGTGAAAAACACGGCAGTGCTCGCCGAGCGTGTCGGATCCGCTGAGCAGGATTCGACCGACGGGCGCACCCGTGACCGCGTGGCCCAGCTGCTGCTGCAGTACGGGTCGGCGACCACGAGCGAGCTGAGCGAGGCGCTCGGTCTGAGCTGTGCGGCGATCCGTCGCCACCTCGACGCCATGCTCGGCGAGGGGATGGTCGAGGCGCGCGACCAGCCGGTCCGCGGCCCCCGTGGGCGGGGCCGGCCGGCCAAGGTCTTCTACCTCACCGACAGCGCGCGCGAGTCGTTCCCGCACGCCTACGACGACCTGGCCGCGTCCGCGCTGCGCTGGATCGCGCAGCACGCCGGCCAGGAGGCCGTGAGCGCGTTCGCCGCGGCGCAGGTCGCGGCGCTCGAGGAGCGCTGCCGCGCGGCGATGCGGGAGGCCGGCGACGATCCGATGGCGCGGGCGCAGGCGCTCGCGAGCGCGCTGACCGCCGAGGGGTACGCCGCGGGCGCGTCGACGATCGCGTCCGGCGGCCAGCTCTGCCAGCACCACTGCCCGGTCGCGCACGTGGCCGCCGAGTTCCCGCAGCTGTGTGAGGCGGAGACCCAGGTGATCTCGCGGCTCGTCGGCACACACGTGCAGCGACTGGCGACGATCGCCAACGGCGACGGCGTGTGCACCACGCACATCCCGACCTATCGCATGCCAGACAAGTCAGATCACGACAAGACCGATCCGATCGTGAGGACCGCCCGATGACCGAACAGATGACCGAGCCGATGGACCAGCTTGCCGGCCTCGGCAAGTACGAGTACGGCTGGGCCGACTCCGACATTGCCGGCGCGTCGGCGCGGCGCGGCCTGAACGAGGAGGTCGTTCGCGACATCTCGGCGAAGAAGAACGAGCCGGAGTGGATGCTGGACCTGCGACTCAAGGGCCTGCGGCTGTTCGGCCGCAAGCCGCTGCCGGCGTGGGGCGCGGACCTGTCGGGCATCGACTTCGACAACATCAAGTACTTCGTCCGCTCCACCGAGAAGCAGGCGACCAGTTGGGACGAGCTGCCCGACGACATCAAGAGCACGTACGACAAGCTGGGCATCCCGGAGGCCGAGAAGCAGCGGCTGATCGCGGGTGTCGCGGCGCAGTACGAGTCCGAGGTCGTCTACCACAAGATCCGTGAGGACCTCGAGGAGCAGGGCGTCATCTTCCTGGACACCGACTCCGGGCTGCGCGAGCACGAGGACCTGTTCAAGGAGTACTTCGGCACCGTCATCCCGGTCGGCGACAACAAGTTCGCCTCCCTGAACACCGCGGTGTGGTCCGGCGGGTCGTTCATCTACGTGCCGAAGGGCGTGCACGTGGAGATCCCGCTGCAGGCGTACTTCCGGATCAACACCGAGAACATGGGCCAGTTCGAGCGGACGCTGATCATCGTCGACGAGGGTGCCTACGTGCACTACGTCGAGGGCTGCACCGCGCCGATCTACTCGTCGGACTCGCTGCACTCGGCGGTCGTCGAGATCATCGTCAAGAAGAACGCGCGGTGCCGGTACACGACGATCCAGAACTGGTCGAACAACGTGTACAACCTGGTCACCAAGCGCGCCGTCTGCGAAGAGGGCGCCACGATGGAGTGGATCGACGGCAACCTCGGCTCCAAGGTCACGATGAAGTACCCGGCCGTCTACATGTACGGCGAGCACGCCAAGGGCGAGGTGCTGTCGGTGGCCATGGCCGGCGAGGGCCAGCACCAGGACGCCGGCGCGAAGATGGTGCACGCCGCGCCGCACACCTCCTCGAGCATCATCTCCAAGTCGATCGCCCGGGGCGGCGGCCGGACCAGCTACCGCGGCCTGGTCCAGGTCCTGGAGGGTTCGCACCACTCCAAGTCGACGGTGAAGTGCGACGCGCTGCTGGTCGACACGATCTCCCGGTCCGACACCTACCCGTACGTGGACGTGCGCGAGGACGACGTCGCGATGGGCCACGAGGCGACCGTGTCCAAGGTCAGTGAGGACCAGCTGTTCTACCTGATGAGCCGGGGCATGACCGAGGACGAGGCCATGGCGATGATCGTGCGCGGCTTCATCGAGCCGATCGCCAAGGAGCTCCCGATGGAGTACGCCCTGGAGCTCAACCGGCTCATCGAACTGCAGATGGAGGGAGCTGTCGGCTGACGCCGACAGCTGAATCTGGCCGGGTCGAGCTTCGAAACAGAAGGAAAGCATGACTGACACCATCGCGCCGCCGAAGACCAAGTCCCAGGCGCTGCGCTCCTACGACGTTGCCGATTTTCCGGCGCTCACGGGCCGCGAGGAGGAGTGGCGGTTCACGCCGCTCAAGCGGCTGCGCGGCCTCGCGACGGCGGCCGCCGACGTCGCGCGTGGTCCGGCGCCCAAGCACGAGTACGGGCAGCTGCCGACCGGCGTGAGCGTGGCGACCGTGGACCGCGACGACCCGCGGATCGGCTCCCTGCTGACCCCGTTCGACCGGATCAGCGCGCTCGCGTACGGGGCCGCCGAGCAGGCGCTGGTGATCAGCGTCGCGCGCGGGGCCACGCCCGAGCAGCCGGCCGTGGTGCGTGTCGTAGGCGGGGGTGCCGACGGTACCTCGTTCGGGCACACCTTCGTCGAGGTCGGTGAGCTGGCCGAGGCGACCCTCGTGCTGGAGCAGACCGGCTCGGCGGTGCTCGCCGACAACGTCGAGGTGTCGGTCGGCGGTGGCGCGCGGCTGACGTTCGTGACGGTCGCCGACTGGGCGGGCGACGCCGTCCAGGCCCAGCACGTGCGGTTCCGGCTCGGCCGCGACGCCAAGGTCACCCACGTCCAGGTGTCGCTCGGCGGTGACCTGGTGCGCCAGTACACCAGCGTCGAGTACGCCGACCGGGGCGGCGAGTGCGAGGCCTACGGCCTGTACTTCGCCGACGCGGGCCAGCACCTGGAGCACCGGCTGCTGGTCGACCACGCGGTGCCCGACTGTCGCAGCTACGTCGCCTACCGCGGCGCGTTGCAGGGCGCCGACGCGCACACGGTGTGGGTCGGCGACGTGCTCATCCGGGCGGAGGCCACCGGCACCGACACGTACGAGATCAACCGCAACCTGGTGCTGACCGACGGCGCGCGCGCCGACTCGGTACCGAACCTGGAGATCGAGACCGGCGAGGTCGCCGGCGCGGGTCACGCGAGCGCGACCGGCCGCTTCGACGACGAGCAGCTGTTCTACCTGCAGGCCCGGGGCATCCCTGCCGAGGAGGCGCGCAAGCTGGTGGTTCGCGGCTTCTTCAACGAGCTGCTCGGCAAGATCCCGGTCGAGGACCTGCGCGAGCGCCTGGCCGCCGCGATCGAAGCACGGCTGCAGGAGACTGACGCGTGAGCGAGCGGAGCGAGCGAACCATGGGCTCAGTGTGCGGCGAACGCATCGCCGAGCGAAGCGAGGCGATGGCGTGAGTCTTGTACGGATCTGTCCTGCCGACGATGTCGCCAAGGGCGAGGTCATCGCGGTGACGGTCGACGACACCCAGTTGGCCATCGTGCACTGCGAGGACGGCACCTTCCACGCCATCTACGACGAGTGCTCGCACGCCGCGATCCCGTTGTCCGAGGGCGAGGTCGACGGCTGCACGCTCGAGTGCTGGCTGCACGGGTCGCGCTTCGACCTGCGCACCGGCAAGCCGAGCGGGCCGCCGGCCACCGAGCCCGTACCCATCTATCCCGTCGAGGTCCGCGACGGTGACATCTACGTGAACCTGAGCGAGGAGAGCAAGTGAGCACCCTGGAGATCCGCGACCTGCAGGTCTCGGTCAAGCTGCCCGAGGGCGAGCTGAAGCCGATTCTGGCCGGGGTCAACCTGACCGTCCGGTCCGGCGAGACGCACGCGATCATGGGCCCCAACGGCTCCGGCAAGTCGACACTCGCGTACTCGCTCGCCGGCCACCCGAAGTACGAGGTCACCGCTGGCAGCGTGACGCTCGACGGCCAGGACGTGCTGGCCATGACCGTCGACGAGCGCGCCCGTGCCGGCCTGTTCCTGGCGATGCAGTACCCGGTCGAGGTACCGGGTGTGTCGGTGGCGAACTTCCTGCGTACCGCCAAGACGGCGATCGACGGTCAGGCGCCGAAGCTGCGCACCTGGTCGAGCGAGCTCAAGGGCGCCATGGAGCGGCTGCACATGGATCCGGCGTTCGCCCAGCGCAACGTCAACGAGGGCTTCTCCGGCGGTGAGAAGAAGCGCCACGAGATCGTGCAGATGGAGCTGCTCAAGCCGAAGATCGCGGTCCTCGACGAGACCGACTCCGGCCTCGACGTCGACGCGCTGCGGGTGGTCAGCGAGGGCGTCAACCGGGTCCGCGACACGGGTGAGACCGGCCTGCTGCTGATCACGCACTACACCCGGATCCTGCGGTACGTGAAGCCGGACTTCGTGCACGTCTTCGTCGCCGGCCGCATTGTGGAGGAAGGCGGCCGCGAGCTGGCCGACAAGCTGGAAGAGGAAGGCTACGAGCGGTACCTCGCCGGTGCCGGCCCGGCCAACGCGTAGGACGGAGTTTCGATGACCGCCACCCTCCCGACGTACGACGTGGATACCGTGCGTGCCGACTTCCCGATCCTGAGCCGGCAGGTCAACGGACACCCGCTGGTCTACCTGGACTCGGCGGCCACGTCGCAGAAGCCCCGTCAGGTGCTCGACGCGCTGCGCGCGCACTACGAGGGCTGTAACGCCAACGTCTCGCGCTCGGTGCACACGCTGGGCACCGAGGCGACGGAGGCGTTCGAGGGTGCCCGGGCCAAGGTTGCCGCCTTCATCGGCGCGGCCCGGCCCGAGGAGGTCGTCTTCACCAAGAACTCCACCGAGGCGATCAACCTGGTGGCGCACGCCTTCTCGGAGCGGGCGATCGATCCCCGGTTCCGGCTGGGGCCGGGGGACGAGATCGTGATCTCCGAGATGGAGCACCACTCGAACATCCTGCCGTGGCAGCTGCTGTGCGAGCGCACCGGCGCCACGCTGCGGTGGTTCGGCCTCACCGACGACGGCCGGCTGGACGAGTCCAACCTGGACGAGCTGGTCAACGAGCGCACCAGGCTGGTATCGCTCGTGCACGTGTCCAACATCCTGGGCACCGCCAACGACGTCGGGCCGATCGTGGCGCGGGCCCGGCAGGTCGGCGCGTTGGTGATGCTCGACGGCTCGCAGTCGGTGCCGCACCTGCCGGTCGACGTCGCCGCGCTCGGGGTGGACTTCCTCGCCTTCACCGGGCACAAGATGTGTGGCCCGACCGGGATCGGCGGACTGTGGGGCCGGTACGAGCTGCTGCAGGCCATGCCGCCCTTTCTGGGCGGCGGCTCGATGATCGAGACCGTGACCATGCAGCGGTCGACCTACGCCCAGCCGCCGATGAAGTTCGAGGCGGGCACACCTCCGATCGCCGAGGCGGTGGGGCTGGGCGCGGCCGTGGACTACCTGTCCGGCATCGGCATGGACGCCATCCACCGGCACGAGAAGGAGCTCGCCGGGTACGCGCTCGACGCGCTCGCCAGCGTGCCGGACCTGCGGGTCATCGGGCCGCGTACGGCCGAGGGGCGGGGCGGGACGATCTCGTTCGCGCTCGGCGACATCCACCCGCACGACGTCGGGCAGATCCTCGACACCGAGGGCGTGCAGGTACGGGTCGGTCACCACTGCGCCCGCCCGGTGTGCGTGCGGTTCGGCGTACCGGCGACCACCCGCGCCTCGTTCTACCTCTACACCACCACTGACGAGGTGGACGCGCTGGTGCGGGGACTGGAGAAGGTGCGGAAGGTGTTCGGGTGACGAAGGTGGACGACCTCTACCAGGAGATCATCCTGGATCACTACAAGCACCCCCACGGGCGGGGGCTGCGCGAGCCGTACCTGGCCGAGGCGCACCACGTCAACCCGACCTGCGGCGACGAGGTGACCCTGCGGGTCAACCTGGCCGACGACACGATCACCGACGTCTCGTACGAGGGCATGGGCTGCTCGATCAGCCAGGCGTCGGCGAGCGTGCTGCACGAGATCATGGTTGGCCTGCCGGTCATCGAGGCGCTGGCCCGCCACGACGCGTTCGCCACCCTCATGGCCGGCCGCGGCGAGGTCGAGCCCGACGAGGAGGTGCTCGGCGACGCGGTGGCGTTCGCGGGCGTGGCCCGCTACCCGGCGCGGGTGAAGTGCGCGCTGCTTTCGTGGATGGCGTTCAAGGACGCCCTCGCGCGGGCGGCGGAGGAGTCAATCGTGGAAGGAAGCGCATCGTGACCGAGGCCACCGCCAAGGCGTCTCTCGACGACATCGAAGAGGCGATGAAGGACGTCGTCGACCCGGAGTTGGGCATCAACGTGGTCGACCTGGGTCTGGTGTACGGCATGCACGTCGACGACGAGAACGTCGCGACCATCGACATGACGCTGACCTCAGCCGCCTGCCCGCTCACCGACGTGATCGAGGACCAGGCCCGGCAGGCGCTGTGCACGGGGCCGGGTGGCGGGCTCGTCAACGACGTCCGCATCAACTGGGTCTGGATGCCGCCGTGGGGTCCGGACAAGATCACCGAGGACGGTCGCGAGCAGCTGCGGGCGCTCGGCTTCAACGTCTAGGTTCTGCGCGATCTTGGACACTTGGCGGGCCTATGACCCCGCCAAGTGTCCAAGATCTCAGATGTGCTTGAGCGCCTCGCGTACCGACAGCGGCGACAGTACGCGCTCGTGCGCCCGCACGAACGCACGCACCCGGTCCGGGTCGATCCTCGCGTACTCACGCAGCGCCCATCCGATCGCCTTGCGGATGAAGAAGTCGCCGTGCGCCGCCCGGGCCAGGCAGTACCGGAAGAGCCGCTCGGCATCGGTGCGCTCCCGGTAACGCAACTGGTGCAGGATGGCCGTACGGGCGAGCCACAGGTTCTCGTCGCGCACCCAGGCGTCCATCGTCGCGCTTGCCTCCGGGTAGCGGGCCACGATCGCGCCGACAAGGTGGGCGGCGAGCGCGTCGACGGTGTCCCACCACGACTTCGTGGTGATGAGGGCGCGGGCCGTATCGAGGAACGCCGGCGAGCAGGCGCCCGCGTGGCGGATCAGCCAGTCGCAGGCGAAGTACTGGTACTCACGCTCGCTCAGCTCCCAGCACGCGAGCGCGGTGGCACGCAGGTCGTCCTCGCCCGGGCGGGGCAGGCCCGCGAGGACCTCCCGCGACAGCGTCCGCCGCTGGGGCGTCGGGATGCCCAGGAACGCGAACTGGTCGCGCATGTAGGCGCGCATCGGGCCAGCCTGGGCCGCGTCGGCGGCGGTGCCGAAAACGGCGCCCAGCCGGTCCAGCACGGTTCGCGCGAGCGGGGTGGGATCCATCCGGTGATCGTGCCAGCTATCGTCATCCCGTGGTGAGCAGGCCGGCGGCGGGTGGCGGGCGGTGGGTCGAGGTCGCTCCGGAACGGCTGGCCCGCTGGCTGGCCGGGTTCCGGGAGCGGCACGGCGAGGTCGTGCTCCGTCCCCTCGCCGACGGCCTCGAGATCGCCGCCGCCGACGGCGAGGTGGCCGAGTGCCACCTGGTGGTCGGAGCCGCCACGGACCTCGACGGCCTGGTGGCCGAGGCGCTGCGACCGCGCCGGCTCGGGCTGCTCCTGGTGCGCCGGGGCGGGTACGGCGTCGGTGTCGCGGCCGGGTCCGAGCTGACCGCGTCCAAAGTGGGCAGCCGGTACGTGCAGAGCCGCACCGCCGCCGGCGGCTGGTCGCAGCAGCGCTTCGCCCGGCGGCGCGACAACCAGGCGCGGGCGGCCGCCGGCGACACCGCCGAGGTCGCGCAGCGGATGCTCGTACCCGCCGCCGGCACGCTGGACGCGCTCGTCGCCGGGGGAGACCGCCGGTTGGTCGACGAGGTGCTGTCCGACCCGCGGCTGGCGCCGCTGCGGGCGCTGTGCGCCGAGCGGTTTCTCGACGTACCGGATCCCAAGCTGGCCGTGCTGAGATCGGCCGTCGTGGCGGCGCGCAGCGTCCGGATCAGGCTGCGGTCGGCTGCCGACTGAGGCCGCCGGTCAGACCCCGTTGCCGAACGTGTCGCAGGACTTCGGATCGCCGGACTGGTAACCCTGGCTGAACCAGTGCTGACGCTGCGCCGCCGAGCCGTGGGTGAACTTCGACTCGTCGACCTGGCCGTTGCCGAACTTCTTCTGGATGGTGTCGTCGCCCACCGCGGCGGCCGCCTGCAGGGCCTGCTGGATGTCGGAGTCGGTGACGTTGGTGAAGAACGCCTGGCCGGTGGCGCTCTTGGTCTGGGTGGCGTGGTTGGTCCAGACCCCGGCGTAGCAGTCGGCCTGCAGTTCCAGCATGACCGAGTAGCGGTTGGCGTTGTTCGGGTCACGCTGCTGCGCCCGCCGCATCTGCGCCTCGGTGCCGACGAGGTCCTGGATGTGGTGGCCGTACTCGTGGGCGAGCACGTACGGCTGGGCGAACTGCCCCGGCGCGCCGAACCGGCTGGCCAACTCGTTGTAGAAGGTCAGGTCGATGTAGACCTTCTTGTCGGCCGGGCAGTAGAACGGCCCGACGCCGGAATCAGCCTGCCCACACCCGGTGTTGACACTGTTGGAGAAGAAATGGGTGGGCGCCAGGCTGTACTGCTTGCCGAAGGTCTGCGGCAGTTCGGTCTTCCAGAACGCCTGGATGGAGTTGACGTAGAGGACGTTGCGACAGTCGGTGTCGGAGAACCGGTTCGGGTTGCTGGCGGCGCACTTCTGGTTGAGCGACGTGTTGTCGCCCTGACCGCTGCCGCTGCCGCCGTTCAGCAGGCTCCGGCCGAAGGTGCCGCCGCCGACCAGCAGGCCGATCACCACGACGACGACGGTGACGATCAGGCCCATGCGGCCGCCGCCGATCGGGATCGGCAGGCCGCCGAAGCCGCCGCCACCGCTGAAGCCACCGCCGCCGGATCCGCGTGCGTCCTCGATCTGGCTGGTATCGAGATCAGCGTTCTCGTTGAGGTCCATGTCGTCGTCCCCGATCGCCACTCGTCCGCCCGGTCCCGCAGGCGGTGCCGCTGTCACCACACCGAATGGTTCGCCCCGCCGGCTTCGTACCCTACGGCCACGGTCGATAACCGTGCCGACGTCCCCGGCGGGGGAGGCGGGTACAATGGTCCGGTGCTCGCCTGCAGAGACTGACCTGCTCCACGCCGACCGCTGATGCGGCCGGCGTTGCCGTGTGCCCTGGTCGGTTCCGATCCCAAGAGAGCGAGCTTTCCCACATGATTACCGCTTCCGCCCTGGAGTTGCGCGCCGGCGCCCGGATCCTGCTGTCCGACGCCACGCTGCGCATCCAGCCCGGTGACCGGATCGGGCTCGTCGGCCGCAACGGCGCGGGCAAGACCACCACCCTGAAGGTCCTCGCCGGCGAGGGACAGCCCTACAGCGGGTCGGTCGACAGCCGCGGACCGGTCGGATATCTGCCGCAGGATCCCCGTACCGGGGATCTCAGCATGTCGGCGCGGGACCGGGTGCTGTCGGCGCGCGGGCTCGACACGCTGATGGCCGAGATGCACAAGATCGAGGTCGACCTGGCCGGGTCGCCGCCGGAGCGCGACGCGCTGCTGCGCCGCTACGGCACCCTGGAGGACCGGTTCGCCGGTCTCGGCGGGTACGCCGCGGAGGCCGAGGCGGCCCGCATCTGCGCCAACCTGGGCCTGCCCGACCGGGTCCTCGAACAGCCGCTCGGCACCCTTTCCGGCGGCCAGCGCCGCCGCATCGAACTGGCGCGCATCCTGTTCCGCGACGCCAGCGAGACCGGCGGCGGCATCCTCCTGCTCGACGAGCCGACCAACCACCTCGACGCCGACTCCATCACCTGGCTGCGCGGCTTCCTGTCGGGCCACAAGGGCGGCCTCGTGGTGATCAGCCACGACGTCGGGCTGCTCGACGCGGTCGTCAACAAGGTCTGGTACCTCGACGCCAACCGGTCCACGATCGACGTCTACAACCTCGGCTGGAAGGCCTACCAGGAGGCGCGCGAGACCGACGAGCGCCGCCGGCGCCGGGAACGGGCCAACGCCGAGAAGAAGGCCGGCGCGCTGATGGCGCAGGCCGACAAGATGCGCGCCAAGGCGACCAAGGCGACCGCCGCGCAGAACATGGCCAAGCGGGCCGAGAAGCTCCTGTCCGGGCTGGAAGAGGAGCGGGTCGCCGACAAGGTGGCGAAGGTCCGCTTCCCGGCCCCGGCGCCGTGCGGCAAGACGCCGCTGACGGCGAAGGGACTGTCCAAGAGCTACGGCTCGCTGGAGATCTTCGTGGACGTCGACGTGGCCGTCGACCGCGGCTCGCGGGTGGCGATCCTCGGCCTCAACGGCGCGGGCAAGACGACGCTGCTGCGGATGCTCGCCGGCATGCTGCCGCCCGACACCGGCGAGGTCGTCCCCGGCCATGGCCTGCGCATCGGGTACTACGCCCAGGAGCACGAGACCCTCGACGTCGACCGGACGATTCTCGAGCACATGCGCTCGGCCGCACCCGACCAGAGCGACACCGACCTGCGCAAGATCCTGGGTGCCTTTCTGTTCAGCGGCGACGACGTCAACAAGCCGGCCGGAGTGCTCTCCGGCGGCGAGAAGACCCGGCTCGCGTTGGCCACGCTCGTCTGCTCCGGCGCCAACGTGCTGCTGCTCGACGAGCCGACCAACAACCTCGACCCGGTCAGCCGCGAGCAGGTGCTCGACGCGATCGCCCGCTATCCCGGAGCGATCGTGCTGGTGACCCACGACCCCGGAGCGGTCACCGCGCTCAAGCCGGACCGGGCGATCCTGCTGCCCGACGGCGCCGAGGACGCCTGGAGCGACGACCTGCTCGAGCTGGTGGAGCTGGCGTAGCCGGTCCGCACCACGCGATGGCCCGTTACCAAGGGGTGGCGAGCACCGCCTCCACGACGACGGCAACGACAACCCCGAGCACGGTCAGCAGCAGCGGGGCGGCCACCGGCGGTCCGGCCTGCCGCTCCGGCGCGACGGCGGCGACGGTCAGCCACGGGAAGAACGGCAGCCAGGCGTGCTCCACGCCGCCGCGGGCCAGCCCGGCCAGGACCGAGAACAGCACCGCCGTACCGGCGCCCACCAGGAACGGCCAGGCGGGCGTGTTCCGTACCTTCCGCAGGCTCGCCAGCAGCGGCGGCCCGACCGCGAGCAGCAGCGCCACCAGGCTGATGCCGCTCCACCACAGCGCCGACCGGTGCGGCGCGATCCGGACGGCCCAGTCGGCGTGCGCCACCCGCAGGCCGGCCGCCCACGAGAATCCGAACACGTCCGAGGCGATCAGGACCGGAACGAGCGCGCCGATCCCGCTCGCGAGGTTGAGAAACGGCCGCCGCCGGGCGAAGTACAGCAGGATCAGGGCCAGGCCCAGCCAGGGCACCGCGTACGAGAACAGCGCCGCGCCGCCGGCCAGCAGCCCGGCCACGCCCGCCCAGGCGCCGGCGCGCCACCCGGTACGCTCCCGCGCGCTGGCGTGCACCCCGGCGGCGACCATGGCGGCGCCCAGCGTCGCGACCACGGCGTCGAGGCTGACCGCGGTCCAGATCGCGTACGGTGCGAGGACCAGCACCGGCAGGTAGCGCCGGGCCGCGGTCTCGCCGCAGGTTCCGCGGACGGCGGCGAGCACGAGCGGGACGGCGAGCGCGCCGAGCGCGGTGATCAGCAGCCCGAGCACCAGGTTGTCGCGTACGCCGGCCCGGTGCAGCCCCCACAGCAGGAGCACCGGGCCTGGCGGGTGGCCACGCGCGGCGACCGAGAGCTGGCCGGCGTGCTCGGTGAAGTGGCGGACGAAGTGGGCCGGGCTGCGCCCGACGGCCGCCAGGTCGGCGGAGTACTCGTCCGGTGAGCTGAGCGCCCGGGTGAACCCGGCGGCGCCGTCCACCACGGCAAGCGCCAGGGCCCAGGCCAGCGTGCACAGGTAGGACCAGCCCAGCACGGCCCACCACCGCGTCCGGTCCAGCCAGCCGCGCGCGGCGAGCACGATGACGGCGGCCGCGACGGCGGGGGCGAGGATGCTCGACGGTCCCAGCTGGAAGCGGTACCGGCCGAGAAAAGGCGCGCTGGCGGTGCCCAATTGCGCACCCACCCTTACCGCGGCGGCGGTCAGCGCGAGACCCGTGACCGCGAGGACCGACCAGCCGGCGGCGTCGCGCCACTGCCGGCGCGCCTGGTCGGGCAGCCGGCCTGGCTGCTCCGGCTTGCCGGTGGTCGCGTCAACCCCCGCTGGAGTGGTCACGGGCCACCACGGTATCGGGTGGCGACACGGGCGTGCGTGTCGGTTGGCGCGGGTTCGATATCTGGCGCATGATCGCCTGAGGCGGTCTAATAGGTGGGACCGCACCAACCGCTCAGTCTGGGACGTGAGGAATCAACATGGCAGCCACCGCCACCACCACCAGCACCGAGAAGGGTCGCCGGATCGTCGGAGCCGAACGCCAGACGCTCGCCAAGGATCTGGTCAAGCGCTACACGAGTGGCGAGAGTATCCGGGCGCTGGCCTCTTCGACCGGTCGCTCATACGGCTTCGTGCATCGTGTTCTGACGGAGTCGGGCGTTCAACTGCGCCAGCGCGGCGGAGCGCGTCGGCGGAAGAAGGCGTGAACGAGCACGACAACGCGACCACACCGACAATCGGGGTACGACTAGATCGTGAGGGGCCGGTCGCAACGGTGACGTTGTGCCGGCCCGAGGTCCTCAACGCGCAGACACCGGCCATGTGGGCGGCGCTCCGGGACTTCAGCCGTGAGCTGCCCGGTGACGTCCGGGTCGTGGTCGTGCGCGGTGAGGGAAGAGCATTCTCGGCGGGCCTCGACCTGTCCGCGGCCGGAGCGCTTGCGTCAGGTGGCGAGGCAGCGGGGGGCCGGGCCGCGGGTGAGGAAAGCACCGTCGACGGTGTCGCGGGCGCCGGCGAGTCGTCGGCGCCGCGCGGCACGTTCACCGAGCTCGTGTCCCTGCCGCCCGAGCAGGCGGCCGAGGGCATCGCGCGGTTCCAGGAGGCGTTCTCCTGGCTGCGCCGGCCTGACCTGATCACGATCGCGGCCGTGCACGGGCACGCGATCGGCGCCGGTTTCCAGCTCGCGCTCGCCTGCGACTTCCGCGTCGTCAGCGACGACGCGGCGTTCACGATGGCCGAGGTGAAGCTCGGGCTGGTGCCCGACCTGACCGGCACGAAACGGCTGGTGGAGCTGGTCGGGTACGCCCGGGCGCTGGAGATCTGCGTGACCGGTCGCCGGGTGCCGGCGGCGGAGGCGGAACGGATCGGACTGGCCAATCTCGTCGTCGGGCGCGCCGAGCTCGACGCGGCCGTCGCCGACCTGACCGCGGCGGTCCTCGCCGCGCCGCGCGACGCCGTCGTGGAGATCAAGGCGCTGATCGCCGGGGCTGCCGGGCGCAGCTTCGCCGAGCAGGAGGCGGCGGAGCGCGCCGCCCAGGTGCGCCGGCTGCGTGATCTCGCCGGCCTCGGCGAATAATCCTGCCCAGGCGACCGTGCGTAATCGCGTTCCGCCGGCCCTGCGCAGCCGTGCCCAGGTAGCCGTGCGGGACAACACACCCGGACCGGCCGGGAAGAAAGCGTTTGCATCCAGGGTTGTCATAGCCGTTCGCGACACTGTTGCGCGGACGCGACGCGGAGGTGTGCGGTGACAGGCCCGATGGGTGGCATGGCCGGCTGGGAGATGTTGCGCTCGATGCGGCGCGGCAACGACCTGTCAGGTCGCAAGGTGGGGCGGCAGACGGCCCGGCGCGTCTTCGCGTTCGCCCGGCCCTACCGGCGCGACATCACCGTGTTCCTCGTCACCGTCGTCCTCGACGCGATCATCGGGGTCGCCACCCCGGTGCTCGCCGGTCGGGTGGTCAACGAGATCTCGCACGGCGGTCACGCCGCGGTGCGGGCGGTGGTGCTCACCGCTGTGGTCATCGCCGGACTGGCGATCGCCGACGCGCTGTTGTCGCTGGCCCAGCGGTGGTACTCGGCCCGCATCGGCGAGGGCATCATCCTCAACCTGCGCACCCAGGTGTACGACCACGTGCAGCGGATGCCGTTGCAGTTCTTCACCCGCACCCAGACCGGCGCTCTCGTGAGCCGGCTCAACAACGACGTGCTGGGCGCGCAGCGGGCGTTCACGTCGACCCTGTCCGGCGTGGTGAGCAACGTGATCCAACTGGTGCTCACCGCCGCCGTCATGTTCACCCTTTCGTGGCAGATCACGGTGCTGTCGCTGGTGCTGCTGCCGGTGTTCGTCCTGCCGGCGCGGCGCATCGGACGTCGGCTGGCCGACATCACCCGGGAGTCCTACCAGCTCGACGCGAAGATGAACGCGACGATGACGGAGCGGTTCGGAGTGGCGGGCGCGCTGCTGGTGAAGCTGTTCGGCCGGCCGGACGTCGAGGCGGCGCGCTTCGCCGACCGCGCCACCCGCGTGCGCGACATCGGCATCGAGTCGGCCATGTACAGCCGGACGTTCTTCGTCGCGATGCTGCTGGTCGCCTCGCTGGCGCAGGCGCTCACGTACGGTCTGGGCGGCTGGTACGCGGTGCGCGGCCTGATCCTGCCGGGCACGGTGGTGAGCCTCGCGCTGCTGCTGACCCGGCTCTACGGGCCGCTGACGGCGCTGTCGAACGTGCGTGTAGACGTGATGAGCGCGCTGGTGTCGTTCGAGCGGGTCTTCGAGGTGCTCGACCTGGAGCCGGCCATCCGGGAGGTGCCGGACGCGCGCCCGGTCCCGCGGGGCGCCGGCCGGGTGGAGTTCCGCGACGTGCACTTCCGGTACCCGAGCGCGTCGGAGGTGTCGCTGGCCTCCCTCGAAGACGTCGCCATGCTCGACCGGACCGCGAGCGAGCCGGTGCTGCGCGGCGTGTCGTTCACGGTCGAGCCGGGTCAGATGGTGGCGCTGGTCGGCCCGTCCGGGGCGGGCAAGTCGACCACGGCGATGCTGCTGCCGCGGGTGTACGACGTGACGGACGGCAGCGTGCTCGTCGGCGGCGTCGACGTGCGGGACACGACGCTGGCGTCGCTGCGCGACACGATCGGGGTCGTCACGCAGGACTCGCACCTGTTCCACGAGACGATCGCCGAGAACCTGCGGTACGCCCGGCCGGACGCGACCGACGAGGAGCTGTGGGCCGCGCTGGACCGGGCCCAGGTCGGCGATCTGGTCCGGGAGCTGCCGGACGGGTTGGACACCGTGGTGGGGGAGCGGGGCTACCGGTTCTCCGGCGGCGAGAAGCAGCGCATCGCGATCGCCCGGATCCTGCTGAAGGCCCCCTCGATCGTGATCCTGGACGAGGCGACCGCGCATCTGGACTCCGAGTCCGAGGCGGCCGTGCAGCGGGCGCTCAGCGCGGCGCTGACCGGCCGGACGGCCCTGGTCATCGCGCATCGGCTGTCGACGGTCCGCGACGCCGACCAGATCCTCGTCCTCGACAAGGGGCGCATCGTCGAGCGGGGCACCCACGACGATCTGGTGGCCGCGGGCGGCCTGTACGCCGAGCTGTATCGCACCCAGTTCGCGGTCGCCGACTCGCCCCGCCCGTTCGGCGAGGCGGAGCCGGTGACGACGGCGCCGGGGGCGGAGCTGGTTGACTAGTAGGCGCGGATCGAGCCGCCGTCGACGGGTACCGCCACACCGGTGAGGTAGCTCGCGGCGGGGGAGAGCACGAACGCCGCGACCCGCCCGAACTCCTCGGGTTCGGCGAGCCGGCGCAGCGGGATCTGCCCGGCCGCCTCGGCCTGAGCTTTCTGGGGATCGTCGGCCCCGGCGAACAGCTCCTTGTTGCGGTCGGTAAGGATCCGACCCGGCAGCAGGCTCACCACCCGGATTGCGCGCGGGCCGAGCTCGTCGGCCATGTCCCTGGCGACGCCGGCGAGGCCCGGCCGCAGGCCGTTGGAGATGCCGAGGTTGGGTATCGGCTGGCGGACCGAGGTGGAGAGCACGAACCCGATGGCGCCGCCCTCGCCGAGGCGGGCGGCGACGGTCCGGGCGGTGCGGACCGCACCGAGGAAGACCGTCCGGAACGACTCCAGCCACTGTTCGTCGCTGACGTGCAGCGCCGTCCCCTGCGGTGGGCCGCCGACCGAGATGAGCGCGCCGTCGAGGCGGCCGAACCGCTCGTACGCCAGGTCCACGAGCCGGTCGGGCGTGTCCGGGGCGGCGAGGTCGGCCGCCAGGCCGGCGGCGGCGTCGGTACCACCCAGCTTCTCGACAGCCGTGGCGACGCGTTCGGCGTCGCGGGAGGAGATGACCACCCGGGCGCCGTCGGCGACCAGACACTGCGCGGTGGCGAAGCCGAGACCGCGGGAGGCACCGGTCAGTACGTAGACCCGGTCGGCCAGTCCAAGGTCCATTCTCACAAACTCCTCAGCAGGAAACGCGGGTTCAGCGCAGGTGTCGGACGGTCTCCTCCACCAGGTCCAGGACGGCCTCGAGCTCGTCGGCGGGCCGGCCGGTGGCCAGGTGGAGCACCAGACCGTCGTAGGCGAGTTCGAGGAACTGGGCGAGCACGTCGACGGGTACGTCCGCGCGCAGCACGCCGGCTTCGCGCTGGCGGATCAGGCGTTCCCGGGTGGCCGCCGCGATGGCTTCCGAGCGCGCCGCCCACCGCTTGGCGAACTCGGGATCGGTGCGCAGCCGGCGGGACACCTCGAGCTGGGTGCCGAGCCAGCCGGCCACCTCCGGCTCGGCGGTCGCCTCCACGGCGGGCTCGGCCGCTCTGGCGAGCAGGTCGCGCATGACCTGGACGAGGCCGTGCTCGGCGACGGTGGCGACCATCGTGGCCGCGTCGTCCTCCGCGACCGCCAGGAACAGCGACTCCTTGTCGCGGAAGTGGTGGAAGATGGCGCCGCGGGACAGGCCGATCTCGTCTTCGAGCCGGCGTACGGTGGCGCCCTCGTACCCGTGTCGGGCGAAGCAGGTCCGCGCGCCGGCGAGGATTTCGCGGCGGCGCGCGTCGAGTTGATCCTGGCTTACCCTGGGCACGAGTCGATCGTGACAGTCCGGGCCGGTCTCCCGCAATTTCGGAAGGGATGATCATGCCCACCTCTGTCCGGTTCGCGGGCACGTCAGCCGCCTCCCGGCAAAGAGGGGTGTCCGCAAGCCGACAAAGTCACGTAGGGTCCCGGCGTGCCCCTGTTGCTAATCAGCCTCGACAACACGCTGATCGACCGCGAAGGGGCATTTCGCGCGTGGGGGCGGGACTTTCTCGAACAAATCGGAGCACCTGACTACGACCTGGACTGGTTGCTCTCGGTAGACGCTGACGGCATGACGCCGACCTGGGATCTCGCCGACGCGATCGAGGACCGGTACCGGCTGCGCATACCAGCCCTCGACCTCGTGGAGATCGTGCGCGAGGGCCTGCTCGAACGGCTGCGCCTCGACCCTCTGATCGCCTGCGCGCTCGGCATCGCCGAGGACTCCGGCTGGGTGCCGGTGGTGGTGACCAACGGCGAGACCCGGATGCAGGAGGAGAAGCTGCGCCGTACCGGTCTGGACCGCTACCTGGCCGCGTGGGTCATCTCCGACGAGGCCGGGTGCCGCAAGCCGAACCCCCGGATCTTCGCGATCGCCGCGGAGCGGGCCCGCGTCCGGCTGCGCGAGGCGTGGGTCATCGGCGACGCGCCCGAGGCCGACATCGGCGGCGCGGACGCGATCGGCGCGCCGAGTATCTGGCTGCGCCGGGGTCGGACCTGGCAGGAGCCGAGGTTCGCGCCCACCCGTGTCGTCGACTCCGTGCTCGAGGCGCTGGCCCTCGTGCTCGGCGTCGACGGCGTGTGAGCGGGCTGCTCAGTCGTCGGCGCGCTCGGCTCAGTCGTCGGCCCGCCTGTCTCAGTCGTCGGCCCGCTCGGCCGCGCTGCGCTCGACGCAGAACTCGTTGCCCTCGGGGTCGGTGAGCACCACCCAGCCCTTGCCGTCGGAGGTGCGCCGGTCGTCCACCTGCCGGGCGCCGAGCGCGAGGAGCCGCTCCACCTCGCCATCGCGGGTGCGGTCCTGCGGGCGCAGGTCGAGGTGCAGCCGGTTCTTGACGGCCTTGCCCTCAGGCACGCGGATGAACAGCAGGATCGGGTGGCCGTCGGGCGCCCGCAGCCAGGCCTCGTCGGCGTCGGGCTTGACATCGGGGTCGATCGGCCAGCCGACGACCTCGCTCCAGAACCGCGCGAGTTCGTGGGGCCGGGCACAGTCGACCGTGATGCTTGCGATGGCAGAGCTCACGCGCTCCTCCTCGGTCCGGGGGTGACGCGTCATTGTTGCACACCGGCAAAGGGATTTTGCTGGTTATCGAGCGGCCCGATCAGGCGGCGCGCGGGGCGGGCAGGCCCCGGCACGGTACGCGGTTACTGGAGGTACTCTTCGACCTCCTCGACCGGGCGCGGAGCGACGGCGTTGGGGTCCTCGTCCCGCTCCGGAGCCGTACGGCGGCGGCGCAGCAGGTCCCACAGCTGGTCGAGTGACTTCTCGACCTGGCGCAGCCGGGCCTGCTCCTCGTCCGAGGACAGCTCCCCGCTCTGCACCCGGGACCGCAGCCGGTGCTCCTCGTCGATGAGCTCGTGGATGTGCCCGAGGATCATCTTCTCGTCCATGTCCGTCAGGCTTACCCACCGTCGTGGCGGGCAACCCGGATGCGCAGGTGCCCCTGCCACCGCCTTCGAGGCGGCGACAGGGGCACCTGTCGGGTCGGTCGGTGGACCGGTCAGCTGGCCAGCATGCGGCGCAGCACGTACTGCAGGATGCCGCCATGCCGGTAGTAGTCGGCCTCACCGGGGGTGTCGATGCGCACCACGGCGTCGAACTGGACGCCGGTGTCGGTGCTGACGGTGACCGCCCGCGGCGTGGTGCCGGCGTTGAGCGCCTCGATCCCGGTGATCGTGAACGTCTCGGCGCCGGTCAGGCCCAGCGACTCGGCGTTCTCGCTGGCCGGGAACTGCAGCGGCAGGACGCCCATGCCGATGAGGTTGGAGCGGTGGATGCGCTCGTAGCTCTCGGCGATGACCGCCCTCACGCCGAGCAGCATCGTGCCCTTGGCGGCCCAGTCCCGCGACGAGCCCGAGCCGTACTCCTTGCCGGCCAGGATCACCAGCGGCACGCCGGCGTCGGCGTATGCCACCGAGGCGTCGTAGATGGTGGTCTGCTCGCCGGTGAGGTGGTTGACGGTGAACCCGCCTTCCACGCCGGGCACCAGCTGGTTGCGCAGCCGGATGTTGGCGAACGTGCCCCGGATCATCACCTCGTGGTTGCCCCGACGGGAGCCGTACGAGTTGAAGTCGCGCCGCTCGACGCCGTGCTCGGACAGGTACCGACCGGCCGGCGAGTCGGGCTTGATCGACCCGGCCGGTGAGATGTGGTCGGTGGTGACCGAGTCGCCGAGCTTGGCGAGCACCCGGGCGCCGTTGATGTCCGACACCGGGGCCGGCTCGGCCGCCATGCCCTCGAAGTACGGGGGCTTGCGCACGTACGTCGAGTCGGGCGCCCAGTCGAACGTGTTCCCGGTCGGCGTGGGCAGCGACTGCCAGCGCTCGTCGCCGGCGAACACGTCGGCGTAGTCGCGCGAGAACATCTCGCTCGCGATCGCCGAGGCCATGACCTCCTCGACCTCCTGCGCGGTCGGCCAGATGTCGCGCAGGTACACCGGCTCGCCGTCGCCGCCGGTGCCCAGCGGCTCGTTGGCCAGGTCGATGTCCATCGTGCCCGCCAGGGCGTACGCGACGACAAGCGGCGGTGAGGCCAGGTAGTTCATCTTGACGTCGGGGTTGATCCGGCCCTCGAAGTTGCGGTTGCCGGACAGCACGCTGACCGCGGTCAGGTCGTTGTCGTTGATGGCGGCGCTGATCTCGTCCTGCAGCGGGCCCGAGTTGCCGATGCAGGTGGTGCAGCCGTACCCGACCAGGTTGAAGCCGAGCTTCTCCAGGTAGGGCGTGAGGCCGGCACGCTCGTAGTAGTCCATGACGACCTTGGAGCCCGGCGCCAGGGTGGTCTTCACCCACGGCTTGCGCGCCAGCCCCCGGTCGACGGCCTTCTTCGCCAGCAGCGCGGCGCCGAGCATCACCTGCGGGTTGGAGGTGTTGGTGCAGGAGGTGATCGCGGCGATCACGACCGCGCCGTGGTCCAGCTCGAACTTCGCGCCGTCGGCGAGCGTCACCGTCACCGGTTTGCTCGGCCGGCCGGCGGCGCCGACCGCGGCCGAGATGAGGTCATGCGGGGCGTCGGCCGGGTCCGTCACCGTGCCGACGGCCGGCGAGTCGCTGGCCGGGAACGACTCCGCGCTCGCCTCGTCGGCCTTGCCCGCGACGCCGTTCTGCGCGGCCTCGACGGGCCCGGGCACCGGCGCCTTCACGTAGTCCTTGAGCGCGGCCCGGAAGAGGGTCTTCGCCGACAGCAGCGGCACCCGGTCCTGCGGGCGCTTCGGGCCGGCGAGGGACGGCTCGACGGTCGACAGGTCCAGCTCCAGCCGCTCGGAGTACTCCGGCTCGGCGTTCGGGTCGTGCCAGAGGCCCTGCTCCTTGGCGTACGCCTCGACCAGCGCGAGCTGCTCGGGCGAGCGGCCGGTCAGGCGCAGGTAGCGCACGGTCTCGTCGTCGATCGGGAAGATCGCGACGGTCGAGCCGTACTCGGGGCTCATGTTGCCGATGGTGGCCCGGTTGGCCAGCGGTACGGCGGCCACGCCGGGGCCGTAGAACTCGACGAACTTGCCGACCACGCCGTGCTGGCGCAGCATCTCGGTGATCGTGAGCACGAGGTCGGTCGCGGTCGTGCCCTCGGGCAGCTCGCCGCTGAGCTTGAAGCCGACGACCCGGGGGATGAGCATGCTCACCGGCTGGCCGAGCATCGCGGCCTCGGCCTCGATGCCGCCCACGCCCCAGCCGAGGACGCCCAGGCCGTTGACCATGGTCGTGTGCGAGTCGGTGCCCACGACGGTGTCCGGGTAGGCCACGCCGTTGCGGGTCATGATCGTGCGGGCCAGGTACTCGATGTTGACCTGGTGCACGATGCCGGTGCCCGGCGGGACGACCTTGAACTCGTTGAACGCGGTCTGGCCCCACCGCAGGAACTGGTAGCGCTCCTGGTTGCGCTGGTACTCCAGGTCGACGTTGCGGACGAAGGCGTCCTCGCGGCCGAACAGGTCGGCGATGACGGAGTGGTCGATGACCAGCTCGGCCGGGGCGAGCGGGTTGACCTTCCCGGGGTCGCCGCCGAGGTCGCGGACGGCCTCCCGCATCGTGGCGAGGTCGACGACGCAGGGGACGCCGGTGAAGTCCTGCATGAGCACCCGGGCCGGGGTGAACTGGATCTCCACGCTGGGGTCGGCGTTCGGGTCCCAGGAGCCGAGCGCCCGGATGTGATCGGCGGTGATGTTGGCGCCGTCCTCGGTGCGCAGCAGGTTCTCCAGGAGGATCTTCAGGCTGTACGGCAGTCGCGCCGAGCCCTCCACCTGGCTGATCTTGTAGATCTCGTAGCTGGCGTCACCGACGCCCAGCTGGCTCCGGGCGCCAAACGAGTCGAGGCTGGCCACGTAGTACTCCTCGCGTCATTGGTTGGTCGGCTAGCAGTCTCCCGCAGTCGGGCTCGGTCGGCTGCGGCGGGTGGGTGGGTGCCCATCGCGACCGTCCAAGAAAACCGTACGTCCGTCTTGTTAAGTTGAGCAAGCAGATGATCGTCACACCTTCGGTCGATGGGTTTCTTGCAAGGTCTTGCTGAAATTTTCGGTTACCGATACGTTTCGGCCACCCCCCCATCGAGGATGGCCACTATGAAGATTCGTCGATCTGTGACCGTCGCGCTCGGCTGCGTGCTGGGCCTCGCCATGACCGCCACCGCGTCGGCCGCGGTCGTCAACCTTCCGGAACGACCGGTCTCCGCATCCGGAACCATCTCCGGCGCGCCGACCTGGGACCGCGAGCCGTCGGCCGCGTCGCTGGCTGACGCGGCCGACGGCTCGCGGTCCCACGCCGAGCAGTTCTACTTCGCGCTGCCCGACCGCTTCGCCAACGGCGACACGGCCAACGACCGCGGGGGGCTCACCGGCGACCGGCTGGCCACCGGGTACGACCCGACCGACAAGGGCTTTTACCACGGCGGCGACCTCAAGGGCGTCACCGACAAGCTCGACTACATCAAGGGCCTGGGCACCACCGCGATCTGGCTCGCGCCGATCTTCAAGAACAAGCCGGTGCAGGCCAACGGCAGCGACGTGTCCGCCGGCTACCACGGCTACTGGATCACCGACTTCACGCGGGTCGATCCGCACTTCGGCACCGAGGCCGACCTCGACAACCTGGTCAAGGCAGCCCACAGGAAGGGCATGAAGGTCTACCTCGACATCATCACCAACCACACCGCCGACGTGATCCGGTCCGGCAGCGAGTACGTCGGCAAGGCGGATGCGCCTTACAAGGACGCCAGCGGCCACCCGTTCGACGACGCCAACTACGCCGACGGCACCCACGGCTTCCCGAAGGTCAACGTCAACTCGTTCCCGTACCAGCCGACGTTCCCCACCCCGGCGGACGCCACGGTCAAGAAGCCCGCCTGGCTCAACGACCCGACCATGTACCACAATCGGGGCAACTCCACCTACGCCGGCGAGAACGCCACCTACGGCGACTTCGTCGGCCTCGACGATCTGTGGACCGAACGGCCCGACGTGGTGCGGGGGATGACCGACATCTACGCGAGCTGGATCGGCCGGGCCGGGATCGACGGGTACCGCATCGACACCGTCAAGAACGTCGACCTGCCGTTCTGGCCGCAGTTCGCCGCCGGGGTCGAGCAGGCCGCGCGCAAGGCCGGCAAGCCCAACTTCTTCATGTTCGGTGAGGTCTACAGCGGCGACCCCGAGGTCGACTCCACGTACGTCCGGCAGGGCCGCCTGCCGGCCACGCTGGACTTCCCGTTCCAGGCCGCGGCCAGCGACTACGCCGCCCGTGGCGGCTCGGCGGGCGAGCTCGCCGCGCTCTACGCCAGCGACGACCTGTACACCACCAGCGGCACCGACGCCCGCCGGTTGCCGACCTTCCTCGGCAACCACGACATGGGCCGCATCGGCTCGTTCGTCCGGGCCGCCGGCGGTGACGCCACCACCCAGCTCGACAAGGACATCCTGGCCCACCAGCTGATGTTCCTGACCCGTGGCCAGCCGATCGTCTACTCCGGCGACGAGCAGGGCTTCACCGGACCGGGCGGCGACAAGGACGCCCGGCAGGACATGTTCGGAAGCCTGGTGCCCAGCTACCTGACCGATCCGCTGCTCGGCACCGACCGTACGCACGCGGTCGACCAGTACGACCCGAACCACCCGCTGTACCGCACGATCGCCCAGCTCGGGGCGCTCCGGCAGGCCAACCCGGCGCTGCGCGACGGCGTCCAGGTCACCCGGTACGCCGCCGACGGGCCGGGCGTGTTCGCCTTCTCCCGGATCGACCCGGCCCAGCGTGTCGAGTACGTGGTGGCGGTCAACAACGCCACCACGGCGCAGACGGCGACGTTCGGTACCTACGGGGGCAGCTTTGCGTCCATCTA
The DNA here is from genome assembly GCF_011947195.1 of Planosporangium thailandense. Classification (GTDB taxonomy): domain Bacteria; phylum Actinomycetota; class Actinomycetes; order Mycobacteriales; family Micromonosporaceae; genus Planosporangium; species Planosporangium thailandense. The sequence goes on along the minus strand of NZ_JAATVY010000006.1, from coordinate 132,123 downwards.
CCCGAGTACCGGCCGGTCGGTGGCGAGCGCGAAGGACGGCAAGCTGACCGTCACCGTCCCGCCGCTGTCGGCGGTGGTGTACAAGGCCCGCAAGGCCCTGCCCAAGCCGTCCGGCGCACCGAAGATCACGATCACCACCCCGGCGGCCGGCCAGAAGGTGCCCACCCGCACCCGGGTCGTCGCCGACGTCGCCGGCGACCCGCTCGCGTCCGTCTCCGTGGCGGTGCAGGTGGGCAACGGGCCCTGGCAACTGCTCGGCACCGCGACCCACGCCCCGTACGCTGTCTACCACGACCTGACGGGGCTGGAAGGGAACACGCGACTGCGGTACAAGGCGGTGGTCCGCGACGGCGCCGGCCACACCGCGACCGCGACCACGACCGCCTACGTCGGCACCCCGCCGGCCGCGACCGACCGCGACTACCTGGTGGTGCACTACCAGCGGCCCGCCGGCGACTACGCGCCCTGGGGCCTGTACGTCTGGGGTGACGTCGACCCGTCCTCGGTGACCACCTGGCCGGCCGGGCAGCCGTTCACGGGCGAGGACGCGTACGGTCGCTTCGCCTGGGTGAAGCTCAAGCCCGGCGCGCGCAACGTCGGCTTCCTCGTCGTCGACGCGAACGGCGTGAAAGACGTCGCGAGCGACCGCAGCGTCGATCCGAGCCAGACCGGCGAGATCTGGCTCAGACAGGGCGACGCTACGGTGTACCCGTCCGATGCGGCGGCCACGAAGACCGTGGCCGTGCACTACAACCGCCCGGACGGTGCGTACACCGGTTGGAGCCTGAGCGTCTCAGGCGCCGACCGGCAGCCCGACGGCACTGACAGCTACGGCGTCTACTGGAACGTCCCCGTCGGGGACCCCACCAAGCCGGTCACGTTCACCGTGCACAACGGCGCCACCAACGATCCGGGGGCGGACCGGTCGGTGCTGCCGGCCGCGGCGGGGGACGCCTGGGTCCGCTCCGGCGACCAGACCGTGTACCCGAACCGGGCCGCCGCCGAGCACTCCGCCGTGCTGCACTACCGGCGGCCGGCGGGCGACTACACCGGCTGGGGCATGCACGTGTGGGCCGGCGCCGCGAAACCGACCGACTGGGGCGCGCCGTTGCCGCCCGCCGGGCAGGACGCCTACGGCGACGTGTTCCGGGTCCCGCTCGCCGACGGCGCGAAGAGCCTCAGCTACATCATCCACGATGGAGATAGCAAGGACCTGCCGGCCGACCAGTCGCTCGATCTGGTGAAGACGGGCAACGAGGTCTGGCTCCTGGCCGCCCAACCGCGCTATCTGTTGCCCATGGCGGCCCCGTCGGCACCCGACACCGACATCACGAAGGCGAAGGCCCAGTGGATCGACCGCGACACGGTGCTGTGGAAGCCCGGGCCCACCGACGGCCGTACGTTCGACCTGCGGGCGGGCGGCCAGACCATCCGTCTGCACGCGGGCGTGCTGACCGAGGCGCAGCGCCAGAAGTACCCGAACCTGTGGGACTACCAGGCGTTCACCGTCGACCCGGCCGACCGGGGCAAGGTGCGCGACGCGCTGCGCGGTCAGGTCGTCGCCTACGAGCGGGACGCCGACGGCAAGGTGCTGGCGGCCACCGGGGTGCAGCTTCCCGGCGTACTCGACGACCTGTACGCGGCGGCGACCAGGGCGACGCTCGGACCGGTGTTCGCCGGCAATCGGGTGACGCTGAGCGTGTGGGCGCCGACCGCGCAGACCGTCTCCCTCGAACTGGCCGACGCGCCGACGGCCAGCCCGACGCTGGTGCCGATGCGCCGCGACGACACCACCGGCGTGTGGTCGGCCTCCGGCGCCTGGAAGGGCAGGTACTACCGGTACCGGGTGACCGCCTGGCAGCCGGCCGCGCAGAAGGTGGTGACCGCCAGCGTCACCGACCCGTACTCGGTTGACCTGTCGGTCGACTCGACCTTCAGCCGCGCCACCGACCTGAACGACCGGTCGCTCGCGCCGGCCGGCTGGTCCGGACTGCGCAAGCCCGGCGTCGACCCGTCGAAGATCCAGATCCAGGAGCTGTCGGTCCGCGACTTCTCCAGCTCCGACGACAGCGTGCCGGCCGCCCACCGGGGCACCTACCTGGCGTTCACCGACGCGAACTCGGCCGGCATGACCCACCTGCGCGACCAGGCGAAGGCCGGGCTCACCCACGTACACCTGCTTCCGGTCTTCGACTTCGCGTCCGTGCCGGAGCGGCGCGCCGACCAGCAGACCCCGGCGTGCGACCTGGCGAAGATGGCGCCCGACAGCGACCAACAGCAGGCGTGCATCGCGGCGGTGGCGAACTCCGACGGCTACAACTGGGGCTACGACCCGCTGCACTACACCGCGCCGGAGGGCTCGTACGCGGTCGACCCGGACCGGCGGATCACCGAGTTCCGGCAGATGGTGGCGGGCTTGAACAACGCCGGACTGCGGGTGGTCATGGACGTGGTCTACAACCACACGGACGCCGCCGGCACCGACAAGTTCTCCGTGCTCGACCAGATCGTGCCCGGCTACTACCAGCGGCTGCTCGACGACGGCACGGTGGCCAACTCGACCTGCTGCGCCAACACCGCGCCCGAGCACGCCATGATGGGCAAGCTCGTGGTCGACTCCGTCGTCACCTGGGCCAGACAGTACAAGGTGGACGGCTTCCGGTTCGACCTCATGGGCCACCACCCGAAGGACAACATCCTGGCCGTACGCGCGGCGCTCGACAAGCTCACGCTCGCCCGCGACGGCGTCGACGGCAAGAAGATCTACGTGTACGGCGAGGGCTGGAACTTCGGCGAGGTCGCTGACAACGCCCGGTTCACACAGGCCACGCAGGCCAACCTGGCCGGTACCGGGATCGGCACCTTCAACGACCGGCTGCGCGACGCCGTACGCGGCGGCGGCCCGTTCGACGCCGACCCGCGCATCCAGGGCTTCGCGTCGGGTCTGTACACCGACCCCAACGGCGACCCCGTCAACGGCTCGACCGCCGACCAGAAGGCCCGGCTGCTGCACTACCAGGACCTCATCAAGGTCGGGCTGACCGGCAACCTGGCTGGTTACCGATTTGTCGACTCGTCCGGAAAGGAAGTGACGGGCGCGCAGGTCGACTACAACGGCGCCCCGGCCGGGTACACCGCGTCGCCGCGCGAGGCGATCACGTACGTCGACGCGCACGACAACGAGATCCTGTACGACGCCCTCGCCTACAAGCTCCCGCAGCGCACGTCGGCGACGGACCGGGCGCGCATGCAGGTGCTCGCGCTGTCGACCACGATCCTCGGTCAGGGCGTCGGGTTCAGCGCGGCCGGCTCCGACCGGCTGCGCTCCAAGTCCCTGGACGGCAACTCGTTCAACTCAGGGGACTGGTTCAACGCGATGTCCTGGGACTGCCACGCCGGCAACGGCTTCGGGCGCGGCCTGCCGCAGGCCGCCGACAACAAGGGCAAGTGGCCGTACGCGAAGCCGCTCCTGGCCGACCCGAAGCTGGTGCCCGACTGTGCGGCCGTCGACGCGACCAGCAACGGCTACGCCGACCTGCTGCGCATCCGCGACAGCTCGCCCGCGTTCGGCTTCGCCACCGCGGCCGACGTGCAGCGGCACGTGTCGTTCCCGCTGTCGGGCGCCGGGGAGACGCCGGGGGTCATCACGATGACGGTGACCGGTGACCCGCACTGGAAGTCGATCACCGTCGTCTTCAACGCGACCCCCGGGACGGTCACCCAGACCCTGGCCGGGCTGCGGGGCGCCACGGTGGCGCTGCACCCGATCCAGGCGGCCGGGAGTGACCCGGTGGTCAAACAGTCCGGCTTCGACGCCGCGACCGGCGCGCTGACCGTGCCCGGCCGTACGGTGGCGGTGTTCGTCCAGTCGTGACGACCGCTTCCATGATCCTGAAGGGTTTTCCGTGTGCCGACACGGAAAACCCTTCAGGATCATCGCGTTGTAGCGTCGGAGGTCAACGGCAACCGATGCGCCACACGGAGGAGACCATGGAGTACCGCACCCTCGGCGGGACCGGCACGCTGGTGTCGACGCTGTCGCTGGGCACGATGACGTTCGGTGCCGAAAGCGACGAGAAGACCGCGTACGCGCAGCTCGACCGGTTCGTCGAGCGGGGCGGCAACCTCATCGACACCGCCGACGTGTACACCCGCGGCGCGGCCGAGGAGATCGTCGGCCGGTGGCTGCACGACCGGCCGGGCGCGCGCGACCGCGTCGTCATCGCCACCAAGGGGCGCTTCCCGATGGGTGACGGGCCCAACGACGCCGGACTGTCCCGCGGGCACCTGTCCCGGGCCCTGGACGCCAGCCTGCGGCGGCTCGGCACCGACTACGTCGACCTCTACCAGGCACACGCGTGGGACCCGCTCACCCCGATCGAGGAGACGCTGCGGTTCTTCGACGACGCCGTACGCGCGGGTAAGATCCGGTACGCCGGCGTCAGCAACTTCACCGGCTGGCAGCTGCAGAAGGCGGCGCTGCTCACCCGGCACCTCGGGCTGGCGCCGATCGTGACCCTGCAGCCGCAGTACAACCTGCTGGCCCGCGACATCGAGTTCGAGCTGACCGACGTCTGCCGCAACGAGAACATCGGGATCCTGCCCTGGTCGCCGCTTGCCGGCGGGTGGCTGACCGGAAAGTACCGGCGCGACCAGGCGCCCACCGGCGCGACCCGGCTGGGGGAGAACCCGCAGCGGGGCGTCGAGGCGTACGAGCGGCGCAACAACGAGCGCACCTGGCAGGTCCTCGACGCGGTGCGCGCGGTGGCCGACGGTCGCGGCGTGTCCACCGCTGTCGTCGCCATCGCCTGGCTGGTCGACCGGGCGGGCGTGACGTCGGTGATCCTCGGCGCGCGCACCCTCGAACAGCTCGACGACAACCTGTCCGCCGCCGGGCTGCACCTGACCGCCGAGGAGACCCGCCTCCTCGACGAGGCGAGCGCGCCGCTGGTGTCCGACTACCCGTACGGGGCCCCGGGCGTCGAGCAGCGCGACCGCCGCCTTCCCTAGCGGATCCTGGACGCCTGGCGGGCCTGTGGCACCGTCAGGCGTCCAGGATCTCCGAAGGGTTACTCGGCCAGCCGGCTGACGGCCGTCGCGAGCAGCCAGCCCGGGTCGGCGCCGGCCGCCGCGCCCTGCAGTCGCACCATCACCACGTCGTCGCCGCGGCGGGCCACGGCCCACCCGTCGCCGGCGTACGCCTCGTCGCCGACCCCGGGCAGCGGCGCGCCGCGCGTACGGGCGCGCATCGCGAGCCGGCCGGCGAGCCCGTGCGTGCGCGCCAGGTAGACGGCCGGCCGCGCATCGCCGGTGGTGAACGTCTGCGCCGACAGCACGCCCGCGACCGTGCCACCGGCGTCCCGGACGACCACCGGAAGGCCGATGGCGCCGGCGACGTCGTTGGCGGACAGGAGCCGGCCGGTCGTCAGGTCAGGCGTTCCGACCGCCGACGGCGGGACCGGGGCGTCGCCGGCGCCCGGGTCGGCCGCGACGTCCCCGGTCCGATGCGCGACCACGGTCAGGTCGACGACGCGGCGGGTCCACCGCCGGGCCGTCAGCCGGACCACGTCACCGACCGCGCAGCGGTCGTACCGCGCGGCGGGCAGGGCCCACGCGGTCGTCCGGTCGTCCGTCCCGTCGTCGACGGCGAGGTAGTACAGCCACGGTGTGGACGGCCGGTTGTCACCGCCCCGGGTGACGCGCCACGGCTCGGTCCACAGCACCTCGCCGGTGACCGTCACCGGCCAGGCGAGGTCCGCGACCGCCCGGACCAGCCGGTACCCGGCACGCGCCGCCACGGCCGCTCCGAGCAGCGTCATAACGAGTCCGGTCGGTCCGCGCCACCGGACGGGCAGCCCGTCGACCATCGGGTGCCGGTACCGCAGCAGGGCGTACCCGACCACCAGCCCCGCGAGCGCCCGGATGAGCAAGGGGGCGGCCCTGCTGCCGTAGCGGGCCCAGAACACCGGATACCGGACGCGGACGCGGTGCCACGTACCGCCGTACGACGACCACACCCGCCTGCGGTCGCCCAAGCCGAGGTCGATCACGGCGCTGCACATCCGGGTCGTGCCCAGCGCGGCGCCGTACGACAGGTACCGGTCCCAGACCGCCACCGCGGCCGGTGGCAGGTTGGCGAAGGCCTCGTCTCCGCGCAGGTAGGCGCGAAGGCCCAGCCAGCGGGTGGCGGCCGCGTGGCCGGCCGCCGTGTCGCGCTCGCCGCGGACGGTTCCCGCGAGCACGCACAGCCCGAAGAACGTGCCCAGCGCGGCGTCGAACGCCTCGTTCCGGGTGGTGTGCGGGCCGGTGTGACGTGCGCCGATCAGCGCCGCCACGAAGACGGCGACGGCCGTGACGGCGGCGCCGGCCAGGAGCAGTGCCAGGATCGCGGGGGAGAACCGCCGCCGGGACAGCCCGCGCGCCCGGGCGTCCGCGACCACGTCGGCGCGCAGCCGCTTCGCCCAGCTCTTCGCCTCGGCCTCAGCGCGGAAGGTCAGCGCCGTCAGCGGCACCACGCCGTCGACGGCGAGGCCACGCACCCGGTCGAGCACCCGCCGCTCGTACGCGGTCAGGTCGTCGTCTCCGGTGTTCCGGACGTGGACCGTGGTCTGCGCCGGGTCGTCGACCGGCTGGCGCAGTTCGACGAGCCGGCGCGCGGCCAGGTCGAGCAGGGTCGACTCGGCCGCGTCGGCGGTGACCTCCCACCGGTTGGCGAGCAGGCTCACCACGGCGGGCGGCTCGGCGCCACCGAACTCCTGCGTCGGCGGGGCCGCCGGGACCGGGCGCGGCCGGGTCAGGACGAGGCAGCTGGCGAAGACGGCGAACCAGCCGGCGAGCGCGCCGCCCCCGACGATCAGCGCGACGACCATCCCGTTCAGAACCGGACCTGGACGTCCTGGCGCTCTTCACCGGCCGCCTCGAAGTACGGCTCCGGCCGGAACCCGGCGACGCCGGCGACGAGGTTCGTCGGGATGGACCAGACAGCCCCGTTGTAGATCTGGACCGCGTTGTTGTAGAACTGCCGGGCGTACGCGATCTTGTCCTCGGTGTCGCCCAGCGTGGCCTGCAGCGCGCGGAAGTTCTCGTCGGCTTTGAGCTCCGGGTACGCCTCGGCCAGGGCGAACAGCCGGCCGAGCGCCTGCGTCAGCGCGCCCTCGGCGGCCGCCTGCGGGGCCGGGCCGTGCGCGGAGGCCGCCGCGCCGCGTGCGGTCACGACGGCTTCGAGGGTGCCGCGCTCGTGCGCGGCGTAGCCCTTGACGGTCTCCACGAGGTTGGGGATCAGCGAGTGGCGGCGCTTGAGCTGCACGTCGATCTGCGCCCACGACGCCGTCGCCCGGGTGCGCAGCCGCACGAGCCGGTTGTACGCGGCGATCGACCAGCCGATCACCAGGAGGAGCAGTCCGACGACGAGGACGCCGAACACGACGACCAGCGGGGGACGGGAGCCCATGGCGGGACCTTTCGACGCGACGGCGATTCCCGCGCCCGATGGTCCCCTGGGACGCATCGATCGGCAGCACTTTGTCCAAGATCCGACGGAGGCGCCGGCGGGTCCGCCGACGCCTTCGTCGATCAGCAGGTCAGCCGGGCAGCCGTGGGCCCGCTTCGCGCTGAGCCGCCAGCCACGCCTCCACCTCGTCGGACGTACGCGGCAGGCCGGCCGACAGGTTGCGCGCGCCCGCCGCCGTCACCAGCACGTCGTCCTCGATCCGGATGCCGATGCCGCGCAGCTCCGCCGGGACGAGCTCGTCCTCGGGCTGGAAGTACAGGCCCGGCTCGACGGTCAGCACGTGCCCCTCTTCCAGGCTGCCCTTGCGGTAGCGCTCGCTGCGGGCGTGGGCGCAGTCGTGCACGTCGAGGCCCAGCATGTGGCCGAAGCCGTGCAGCGTCCAGCGCCGGTACAGCGTCGAGTCCGGGCTCATCGCCTCGTCCACACTCACCGGCAGCACCCCGAGGTCGGCGAGGCCCTCGGCGAGCGCCCGCATGCAGGTCTGGTGGATGTCGTCGTACTTCACGCCGGGCCTGATGAAATCGATGCCGGCCTGCTGCGAGCGGTACACGATGTCGTAGACCTGCCGCTGCAGCGGCGTGAACCGGCCGTTCACAGGCAGCGTACGGGTCACGTCGGCGGTGTACAGGTTGACGTTCTCCACGCCCATGTCCATCAGCAGCAGGTCGCCGGGCGCGGTGCGGCCGTCGTTGCGGGTCCAGTGCAGGATCGCCCCGTGCGGGCCGTTGCCGACGATCGAGCCGTACCCGACGTCGTTGCCGTCGTGGCGGGCGCGCAGCCCGAACACGCCCTCGAGCAGCCGCTCGCTGACCGGCCGGTCGGCCGGCAGGATCCGCGCGACGTCCTCGAACCCGCGCACGGTCGCGTCGATCGCGTCCTGCAGCTGGGCGATCTCCCACTCGTCCTTGACCAGCCGCAGCTCGGAGAGGACGCGGGCCAGCTCGGCGTCACGGGAGCCGTCGTCGGTGACCCGGACGGCGGCGTCCACCACCGGGTCGTAGCCGCGCAGCACCCGGGTGCGGCCCGGCGCCAGCTCGTCGAGCGCGGCCGGCAGCGTCGCCAGGTGCGCGGTGTCGACGCCCAGCTCGGCCGACTTCTCCGCGAGCGTGTGCCGGCGACCGATCCACAGCTCGCCGTACATGCGGTCGCGGAAGAACTCGTCGGTGTCGCGGGGCGAACGGGGCCGGATGTACAGCGTCTCGTCGCCGCCCGGGCGGATGATGAGCACCGCGTCCGGGTCGTGCTCACCGGTCAGCCAGACGTGGTCGCTGCCGGGGCGGAACGGGTGCTCGGTGTCGTTGGCGCGTGTCTTGGCCCGGCCGGACGGGATGACCAGCGTCTCACCCGGGAACGCCGCGGCCAGCGCCGCCCGGCGCTTGGCGTGCTGCGGCGCCTGGGGGCGTGCCGACACGTCGAGGGCGGTGTCGCGCCAGCCGGTCCGCATGAACTCCACGAAACGCTGGGGGAACTCCGGATCGTGCGACTGCGTGCCCTCGGGGCGCTGTTCGGCCTGCTCGTTCATGCTCTGACGGTACCTCCGCCCGGGTCCGTCCCGTGGGACGGTACGCGTAGGCGTGACAAGAAGACGGTGCGCAGGCGTGACAAGATAACGGCCATGTGCGGTCTGCTCACCTTTGTCAGCGCTCACGGTCGCGCGTCGACCTGTCAGGATGGCGTCGCGGAGGCGCTCGAGAGCATCCACCATCGAGGTCCGGACGAGACCGGCGTCAACGTCGTCGACGACGACGTGGTGTTCGGCTTCAAGCGGCTGTCGATCATCGACGTGGAACACAGTCACCAGCCCCTGGCGTACCCGCCGACCGGACCGGAGGCCAACCGGTACGTCATCACGTTCAACGGCGAGATCTACAACTACCTGGAGCTGCGCGAGGAGCTCATCCGCGAGCACGGCGCCGAGTTCGCCACCACCGGGGACACCGAGGTGATCGTCGCGGCGTACCACCACTGGGGCCCGGCGGCGGTGAGCCGGCTGCGCGGCATGTTCGCGTTCGTGATCTGGGACCGGGCCGCGCGCCGGGCGTTCGGCGCCCGTGACCCGTTCGGTATCAAGCCCTTCTTCCACCTGGCCACGTCCGAGGGCATCTACTTCGCCAGCGAGAAGAAGTCGCTGCTGCCGTTCGCGGAGGCCGCCTCGGCCGGCGACGCCGGCGTCGACGCAGCCAACCTGTCGCACTACCTGACGCTGCAGTACGTGCCCGAGCCGGGCAGCCTGCACAAGGGGATCGGCCGGATCGGCTCGGGCGAGTCGTTCGTCTACGCCCCGGGTGAGAAGCTCACCACGCACCGCTACTACCAGCCCACGTTCCGCCCGACCCCGACCAGCAGCCCGCAGGCGCTCTACGACCGGATCCGGGAGACGCTGCGCGAGAGCGTGCGGGTACACATGCGCTCCGACGTGCCGGTCGGCGCGTTCCTGTCCAGCGGCATCGACTCCACCGCGGTGGTGGCGTTGGCCCGTGAGTTCAACCCGAACATCCTGACCTTCACCGTCGGCACCGACGTCAACGGCTACTCCGAGATCGACGTCGCGCAGGACTCCGCACGCCACCTCGGGGTCACCACGATTCCGACGCTCATGGGCCCGCAGGACATGATGGACGCCCTGCCGAAGATCATCTGGCACCTGGACGACCCGGTGGCCGACCCGGCGCTCGTCCCGCTGTACTTCGTGGCCAAGAAGGCCGCCGAGCACGTCACGGTCGTGCTCTCCGGCGAGGGCGCCGACGAGTTCTTCGGCGGGTACACGATCTACCGGGAACCGCTGTCGCTCGCCGCGATCAACGGGCTGCCCGACCCGCTCCAGAAGGGGCTGCGGGCGGTGTCGAAGGTGATCCCGGAGGGCGTGAAGGGCAAGAGCTTCCTGGAGCGCGGCACCACGCCGATCGAGGAGCGCTACTACGGCAACGCGCGGATGTTCACCGAGGAGGAGAAGGCGCGCCTGATGCGCCGGTACGACGGGAGCGTGCGGTACACCGACGTCACCGCGCCGATCTACGCCGAGGCCGCCGCCATGGGCCTCGACGAGGTCACCACGATGCAGTACGTCGACCTGTACACCTGGCTGCGCGGCGACATCCTGGTCAAGGCCGACCGGATGTCGATGGCCCACTCGCTGGAGCTGCGGGTGCCGTTCCTGGACAAGGAGGTCTTCGACGTCGCGGCGACCGTACCGGTCGACCTGAAGCTGCCGCCGAAGACCAACGAGACCAAGTACGCCATGCGCCGGGCCCTCGAAGGGGTGGTGCCGCCGGCCATCGTCAACCGCAAGAAACTCGGCTTCCCCACGCCGACCCGGGTGTGGCTGCGCGGCGAGATGTACGAGTGGGCGCGCGAGATCTTCCTCCGCTCGGGCGCGGACCACCTGCTGGACCTCAAGTACGCGGTGCAGCTGCTCGACGACCACCAGCAGGGCAAGGCGGACAACTCGCGCAAGGTCTGGACGGTGCTGGTGTTCTGCATCTGGCACGCGATCTTCGTGGAGCGCTCGCTCGACCCCGGCATCACGCGTAACCAGTCGGCGCTGCTGACCAAGCCGGCGATCGGCTCGGTCGTCGGCTAGTGGTCTCCCCTCGTGATCGCGGAAACTCTTCTGTGCCGGGACACGGAAAAGTTTCCGCGATCATGGGGAAGGGGCGGGGTGGCGTGGCCGAACTGATCGAGGACGCGTCGTTCGACGACGAGGACTGGTACGGCGAAGAGCTCGCCGACCGCGCCTATACCAGGTGCACGTTCTCCCAGGTTGACCTGACCGAAGCGCAGACCCAGGGCGTCGTCTTCACCGACTGCGCCTTCGTCGACGTGCGGTTCAACACCTCCCGGCACGCCTCCTCGGCGTTCGTCGGCTGCACCTTCGAACGCTGCAATCTCTTCGACGCCGAGTTCGTCGGCTGCAAGCTGACCGGCAGCACCTTCCACAAATCGGCGCTGCGCCCCCTGCGGGTGATCGGCGGCGACTGGTCGTTCGTCGGGCTGTCCGGCGCCGACCTGCGCGATGCCACGGTTGAGGGGACGCGCATGCGGGAGATCGACCTCACCGGCGCCAACTGCGAGGACGCCGCCTTCACCAACGTGGACCTCTCCGGCGCGCAGCTTCGCGGCGCCACTTTCCGGCGCTGCGACCTGCGGGGCAGTGACCTGTCCGCGTTCGAGCCCGGCGAGGTCGGCCTGGCCGGCGCGATCATCGATGCGGCCCAGGCCGTGGTGCTCGCCCAGGCGCTCGGCGTGCAGGTCCGCTGACGGCGACGCGCCCCGCGATCATGCTGAGGTCGTCAGGAAGGGCGTCAGCAGGCCGGGGGTGGCCCGATCGGCCAGCCGCAGCGCCTCGTGTACGTCCACATCGGGCACCTCGTAGCGCTGGTGCCCGGCGGCGGTGGTCGCCGTGAGCGTCGCCAGGCCCGCCCGGCGCTGGAAGAACGACTGCCTGACGTTCCAGCCGATGATCCCGTCGCAGTCCAGTGCGCAGCGGCGCCGTACCAGCGAACCCTGCCGGGTGACCAGCCGGCCACCGACCAGCGCGTGACCGAGGCTGCCGGTCCGGTCGTACGCCACGAGCCCGGCCACCGGCAGCGCGAGCAGCGCGACCTGCCAGGTCCACGCCGGCCACGCGGCCCACCACGACCCGGCGACCGGCACCGCCACGGCGAGCGCCGCCGCGCCGAGCGCGCGAGTGTACCGGCGGCGCCCGGCGCGCGGGCCGTGCCCGGTCAGCGGCGCGGTCACCGGCTCCGCGGCGTGCAGGACCTCGCCGGCCACCCGCTCGGCCTCGGCACGCGGGGCGGGCGGCAGCAGCAGGGTTCCGCCCCGCTCCGCCCCGCGGCCGACCCGCAGGCCGGTGGCGATGGCGATACAGCGGGCACCGCCCGCCGCCCGCAGCAACAGCGGCTCGCTGACCTCCACGCCTCGCAGCCGCCGCTCCTCGATCGTCGTGGCCCGCGCGGTGACGAGCCCCCGCGTGATGTGCAGCGTGCCGGCGCTGTGCCGGGTCAATCGAAAACCCCAGAACGCGAGTACGTACCCGGCCGTCGACGCCGCGGCCACCACCAGCAGGCAGGCGCCGAGCACCTCGGTGACCGCGAGGCCGAGCGGCACGCGCGACAGGTGGCCGGCGAGCGTGCGCAGCGGCCCGTACCGGGTGGGGTCGACGTGCGTCTCGTTGATCGCGCGGGACACGAACGCCGCGACCACGCCGATCGCGACGAAGCCCGACAGCGTGAACGGGCCGTAGCGGATCCAGCCCGGCCGCAGGGTCGCCAGCGCGACCTCCGTGTCCGGCGGCGCCTGTGCGACGGCTTCCGCTGCGGCGCCGACCTCCGTTCCGCCGCCGGCCTCCGCGGCGGCGACGGCTTCCGCGCCGGCCGCCCCCGGCACCGGTCCGCTCGCCGGCCGGGGCCGGCGGTGCAGCAGCTCCTCGCGCAGCCGCGCCGCCTCCGTAGCGGTCAGCCCGTCGAGGTGTACCCCTTCGTCCGTGCGGTCGGAACGGCCGGTGCCGACGGTCACCCGGGTCAGCCCGACGACCCGGTGCACCGCGTGCGCGGTGACGTCGACGGTGCGGACCCGGTCGCGGGGGACCGACAGCTCCCGGCGCCGCAGCAGGCCACGGCGTACCTGCACGTAGTCGGGGGTGATGCGGTAGGTGGTGGTGAACCAGCGCAGCATGGCGCCGACCACGACCGCGCCGAGGCTGACCAGGCCCCACCAGTCGTGCCCGCTGGTACTGCCGGCCACGAAGACGCCGAGGATCGCCGGCAGCGCACGGGGCAGCTCCAGCAGCGGGTGCACCAGCAGCATCCGCCGGCTGAGCCGGCGCCACGACGGGTCGACGTCGATGGCGGGCCGGACCGGCGGCCCGGCCAACGTCCCGCCGGCATCCTCGCCCGCGCCGTGCCATGTCACGTCGCGTCACCCCTGGTCGCCTGCGTGTTGGTGGTCAGCTCGTCGACGAGTCGCTGCGCGGTGGCGTGGTCGAGCCCGTCGATTTTGAGTGGGCCGGCCGCCGACGCGGTGGTTACCGTGACGTTGGCCAGCCCGAACAGCTGCTCCAACGGGCCCCGTTCGCTGTCGACGGTCTGGATGCGGGAGACGGGAGCGATCCGCCGCTCCTGGTTGAACCAGCCCGCCTGGGTGTACACGGCCTCCGGCGTGGCCTCCCAGAGATGGACCCGGTAGCGCCACCGCGGCATCACGACCAGGTGGATCACGGCGAGGGCGGCGGTCACGAGCAGGGCGGCCAGCGGAGCGCCGGAGGCCCGGCTGCGGACCAGCCAGATCACTTCGATCACCGCCAGGATCAGCCAGCCGCCGAGGGCCCGCACCGTCCAGTACCAGATGGCCTTGCGGCTGACCCTGTTGCGCGGTGGCCGCAGGGTGACCGGCTCGGTGCGATCCGTCGAAGTGTGCTGCACATTCTGACCATGGCACGTCCGGGCAACGGCTGGCAGGGCGACACCCGGAATGCCCTGTTGATCAATGGATATCGATTAGCATGTTCGCGGTTTCGCGGCGGCGGGAATACCACGGGTGAGAGGAGGCGAGTGGGGATGTCACCCGTCCAGATAGTCGTGATCGTCGTTGTGGTGATAGCGGTGGCGCTGGTCGCCGCCGGTGTGGTGATGGCGGCGCGGCGCCGGTCCCTGCGCAGCCAATTCGGGCCCGAGTACGACCGCCTCGTGGCCGAGCGCGACGACCGGCGGGCCGCCGAACGTGAGCTGCGGGAGCGTGTGCGTCGGCACGCCCAGCTCGACCTGCGTCCGCTGTCGGAGGAGTCCCGGGCCCGGTACGAGGCCGACTGGGAGGAGATCCAGGCCCGGTTCGTGGACACGCCGGTCGAGGCCGTCGACGCCGCCGACAAGCTGTTGAGCCGGTTGATCGCCGAGCGCGGCTACCCGACCGGGGATTTCGACGAGCTGACGGCCCACCTGTCGGTCGAGCACGCGCGGACGCTTCAGCGCTACCGGGACGCCCGTGAGGTCGGTCGGCGCACCGCTGACGGCGAGGTCGACACCGAGCGGCTGCGCCAGGCGCTGGTGCACTTCAGGGCACTGTTCGCCGACCTGCTCGGCGGGTCCTCGGCCGGTCAGGCGTCCGAGCGTCGTCCCGCCGCGCCGACCGTCCGGTGAGAGGAGCAGCGATGTCGAGCACGTCTGACCCCGCGGCTGGCGCTGACACGGCGCTCGCGCAGCGGACCGCCGGAGACGACGACGCGTCGATCCGGTGGGAGCGCGACCCCGCCGACGCCGAGGACACCGAACCGGTCGTGCCGGTCGCACCAGCCTCGCCGGCCGCGCCGACCTCGCCGGCCGTACCGGTCTCGCCGGCCGCACCGGTCTCGCCGGCCGCGCCGACCTCGCCTGTTGAGCGGCCGGCCGTGCCGGCCGGGTCGGCGCGGCTGTGGTCGGACGACGCGGCGCAGGACTTCCGGGGCAGGTGGCGGCAGGTGCAGCTACGGTTCGTCGACGATCCCAACGCCGCCGTACGCGACGCCGAGGCGCTCGTCACCGAAGCGACCGAGCAACTGGCGGCGATCGTCGCCGCCCGGCGCGACGAGCTCGGGGCGCCCGGCGACGCCGACACCGAGCGGTTGCGGGTCGCGGTCCGCCGGTACCGGGCGTTCCTGGACCGGGTTCTGGAGCTCTGACGGTCACCCCGTACTCAGGTGACCCGGCCCGACAGCTCGGCGTAGCCGCGGCGGACGGCCACGCGCGTAGCGTCCGGGTCGAACGGCGCGCGCGTCACCACCTCGTCGACGGTGGCGCCGTCGGTGTGCCCGTCGCGGATGAGCCACTCGAGGGTGGTGAGGTCGGCGTGCTGGGTCCGGACGAACGCGGGACCGACCGTCGCGCCGTGCCCGGGCACGACCACGGTCGCCGAGGTCGTGAGCTCCAGGAGCCTGACGAGCGTCTCCGGCCACTCCAGCGGGAACCCGTCGTCGAAGCTCGGCGGCGCGCCCTCCTCGACCAGGTCGCCGGCGATGATGACGTCGGCGTCGGGGACGTGGACGACCAGGTCACCCGCGCTGTGCCCGCGACCGAGGTGACGCAGCACCACCTGCCGGTCACCGAGATCGAGGGTCGCCTCGAGGTGCACCGGGTGGTCCGGCGGCCGAACCGTCACCGCCGCGAGCCCGGCGGCGAGGTCGGGGTCGGCGGTCACCCATTCGGCGTACCACTGCCGTTGCAGCCGTGCCGCCTCCTCGCCCAGCAGGCGGGCGGCCTCCTCATGCGCCCAGATCGGTCGGTCGGGGGCGGCGAGCACGGCGTTGCCGAAGCAGTGGTCGAAGTGGTGATGGGTGTTGACCACGGTCAGCGGGTACGACGTCACCGCCCGGACCGCTTCCCGCAGCTCCCGCGCCTGCGCGTCGGTGGACAGCGTGTCGACCAGCAGCGCGGCGTCGGCGCCGACGACGAGGCTGGCGTTGACGTCGAGGACGGGGTAGCGCAGGACGTACACGTCCCGTGCCACCTCGGTGAACGCGGTCATCCCTCGCCGAAGGCCCGCTCGACGAAGCGGTGCCGGTCGACGAGGATCCGCTCGACCCGGCCGTCGGCCACCACGGCGTCGCCGTCGCGCACGATGACCTCGAACGTCAGCCGTCGGCCGTCGGCCTTGGCCAACCGGGCCTCGGCGACGACGGTGCGCCCGACCGGAGTGGGCGCCCGGTGGTCCAGCTCGACGCGGATGCCGACGGTCGTCGCGCCGGGCGGCAGCCGGTTGGCCGTCGCGCCGACGGTCGCGGCTTCGACCAGCGCGAGGACGCGCGGGGTGCCCAGCACGGGAACGTCCCCGGAGCCCACCGCCTGTGCGGTGTCGGCGTCCGTGACGGTCAACTGCACCCGGCTGGCCGCGCCGACCCAGCCTCCGGTGGCCTCCAGCGCGCGGTTGGATCCGCCGCTGAGGTGCCGCTGGCCGACCGCGGGATCCGGCTGGCCGTCGATGGGGGCTGCCGCGCCCCCGGCTGGCGACAGGGTCTCGGGTGTCTGGTCATCCGGGCGCATACCGGCAGCGTAAGCCGTCGCCTCAGGTCGATGCCACGAGTTCGCCACCTTTGGCGACCCCTCGCCGGGCCGAAAGCTGGCCCGATCGGTTGAGGATGGGTGGGATGTTCGGATCTCAGTCATAGGGTATTTGTCCGGCTCATGGTGGTCCAGACCGGGAGTTGCTGTGACCGCCCGGGAGGACGCCATTAGCCTGGTGGGCGATGACGCTCACGTTCCGTCCCGAGGCTCGCACCCCCGACGACCGGGCATCCGGGTCCTCCACCCAGCACAAACGCCGCCGCCTCGTGGCGATGCTGCTGTGGGCCGCCGGCTTCACCGCCTGGTGGCTCCTGCTCGGCCTGCCCATGACCGATCCGATCCTGACGTTCGGCTGGCTGTGGCTGGCCGCGGTCGCCTGGGGCATCAACCGGCCCTGGCGCGACCACGTGCGGTTCGGTCGGGACTGGGTCGGAGTCGTCCTGCTGTTACAGATTTACAACCTGTCGCGCGGCTTCGCCGACCAGGGCGTGACGCCGCACGCGATGGAGATGGTCGCCGCGGACCGCGGCATGTTCGGCTGGCTGACCGGCGGGGTGGTGCCGACGCTGTGGCTGCAGCACCACCTTTTCGACCCCGACCGAATCCACTGGTGGGACGTGGCGGCCAGTTGGGTGTACTTCTCGCACTTCGTGGTCACCCCGGTCGTCGCGGTCGTGCTGTGGCTGCGTGACCGGACACGGTGGGCGGCGTTCGTGATCCGCTGGATCCTGTTGTCCGCCGCCGGCCTGGCGACCTACTTCCTGTACCCGGCCGCGCCACCGTGGTGGGCCGGGCGGTACGGGCTGATCGCCCCGGTGTCGAGGGGCTCCACCCGCGCCTGGGACGCCATCGGGCTGCACGGCGCGGGCAACGTCATCAACGCCGGCCAGTACTCGTCCAACCCCGTCGCCGCGATGCCGTCCCTGCACACGGCGTTCGCGCTGTTCGTCGTGGTGTTCTTCATGCCGCGGGTGCGCCGCCGGTGGTGGCCGCTGCTGCTGGCGTACCCGCTCGCGATGACCTTCACGCTGGTGTACAGCGGCGAGCACTACATGATTGACGTGCTCATGGGCTGGACCTACGTCGGCGTGGTCTACGGCGTCGCCGCGCTGGCGGAGCGGTGGTGGGCACCCATCTCCCGGGCCCGGGCGGCGCGCGCCACCGATGCGAGCGTCGCCGCCAACGCGTAGGCCTCGTCCACGTCCCGGTGCTCGCCGACGACGTGCAGCCGGCCGGCGGTGTCCACGTGGACGTCGGCGAGCCCGAGCAGCCGTTGGATCGGCCCCTGCACCACCCGTACGCTCTGCGCCCGGGCCAGCGGGGCGATGACGAGGCGGCGGACCAGCCAGCCGTCCCGGGCGTACACCAGCTCGCGGTCGTGGCCCACGGCCAGCAGCCGGTACCGCAACGGGGCGAGCCACCGGGCGCGGCGCGGCGCCGGAACCAGCGGCGGGGCCAGCAGCTCGGCGCCGAGCACCGCGCCGAGGACCGGGTGGGCGGTCCGGAGGTCGGCCACCGGCAGCAGCAGGCTCGCGTGCTTGCCGGCCTCCCGGTCGTAGGCGCCGTATCCGGCGACGTCCATCCGGGCCTGTAGCCAGCCCAGCGGCCGCCACATCAGCGGCCAGGTCACCCCGATCGCCTGGATGCGCGGGCGGGGCACGGTCTGGCTGCGGGTGCTCAGCAGCCCGTGGTACAACCGCAGGCCCGCCTCGTCCTCGCGGATGTGGAAGTGCCAGTCGTCGACGATGCGGCGTAGCGGCACCTGCACCACGCCGAGGACCGCGGTGAGCAGGCTGCCGACGGCGACCAGGTTCCAGCCCTGCTGGCTCCGGTAGGGCAGCACGGCCACCACGAGTCCCAGCGGCACGAACCAGGTGTGCGGCGTGAGCAGCTGCGCCAGCAGCACCCGGCCGTTGCGGACCCGGTGCACGATCCGCTCGGCCGGCGGCCCCGCGGTGGCGCCGTCGCGCCCGCCGGCCAGCGACAGCAGGTGCTCGCGCAGCCGGGACGCGACCGGCAGGCTGAGGTAGGCCAGCGGGGCCTCCGCCCGGTACGAGCCGATGACCTCCAGGCGAAGCTCGGCCACCCCGGTCAGGCGGGCGAGCAGGGGACGGACCACGTCGACGGTCTGGAGCCGCTCCAGCGGGATCGCCCGGGTCCGCCGCCACAGCAGACCTTCGGAGATCCGCAGCTCCCGCCCGTGGACCTGGTAGCCCGTCGTGTACCAGCTGACCGCCGCGAGCACGGACGCCACGACCAGTACCCCGGCCGAGCCGAGCGCCCAGCGCAGCGGACCGAGCTGCTGGTAGCCCTGCCACGAGAAGATGCCGATGACGATCGCCAGCACGTGTACGCCGCGCAGCAGCGGGGTCAACGGGTGCAGGCGATGGCGTGGCTCGACCGGCGCGACCGCGATCTCGGTGATCGGCGCGTCGCCGGCCGTCGCGGCGACGGCCGTGCTCGGCGCGGCGACGGTCGCGCTCGTCGTGGAGACGTCCGCGCTCGTCGTGGAGACGTCCGCCGTCCTGGCGGTGTCCGCCGTCGTGGCGTTCGTCGTCGGCGCGGCGTTCACAGGCCCTCCGAGCGGGTGTCGCCGAGCGACGAGAGCCGGTCTCTCAGCCGCGCCGCCTCCGCCGCCCGCAGGCCGGGCACGCGGGCGTCGCTCGCCGCGGCGGCGGTGTGCATCGTGACCGTGGCCAGCCCGAACGCGCGCTCCAACGGGCCGGCGGTGACGTCCACGAACTGCATCCGGGCGTACGGGACGATGGACAGCTTGCGCAGGAAGAGCCCGTGGCGAACGAGCAGGTCGTCGTCGCGTTCGGCGTACCGCCAGGTGCGCACCGACCGCAGCACGACCACCGCGCTCACCAGGCCGATCGCGGCGGCGAGCCCGGCGACGAGCAGCGGGACGCGGTTGTGGACGAACAGCCGCGCGGCGAGGTTGGCGGCCACGACGACGACCGTGCTGGCGAGCACCTGAAGCTCTTCGATCACGATCAGGCGCCCGGACACCCGCCGCCAGGCGATCGTGTCCGGCGCCGGCTCGAGGGCGATGGCCTGCGTCACAGGCCTGAGCCTATTGCTCAGGACAGGGGTTCGACCTCGCGTAGGAACCCGCGGATCCTTAAGAATTCCGCAAGTCCTGCTTTGTGATCGTCACACGCCAGCCAGGTCTTACGGCGTGTCTCGGCGTGGATACGGGGATTGTTCCAGCGCAGCGCCCATCGGGCGGCTTCCTTGCAGCCCCTCGCGGAGCAGATCAGGGATTGCGGGCTGTCTGGCGGCACGATGTGCAGTCTGCCAGCGGCCTCGAAGACGTAAAGCGCCGGGCGACCACGGGGGAAGCCGCCCGGCGACGGGTGAATCGTACCCTCGGGTCCCCCGGGAATGTCTACCCGTCTCCGCTGTTCGGTAGACCCTCTCGGCGGGCCGGTCAGCGGGCACGTCCGGGTGCCCCGGCGCGATCACGTGTGCGTTCATGCGAGGCTTGGATGCGATCGTTAGCTTGTCTGGCAGTTGTGGAGGACCGGTGGCCGAATCGACCATGCCCGCGATCCCGTCCGAGTCGAGTGGCGAACCGCCCTCCGTTACGGGTACGCCAACCACGCCGGCGCAGGACGCGACGCTGCTCGAGCGGGCTCTGTTCGAGGTCAAGCGGGTCATCGTCGGCCAGGACCGGATGATCGAGCGCATGTTCGTGGCGCTGCTGGCCCGCGGCCACTGCCTGCTCGAAGGCGTGCCCGGGGTGGCCAAGACGCTCGCCGTCGAGACCATTGCGCGGGTCGTGGGGGGCACCTTCGCACGCATCCAGTTCACGCCCGACCTGGTGCCCGCCGACATCGTCGGCACCCGCGTGTACCGGGCCTCGAGCGAGAAGTTCGACGTGGAGCTGGGGCCGGTGTTCGTCAATTTCCTGCTCGCCGACGAGATCAACCGGGCCCCGGCCAAGGTGCAGTCGGCGCTGCTGGAGGTCATGGCCGAGCAGAAGGTGTCGATCGGCGGCGAAACATACCCGGTGCCGCAGCCCTTTCTGGTGATGGCGACCCAGAACCCCATCGAGCAGGAGGGCGTGTACCCGCTGCCGGAGGCGCAGCGCGACCGGTTCCTGATGAAGATCCAGGTCGGGTACCCCACGGACGCCGAGGAGCGCGAGATCGTGTACCGGATGGGGGTGGCCCCGCCGGAGCCCTCGGTCATCTTCAGCCCCGCGGACCTCGTCGGCCTTCAGCGCAAGGCCGACGAGGTCTTCGTGCACAACGCGCTGGTCGACTACGCCGTGCGGCTCGTGCTGGCCACCCGCTCGCCCGTCGAGTACGGCGTGCCGGACGTCGCGCAGCTCATCCAGTACGGTGCCAGCCCGCGGGCGTCGCTGGGCATCGTGCGCGCCACCCGGGCCCTCGCGCTGCTGCGCGGGCGGGACTACGCGTTGCCCCAGGACGTCCAGGACGTCGCCCCCGACATCCTGCGCCACCGCCTCGTCCTGTCGTACGACGCCCTCGCCGACGACATCCCGGCCGACCGCATCGTCGACCGGGTCCTCGCCGCCGTTCCACTGCCGACGGTCGCGCCGCGACAGAACGCCGCCCCGCAGCCGCCGGCGACGTGGCCGGGGAGGCCGGCGTGACCGACCCCGCCGCTCTCATGATCCTGAAGGATTTTCCGTGCCCGGACACGGAAAATCCTTCAGGATCATGGCAAGAGGAGTGTGGATGAGTCCCGGCTTCCCTCCGGCCGGCTCGGCGTTCGACGATGCCCGCGCCGAGCTGGTCCTGCGCCGCCTTCAGTTGCTGATCACCCGCAAGCTCGACGGGCTGCTGCAGGGCGACTACCTGGGCCTGCTGCCGGGGCCGGGCACCGAGGCGGGGGAGTCCCGCGAGTACCGGCCGGGCGACGACGTGCGCCGCATGGACTGGCCGGTGACCGCCCGGACGCTCGTGCCGCACGTGCGCCGGACCGTCGCCGACCGGGAACTCGAGACGTGGCTGGCGGTGGACCTGTCGGCGAGCCTCGACTTCGGCACCGCCTGCTGCCTCAAGCGGGACCTGGCCGTCGCCGCGGCGGCGGCGATCACGCACCTGACCGTACGGGGCGGCAACCGCATCGGCGCCGTGGTTGGCACCGGCGACACCCGGGTACGGCTGCCCGCCCGCACCGGTCGCAAGGAGGCAAACGGCCTGCTGCGCCAGATCGCGGGTACCCCGGCGAAGGCCGGCCGTGACGATCTCGGCGCGCTCGTCGACCTGCTGAACAGGCCACCGCGCCGGCGCGGCATGGCCGTGGTCATCTCCGACTTCCTCGCGCCGGTCGAGTCGTGGGCCCGGCCGATGCGCAAGCTCGCCGTACGCCACGACGTCCTCGCTGTGGAGGTGCTCGACCCGCGTGAACTGGACCTGCCCGACGTCGGGGTGATCGCGTTCGTCGAACCGGAGACCGGACAGATGCACGAGGTACAGACCGCCGACCGGCGGCTGCGGGAACGCTACGCGGCGGCGGCAGCCACGCAGCGCGCCGCCATCGCGGGCGCGATCCGCGGCGCGGGCGCGGCGCACCTGCGGCTGCGTACCGACTCCGACTGGATGCTCGACATCGTGCGATTCGTCGCCGCTCAACGCCATGCCCGCACCAGGGGGACCACCCGATGATCCGTTTCCTCGAGCCGTGGTGGCTGCTGGCCGTCCTTCCGGTCCTGGCCGTGGCCGGCGCGTACGTGTGGCGCCAGTGGCGGCGCAAGGCGTACGCGGTGCGCTTCACCAATGTCGACCTGCTGCGCGTGCTCGCGCCGCGGGGGATCGGGGTGCGCCGGCACCTTGCCGCGGGCGCGTTCCTGGTCGCCCTGCTGGTGATGGCCACCGGGATGGCCCGTCCGTCGGTCGACACCCGGCAGCCGCTGGAACGGGCGACCATCATGCTCGCCATCGACGTGTCGCTGTCGATGGAGGCCACCGACGTCACACCCACCCGTATCGGCGCCGCCAAGCAGGCCGCCAACGAGTTCGTCAAGAACCTGCCGCCGAGCTTCAACGTCGGCCTCGTCGCGTTCGCCAAGGCCGCGAACGTGCTGGTCTCGCCGACGAAGGACCGGGCGGCGATCGAGCAGGGCCTCCAGGGGCTGCAGCTGGCCCAGTCCACCGCGACCGGCGAGGCGGTCTTCTCCTGTCTGGAGGCGCTGCGCAGCGTGCCGGCCGACGGCGCGCAGGGGCTGCCGCCGGCACGGATCGTGCTGCTGTCCGACGGGTAC
The DNA here is from genome assembly GCF_011947195.1 of Planosporangium thailandense. Taxonomy (GTDB): domain Bacteria; phylum Actinomycetota; class Actinomycetes; order Mycobacteriales; family Micromonosporaceae; genus Planosporangium; species Planosporangium thailandense. Next base: position 109,343 of record NZ_JAATVY010000006.1, on the reverse strand, counting down.
CGCACGTTCGGCCGGTCCATCGAGGAGGCCGCCGCGGCGGCGTCGGCCGCGAACGTACCGGTCTCGACCATCGCGTTCGGCACCGACACCGGGATGATCGAGATCGACGGCCAGGCGCAGCGGGTACCGGTGGACCGGCCGTCGCTGCAGAAGCTGGCGGAGTCCACCAAGGGCCACTTCTACGAGGCGGCGTCAGCGGCCGAGCTCAAGCAGGTCTACCAGGACATGGGCAGCTCGATCGGCTACCGGACCAAGCCGCGCGAGGTCACCCAGTGGTACGTCGGGACGGCGCTGCTGTTCGCGCTGGCCGCGGCGGCCATGAGTCTGCTGTGGACGTCCCGGCTGCCCTGACTCGCCCCGTCCCCGCTTCAGGCGGGGACCCGCGGCCCGCTAGGCGGGGACCGCGGCCCGCTCCAGGGCGGCCCGGTTCCAGGCGGCGAGGTCCGCGGCCGCGTCGTAGGTGGACTGCGCGAAGGCGAGCAGCGTCGCGTCCGGGTCCGCCGATGTGCGTACGGCGCGGTACGGCAGGACGAACTCGCCCAGGTCGGTGTCGTAGCGGGCGGCGGCGGGCTCGACGAGCCGGCGCCGGAACCCGGGCGGCTCCGGGTACGCGTACGCGTAGAAGCTGCCCTCGTCCGCGCCGCCCGGCCAGTACCCGCAACTGCTCACCTCGTGGCTGTACGCCTCCCGCGTGACCCGGTCGGCGGTGTAGGGAACGCTGGGGTGCGGCGGCGCGACCCGCCCCGAGAACCGGGTGACGGCGAGGTCGAACGCCCCCCAGAAGAAGTGCACCGGGCTGACTTTTCCGCTGAACCGGCCCCGGAACTCGGTGAAGACGCGGTGCGTGTGGACCAGGGAGAGCCAGAACCGGTGGGCGTACTCCGGGTCGTAGCTGGCGTGCTCGTGGTCGTCGGGGAACGGGATCTCGACCGGCACCTCCACCGGCCGTGGGTAGATCCGGACCGGGGCGCCGAGCTCGGCCAGCCGCCCCATCACCTCGGCGTAGAAGTCCGCGACCGGCCGCGGCGCGAGCGCGACCGTCCGGCGGAGGCCGTCGGTGGTCCGCAGGTCGAGGACGTGGCGGTGGAAGTCGAAGATCGCTTCGAGCCCGCGATTGCCGTACGGCATGAGGGCGGTCGTCAGACCGACCGCGTTCACGTAGAGCGGGACCTGCCACCAGTGGTTGACCATCGGTTCGAGCGCCAGCCGCACCTTGCCGACGATCTGCGTCCACAGGTGGAGGGTGTCGCGGGTGTCCGCCCACTCCGACAGCGGGAGCCGGGGCCATACCCCGGCGGAGGTCGCTCCGCTCATGACGCCCTCCACACCGATCGCGGTGGTACGAGCGGTAATCCGAGCAGTTCAAGCGTACGTCGAACGGCGCCCGAGGCGCTCAGCGGGCGCGCCCAGAGCTCAGCGGGCGCGCACAGAACTCAGCGGGCGCTCAGCAACACGAAGATGACGGCGACCCAGAGGGTGGCGAGCGTGAAGCCCAGCGGGGCGAGGTAACGGCTCATCGACGGCTCCGAAGTTCAGGCAGCGGGTGCGACCGGATGGGGTCTTCGAGCCGTGGCCGGCGTCGCGTCAGGCCTCGCCGGACACGGTGGACATCCGGTCCACGTGCCGGCACGCCCCACCGGGTGGAGGGGCGTAGGAGGGCGCGACGGAGATGCGTCAGATGGTGACGCGGATCCGGCCACGACTCGGAGGATCGCTATCTCGCACAGCGATCACCTCCACAAGGTCGGGCCGGTCGGAAAGTGGGCACGCACAAGCGCGCCACAGGCGGGCATCATCGTACACCCGGGGGTGGCGCGCCGCGTGACACGGGTATGACGCCCGACTTCTGTATACCCACCGGTAGCACATAGTCTCCGGTGCCAGGGGCACACGATCGGCAACTGACGAAGAGGGGGCACCGTGGCGCGCACGGTACTGGTCACGGGCGGAAACCGCGGCATCGGCCTGGCGATCGCGCAGGCGTTCGCCGCGCAGGGCGACCGGGTGGCGGTGACGCACCGCGGCGGCGGTGCGCCGGACGGGCTGTACGGAGTGGTGTGTGACATCACCGACCCGGTCGCGGTCGACACGGCGTTCAGCAAGGTCGAGGCGGAGTTGGGGCCGGTCGAGGTGCTCGTCGCCAACGCCGGCATCACCGACGACACGCTCCTGCTGCGCATGAGCGAGGAGCAGTTCACCCGGGTCGTCGACACGAACCTCACCGGCGCGTTCCGGTGCGCCAAGCGGGCCGCCGGCAAGATGCTGCGCGCGAAATGGGGCCGTATGATCTTCATCTCGTCGGTCGTCGGCCTGTACGGCAGCCCGGGACAGGTCAACTACGCGGCGAGCAAGGCCGGCCTGGTCGGCGTCGCGCGGTCGATCACCCGCGAGCTGGGTAGCCGTAACATCACCGCCAACGTCGTAGCGCCCGGCTTCGTGGAGACGGACATGACGGCCGAGCTGCCCGACGACCGCAAGAAGGCGTACCGGGAGGCCATCCCACTGGGCCGGTTCGCCGCGCCCGAGGAGGTGGCGGCGGTGGTGACGTGGCTCGCCAGCGACTCCGCCGGCTACATCAGCGGCGCGGTCATCCCGGTCGACGGCGGCCTGGGCATGGGGCACTGAGGCTTCGCCGTACTCACGTAGGGGGTTGGAATGTCAGGACTGCTCGCCGGAAAACGCCTGCTGGTCACCGGGGTCATCACCGACCAGTCGATCGCGTTCTCCGTCGCCAAGATTGCCCAGGACGAGGGCGCCGAGGTGGTGCTCACCGGGTTCGGCCGGCTGTCGCTCGTGGAGCGCATCGCCAAGCGGCTGCCGAAGCCGGCGCCGGTCATCGAGCTCGACGTGACCAACACCGAGCACCTCGAGGGGCTGGCCGACAAGGTACGCGAGCACGTCGACGGGCTCGACGGCGTCGTGCACTCCATCGGGTACGCGCCGCAGAGCTGCCTCGGCGGCGGCTTCCTCGACGCGCCCTGGGCGGACGTGGCCACGGCGCTGCAGGTCTCCACGTACTCGTACAAGTCCCTCGCCACGGCGTGCCTGCCGCTGATGAGCCCGGGCGGCGCGGTCGTCGGCCTGACCTTCGACGCCACCCAGGCCTGGCCGGTGTACGACTGGATGGGCGTGGCCAAGGCCGGCCTCGAGTCGGCCAACCGGTACCTGGCCCTGCACCTGGGTCCGAAGGGGATCCGGGCCAACCTGGTGTCGGCCGGGCCGCTGCGGACCATGGCGGCCAAGTCCATCCCGGGCTTCGAGCAGTTCGAGGACGCCTGGACCACCCGGGCGCCCATCGGGTGGAGCCTCACCGACCAGGAGCCGGCCGCCCGCGCCTGCCTGGCGCTGCTGTCGGACTGGTTCCCGGCCACCACCGGGGAGATCGTCCACGTCGACGGGGGCTACCACGCGATCGGCGCGTGAGCCGACGTTTAGTCCGGCCGCATCCGGCGAGTTCGTACACGTCACCCTGAGCTGACCCTCGGCGTGGAGGGGAGTGGTGTGTCGCGCCCGCCGGCCACGGCTGGCCTGACGCCGCCGGCGCCGACCGTGGCGCCGGCGCACCGCGTCGTGACCCGTGAGGAGCCGTTCGGCGTCGTCGCGTACGTCCCCGACCGCGATCACTTCTTCGCTCTCGGCGGTGCCCCGGCGCGCATCGTGGCGGCGGTCGCGCGCGGCGATCCGGTCCCGGCCGCCGAGCCCGGCGTCGTGCGCCTGCTGGCGGAGTTCGGCATCGTCGCCACGGAGCCGGCCACGCCGCAGCGCCCGCACTTCGGCACGTCGCTTCTCGGTACCTTCGACGGGCCGCCGGTCGTGCGTCAGCCGCTCGTGGTCAACTGCTTCGCCACCGCGCACTGTCCACTCCGGTGCCGGTACTGCCACGCCGACGACCTGATGCAGGCGTACCGGGACACCGAGAGCGACGACGAGCCGTGGCGGGTGGCGCAGATGGCGGCGCGCGTGCCGGCCCTCGTCGCGGTGGTCACCGGCGGCGAGCCGTTGATCCGGCCGGCGCGCACCGCGGTGCTGGTACGGGAGTTGGCGCGCTCGGGCAAGGCCGTCGTCCTGGACAGCTCCGGGGTGGGTGACCTGGACGCCGTGCTGCCGGTGCTGTGCGAGTACGGGGTGCACGTACGGGTCTCGCTGGACAGTCTCGACACCAACCGCAACGACCGGCTGCGGCCGATCAACCGGCGGTACCTGCCGGCGGGCGGCAGCGCGGGCGCGTGCGCCCGGCGCACCCTGGCCGAGGCCGCCGCGGCGGGACTGGCCACGACCGTGCAGACCGTGGTGACCGCGGGCAACGAGGATCTCGACACCCTGTGCGGGATGCGCGACGGCCTCATCGCGCTGGGCGTGCGCAACTGGGTCCTGCACGTGGTCGTGCCGGCCGGTAAGGCGGCCCTGCCCCGCAACCGCGACCTGCGTCCAGGCCCGTACGTGCTGCCCACCCTCGCCCGGCTCGTGGCGCGTTCCGCGCGGGAGGGGCTCCCGCTCAACATCAGGGTCACCGGCACCCACCGGGCGCCCAACTCGGTGCTGCTGATCGGCAGCCGCGGCGACCTGTACGTCGAGCGCGAGTTCGGGGGCAAGCTGCGGATCGCCGGCCCTGTCTCTTCCCGGACAGACGTGGTGGCGGCCTTCCGCCGCCATGTCAACCTGGTAGAGCACGTGAGTCGGTACCTCAACGGGAGCATCCAGCCGTTCCCGCCGGAGCGGTGAGGTGGCGTCGACCAGAGTCGGCGGGATGGGCGTGGCGGCCGGGGCATTGGAGACCGAGAGCAAGCACCGTATCCGGGACGGTGCTGCGGTCCTCGCCGTGCTCGACCGGCTCGGGTTCCGCGCCGACCCGGTGTCGCTGCAGGCCGACGAGTACTACGACACGCCGGTCGGGCTGCTCGGCGCGGCCAACCTGGTGCTGCGGCTGCGCGTGGTCGACGGGCAGGTGACGGCCGGGTTCAAGGGACCGCGGTCGTTCCTGCCGGACGGCTCGCACGCCCGGATCGAGGTGGAGCTGCCGGCCGCGGACGCCGAGGACGTGCGCGCGGCGCTGGCCGAGCAGGGCCTGGTGTGTGTCTGGCGGTTGCAGAAGCGGCGGCGCGAGTACCACCGACCCGGGCTGTCCATCGTGGTCTGCCTCGACGAGCTGCCCCGCCTCGGCCACTTCGTCGAGCTCGAGGGCGAAAGCGACGACATCGCCGAGGTCAGGCGGTCCCTCGGGGCGACCATCGGCCCGGCTGAACCGCTGAGCTACCGCGACCTGGCGCTGCGGTGGCTGGGGGAGCAGGGCCGCACGACGACGGCGCTGACGTTCGGGACCGCGGGGTAGGACTCCCCTCGGGCGGCGGTGATCCGGGCGGGTGCGCCGCTGTCGGCGGTAGGCTCGACGAAGCGGACCCACCGGCGTTCAACGGGTCTGTCAGCGGCCTACGCCAGGCCGACGATCCGGGTCGCCGTGAACTGTGGGGTACCCCTCCCCGCGCTACATTTGAGGGGTTCGGGGTCGGTTTTTGGCGGTGTAATTCGTGCGGATACCTCCAGTTAGGGAGGAACGCCTTGTTATCGACATACGTCACCTGGATTCTCGTGCTCATCGCGCTGGGCGCCGGTGCGTGGGTCCTCCTCCGCCCCGGTGGAGGTGCCCGGTCGAAAGCATCCGGTGGCGCGGAGCCGACTCCACCCACGCCGCCGCCGCCCGAGCAACCGCTCCCACCGCAGCAGATGTCGGCACCGCCGAGAACCACGCCGCTGCACGCGGTCACCACGCAGCGGCCGCCCGACGATCTGACCAGCAACAGGTTGGGCAGCGAGCCACCCAACGTCCGCCCCTACGGCGGACAGTCGTTCGGCGACATGCCACCGATGCCCCCGCTGGGGATGTGGAGCGACGGTTACGCCCAGTCCGTGCGGGAGCGATGGCGCGACCTGCAACTGCGCTTCATCGACAACCCGAACGAGGTCGCCAACGAAGCCGAGCGCGTCGTGGAGGAGACCGTCGAGGCCCTCACCACCTCGCTCAACGCCTTCAAAAGCGACCTCGACGCCTGGCGGCACGGGCCGGGAGACACCGAGCAGCTACGGGCGGCGGTGCACCGCTACCGCGACTTCCTCGACCGTCTGCTCGGGTCGTAGCCGTTCGGCTTCCCGCTCGACGACGGAGAGGAGGACGGGATCACCGGTGCGCACCGCCCAGGCCGGGGTGTGCCCGGACAGCCGCGGACTGGGCCGCCGCAGCCAGGCCCTCGCCAACCGGGGCTCGGCGAGCAGTTCGAGCACCCGGTGGCAGACCCGGAGCCGGTCCCACCCGTACTCGACGGTGTCCGGATCCAGCCGCCACCGCGTCAGTGGCCCGTCCACGCCGGCCGCGAGCAGGTAGGCGAGCAGGTCGCGGCCGTACGCCAGGGCGCACTCCTCCAGCCCGACCGGCTCGGTCAGTCCACTGTCCGGCACCGTCACAGGTCGATACACAGCGTTACGTTCCATGTATTGACGGTACGCCCGGGATGCTGCCCCGAGGGCCGGCTGAATTGTCGGGCGTCAGCCGGCCCCGTCCCGGGCGTCAGCCGGCCCCGTCCCGGCCGTCAGCCGGATTCGCCGAGGAACAGCGCCGAGACCTCCCGGGCGATCGCCTGGATGACGCGCGGGCGCTCGGCCGGTTCGTCGAGGGCCCGCACCACCGCCGGCCAGGAGTCCAGCGGACGGCCGCCGACCGACAGCGCCGGCCGGTTGCGCAGGTACTGCGACAGCAGCAGCGCGTTCTGCACGATCCAGTGCAGATAGTGCCCTTCGGCCCGCCAGGTCGGCAGCTCGCAGCTGCGCTCGAGGTGCGCCTTGAGCTCCTGGAAGCTGGCGCAGCGCAGCATGCCGGCGTCCTGGCGCAGGTTGACGATCCGCGGGTTGTACAGATGGCGTACCGGGTCGGCGAAGACCTCGTGCCAGAGCCGCCACATCGTCGCCTCGTCGTCGCCGCCGAGCGTCACGACCGCCTCCACCCGGTTTTCGAGCAGGAGATAGTGCAGGTACGCCCAGATCGCGAGCGGGCTCCACAGGCGCTCCGAGCGGGTGGTGGTCAGGCCGGTCTTGACCGACACCGCGTCCGCGTCGTCGGCGTCCGCGTCCGGGATGGCCTTGACGGTCCGGGCCAGGTCGTAGAGGGTGCTGTGGCGGTAGTAGTCGCGTTCGACCGCCCACGGGTGGGTGGGGCGTACGAGCAGGTCCGGGTCGAGCAGCCGCTCGGCGACACGCCCCGGTTCGCAGAACGACTCCAGCGACTCCACCAACGGCGGCCGGGCCCCCTCCACCAGGCGGAACCAGCGCTGCACGTCGGCGCGCATCACACGGCGCAGCTCATCGGGGTGTACGTCGGCGGACAGGTCGTCGAAGCACAGCAGGACGGTCATCCCGCGCGCCGACAGCGCCGCCGCCACGAGCGCCTGTACGGCGTGGATGAGCGTCGGCTGGCGCAGCTGGACCGGCCAGTAGAGCACCGCCGGCGCGGTCTCCGCGCTGCCGCCCTCGAGCCGCCAGCCGAACTCGCGGTCGAGCTGGCGCAGCAGCTCATCGGCTGACGCCCGGGCGCCCAGCAGGCGTTCGAGGCCGCTGTGCCGGATCCGGTGGCCGCTGCCGACGCCGGGCGGCGCCCCGGTCGTCGGTGCCTCGATCGCCGGCGGGCCGAGCACCGGCGGTGTGGCCGCGGGAGGAGGCGCGGCCGCGGGAGGAGGCGCGGCCGCGGGAGGAGGCGCGGCCGGGGGAGGACCGGACGGGTGCGCTGTGGACGGTCCCACCCGCAGCGCCCGCTCCAGCGCGGTGAAGAGCCGGTCGCTGTCGACGCCCCGGTAGAACGTCACCGACAGGGAGGAATCGGTGACCGGTGGTGGGGCGGCGTCGTCATGTACCGCCCACAGCACGTCGACGTCCGCGACGACCGACAGCTGGTGGAGCGCCGCGGTGAACGTGTCGTCCCAGCCGCTGTAGCCGACGACGCAGATGGTCCCGTCGCCGAGCAGGTCGGAAAGGTCACCGGTGAGCGTGGCCGGGTTGGCCCGTAGCTGCTCCGGATCGTGCAGCACCGAGCGGTCGTCGGATTCGTCGACGGCGCGCCAGTACCCGTGCAGGTGCACGACGTCGACGCCGGCCGCGCCGTTGGCCGGGACGTCCACCGGGCCGTCGCGCCGTAACGACACCGACCGCGCCTGCCCGCCGGCGCGCCGGATCGCGATCTCGATCAACGGGTCGAAGTTGGTCGTGAGGGCCCGGTGGCCGAAGCTGGCCGGCCGGGCGGCGAGCAGGGCGCCGAGCGCCCGCACGCCGTCAGGGAGCAGCCAGTCGGCGAGGTCCGCCTCGAGCTGGGCGCCGCGCTGGAAGCCGATGCGCTCCCACCGGCCGGCCGCGTCCCCCTGGGACGCCTGGGCCTGCAGCACCGCCTGCTGGACCACGATGTCGAACTCGATCGGCGACACCCACTCGGTGAACGCGCGCCGGTAGGCCAGGTAGGTCTCGACCGGCCGGTCGGGATGGGCGGCACGGATGCCGGCCAGCGCGGACGCGAGGTCGGGGTTGCCGACGCCTTCGGCCACGAACCGGTCGGCCAGGTCCACCATGGCGGCCACGCCGGGTACGGCCGGCGCGGTGACGCCGGAGCCGAGCACCAGCGACACCCGTCTTCCTCGCCGTACCTCGGTGGCCAGGCGATTGACCAGTCCGGCCTCGGTGGCCACGAACCCCTCCTCCTCGACTACCGTCCGTGCTGCAACCAGAACCAGGCATCCAGCCGCTCGCCCGACACGACCAGGTCACCGGCGGCCAGCTCGGCCTCGAGTTGGCCCGGCCGCCAGCCCAGGTAGCCGACGAACAGGCAGGCCGCCGCGAGCGCGGACCCGGTGGCCCGGTCGAGGGGTACCGTGACCGTGCCCAGACCGCCGGTCACCGGCTGGAACCCGGCGAGCCGGGCGGCGTCCGGGCGTGCCGCGGCGAGCAGGATGACCACGTCGCGTACCGGGCCGCCGTCGAAAACCGGCGCGGTGTCCAGCGGCGGCGGCAGCGGATTGGTCACGACGTCGCGCGCGGCGCGCGGTGTCCGGCGGTCCAGCCGGACACCGAGGGCGCCGGCGCCCGTGCTGTGCGCGAGCACCGCCACGGTGGCGCCCCGCAGCTCGTCGTCGGTCACCGACGTGCCGGCGACCACCACGCAGCCGGTGTACGACAGCTGTCCAGGCGGGTCAGGCGGTGGGGCGGGCGGCGCACGGTGGGCCGTCCGGGCCCGGTTGCGCACCAGCGGCACGCGCTCGCCGCCGTTGCGGGCGCGCAGTTCCGGCAGTGGGCGGGCCTGCCGGCGGTGGGCGTGCAGCACCGCGTCGTACACCGTGGCCACGTCGAGTGGGTCGGGCCCGCCCGGTACGCCCCGGCGCAGCACGGTGACCAGCGTCCCGGTGAACGCGGTGTACTTCTCGTCGGGCGGGGCGAGGGCGGCGCGGTTGGGGGAGGTGGCGACCAGGACGCAGGTACGGTCGATCTCGACCTCGTCGGCGACGGCGGACAGGTCGTCGCGCATGCCGCTGATCGCCCGACCGGCGTAGCAGCAGTCCAGGATGACGATCCTCCTGCTGGCCGGGCTGTCGAGGACGGCGCGGCGGATCCACTCGTACGGTACGGCGGTGGCGTACACCGCCGCCCGGTCGGTGTGGCCCACGGCGAGGTGGAGCTCGCCGGTGCGGTCGTCGACGACGCCGTGGCCGGCGAAGTACACCAGCAGCAGCCCGCCGACGCCGGTGCCGGCGGCCGCGGCGCGCACCGCCCGCCCCACCTCCTGTGGCGTCGTGGGGTCGGCCACCAGTTGGTAGCGGGCCGGCGGCAGCCCCCAGAACCGGTCGTCGGCCAGGATCTCGCTGATGCCGGTGAGGTTGTTGGCGACCGTGGGCAGTGGGTGCAGCTGGGTGTAGGAGCCAACGCCGACGAGGACGACCCGAGAGCGGTGCGGATCGGACAGTTGCGGCAACGTCAGCTCGATTCGATTTTGGCCGCGATCGTCTCGGCGTCGTCCGGGTCGTCGGTATCGACCGGCACCTGCCCGTCGTCATGTTCGATGATCACCCGCACCGGGCGGCCCCGGGACGCGCGCCACATGATGATCGACAGTGCGAGCTGCGCGGCCGACAGTCCGGCGCCGAGGACCACGTTGAGCACCTCGACGCCACCGCCCATGTGTACGGGGTCGCCGTCGCCGTCGGCCACGGCGGGCTCGCCGTAGCGCCGTACCCGTGGCTCTTCCCGCAGCCAGGCGAGTAGCGACCGGGAGTCGTCGCCCGAGTCGTCCTCCACCCGCACGCAGACCCGCACGCCCCGTCACCTCGCATCGATCCATGCGGCTGGTTGGAAGCTCCCGACAATACCGAATGTGCCGAGATGATGTCACTGTGTGAAGTGCGTGGAGGGGTGGGTCGAGGTGCCCTGGTCCGCACCGAGCAAGATAGCGGCATGGAGTACGACGCGATCCTGCTGGTGTCCTTCGGGGGCCCGGAAGGGCCTGAGGACGTGATCCCGTTTCTGGAGAACGTCACCCGTGGTCGGGGCGTGCCCGCCGAGCGGCTGGCCGAAGTAGCCGAGCATTACCGGCATTTCGGAGGTGTGTCGCCGATCAATGCCCAGTGCCGCGCGCTGCTGGCCGCGCTCGCCGACGAGCTGCCCCGAGCCGGCATCGACCTTCCTCTCTACTGGGGCAACCGCAACTGGGCGCCGTATCTCACCGAAACCGTTGCACAAATGCGCGACGACGGGGTGCGCCGGGCCATCGCGTTCGTGACGAGCGCGTACGGGTCGTACTCGGCGTGCGGGCAGTACCTTGAGGACATCGCGCGGGCGCGCGCCGCGGCCGGGCCCGACGCTCCGCGCATCGACAAGCTCCGGCACTTCCACGACCACCCCGGCTTCATCGAGCCGCACGCCGACGCCGTACGGGCCGCCCTGGCCACGCTGCCGGACCGGGATCCGGCGCGGACCCGGCTGGTGTTCACCGCGCACTCCATACCGACCTCGATGGACGCCACCAGCGGTCCGGACGGCGGCCGGTACTCCGCACAGGTCCACGAGGCCGCGCGGCTGGTGGCCGCGGCCGCCGCACCCGAGCTGTCGTGGGACGTGGTGTGGCAGAGCCGATCGGGCCCGCCGCAGGTGCCCTGGCTCGAGCCCGACGTCAACGACCATCTCGAAGCGCTCGCCGCCGACGGCGTGCGCAACGTGGTCGTCTCGCCCGTCGGTTTCATCTCCGACCACCTCGAGGTGGTGTGGGACCTCGACAACGAGGCCGCCGAGACGGCCCGCAAGCTCGGCCTGAACTTCGCCCGCGCGGCCACGCCCGGCACCGACCCGCGCTTCATCGGGATGATCCGTGACCTGGTCCTGGAGCGGCTTGACCCCACCGCGCAGCGCCAGGCCCTCGGCTGCGTGCCGACCTGGGACGTCTGCCCGCGCGGCTGCTGCCCGGCTCCCCGGAGGGCCGCTTCATGAGTGTGCGACCACGAAAACCGGTCGTGTCCTGGCTCACCGACATGGACGGCGTGCTCGTCCACGAAGGACAGCCGGTACCCGGCGCGCCGGAGTTCATCCGCAAGCTGCGCGACTCGGGCCGGCCGTTCCTGGTGCTGACGAACAACTCCATCTACACCGCGCGCGACCTGTGCGCCCGGCTCGCCCGCATGGGCATCGACGTGCCGGAGGAGTCCATCTGGACCTCCGCGCTCGCGACCGCGCAGTTCCTCGACGACCAGCGTCCGGGCGGCACCGCGTACGTGATCGGCGAGGCCGGTCTGACCACCGCGCTGCACGACGTCGGGTACATCCTGAGCAACCAGGAGCCCGACTACGTGGTGCTGGGCGAGACCCGCACGTACAGCTTCTCGGCGATCACGACGGCGATCCGGCTCATCGCCGACGGCGCCCGCTTCATCGCGACCAACCCGGACGCCACCGGGCCGTCGACCGAGGGGCTGCTGCCGGCGTGCGGGTCGGTCGCCGCGCTGATCTCGAAGGCGACGGGAGTCGAGCCGTACTTCATCGGCAAGCCCAACCCGATGATGATGCGCGCCGCGCTCAACACGATCGACGCGCACTCGGAGACCACCGCGATGATCGGCGACCGGATGGACACCGACGTGCTCTGCGGGCTGGAGGCCGGCATGGAGACGATCCTGGTGCTGACCGGGATCAGCACGCGCGACGACGTCGACCGGTACCCGTACCGCCCGTCCCGGGTGGTGAATTCCGTCGCGGACCTGATCGACGAAGTGGGCTAGATCATCGGGGCGTTGCAGGCGGCCACGAGCGCCCGGCGGCACGACGTCACCAGCGGGCGGAGCGCCGCGTCGCGCTGCTGCGCCTCGTACCCGTTCACCGCGCCGCCGGGGGCGGACTGGTCGGCGAGCGCCAGCACCCGGTCCAGGACGCTCGCCCGGGCGTACAGCCGGCGCGCCCGCTGGTCGTAGCCGGGCGGCAGGTCCGTGCCGTTGTCGGGGCGGCGGAGCGCGGCGAGAGCACCGGCCAGCTCCGGGCGCCACTGCGCGATGTCGAGCCTGGCCAGCGCCCGGGTCGACTCGGTGAGCGCCTGCGAGAGCTCGGCCTCGGCCTCGGCGGCGGTGGGCTCGTCGACCGGAGGCCGCGTCGGCGCGGCCAGCGGGTAGCAGCGCCACAGCACCGTCTCGAAGGTCATCCCGGAGCCGGAGGTGTGGGTGCGCACCTCCGGGACGAACCCGAGACCCGGCGTCACCACGCCCTCGCCCGCGATGAGCGCCGCGCCGCTGAACGGGCCGGGACCGGGCAGGCCGCGTGGGTCGCCGGGCGCCGGCAGTACCAGCCGGATCTCGTCGGGGTGGCACTTGGACAGGGCGGTGAGCCCTTCGGCGAGTGGGAGATCGGTCCAGCTGCCGGGGGCGTCGGCGACCAGGTGCTCCTCGTCGCCGGCGATCTCGTCGGCGACGTCGTCGTACGGGACCAGACCGGCGCGCCAAGCACGTACCCAGGTAACGAACCGGGTCGATCGGCGCACGGTCATGGTCGCCGCGTGCGCTGCGGGGGACATGCCCGCAACTGTACGTGCTGCGTGCGCGACTGTCTCGCAGCTGCCGGTGCTCGGTGCCGGTCCGGGCGCGTCGCCGTGAAGAGCCGGATCGATGCCGATAGGCTCGCCGCTCATGGGCAGGTACGACGGGGACGTGCTGGCGGGCAACTGGCGGCGGCGCAAGGTGGTACCGGAGGTCGAGGCCGAGCTCGATCTCGTCGTGGAGGACGCCGACTCCGGGTTCTGCGGCGCGGTGGTCGGCTTCGAGTTCGGCGCGGTGGTGCTGGAGGACCGGCACGGCCGGCGGCGCAACTTCCCGCTGGAGCCGGCGGCCTTCCTGCTCGACGGGCAGGTCGTGACGTTACGCCGGCCGGCGGCCGAGGCCGCGCCCGCCAGGCCGCGGCGCACCGCGTCCGGTTCGGTCGCCCTGGACAAGGTCGAGGCGCGGGTCGCGCGGGCCAGCCGCATCTGGGTCGAGGGTATCCACGACGCCGCGCTCGTGGAGCGCATCTGGGGCGACGATCTGCGTATCGAGGGCGTGGTGGTGGAGCCGCTCGACGGCATCGACGAGCTGCCGGAGGCGGTCCGCGGGTTCGGTCCCGGGCCGGGCCGGCGCCTCGGGGTGCTCGTCGACCACCTCGTCGCCGGCTCCAAGGAGAGCCGCATCGTCGCGTCGATCACGTCATCGGACGTCCTGGTGACCGGCCATCCGTACGTCGACATCTGGCAGGCGGTCAAACCCGAGCGGATCGGCATCCGGGCCTGGCCGCAGGTGCCGCGCGGCCGGCCGTGGAAGGAAGGCGTCTGCGCGGCGCTCGGCGTCGCCGAGCCGGCCGACCTGTGGCGGCGCATCCTGGCCTCGGTATCGAGCTTCCGTGACGTCGAGACGCCGCTGATCGGGGCGATGGAGCGGTTGATCGACTTCGTGACCGAGCCGGGCGAACTGTAGGCCGATAACCCCTCACGGAGACGTGCGCGTACGTGTCACGATCGGGTTGTGGGCGTGTTGTGGCTTGTCGTAGCGGTGGTCTTCGGGATCGCGGAGGTCTTCACCGGCACTTTCGTGCTGCTCATGCTGGCCGCCGGTGCGCTGGCGGCCGCCGTGACCGCCGCCGCCGACGGCGAGCTCTGGGCGCAGGGGCTGGTGTTCGCCCTGGTGTCCGCGCTCGCCCTGGTCGTCGTACGGCCGGCCATCAAGCGACACCTCGACACCGGCGGCGGCACCGAGGCCCAGATCGGGCTGGCAGCCATCGAAGGGTCGACAGGTATCGTGCTCGAGCGCGTCGATGCCGATCACGGTCTGATCAAGATCGAAGGTGAGTTGTGGCGGGCCCGGTCGTTCGACGGGACCGAGGCGTACGAGCCCGGGGAGCGGGTCCGGGTGATCGAGGTCAAGGGCGCGACAGTGATGGTGTGGAAGGACTGAGGATCACGTGGAAGCCGTACTTCTGGGGATCGTGGCGCTGATCGCGCTGTTCGTGGTGATCACATTGCTGCGTTCGGTGCGGGTCGTGCCGCAGCAGCGCATGGACGTGGTCGAGCGGCTGGGCCGGTACCACCGGTCGCTGTCACCCGGCCTCAACCTGCTGATGCCGTTCATCGACACGGTCCGCACCAAGGTGGACATGCGCGAGCAGGTGGTCAGCTTCCCACCGCAGCCCGTCATCACCTCGGACAACCTGGTCGTGTCGATCGACACCGTGCTGTACTTCAAGGTCGTCGATCCCGTCCGGGCCACCTACGAGATCGCCAACTTCCTGCAGGCGATCGAGCAGTTGACGGTGACGACCCTGCGTAACGTCATCGGCTCGATGGACCTGGAGAAGGCGCTCACCAGCCGTGACGAGATCAACCGGCACCTGTCGGGCGTGCTGGACGAGACGACCGGCCGGTGGGGCATCAAGGTGACGCGGGTGGAGATCAAGGCGATCGAGCCGCCGCCGAGCATCCGCGACTCCATGGAGAAGCAGATGCGCGCCGAGCGGGACCGGCGGGCCGCGATCCTCAACGCCGAGGGCCACAAGCAGGCGCAGATCCTCACCGCGGAAGGCGAGAAGCAGGCCGCGGTGCTGCGCGCCGAGGGTGACCGCGCGTCGCGGATCCTGCAGGCCGAGGGCCAGGCGAAGGCGATCCAGACCGTCTTCGACGCCATCCACACCGCCGACCCCAACCCGCAGGTCCTTGCGTACCAGTACATGCAGGCCCTGCCGCAGATCGCGGCCGGCCAGTCCAACAAGGTCTGGATCGTGCCGGCCGAACTGACCAGGGCCCTCGAAGGCATCGGCGGCGCGCTGGGCGGTCTCGGCGGCCTGGGCGTCGCGCCCGGCGTCGAGCGCCCCGAGGTCGACAGCGCGGCGCGGCGCGAGGTGACGCGGGCCGCCGAGGAGGCAGCCGAGGAGGCCCGGGCGGCCGCGTCGTCGGCGGCCGACGCCGCCAAGGAGGCCAGCGCCGAGGTGAGCGCTCCGGACCGCGCGGACGGCCCCGCACCCGCGGGCGGCGCCGGCGACGAGGCCCCGCAGATCGCGGCCTCGCCGCACGCACCCGCGAGCTCGCTGCTCGACGAGGAGACCCGGCGGATCCCGCGCGCGTGACGGCCGGTGGTCGGAGCGGACGATCCGTAGCCGGAGTCGCCCGACTCGGGCGTGGAAGATCCGCTTCGACCACACCGTGCGTCATTATTGCTCCGTGCCGAGCCCCATACCGATCACCGACCCCGACGACGAGCGGATCGCCGACTACCGCGCCCTGACCGATCTCGAGCTGCGCACCCGCTGGGAGCCGCCGAACGGGCTGTTCATCGCGGAGGGCGAACTGGTGCTGCGCCGGGCGCTGCGGGCGGGGTACCGGGTGCGGTCGGTGCTGGTGGACGAAAAGCGCCTGCGGCAGGTGAACGACCTGGGCGACGACGCGCCCGTGTACGCCGCCAGCCAGGCCGTCCTCGACGCGATCACGGGGTTCCACGTACACCGGGGGGTGCTCGCGTCGTTCCACCGTCGCCCGTTGCCGACGGCCGCCGAGATCCTGGTCGGCGCCCGCCGCCTCGCGATCCTCGAAGACGTCAACAACCACACCAACATCGGCGCGGTGTTCCGCGGGGCGGCGGCCCTCGGCATGGACGGGGTGCTGCTGTCACCCACCTGCGCCGACCCGCTGTACCGGCGCAGTGTCCGGGTGAGCATGGGTGAGGTGTTCGCCGTGCCGTACGCCCGGCTGGAGCCCTGGCCCGCCGCCCTCGACGAGGTCCGGCGCGCCGGCTTCACGCTGCTCGCGATGACCCCCGCGCCCGACGCGCTGCCGATCCAGCTGCTCACTGCCGAGCAGCGGGCCCGGCCCGCGCTGCTGCTCGGCGCCGAGGGCGCGGGGCTCACGGCCGCGGCCATCGCCGCCAGCGACCAGGCGGTCGTGATCCCGATGCAGGCGGGCGTGGACTCGCTCAACGTGGCGGCCGCGGCGGCGGTGGCCTTCTGGGAACTGTGCCGGGAGGCTTGAGCCGTGTTTCCGACGCTCCGTGAGGTACTCGCGCTCGACCCCGTCCGGCGCGGTTCGCCGCGCGTGGTGGCCGGCGCCGCCGGGCTCGACCGGCCCGTGCGGTGGGTGCACAGCGCTGAGGTGCCCGACATCGCGCACCTGCTGCGCGGCGGCGAACTGGTGCTCAGCACCGGCATCGGGCTGCCCGCCGACGACGACGGGCTGCGCCGGTTCGTCAGCGACCTGGCTGAGGTCGGCGCCTGCGGCCTGGTACTCGAGCTGGGCCGCCGGTACGCCACGGCGGTGCCGAGGGCGATGGTGGCGGCCGCGGAACGGCGTGGTCTTCCCCTGGTCGAGCTGCACCGCGCCACGCCGTTCGTGCCGGTGACCGAGGCCGTGCACGGCCTCATCATCGACGCGCAGCTGGCGGAGCTGCGCGCCACCGAGGAGATCCACCAGCGGTTCACCGAGCTGTCGGTCGAGGGCGCCGAGCCGGCCGAGGTGGTGGCGCAGGCCGCCGCGCTGGCCGGCGCCCCGGTGGTGCTGGAGAACCTCGCCCGCCAGGTCCTCGCGTACGACGCCGCGGGGGAGCGGGCCGAACTGCTGCTCGACGGCTGGGAGTCGTACTCGCGTCGCATCCAGCCGGCCGGGCGCACCGGGTACGACGCGGACGCCGGTTGGCTGGTCACCGTCGTCGGCGCCCGCGGTCAGGACTGGGGCCGGCTGCTGCTGCGCTGGCCCGCGCCGGGCTCGCAATCTCGGACCGCCGCGGGCGGCGCGGGCATCGCCGCGCCGCCGACCCGCCTGTCGATCCTGCTGGAGCGGGCCGCGTCGGCGCTGGCCCTGGGCCGGCTGATCCGCCGCGACGCCGAGCAGCTCGACAGCCAGATCCATCGCACGCTGCTGACCGCGCTGCTCGACCACACCAGGCCGGTCGACGAGGTGGCGCTGCGGGCGCGGGCGCTGGGCGTACCGCTGGAGCGCCGCCACCTGGTCGGCGTGGTCGTACGGCACCGCGCCGACCCGCCGGAGGCGCCGACCTCGGCCCAGGCCCGACTGCGCGACCTGGCGGAGGCCGTCGGGCAGGCGGTACGCGACACGCGCCTGGCCGGCCTCGCCAGCGTGCTCGACGACCACGCCGTGGGAGCGCTGCTGGCGTTCAAGAGCCCGGACGAGGCCGAGGTGGCGCTGTTCCGGTTCGCCACGGCGGTGCGCACGCTGGCCCGTACGGAGGTCGTGGTGGCGGCGGGTTCCGGGGTGGATTCGCTGCGGGAGGCCCGCCGCTCGCTGCTGGAGGCCCGCCAGGTGGCGCACGCCGCGCGCCGCGACCGGCGGCTGGCGGGTGCCGGCGGGACGGTGTACCGCCTGCCCGACGTCGGCCTGGCCGGGCTGCTGCACCTGCTGCGCGACGAGCCGCGGCTGCAGACGTTCGTGGAGCGTGAGCTGGGCGCGCTGCTGGTCTACGACGCTCAGCACCCCCGCGAGCAGCTGCTCGGCACGCTGCGGACGTACCTGGAGTGCGGGCGCAACAAGTCCGCGGGGGCCGAGGCGGCGCACCTGTCCCGGCCGGCGTTCTACGAGCGGCTCGCCCGGATCTCCCGCATCGTCGGTGCCGACCTGGACACCGTCGACGTGTGCCTGTCGCTGCACGTCGCGCTGCTCGCGCTCGACGCCGTCCGCGACGGGTGACGGGGCGTCAGTGCACCGACAGGTGCACGTGGTT
Organism: Planosporangium thailandense; assembly: GCF_011947195.1. Lineage (GTDB taxonomy): Bacteria > Actinomycetota > Actinomycetes > Mycobacteriales > Micromonosporaceae > Planosporangium > Planosporangium thailandense. The sequence continues at coordinate 91,104 of NZ_JAATVY010000006.1, read as the reverse complement.
GTAGTGGTCGCCGGCCGGTGTGCCGTCGCCGGAGGTGTAGGCGCGCCAGCCCAGGCCGGGGAACCAGATCTGCTTGTACCAGATCACGTACAGCACGCCGAGCCGGTCGCTGTTGGCGATGAACCAGGCGGCCAACTGGTCACCGTAGGTCTTGTCGGCGCCGGCCGCCCGGGCGTTGACGAAGGTGGTGGCGTTGGCCGAGAAGTCGCAGGCCCGGCCCTTGGGGTGCTCGCCGCCGCCGCCGGAGCGGAAGCACGCGGTGTAGTGCGTGAACCCGGCCGCCCGGGCCTCCTGCAGGGCGTGCAGGGTCCGCGGGGTCAGGCAGCCCGAGGTGGTCGGGTCCTTCACCGAGCAGGACTCCGCCGGCCAGCTGCCGTCGGCGTTGCGTGGCGCCGGCGCCGCGCTCGCCCGCTGCGCGCCTCCGACGCCCGCGCCGGCGCCCGGGTTGCCCAGCGCCCGCTGGGCATCCTGCGTGCGCTTCTCCATCTCGGCGAGCTGCTGCTCCTGGAGCTTCACCTCGTTGTCGAGCGCGGTCTTCTGGTCGGTGTAGTCCTTCCGTGCCGCGACGAGCGCGCGGATCTCGCGGTCGTCGCGCTCGGCGAGGTAGCTGACGGTGGCGGCGTCGTGCAGCATCGTTCCGGAGGCGCCGCCGAGCAGCACCGTGGAGACGCGTAGCCGGCTGCCCCGGTAGGCCGCGGCGGCGATGGGGCCGACCTCCGCGTCGAGCTGCGTGAGGCGCTGGCCGGTAGTCTCGATCTTCTGTTGCAGCTCGCCCTGGCGGGCGTGGGAGGCGTCGAGCCTTCCTTTCGCGTCGTTGTACGCCCTGGCGGCCGCGTCGAGCTTGGCGCGCAGGGACTGGTTGCCGGGGCCGTCCGGGTCGGTCGGATCGGCTCCGGCGGTAGCGCCGGTGCCGAGCAGGACGAGCAGCATGGACATCAGCAGTGCGACGGTCGCCGACAGCTGCCGTTGCGGGATCACCTTGCGCTTCACCGGCTCGTTCCTGACGCCACTCGCGAGCATTGACCGCGGGGAGCTTACCCGACGGCCGCGGCGGCGACGATCCCCCACCGAGCCGGGTCGCGGGCCGGATCAGGTCCGGTCCCGTTGCCGGCGCGGACGGGCAGATCTTGTGAATGCCCTGGTCAAGACCGGCCGGACGGGATCGATGTATATAACGGTTTGAAAACATCGCCCAAAGTCTTGACATCGGAGGGCCTTTAGTAAGAACTTTTACCACTAACAGTAAACAGTCTTTGCGGAAGGCGGGCGCATGGCCGGGTACGACGCGGAGGTTCCCGCGGTGCAGACCGCGCCAGCCGGCGCGCCGGTGCCCGTACACGACGGCGTGCTCGCCCGGGTCCGTACGCAGCTGCCGGAGTTCACCGGCGCCCTGCAGCGCGTCGCCGAGCTCGTGCTCACGGACCCGGCGAGCGCGGCCCGGTCGACCATCGTCGAGCTCGCCGAACGCAGCGGCACGTCACCGGCGACGGTCACGCGGTTCTGCCGGGCCCTCGGCTTCGAGGGCTACTCCGACCTCCGCATCGGGATCGCGGGGGAGACCGGCCGGGCCGCGCGTACCGGCGGCTGGTCCGTCGACATTGGACGGGAGATCCAGCCGACCGATCCGCTCGACCGGGTGCTCGGCCAGATCATGGCGACGGACACCCGCGCCATGCACGACACGGCGGCCCTGCTCGACCTGCGCGAGGTCGAGCGGGCGGCCGACGCCGTCGCGGCCGCCTCCCGGGTGGACATCTACGGCGCCAGCGGCAGCGCCCTCGTCGGCGGGGAGCTGCAGCTGTGCCTGCACCGCATCGGTATCGCGGCGTGGGTGTGGAACGACGTGCACAACGGCCTCGCGAGCGGCGCGCTACTCGGGCCCGGCGACGTCGCGCTCGGCGTCTCGCACAGCGGCCAGACCCGCGAGGTGATCGAGGTGCTCGCCGAGGCGAGCAGCAAGGGCGCCACCACGATCGCGCTCACCAGCTTCCCCCGCTCGCCGCTGGCCGACGTGGCCGACATCGTGCTGCTGACCGCCACGCAGGCGACGACCTTCCGCCCCGACGCGCTGTCGGCCCGCCACCCTCAGCTCGTCGTGCTCGACCTGCTCTACATCGCGGTCGCGCAGCGCACCCACGAGCGGGCGCACGCCTCGTTCCAGGTGACCGCGCGGGCGGTCGCCGGCCACCGGGCGTCCAGGGAGGTGGAGTAGGTGTCCGCCACCACGCCGCAGCCGACACGACCTCCGGTCGGGGACACCCCCCGACCCGCCACGCCCTTCGCCGCCGAGGCGCCGCACAACGGCGCGTCGCGCGGTGCCGTACCGCCACCGCGTCCCGGCGGTGGTCCGGTCTGCGCGGGCCGGCCGGCCTCCGACGCGCCGCGGGCGCGCCGGGCGGTCGTCCGGGACGCGCGACGTATCGAGGATGCGGGCCAGGTGTCCCCGGTTCACCTGCCCGCCGTCGTCCCCGGCGGGGACGAGCACCACATCGCCACCCCCGAATCCCGGGCATACCGGCCGGCTCCGGTGTGCCGTCTGACCTCGAAACTCAGGAGTCAACCATGTCCGAAGCTCGCGTGGCGGGAACGCCTGCGGACCCCACCCCCAACCTCGACCGTCGGTCCCTCCTACGCAACGCGGCCGCGGTCGGCTTAGTCGCGCTGCCCGGCGCCGGCCTGCTGAGCGCCTGCGCCACCAGCGGCAGCGGGGACAGCGGCACCAGCGGCGGCGGCAAGAAGACCGCCACCAACCCGTTGGGCGTCAAGGAGGACGCACCGCTCGACGTGGTCATCTTCAACGGCGGGTACGGCGACAAGTACGCCACCGAGGCGCACGAGCCGCTGTACAAGAAGGAGTTCCCGAAGGCCACCGTCAAGCACGAGGCGGTCACCGACGTCGGCAAGACGCTGCAGCCCCGCTTCAGCAGCGGCACCAGCGTCCCGGACGTCGTGGACAACTCCGGCTCCGGCCTGATGGACTTCGGCGCCCTCGTCGCCGACGGTCAGATGGCCGACCTGACCCCGCTGTGGGACGCGCCGTCGGTCGACGACCCGAATAAGAAGGTCCGCGACATCGTCGTTCCGGGCACGGTCGATACGGGCTCGTTCAACGGCAAGCCGTTCGTGCTCTACTACGTGTCCACGGTTTTCGGTCTCTGGTACTCCGGCAAGCTGTTCAAGGACAAGGGTTGGACCGTCCCGACCACGTGGGACGACTTCCTCAAGCTGCTCGACGACATCAAGAAGGCCGGCCTCACGCCGTTCGGTTACGCCGGCGCCAACGCGGCCTACTACATGTGGAACGTCATCCTCACCAGCGCGGCGAAGATCGGCGGCCCTGACGTCCTCAAAGCCATCGACAACCTCGAAGACGGCGCCTGGACCGCCCCCGCGGTCAAGCAGGCCGCCACGGCCTGGGCCGAGGTGGGCGCCAAGTACACCGACAAGGCGTTTCTGGGCCTCAAGCACACCGACGTGCAGCTGCAGCAGAACCAGTACAAGGTGGCGCTGTACCCCAGCGGTGACTGGCTGCCCAACGAGCAGTCCAAGGACACGCCGTCGGACTTCCAGTACCAGATGATGCCGACGCCGAGCGTCACCAGCTCGGACAAGCTGCCGGCGAACGCGGTCCGGGCGACAGCCGGGGAGGGCTTCTTCGTCCCGGCCCACGCGCCCAACAAGGCGGGCGGGCTGGAGTACCTGCGCCAGATGCTGTCCAAGAAGGGCGCCAACGAGTTCACGAAGCTGACCAAGTCGCCGGCGGTGACCGTCGGGTCCGCCGAGGGGGTCGACCTGGGCCCCGGCGTCAACAGCTCCCAGGCGGCGCTGAAGGCGGCCGGCAGCAACGTGTTCAACATCTTCTTCGACGGCTGGTACGCCGAGCTGGACAAGGAGTGCCGCACCGCGACGAACGAGCTGTTCTTCAACGGCGGCACCGCCGACGCCTTCTGTACGCGGATGCAGAAGAAGGCCGACGCGATCAAGGCCGACTCGTCGGTGACCAAGTTCCACCGCTGACGGGAGGCGGTGACCATGCGGCACGGTAGGTACCCGTTCATCGTCGGCTTTCTGGTCGCACCCGTGACCCTGTACGTGGTCTTCGTGATCGCGCCGTACGCGCAGGCGTTCTACATCTCGATGACCAACTGGCGGGGCTTCGCACCGCCGACCTGGGCCGGATTCGACAACTACAAGAGGATGGCCGGCGACGGCGCCTTCTGGAAGGCGATCGAGCATCACCTGGTCATGCTGATCACCCTGCCGCTGGTCACCATCGCGATCGCGCTGTTCTTCGCGTTCCTGCTCAACCTGGGTGGGCGAAGCAGGGGCTCGACCATGTCGGGAGTCTGGGGGTCGAAGTTCTACCGGGTGGTGTTCTTCTTCCCCCAGCTCCTGGCGCTGCCCATCATCGCCGTGCTGTTCGGCATGGTCTACCGGCCGAACTCCTCCGGGCTCATCGACGGCGTCCTCATCAAGCTGGGCCTGGCCCCGGTCGGCTGGCTGATCAACCCGAAGCTCGCCCTGTGGGCGGTGATCGCTGTGCTCGTCTGGCAGGCGGTCGGGTTCTACGTGGTGCTGTTCTCCGCGGGTATGGCGTCCATCCCCAAGGACATCTTCGAGGCGGCCGAGCTGGACGGGGCGCCGCAGTCGACGCTGTTCTTCCGGGTGACCCTGCCGCTGCTGTGGGACACCCTCCAGGTCGCCTGGGTCTACCTGGGCATCGCCGCGTTCGACGGGTTCGCGATCGTGGACGTGCTCACCGTCGACCAGGGCGGTCCGGACAACAACACGACCGTCCTGGCGGAGCAGATCTACCAGAACGCGTTCAAGTTCGGAAAGTTCGGTTACGCCTCGGCGATGGGCGTGGCGCTGTTCTTCCTGACGATCACCTTTGCGGCGCTCACCCTCCGGGTCACCCGCCGGGAAACCATCGAGCTGTAGGAGGACGCCGGAGATGACGACCAACACCGAACCCGGCACGTCGACGCGGCCACGGCTTCGTGACATCCCGCCACCGGCCCATCGGCGTCCGGCCGACCGTACCGGTACCCGCGACCTGCGGCTGTTCTCCCGCCTCGGCCAGGTCGCGCTCCTGGTGTGGGCGGTGGTGGTGATCGTTCCGATCGTCTGGACGTTCCTGGCCTCGTTCAAGAACACCACCGAGATCTTCAGCAGCCCGTGGACGCTGCCCGCTCACCTGAGGTGGGCGAACTGGGGGAGGGCCTGGACCACGGCACACGTGGGCCGGTACTTCCTCAACAGCGTGCTGGTGGTGGGGCTCGGCACGGCGGGCACGATGCTGCTGGGCTCGATGGCGGCGTACGTGCTGGCGCGGTACCGGTTCTGGGGCAATCGGATCATCTACTACCTGTTCGTGTCCGGCCTGGCCTTCCCGGTGTTCCTCGCGCTGGTGCCGCTGTTCTTCGTGGTCAAGAACCTCGGCCTGCTCAACTCGTACACCGGGCTGATCCTGGTCTACATCGCCTACTCGCTGCCGTTCACCGTGTTCTTCCTGGCCGCGTTCTTCAAGACGCTGCCATCGTCGGTCGCGGAGGCGGCGATGATCGACGGCTGCTCGCACACCCGCCTGTTCTTCCGGATCATGCTGCCGATGGCCCGGCCCGGCATGGTCAGCGTGGCGATCTTCAACATCATCGGCCAGTGGGCGCAGTACCTGCTGCCGGTGGTGCTGATCGCCGGCGCGCCGGACAAGTGGGTGCTCACCCAGGGCATCGCTTCGATCAACACCAACGCGGGGTACGCCGCCGACTGGGCGGGGCTGTTCGCGGCGATCAGCCTGGCGATTCTGCCCATGATCATCGTGTACGCGATCTTCCAGCGGCAGATCCAGGCCGGCCTGACCGCGGGCGCGGTCAAGTAGCCCATCCTCCGTGATCGCGGAAACATTTCCGTGTTCGGGGACGGAAAAGTTTCCGTGATCACGGGTGGGGATGTGCGGGAAGTGTCGGATGCCTGCGGTGTAATCGGATCATGCTGGTCGCCGTCCATCCCCGCGCCGAGGGCGGCGGCCACCTGCGCGACCTCGCCGACGACGGGCAGCCGCTCGGCCCCGCCGTCGAGGTCGCCGACCTCGGCGTCGCCGTCGCCGCGCGGGAGGCGGTCGACGCGCCACGGTGGCTGTGGACCTCCACGGCCGAGGCCTACCCACGGCTGCTGGACGCGGGGGCGCGCGTCGAGCGCTGCCACGACCTGGAGCTGACCGAGGCCCTGCTGCTGGGCTACGAGGGGCGGTGGGGTGAGCCGCGGGCGCTGCCGGCGGCGTGGGCCCGACTCACCGGCGCCCCCGTGCCGCCCGACCCGCCCGTCCGCGCCGTCGCGCCACCCGGGGAGGCGCAGGAGGCGCTGTTCGAGACCGGTCCGGCCCTGCCCGACCTCGGCGTCGATCCGCTCGATGCGGTCGCCCGCGTCTATCGGGCACAGTGGGCCCGGATCGCGGCCACCGACGAGCCACGCCGGATGCGGCTGCTCGTCGCCGCCGAGTCGGCCGGCGGCCTCGTCGCCGCCGAGATGGGCCGGTACGGGCTGCCCTGGCGGGCCGACCTCCACGACCGGCTGCTGACCGACCTGCTGGGGCCGCCGTCGCCGATGGGTGGCCCGCCGAAGCGGCTGGCCGAGCTGACCGAGGCGATCGGCGAGGCGTTCGGGCAGCGGATCCACCCCGATTCACCGGCCGAGGTGCTGCGCGCGTTCGCCCGGGCCGGCGTCCAACTGCCCAACACCCGCGCCTGGGTGCTCCAACGGGTGGAGCACCCGGCGGCGCGGCTGCTGCTGGAGTACAAGGAGCTGTACCGCATCTGGGTCGCGCACGGTTGGTCCTGGCTCGACCAGTGGGTGCGCGACGGGCGGTTCCACGCCGAGTACGTGCCCGGCGGGGTGGTCTCCGGCCGGTGGGCCACCCGCGGCGGCGGGGCCCTGCAGATCCCGAAGGTGGTCCGGCGCGCGGTGGTGGCCGACCCGGGCTGGACGTTCGTCGTGGCCGACGCAGGTCAGTTGGAGCCCCGCATCCTCGCGGCGGTCTCCGGTGACGCGCGGCTGGCCGAGGCGGCGCGCGGCGGGGACCTGTACGCGGCCCTCGCGGCCGACGCCTTCGGCGGCGACCGTTCCCGCGCGAAGGTGGCGCTGCTCGGCGCGATGTACGGGCAGACCGGCGGACAGGCCGCGCCGGCCCTCGCCGCGCTGCGCCGGTTCTACCCGACAGCCTGGGAGTACGTGGAGCGCGCCGCCCGCACCGGCCAGGGCGGTGGGCTGGTGCGGTCGTGGCTCGGCCGTACCTGCCCGCCGGCGTCGATGACGTGGCGGGACGCGCCGGCCGACGACGGCTTCGAACCGGTCGGCGGCGACGAGGCGGGTACGCCCGGCGACGGCGCGGCGGCCCGGGCCCGGGGCCGGTTCACCCGCAACTTCGTCATCCAGGCCACCGCTGCCGAGTGGGCGCTGGCGCTGCTGGCCAGGCTGCGCACCGCGCTCGCCGGCACCCCGGCCGAGCTGGTGTTCTTCCAGCACGACGAGGTGGTGGTGCACTGTCCGCGGGAGCGGGCGGACGCGGTGGTCGGCGCGGTGGAGGCGGCCGCCGACGACGCGCGCCGGCTGCTGTTCGGTGCCACCCCCGTGCGGTTCCCGCTCGGAGTGTCCGTTGTGGAGTGCTACGCGGACGCGAAGTGAGCCGAGGTGAAGTACTCCGCCATCGCCTGGGTGTGGGTGGAGAACGCGAGCGTGTGGGCCTCGGTGAGGACCAGCCACTCGGTCGCCTCCTCGGTCGGCGCCGACGGCGGCAGGTCGTCGACGCGGCGAGCGGGCAGCAGCCCGAAGATGTTGACCGTCCCGATCGGCGCGCTGTGCACCGCGAACAGCGCCACCTCCGCGGCGTCCGCCACGAGGCCGGTCTCCTCGCGCAGCTCGCGTACCGCCGCCTCCTGCCACGACTCGCCGACCTCGATGTAGCCGCCGGGCAGCGCGAGCTGACCGCGGGCCGGTTCGATGTCGCGGCGGACGACGACGAGGCCGCGCTGGTCCACGTCGTCGACCGGCAGCAGCGCCACCGCCACCGGCAGCGGGTTGCGCCAGGTCGTCTCGCCGCATTCGGCGCAGATCCGGGGCCAGGACGCCTCCGCCTGGTAGGGGCTGCCGCAGTACGAGCAGTGTGAGTGCTGCATAAGGATTGACCCTAGTTGACCGGGCGTGCCGCCGGCCGCGGCGCGTCCGGGCGTGGCGCGGGGAGCGCCGCATCCTGAGACCTACGGCGGGGGTTACGGCAGCGCCGCATCCTGAGACCTACGGCGAGGGTTACGGCAGCGCCGCGAACCGCTCGACCTGGCGGGTGGGGCCGGACACGATCAGCAGGTCACCCGGGTGGACGACAGTCTCCGGTCGGGCGTGGATGAAATCGGTCCCCGCCCGCTTCACCCCGACGACCGTCACGCCGTGCCGGGACCGCGGCGCGGCCTCGGCGAGGGCACGGTCGTGCGTCTCGCGCGGCGCGCGGGTCTTGGCGATGGCGTAGTCGTCGTCGAACTCGATGAAGTCGATCATCTTGCCGGTGACCAGGTGCGCGACCCGTTCACCCATCGCCGCTTCCGGGTAGACGACGTGGTGCGCGCCGACCCGCTCCAGGATCCGGCCGTGCTTGGCGCTCACCGCCTTCGCCCAGATCTGCGGCACCTTCATCTCGGTGAGGGCCAGCACGCTCAGCACGCTGGCCTCGATGTCGGTGCCGATCCCCACCACGGCGCAGTCGAACTCGCCTACGCCGAGCTGGCGCAGCGCGTCCTCGTCGGTGGAGTCGACCTGGACCACGTGGGTGAACCGGTCGGCCATCCGCTGCACGGTCTCCGGGTTCTCGTCGATGGCCAGCACCTCGTGGCCCAACCGGACCAGCGACTCGGCCACCTGGCTGCCGAAGCGTCCCAGCCCGATGACCGCGACGGTTTGGTTGTATCCGGGTTCAGCCAACGATCGGTCGCTCCTCTGGAAGTCGGTAGAGCCGGCGGCGGCTGCGCAGCGCCATTCCGGTGGCGACCGTGATCGTACCGACCCGGCCGAGGAACATGAGCAGGACCAGCACGAGTTTGGCCGCCGGGGGGAGCGCGGGCGTCAGGCCGGTGGACAGACCGACGGTCGCGAACGCCGAGATGGTCTCGAACAGCAGCGGGCCCGGTGGGTACGAGGTGAGCGTCAGGAGGGTCAGCGTGCCGGCGAAGACGAAGGCCACGCCGAGCAGCGCGACGGACAGCGCCTGCCGCTGCGTCGCCGACGAGATCCGGCGGCGGCTGATGACGACGTCCGGCTCGCCGTGTATCTCCGCCCAGATCACGAATGCCAGCACGAAGAACGTGGTCAGCTTGATGCCGCCGGCGGTGCTCGCGCTCCCGCCCCCGATGAACATCAGGGCGTCGGTCAGCACGAGCGTCTCCGGCCGCATCTGCCCGTAGTCGACCGTACTCAAGCCCCCCGAGCGCGGCATCACACCCTGGAACACCGCCGCGAGAACCTTGTCCGGAACGCCCAACCGGCCCAGGGTGCCCGGGTTCGTCCACTCGAACAGCAGTACGCCCAGCGCGCCGATCGCCAGCAGTACGCCGGTGCCGAACACCGTGATCCGGGTGTGCACCGACCAGCAGGCCGGCCGGCGGAACTCCCGTACCAGCTCGAACAGGACCGGAAAGCCCACCGCGCCGACGGCCACGGCCAGGGCGATCGGCAGGCAGACCCACGGGTCCGTGGCGAATCCCATCACGCTGTCGGAGTACAGCGCGAAGCCGGCGTTGTTGAACGACGAGACCGAGTGGAAGGCGCCCTGCCAGATCGCGGTCGCCGGCCGCTGTCCGTACCCGATCGCGAAGCGCAGCGCCAGGATGGCGGCGATCGCGACCTCGAACCAGAACATGAGCAGGGCCACCCGGATGAGCACGCCACGGAGCTGACTGAGGTCGTCGACCCGGCTCTCGGCCTGCGCCACCAGGCGGGTCCGCAGCCCGAGCCGCCGCGACACGAGCAGCCCGAGCAGCGTCGCCAAGGTCATGATCCCGTACCCGCCGATCTGGATCAGCGCCATGATCACGCCCTGTCCGAAGGGGGTCCAGTAGGTCGCCGTGTCGACCACCGTCAGGCCGGTCACGCACACCGCCGAGGTCGCGGTGAACAGCGCGGTGAGCGGCGGCGGTCCACCGCCGCCGGCGCGCGCGGCCGGCAGCATCAGCAGCCCGGTACCGACGGCGATGGCGACCAGGAACGCGATGGGCACGATCCGGGCCGGGTGTCGCAGCGTCCGACGCATGGCGATCATTGTGGCGGATCATCGGAGGCTGTCGCGGTGCGTAGGGGTACGTAGGTCGGCCCGGTGCCGTCTAGGTACCCCTGACCGGCCGAAGATAGGTAACAGGTGCCGATGCTTGAGCGGTCCTTACCGGGCGATGCTTGTCCCATCATCGAGCGGAGGAGATCACCATGATGTACGACTCGGACGCCGTACGGATCATCGTCAAGCAGCGGCAGCGGGAACTGATCGAGGAGGCCGCCGAGCGGCGGCGCTTCGGCCGCGACCGGCGCCGCCGGCACGCGTGATGGGCGGCACGCCCCGGATGTGGGCCGGCGCGGCGCGGATCTGCCCAGCGTACGGCCGTCGCGCCGGTACTCTGTCGGCGTGCGTGTCGGACGTGGAGGGCTCAGCCCCGTGATGGTGGGGCGCGATACCGAGCTGCGTCGGCTCGCTGCCCTCGCGGCCGGGCCCGACCCGCAGGTCGCGCTGGTCGCCGGTGAGGCCGGCATCGGCAAGAGCAGGCTGGTCCAGGAGCTGACGGCCGGCGTCCCGGCCGAGACGCGCGTACTCGTGACGCAGGCCGACCCGGGCGCCCTCGGGCGGCCGTTCGGGCTGCTGCTCGACGCCGTCGACGGGCTCGCCGTCGGTCGCGGCGGTCAGCCGGAGTGGCTGGCGGCCGTCGACCGCGCCGCCCTCGACGTGGTCGCCGACCCCGCGCACAGCAGCGTGGAGCGGTTGCGGGCGGCCACGGACATCGTCGCGGCGCTCGCGACGGCGCCGGCGGTCGTGGTCTTCGAAGACCTGCACTGGGCCGACCCGGAGAGCACCGCCGTGTTCGAGCGCATCCCCGACCTGCCGGGCCGCCGGCTGCTCGTCGGCACCTACCGGCCCGACGAGGTGACCCGCCGCAGCCCGGTCGCGGACCTGCTCACCCGCCTCGAACGCCGGCACACCGTCACGCACCTGCGGCTGGAGCGGTTCTCGCTGACCGATACGTCGGTGCTGCTCGAGGCGGTGTCCGGCCGGCCCCCGTCGTACCGGGCGGCGGCCTCGCTGCACAACCGGACCGGCGGCAGCCCGTACTTCCTGGAAGAGCTGCTCCGCGCGGGCGGCGACGGCGGCGTGGATCTCGAACAGCTGTGTGACCAGCCGCTGCCGTGGAACCTCGCCGAGGCGCTGCGTCGCCAGCTCGACGACGTCGATCCGCGCCAGCAGCGGGTGGTGGAGGCGGCGGCCGTGCTCGGCCACCGGATCCCCTTCGACGTGTTGGCGGCGGTGACCCAGCTGCCCGAAGCCGACCTCATCGAGGTGCTCCGCGACCTCGTCCGGCGCGGACTGATGGTCGAGACGGGTGACGACGAGTTCGGCTTCCGGCACGCGCTCGCCCGCGAGGCCGTCGCCGAGCAGCTGCTCGGCCGCGAGCGGCGGCGCCTGCACGAGCTGGCGCTGGAAGCGCTCCTGGCCGCCGGCGACGCCGACCCGGCCCTGGTCGCCCGCCACGCGCACGGTGCCGGCCGCTACGACGACCTCGTCCGCGCCGCCCGGGAGGGGAGCGCGCGTTACCTGGCCATCGGCGCGGCGCACCAGGCGCTGGCGCTGGCCGAGATGGGGCTCGAAGAGGCCCCCGAAGACCTGGAGCTGCGCAGCCGGGCGGCCCGCGCGGCCTGGCTGGCCAACCTGCTGCCCGACGCCGGCCAGCACGCCCGGCGCTGGGCCCGCGACGCCACCGCCGCGCAGGACCGCTCCGCCGCGCTGCGCCTGCTCGTACGCCTGGCGTGGGAGAACGAGCGGCGCGAGGAGATGCAGGTCCTCATCGACGAGATCCGCGACATCATCGGGCAGCTGCCGCCCGGCGCCGAACAGGCGGAGGCGGTCGCCACGGTGGCCCAGTCGTACATGCTCACCGAGCGGCTCGAGGAGGCCATCACCTGGGCCGACCGCACGATCGCCCTCGCCGACGAGCTCGGCCTGCCGCACGTACGGCTCGCCGGTGCGGTCGAGAAGGGCTCCGCGCTGCTCAACGTGCCCGGCGGGGTGAACGAGGGGCGCAAGCTGCTGCTGGAGGTCATCGAGGACGCCGAGACAGCCGGCGAGTGGCTGGTCGCCGCGCGGGGTCTGCACAACCTCATCAACAACGGTCCGCCGTTCCCGCCGACCGAGGGCCACGAGCTGCTCGAACGGATGCGCGCCGACGCCGAGCGCGCCGGCTTCGAGGCGCTCGCGGTCGCCGCGTACTTCGAGGGGCGCGCCCGCTTCGCCGTGGAGGACGGGGATCTGCGGGCCGCGGTCGAGGCGCTGGAGGAAGGGCACCGCCGCGAGCGCGGCTACGTGCGGGCCGGTCGCCGCGCGAACTTCCACGGCGTGTTCCTGGCCGGCCTCGCCCTCGAGGCCGGCGAACTCGACCGGGTCGACGCGATCCTGCCGACCCTGACCGAGCCCGGCGGCAAGCCCTCCCTGGCGGTGCTGGGGCTGACCTTCCACCTCGCCTGCCGGCGCGGGGACGTACCCGCCGCCGAGGCGGCCCTCGACGACCTCTACGCGGGGATCGACCGGATCGGGCCGCCGTACGGCGAGCAGGTCCACGACGTGGTGGCGGCGGGGCTGGCGGCCGGCCTGGCCGGCGACCGGCTACGCCCGCTCGCCGAGCGCGCCTCCTGGTCCACGGCGGTCGACGGGTGGGAGGCGCTGGTGTTCGCCCAGCTCGACGAGGCGGACGGGCGGAGCGTCGAGGCGATCGAGGGGTATGAGGCGGCGACCGGCTCGGCCGAACTGCGCGCACCCGTACGGGCCAGCGCGCACACCGGCGCCGCCCGCTGCTTGGTCCACCTTGGACAGACCGACCGGGCCCGCGACCACGTCCGCGCCGCCGACGCGCTGCTCGCGCGGTGGGCCGGCTGGCGCGTCGCCGAGGTCGACACCCTCCGCGGCCGGGTCGGCCTGGCGGCCACCGCCGCCGAGGGAGCCGGCGAGACCGTCCTGACCCCGCGCGAGCGCGAGGTCGCCGCCCTCATCGCCGAAGGCCTGACCAACGCCGAGCTCGCGCGACGGCTGTACATCTCGAAGAAGACCGCCGCGGTGCACGTGTCCAACATCCTGGCCAAGCTCGGGCTGTCGTCACGTACCCAGGTCGCCGGATGGCTGGCTAAAGGCAGAAGAGGTTAGCGGCGTTCTGCCAGCACACCGCCCGTAGCCAGTCGTCGCCCAGGTCCAGGCGGGCCAGCGCCTCCAGCTGATGGGCGTACGGGTACGGGATGTTCGGGAAGTCGCTGCCCAGCAGCACCTTGCCGGCCAGCCCCAGGTCCTTCAGACGGCCCGACAGCTCCTTCGGGAAGGGCGCCATGAGCTCGAAGAAGTCGGTGAACGCCATCGTGGTGTCCAGCCCGACCCGCTCGTACCGCTCGGCCAGGGCCAGGAAGTCGGCGTAGTCGGGGGAGCCCAGGTGCGCGATCAGCGCACACAGCCGGGGATGCCGGGCGAGGACACCGCCGATCGGGCCGGGACCGGTGAAGCCGTACGCGACCGGGGCCGCGCCGGCGTGTACGACGACCGGGGTGCCCGCCTCGGCCAGCAGCCCCCACACCGGGTCGAGCAGTTCGTCGCGCGGGTCGTACCCGCCGACCTGCAGATGCACCTTGAACACCCGCGCGCCGCGATCGAGGGCGTCCCGCACGTACCCTTCGACTCCCGGCTCCGGGAAGAACGTCGCGCTCGGCAGGCAGCCGGGGGTGGCCGCCGCGAACCCGAGGGTCCAGTCGTTGAGGTCGGCCGCCATGGCGGGCCGGTGCGCGTAGGCGAGCGCGCTGAACACTCGTACCCCGAGCTTGTCGAGGTGGCCGACCCGCTCGGCGTCGCTCCACTTGTACCGGATCGGCCACTCCCGGCCGATCAGCGGCCCGCCGGCGTCGAAGTGCGCCCAGACCCGGCGCAGCATCCGCTCCGGCAGGAAGTGGGTGTGGACGTCGGCCAGGCCCGGAAGGTCGAGCGCCCGCCAGAAGGCGGGCACCGTGGAGTCGTCGTGCATCACGCCTTGATGTTGAACCGTTGCAGCATCGGGTGGTAGAGCATCCAGGCCGCAGTGGCGAGCGACACCAGCCAGAACACGGGGCGCAGGAAGTACACCTCCACCTTGCCGCCGACCTTCACCGAGAACGAGTCGGGCAGCCCGACGCAGCGCCACATCCGTCCCCGTGCGGTCGGGATCGGCCAGAGCACCGGGCAGCCGTGGCGGGTCAGCATGTCGCCAAGGAGGTGGATGAGCCCGCCCAGGCCGAGGGCGACGCCCAGGATCGGGTACCCGCGGCCGGCCGGCAGTTCCGCGTACGCGCCCGCGGTGCCGGCGGCCGCGACGAGCGTGACGATCAGCCAGCCGGCGCGCGCCGCCCACTTCTCGAACAGGCCGCGCAGCGCCATCGCGAACGTGAAGAACAGCACAGCCAGGACGGCGGGCTTGCCGAAGTGCAGGCACAGCTCGAAGACGCCGTACCCGACGCCGATGTTGAACGGCAGCGTGTGGGTGAACGTGCGGTGCCCGTTCTCACGGTGCGGATCCCGCCGGCCCTTGGTGAGATCGTAGATTCCCAACGACAGCTTCTCGACGCACTCGGCCACGAACAGCGACAGCACCCCGAAGGTGTGCGCGACCGTCGCACCGCCCTGGTTGGTCGTCACTCGCCCGGACAGGTCCATGTCCGGCAGCAGCGCCCCGCCGGCGCACATCGCGGTGCCGACCGCGAGCTGCACCGGGGTCTGGTGAATGTGCGCGTACTGCTCGAGCGCGAGCGAGCCGATCAGCCACCCGGCCGCGCCGGACAGGGCGTGTGAGGGGCCCAGCATCCGTGATCATCCTCCCCTGGGAAACGTGGGCGAAGTATCCCAGGGGAGAGTCGATCATCGCGAACATGTGGCTATGGGTGTGTCGTACCGTTCTGTCGGGTGTTCCAAGGACCGCCATGATCGACGCCGGGTCTGCGTTACCGAGGTCACCCGGGCGATGAGACCTCGGTAACGCAGACGCCGTCGGGATCTTGCTCAGGATCGGCGCTCCCACGGAGGCCCGCCAGGGGACCATCTGCCCGGCGCACCCCATCCGCCCGGCGCACCCCAGCCGCCCGGTGCGCCCCAGCCGCCCGGTGCGCCCCAGCCGCCCGGTGCGCCCCAGCGTCCCGGTGCGCCCCAGTCGCCCGGCGCACCCCAGCTGTGCCAACCGCCGGGCCCGGCCCACGCCTGCCAGCGCCGCCACCGCAGGTGGCGCAGCACCCCGAACCACAGGAACAGCAGCGGCAGGAACGGCCAGAAGAAGTGCGCCCCCGACAGCGCCCACAGCGCGACGAGGACGCCGGAGATCAGCGCCGCGACGCCGATGTACCGGGTCACCATGCGGCGGAAGGCGCCGGCGGCCGCCGCCGGGTCGAACAGCGCCTGCCGGCCGCCGTCGGGCAGGTCCGCGGTCAGCGGGTCCAGTTCGTCGCGGTACTTCGCCGCGTACACCTGGGCCAGCCGCTCCTCGCCCTCCTCCAACGTGAGCCGCCCCTCGCTCATCGCCGCGCGCACGATCTGCGCGTACCGCTCGCGTTCGGCGTCGGATGCGCGTACCCGGTGCGGACCGCGCGGATCAGTGGACATCGGTACCTCCTGACGGGGCTTGCCGGTTTTCCATGCGGCCCCAGCCTGCGCCGCAGCACCGTCCACCGTCGTCAGCCCGCAGACGGCACCCGGGGTACGGCCGTCACCGCAACCGGCAACGGCCGGACTACACCGGTCGGCGTAGCCGCGCCGGTCCGCTACACCCGGCGTCGTACCGCGCGCCACACCGGCCACCCGATGACGGTCCGGGCGCGTCCCATCTACCGTTCCTGACGTGGAGACACCGGACCCGCCGTACTGGCCGCACCGCGGCCCGTGGGGGCGTGGCCCCTGGCACTGGCCTGGTGGGCGGCCCGGCGGGTTCGTGCTGCCGGTGGCCCTGGCGTTCGTTCAGGTGCTGGGCAGCACCGGTGCCGCCCACCGGCACGACGCCGACCTGCCGCCCTTCGCCTACGTCCTGCTCGTCGCCGGCCCGGTGGCCCTCCTGGTGCGGCGGCGCCTGCGCCCGCTCGCGCTGATCGTCGCGGTGGCGGCGACGGCGCTCTACGGGACGCTCGGGTATCCCGTGGGACCCGCGTTCCTCGCGGGGATCGTCGCTGTCCTCGGCGCGCTGCGCGCCGGCCACCGACTGCTCACCTGGGTGGTCGTGGCGGCCGGCTTCCTCACGTACGCGCTCGCCGGGCTGATCTGGCCGGCCGCCGCCCATCCGTCCGCCGGCCGGCTCGTCACCGTCGCCACCTGGCTGCTCGTCGTCTTCGCCATCGGCGAGGCGGCGCGCGCCCGCACCACCCATCTCCAGGAGTTGGTACGCGCGCGCATCGAACGGCAGCGCGCCCTCGCCGACCAGGAACAGGCGCGCGCGGAGCAGCGTCGCCGGCAGGCCAGCGAAGAGCGGCTGCGGATCGCCCGGGAACTCCACGACGTCCTCGGCCACCACCTGTCGCTGATAAACGTGCAGGCCGGGGTCGGGCTGCATCTGATGGAGGAGCGCCCCGAGCAGGCGCGCGCCGCGCTGACCGCGATCAAACAGGCGAGCGCCGAGGCGCTGCGCGAGGTGCGGGCGGTGCTCGGCGCGCTGCGCCCCGAGGACGAGGCGGCGCCCAGGTCGCCGGCGCCTGGCGTGTCGGGCGCGGGAGGCCCCAATCAGGCGGCCGGCCTGCGCACCCTGATCTCGGACGTCACCGCCGCCGGGCTGGCGGTGACCCTGGAGGTCGACGGCGCCGGGACCGCGCTGCCGGCCGAGGTGGACCGGGCCGCGTACCGGGTCGTCCAGGAGGCGCTGACCAACGTACGTCGGCACGCCGGTGCCGGGGCTGCCGCGACGGTACGGCTCTCGTACGGTGATGGCGCGGCCGTCGTCACCGTCACCAACGACGGCGACCCGATCCTGCTGGATCGTGCGCCCGCGTTCAAGGACGGCACCGGCATCGTCGGGATGCGGCAACGGGTCGAGGCGCTCGGCGGTGAGTTCCGCGCCGGGCCGCGCCCCGGTGGTGGCTTCGAGGTGTACGCACGGTTCCCGCTGGGAGGTACGGTGTGATCCGGGTGCTGCTCGCCGACGATCAGGCGCTCGTACGGGCCGGGTTCCGGGCCCTCCTGGACGCCCAGGACGACATCGACGTGGTGGGGGAGGCCCCCGACGGCGCCGAGGCCGTACGCCTGGCCACCGAGACCGTCCCGGACGTCGTGCTGATGGACATCAGGATGCCGTTGCTGGACGGGCTCGAAGCGACGCGCCGCATCGTCGCCGAACCGCGCTGCGCCGAAGTCCGCGTCGTGATCCTGACGACGTTCGACCTCGACGAGTACGTGTTCGAGGCGCTCCGCGTAGGCGCCAGCGGGTTCCTGGTCAAAGACACCGAGCCGGCGGACCTGCTGCGCGGAGTACGGGCGGTGGCGGCAGGCGACGCCCTGCTGTCACCCGGAGTCACCCGGCGCCTGATCGAACAGTTCGCCACCCGCGCCGCCGCGCCACCACCGCCGCGCACCCTCGATGCCCTGACCGAGCGGGAGCGGGAGGTACTCACGCTCGTCGGCGCCGGACTGTCCAACGACGAGATCGCGACGAAGCTGGTCGTGAGTCCCGCGACCGCGAAGACCCACGTGAGTCGGGCGATGAGCAAGCTCGGGGCGCGCGACCGCGCGCAGCTTGTCGTGTACGCGTACGAGGCCGGCCTGGTGCGGCCCGGCTGGATGGGCTGAGCCGGGTTGCCTCGTCAGGTGGCGGGGGTCTGTGGTCGGCGGCGTAGCAGGAACCAGCTCACGACCCCGGCCGCGACGAGCACGACGGCGATCGAAACGGCGACGATCAAGCCGGAGTTGGAGCCCGCGGTCTTGCGGTTTCCCTGCCCGGCGGCGTTCGCCGGCGGCATCGTCTTCTTGGTCTGACCAGGGGTCGATTCCTTGGTCTGGCTCGGGCCGGCGCTCGGGGTCAGCGGTGGCACGTTGGCCGTCAACGCGGCGACAAGGTTGACGATGCCGTAGCCGTACTGCGGGTCGCGGCCCGGCGCGCCCTTGTCCGTGGCGGTCGCGGTCAGCCGGTGCACGACTTCTTTCGCGGAGAGGTTGGGGTACTTGGATCGGACGAGCGCAGCCGCACCAGCGACGATCGCGGTGGACGCACTCGTGCCATCACCAATCGAGTAACCGGTCTTGTCGGCGGAGACGATGCGCATGCCGGGAGCACTCAGGACCATCGCGTTGCCGGTGACGCTGACACTGGCGACGTTACCGTTCTGATCGATGGCACCGACGGCAACGACTCCGTCATAGCTGGCCGGGAAATCAGCCAGCGTTTGTTTAGGTTTGTTCCCCATGGCCGCTACAACGACGGCATCGGCTGCAAGACCTGACTCGATCGCTGCGCGCAGGGCGGGCACATCTGAGCCGCCTTGCGAAATCGAAATCACTTTGGCTCCGGACCGTACAGCGGCGTTGACGCCTGCCACTATCGACTCTGGCGTGGGGCCCGTACCCCGATCGTCCCTGACCGGAAAGATCTTGACGTGCGGCGCGATCCCCAGGACACCGTCGCTGTTGCCGTGGCCATGCCCCGCAATAAGACTGGCCATTGCAGTCCCGTGCCCGTCGAGGTCCTCTAGCCCGTTAGGTGCCCCGGCCCCTGATACGTCAATTCCAGCGAGAACGTTGCCCGCCAAGTCCGGGTGACTTCCGTTAACGCCCGAGTCAACCACAGCGACGGTCACGCCTTCACCCTGGCTCTGTGCGTGCGCAGCCGTAACGTTCAGGTAGTTGAGGTGCCACTGTTTGTCGCGAATGGCATCGGCGTTGGCGGCCGGAACCGCGAAAATCGACGTCCCGAGGCCACACAGCACCACGGCGAGAATTCGGATTGCCGCCTGCCTCACCGATCGATCCCGATGACACCTGGACCTGGATCGTGGAACGACTGCTCTCGGCCCGGTTCCAGCACCGGTGTGACACCCTGCTCCACTGCCCAAGGATCATCCGGATCCCAGCCGCCTGAGTCGTGGCCTCGAACAGACTTACCTGCGCGCCGTCCCGATAGGAACGACTGACCCGTTGTGGTGCCGCGATTGCCGACTGACCCGCTCGTTCGGCCTGCCGGTGCACCGGTCTGTCCGAGTACACCGCCGACTGGGTTGACCCGCGGCTCTACTCCTGCGCTCGGACGGCCGCCGCCGACAAAAGGTTCGACTGCACCTACGGCCGGTGGCTTCCCGATAACACCGCCCGGAGGAAGCGCGCGCCCGCCGCCGAGAGTCCGAGGGGGCACTTCCTCCGCTGGCACGGCTCCGCGCGGTCCGCGGCCCGGGAAGGCTTCGAACGAACCACCTCTCGGGGTGACCGAATCACCGGGTGTAATCCTGCTGCCGATGACTCTCAAGCCCGGTGTGAACGCCATTGGGCCGTCCGGAGGCAGGACGCCACCCGGTGGGCTCGGAATCGGGGTGAATCCCGGGCTATGCGGTGTAAGCCCGGGCGTAGGAGGCGTGATGACATTGCCAGCCAGCACTGGGGAGCCACCGCTGGGGATCAAACTGACGTTCGAGTTGGCGGGAGGATTTTGGTCGACCGCTCCACCGGGTACGTATGGCGTGGTGGCATCGAACTGCGATGTGGAGCTACGCGGTGCAGGAACAACCGGGGGCTGCGCCGTCACGACCGAGGGGTCGGCCAGATGCTGCGATTCTTCACGTTTGACGAAGTTCGGCGGCGTGTACGGGGGCGGAACGGTCATCCTCCACGCCGAGTAGCTCGCCGTCCCCGCCAACGTCGCCATCGCGCTACGCGCCTGCTGCGTCAACTGCTCCTGCCGGCCCGGCGCCACCGGCGGGGGAGCGGGGCTCGGGCTCGGACTCGGCGACGGGGTCGGCGTACCGCTCGGCGCGGGCTTCGCCGACGCCGCCTGGAGCTTCGACTGGTTCGCCGAGTACTCCTGGTACGCCTTCTTGACCTCGGTACGTGCGGTCTCGACCGCGCTCGTCAGTTCCGAGAGTGCCCGGACGTTGTCGTCGGCGGCCTTGGACGACTGCTGCAGCGACTGGATCAGGTCGTCCACGTACTGCACGAACGCGGCGGAGGCGGCGTTTTTCTCCGGTGACCAGCTGCCGACGAGATCCTGCCGGTACCTGGTCAGTGTCGCCGCGTGCTCGTCGAGCAACTGCTGGGTCTTGCGCCAGGCCATGACCTGGTCCCAGCTCGTCTGGATCTGGTCGTCGGTGACGCCGTCGACCATGCTGTGGATCGTGTGAATGTCGTACATCTCCCAGGCGGTGCCGCCGCTGACGTCGCTGGGAATCATGAGACACCCCTGTCGACCAGGCCGCCGTCGGACAAACTGACCGAGCTCACGTTGCTCTCCATCGCCTCGACGGTCGGACCGGAGGTGTTGGGCTTCATCACCTGTTCCACCTGGGTCGCGGTCGCCCGGACCGTACCGTCGGCGGTTTCGTAGTTGGTCGCGACGACCTCCGCGCCCTTGCCCATCGCGTACGTGCCCGACGCGTAGTCGCGCAGCAGGTTGACGATGGCGGTGAGGCAGTCGTAGTGCTTCTGGACGACGGCGTTCATCTCGGCGAAAACCATGTCCTGGCCTACGCACGCGTGCTTGGTCATGACGTCGTAGACCTGGGGCAGGTGGGTCCCGAAGTTCTTCTCGAGGTCTTCCAGCAGCGCCGTCGCGAAGCTCCTGAGCCCTTCGACCTGCACGTCGATCGATACGGTGTCCCGCAGCCAGGCGGGCGGCCGATCGTCCTCGGGCAACATGAGAACTCCCCCGTCGCGTCCGGATGTCCGCGTAAGGTTATCGAACCCGGTCGACTTCCGGGGACCCCCGCCGGGCGCGGGTAGGTGGAATCGTGCATGGGATGATTCGGCCCATGCACGCGCGATGGGGACTGACCATACCGCTGACAGGTGTGCCGCTCGGCGCACACGCACCGCTACTGGCCGAGCTCGCCGACGCCGGCTACACCGACGTGTGGTCGTCGGAGGTGGCCGGCACGGACGCGTTCACGCCGCTGGCGCTCGCCTCCGCCTGGGCGCCGAGACTGCACCTCGGCACCGCGATCGCTCCCGTGTTCACCCGCGGGCCGGGCCTGCTGGCGATGACGGCGGTGACCCTCGCCGAGGTGGCGCCGAACCGGTTCCGACTCGGGATCGGCGCGTCGTCGCCGGTGGTCGTCCAGGACTGGAACGCCCGGCCCTTCGAGGAGCCTTTCGCGCGTACCCGTGACACGCTGCGGTTTCTCCGCAGGGCGCTCGCCGGCGAGATGGTCGACGAGGAGTTCCCGACCTTCGCGGTCCGCCGGTTCAAGCTGGAGCGCCCACCGGCGAGCCCGCCGCCGATCCTGCTGGCCGCGCTCCGTTCGGGGATGCTGCGGCTGGCTGCCGCGGAGGCGGATGGCGTGATCCTCAACTGGCTCGCCGCCGGCGACGTGCCGCGGGTACGCGCGGAGCTGGAGGGCGCCAAGGACGGCTTCGAGACCGTCGCCCGCATCTTCGTGTGCCCGACCGCTGACGCCGGGTACGCGCGTGAGCTGGGCCGTCGCATGATCGCCGGTTATCTCACGGTGCCGGCCTACGCGGCGTTCCACCGCTGGCTCGGCCGTGGCGAGGCGCTGGAACCGATGTGGCGCGCTTGGGCGGCGGGGGACCGGCGGGCGGCCACGGCCGCGATCCCGGACGAGGTGGTCGACGCGCTGATCTTGCACGGCACCCCGCAGGCGTGCCGCGATCAGGTGCAGGAGTACGTGCGGCACGGCGTACAGACGCCGGTGATCGCGCTGCTTCCCACCCCGGAGCTGAGTACGGGAGGCGTCGGTGTCCTGCGGACGACGCTGTTCGATCTGGCGCCGACAGTGACGGAGGCATGAGCGATGAAGCTTGACGGACGCGTGGTCGTCATCACCGGCGCGGCGGGCGGGATCGGAACCGCCCTCGCGCGGCGGTTCGCGGCCGAGGGCGCCGCGGGGATCGTACTGTCAGATCTTGATCTGGACGCGGTGCGCGCGCTCGCCGCCGACCTGGCCGTCGACGCGGTCGGGGTCCGCACCGACGTCACCGTGGAGGACGACGTCCGCGCGCTCGTGGAGACTGCGCTGGAACGGTACGGCCGGGTGGACGTGTTCTGCTCGAACGCCGGCATCACGTCGGGCGCCGGGATCGAGGGCGACGACGCGGTCTGGCAGCGTTCGTGGGAGGTCAACGTACGCGCGCACCTGTACGCGGCCCGCGCGGTGTTGCCGTCGATGCTGGAGCGCGGCGAGGGGTACCTGCTGCAGACCTGCTCAGCGGCGGGTCTGCTCACCGCCGTGGGCGACGCGCCGTACAGCGTCACCAAGCACGCGGCGGTCGGTTTCGCCGAGTGGCTGTCCATCACGTACGGCAACCGTGGGATCCGGGTCAGCGCGCTCTGCCCGCAGGGCGTCGACACGCCGATGCTGCGCGACGGTCTCGACGCCGGGCACGTCGGAGCGAAGGTGACCGCCGCATCGGGCGCGGTCCTGTCGCCGGACGACGTCGCCGACGCGGTGGTGGCGGGGCTCGCCGAGGAGCGGTTCCTGATCCTGCCGCACGCGGAGGTCGGCACCTACCTGGCGCACAAGACGCAGGACCCGGACCGGTGGCTGGCGGGCATGCGACGGATGGCCGCCGGCTTCACCGAATAGGGATCGGATCTTGGGGATTTTGACACCGTATCCGATGTCAAAATCCCCAAGATCTGTCTACCGGTGATTCCTGCGGGCCCACCAGACCGGGCGCGGATCGGCCGACCACAGCAGCCAGCGCCACCACGGCCGCCGCGCCCGCAGGTCCGCGATGTACGCGGTGGCCTGAGCGGCGGCCAGTTCGGCCTGCGCGGGCTCCACGCCGCCGGGAGGAACACCGCCGGGAGACGAGCCGCCAGGGAACGAGCCGCCGGGAGACGAGCCGCCGGGGAACGAGCCGCCGGGAGGAACACTGCAGGGGGCGAACGCCACCGCGTTGACCAGCCCGGCCAGCTCGGCCAGATCCGGTGCGGCAGGCCGCAGCCCGGGCGGCGCGGCGACGACGCGCGCCGCATGATCTGCGACCTCGGTGGGGGCGAGGTGGGGCGGCGGGGGACGGCCGGCCAGCCGCAGGGCGTCGAGCACCTCCCGCCAGGCCCCGAGGACGCGGCCCGGCGGGTCGCCCTCGTACAGCCGGCGCCGCCGCTGTGACCGGCGCAGCAGCACGATGAGCGCCACGCACAGCACCGGGACGCCGAAAATCCCTGTGACCGCGACGAGCGTGCCGACTGGGGGCCCCGCCGCCACCGCAGCCGCCGACGCCGAGCGGCTGGGCGCTGCCGAGGACGGCGCGACGGATGGGGGCGGCGCCGTCGACGGGGGTGGCGTGGACTGCTCCGGCCTGGGCTTGAAGTCGTCTTCGACCGGCCGGGGACGGGTGTCGGGCTGCGGCAACGGGTTGAACGCCACCCAGCCGACGCCGTCGAACAGCACCTCCGGCCAGGCCAGGGCATCCGCGCCGCGTACGGTCGGGCTGCCCGGCCGTACGCGGAATCCCACGACGACGCGGGTCGGTAACCCGACGAGCCGGCCGAGGACCGCGAACGCCGCAGCGAACTGTTCGGAGGTGCCCCGCTGCCCACCGCCGCCGGGCGGGCCGAACAGGAAGAAGGTGAGGTTCGGGTACGCGTGGCCGCTCGGCGCGTCGGAGACGAGCCGGTAGTGTTCGGCGAGGAACTGTTCGATGGCCTGTGCGCGGGCGTACGGCGTCGGATTGCCCTCGGCGAGCTTCTGACCGAGCTGCTGCATCTCCTTCGGCGCGTCACTGCCCACCCGCATGAACCTGGCCACCGTCGGCCCGGACGGCGCGCCGGCCGACGGCAGCAGGTTGACGTCGATCTTCGGCGCCCGGGACACGACGGTGTACCCGAGACCCGGGCGTAGCCCCTCCGGGATGGCGATGGTGCCGCTGGCCTGGTCGAACGATACCCGGGCGCCGTCGATCCGCTCCGGTACGGCGGCGGCCGGGACGAGCCGGCCGTCGAGCTCGTCGATCGTTATCCGCTGGGTCACCGGGGCCGTCCGGTCGCCGGTGGCCCGCGGGCCGGCGAGTACCCGCCCGGCCGGCCGGTACGTCGCGCCGACGCGCCAGGTCACGCCGTCGTAGTCGCTCAGGACCGCCAGCCGGATGCGCGTCTCGCCGCCCGCCCCGCCGGACAGCCGTACGTCGAACAGGCGCTGGTCGGGGCCGAGCGCCCAACCGGACAGCCGGACCAGCGGGCTCTCGTCGAGGATGTCCTGCTGGGGTGGCGTGACGTACCGGCGCGGATCGGCGGGGTGGCGGCCGACCCCGTGGGCGACCGGCGGCGCCACGACGGCGACGAGCGCGAGCGTACCGGCGAGGCCGGCGGCGGTGCCCGCGGCGACCCGTACCCGCAGCGCTGCCCGCTGCGCCCCGGTCAGTTCGGGGACGGCGTCGTCGTTGCCGTTCCGGGCGCTGACGGCGAGCGCGACCGCCGCGAAGCCGGCGAAGCACAGCGGCTGCCACAGCACCCGCTCGGCGTTGGGACCCACCACGTACAGCACACTCGCGTACAGCAGGCCGGGCGGTAGGCAGGCCAGCAGCGTGCGCCGGCCGCGCAGCGCCAGCTCCCCGCCGGCGAGGCCGGCCAGCCAGGTCGCGACGACGGGCACGCCGACCGTGTCCGGCTGCGGCTCGATCGGGATCATGGCCGTCAGTACGCGGGGAACGCCGTTGGCCAGCGCGTCGACGGTCAGCCGGGACAGCGGGCCGCCGAGGTGGCTGGCGGCGGCGGTCAGCCGTACCGCCAGGAGGGTGTAGCCGGCGAGGCCGAGCACGGACAGCGGGGCCACCGTCGCCGACGGCAGCCGTCGGGCGGCGACGCTCACGGTCACCGCGCCGGCGGCGGCGCCGACGAACAGCCGCGCGGCGAGCGGGTCGGAGTACAGGCGGCCGAACGCCAGCCCGGCGACGCCGAGCATGCCGACGAGCGCCGCGGGTACGGCGAGCCCGCGCAGCCAGCGGGTCACCATGCGCGTACCCCGTCCCACTCGGCCGCGAAGCCTGCCCCGTCGCCGGCGGACAGGACCGTGATGCCGTCCATCGTGGACGGCGCACCGGTCGTGTTGCCGAGCGTACCGACGACGATCGTCGGGTAGAGCCCCCGCAGCGACCCGACCGTTCCCAGGTCGGCGGCGTCACCGGGCCCGGTCAGGTAGATCAGCGTGTCCCCGGCGCGCCGGTGCCGCAGCCGGGCCACCGCCCGGTCGAGATCATCGCCGTCACCCGTGCCGCGCAGCCGCGCCTCGGCGAGCAGATCCAGGTAGGCGCGGGTGTCCGAGCGGCGCCCGTCGCGCGCGACCACGTCGCCGCTCACCGCCTGCAGGACGAGCGGAAGCTCCTCCCGGTGGGCCGCCACCACGAGCGAGGCGGCCGCCTCGCAGGCCGCTTCGAAGCTGTCGGCGGTGCCGTCCCGGCCGCCGGGGTGCGCGCACAGGCGGTCGTCGAGCAGCACCACCAGCCGCGGCAGGCTGGTGTCGAGGTGCTCGCGGACCATCAGCTCGCCGATGCGGGCCGAGGTACGCCAGTGCACGTGGCGCAGCTCGTCGCCGACCACGTACTCCCGCAGCGTGTCGAAGGTGATCGTGCCGTGCGGCACCCGGTCGACCCGTCCGTCGAGGCTGCGTACGACCCCGACGGGTACGGCCGACAGTCGGTGGACCGTCGGATAGACCCACACCTGGGCCACGTCACCGCTGGCCCGGGCGGCGGTGGCCAGGCCGAGCGGGTCACGGCGGACCACCCGCAGCGGTCCGATCGCGACGACGCCCCGCCGGTCGGTGGGTACCGGGTACTCGGCGACGGTGTCGTGGCCGGGCCGCAGCCGCAGCACCGGTACGGGCACGACGGCCGCCCCGCACCGGTCGTACGCCACGAGCGTCGCCGCCAGCAGCCGGCTGTTGTTGTGGACGGTCAGTGTCATCCGGCTGTCGTCGCCGCGCATGACCCGGTCGGGGTCGGCGCGCCGGGTCACCGCGAGGACCGGACGCCACAGGGCGTGGAGCACGGCGAGCACCACGGCGACCAGCGCCGCGCAGCCGAGGACGGCCAGCTCCGGGTACCCGAAGCCGAAGCCCGCCGCGAGCAGCGTCGGGCCGGTGGCCAGCAGCCCCGCGCCACGCCTGGTGAGCCTCATCGCGGCCGTACCGGTCAGGCCGCCGCCGGTGCCGGGACGGCGACCGTCTCGACCGCCTCGCGGAGCACGTCGAGGGCGGTGACGCCGCGTACCTGGGCGTCGGCCGACAGCAGCAGCCGGTGCGCGAAGACCGGTTCGACCAGCGCTTTCAGGTCCTCGGGGACCACGTACGCCCGGCCGGCGGCGAGCGCGTACACCCGGGCGGCCCGGGTGATGGCGATGGCGCCGCGCGGACTCACGCCGACCCGGACCTGCGGGTGGTTGCGGGTCGCGGCGGCCAGTCGCACCGTGTACGCCAGCAGCGGCTCGGCGACGTGTACCCGCTGGGCGAGCGCGACGAGCTGGCCGACCACCGCGGTGTCGGTGACCGGCGGGAGGCTGTCGGGGTTGTGGCCGGCGGCGGCGCCGCGGAGCACGTCGATCTCCGCGGCCTCGGTGGGGTAGCCGACCGACAGCTTCATCAGGAAGCGGTCGAGCTGGGCCTCCGGCAGCCGGTACGTGCCGTCCATCTCCACCGGGTTCTGGGTGGCGACCACGAGGAACGGGCGTGGTACGGCGTGCGGAACCCCGTCGACGGTGACCGTGCGCTCCTCCATGACCTCCAGCAGCGCCGACTGGGTCTTCGGCGACGCCCGGTTGATCTCGTCGGCGATGACGATGTTGGCGAAGACCGGACCGGGGTGGAACTCGAAGCCCCGGGTGGCCTGGTTGAAGATCGTGACACCGGTGACGTCGGAGGGCAGCAGGTCGGGCGTGAACTGGATGCGCCGCCACTGGCCCTGTACGGACGCGGCGACGGTCCGCGCGAGGGTGGTCTTGCCGACGCCCGGGACGTCTTCGAGCAGGATGTGTCCCTCGGCGAGCAGCGCCGTCAGCGCGAGCCTCACGACCTCGGGTTTGCCGAGCACCACCGATTCGATGCCGGCCGCGAGCCTGGCGAACAGGGTGGCGAAGCCGTGCACGTCCTCGGCGGTGGGAGCGGCCGGGTTGGCGAGGGGCGCTTGGGTCACTGACCTGCCTTCTGTGTGGGGTGCGGGCGGGCTAGCAGTGCGGCAGCACGCCCACGTAGTCGCTGCTGGTGTTGCCGTCGAAGTTGATCCACGCCAGCGGCGTGTAGTACTGGCCGCCGTTCCACTCGATCCTGATCCACCGGTTGGTCCGCTTGTCGTGGTTGTAGTTGTAGGCGTAGACACTCTCGCCGGTGGTCCAGCAGTACGCCTTGTAGCTGGCCAGGTGGGTGGTCTTGCCGACGGTGTTCTGGTGCAGCACCGCCGGGCTGGGCTGCACCTCGAGCGCGTTTCGCTGGTCGTTGCACCAGGTCTGGGTGGCCGGATCGCTCGTGCTGACGTAGTTCTGGCAGTACGCCTGGCCGTAGACGTCCGCCGTGGCCTGGCTGCCGGTGGCGCTGGCCGACCCCGCCGGTGTCGTCACCGTGACCGTGAAGCCGTAGCTGCGGCTGGGTGCGAGGCCGCCGACGGTCAGGGCGCTGGATCGGCACGCGTTGCTCGCCGACGGCCCACCGCTGACCGCCAGGGTGCACGTCGCGCCGCTCGCCCCGCCCAGGTCGGCGGAGAACGTGACCGCGATGGACGTGGTGCTCGCCGCCGACGAGCCGGTGACCGTGACCTTCGGCGCGGTGATCGTCGTCGCGGTCGTGGTCGCGTCCGGCCCGGCGCCCGCGGCATTGACCGCGTGCACGGCGACGTTGACCCTCGTGCCGTTGCCGAAGCCGGTGAGGGTGGTCGAGGTGGCGCCCACGACGTCCTGGCCGCGGCCGTTCGCGGTCACCACGTACCTGCTGATCGGGCGGCCGTTCTCCGGCGCGGACCGCCACGTCACCGTGACGGTGCCGGCCCGGTCGGTCGCGGTCCGGGCGTCGAGGCCGACCGGCCGGCCCGGTGCCGCGTACGGCACGACGGTGTTGCTCAGCGGCGACGGCTTGGAGTTGGCGCCCCGGTCGTTGACCGCGATCACCGTGAAGGCGTACTGCGTGCCGTAGGTGAGCTGCGTGCCGGCCGGGACAGTCAGGGTCGTCCTGTCGGTGTCGCCGACCTGGACCGGTGCGGAGCCGGCCGCGATCGCCGAGACGACGTACCGCGCCACGCCACGGCCCTGCCCGTTGGCGGCCGGCCAGGTCACCGCCACGGTGCCGGCGGAGTTCTCGGTCGCAGCCACGCTCGTCGGGGCGTCGGGCACCTCGGCGGTGGGCACGACCGGGTTGGCGGCGCGTTTCGGCCCGCTTCCCTTGGCGTTGACCGCGTACACCGTGAACGTGTACGTCTGGCCGTTGGCCAGCCCGGTGACGTCGAGCGACCGCTGGTCGGCGCCCACCTCGTGCGGTTTGCCGTCGCCCTCGACGACGTACTTCATGACCGGCGCGCCGTTGGACGGCGCCGCGCCCCAGCTCACCCGGGCCTGCGCGTTGCCCGCGGCCGCGCGCACGTTGACGGGCGCGCCGGGCGGGCCCACCGGCGGCTTCTGCGGCGGCGGCGGTGGCGGCGGGGGCGGGGGCGGGTCGCCACCGAGGATGTTGTTGGCGTACTTGTCGACCAGCCGGGCGCGGCCCTGGTCGTCGACGACCTCGGCATTGGAACCGGCCGGGGCGTTGATGAACAGGTGGTCCTCGCGTACCTCGAGGTCGAGAGGTGTGCCGGCGGCGCCGGGCACCGTGATGGTGGTGGCGAGCCGGCCCGCGGTGTCCAGCACGTACACGTCGCCGGTGGTCTCGTCGGCGCAGTAGAGCCGCTTGGACCAGGCCACGCACGGCGCGAGCTTCGCGCCCTCGCCCGGCACGGTGAACTGGCCGACCCGGTCGCCGTTGACCACGTAGACGGTGCGGCCGTCGACGACGGTGACCGGCACGTCGGTGCCGGTGGTGCGCGGCGGCAGTGCGCCCGGGCCGGTGAGGTTCAGCGGAGTCTTCCGCACGACGTCGTCGCGCAGGGTCGCCAGCACGGAGGCGGTCTTGTCGAGCACGGCCACGCCGCTGTCGAGTACCGACAGTGCCAGGTCGTGGCTCGGGTCCGCCACGGCAACGGTCTTGACCACCCGCGGGTCAGCCGGGGCGGCGGTGCCGGCGCGGCCGCCCCGGGTCGACCGGCTGCTCGGTGGCGCGGTGGGTTGGATGGCCACGGCGGTGCCTTCGCGCGGCACCAGAAGCCACAGCCGGCCCGCGGCGTCGAACGCGCCGCCGGACAGGCCGGGCATGAACCGCAGCGGCGCGCCGACGGGGGTGAGCGTCGCCGGGTCGAGCTGGCTCACGGCGCCCTGCACGGCGTCGATGACGAAGGCGGACTCACCGTGCAGCGCGACGGTCACGCCCACGCCGGCGGTGGTGCGGGTGCTCGCGGCCAGGTGCAGGCTGGCGAGGTCGAGCACGCTCACCTTGCCGGTGGTGACGTCGCGCAGAATGACGTACCGGTCGGTCTGGCTGACCTGCACCGTGTGGCCGAACGAGTCCGACACCTTGTACCGCGTGTCGACGCGACCGGTGACTCCGTTGACTCTCGCCACCTCGCCCTTGTTGGTGCTCCACAGCCAGGACGCCGCGTCGAAGTTGGCGATGGCGTTGTTCGACGCGCCGAGACCGAACAGCGTCGCGCCGATGCCGACGAGCAGCGCGGCGATGGTGACGACGGTGACCAGGCCACCCCTGCCCCGTGCCAGTCCGCGCACGCGCGCGCCGACCATGGATGCACCTCCCCGTAGCCGGCGCTCATCCTATGCGCTGTGCGATCGACGTCGATACCCTGCGTTTTCACCTTGTGGAAAACCGTCAGTTCGCAGGTCGCCGATTCGTGCTCGGAGAGGCGCCGCGCCTGGTGCAGATCAACCGCGACGGCACGGTGTGCTGTGGTGAATAGACGACGGCGACGAGAAAGCAATAGTCGGCTCTGGTGTTGATTCCGCTGAGGGTGTAGGTGTTCTTTCCCGATTCGACCGAACCCAGCGGAATAGGCGCGTTGTCTGAACGCCCACCAGCGATGACAAAGGGCGCAGCGCCATGTGTCGGATCGGTCCAGGCGAGGGTGATCGATGTGCCCTCGTCGCGCAGCGTCAGATCACCGGGCGGCTTCAGAGCGTCGGGCGGCGTGGCCGCGCTCGGGCCCGGGACCGGACCCCTTCCGCCGCCGGGGGCGTGGAACACCAGGAACGCCGCGATGCCGCCGCCCGCGAGGGCCATCGCCGCGATCAGGACCAGCGCCAGCATCGGTACCCGGGAATGGTGGTGCGCGTCGTCGCGCTGCGCCCGGGACGGCGGCGCGGACGGGGGAAAGGTGGCGGGTGCGGACGGGAGCGGCGGCACAGCCGGGGGAGCGGCCGGGGAAGGCGCAGCCGGGGGCGCGGCCGGCGGCGGCGGACCCGGCGCCGCGGCGCCGTCGAGGTACCGGCGGGCGGCGCGTACGTACTCGTGATCCGCCCCCAGCACCGCGGGCCCGTGCCGCAGCAGGACGCCGAAGTTGCGCCGCGCCTCGTGCCGGTTTCCCAGCTCGTCAGCGAGCGTCGCGAGGTCGTACGACAGGGGCAGCAGGTGCGGGCTGTCCTCGCCCAGCGTGAAGTGGCCGGCGGCCAGCGCAT
The DNA here is from genome assembly GCF_011947195.1 of Planosporangium thailandense. Lineage (GTDB taxonomy): Bacteria > Actinomycetota > Actinomycetes > Mycobacteriales > Micromonosporaceae > Planosporangium > Planosporangium thailandense. The sequence goes on along the minus strand of NZ_JAATVY010000006.1, from coordinate 59,977 downwards.
CCTCCAGCAGCCGCCGCGCGTGCGCCAGGTCGCCGAGGCGGCGGTGCAGCGAGGCGAGCAGGCGGGTCCCGGTCAGGACCTCGGCGTGGTCGGGGCCGAGCACCGTGGCCGCCGGGTCGAGCACCCGCTCCAGCAGGGCCTGCGCGCCCCGCAGGTCACCGCGGGCGGCGAGGGCGCGCGCGTCGTGCACGGCGGCGGTGAGGTGATCGGGCACGGACACGCCGCTATGCTGCCTGTCCGCCGTCGCGGTTCGCTACCCGGCGACGACGGCGTTCTCACAATGCGTGCCGGTGAGGCTGGTGCGGAACTCGCCGGGCGTCAGTCCGGTCTCGCGGACGAAGAAGCGGCCGAAGTTCGTCGGCTCGGCGAAGCCGAGCTGCCGGCCCACCGCCGCGACGGGTTCGTCGCTGCACGCGAGCAGCCGCCTGGCCTCGAGCGTGACGCGGTCGTCGATGACCTGCTTCGCGCTGCGCCCGGTCGCGACCAGGCAGGCGCGGGTGAGGGTACGCACGGAGACGCCGAGCCGGTCGGCGTAGTCCTCCACGCGACGGGTCGCGGCCATCGACGCGGCGAGCTCCTCGTGCAGACGGGTCACGAGCCGATCGGGCACCTGCGGCGCCGGCCCGGTGAGCGCGGCTATCCGTACCAGTAGGACGGCAAGCTGGTGGTGCAGCAGTTCGGCCGGTACCCCGTCGCCGGCCGCGCACCGCTCGTGGTCGGTGGCGAGCTGGGTGAACTCGGTGATGATCGCTTCCTCGTCCTCGCCGGTGGGCAGCCAGTTGGCCGGGGCGAACGGGTCGTGCAGCAGGGCACGCAGCCGGTCGGCCGTGGCGGCCGGCGGTGGGACCAGCTCCGGGGTGAACAGCAGCAGGTTGGCGTCCAGGCCGGGCTGGCCGGTGAACTGGTGTACCTGTCCCGGGCGGCCCCACAGCAGGGTGCTCGGCCGGCAGTCGTACGCGACGAAGTCCATGGTGTGCCGGCCGTGCCCGACGGTGAAGAGCATGAGCACGTGGCACGGCATGCGCAGCGGTCGCCCGAACGCGTGCTCCGGCCGGTGGGCACGGAGGTCGCTCAGGCTCAACACCTCGAGGCCGGTCGCGGGTGCGCCGGCGGGGACGGAAGCCGTTCGGACATCGACCATGATCAGCCGCCACTGTACTCGATGCGGCTGGGTCGAGCAGGTCGAGCGAGCGGCGCGACGGCGTACGCGCGCACCGGCGCCGGGCCTGGCAGGTCCGATAGAAACCGTGCGATCGGCGGGGGAGGGGGCGGGGGGGGGGGGGGGGGGCCGCCCCCGCCCCCGCCAGGGCGTGTCAGCCCTGCCGGCTGACCGCCTCGCTCAGCTCTTCCTTGTTCATGGTGGAGCGGCCCGGGATGTCGGCCTCCCTGGCCATCTCGTACAGCTCGTCGCGGGTCGCGTCCGCCAGGTCGGCGCGGCCCTTGTCCTGCGCGGCCTTGTATTCGGACTCTTCGTCGAAGCCGGCCTTGCGCAGCTCGCCCGCGCGCGCCGTCATGAACGCCTCGCCCAGCTTGTCGAGGGTGTCCTTGTCGACCGCCTCCCGCAGCGCGGGCAACACCTTGGACTCCTCTTCCTCCACGTGGTGCTTGACCGCCTGGACGAACTCCGTGAACATCTGCGTGAACTGTGGCGAGTCGACGTTCCGCACGACCTTCTGCAGCAGCTCCTCGGCCTCGTCGTGCTCGTGGTAGGCGTGGTCGACGTCGCCGGACTCGGCGGGGTCGGCCTTCTTGATGGCCGGATAGACCTTCGCCTCCTCGGCGCGCGAGTGGGCGGTCAGCCGAGCGGCGATCTCTTCGACGAGGGCCCGCCGGTCACCCTTGCCCGACTGCACCTCGCCGAACAAGCGCTCCAGCTCACGGTGATCGTTCATGATCAAGGTAACGGCATCAGACGCCATGGCTCCTCCAGATCGTCAGGTGTCACCGTCGTACCCGTCGATGACCTGCCCAAACGATCACTGTGCCGGTCTCAGCGTCGCGCCGGCCGGAAGTTCGACGGGGCGCACGCCCCGCCGGGCCGCCGGCCCGGGCTCGGCTCGACCCGCCGGCTGCGCCCGGGCGTCCTCCACCTCGAACGTCTCGATCAGTACGAGCTCGGTCGGCTGCGCCACCACCTCCGCGGGCGCGCGATCGGCCGGCGTCATGCCGGACGGCCGGAGCTTGCGCAGCAGCCGCCAGGCCGACGCGGCGACCTCGGCGTCGACGTGGAGTTCGTGCCGCGTCGCGACCAGGCGCGGGTGCGGCGGACCGCCCCGCGTGTCGCCGAGGATCGCGTACGCGGACAGCCCCACCGCCACGCCGGACAGCGCGCCGAGCGGGAGCCCGTACGCCAGGCGGATCAGCAGCCCACCGGTACCCGGTCCATTCACGACACTGAACACCGCCATCATCGCGCCGACCCACAGGCCGCCGCACCCGCCCAGCGCGGCCGCCCGTACCGCGGTGACGCGCGTGTCGGTGACGCCGACCAGCTTCAGATCACCGCCGACCAGCGCCGTCCGGTGCACCGGGAAGGAGGCGTGGGCGAGGAGTTCGAGGGTGCGTTCGGCGTCGGCGTACCGGGGGAAGGAGGCGACCGGGGTACGGCCGGCCAGACCGGCATGGTCGGTCAGGACCGTACGGGACCCGCGGCGCGTGCCGAAGTCGACAGTGGGGCGCTTCGGCTGAACGGTCACGGGTACCGCCTCCTGGTGCCGCCGGTCCGGCCGGATGGGGACTACCCGTATCCAAGATGTTTACTCGTTGATCACGCGTGGAGGCGTACGGTGATGGGTGCCGTTGCGCCGGTCTGGCGACCACGCCCCGGTCAGGTGCCGCTCCCGAGGCGGTGCCACCTGACAAAGGGCGAGGTCGCATAGGGGGTGGCCGGCAGCGGGCGCGTCCAGATCGGACGCAGGCAAAGCCGTGTTGTGCAAGTTGACCAGTCCGCCAGGTCTGGGACCGCCACTTTGTGCCCGGCGCGCTTCCCGCCCTGCGGGCTGGTTCGTGTGCGCAGGGGGGGCGAACCGTAATGACCATCGCGCTCGACCACGCTCAGTGGTCTTCCCTGTTGAACAGGGATTTCGACGAGCGCGTCTCCGCACTGGTGGAGAGCATGTGCGCACTCGTGCCGGGCGATCCGGCCCGGGCCGAGCGGCGTACGCAGCTGATCAATGTGTGCCGGCCACTGGCAGCGTGCCTGGCCCGGCGCTACCGCAACAGGGGGGAACCGCTCGATGACCTGGTACAGATCGCCACCGTCGGGCTCATCAAGGCCGTCGACGCGTACGACCCGCGGCGGGGGGTGCCGTTCGGCAGCTACGCCGTACCGACGATCGTGGGTGAGATCAAGAGACATTTTCGCGACCGGGGCTGGGCGGTACGTGTACCGCGTCGCCTGCAGGAGCTGAGGCTGCGCATCTCACGGGAGGCGGATCCGTTGACGCAGCGGCTCGGGCGCAACCCGACCGTCGCCGACCTCGCCGCCGACCTGGGGGAGCGGGAGGAGGACATCATCGCCGGGCTGGCCTGCGCCCCGGCATACCGTACGGTGTCGCTTCAGGTGTCGCTGCCGGGAGCCGAAGGCGCCGAACTGATGGATGTGCTCGGCGCCGCCGATCCGCTGCTGGAGGGCGTCGAACACCGGGAGGCGCTGCGGCCGTTGATCGCCCAGCTGCCCGACCGTGAACGGCGCATCCTGCACCTGCGGTTCTTCGCGAACATGACCCAGGCGCAGATCGCGGCCGCGACCGGGATCTCGCAGATGCACGTGTCCCGGCTGCTCGGTCAATCACTGCGGACCCTGCGCAAGGGGCTGCTGGCGGACTAGGCAGGGTGGATCGTGGGGAGGTCGGCGCCCGCTGCGGCGCCGACCTCCCCACGATCCGGTTACCAGCGACTTACCAGCGACTTACCAGCGACGCATCCAGGACCAGTGGGCGTCGAGCCAGCCGCGCAGCCGCGCGACGTTGTCGGCGCCGCTGTCGAGCCACGGCAGCGACTTGGTCATGGCGAGGATGCCGAGGACGACGCCGGCGATGCTGAACACGAGCCCCAGCAGCGCGACGTGGTGGCCGGTGACGTGCCGGCGGGACACCGCGGCCAGGCCGATCGCGGCCAGCAGCAGGCCGACCGCGCCGGCGACGACGCCGAGTGGGGCCAGCCGGCCGCTGAGCGCCCCGAGCGTGGCGCACACCCCGACGATCAGGCTCAGCGTGGCCGTGAAGCTGGTGTGCGCCCAGCGCGCCGGGCGGACCGGCTCGGCGGTGTCGGCGTCGGCGTCGGTCACGTCGGCGCGTTCGGCGCGGTCGGCGTCGAGGCGGTCGGTCTCGGCACGGGCCCGCACCGCTGCGGCGTGGTCCCGCTCGGCCTCGGCGTGGTCCCGCTCGGCCTCGGCGCTGTCGCGGTCGGCCTCGGCGTCCACGCCGTGTCGCGGGCCGGGCGCGGGGGCCGGCCCGGTGCCGAGGGGCCGGGTGGCGTCCGGCGGGGGCTCGACCGCGCCGCCCGGCGGCACCGGGCGACCACCCGGAGGCATGGGCGCCACCGCGCCGCCGGGCGGTACCGGCTGGGACGGCACGCGCGCCAGGCGGACCGTCGGGTCGCCGAGCCCGTCCCGTTCCCGGTCGGCCCGGGTCACATCGCCGGTGGTGGAGCCGGCACGCATCGTGGTGTCGTCGGCGGCCCGCTCGTCCGCGGCCTGCCGGCGGGAAAGGTCAGTGGCCATCGCACACCTCCTATGGGCCGCCCGTCTGTCGACGGCGCGCGTGCGGGCGCGCCACGGGCGGGACATTGATGAAGTACCCACCTGGTTCGCCAGGTACACCGACCACTTGGCCCGTTTGTGCCATGGTTTGCCCCGGTGGGGTGGCGGGTACCCACGTCCCATGGAACGCGGCAATTCGAAGCACGGGCCACGGCTCGACGACGAGATGGAGCACGAGGTTCGCGGCATGCTTCAAGGCGGGGTCGACACCCGCGTTGAGGAGTGGCGCGATCCCGAGCCAGCCGGCGAGGACCAGCCGAACCCGACGCGTACGCCCGTCGGGTACGAGCGGGCCGGCGCCCCTCCCGGCATGACCCCGGAGGAGGTCGATCAGCGCAGCCGGATCGGACGCTTCATTCCCCTGTCCGCTCTGCCTGGCGATCGCGACGATCTGCTCGCGGCCGCCGAGGAGATGGATGCGCCGGACGACGTCATCGACCGGCTTGCCGCTCTGCCAGCCGACAAGGAGTTCGAGACGATCAATCAGGTGTGGGCCGCGCTCGGCGGCCACAACGAGGAGCGACGTACCTGATCTGATGCGGACTCAAGCCGAGAGGTCGTGATACGCGGCGCCGCCGCGGTCGCGACCTCTCCGGCATTTCGCCGCTGATCGGAATCGGGCTCAGAGCTGCCGCAGCGCCGGCAGGAGCTGCCGCTCGGCGAAGTCCAGGAAGCCCGCCTGACCTTCGGCGCCCACCTGTACCAGCGCGACGTGGGTGAATCCGGCGTCGACGAACCTGCGCACGGCCTGCACGTGCTTGTCGAGGTCGGGACCGCAGGGAATCCCGGCCGCCACGTCCTCCTCCCGCACCGAGGCGCTGGCGTGCGCGAAAGACCGGGGATTGGGCAGCTCGGCGTTGACCGGCCAGCCCAGCCCGAACCACCGGAACTGCTCGTACGCGATCTTGCGGCACTGCTCCTCGTCCGGGCCGTAACAGATCGCGACCTGCCCGTACCGTGGCTTCTCGCCGCCGCCTGCCGCGTCGAACAGGTCGCACAGCTCCCGCTTCGGCTCGACCGCGATCATGACGTCGGCGTACTCGCCGGCGACCTCGCACGACGACCGGCCGGACACCGCGAGCCCGATCGGCACCCCGTTCTCCGGCAGATCCCACAGCTTCGCCTCGGGCACCTCGAAGTACTCGCCGCCGTGGTGCACGGTCTCGCCGGCGAGCAGCGGCCGGATGATGTCGAGCGCCTCCACGAGCATGTCGTGGCGCTGCGCCACGTGCGGCCACGCGCCCACCACGTGCTCGTTGAGGTTTTCCCCGGCGCCCAGGCCGAGGGTGAACCGGCCACCGGACATCACGCCGATCGTCGCGGCCTTCTGCGCCACCACCGCCGGGTGGTAGCGGCGGATCGGACTGGTCACGAACGACATCAGGTCCAGCTGGGAGGTCGCGTACGCGACCGCGCCCAGCACCGACCAGGCGTACGGGGCATGCCCCTGCTCGGCCAACCACGGGTAGTAGTGGTCGGAGATGACCGCGAAGTCGAAGCCGGCCCGCTCGGCGCGGACCGCGTCGTCGACCAGCTGGACCGGACCCGCCTGTTCGCACATCAGCGTGTAGCCGAAGCTCACCACCAGAGATCCTCCCGACTAGCTCAAGCTCAGTAGCTCCTGCTCTTCCACGACCGGTACGGACAGCGTCTTGTAGCCGACCTCGTCGAAGAGCACCGTCATGTGATCGCCCTCGTAGCGCAGCACCGTGCCGTCACCCCACTCGGCGTGCGAGACCCGGCTGTGCACCGGGAAGGGCCCGCCGGCGCCGGCGTCGGCCACCTCCCGGGCCGCGCCGGACAGGCAGTTGTCGCAGTGCCCGCACGGGTGCTCCAACTGCTCGCCGAAGTAGGCGAGCAACGTCTGGCCCCGGCAGGCGGTCGTCTCGGCCAGGTTGCGCATCATCTCCAGCCGGGAACGCTGCACGGTCTGCCGCCGCTCGGCCTGGGCGCGCGCCGCGTGGGCCGCCTGATCGGGCTCGGGGGCGTAGGCCGGCGCGCGCCACCGGCCACGGCGGCCGGGCACCGCGGCGCCGACCTCCTCCAGCAGGACGAGCAGCTCGCCGAGCTTGCGAGGCCCCAGCCCGGTCCGCTCGCGCAGCTCCGCGCGGGACAGCGGGCCGGAGCGTACCGCCGCGGCGAGCCGGACGAGCTCGGAGTGGGCTGGGAGACCGCCGGTGAAGAACTTGCGCAGGCCGGTGTCCTCGGTGCGGAACAGCAGCAGCGCCTGCGCCGGCTCGCCGTCTCGGCCGGCGCGGCCGATCTCCTGCAGGTAGCTGTCGGGGGAGTCGGGCAGGGCGACGTGGTTGACCCACCGGATGTTGCGCTTGTCGATGCCCATCCCGAAGGCGCTGGTGGCCACCATCACCGGTATCTCGTCGGCCAGGAACGCCCGGTGGCGCCGGCGGCGCTCGCGTAGCGCCATCCCGCCGTGGTACGCGGTCGAAGGCTGGCCGGCGCCGGTCAGCCACTCCGCCAGCTCCTCGGCGGCGCGCCGGGTGGACACGTACACGATGCCGGGCGGGGTCGACTGCTGGAGGCGATCGAGCAGGCGCTGCCACCGCTGCTCCTCGTCGACGCACTGGACCGCCTCCAGGAAGATGTTCGGCCGGTCCAGCCCGGTGATCACCACCTCGGGGTCGCGCAGGCCCAGCCGGTCGAGGATGTCCTCGCGTACGGGCGGGGAGGCGGTGGCGGTGAGCGCGACCACCGGCGGGTGGCCCAGCTCTGCCACCGCACGCCCGAGCTGAAGGTAGTCGGGGCGGAAGTCGTACCCCCAGGCGGAGATGCAGTGCGCCTCGTCGACCGCGACGAGGCTGGGCCGGGCGGCGCGGATCGCCGCGAGCCGCCGCGGGTCGGCGAGCTGTTCGGGGGTGACGAAGATGTACTCGACCTCCCCGCCAGACGCCTCCTCGAGCACCTCGCGCTGCTCGGACGCGCTCTCCGCCGAGCTGAGCCGGGCGGCGGCGAGGGCCTCGTCGTCGCGGCGGGCCAGCCCCGCGATCTGGTCGGCCTGCAGCGCCAGCAGCGGAGAGATCACGATCGTCGGACCGTCGAGCAGCGTCCCGGGTACCTGGTAGATCGCCGACTTGCCGCCGCCGGTCGGCGCGACAACGAGGGCGTCCCGACCGGCCATCAGCGCCCGCATCGCGATCTCCTGCTCGGGGCGCAGTTCCTGCCACCCGAAGCGCTCCCGAGCCGCCGAGCGCAGCGCCACCGTCACGTCCATCGACCTTCGGCCTTACCCGAGGCCGCCGACGCCAAACCCCTGGCGGTTCGCCGGCGCCTCGCTGGGTACAGGCGGGAAACAGACGGCGACGAAAGGAGCGGGCATGACCGTAGTGGAGACGGCACCACCGTGGATCGATGCGCCACCGCTCCCCGCCGAGCTTCAGGTGGAGATCACGTCGGCGTGCAACCTGCGGTGCACCATGTGCCTGGTCAGCTACAAGCCTCCGGTGAACAAGCTGGCCGGCGCGATGACTCCGGAGCTGTTCGAGCGGATCCTGGACGGGGTGCCCACGCTGCGCCGGCTCACCATGCAGGGGCTCGGCGAGCCGCTGCTGTCGCCGTACCTGATCGACCAGGTGCGGCGGGCGAAGGCGCGCGGATTGACCGTGGGCTTCAACTCCAACGCCACGCTGCTCAACCGGCGGCGCGCCGACGCGCTCGTCGCGGCCGGCCTCGACTGGCTGCACGTCTCGCTCGACGGGGCGGCGGCCACCACGTACGAGAGCATCCGGCAGGGCGCCACCTTCGACACCGTCGTCGCCAACCTCGCCGGCCTGGTCGCCGCGAAGCGCGCCGCCGGCAGCGACACCCCCTGGATCCGCGTGGTCTTCGTCGCGATGCGCCGCAACGTCGGCGAACTGCCCGCCCTGGTCCGGCTGCTGGCGAGCATCGGCGTCGACGAGCTACGGGTGCAGAACCTCAGTCACGACTTCTCCGACACCGACCCGTCCGGCCGGTACGCCGGCATCCGGGAGTTCGCGGCCGCCGAAGGGCTGTGGACCACGCCGGAGTCGGCAGCGTCGGCGCGCGCGGCGTTCGACGCGGCCACGCGGGTGGCCGACGAGCACGGCCTCACGCTGCGGCTGCCCCGGCTGGAGGCGGTACCGCCCGAGCCCGGCCGACCCGGCTGCACCTGGCCCTGGGAGTCGGTCTACATCACCAGCCAGGGCGTGGTGCAGCCGTGCTGCATGGTGATGGGCGACGACCGGGTGTCGCTGGGCCGGCTGACCGAGTTCAGCTTCACCGAGATCTGGCACTCTCCGGCGTACCGGGAGTTCCGCCGCCGGCTCGCCGCGGACGACCCGCCGGAGGTGTGCCGCGGCTGCGCGCTGTACCAGCGGACGTTCTGATGGCGGGCGAGACCGTCGACGCGGTGGTGGTCGGCGGTGGCCACAACGGTCTGGTGGCGGCGAACCTGCTGGCCGACGCCGGCTGGGACGTGGTGGTCATCGAGGCCACCGACCGTCTCGGCGGCGCGGTCCGGTCGGCGCCGCTGGCCGCGCCCGGCTTCGAGGCCGACGTGTGCAGCGCGTTCTATCCGCTCGGCTACGCCTCGCCGGTACTGTCCTCTCTGGACCTGACCGGGTACGGGCTGCGCTGGACCAACGCCCCGCACGTACTGGCCCACCTGTTGCCCGACGGGCGAGCGGTCGTCCTCGACCGCGACGTCGACGTGACGGCCGCGTCGCTGGACGAGTTCGCGCCCGGCGACGGGCGGCGTTGGCGCGCCGAGTACGAGCGGTGGCGCGAGATCGGCGACGCGCTGCTCGCGGCCGTGCTGAACCCGTTCCCACCGGTACGCCCGGGGCTGGACCTGTACCGCCGGCTGCGGGCCGCCGGACTGCTGCGGCTGGCCCGCCGGCTGCTGCTGCCGGCGCGCGTGCTCGGGCAGGAGACGTTCGCCGGTGAGGGCGGCCGGGTGCTGCTGGCCGGGATGGCGCTGCACACCGACCTGTCGCCGGCCGAGAGCGGCAGCGGCGTGTACGCGTGGCTGCTGGCCATGCTCGGCCAGCAGTACGGCTTCCCGGTGCCGGTCGGCGGCGCCGCCCGCCTGGTGGACGCGCTGGCCGAGCGGCTACGCGCGCGGGGCGGTGAGGTCGTGCTCGACACGCCGGTGACCCGGGTGATCGTCGGCGCGGGCCGGGCGCTCGGCGTGCGCGGCGCGGACGGCCGGCACTGGCGGGCCCGGCGGGCGGTGCTCGCCGACGTGCCGGCGCCGATCCTCTTCTGCGACCTCGTGGGCGCCAACCACCTGCCCGCCCGGTTCGTCGCCGACCTGGAGCGCTTCCGGTGGGACTACGCCACGGTCAAAGTGGACTGGGCGCTGTCGGGGCCGGTGCCCTGGCGCGGCGGGGCGGCGCGCGGCGCGGGTACGGTGCATCTGCGGGCCGACACGGCCGGCCTGGTCGAGTTCGCCGCCGACCTCAACGCCGGGCGGGTCCCGCGGCAGCCGTTCATGCTCGCCGGCCAGATGACCACGTCGGACCCGACCCGGTCGCCGGCCGGTACCGAGGCGATGTGGGCGTACACCCACCTGCCGCGACGTCAGAAGTGGCCGGCCGCCGAGGTCGACGCGCACGTCGACCGGATGGAGCGGGTGCTGGAGGATGCCGCGCCCGGCTTCCGCGACCTGATCGTGGGCCGGTACGTGGCGGGGCCCGACCGGCTGGAGGCGACGGACCCGAGCCTGGTCGGCGGCGCCATCAACGGCGGTACGTCCGCGCCGTACCAGCAGCTCGTCTTCCGGCCCGTGCCGGGGCTGGGCCGGGCGGACACCCCGGTGGACCGGCTCTACCTGGCCAGCTCCAGCGCCCATCCCGGTGGGGGAGTGCACGGCGCGCCCGGCGCGAACGCGGCACGGGCCGCGCTGGCCCGCGACCGTGCGCTGGTCGGCGGCCTGTACGGGGCCGGGGTCAGGGCCGCTCAGCGCACACTCTACCGGTGACCCTATCCATGATGGACGGACGCCCGGCGGGTGGCGAGGTCGCCCAGGCGGCGCAGCGACTCCTTGTTGCGCTGGTGCACGACGAGGTCGGTGGCCTTGTTCTGCAGCCAGTGCGACGGTCCTTGGGTGAAGTGCTCGCGCATCGTGACCCGGGTGGCGGAGGTGCCGATCGGGGTGAGGTCCAGGCGGACCATCGCTTCACCCAGCGGCCACAGCCCGACCCGCAGCAGCAGCATCCTGTCCTGCTCGCAGTCGAGCACGGTCGATACGTGTTTGATGGCGAACGGCCACGGGCCGGCCTTGTGATGAATCATCGTGCCGGGCATGGGGTAGTCGCGGTCGACGTCACGGATGTGCGCCGTGCCGACCACCCAGTCGCTGTACGTCCAGCCGTCGGCGAGCACGGCGAACACCTGGTCCGGGGTCGCGTTTATCACGCATTCAGTGGTGGCCACGCCCCTGTGATGCCCGACCGGTGCGCCGCTAACCGCCGCGATCACACTGTTCGAACCCCGCCGATTGGGTGGCACGCGCCGTGGGCAAATCAGGGACATGGGTACACGTGCACGAGATCAGGTCGTAGTGATTACCGGTGCCAGCGGTGGCGTGGGGCGGGCCGTGGCCCGCCGGTACGGTGTCCGAGGGGCTCGGGTGGCGCTGCTCGCCCGCGGCGAGGCGGGCTTGGCCGCGGCGGCCGAGGAGGTCCGGCGCGCCGGTGGCACCGCGCTGGCGGTGCCGGTGGACGTCGCGGAGTTCGACGAGGTGGACGCGGCGGCGGCGCGGGTGGAGCGGGAGTTGGGGCCGATCGACGTGTGGGTCAACGATGCGTTCACGTCGGTGTTCGCGCCGTTCACCGAGATCGAGCCGAAGGAGTTCAGGCGGGTCACGGAGGTGACCTACCTGGGGTACGTGTACGGCACGAAGGCGGCGCTGTCGCGGATGCTGCCGCGTGACCACGGCACGATCGTGCAGGTGGGGTCGGCGCTGGCCTACCGGGGGATTCCGTTGCAGTCGGCGTACTGCGGGGCCAAGCACGCGGTCCAGGGCTTCAACGAGGCGCTGCGCTGCGAACTGCTGCACAACCGCAGCCACGTGCGTACGACGATGGTGCAGCTACCGGCGGTCAACACTCCGCAGTTCGACTGGGTGCTGTCCCGGCTGCGCCGCCACGCCCAGCCGGTGCCGCCGATCTACCAGCCGGAGGTCGCGGCGAAGGCCATCGTGTACGCGGCCGACCATCCGGGCCGGCGGGAGTACTGGGTGGGCGCCTCGACGGCGGCGACGTTGATCGCGAACGCGGTCGCGCCGGGCCTGCTCGACCGGTACCTGGCGCGGACCGGCTTCACGTCCCAGCAGACGAGCCAGCCCCGCGATCCGCACCAGCCGGCGAACCTGTGGGAGCCGGCCGACGAGAACGTCGACTACGGCGCCCACGGGGACTTCGACGACCGGGCGCACACCCGCTCGGCCCAGGTATGGGCGTCGCAGCACCACACCGCGCTGCTGAGCGGGGCGGCGGTCGCGGCCGCGGGGGTGATGACGGCCGCCCGGCTGCTGCGGCGGTGACGGGCGGCGACACGACGAAGGGTTCGTGGTCATGACCACGAACCCTTCGTGTTCGTTGCCCCGGTTACGGCTCGGAGACCTCGTGGATCGCCATCTCCTCGGCGGTCGGCCCGCCGCCGTCCGGGCCCGCGTCCCAGGCGACCGCGTCCTTCTCCCGGTCCTCGTGCGCGCCTTCGTCGGGCTGGACCAGCCGTCCCACCGGCCGGTCGTCGCCGGGGATCACGCCGGGCCGGTCGTACAGCGAAACCGGCGAGTCGTCCGGCTCCAGCGGCGCGTCGTCGGCCAGGCCGGCTTCCGGGGCCGGCCGATCCACCTGGTCGTTGCCCAGGTCGACGTTGTCACCGGGGAGGTTGTCGACGAGGTCCGCCTGTGCGCTCGCCGTCGGGCTGGCCACGCCGCCGCCCTCCTCGAGCGGCTCCTCCTGGGCCAGTTTGTAGTCCAGCGACTCGCCGATCCGGGCCTCCTCGGGCGTCACCCCGTACCGGTCGATGGCCATCGGCGCGCGGCCGGGCAGGGGCGCCGGATCGGGGCCGTCCGCCTCGCGCGGCGACTCCGCGCGGTTCTCCTCCATGGAGATGTGGTCGTCGTCGGCGACCTCCGGCAGGCCCTCGGACTCCGGATCGGAAATGGGCTCGGGGTAGTTGTCCAGGCGTCGCATACGACAGATCTACCCATCGGCCCGTTTCTGACACCTGCCGCGCCCCGCGGCCGCCCCGCTGATCCGCAACGACACCCGTCGGGCTCCTCACGCGCAACCGCCGGGTGGTGCGCTTGGGCTGCCCGGTCCATCCGACCGGCCGGGCGAACGTGGTTACGGGAGGGCCCCATGCGGGGACAGGTGTGGAAGTTGTACCTGGCGGCGGTGACGGCCGCGCTGCTGGCATTTCTGGCCTTCCCCGTGAGCGGCTGGGCGCAGGTCGGGTGGCAGGTGGTCGTCGGGTACGCCGCTGTCGCGGCGCTGCTGGCCGGCCCCCGCCGGGACGGACCCGCCGGCCGGCTCGTGTGGTGGTGCTTCGCGCTCGGCGTGTTCGCCAACACCACCGGCATCCTCGTCGAGCAGGTGGACGCGGTACTGCACGGCGAGAACTTTCCGTCGGTGGCCGACGGGTTCTACCTCGCGCTGTACCCGGCGGTCGCGGTCGGCCTCGCGATCCTGATCCGCCGGCGCTCGGGCCACCGCGACCGGGGCGTCCTTGTCGATGCGACGACCGTGACGACCGGGTTCGGCCTGCTGGCGTGGGTCTTCATGATTCACCCCGCGGCGTCCGACGAGACGTTGAGCGTCCTCGGGCACATCGTCAGCGTCACGTACCCCGTCGGCGACGTCGTCCTGGTCGCGATGGCGGCCCGGCTGGGGTTCGGCCGGGGCGGCCGGAACCCGTCGTACTGGCTCGTCGTCGCCTCGCTGGTGACCTTCCTCGCCGGGGACGCCGCGTGGGCGGTCGCCAATCAGCTGGCCTGGGAGCCGGCCGGGGCCGCCGAGCGGTCGCTGTCCGCGTTCTTCCTCGCCGCGTACACGCTGTTCGGGGCCGCGGCGCTGCACCCGTCCGCGCGGACGGTCGGCCAGCGGGTGGAGGACGGGCCGCGCGGGCTGAGCCGCCCCATGCTGGCGACGCTCACGCTCGCGGCGTGGATCGCGCCCGGCGTGCTCGCCATCCAGGTTCTCCGCCGGCAGGTCACCGACGGCATGGCAATCGCCCTCGGCTGTGTGGCGCTGTTCGGGCTGGTGCTGACCCGGATGGCCCAGCTGCTGCGGGAGGTGGAGCAGCAGGCGGCCAAGGTGCGGGAGCTGTCGCGCACCGACGAGCTGACCGGCCTGCCGAACCGGCGGGCCTGGACGGCGGAGCTGCCGCGTGCGATGGAGCGGGCGCGGCGCGCCGGCCTGCCCCTGACGATCACCATGCTCGACCTCGACCACTTCAAGCAGTTCAACGACTCCTACGGGCACCCGGCCGGGGACCGGCTCCTCAAGGAGTCGGCCGCGGCCTGGTCGGGGCAGATGCGCGCGGTCGACCACCTGGCCCGGTACGGCGGCGAGGAGTTCATCGTGCTGCTCGCCGACACCGACACGGAGGGCGCGCTCCAGGTCGTCGAGCGGCTGCGCGCGGTCACCCCGCTCGGCCAGACGTTCTCGGCCGGCCTGGCGACCTGGGACGGCCGGGAGACCTCCGACGAGATCATCACGCGGGCCGACGCGGCGCTGTACGCGGCGAAGCGCGGCGGCCGGGACCGGACCGTGGTGGCCGACACCCTGGTCGGCGACGTCGCGGTGGTCGACAGCGCGGTCGCGGACCCGGCGTAGTCCAGCGGCGGTCGCGGACCCGGCGTAGTCCAGCGCAGGTCCTAGCCGGCCATCTTCGCGATCGCCGAGGCGTCGAGGCTCGCGCACAGCGCCTCCGGGTCGTCGTAGGTCTCGATCGCGCCGGCGTCGCGTAGCTCGGCGGCGCTCGTGCCGCCGCAGGTGACGCCGATGCACCGCAGGCCGGCGCGGTCGGCAGCCACGACGTCCCACACCGAGTCGCCGACCAGCAGGGCGTGGTCGGGCGACAGGCCGGCCTTGCGCAGCGCCACCGTAAGGATGTCCGGGTCGGGCTTGCTCGACCCGGCGTCGTCCTTGCTGGTCGCCGTGTGGATGACAGCGTCGGCGTCGAGCGCCCGTCGCAGGGCGGACAGCTCCTTCTCCGACGCCGAGGAGGCCAGAGCCACCCGCAGGCCACGGGACGCACAGGCGCGCAGCAGGGCGGCCGCGCCGGGTAGCGGGCTCAGCCGCTCCCAGTACGTGGTGTACAGCGCGAGATGGGCGTCCCGCATCGTGGAGTCGGCCGACCGGTCGTGGTCGGGTCCGAGCAGATGGTCGAGCAGCTTGTCCGAGCCCATGCCGATCGCGCGGTGTATCCGCGCCATCGGGACTCGGTGTCCGGCCTGCCGGAGCGCTTCCCACCAGGTGACGGTGTGCAGGTAGTTGGTGTCGACCAGGGTGCCGTCGACATCGAAGAGCACGCCGCGAGTGGATTCGTTCATGGACCGACCGTTACCCGAATGTGCGGCGGTGAAGCGCGGGGGCCGACGCCGCCGCGCACCCGACGACGGTGGTGGGCGCGCCGTAAGGTACAAAAGTCTGCGACGATCTGCCTGAAGTTTGGAGCGGCGTGTGGCCGAATGGATGATGAACCAGCGCCGCCTCGCGGACGGCACGGTCGTCATCGAGATTCGCGGCGAGATCGACGTCGCCCACGCCGACCAGCTCCGCAGCCAACTCGTCGCGACCGCGACCGCCGTGCGGCCGGTGCGCATCGTGGTGGACCTGATGCACGTGACGTTCATCGACTCCAGCGGTATCGGAGCGTTGGCGGCCGGTCAGAACGCCGCGCGTTCGGTCGGGGTGGGGTTCGCGGTGACCAATCCGGCACCCTTTGTCCGGCAGCAGCTGCGGATGATGGGGCTGACGGACACCTTCGGCGTGGAAGGGTGACCGGTCGCCGCGCGGGGCAGGGGTGGCGCGACGCGCCGACGCTGACATCATGGGTGCGAGCGGAAGCGGTCCGTTGGGAGTGGTGATGGCGATCCCCCGTGCCGAGCTGCTGGTCGAGGAGCGGTCCGGCGAGCCGAATGGTGGCACCGTGCTGCGCATTGTCGGCGAGCTGGACATCAGCACCGCCGACCAGTTGCGCCGGGCCGCCGCGCCGTACCTGTCCGCTGGCGGCCGGCTCGTGCTGGACCTGTCGCAGGTGACGTTCTGCGACTCCACGGGCCTCGCGTTGCTGGTCGGCTTCCACAAGCGCCTGATGGCGGCGGGGGGCGGGCTGGAGCTGTACGCCCCGGTTCAGCGGGTGCAGCACCTGCTGACGATCACCGGCCTCAACCGGGTGTTCGTGGTCCGCGCCGCCGACGACGGGCCGGCGGTGCAAGCCGGGCCGGCGGTCGACTGATCCTCGGCCCGGACCGGTCCGGGTAGGGATCCAGACGTTTGAGTCGGTCGCTGGCGGCAAACCTCGTGATCATGGGTCGTGTCACCGTCGTGATCGCCAGCCGTGACCGCGCTGTCGGGCTGGAGCGCACGCTCGCGCGGCTGCGCGCGTTGTCCGAGCGGCCGTCCGTGATCGTCGTCGACAACGGCTCGACCGACGGCACGCGGGAGCGGCTCGCCCGGGCGTTCCCCGAGGTACGGGTGATCCCGCTGGAGCGCAATCTCGGCGCGGTGGCGCGCAACGTGGGCGTGGCCGCGGCCGACACCCCGTACGTCGCGTTCGCCGACGACGACTCGTGGTGGGCCGACGGGGCGCTGGCGCGCGCCGAGGCGCTGCTGGACGCGTACCCCCGGCTGGCGCTGATCGCGGCCCGCACCCTGGTCGGGCCGTCCGAGCGGCTCGACCCCATGGCGGCGTTCATGGCGGCGGCGCCACTGGAGGGCGCCGACGACCTGCCCGGCCCGAGCGTGCTGGGTTTCCTGGCGTGCGCGGCGGTGGTGCGGCGGGAGGCGTACCTGGCCGTCGGGGGGTTCGACCCGGTTGTGTTCTTCATGGGGGAGGAGGCCCGGCTGGCGTACGACCTGGCCGCAGCCGGCTGGGGGCTGGCGTACTGCGCCGACGTGGTGGCGCACCACCATCCGCAGCCCGGTGGTGACCGCGGGCGCAAGCGGGCGCTCGCCGCCCGTAACCGGGCTCTGACGGCGTGGATGCGCCGACCGCTGCGGGTCGCGCTCGCCGAGACGGCGCCGCTGCTGCGCAACGCGGTGACGGATCCGGTCGCGCGCACGGCGCTGGGCCAGTTCGCCGTGCGGCTGCCCCGCGCGCTGCGCGGCCGGCGGGCGGCGGACCCGGCGGTCGAGGCGGCGCTGGCACGGCTGGTGGCGGCTGAGGCGCGGCACGGGTACTCGCCGGACGCCGCCGGCGCGGCGGGAGCGCCGGCATCGACGGCGGCCGGCGGGGTTGGCCGGGGCGCCGGCGGGTAAATCACCGGCACGGATCTCAAGCCGGGAGGTTGGACGCGGATGGTCGACGAGGTCGATGCCCTGCACCAGGCGCGGGAGGCCGCGCGCAGGTACGCGGCGGTGGCGCGGGAGATGGTCGAGTTCCTCGACCGGACCTCGGCGGTTCCCACGCCCGAGCAGGAGGCCGAGTACGCGGCGCTGCTGGGCCGCGAGGAGTTGCAGTACAAGCAGCGCCAGGACGCGCTGCACGGTCTGGGTCTGGTGGTGCGCAGCCTGGAGGCCCCGGGTAGCCGGGAGAACCGCGAGTAGATCCCCGTCCCGGGTGGCGGCCCGCGTTCGATCGCGAGCCGGCTGCGCGATCTCGAAATGATGATGCGTTCGCCGGGCGTGTCGCCACGCGTCTAGTCTTGACTGATTCCAGAAAACGCGATGTGGTGGGTGGACCTGCAGGTACACACCGCCCGTCCGTGGCCCGGGCCGTTCGCGCGTGCCTCCCCTGGCCTCCGCGTGGATCGTGCGCCCGCCGACCGCGGCGACGACGAGAAAGGGCAGGAGACGGTCTTCATGTCTGACAAGCCGGTACTGACCACCCGACAGGGCCACCCGGTCTTCAACAACCAGCAGCAGCGCACCGTGGGTAGCCGGGGACCGGCGACGCTGGAGAATTACCAGTTCATCGAGAAGATCAGCCACTTCGACCGCGAGCGGATCCCGGAGCGCGTGGTGCACGCCCGCGGCTTCGTCGCGCACGGCGAGTTCGAGGCGTACGGCACGATCGGCGACGAGCCGGCCAGCACGTACACCCGGGCCAAGCTGTTGCAGGCCAAGGGCAAGAAGACCCCCGTCACCATCCGGTTCTCCACCGTCATCGGCGGTCGGGACTCCTCGGAGGCGGCGCGTGACCCGCGCGGCTTCGCGGTGAAGTTCCGCACCGAGGACGGCAACTGGGACATGGTCGGCAACAACCTCCAGGTCTTCTTCATCCGGGACGCGATCAAGTTCCCGGACGTGATCCACGCCCTGAAGCCCGACCCCGTCACGTTCCGCCAGGAGCCCAACCGGATCTTCGACTTCATGTCGAACACGCCGGAGAGCATGCACATGCTGACCTGGCTGTTCTCCCCGTACGGCATCCCGGCCAACTACCGGACCATGCGCGGGTCGGGCGTGAACACCTACCGCTTCGTCAACGCCCGGGGCGAGGGCGTGCTGGTCAAGTTCCACTGGCTCAGCCAGCAGGGCGAGCACAACCTCACCCAGGAGCAGGCCAACGCGATCCAGGCCACCGACCTTGGCCACGCCTCCAAGGACCTGTACGAGGCGATCGAGCGCGGCGACTACCCCCGGTGGGAGCTCAACGTGCAGATCATGAGCGACGACGAGCACCCGGAGCTGGACTTCGACCCGCTCGACGACACCAAGATCTGGCCGCGGGAGCAGTTCCCCTACCTGCCGGTCGGCATGATGACCCTCAACCGCAACATCACCGACCACCACAACGAGAACGAGCAGGCCGCGTTCGGCACCGGCGTACTGGTCGACGGCATCGACTTCTCCGACGACAAGATGCTGATCGGCCGCACCTTCTCGTACTCGGACACCCAGCGCTACCGGGTCGGCCCCAACTACCTCCAGTTGCCGATCAACCGGCCGCGCGAGGACGTGGTGGTCAGCACCAACCAGGGCGGCGGGCAGATGTCGTACGGCGTGGACAACCGGGGCGCCAACCCGCACGTCAACTACGAGCCCTCGGCGCTGGCCGGGCTGCGCGAAGCCGACGAGTCCTACAAGGAGTACCGCCCGTTCGTGTCGGGTCAGGTCATGCGGGCCCCGATGGAGCGGCAGAACAACTACAAGCAGGCCGGCGAGACGTTCCGGTCGTTCACCGACGTCGAGCGGGACGACCTGATCCTCAATCTGGTCACCAACCTGCAGCAGTGCGACAAGCACATCCAGGAGAAGATGGTCTGGCACCTCTCGCAATGCGACGCCGACTACGGCCGCCGCGTCGCCGAGGGCCTCGGCCTCGACTACGCGGCCGTCCGGGCCTGATCGCCGGACAGCTCCGCGCCGCCGGCGGCGGGCTCCGCGCCCGCCGCCGGCGACACGCGTCCGTGCCTGTCGCCGGCGGCCCCGGCGCGCTCGCATCACCTGCGGAGTTCCGCTCAGGTTCGCCCCTTACATTCCGATGGCGAGACGTGGGCAACAGCACCGCGGTGGTGGACGAGCACCAGGTCGAGGCGTGGGTACGGCACGTCCGCCTCGGCCTGGCGATCTGCGGTGCCCTCGGCGCGCTCGGCCTGGTGGTCGTCCTCACCGGCACCTTCCCGCAGGTGCCGCCGTGGGTCACCGCGACGGTCGCCGGCGGCACCCTGCTTCCCCTTGCGATCCGCCTGCCGTGGCGCCGGTGGCGCCGGCACGCGCTCGGCGCGTCGAGCGCGTACGCGCTGTCGCTGCTGCAGTGGGCCGGCATCACGGCGTTCGCCGCGACCGACCCGGCCGGCCCGGTGTTCTACGCCGCCGCGTACGGGGTCGTCCTGCTGTACGCCTGTGTCGGCTACGCGGCCCGGGTGGTCGCGGCGTTCGGTGCTCTCTGCGTGCTGGGCTTCATCGCCCTGGCGGTCAGTTGGGGCATGCGGGACACCGGAGCGGTCATCGGCGACACGGGCTCGCTGGTGGTGCTGTCCGTGCTGTCGGTGGCGCTGGCCGCCGACCGGGAGGCCCGCGACGCCGACCGGCGGAAGGTGGACAAGCGGGGGCTGGCCCTGGTCAACCACGCCTCCGACGCGGTCGTGGTCGTCGACGCCGCCGGCGTGATCACGTACCAGAGCCAGGCGATGTGCCGCATCTTCGGCCACGCCCCCGACGAGCTGGTCGGCCGCAACTCCATCTCCCTGGTGCACCCGGACGACGCCGCGCAGACCCACGCCTGGTTCGGGCAGGTGAGCCGCTCGACGCCGGGCGCCGTGGCACGCCTGGACCTGCGGCTGCGCGATGCCCGGGGCGGCTGGCGCCATGTCGAGCTGACCGGCGCCAACCTGCTGCACGACGCGGACCTGCGCGGTCTGGTCCTGAGCGCCCACGATGTCACCGAGCGCAAGGCGCTCGAAGAGCAGCTCACCCACTCGACGTTCCACGATCCGCTGACCGGCCTGGCCAACCGCGCCCTCTTCCGTAACCGGGTCGATCACGCGATCGCCCGGGGCCAGCGCACCGGCAGCCCGATCGCGCTGTTCCTGGTCGATCTCGACAACTTCAAGCTGGTCAACGACGGGCTCGGGCACGCGGTCGGCGACCGGCTGCTGGCCGTCATCGCCCAGCGGCTGCGCGACGAGCTGCGTCCGAGCGACACGGTCGCCCGCCTGGGCGGTGACGAGTTCGCCGTGCTCGTCGAGGACGAGGTCACCGAGCTGTCGGCGGCGAGTGTCGCCGAGCGGCTGGTGGCCGCGGTCAGGGCGCCGGTCGACATCGACGGCCAGGAGTCGCTGCCCTCGGCGAGCGTCGGCGTGTCGATCCTGAAGGTGCAGGGCGCCGACCGGTCCGTGGACTCCGACGCCGACGAGCTGCTGCGCGACGCGGACCTCGCGATGTACGCGGCCAAGGCGGCCGGCGGCAACCGGTACGCGATCTTCGATCCGGCGATGCACGCCGACCTGCTCGCGGAGGCGCAGCAGCGCTACGAGCTGGAGCGGGCTCTCGCCGAGGGCCAGTTCGTGGTGTACTACCAGCCGATCGTGGAGCTGAGCAGCACCCGCCTGGTCGGCGTCGAGGCGCTGGTGCGCTGGGACCACCCGGAGCGGGGGGTGATCGGCCCGGACGCGTTCATCCCGCTGGCCGAGGCCACCGGCCTGATCGTCCCGCTCGGGCGCTGGGTGCTGGAGCAGGCGTGCCGGCAGTTGGCGCGGTGGCGCGCCGCGTACCCGAGCGCCACGGACGTCTACATGAGCGTCAACCTGTCGGCTCGCCAGTTCCAGGCGCCGGGGCTGGTCGAGGACGTCGCCGCCGCGATCGCGGCGGCCGGGATCCCGGCCGGCAGGCTGACGTTGGAGCTGACCGAGACGCTGCTCATGCGGGACACGGTGGCGACCGTCGAGGCGCTCGCCGCGCTGAAGGCCCTCGGGGTGAAGCTCGCCGTCGACGACTTCGGCACCGGGTACTCCGCGCTCGGCTACCTCCGGCAGTTCCCGGTCGACATCATCAAGATCGACAAGTCGTTCGTGGACGGAGTCGCCACCAGCCACGAGGACGCGGTGCTGGCGCAGACGATCGTGCAGCTGGGGCGGACGCTGAACCTGCAGACCCTGGCCGAGGGCATCGAGTCCACCGACCAGTCCTCCCAGCTCGAGGCGCTGGGCTGCACGTACGGCCAGGGCTACCTGTTCGCCCGCCCGGCCGCGGCGCAGCAGATCGAAGGGCTGCTGCGGGGCCGTTGACCGACGCCCGCCGCGCGGTCGATCCGTACGCCGACCGGCGGGTGAGACGTCGATCACCCTTGCGGGTCACACGGCCGGCGGCCGGAGCGCCGCCCGAAACGGACGAACTACCCTAACGCGTGAAGACGGCACGACGGGAGGCGTTCGAACGTGAGCGACGCGCGAGACGGCGAAGCTGCGGTGCCCGGGCCACGGGACGGCGAGGGGCCGGTGACCGTCGGGGCGAGCGCCGCGGTGGAGGGCGCCGCGTTCCGCGCCGCGTTGCGTCATCACGCCGGTGGGGTGGCGGTCGTGACGGTGGCGGGCCCGGAGGGCCCGCGCGGCTTCACGGTCACCTCGCTGACCGCGGCCAGCCTGCACCCGCCGCTGCTGTCGTTCTACCTCAACGCCGACTCCGGTAGCTGGCCGGCGATCAGGGCGGCCGACTACGTCGGCGTGCACCTGCTGGGCGCCGCGCACCGCGAGCTCGCCGCGCTGTTCGCCCGCCCGGGCGTGGACAAGTTCGCGCCGCCGACGCGGTGGCGCCCCGGCCGTGGCGGCGTGCCGCTGCTCGCCGACGCGACCGTCCGGATGGTCTGCGCCCGGCGCGAGGCGGTGCCCGTAGGCGATCACTTCATCGTTCTCGGCGAGGTGGTCGACGTCGAGCACAACGGTCCCGGTGGCGACCCGTTGCTGTACGCCCACGGCGAGTTCGGCCGCTGGGTGCCCATCGGCGACGCGCCCGGCATGCCGATCGACGAGCTCGGACTGGCCGACCTGGCCGAGTGGTAGGCCGGCGGCTCAGGCCAGGCGGGACAGGGCGCGGTTCGCGGCGTACCAGCGGTCGAAGTCGACCGCCGGCAGCGGGCGGGACAGGTGGTAGCCCTGCGCCACGGAGCAGCCGTCGGCGGCCAGGGCGTCGACGATCTCGGCGTCCTCGACGCCCTCGGCGACGGTGGTCAGGCCGAGGTTGCGGGCCAGGTCGACGATGCTTCGCACGATCAGCCCGTTGCTGCGCTCCGTGGTCATGGTGGCCACGAAGCTGCGGTCGATCTTGAGCTCGGTGATCGGCAGGTTCTTCAGCTGCGCCAGGCTGGTGTAGCCGGCGCCGAAGTCGTCGACGGCCAGCGAGATACCGGCGGCCCGGAGCTGGGTCAGCAGCCGCAGCGCGTGCTCCGGCTCGGTGGTGATGGCGCTCTCGGTGAGCTCCAGGCACAGCAGGTGCGCCGGTACCTGGTGGGCCTCGAGCAGGCGCAGCACGTCGTCGACCAGGTCGGGGTCGGTGAGGTTGCGCGCGGCGAGGTTCACCGCGATCTGGAGCGGGTGGCCCTCGTCGGCCCAGCGGCGGGCCTCGCGCAGCGCCATGTCCAGCACGTACCGGGTCAGCGGCCCGATCAGGCCGGTGTGCTCGGCCAGCGGGATGAACCGGTCCGGCGGCACCATGCCGCGCTGCGGATGGTTCCAGCGCACCAGGGCCTCCGCGCCGCACACGTCGCCGGTCGACAGCGACACCTTGGGCTGGTAGTGCAGCACCAGTTCGCGCTGGTCGATCGCCCGGCGCAGTTCGGACAGCAGCGCCAGCCGGCCCGGGTCGTGGGCGTCCTCGCTCGGGTCGTACACCGCGACGCCCCGGTTGCGTGCCTTGGCCACGTACATCGCCACCTCGGCCCGGCGGAGCAGCGTCTGCGTGTCGTCGCCGTGCTCGCCGGAGACGACCACACCCAGGCTCGCTTCCACGCTGAGGTCCACGCCGGCGATCTGGATCGGCGCCTCGATGGCCGCGCGTAGCTTCTCGACGACGCCGAGCACGTCGTCGAGGCTGGTGACGTCGGGCAGCAGGACGGCGAACTCGTCGCCACCGAGCCGGGCGACGGTGTCGGTCTCCCGTACGGTGGCGGCCAGGCGGGGGCCGACCTGGGTGAGCAGCTCGTCGCCGTACCGGTGCCCGAGCGCGTCGTTGATCTCCTTGAACCGGTCGAGGTCGAGCAGGACGAGCCCGACCCGTTCGCCGGTCTGGGTGGCGGTCCGCACCGCGTCGTGCAGGCGGGTGGCCAGCAGCGCCCGGTTGGGCAGGCCGGTCACGTTGTCGTGTAGCGAGTCGTGCAGTGCCTGGGCCCGTTGGATGTCGAGGTCGCGCCGGTAGCGGCGCAGCATCACGGAGAACACCGCGGCGGTGACGAGCCCGAAGCCGAACACGAGCGGCACACCCCAGGCCATCGCGTTGCTGATCCGGCCCATCGTGGCGAGCTGGTCGAGCGCCTGCCGGCGGTGCGCGGCCGCGCCGCGGTCGATCTCGAACTGGATGTTCAGCAGCGGATCGGCCTGGCTGAGCTCGATCCAGGCGGCCAGGGTCGAGTCGCCGCGGTCGATCGCCGAGTACATGTTGTCGGTGGAGGTGAGGAAGTTGTTGTGCATCGGCATGATCGCCTCGACCGCGGCCCGGTCGTTGGCGTCACCCTCGGCCTTGATGCGGGCGATTGCGTTGACGAAGCGGTGCGCCGCGGCGGTGTGCGCGGCCCGGTTCGCCGGCAGCGGATCGATGCGGTACTTGCGCTCCAGCGACTTCTCTTCGCTCACCGCCTGGGACGCCTCGAGGTAGTAGGCGGCGAGCCGGTTCGCGGCGGCGGCGTCGCTCGCGGCCTGGGCGCTGGTCCGGGCGGCCCACAGTGCGACGGCGCTCAGCGCCAGGACGACGATGACCAGTCCGGCGACGGCGATCCGGCGGGGCTTCACCCGCCGTGGGCGGGCACGCCTGGCCCGCCACGCGGCAACGGCGGGCGGTGCCAGGTCGTGAGCCCCAGCCAACAAGGCGTCCCCCAAACGTATCGACGGCTCCCGGACGAGCTATTCGGCTATCGGCGATCACGGCGGGGGCATGAGGGTTTCGCCCGAGCGGTTGCCGGTGGCCAGCGGGCCCCGCGGTGCGGGTGAGCGGCCGGGCGCTTCCGTGCGGGGACCGTTCCGGCTACGATTTCATTACGTGGTGAATTAGGGGAGGCGCGATGGACGCCGACGTCTGCGTCGTCGGGGGCGGCCCGGCCGGTCTGATGCTCGCCCTGATCCTCGCCCGGCAGGGCGTCCGGACCACGGTGCTGGAGAAACACGCGGACTTCCTGCGGGACTTCCGCGGTGACACCGTCCACCCGTCGACCCTCGACGTGCTCGACGAACTGGGGCTCGGCGACCGGGTCGCCGAGCTGCCCCATCGCAAGGTCCGTCGGCTGCGGTTCACCTTCGCCGACGGCAGCTACCCGGTCGTCGATTTCAGCCGGCTCAAGGTCGCCCACCCCTACCTGGTGTTCCTCCCGCAGTGGGACCTGCTCGAGATGCTCGCCGCCGAGGCCGCCCGCAGCCCCGCGTTCACGCTGCTGCGCTCGCACGAGGTCGTCGACGTGCTGCGGGACGCCGGCACCGTACGAGGCGTCGCGGCGCGCGGTCCGGACGGCCCCGTCGAGGTGCGGGCCCGGCTCACCGTCGCCGCCGACGGCCGCCACTCGACCGTGCGCGACCGCCTGGGGCTCGTGCCGCGTGAGTTCGGCGCGCCCATGGACGTGCTGTGGTTCCGGATCAGCCGCCGGCCGGAGGACGGCGAGGGCATCAACGCGCGGATCGGCACGGGTCGCATGCTGCTCGGCATCGACCGGGGGCCGTACTGGCAGGTCGCGTACCTCATCCCGAAAGGCGGGCACGACGCCGTCGTCGCCGCCGGACTCGACGACTTCCGGGCGGCGGTCGCCGCCCTGGCGCCGCACCTGGCCGACCGGGTCGCCGAGATCGCCAGCTGGGACGACGTGCGGACGCTGACGGTGCGGATCGACCGGTTACGGCGGTGGTACGCCCCGGGGGTGCTGCTGATCGGCGATGCCGCCCATGCCATGTCACCGGTCGGCGGGGTCGGCATCAACCTCGCCGTCCAGGACGCCGTGGCCGCCGCCCGCCTGCTCACCGGCCGGCTGCTCGACGGCGGCCTGGATGAGCGTGACCTGGCCCGGGTGCAGGCCCGGCGGGCCTTCCCGACGATCGCCACGCAGGCGCTGCAGCGTGCCGTCGCGCGCCTCGTGATTGGCCGCGTGCTCGGCTCGGTCGGGCCGGTCACGGCCCCGCTGCCGATGCGGATCCAGGCGCGGGTGCCGGCGCTGCGGGCGGCCGCCGCCCGGGTCGTCGGGGTCGGGCTGCGGCCCGAACACGTGGGCGGCGGCTAGCCGCGCGCGTACTCCGACGCCCGCCGTACCTGGTCGGCGGTCGGGCGCACCCCCGTGTACAGGGCGAACTGCTCGGCGGCCTGGAGGGCGCTGACCTCGCTGCCCAGGATCACCCGCTTGCCGCCCGCCTGGGCCCGGCGCACCAGCGGGGTCAGCGAGGGGAGCGCGACGACGTCGAAGACGGTCTCGGCGGCGTCGACCGCCTCGGGGGCCACCGGCAGGTCGTCGGCGGCCGGCCCGCCCGCCATGCCGACCGGGGTGGCGTTGACCAGCAGCCGGGGTCGGTCGGCGCCCAGTTCCGAGCGCCAGGCGTACCCGTACTGCTCGGCCAGCGCCGCGCCGGTCCGCTCGTTACGCGCCACGACGGTGCCCGATTCGAAGCCGGCGTCGCGCAGTGCCGCGACGACGGCCTTGGCCATGCCTCCGCTGCCGAGCACCGCGAAGGTGTGGTCCGGGGCGACCCGGTGGTCGGCCAGGAGCCGCGCGACCGCCAGGTAGTCGGTGTTGTAGGCGCGCAGGTGGCCGTCGGTGTTCACGATCGTGTTCACCGACCGGATCCGGGCGGCCGAGGAGTCCATGGCGTTCACGTACTCGATGCACGCCTCCTTGAACGGCATGGAGACGCCGCAGCCGCGGATGCCGAGGGCCCGGATGCCGCCGATCGCGGCGGCCAGGTCGGTGGTCGTGAAGGCCTTGTAGACGTAGTCGAGGCCGAGCTCGTCGTACAGGAAGTTGTGGAACCGGGTGCCGTGGTTGCTCGGGCGCGCGGCCAGCGACATGCACAGCACGGTGTCCTTCGTGATCTCTCGGCCCATGGTGTTCAGGCCTCTCCTCACTTCGCGCACGGCCGGTCCGGGTCGTGGTGATTGTGCCCCATCGCCGGCCCGGTCGGGCCGGCGGCCGTCGACTGATCGGGTGACACGGCGCGCCGTGGCCACGTCCCCGGTACGCGTAGGGCAAAATGATCTCAATTGCCACATCCCGGACCTCGCCCGTCGTGGACGGGCGGCTCGGCGGGTGGGGATTGGTCAGCTACCGCCCGCGGTGACGTGGGGCAAGCCGCGGTCGCACGCGGGGACGGTCCGCGCCTTCGGAGGGATGGACATGCCGGTTGGGAGGCACCGCAGGCCAAGGCGCCGCGCGCTCCTCGTGACGGTCACGACCGCCGGCGTGCTGTTCGCCGGCGGCGGCGCCGCCGCCGGCTTCATCCCCGCCGCCGCCGCGATGTCCGGTCCGGACACCGCGACGGATTCGCCGAGTCCGCTGCCGGAGAGCACCTTCGTGGGCGAGCCGATGCCGACGGTCTCGGCGGCCCAGTCGTCCGAGCCGTCGGCGAGCCCGTCGGCTGTGCCGTCACCGTCACCGTCGCCGTCGCTCGCCCCGGCCGCCGACGCCGGCGCCGCGCCGCAGCCGGGGGCCGCCACCCGGCACCGGGTGCCCGCCCGCAGACCGCCGACCCACCCGAACCCACCCGCCACGCAGCTGTCGCGCACCGCGGACCCCGCCCCGGCGCCCACGACCTCGTCGTCGACCTCGGCCCCGACGGACCCGTCGTCGTCGACCTCGTCGTCCGGCTCGAGCACGTCGGCACCGGCGACGCAGCCGCCGGCGACGACCGGCACGTCGACGGCCGGGACCTCGAAGGCCGGGACCTCGAAGGCCTCCGCCGCCGGCGCCGCGGCCCGGGCGAACTGACGACCGCCCACCGGCGGGCTCGCCGCGGCGCGCGTCAGCTCGGACCGGTGTCGGTGCTGATCCAGCTCTGATGGCTGCTGACGAAGGACGGCACGTCGTCGGCGGCCATGTCCCGCAGCAGTCGTACGCTGTCGGGCAGGAGTTGCTCGTACGCCACGCCGTCGATGTTGATCGAGTTGAACGACCCGCCGTTCGTGCGGATCATCGTCATGTCGTCGGGGCGGATGTTCTTGAGCGTGAAGATCCAGTCGGCGACGCTGACGCCGTTGTTGTAGAACGTGACGGCCTTACCGACCGACTTCAGCACCTTGTTGACCGTGATCGGGTTGGTGATCACGCCCGTGCTCGCCGTCTTCTGGAGTACCGCCTTCAGAAACTGCTGCTGGTGGCGCTGGCGACCGTAGTCGGAGTCGCCGTTGGCGAGCAGGTCGCGCTGCCGCACGTAGTCGAGGGCCTGCCAGTCGTTCAAGTCGTGCCAGCCCACGTTGTACACCTGGGGCCGCACGTTCGGCTTCTGGTACGCGACGGTGCCGTCCGGGTGGAGGACGAAGGGCGACTCGAACTTGCCGGTCCTGACGTTGGTGCCGATGTGGACCGAGGTCACCTTCTCGTCGACGTACATCCGTACGCCGCCGATCGCCTTGACCAGGTCCTTGAACCCGTCGAAGTTGACGATCGCCGCGCCGTTGAACTTGAGGCTGCCGCCGGTCAGGTTACTGATGGTCTCGGCGAGCAGTGCGAGCCCGCCGTCGCGGCCGCCCTTGCCGTGGAAACCGGCCTGGAAAGCGGCGTTGATCTTGTCTTTGCCGCCGGAGTACCCGGTCGCGCTGTCGGGCGGGATGTCCACGAGGCTGTCGCGGGGGACCGACGCGAGGTAGACCGCGTCATGGCTGGCCGGGATGTGCGCGACGATGATCGAGTCGGCGCGGGGCTCGTCGGTCCGGCCCGAACCTTCGTCGATGCCGACCAGCAGCAGGTTGATCGGGCCCTTGATGGAGGCGTGGCCGGTCGCTGCGGTGCCCAGGCCGCCGTCGCGGGTCAGCCCGTCGGCGTAGCGGACCAGCAGGAGCTTGCCCGTGATGAGCGAGCCGCCGCTGAGCACCATGAGCAGCGCGCCGACGCCGATCGCGATCCGCGCCCACAGCGGGGAGCGCTGCCCCGCCCGGTCGCGCCGCGTCCGGCCTGTCGTGGTCGGGCCCACCCGAACCTCCTGTGAGTTCGACGCTCGTGGCTTCTCTATGCCTTACGTGACCCCGATCGCCTGACGTTCAACCATCACCGCAACGGGTGTCCGCGCGGGCGCCGATCGGGCGCGATGTGCACCAGTTGAAAGGTTAACGCGAGGTCGAAAGACGTCACTGCGTCGATGGATCGCCGCACGCCGTGACCAGGGCCGGGTGCCGGGGGTCGTCGACCCGGACGACGACGTCGGCGAACTGCGCCGGGTCGACCTCGTCGGCGTAGCGGCGGTAGGCCGGCAGGGTCCACCGGTCGGCGTCGGCGGTACGGCGGGCCAGCGCGCCCGGTGACATCGACAGGTGGACGACCAGGTCGAACGCCAGCCCGGCACCGAGCAGCAGCGCACCGCTCAGCAGCAGGACGCCGCCCGCCGGAACGGTGACGTACGCCGCCCGGGTCGCCCGATCCCTGGTGGTGTCCCAGAGGGTGGGCAGGATCCGGCCGCTCCCGTCGTCGCCGAGGGGGTCGAGGACCTCGCGGGTGAGGCCGCGCACGTCGAGCCAGTCTTCGTAGAAGGCGTCCGGATTGGTCCGGCCGCGCTCCAGGCGCAGGGAGGCGGGGCGTAGGAAGTCGTCGGCGCGCACCCGCTGGACCGGTCGTCCCCGTACGCGCAGCGGCGCGACCAGCGCGTCGGCGAGCTCGTGGGGTGCGGCGGGCGGAGCGCCGTCGATCGCGACGCGCAGCCAGCGGCGGTACCGGGCGGCGTCGACGAGAGCGGCCAGCTCGTCGACGAGGGCCTCGGGGGAAACGGGTCGGATGGGCACGGCAGCCTTCCCTCTGGCACGCGCCACGCGCGTCGGCTCCCCTGTGACGCGTCGATGCCCGCGCCCGCAGCGGGCACGGGCATCGACGTACGGGGACGGCGGCGACGCGACGGTGCGTTGTTACGCGACGGTGCGTTGTTACGCGACGGTCAGGACGATCTTGCCACGGACGTGCCCGCTCTCCAGCAGCCGCTGTGCGTCCGCGGCCTGGTCGAGGGGGAACTCGCGGGCGATCTCGGCCCGCAGCCGCCCGTCGGTGGCCAGGTCGCCCAGCGCCTTGAGCTGGCCGCCGTTGGGGCGCACGAACACGTACCGGCCGCCCTGCTCCTTGACCTTGGGGTCGACCACGGAGACGTGCCGCGCGGCGGCTCGGACCAGGGCCGGGGACTGTTCGAGCGCCTTCCCGCCGACGTAGTCGGCGACCGCGTCGACCTTGCCGTCGCCGCCGACGACCTTGGTGAGGCGCTCCGGCAGGTCGTCGCCGTACTCGATGGGCTCCGCGCCCAGTGCGCGGATGAAATCGTGGTTTCGCGGCGAGGCGGTGCCGATCACCCTGGCCGCGCCGAGCGCCCGCGCGATCTGGACGGCGAAATGGCCGACTCCGCCCGCGGCGGCGTGTACCAGCACCACGTCGCCGGGGCCGACGTCGACCGCGGACAGCGACTGGAGCGCGGTGAGGCCGGCGAGGGGGAGGGCGCCGGCTTCGGCGAAGCTCAACGCGTCCGGCTTGAGGGCGCACGCCTCCTCCCGGACCCGGACCAGCTCCGCGTAGGTGCCCCACTGGATGTGGTCCTTGCGGGCGTACGCCATGACGGCGTCGCCGACGGAGAATCGCGTCACCGCCGGGCCGACCTCGACCACCTCGCCCGCCACGTCCCAGCCCGGGACCAGGGGGAAGTGGTACGGGAACGCTCCCTGCAGGTAACCGGCGCGGATCTTGTAGTCGACCGGGTTGATCCCGGCGGCACGTACCCGGATCACGACCCCGTCCGGGCCCGCGACCGGGTCGGGCAACTCCTGCGGACGCAGGACGTCCGCGTCGCCGAATTCGGTCTGCGCAACAGCTCTCATGAATGCCCCCAACTCGCGACGCCCGGGCCGCGATGCCCGCGCGGCTACCGGTGTGGCGCGCCTCACGGGCTCACCGGCTGTCGCGCCGCACCGGCTCACCCGGTCACCGGTACCCGCTCCGGGGCCGGTCAAGAGTCAGAGTTCACGGCCGTCTGAGGCGAGCACGAGTCAGAGTTCACGGCCGTCCGAGGCGAGCACGCAGATCGCGAGCAGGCGGATCACGCGCCAGTCGCCGGCGGCCCAGTCGATCTCGGCCGGGAACTCCCAGCCGGCCTCCTCCGCGGCGTGGATGAGGCCCTCGGTGTACCCCGCGAGAGCCACCGTGCTGGGGGAGCCGCGACCGTCGCCGAGCGAGTCACGCACCTCGGCGGCGTGCTGGTCGACCTCGGCCACCAGCCCGGGCCGCCGTCGCATCGCGGCGAAGCCCGGCGCGCCCACCTCCTCTATGAGCAGGCGCAGCAGTTCCCGTGAGGCGCTCAGTCGTCCTGGTATCGCAGATCCCTCGTGCATGCGGGTCTGTTCGGCCGATCCCACCCCCGGGTGAACCTATGTGACCTGAAACAAACCAAGCGGCACCCGGCACATGATGGCCGACCCATGGGGTACCGGGTGCGGGGAGGTAACCGCCATGCCACAGGACGCCTCTGTCACCTTCGTGGGCACCGCGACCACGCTGCTGCGCCTGGGGGAGTTCACGCTCCTGACCGACCCGAACTTCCTGCACGTCGGGGAGGCCGCCTACTTCGGGTACGGGCTGTGGAGCCGCCGCCGCACGCAGCCCGCGATGGACATCGACGAGCTGCCGGAGCTGGACGCGGTCGTGCTCTCCCATCTGCACGGCGACCACTTCGACCGGGTCGCGAAGGCCCGGCTGCCCCGGGGGCTGCCGATCGCCACCACGCCGTCGGCCGCGCGCCGGCTGGCGGCGACCTGGCGATTCCGCGACACGATCGGGCTGCGCACCTGGTCGCACGTGGAGTTCCGCAAGGGCGACCAGACGGTACGGGTGACCGCCGTGCCCGCCCAGCACGGGCCGACCGGCCTTCACCTGCTGATGCCCGAGACCATGGGCAGCGTGATCGACTGGGAGGTGGCCGGCGAGCGGCGGCTGCGCCTGTACCAGACCGGCGACACGCTGTACCGGTGGTGGTTGCGCGAGATCCCGGAGCGGCTGCCCGGCATCGACGTCATGCTCGTGCACCTCGGCGGCACCCGGGTCCTGGGCCTGCTGCTGACGATGGACGGCGAGCAGGGCGCCAGCCTGGTCGACCTGATCGAGCCGGGGCTCGCGGTGCCGATCCACTACGACGACTACACGGTGTTCCGGTCCCCGCTCAGTGACTTCCAGTCCGCGGTGCGGCGCCGCCACCTCGACCATCTGGTCCGCTCGATCGTGCGCGGGGAGACGATGGACCTGGAGGCGGCCGTGACGCAGCCGCAGCGTTAGCGCGAGCGCGCGTCCGGCCGACTGCGTGGTTGGCGATCTTGGACACTTGGGCCACCCATAACCGGCGCAAGTGTCCAAGATAGTTAAGGGCTGAGCTGCTGGGTGACCGAGCGGCACACGGCGGCCCCATGGTCGAGGCCGAGGCTGTCCGGGTAGCGGGTGAGCACCGACAGGCTCCACCCGTCGGTGACGGCGAGGCAGTTGACGTGCCAGTAGCCGCCCCAGTCCGTCCAGCCGTTCTTGATGGCCACGCCCGGCCGTACCTCGACGATGCCGAAGTTGCCCTCGCCCTCGACCTGGCGCATCTCGTTCAGCAGCCACGCCGTCCACTTCGGGTTGGTGGCCTTGCCGTCGGCGATGCAGTCGCCCATGCGCACCGCGTCGCGGGCGGAGGTCTGGGTCAGGCTCCACCACCCGTGGTGCACGGTGGTGTCGGTGAGGCCGCAGGTGGAGACCAGCCGGTCGATGACCGCGTCGTTGCCGCGGCGCAGGTACAGCGTCTCGGCGGCGTCGTTGTCACTGTCCCGGATCATCCGGCGGAGCAGGTCGGTGTCGGCCGCGCTCGGCTGCGCTCCGTGGAGGCCGTTCAGGTAGTCGGCCGCGATCCAGGCCTTGATCATCGACTCCGTCGAGTTGGTGCCGTCGTCGCCGCCGGTGACGATGGCGCCGGTGGTGCGGTTGAGCAGCGCCCAGCTGTCCCACTCGCCGTCCGCCTGGTCGATCGTCACCGTCTTCGCCCCCGACGGGGACGGCGACGGTGACGATGACGGGCTCAGCTTCAGCAGCGGCGCCGGGAGGGGTGCGTCGCTCCGGGGCGCGGACGCGGACCGCCCGGTCGCAGGCGTGCCGCTGGGGACAGCCATGGTCGCACCCGACGGCCTGGTCGCCTCGGTCCCGCCGGAGGCGTGGCGCCCGACGAAGCCGCCGACGACGAGCGTCGCGAGCAGGGTCAGGCTGAGGGCGAGGCCCGCTGGCTTGGTGGGCCTCGCCCCGCCACCGGTGGTGCGGGGCGAGGCCTCCCTGGGCTCGGCGTACGCCGCGCGGGGTGTCGCCCTCCTGACGTCGGCGCGGGTGCGGGCGGTTCTCGTCTCGCGCGCCGGCACCGTCCGGGCAGGCCGTGCCGAGCGGCGGGCGCTGCCGGCTGCCGCGCTCCTCGTCGTCGGGGACTGGCGGCGTGCGTTGCTGGACATCGAAGCGTCACGCTAACATCATTTGGGGGCAAAACCGGACGGATTGATTGAATACGACAATCCGTGTCGCACCTGGTCAGCGTCCGGCCGGGAACGAGACCACCTGCTGGTACGTGGGCCGGTTCTGCCACGCGATCAGCGGTTGCGTGATGCCGCCGAGCGGCGACTGGGCGATGGCGTCGGCGCACCACTGGTCGCCGGCCGCGCAGGTGGCGTCAGCCGGGTACACCTGAGTCGCCGGCTGCGCGGCCGCCCGGCCCAGGGTGGACAGCAGCACCTGCCGGCAGGCCGCCGGGTCGCCACCGCCGCAGAAGCGCCGGGGCAGCGGCTGTGCGACCGGATCGCCGAGGACCGATCGCAGATCCTTGTCCACATAGCCCCACCAGCCGTACTGGAACGACGAGCCCTTGTGCGGCTGCGCCTCGTTGGGGGACGCGCCGCCGCCGGAGTCGCCCTGCTGGCCACCTGACGGGGACTCGTTGACCTGCATGGCGCCGACCAGGGACGCGTACAGTCCGTCGCCCAGGTCCGCGTTGAACGCCGCGGCCACGAGCAGCGGCCACCACGCGTCGAAGACGCGGATCGCGTCGGCGTGCCGGTAGACCTTCGACCCGGGGGCCGTCTCGATCCGCTTCGCGCCCGCGTCCCGCCAGGCGGTCAACTCGGTGACGGCCGCCGCCAGCGCGGGGTCGGTCACCGGCTGGCTGCCGAGCACGCGCAGGAGGCTGCCAAGGACCTTCTCGCCGCGCAGGTCGGTGACGGCGGCGTCCTCGGCGACGCGTACGGTGCCCGCCCGGTCGAGCCGGCCGCCGCCCGCGAGCGCGGCCCGCACCCGTACGTCGAGCAGGTCGGCGCGCTGCACCGGGCCGAAGCTGAAGTTGCCGTCGGCGGCCGAGTAGTCCTTGGCCTGCTTGTTGTTCCAGCTGATGAAGTAGTCCTGGTTGACGCCGTGCGGGTGCTGGGCGGGAGACAGGTACGCCGCCGTGTTCGCGTCCGGGTCGAAATCGCGCCACTCGTACGCCGTGTCGGCGCGTACCGGCAGGTTGGGGTCGGCGCCGGACGCGCGGACCGGGTCGAGGCCGGAGTTGAAGTAGCCGGTGTCGCGGGAGTTGACGTAGAACCAGTTGAACGCGTACCCGATCGCGCCCGCCGCCCGCTGGAAGCCGTCCACGGTCGCCATCGCGTCGGGCTCGTTGAACATCTGGAACCCGATCGCCGAGTCCGCCTCGTGCCGGTACGTCGACCGCAGGCTGGTGAACGCCACCGGCGCGCCGCCGACCGTGCCGCGCCACGCCACGAGGCCGTACTTCGTCCGCAGCGCCTGCAGCCGGTACGAGCCGGCCGCGGTGCCGTCGGCGAGCGTCGGCTTCCATGCGTTGCGCCGTTCGAGGACCTCCATCGGCAGGCACTGCCCGTGCCACCGGTACGCGGTCGAGCGCACCGTCGCCGGCCTGCCGTCCGGTTCGCACAGCGGCACGGCGTACGTGTCGGTGATGTCCTGCTCGGCCGACGTGGCGCTCCACGAGTAGTCCAGCCCCCGGCCGATCAGGACGTACAGGTTGAGCCCGGCGAACGCGATGCCCCGCGCGGCGATGCCCGGCCCGCGTAGCTCCTGCACCATGAGCAGTTGCGGGGAGAAGTAGCCGGTCTGCGGGCCGAACACCGCGATCGGGTGCCCGGTGGCCGACTTCGCGGCCGAGATGACGACGGCGTTGGACATGCCCTGGTGGTCGGCGCCGATGTGCAGCCCGGGCAGCACCCCCTGGGCGCCGGCGGTGGCCCCCGCCGATCCGGTGCGGTCGTACACGACGGGTTCGGCGTTGACCGAGCCGGCGTCCGGCAGCGCGACCCCGGAGGTGTCCGCCGGCGCCGCGCCGTACGGGAAGCTCTGCCCGTCGTGCAGCGTCAGCACGGTCTCGGGATCGTTCTGCGCGCGGAAGGCGGTCCACACCCGGTCGCCTTCCGCGGCGCCGTAGCGGGCCCGGGCGGCGATCCGTACCAGCGCCGACTGCATCTCGCCGCCGCCCCCGCCGCCGAACAGGCCGCCGACGACCCCGGCGATCGCGATCAGGTCGGTCGGCGCGAACGGCTGCGGGCCGCCGGCGTTGGTGATGGCGTCGAGGTGCCCGGAGAGCACGTACTCGCCGGGGCAGTAGCGGCCGGCCATGCAGTCGGCGATGTACCGGTTGACTCCGGCCACGTAGCTGGCCACGTCGTCGTAGAGCTGCGCGCCCCGGGTGCCCTGCGTGCGCAGCCGGTCCACCTGGGCCTGCAGGTCGGCCTCGGTGTAGGGGGAGTTGCGCCAGACGCTCTGCTCGAGGGCCTGGTTGCCGGGGGCGCCGCCGGCGAACGAGGTGAGCTGGCCGCGCCCCAGGTGGCGCATGAGGTCCATGACGAACAGGCGGTCCTCGGCTCCGGCGTACCCGGCCCCGTACATCGTGCCGGCGCGGGTGGTGCCGGTGATGTGGGGGACCCCGGTCGCCCTGTCCCGCACGATCGTCACGTCCGAGCGGGGCCGTTCGGTGCGCTCCACCTGGCCCGCCGGCACGCCCAGCGCGGCGTCGTCGAAGAAGCGCGAGAGCTGGTCGTCGGTGAGCCCGGCGTAGTTGTAGACCAGGTTCGCGTACCGGTCGAGCTGGTCGCCCGAGTGTGGTGGCCTGGTGCCGAGCGTCTTGTGGGCGAGGATCTCGATGAGGGTGGCGTTGCCGTTCTCGCCGGGCGGCAGGATGTCGCCGCACTGGCCGAGGCAGTAGTCGTCGGTGGCGGCGGTGGTTGTCGACCCGATCGCCGGCACGGGTGGCGAGCCGACGGCGAGGGCGGTGGCCAGGGCGGCGGTGACCACGGCGAGGCGGAAGGCCCGTCGTCTGTGGGTGAGGTGTGGACGCATGGCGGCTCCTCCGGTCTCCGAATGAGCGATGTGAAAATCATTCGGAAACCGGAGCGTAACAATGGTAAAGGTCTATGTAAGTTCGTTGTGCGCCACTCGCACGACAACGTGAAACGGGCTTGCGCGATTCGCGCCCCGCCCGTGCCAAGCTCTCGACAATGTTGCACATACTGCTGCTATCCGACGGCGGGAGACAGCAATGTGTGTCACATTGCGTTGGCCTTGCAGTGGCGGCAGAGTCTCCGATGACGTGCGGACGGTGGCTGTCCCCGTCGCCGACCAGGACGCGGCGGTGGACTTCTACGTCACACGCTGGGCTTCGAGAAGCGGCTCGACGCCCCGGTCGACCAGCTCGGCGGGCGCTGGATCGAGGTCGCGCCGTCAGGGGGTACGACGACGCTCGCGCTCGTACCCGCAGGCGGCGCTACGGGCGGCGACACCGGCATCCGCCTGACGGCCACGGACGCCGCGGCCCTGCATGCCGACCTGCTCGCGCGCGGGGTCGACGTGGGCGACTTGCTGCGGTGGGAGGGCGTACCGGCATGTTCGCGTTCCGGGACCGGGACGGCAACCGGCTCGTGATCGTCGAGTCACGACGACCGCGTTGAACAAGCGGTTCACGGCGAGGCTGACCAGGAGTCCGAACAAGGGTGGCTGGACCTACGTGGTCATGCCCGACTCGGTCGAGTTCTTCGGGACCAGGGGCCCCGTCAAGGTTCGAGGGACGATCGACGGCCACCCGTTTCGGAGCTCCTTCATGGCGATGGGCGACGGCACACACAAGCTGCCGGTGAACGCCGACCTCCGCCGCGCGATCGGGAAGGAGGCCGGCGAGAGCGTCGACGTCAACCTCGAGGAGCGGCTCAACTGATCCTGTCGGCGACGGTACTACCTCTCGCCGGGGCGTCTGATCCGGAACTCCGGGAGGATCAGCCTCCCGGTTTCGACATCGCGGCGTGCGTGCGACAGGAAGAAGTGGAAGTCTCTACCGTTCATCTGGGTCACCAGCTCGGGGACTTCAACCTTCTGAAGCGTCTGGCCGGGGAACGGCACGATGGCAACGTTCATGCCGGCCACCGCACTCTCGCCGGTGTGGGCCGCTGCGACAACATTGCCGTGCGGGTCGGTGACGAAAAGCATCGTGCGTGACGGAACTCGTGACTCACTCATCGTCGTACCCCCGGGTTCACGTGTTGCCGCCGCCTTGAAGGTTGAAGTGGACCGCGCTGAGTCCCGCGTTGGTTATCGTCACCCCGTACCGGTAATAGGGCCCCTGGCCCGGACACGGGATGGGAGGACCGTTCTGCTCGACGCAGCCGACGCTGTAGTCGAGGCTCTTGTAGTGATTGGAGACCACAAGTTTGGTCGGCGCCTCGCCGGCCAGCGGGTGGGCCATAATCCACTGCGCGCCGTGATCTTCACCGGGATCGCCGAACCACACCTCGAGAATGATCGGGGTGTTCGGTGCCAGGAAATAAGGCCCGCCTGCCGGCTGCACTCCGTTGAAGTCCGCCTGCTGACGTTCGTTGAAGTCCATGGCCAGCACCTCTATCCGGTACCGGTGGCGTCCGCTGCCGACGCCTCTCGCACCAACGTGGGGACCGGATGCCGCTTCCCTGCGGTAACGCCGCCAAACCTCATGGAGCACGCGGGGCGCGACACGCTGGGTCACCCGGTTCGCGCTACGGTTCCTGGTCGTCGTACGGTTCCGGCTGCTCCTTGAGCCAGCCGAGGAAGCGCTCGTACAGGACGCCCACCTCGCGGTTCGGCAGGTCCGCGCAACAGTCCACGAAGTGGCCGCCCAGGATCGCCCCGGAGCGACACGGGCGTCCGGTCGAACTCGGCGAGCAGTTGACGGCGGCGCGTCCGACAAGGCCACGGTGTGCCGCAGCCGGCGCAGGTCCAGTGCGGCCGGACGGGAACGTGGATGTTCATGCCGGCCAGTGCCCGGGGGAGTCGGCGATAAGGGCTCTCAGGGTCGGGCACGGCCAGGCGTCGCCGCACCGGCACATCGGGCGAAGTCTCCGCCACGACCACCTCCGCACATGTCGACTGCGGAGCGCATCCCGGTACTCGTCGGTGTTGCGCGTCGGCATCGGTGTGACCTCCTGTACTGACCCGGAGGAGTGCGGCGACCACGGGAAGGGAGGAAGGAACGAATCCGTTGCCGCCGCGCTCCGGTACCTGGAGCCCGAAGCCCTGTCAGGACGAGGGCACCAGCCGATGGCCCGGCGAGGAGTGGCGCGACATGACCCACATGCACGGTTCCTCCCCGCCGGGGGTCTTGCGCTCCGACCGTCGCCGCAGCTCTCGACAGCGGTACAGCGACGGTGGCGGGGAATCAGGTTGGCAGGACCGTGCTTACAGAAACAACGTTCCATGGAAGTTCTGCACGGAAGCGCAAACGTGGAAGTTACGTTCTTGCTCCCTGGCGCTGAGGTAGGAACACTGAGCACGCTCATCAGTCGGGAGGTTGACGTGCCCAGGCCCACAGGTCCGACCATCGCTCGGTGGCAGCTCGCCCGAGAGCTACGCCGCCTCCGTGAGGCGGCCGGGATCACGCACCGCGAGATCGCCGAGGAGCTGGGCTGTTCGGAGTCGAAGATCTACAAGATCGAGTCCGGCGACGTGGGACTGGGTCGGTCGGATCTGCTGGTGATGCTTGATCGGTACGGCCTTAGGCAAGGCGCCGACGACGAGGTGCGTGCGACCCTGTTGGACTGGCAGAAGCAGGGCAAGGAACGCGGCTGGTGGGCCAAGTTCGGGCAGCTCCCCAACCCGTACTCGATGTACATCGGGCTGGAGTCGGCCGCGACCGCTGTCAGGAACTTCGAGCTGGCCGTCGTTCCGGGCCTCTTGCAGACCGAGGCGTACGCCCGGGCAGTCATCAGCGCTACGTGCTCCCACGACGATCTTGAGGAGATCGACCGTCGTGTCCAGGTTCGGATAGCACGGCAGTCGTGTCTCGTTGAGGAGCCTAAGCTGACCTTCTGGACCATCATCGACGAGGCCGCGCTTCGACGCCGGATCGGCGGGTCCGAGGTAATGCGCGGTCAGCTCGCCCACTTGCTCGACGTGGGCAAGCAGCCGAACGTAACGGTGCAGGTGCTGCCGTTCAGTGAAGGGGCGCACCCTGGCACCCTCGGCTCCATCGCCATCCTCGAATTCCCAGAAGACGTGCACTCTCCGGTTGCCTACATCGAGACGTATGCAGGTGACGTCTATCTGGAATCCGATGCTGACCTCCGTCGCGTTACGCTGACCTATACCCACATGCACTGCGCGGCGCTCAGTCCATCGAAGTCTCGTGAGCTGATCGCCGGCATCGCTAAAGAACTGGCGTAGCAGCGGAGGAGGCGCGGCGTGGACCTGTCTCGCGCCGTATGGCGCAAGAGCAGCAGGAGTCAGGGCAACGGTCAGTGCGTCGAGGTGGCCGACCTCGGCGAGGCCGTAGCGGTACGGGACTCGAAGGACAAGGCCGGACCGGTGCTGGTCTTCACTCCTGACGAGTGGAGCGCCTTTGTCGAGGGAGCCAAGGCCGGCGAGTTCGACCGGTCCTGACGGGACATCCGGATCAGACATCGCGAGGGCGACTCCAACCGGGGTCGCCCTCGCGATGTCTGAGTAGCGTTCGGGACGGGTGTGCTTCGCGCCTGATTGCGGCATGTGATCGGAAGCGACGTGGGCGGACTCATGGAGCAGAGGCGGGCACGTCGATGCTGCCGGTAGGCGTCGACGCTATCCGCCGACCAGTGCACTGGAGTGGCCGATCGTTGTAGTGACGACCTTGATCTTGCCGGTGATACTGATCTCGGTGGCCGATGTTCCCATGGGACCGATTGCCCGGAGTCCCGACGTGGCGTCCGCGGGTCCTGCGATCGTGCTCTCGATCTGAATGTTCGTCGCCGGTGGCATCAACGCTGTGACCGGGGTGTCGCGCCGACACCATCTGCGACCGCCCCCCACCACCGTTAGCACGGCTGCCCTAGAGACGAGGACACGTTATGACTGCGCCCGCCAAAGTTGACTTCGCGCTGTTTGCGCAGATTGGAGCCGAGTCGGCCCGCATCTGTGACGGGCTCACCGACGCGCAGTGGGAGGCGCCGAGCAACTGCGCCGGGTGGAAAGTCAAGCACCTCGTGGCTCATCAGGCGAGCGGGACGACCTATTCGTTCCTGAAAATTCTCGGATACCTGCTGCGCTACCGCGAGCCGGCCAAAGTCGGACATCACATGGCGCTGGACATGGGCAACTCAATGAGCCGGGCCGAGGTCGTCGCGGAGTTCCGTCGCGGCCACGCGGACAAGCCTGCGAACCTGTTCGTCAGGATTTCGGACGTGAAGCACGGCGTGCTCGACGCCGCCATTCACCTGCAGGATCTGCGACGTTCGGTCGGCGACCGTGGCGAGATCCCACGAGAGCTGAAGGAAACCTTGTTCGACCTCATCCCCGTCACGGCCGGCGCCACCGGCACCAAGGCCGTGGTCGCCGGGCTGACCCTGCGGGCAACCGACCTCGGTCGCAGCGTCGGCAGCGGCCCCGTTGTGCAGGGGCCCTTCGAAGCGATCATGATGGCCGCGGGCGGCCGCAAGGAAGCGTTGTCCGAGTTGTCCGGCCCAGGCCTCGAAGCGCTTCGGGAACGCATCGGCGCCACTGATGCTCCCATGGATGGCAAGGGATTCGAAGGGCAAGGCCGGGACGGTGCTGGTCTTCACTCCTCATGAGTGGAGCGCCTTCGTCGAGGTCGCCAAGGCAGGAACGTTTGACCAGTCCTGACGGAACATCCCGATGGAGCGAAAGGCGATCCCAGTCAGGGGCCGCCTTTCGTGGTTTCGGACAAGGGCACGGAGCCGTCAGCGGACGGCGAGACAATGAGGAACGCCGCCGGTCGCGTCCGTGTCCAGGGAGGACGGCCGGCCTGAGATCCTTGATGTTCTCGACCATGGTCGGGGTGGCTCTCGAACCTGATCTTCATCGATGTAGTGCCGATACGGCATGCGGACTGGACCGGTGGCACCCGCGGACCACGCCACCGACGGTGGTACATGCGTACCCGTCACGTGGTCCGTCCGGGGACCGGAGTCCACCGATAGTCCACTCCCGACGGTCTGACCCCGGGCGTAGGTTCCGCACTGTGCGAGGTCACCGATGCGACGGCGACGGCGGGACCGTGCGCAATCGCGAAGTGGATTAAACGCACCCTAAATGTCGCGTAGGGGATTCCCTGACGGGTGGGCGAAGGAGCAGGTCAAACGCTATCCCGCGGGCAACGGCTCAGGGCGGCCCAGGTGGGCTGCACATTTTGTGCAAACCAGCCGTACGGCTGTCACTACCCTGACCGATCGTGGGGGGCCACATGGAGGTTCGTAACCGCGACATCGGTCGTCGGGTCAGTTACTGGCGTTCCCGCCGGGGACTGACCCGACAGCAGTTCGCCGACCTGGTCGGTCGGTCCATGAGCTGGGTGGACAAAGTGGAGAGCGGCCAGCGTGGGCTGGTGCGCCTGCCGATGCTCGAAGCCGTCGCCGACGCGCTCCAGATCGACGTCGCGGCGCTGACCGACGACGACGCGGCTCACCGGGCCGTCACGCGCCCGGATTCGGTGGAGGTGCGCGCGATCCGGGCGGCGCTGTCGTCGTACACGGTGATCCTCGGCGGCGCGGACGCGCCGCCCGACCTGGTCAAGCTGCGTGGCCAGGTCGACTACGCCTGCGCGGCCTGGCTGTCGTCGCACTTCGGGACTCTGGGCCGGGTGCTGCCAGGGATCATCACGGCCTCCCAGCGGGCCGTCGCCACGCTGAGCGGGGACGAACGGCTGGAAGCCACGCGCTGTCTGGTGATGAGCTACCGGCTCGCCTCGTCGACGCTGCTCAAACTGGAGGCGCCCGAGCTGGCCTGGCTGGCCGCCGACCGGGCCATGCTGGCCGCCCGCTGCACCGACGACCCCGTGTGCCTGGCTCGCGCGACCCGCAGCGCCGCCCGCGCCATGGCCTGCCTCGGGCAACCCCGGGAAGCCCTGGACGCGCTCATCGCCATGGCCGACCGGATGGAGTCCGCGCTCGCCAGACCCGACCCGAACCTGCTGTCGTTGTACGGGATGCTGCTGCTGCCCGCCGAGATCGTCGCCGCGCAGAACGGCGACGCCGACACCGCGCTGACCATGCACCGCCGGGCCGACCAGGTCGCCCACCGCCTGACGCCCGGCTACTGTGATCCGGTCACGGCGTTCGGGGTCACCAACGTCGCCCTGCACCGGCTCGCCGCCCTCGTACGCATGGAGGAGGGCGGCCGGGCGGTGGCGTTCGCCCGTACGATCGAGCCTCAGTCGCTGGTCCGGCTGCCGCGCGAGCGCAAGGCGGCGTACCTGCTCGACATGGCGGAGGCGCACCGGCAGTGCCGGCACTACTCGGAAGCCACCGCCGCCGTACTGCGGGCCGAGCAGATCGCGCCCGACGAGGTACGCCGGCGCCCCTCCACCCACACGCTGATCCGCCGGCTGCTCAGCGTCAGCTCCGGGGAGGCCGCGCTGCTGCTGCGCCGGCTCGCCGACCGGGCCGGCGTCATCCCGTGACGGCCAGCCACGGACCCGCGCCCACTGTGACGGTGAGCCCGGTCGCGGTGAGTCCAGGGCGCCCAGCTACTTGCGGCTATTTGCGGCGGCCGAACATCGCCCGCATCGCGGCCAGAATCAACACCGTGCCGACGACGATCCCGAGCAGCCGCATACCGCCGATCGCCGCGGTTTCGGGGGACGCGAGCGGAGTCAGAGCCATGCGTCAATGGTCGCACCCGCGCGTAGCGCGCAGGGGGAGTGGACCGCACCCGTCGGTGTGGGTCTCACCGGGCCGACGGCGCGGTGTCGCGGTGGCTGTCGGAGGTGGCCGGCGTGCCGGGCACGGCGGCCACCCGTCCGCTACGCCCTGGGCTTGAGCAGAACCTTGACGGTGCCCTCCCGCTTCTGCTGGAAGTTCTCGTACGCCTTGGGCGCCTGGTCGAGCGACATGTGGTGGGTCGCGAAGTGGTCCACGCCGAGCGGGTCCTCGTCGGTCAGCAGCGGCATGATGTCGTCGACCCAGGTCCGCACGTTGGCCTGCCCCATGCGCACCTCGACCTGCTTGTCGAAGATCTCCAGCATGGGCAGCGGGTCGGCCAGGCCGCCGTACACGCCGATGACGGAGACCGTGCCGCCCCGGCGTACCGTGTCGACGGCGGTGTACAGCGCCGCCAGCCGGTCCACACCCGTCTTCTCCGCCAGCTTGGCGACCATCGAGTCGACCGGACCCGCGCCGAGCTTCTCGCCGAGTTTGGTGCGCGGCGAGCCGTGCGCCTCCATGCCGACCGCGTCGATCACCGAGTCCGGCCCGCGTCCCGACGTCATCTCCCGGATGGTGGCGACGATGTCGTCGTGGTCGTTGAGGTTCAACGTCTCCACGCCGTTGTCCCGGGCCCGGTCCAACCGCTCCGGGACCAGGTCGACGCCGATCACCCGGGCCGCGCCCCGGTGCATCGCGATCCGGGTGCACATGTCACCGATCGGCCCCAGCCCGAAGACGACCACGCTGCCGCCGGGCGGGATGGCCGCGTACTCGACGGCCTGCCAGGCAGTGGGCAGCACGTCCGACAGGTACACGAACCGGTCGTCCGGCGGGCCGTCGGGCACCTTGATCGGCCCGAACTCCGCGTACGGCACCCGCACCAGCTCGGCCTGCGAGCCCGGCACCTGCCCGTACAGCTTGGTGTAGCCGAACAGCGCCGCGCCCATGTTGTACTCGCGGACCTGGGTGGTCTCGCACTGCGTCGGCAGGCCCTCCAGGCACATGAAGCAGTGCCCGCACGCGATCTGGAACGGGACGACCACGCGGTCGCCGGTCTTGAGCGTGTTGACCCCGGGGCCGACCTCCAGCACCTCACCCATCGCCTCGTGGCCGAGGATGTCGCCCTCGGACATGTACTCGCCCAGCATCTCGTACAGGTGCAGGTCCGAACCGCAGATGCCGGCCGACGTGACCTGGATGATGGCGTCCTCCGGCTCCAGGATGGCCGGATCGGGGACCGTGTCGACACGTACGTCCCGCTTGCCGTGCCAGGTGACTGCCTTCATCGCCGCTTCCCTCCCGGTCTGATCGGGCGGCGGCACCGACCTCCCCGTCGGGCGGCGTCCGACCGCGCCCGCAGTCCTCTCGGTCTCTGCGGGCGGCTACCCGCATGGGATCAGGCGAAACCGGGCAGCTGCTCCATGATCACGCCGCCCCCGGCGCCGTCTCGTGGCGAGGGTCGTACGCGGCGCGGGTCACCGGCAGCCCCCGCTGCCGGGCCAGTCCGGCGAGGGTGACCGCGTCGCGCACGGCGGCACCGCCGGGGTCGTTGTTGAAGTACACGTACACCTCGCCGTCGGCGTCGAACGTGGCGGCGATCCGGTCGAGCCAGGTGCCCAGCGCCGCCCGCCCGTACCCCGGGCGCGGCTGGGCCCGCCCCTCGTGCAGGCGCAGGTAGCCCCAGTCCGCTGTGCGCCAAAGTGGCGTGACCGGCCGTCCCAGCCGGTCGGCCCAGCACAGCGCCGCGCCGCGGCGGGTCAGCGTGTCCCTGATCGCCGGCGTCCACCAGGATTCGTGGCGCGGCTCGACGGCCACCTTGACGTGCG
The DNA here is from genome assembly GCF_011947195.1 of Planosporangium thailandense. Lineage (GTDB taxonomy): Bacteria > Actinomycetota > Actinomycetes > Mycobacteriales > Micromonosporaceae > Planosporangium > Planosporangium thailandense. Next base: position 15,215 of record NZ_JAATVY010000006.1, on the reverse strand, counting down.
GCGGGAACTCCGCGAGGGCGGCGTCGAGGAGGCCCGCGTCGGCGCGCAGGTTCGGTGGTAGCTGCAGCAGGACGGGGCCGAGCTTGGACCCCAGGCCGGCCGCGCGGTCCAGGAACCGGGCCACCGGCTCCTGGGGATCGCGCAGGCGCTTGATGTGAGTGAGGTAGCGGCTCATCTTCACCGCCACCACGAAGTCGTCGGGCGTGCGCGCACGCCAGTCGGCGAACGTGCTGCGCTCCGGCAGGCGGTAGAACGCGTTGTTGACCTCGACGGTCGCGAAGGCGGCCGCGTACCGCTCCAGCCACTGCCGCTGCGGCAGGTCGCGCGGGTACAGCCGGCCGCGCCAGTCGCGGTACTGCCAGCCGGAGGTTCCCACCAGAATCACATCTACGGGCGTACCCGCTCGGAGCGGTCGCTACGCCGACGGCCTGCCGGTGTCGCTCACCACCGACCGGCGGCCGTCGCCGGCCCCAGCGTCGGGCGCGAGGTGCGCGAGCGCTCCGGTCAGTTCGAGCACCCGCCGGACGAGCCCGGTCGCGTTCGTCACCATGAGTACGCAGCCGTTACGGCTGGTCGTGCGGTACGCCCGGTTGAGGGCGGCGACCCCGGTGGAGTCGATGAACTGCAGGCTCGCGAGGTCAACCTCGATCAGCCCGGTCGGCTCCGACTCGGCCAGCCGGCACAGCATGGTGCCGAACGGACCGGCGGCGGAGACGTCCATCTCGCCCGCGGTTACCACCGAAACGCTCCGGCCCACCCTGTCAACGGTGTAGATGAACGTCATCTGCCTCCCCAATCGACGCTGATTGTCGGCATCCATATTGTTCGCTACGCTCGGCCGGTCCGCATTTCCTGCCGTGTCGCATAGGTGACGCCCACCTGCCCGTGGAACGTTGCGCGACTCCTAGGCTTTTCCAAGGAACGGGCGCAAGGATGGCGGGAACCGTCAGCCACTCCGACAGGAGGCCAGTGTGCCCGACACTGTCAACGGGTTACCCCTGCACCCGCTCGTCGTCCACGCTGTCGTCGTACTGCTGCCGTTGGCCTGCCTGGGTGTCATCGCCGTCGCGCTGCGCGGTGCCTGGCGAGCCAGGTACGGCGCGCTGGTCGTGCTGCTGACGGCGGTGGCCACGGCGGCCATTCCGGTCGCGACCAGCAGCGGCGAGAACCTGGAGCGCCGGGTCGGCAACCCGGGGGAGCACGCCGAGCTCGGCGACAGCCTCATCTGGTTCGCGCTGCCGCTGCTGGTGGTGTCCGTGGCGCTGGTCCTGCTGCACCGGCGTACCGCGCGGGCCGTCGTGTCCGCTCCGGCGAGCGCGCCGGTCGCCGCGCCCGCGACGGTGGGGTCACCGGTCACCACGTCCGCCGCGTCCGGTGCGCCGGCGGCACCGGCGGAGACGCCGGCAGCCCCGACCCGGTCGCCGGTCGCGATCGTCGTCGCGGTGCTGGCGGTGGTGATCGCCGTGGCCACCCTCGTGCAGGTGTACCGGGTGGGTGACAGCGGTGCGCGGGTGGTCTGGCAGGGCACGGTGAGCTCGCAGACCGGGGACCGCTGAGCCTGGCGCCGGTCGGCTCGTGCCGGTCGGATCGTGTGCCGGGAGGCCGTCCGGCAGGGGCTAGGAGGTCATGATCCGGTCGGCGATCCGCTTGGCGGCGTTGCTCGGAATGGCGAAGCCGACGCCGATGTTGCCGTCGCTCTGGCCGGCGGTGGCGATTGCGGTGTTGACGCCGACCACCCGCCCGGCCCGGTCGACCAGCGCGCCGCCTGAGTTGCCCGGGTTGATGGCGGCGTCGGTCTGGATCGCGTCCGAAATGGAGAAGGTGGTCGAGTTGTCCCGGCCCGCGGCCCGCAGGTCCCGGTGCAGCGCGCTGACGATCCCGGCGGTCACCGTCCCCTGCAGCCCGAGCGGGCTCCCGATGGCCAGTACCGTGTCTCCGACCTGGACCTTCTGGCTGTCACCGAACTTCGCGGCGCTGAGCCCGGGTACCCCGCTGGCCCGGACCACCGCGACGTCGTGCGCCGTGTCCGCCCCCACGATGCCGGCCGTCGCCGTCCGGCCACCGGCGAAGGTCAGCTGGACCGACCGGCCGCGCGCCATCGACACCACGTGATTGTTGGTGAGCACGTAACCGTCGGTGTTGAGGATGATGCCGGAGCCCTCGGCGGCGCCGGCGTCGATCGACACGACGCTCGGCTGCACGGCCGCGGCCACGGCGGCCAGCGAGTACCGTTCGACCACCCCGGTGGCCGACGCGCCGAAGCTCGTCGACAGCGGGCTGGCGAGGTCCATCCGGTGTGCCACGTACCCGCCGGTCACCCCGGCGCACACCATGAGCGCGAACGTGACGAGCCCGGTGGCCAGGCGGGCGCGCCATCGGCCGGCCGGCGCGGCGGTCACCGGCCGGTTCCGGTACGGCTGGTCGGGCAGCCAGCGCGGCAGGTGCGGCTGGTCGGGCAGCCAGCGCGGCAGGTACGGCTCGTTGGGCATCCATCGCGGCAGGAAGCCGGCCGGCGGCTCCGGCCGGGGCGACGCGGGATGCGTCGGTGGCCCCCCGGGCTGCTCGGGAGCGGGTTCGATGGGTGTCATAGATCCAGCGTCGCGCGGTGAGCTTTGCGCGTGCTGACGTCGGGCTGGGAGGTGGCTGAGACTGCGTGGCCACGGCTCCGCCGTTGCCACCCGGCGCCGGTTACGGTGGACCCATGGCGGTTGTGAAGATCAACGCGATAGAGGTGCCGGAGGGTGCCGGTCCGGAGCTGGAGAGCCGGTTCGCGGCGCGGCACCGGGCGGTCGAGGGCGCACCCGGGTTTCTCGGCTTCGAGCTGCTGCGGCCCGTGAAGGGCGAGAACCGCTACTTCGTCTACACCCGCTGGGAGAGCGAGGAGGCCTTCCAGGCCTGGGCCAGCAGTGGGGCCAAGGAGGCGCACGCCGGGCAGCGGGAGCGGCCGGTCGCGACCGGCGCGACGCTGCTCGAGTTCGAGGTCGTGCAGAGGAGCGGTCCCGCCGACGCCAGCTAGGCGGCACTCGGCGTACTGCCTGCACCGTTCCGCGCTCCGCCGATAACCTAGCATCCTAGGATGGCCTACGCGATGTGGCGCCCGCCACTGAACGCGGATAGCGCCGGAAGAGGCCCGGCCCCGGGCAGCGCGGAGCGGCCGGACGCGGTCGGTCATTTGCGGAACGGGGGCCGGCGGCGTGATCCGGGGCCGGCGGCAAGACCAGGGGCCGGCGGCGTGATGCGGGGGCCGGCGGCGTCCCGTCCAACGCGGCAGCCGGCAAGGCGGTGTCCGCGGGCTCCACGGGCTTGTCGAAAACGTCGCGCCGAGACTGATGTGGCCGTCGTGCGGGGCCCGGGTGACCCCGGTCGGCGCCCCGCACGACGGCCGCTCCCCAGGTCCCCATGGGGGAGTCGCGCGGTTCATCAGTACCGTCGGCAGGCGCAGGTGTCGGTTGAGGATTTCCCCGCGTGCGCATGGGCGGCAGGCGCGGCGATCAGCGCCAGCGTTGCGCTAGCGACGTATTCAGCGCCTCATAACGTCGCTAGCCCAACGCTGGGGTACATCACAGCGCAGCGCACCCGGCGCCGGGCGGCGCGCTGTGACGTTGTCGCGGTCGCCGTGCGGTGGTAGATCGTGCTTCGACGGGTACACAGCCCGTGGACGCCGTGTCGCTGGGAGCGCCGTTGGGCACCGCTGAAGCTGCCAACGCACTGACCGGCCCGGCGTCGACACCAGCGACAACTGCACCGCGGGATGGGCGATGGACAAGGAACAGCCACCGTACGAGCGTCCGCTGAGCCGGGAGCTGCCGGAGCCGCCGGGCGGCCCGGTGGAGGTGCCCGAGCTGAGGGTCGACGAGCCGCCGCGTCGGGACAGCCCGGACGAGGACGTCAGCGAGGAGGCCGGCCTGCCGGAGCCGCCGGACTGAGGCGCGCCGCGGTCAGGCGGAGTACACCCGGCGCCACCGTACGGGCAATTCGTCGTCGCCGGTCACCTCGCCGGTCGTCCGGAGGTGGTGCAGGTGCGCGACCGTTTCGGCGAGCGCCATCCGGCGTAGCATCCCGCTCAGCCCGGCCCACCCGCGTGACCAGGTGAGCTGCGCGGCGACCTGCCATGCGGTGGCGTCGCCGAGCCCGTCGAGCGCCTTGACGATCTCGTCGCAGCGTTCCCGGTGGTGTCCGATCAGGAACCGGGCGCGGGTGTCGAGCTGGCGGAACCGGTACTCGTGCGCGGGCAGCGCCTCGCAGTCGGCGTAGGTCGCGACCTGCTCCAGCGAGCGCAGGTAGTCCGAGAGCGGGTCGTTCTCGTGCGGGCCGTGCACCCCGATGTTCGGGCTGATCCGCGGTAGCAGGTGGTCGCCGGTCAGCAGCACGCCGGCCTCGCGGTCGTGCAGGCACAGGTGTCCGGGCGTATGGCCGGGGGTCCAGACCGCCCGGACCGTGCGGCCGGGGACGGGCAGCTTCTCACCGTCGTTGACCAGCCGGTCCGGTTCGGCCATGGCCAGGTGCGGGGCCATGCGGTCCGGGTCGAGGCGGACGTCGGGGATCTCGCTCTCGGGTACGCCGCCTGCGCGCAGCCACTCGCGGTCGGCCGCGGTGCCCGCGCCACCCCACAGCCGTGCGGGCAGGGTGTCCCGCTCGGCGGGGTGCATGGCGACCCAGGCGCCGCTGGTCTCGCGCAGCCAGCCGCTGAGCCCGTGGTGGTCGGGGTGGACGTGGGTGACCACGACTCCCGTCACGTCGCCGGTGCCGGCGCCCGCCGCCGCCAGCCCCGCCAGGACGGCGTCGCGGCCCGCGTCGGAGTCCCAGCCGGGATCGACGGCCACCACCCCCGCGTCGTCGACGAACAGGTAGCAGAGGGTGTAACGCAGGGGATTGTCCGGGATGGGCACCGGTACCGACCACAGGCCGGGTCGGACCCGCTCCACGGGCGGGAGGGTCTTCGTCCGCCAGGCGTCGCGTTGCGTCACACCGGTTACCAGCACTATGTCGTCCTCGGTCACTGCGATTGATCCGAACGGAATTTTTCTGAACGATACCCGTCCGAAACTGGAGGCGCGACGCGGGCGGCGCCGGGGTACGGGTGCTCAGGCCTCCGTGCCGCCGGCGTCCGGCGCCACGACGGCCCGTAGCACGAAGTCGACGAGCCGGAGCGCGTACCGCTCGGGGTGGGTCGCGAGCTGTGCCCGCCGGTCGGCCGGCGTGGTGAGCGCATGGGTCATCGCGCCGCCCACGAGGGTGTCCAGCAGGAGGGTCACCGACGTCGTGCCGGGAAGCTCGCCCCGGTCGATGCCGCGACGCACGATCCCGCGGGCGGCCAGTACCTGCGACTGCCGGACCCGTTCGTAGTGCTCCGCCACGCCGGGGATGGCGCCGCCCTCGAGCATCAGCCGGAGCGCGGCGCGACCGGTGTCACCGGCGTAGCTCTCCAGCGTCTGCTGTGCGAGCTGGATCAGGTCGCCGCGCAGGGTGCCGGTGTCGACGTCGCTCACGCGTGCCAGGCCGACGGTGAGAGCTTCGCTGAGCAGCGCTTCCTTGCCGCTCCAGCGCAGATACAGCGAGGCCTTGCCGACCCCGGCCCGCCGGGCGACCGCCTCCATGCTGAAGCCGGCCCAGCCCACCTCGCCGAACAGTTCGAGCGCGGCGTGCGCGACCCGGCGGTCGACGCCGGGGTCGCGGGGCCTGCCGGGCGCGTGGGCGACGGTCACCGCTACACCTTCTCACGTGCGCTCATACGCCGGAGGGTGCCACGGCTGCGTCCCGAGCCGTGGCACCCTCCGGTACCGCGCATGTCGATCAGAGACGGTCGTACTGGTACAGGTTGTAATCGCGCATGAGCGCCTGCACCTTGGCCACATAGCTCCCGTCGGTGGCGTAGCCGGCCTTCCAGATCTGGTAGAGGAACTGGTCGGCGTCGTTGCTGTGGCTGAACGCCGGCTTGTATCGGCTGTTCGTGGTCAGGAACAGGCCGTGGTCGCGGAACGAGTCGGCGGCCGACGCGTACGTGCGGAAGCTGGCGTAGGTCGGGTAGCAGTTCGGGGTGCACTCGTAGGTGGCGTAGGTGTGGCAGCCGTTGGCGATCGGGCCGGGGCTGCCCCCGAAGCACTTGATCCCGAAGAAGTTGCGATCCTTGGCCGCCAGACCGCTGCGGCCCCAGCCGCTCTCCAGGATCGACTGCGCGATGGTGACCGAGGCGGGGACACCGAACTCACGGTAGCCGGCCTGGGCGGGGGCGACCGAGGCCGCAATGTACTGCGCGTTGGTCATGCTGCCGACCGGGCCGGTGCCGCCCGCGACAGGGGCGCCGCCGGCGCAGGTGGGCAGGCTGGCCGTGGTCTGCACGTACGCGTGGGAGACGTAGTTGCCGCTGGTGAGCTTGTCCCACTGGCTGCTCGCGCGGACCGCGCCGCTGACGTAGTCGCCGCCGACGGCGCAGGTCAGGGTGAGGGAGCCGCCGTTGGCGACCTGGCCGGCGCGGCTCGCGCCGGTGCTCGGGCCGGTACGGACGTTGAGCGGGCCGCCCTCGGTGTGTGCCGTTGCGGGGTAGGTAGCCGGGGTCGGGCTGGACGCCGGCGTCGTGCTGTCGCACGCCGGCAGCGTCTGGTCGGTCTGTACGTAGGCGTGCGAGACGTAGCCGCCGGTGGCGAGCTTGTCCCACTGGCTGCTGGCGCGGACGGCGCCGCGGACGTAGTCGCCGCCGACCTGGCAGGTCAGGGTGAGGGAGCCGCCGTTGGCGACCTGGCCGGCGACGCTGGCGCCGGTGGTCGGGCCGGTGCGGACGTTGAGCGGGCCGCCCTCGGTGTGCGCGGTGGCGGTGTGACCGGCCGGCTGCGTCGGGGCCGGGCTGGACACCGGCGTCGGGCTGGACACCGGTGTCGTGCTGGACACCGGCGTCGTGCTGTCGCATGCCGGCAGCGTCTGGGCGGTCTGTACGTAGGCGTGCGAGACGTAGCCCCCGGTGGCGAGCTTGTCCCACTGACTGCTGGCGCGGACCGCGCCGCTGATGTAGTCGCCACCGACTTGGCAGGTCAGGGTGAGCGCGGAGCCGTTGGCGAGGGTCGCGGTCAGCGCGGACCGCGCGCTGGGGGCACTGCGGACGTTGAGCGGGCCGCCCTCGGTACGCACGTTCGCGCCGGTGGGGCTGGTCGCCGCGGCGTCCAGCGACGCGCATGACGGCAGGGAAGCTCCGGTCTGGACGTAGGCGTGCGACACCCAGCGGCCGTTGGTGAGGCGGTCCCACTGCGCGGTGCTCCGGACCGCGCCCGAGATGTACTGTCCGGATGTCTGGCAGGCGAGGGAGACCACGGCGCCGTTGCCGACCCGGTCGGCGACGGCGGTCTGTGTCGAGGGTCCGACGCGTACGTTGAGCGGCCCGCCGGCCGTCCGTACTGTCGCGCTCACGCCGGACGAGGCTGCGGCGGCTGCCACGTTGGTGCCGAGCGCGGTACCGGTTGTCGTGGTCGCGACGAGCGCCCCCAACAGCAGCCGTCGGAGGTTCGGGTTCATGAGAAGAAGGGCCTTTCGTGCCGGTTCGATATCGACGTTCGGCTGAGGCGGTTGTCGAACCGGTTGGCGAAAGGTTGCCGGTTAGTTGCATAGCGGAAGTTTCGATGCATCGTTTAAACCGCTGGTACAACCAAAAGTTCAGGGAGAGAAATGAATACGGATCCTCAGAAAGTCGTCCTAGTCGGGCAGGGCTACGTCGGACTGCCTCTCGCGATGGCGGCGGTTGAGGCGGGTTTCGACGTGGTCGGTATCGACCTGGACGCGACCCGGGTGAAGAAGCTCAATGCTGGTGAGTCCTTCGTGGAGGACATCACGAGCGAGCGGCTCGCCGCCGCGCTGGGGACCGGCCGCTACCGTGCCAGCCAGGACTACGCCGACGCCGTCGGCTTCGACTTCTGCGTCATCACCGTGCCGACCCCGCTGCGCGAGGGCATTCCCGACCTGAGCTACATCGAGGACGCGGGTCGGGCCATCGCCGATCACGTGCGCCCCGGATGCACGGTGATCCTCGAGTCGACGACCTACCCCGGAACGACCGACGAGCTGCTGGAGCCGCTCATCGCCAGCCGCACCGGTCTGCGGGCGCCGGAGGACTACCACCTCGGGTACTCGCCGGAGCGCATCGACCCCGGTAACCCGAAGTTCCACCTCGAGAACACCCCGAAGGTCGTCTCCGGCCTGGACCAGGCCTCGCTGGAGCGGGTGCAGGGCTTCTACGGCAAGCTCGTCGAGCGCACCGTCCCGGTCACGAGCACGCGCACCGCGGAGCTGACCAAGCTGCTGGAGAACACGTTCCGGCACGTCAACATCGCCCTGGTCAACGAGCTGGCCATCTTCGCCGGTCAGCTCGGGGTGGACGTGTGGGAGGCGATCGACGCCGCGGCGTCCAAGCCGTTCGGGTTCATGCCGTTCCGGCCCGGCCCGGGCGTGGGCGGCCACTGCCTGCCCATCGACCCGTCGTACCTGTCCTGGCAGGTCAAGCGCACGCTCGGGCACAACTTCCGGTTCATCGAGCTGGCCAACGACGTCAACGACCGGATGCCCGAGCACGTCGTACAGCGCCTGATCGCCGGCCTGAACACCCGGCGCAAGCCGGTCAACGGCAGCCGGATGCTGCTGCTGGGCCTGGCGTACAAGAAGAACGTCGGTGACTGCCGGGAGTCGCCGGCGATCCTGGTGGCCGAGGCGCTGCGCAAGCTCGGCGCGGACGTGCGCGCGGTGGAGCCCTACGCCGAGTCCGGGCACCTGCCGGCGGGTGTGCCGATCGTCGAGCTGACCGCGGAGGAGGTGGCCGCGGCGGACGCCGTGGTGATCCTCACCGACCACGACGTCTTCGACTACGAGATGGTCGGTTCGTCGGGCACGTACGTCTTCGACACCCGCAACCGCTGCAGTGGAGATCACGTAGAGCGGCTGTGACGCCCGGGGCGCGGGGCCCGTACGATAGATACATCATGTATCCATCTGCTACGGGTCCCGCACCCAGCTCCGGACTGTCCGCAACCACCCGCGCGTACCAGCACGTCAAGCGCGCCATCCTCGAGCAGCTGTACCCGGGAGGCACGCTGCTCACCGAAGCCGAGATCGCCGACGCGGTCGGGGTCTCCCGTACCCCGGTGCGCGAAGCGCTGCTCCGGCTGGAGGGGGAGGGGCTCGTCGCGCTGTACCCCAAGCGCGGCGCGCTCGTGCTCCCGGTTTCCGCCCGCGAGGTCGACGAGGTCATCGAGGCCAGGCTGCTCGTCGAGGGGCACGCCGCCACCCGGGCCTGGGCCCGGCGATCCGAACTGGTCGCCACCCTCGAACCCCTGCTGCGCGCGATGCGCGACGCCCGCACGGCCGGGGACGTCCCCGCGTTCATGGAGGCCGACCGGGCCTTCCACGCCGCCGTCGTCGAGGCCGCCGGCAACCGCATCCTCGCCGACCTCTACCACCGGCTGCGCGACCGGCAGATGCGCATGGGCGTGGCCTCGATGCGCCTGTCGCCCGACCGCATGGACCGCGCGCTCGCCGACCACGGCGCCATGCTCACCGCGCTGCGTGGCGACTCGCTCGACCACTTCACCCACCTGGTGCACGAGCACGTCGCCACCACCGCCGGCAACCTCCACGGAGCGCAGGCGTGAGCACACCGATCACCGGTCCGGCGAAGAAGGCGCTCCTGGTGTGGGGCGCCGGCGTGTTCGCGTACGCGGTCGCCGTCTTCCACCGCTCCTCGCTCGGCGTCGCCGGCGTGCAGGCCGCCGACCGGTTCGGCATCGGCGCGTCGATGCTCGCCCTGTTCTCGGTCGGGCAGCTGGTCGTGTACGCGGCGATGCAGGTGCCGGTCGGGATCCTGCTCGACCGGTTCGGCTCGCGGCGCCTGCTCGTCGTCGGCGGCACGCTCATGGCCGCCGGCCAGCTGTTGTTCTCGGTCACCTCCGACGTGCGCCTGGCCATCGCCGCCCGGGTGCTCATCGGGCTCGGCGACGCGACGACGTTCATCAGCGTGATCCGGGTGGTCGCCCTGTGGTTCCCGCCGCGCCGCAACCCGCTGATGGTCCAGCTCACCGGCGTCGTCGGCCAGCTCGGCTCGCTGGCGTCGGCCGTACCCCTGGTCGTGCTCCTGCACCGCGCGGGCTGGACGGCGACCTTCCTCATGGCGGCCGGGCTGGGCGTCGTCGCGGTCGTGCTCGTCGTCGTCGCGCTGCGCGACCGGCCGTACACCGGCGAGCCGACGGCGGCGCCGCCCTCCCGTGTCGCCGCACAGGCCGGGCTGCGCGCCGCCTGGTCGGAGCCCGGGACCCGGCTCGGCCTGTGGACGCACTTCGTCACCCAGTTCCCCGGCACGGTGTTCGCCCTGCTGTGGGGGTACCCGTTCCTGGTCACCGGCGAAGGGGTGGCGCCGGCGACCGCCGCGCTGCTGCTGTCGGTGCTGACCGTCGGGGGCATCGTTTTCGGCCCGCTGATCGCCAACTTCTGCGGCCGCGTTCCCTACCACCGCTCCCGCATGGTGCTCGGCATCTCCGCCGGCACGGCCGCGGCGTGGGGCGCGGTGCTGCTGTGGCCGGGCCACGCCCCGCTGTGGCTGCTCGCCCTGCTCACCGTGGTGCTCGCGGTCACCGGCCCCGGCGCGATGATCGGGTTCGACTACGCGCGCACCTTCAACCCGGCCCACCGCATCGGCGGGGCGACCGGCATCGTCAACGTCGGCGGGTTCGTCGCCGCGATCGTGTCGATCGTGGGGATCGGCGTGGTCCTCGATGTCCTCACCCCGGGCTCCGCCGGCAACCACTACTCCCTGACCGCGTTCCGCTGGGCGTTCGCGGTGCAGTACGTGGTGTGGGGGATCGGAGCGGTGCAGGTCGTGCGGTACCGCAACGCCGCGCGCCGGGCCTTGGCCGAGCGCGACCCCGAGGGGTTCGCCGCGCTGCGCCGGGGCGGGCTGGCCGCCGCGATCGCGGACTGACCTCCCCGAGCACGGACTGATCGCCCCGAACACGGACTGACCGCCGCAACCGCGGACCGATCGCCGGCTGCTGCGAATGTCCGCCGTCGATGCGCATATTTACGCCGAGCATGGGAAGGGACGCGCCGACGACGGACCGAAGGCGGGGGTGACGCGGTGGCCATCCGGGCGGCGCTGCGCTGGCTGCGCAGGGAGCTCCACAAGGTGTGCTGGCCCGCTGCCGAGGCGCTGAGGCGCCGGCAATGGCACCGGTTCGCGCTGGCCGCGTTCTCCGCGCTGCTGGTGACCGGGCTCGGGTGCGCCTTCCGGACGCCCGGCGGCCACGCGTTCGTCGAGGCGTACGCCATCACCCGGCCCGCCGACGGGTGGGCCACCGTGGCGCTGCGGCTGCCCCTGTCGATGTTCGCGCCGGCCGCGCTGCTGCCGTTCTGGTTCGCGGTGGTGCAGGTAGCCGTGGTGTACGGGGCGGCGCAGGCGGTTCTGGGCTGGTGGCGGACCGTTCTGGTGGCCGCGGTCGGGCACACGCTCGCCACCTGTTCGGCGCACCTGTGGATCCTGCTCGGTCGCCCGCTGGGCGTCGGGCACGGGTACGACCACTTCGGCGACGCCGGGCCGTCGGTGGCGGTCGTGACCGTCATCGCGTACGTCGCGGTCACCCGCTGCGCCGGCTGGCTGGTGGGGGTCCTCGTCGCCTACGACGCGATCGAGCTCACCGTGTTCAACGGACTGTCGCAGCGCGAGCATCTGCTCGGCGCGGTGGTCGGCGCGCTCTGCGCGGCCGGCCGGGTCGCCGTGAGCCGGCCGACCCGCGGCGCGGCCGCGGGTCGGGGCGTGGACGGAGCAGACCTGGTCGAGCCGGTGTCTCAGACGCTGGCGGCCCGGGCCAGGTCGTTGCCGTAACCCGGCAGGGTGCGGAACCACTCGAGCGTCCGCTCCAGCCCGAACTCGAGCGGCTCGGTGGTGATGCCCGGGAACAGCGCACGCAGCCGCGCGTTGGCGGCCTGCGAGTCACGCACGTCGCCCGGTCGCGGCGCGACGTGATCGACCTCCAGCGGCCGGCCGAGCAGCGCCGACAGCTTGTCGATCAGTTCCAGCAGCGAGGTCCGGGTGCCGAAGGCCAGGTTGACCGGCGTATCCGAGCAGACCCGCCCGATCGCGGCGTCGGCGAGTACCCGCGCGACCGTTCCCACGTAGGTGAAGTCGCGGGTCTGCTTGCCGTCGCCCTGCACCCGCAGCGGCTCGCCGCGCAGCGCCGCATCGATGAAGGCCGGGATGACCGCGGCGTAGGCGTGCCCGGCAGCCTGCAGCGGCCCGTACACGTTGAAGAACCGCAGGGCCAGCGTCGGCATGCCGTACGACGCGGCGTACGCCAGGGCGTACCCCTCGGTGGCGAGCTTGCTGACCGCGTACGGGCTCAGCGGCCGGGTGGCGAGGTCCTCGTGCTTGGGCAGTTCGGCGATCGACCCGTACACCGACGACGACGACGCGACCACCGCGTACGCCCCCGCCTGCCGGCAGGCTTCCAGGACGTACAGGGTGCCGGTCGCGTTGGCCTCGTGGCTGGCGACAGGGTCGGCCACCGACCGGGGCACGGACGGGCGGGCGGCGAGGTGCACGACCGCGTCGGCGCCGCTGACCACGTCGCTGAGCAGCGACCGGTCCAGGATGCTGCCTTCGACCAGTTCGGCCGACACGCCGGTGAGGTTGTCGGCGCTGCCGGTGCTCAGGTTGTCGAGCGCCACGACCTGGCTGACGCCCGGCCGGCTCGCAAGCTCGCGGCACAGGTTCGCGCCGATGAATCCGGCACCACCGGTCACGACGACCTTCATGGGTTTGTGTCCTCTCTCGTCCGGGTCGGCATCTACCAGCCCCGCTCGTGCGCGATCCGGGTGTACAGCCCGTCGGTGTCGGCGACCAGGCGTTGTGCGGCGAACCGGTCGACCGTCACTTCCCGCGCCTGCTTGCTCATAAGCAGCCGCAGGTCGTCGTCGGTGAGCAGGCGGATCACCTGCGTGGCCAACTGTTCGCCGTCGCACCCGGCGAGCAGCCCGGTCTCGCCGTCGACCACGACCTCGGCGACGCTGCCGACGTTCGTGGCGACCGCGGGCACCCCGGCCAGTCCCGATTCGATCAGAGATACTGGCATACCTTCGTTGTCGGACGTCAGAAGCGTGACGTCCGACGCGGCGTACACCGTCTCGACGTCGCCGCGCCAGCCGAGGATCCGGACGGTGTCGCCGAGGTCGGCGGTCGCCTCGACCAGGTCACCGAGCAGATCGCCTTCTCCACAAACGGCAAATGTGGCCTCCGGGATGCTGGCCCGCACCGTACGGACAACCTCTACGAACCGGTCGGGCCGTTTGATACCGGTAATTCGGCCGACGTAGGCGATGACCGGCCCGTCCGCCGGCAGGCCGAGCTCGGCGCGCGCCTGTTCGCGCGGCGGCGCCGGCGGCAGGACGGTGCCGGGCGGGACGACCACGTACTGGTCGGGCCGGCCGATCCCGGCGGCGAGCAGGTCGTCGCGCACCTGGGAACCGACGGCCACCAGGCGGTCGGTGCGCCGGGCGAGGGCCCGCTCGGTACGGACGACCATCCTGGTCACGGCGGGGGAGAAGTACCCGTGCAGCAGGTGGCCGTGGAAGGTGTGCACCCGGGCCGGCACCCGCGCGATCGAGGCCGCGACCCGCCCGAGGGTGCCGGCCTTGGCGGTGTGGGTGTGCACGATGTGCGGCCGGAACCGGCGCATCTCACTGACGAGGTGGGCGAGCGCGCGCACGTCGTCACCCGGGCGTACCGACCGGCCCAGCCCGGGCACGTGGTGCACCGAGAGGTCCGGAGCGCGCAGCCGCAGGTAGTCGGCTTCGTCCGCGCCGACCGCCCCCGCGTATAGCCGCTGTTCGAAGCGGTCGGGATCAAGAGACCGCATGAGTGCGGTAACCTGCAGCGCCGGACCGCCGACGTTCATCCGGGCGATCACGCGCATCACCCGCAGGCGCTGGTCACGGACGCCGTCGGCGGCGGCTCGCGCGTCGAATTCCATATCAACGGACGATACAGGTCTAAAAGGTATTATCTGCGACATGTCTCCCAATCCGCGTGGCTCGACTACCTCGCCCTCAGGCGCCGCGCCCGGCACGCTGGCCGCCCCGGTCAGCCTGTTCATCGGCCGGCTCGGGCTCGGGGGAGCCGAGAAGCAGGTGGTCCTGCTCGCCGAGGGGCTGCACCGGCGCGGCGTCGACACGACGGTGCTCGTCATGTTCGACGGTGGCGAGCGCGAAGAGGAGCTTAGATCAGCCGGCGTTCCCGTTGTCCACCTAGGATTCCGTCGCCGGCCGTTCACCCCGGCCATGCTGTGGGGCAACTTGCGGGCGTTCGGGCGGCTTGTCGGGCATCTGCGCCGCAAGCGCGTGGGCGTGCTGCACGCGTTCCTGTTCCACAGCTACGTCCTGGCCGCGCCGGCCGCCCGGCTGGCGCGGGTACCGGTCTTCATCGCCGGCCGGCGCAGCCTCGGCCACTTCAAGCGCGGGCGGCGCTGGGTCTACGCGCTCGAGCGCGCGGCGACCTCGGTGACCGACCTGCTGATCGCCAACGCCGAGGCGGTCGCCGCGGACGCGCGTGACGACGAAGGGGTGGCCGCCGACAAGGTCGTCGTGATCTACAACGGACTGCCCGACGCCGCCTTCACCGACGTCGGCCGTACCCGCACCGCCGACCGTCCGGTCGTGCTGTGCGTGGCCAACCTCAGGTCCGGGAAGGGCCACCCGTACCTGATCGAGGCGGCCGCGGCGCTGCGCGGGCGCGGCCTGGACTTCACCCTCGCCCTGGCCGGCGACGGCCCCGAGCGTCCCGCCCTGGAGGAGCTGGCCGCCCGGCACGGCGTCGATGCGCGCTTCCTCGGCGCCCGCACCGACGTGCCCCGGCTGCTGGCCGACGCCGACGTCTTCGTACTGCCGTCGTTGAGCGAAGGGCTGCCCAACGCCGTCATGGAGGCCATGGCCGCCGGCCGTCCGGTGGTCGCCACCGACGTCGGCGGCACCGGCGAGCTGCTGCGTGGGCGCGGCGTCCTGGTCCCGCCCGGCGACGCCGCGGCGCTCGCCGACGGGCTCGAGCGACTGCTCGCCGACCCGGCGTACGCCGACGCGCTGGCCGCCGCCGCGCAGGACTGGATCCGTGCCAACGCGACCCTGGACAACATGATCAACCGGCATCTCGCCGTCTACACCGAACTTTGGGAGCGCAAATGTGCGGCATAGCGGGGGTCGTA
>NZ_JAATVY010000059.1 GCF_011947195.1 Planosporangium thailandense | reverse complement strand
CCGGCGGCGTCCTACTCTCCCACACCCCCACGGGTGCAGTACCATCGGCGCTGGAGGGCTTAGCTTCCGGGTTCGGAATGGGACCGGGCGTTTCCCCTCCGCCATGACCGCCGTAACACTATGAACATGTCAACCGCGCCGTTGGCTGCTGGTCGTTTGTTCAGAATCACACAGTGGATGCTCACGCTTTGATTTGTCGACCTGGAAGTGTAGGTCAAGTCCTCGGCCTATTAGTACCGGTCAGCTCGAACCCGTCACCGGGCTTCCACATCCGGCCTATCAACCCAGTCGTCTCCTGGGGGCCTTACCCCCCTCACGGGGGTGGGAGACCTCATCTAGAAGCAGGCTTCCCGCTTAGATGCTTTCAGCGGTTATCCCTTCCGAACGTAGCCAACCAGCCGTGCACCTGGCGGTACAACTGGCACACCAGAGGTTCGTCCGTCCCGGTCCTCTCGTACTAGGGACAGCCCTTCGCAAGTCTCCTACGCGCACGGCGGATAGGGACCGAACTGTCTCACGACGTTCTAAACCCAGCTCGCGTACCGCTTTAATGGGCGAACAGCCCAACCCTTGGGACCTACTCCAGCCCCAGGATGCGACGAGCCGACATCGAGGTGCCAAACCATCCCGTCGATATGGACTCTTGGGGAAGATCAGCCTGTTATCCCCGGGGTACCTTTTATCCGTTGAGCGACACCGCTTCCACCAGCCAGTGCCGGATCACTAGTCCCGACTTTCGTCCCTGCTCGACCCGTCAGTCTCACAGTCAAGCTCCCTTGTGCACTTGCACTCAACACCTGATTGCCAACCAGGCTGAGGGAACCTTTGGGCGCCTCCGTTACCTTTTAGGAGGCAACCGCCCCAGTTAAACTACCCACCAGACACTGTCCCTCGACCCGATCAGGGCCGCAGGTTAGATACCCAAATCAACCAGAGTGGTATTTCAACGCTGCCTCCACCCCAACTGGCGTTAGGGCTTCACCGGCTCCCACCTATCCTACACAAGCTAACTCGAGTACCAATGTCAAGCTGTAGTAAAGGTCCCGGGGTCTTTCCGTCCTGCCGCGCGTAACGAGCATCTTTACTCGTACTGCAATTTCGCCGGGTCTGTGGTTGAGACAGTGGGGAAGTCGTTACGCCATTCGTGCAGGTCGGAACTTACCCGACAAGGAATTTCGCTACCTTAGGATGGTTATAGTTACCACCGCCGTTTACTGGCGCTTAAGTTCTCAGCCTCGCCCTCACGGGCTAACCGGTCCCCTTAACGTTCCAGCACCGGGCAGGCGTCAGTCCATATACATCGTCTTACGACTTCGCATGGACCTGTGTTTTTAGTAAACAGTCGCTTCCCCCTGGTCTCTGCGGCCACCCCCAGCTCACGTCGCGCGGACGATCACCAGGCGTGGCCCCCCTTCTCCCAAAGTTACGGGGGCAATTTGCCGAGTTCCTTAACCACAGTTCACCCGATCGCCTCGGTATTCTCTACCTGACCACCTGTGTCGGTTTAGGGTACGGGCCGCTCGGACCTCGCTAGAGGCTTTTCTCGGCAGCATGGGATCACTGACTTCACCTAAACGGCTCGGCATCACGTCTCAGCCATCATGCAGCACGGATTTGCCTATGCTGCGGCCTACACGCTTACCCCGGCACAACCACCGGCCGGGATCAGCTACCCTCCTGCGTCACCCCATCGCTTGCCTACTACCCGCCAGGATCCCGGACTCAGCCAACACGATCCGAAGACCGTGCCAGCCTCGCGCGGTTAGCACAACGAGGTTCGGCATGGGCGGTCCTTCGCGGGTACGGGAATATCAACCCGTTGTCCATCGACTACGCCTCACGGCCTCGCCTTAGGTCCCGACTCACCCAGGGCGGATTAGCCTGGCCCTGGAACCCTTGGTCATCCGGCGGCAGGGTTTCTCACCCTGCTTTCGCTACTCATGCCTGCATTCTCACTCGCACAGCCTCCACGACTCGGTCACCCGGCCGCTTCACCGGCAGCACGACGCTCCCCTACCCATCCACACATACGTGTGAATGCCACAGCTTCGGCGGTGTGCTTGAGCCCCGCTACATTGTCGGCGCGGAACCACTTGACCAGTGAGCTATTACGCACTCTTTCAAGGGTGGCTGCTTCTAAGCCAACCTCCTGGTTGTCTATGCGACCCCACATCCTTTTCCACTTAGCACACGCTTAGGGGCCTTAGCTGGCGATCTGGGCTGTTTCCCTCTCGACTACGAAGCTTATCCCCCGCAGTCTCACTGCCACGCTCTCACTTACCGGCATTCGGAGTTTGGTTGACTTCAGTAAGCTTGTGGGCCCCCTAGGCCATCCAGTGCTCTACCTCCGGCAAGAAACACGCAACGCTGCACCTAAATGCATTTCGGGGAGAACCAGCTATCACGGAGTTTGATTGGCCTTTCACCCCTAACCACAGGTCATCCCCCAACTTTTCAACGTTGGTGGGTTCGGCCCTCCACGCGGTCTTACCCGCGCTTCAGCCTGCCCATGGCTAGATCACTCCGCTTCGGGTCTAGAGCACGCGACTAAAACGCCCTATTCAGACTCGCTTTCGCTACGGCTACCCCCCACGGGTTAACCTCGCCACGCACCACTAACTCGCAGGCTCATTCTTCAAAAGGCACGCCGTCACCTATCCCCGAAAGGACTCAGCTCCGACGGTTTGTAGGCACATGGTTTCAGGTACTATTTCACTCCCCTCCCGGGGTACTTTTCACCTTTCCCTCACGGTACTTGTCCGCTATCGGTCACCAGGGAGTATTCAGGCTTACCAGGTGGTCCTGGCAGATTCACGGCAGATTACAGGGGTCCGCCGCTACTCGGGAACACCCACAGGAGGCCAACGACTTTCACCTACCGGACTATCACCGTCTACGGCGCCGCTTTCCAACGGCTTCGACTAATCGCTGGCTTTGTAACTCCTTCGACAGGTGTCAGCCTGCCGCGCAGGGTCCCACAACCCCGACCGCGCAACCCCTGACAGGTATCACACGCGACCGGTTTAGCCTCCATCCGCTTTCGCTCGCCACTACTCACGGAATCACTCTTGTTTTCTCTTCCTGCCGGTACTGAGATGTTTCACTTCCCGGCGTTCCCTCCACACACCCTATGAATTCAGGTGCGGGTGACACCACATGACTGGTGCCGGGTTCCCCCATTCGGACACCCTGGGATCACAGCTCGGTTGACAGCTCCCCCAGGCCTATCGCGGCCTCCCACGTCCTTCATCGGCTCCTGGTGCCAAGGCATCCACCATGTGCCCTCAGCAACTTGACCACAAAGATCAGAAAAACAAAGATGCTCGCATCCACTGTGCAATTCTCAACAAACGCGCAACCCACCACCACAACCGCGAGGCGCACACCCAACCGGGCGCCGTACCCACACGAGGCGATGATCGCCAACGTCGATCCCAGAAAGATCAACCACACCGGGTTGTTCTTTCAGGACCCAACAGGGTGCCTACATCCCCACCAGCCGCACCAGGAATCCGTTCCCTGCTCCGCGAGGAGCCGTACTAAGACGCCCAGCCGTTGCCGGCTCGGACTTGCCAGTGTCTCCGCCAATGAGCACCCCGTTCCACACTCGGGAACGCGGGCTCCATGCCGCCTTTCGACGGATGGTGCTCCTTAGAAAGGAGGTGATCCAGCCGCACCTTCCGGTACGGCTACCTTGTTACGACTTCGTCCCAATCGCCAGCCCCACCTTCGACGGCTCCCTCCACAAGGGTTGGGCCACCGGCTTCGGGTGTTGCCGACTTTCGTGACGTGACGGGCGGTGTGTACAAGGCCCGGGAACGTATTCACCGCAGCGTTGCTGATCTGCGATTACTAGCGACTCCGACTTCACGGGGTCGAGTTGCAGACCCCGATCCGAACTGAGACCGGCTTTTTGGGATTCGCTCCACCTCACGGTATCGCAGCCCTTTGTACCGGCCATTGTAGCATGCGTGAAGCCCTGGACATAAGGGGCATGATGACTTGACGTCATCCCCACCTTCCTCCGAGTTGACCCCGGCAGTCTCCGATGAGTCCCCGGCATAACCCGCTGGCAACATCGGACAAGGGTTGCGCTCGTTGCGGGACTTAACCCAACATCTCACGACACGAGCTGACGACAGCCATGCACCACCTGTGAACGGCCCCGAAGGACCCGACATCTCTGCCGGATTTCCGTCCATGTCAAACCCAGGTAAGGTTCTTCGCGTTGCATCGAATTAATCCGCATGCTCCGCCGCTTGTGCGGGCCCCCGTCAATTCCTTTGAGTTTTAGCCTTGCGGCCGTACTCCCCAGGCGGGGCGCTTAATGCGTTAGCTGCGGCACAGGGAACCGGAGAGGCCCCCCACACCTAGCGCCCAACGTTTACAGCGTGGACTACCAGGGTATCTAATCCTGTTCGCTCCCCACGCTTTCGCTCCTCAGCGTCAGTATCGGCCCAGAGACCCGCCTTCGCCACCGGTGTTCCTCCTGATATCTGCGCATTTCACCGCTACACCAGGAATTCCAGTCTCCCCTACCGAACTCTAGCCTGCCCGTATCGACCGCAAGCCTAGGGTTAAGCCCCAGGTTTTCACGGTCGACGCAACAAGCCGCCTACGAGCTCTTTACGCCCAATAAATCCGGACAACGCTCGCGCCCTACGTCTTACCGCGGCTGCTGGCACGTAGTTGGCCGGCGCTTCTTCTCCAGGTACCGTCACTTGCGCTTCGTCCCTGTCGAAAGAGGTTTACAACCCGAAGGCCGTCATCCCTCACGCGGCGTCGCTGCATCAGGCTTGCGCCCATTGTGCAATATTCCCCACTGCTGCCTCCCGTAGGAGTCTGGGCCGTGTCTCAGTCCCAGTGTGGCCGGTCGCCCTCTCAGGCCGGCTACCCGTCGTCGCCTTGGTAGGCCATCACCCCACCAACAAGCTGATAGGCCGCGAGCCCATCTCCGACCGCAAAAGCTTTCCACCCCCACCGATGCCGGCAGAAGTCATATCCGGTATTAGCCCCGGTTTCCCGGGGTTATCCCAGAGTCGAAGGCAGGTTACTCACGTGTTACTCACCCGTTCGCCGCTCGAGTACCCCCGAAGGGGCCTTTCCGCTCGACTTGCATGTGTTAAGCACGCCGCCAGCGTTCGTCCTGAGCCAGGATCAAACTCTCCAACAAAAACTTGTCAAAGAAAATCCCGGCAACAAACATGTTGTCACCAAAGGAATCCCA
>NZ_JAATVY010000058.1 GCF_011947195.1 Planosporangium thailandense | reverse complement strand
GAAGCCTGCGCCTGCGGGAGTTCGATGTGGACCGACTCGACGGACTCGGCGCTGTGCGCCAGGACGGGTTGGCGGTCGTACGGCAGCGGCGTAGGTGACTCGAAGCCGGCGAGGGCCTGCCGCCAGTAGCGCCGTGCGGCGTCGGCGTCCTGACGGCGCAACCACTGGAGGTAGTCGCGGAACGGGCGGCGGGCAACGAGGGCGGGCCGTCGGCCACCCACGATCGCCGCGTACTGCTCGCACACCTCGGCGAACACCTGCCCGGCGCTCCAGCCGTCGAGCACGATGTGGTGGGAGGTCCAGACCACCCAGGCCTCGTCGCCGGGCAGCGCGATGACGGTCAGCCGCATCAACGGCGCCAGCGTGAGATCGATGCCGACCGTACGGTCGTCGTCCAGCAGCCGTCGCAGCTCGTCGTCGGCCTCCTCCTCGGTCAGCTCCCGCCAGTCGTGGTGCGTGACGGCCAGCGCCGCCCGGCGCTGCACCACCTGGACGGGCTCGTTGACGCCTTCCCAGACGATCCGGGTCCGCAGGGCGGGCGTCCGGTCGACCACCCGTTGCCAGGCCTCGGCCAGGGCGTGGGGGTCGGTCACGCCGGACAGCCGGGTGCAGATCTGGTCGAGGTAGGCCGCCGTACCGTCGACCAGGCTGTGGAACAGCATGCCGGCCTGCAGCGGCGTCAACGGGTACACATCGTCGACGTCCCGGCCGGTGTCGACGATCCGGTCGACCTGATCCTGGTGGAGGCGGGCCAGCGGGAAGTCCGACGGTGTCCGCCCGCCGGACTCCGACCGGGCGCAGTGCGCGACGATCTCCCGCAGCCCCGCGACGACGTCGTCGGCGAGCCGCCGGACGGTCGCCTCGTCGTGCACCTCGGTCGAGTACGTCCAGCCCAGCTCGAGCTCGCCGTCGGCGACGATCCCGGTCACGTCGATCAGGTAGGTGCGCGGGCTGTCCGGGTCGACGTCGCGTCCGATCGCCGGCAGCCATCCCCGGTACAGGCCGTCGCCCTCGGCCGCCCCGGCACCCCACTGGCCGTGGTAGTTGAAGCTGATGCCCGGCGCGCGGTCCGACCGCAGTGCGGCGGCCGGCGCGTCCGGCGCGCTCAGGTAGCGCAGGGCCCCGTAGCTCAGCCCTCGACGGGGCACGGCGCGTAGCTGCTCCTTGACCGACTTGAGCACTGTTCCCCAGTCCGCGTCGGCGGGTACGTCCAGGCTGAGCGGGTACTCGGCGGTGAACCAGCCGACCGTACGGGACAGGTCGACGCCGTCGATGATCTCCTCGCGCCCGTGGCCCTCGACCCCGATGCGCACCCGGTCGCGGCCGGTCCACCGGGACAGGGCCCGACCCAGGGCGCTGAGCAGCACGTCGTTGACCTGGGTACGGTAGGCGTCGGGGACAGTGTGCAGCAGCGCGTCGGTGTCCTCGGCGGACAGTCGCACGGACAGCGTCCGGGTGCGGCCGGCGGTGTTGTCGCCCGTACGGTCGACCGGCAGGTCGGCCGGGCCGTCCGCGGACAGCGCGGTCCAGTAGGGCAGGTCGTCGTCGAGCCCGCCGGCGTGGACGTGCGCGGCGAGGCGGCGCGCCCATTCGGCGTACCCGGTGGTCGTGTCGGGCAGCCGGATCGGCTGGCCGGCCCGGGCCTGGTGGTAGCCGGTCTCCAGGTCCTCGAGCAGGATCCGCCAGGACACCCCGTCGATCACCAGGTGGTGCGCGGTGAGGAGCAGCTGAGGTGGCCGGCCGGGGCCGAAGGTGAACAGCACGGCGGCCAGCAGCGGACCGTGGGCGATGTCGAAGCCGGTCTGGGCGGCGACGGCGATGCGCTCCTGCGCGGCCCGCTGGCCGTCGGAGTCGAGGCCGGACAGGTCGTGCCGGCTGAAGACGGCTGCCGGCGCGGTCGGTCCGGCCTCCTGCCGCCACCCGCCGTCGGCCTGCGTGAACCGCGTCCGCAGCGCGTCGTGGTGGGCGACGAGGGCCTCCACGGCGGTGCGCAGCGCGGCCTCGTCGACGTGCTCCGGCAACTCCACCAGGGTGGTCATCGTGAAGTGGCCGGTGGCGTCGTCGAGCAGCCACTGCTGGATCGGGGTGAGCGGCGCGGGGCCGGCCTCCTCCCGGGCGGGCGTTACCGGCTCGGGCCCGGGTCGGGCGTCGATCGCCGCGGCGAGCTCCGCGACCGTCTGGTACACGAAGACGTCCTTGGAGGTGAGCGCCAGACCCGCCTGCCGGGCGCGGGAGACCACCTGGATGCTCAGGATCGAGTCGCCGCCGAGGGCGAAGAAGTTGTCGCCCGCGCCGACCCGCTCGACGCCGAGGACGTCGGCCCAGACGCGGGCCAGTTCCCGCTCGGTGGGCGTGACGGGGGCGACGTACGCCGTCTCGAGCGCCGGGTCGAGCTCGGGTGCGGGCAGCGCGCGCCGGTCGACCTTTCCGCTGCTGGTCTTCGGCAGCGCGGCGAGGATGACGTACACCGAGGGCACCATGTAGTCGGGCAGGGTGCCCTTGAGCCAGGAGCGCAGCTGCGACGTGGTGGGGGCGTCCGTGCCCCCGGACGCCAGGTACCCGACCAGGCGCCGGTGGCCGTCGTCGTCGCGGGCGACGACGACGGCTTCGGACACGGACGGGTGGCGCAGCAGGGCCGCCTCGATCTCGCCGGGCTCGATCCGCAGCCCATGGATCTTGATCTGCTCGTCGGCGCGGCCGAGGTACTCGAGCACACCGTCGGCGGTCCACCGGACCCGGTCGCCGGTGCGGTACATCCGCTCCCCGGCCGCACTGAACGGGTCGGCGAGGAACCGCTGCGCGGTCAGCCCCGGCCGGCCCAGGTAGCCACGCGCGACCTGCGGGCCGGACAGGTACAGCTCGCCGGGGACACCGATCGGCGTCGGTTCGAAGCGGTCGTCGAGGACGTACGCGTGCAGGTTGCCCAGCGGCCGGCCCACCATCGGCCGGCTGTCCGGGGTGACCCGGCAGGACAGCGCGTCGACCGTGCACTCGGTCGGCCCGTACAGGTTGTGCGCGGTGACCGCCGGGGTTGCCGCGAGCTGCGACCACATCGCCTCGCCCACCGCCTCGCCACCCAGCAGCACCAGCGACGGCCGATGGTGCCCTTCGGCGAGCAGCCCGGCCGGGAGCATCTGCTGAAGGTGCGACGGCGTGAAGTTCACTACGTCGATGCGGTGCTCGCCGACGTAGCCGGCGAACCGGTCGGGGTCCACCCGTACCGCGTCGTCGATGACGTGCACCTCGTGCCCGCCGGCCAGCATGAGCAGCAGCTCCCAGGACGCGTCGAACGTGAACGACGCGGTCAGCGCCGCCCGCAGCGGCCGGCCGCCCACCGCCCGCACCGCCGGCGCCAGCACCCTCGCCCGCTGGTTCGCCAGCAGGTTCGTCAGCCCGCGGTGGGTGACGACGACTCCCTTGGGCGTTCCGGTCGAGCCGGAGGTGTAGATGACGTAGGCGGCGCTGTCCGGCGTCGAGGGACCGGGCAGGTCGACGTCCGGCCCGGCGGTGGCCGCCGGACCGTCGAGCAGGACCACGTCGAGCCCGTCGGCGGCGGCGCGCACGTTCGTGCTGGCACTGGTCACGACGAGGACCGCACCGGCGTCGCGGAGCAGGAACCCGACCCGCTCACGCGGCTGGGAGATGTCGACCGGCAGGTACACCGCCCCTGCCTTCAGCACCGCCAGCATCGCCACCACCAGATCCGCCGAGCGGGGCAGCCCCACCGCCACCACCCGCTCCGGACCGGCGCCCCGCGCCACCAGGCGCCGCGCCAACCGGTCGGCCCGCGCGTCCAGCTCCGCGTACGTCAGCGCCACCGCGCCGCACACCAGCGCCATCGCCTCCGGCGTCCGCCGGACCTGCGCCTCGAACGCCCGCGGGAACGTCGTCGCCAGCACCTCCAGGGCGGTGTCGTTCCACTCGCCGAGGACGCGCGCCCGCTCGTCGTCGGGCATCAGCGGGAGGTCGGCTACCGGGGTGTCCGGGTCCCGGGCCACGCCGTCGAGCAGGACCAGCAGGTGTTCGGCCAACCGCCGCATGGTGTCGCCGTCGAACAGGTCCGTGTTGTACTCCAGGACGCCGGTGAGCCCGCCGTCGTCGTCCGGGTGGAACACCATGCTCAGGTCGAACGCGGAGGACACCGCGGGTGGCGCCACCTCGTCGACCGAAAGGCTGGCGAACTCCGGTGCCGCGCTGTGCAGGTTCTGCAGCGCCACCATGACCTGGAACAGCGGGTTACGGCTGGTGTCGCGGGTCGGCTGCAGCTCGTTGACGATCCGCTCGAACGGCACGTCCTGGTTCGCGAAGGCCGCGAGCACCGTCTGCTTCACGTCGGCGAGGAGCCCGGCGAAGCTGCGGGCTCCGTCCACGTCCGTACGCAGGACCAGCGTGTTGACGAGGAGGCCGACCAGCCGCTCCCATTCCGGTCGTTCCCGGCCGGACAGCACCGTGCCCACCGCGATGTCGCGCTGCCCCGACCACCGGTGCAGCAGGACCTGGCAGGCGGCGACGAGGGTCATGAACAGGGTGGCGTCGTGCCCGTGGCCCAGCTCGCGCAGTCGCCGGGCCACGTCGGCGGGTACGCCGAACTCCAGCAGAGCGCCGTTCCTCGTCTGCACGGCCGGCCGGGGCCGGTCGGTCGGCAGCTCGAGCGGCGCGACCCCGTCGAGCTGGCGCCGCCAGTACGCCAACTGCTCGTCCAGAACCGGCCCGTCGAGGGCGCGGCGCTGCCAGGCGGCGTAGTCGGCGTACTGGAACGCCGGCGCCGGCAGGTCCGGCGGCTCGCTGTACCGGGTGGCCCGGTACAGCTCGGCCAGCTCATCGAGCAGCACGCCCATCGACCAACCGTCGGTGACGATGTGGTGCAGGGCCAGGCTCAGGACGTGCTCGTCGACGGCCACGCGGACCAGGCAGGGTCGCAGCAGCGGCCCGTGCCGCAGGTCGAACGGGCGGGTGCTCTCGTCGGCGAGGATCCGGCGCAGCTCGGCCTCGCACACCACCTCCGGCAGCTCGGACAGGTCGAGCACGGGCAGCGGTACGTCCGCGGCGGGGTGGACGCGCTGCACCGCCCGGCCGTCGACGGAGTCGAAGGTGGTGCGCAGGGTCTCGTGCCGGGCGACGAGCGCGGTGAGGGCGGCGCGGAGGGCGGCGACGTCGAGCGCGCCGCGCAGGCGCAGCCCGGTGTAGGTGATGTACTCGCCGCTGTCCGGCTCGAACTCGTTGAGGAACCACAGCCGCTGCTGGGCGAACGACAGCGGCAGGTCGCCGTCGCGGGGTACCGCGACGATGTCGGGGCCGGCCGGCCCGGACGCCGGTTTGCCGTCGACGCTCGCTGCGAGCGCGGCCACGGTGGGGTGGGTGAACACCGCGCGGGGCGACACCTCGACACCGAACGCCGATCGTAGCCGGGAGGTGACCCGGATGCTCAGGATCGAGTCGCCGCCGAGGGCGAAGAAGTTGTCGGTGGCGCCGACCCGGTCGACGCCCAGCACCTCGCCCCAGATCTGCGCGACCGCGCGCTCGGCTTCGGTACGCGGCGGCACGTGTTCGGCGCGGGCGGCGCCGTCCTGCTCCGGGGCGGGCAGCGCCCGCCGGTCCAGCTTGCCGCTGGTGGTGAGCGGCAGCGCGACGAGCGTCACGAACGCCGTCGGGACCATGTAGTCGGGCAGGCTCTGTCCGAGGTACGACCGCAGCTCACCGGCGGCGGGGGCGTCCACTGCGGACGGTACGAGGTAGGCGACGAGGCGCTGGTGCCCGTCGTCGTCGCGGGCGACGACGGCCGCCTCGGCGATGGCGGGGTGGCCCAGCAGGACGGCCTCGATCTCACCC
>NZ_JAATVY010000057.1 GCF_011947195.1 Planosporangium thailandense | reverse complement strand
TCTAGGTAAGCGGGCCGGCGCGATCCGGACCTCGGCGTACCGGGGCCTGCGCCGGCTGGCCGAACAGCTCGACCAGCTCACCACCGCGCGCGACTACTTCGCCACCGAACGCGGTCATCTACCCACCGACGGTGTAACAGATCCGAGCGTCACGACGCCAACAGGAATGACATGAGCATCCACAGCCCCCGCCGCCTCAACCCGGAGACCGCCGAGCAGCTGCTCGGTTCGCCGTCGGCAGGCGCACACACCGGTCACCCGCAGCTGGCCGCCCTGCTGGCCGCGGCGGCCGCTCCCGGCCGCCCGGACGAGCTGAACAGCGAGGAGGCTGCCGTCTCCGCGTTCCTCGCGGCCCGACACGTCGCCATCCCGCGCCAACGCCGGCTGTCCACGGTCAAGACGCTGGCCATGAAGGCGCTGACCGTCAAGGTGCTGGCGGTACTGGCCACCACCACGACCGTCGGTGGCGTCGCGCTCGCCGCGAAAACGGGGGCGCTGCCCAACCCCCTGGCCGAGCCCGCGCACACCATCTCGTCGGGCCTGTCCGCGGCCGAGCCCACCGCGACCGAGACCCGCGCGGCGGCGCCCCCCGCCACCCGCACGGCCACCGCGGCGAGCCCCTCCGCGGTGCCAGACAGCCCGAGCCCGTCGAAGCCGGCCCCGAAGCTGATCGCGCTGTGCCGCGCCTACCAGGTCGGCAACAAAGTCAGCCACGGCAAGGCCCTCGACAACCCGGTGTTCACGTCGCTGATCACCGCGGCGGGCGGCCGGGACAAGGTCGAGCCGTACTGCACGGCCGTGCTCGCCTCCGTGGCGCGGACCGGCGACGGCGGCCAGTCCGGCTCCGGCCGGGACGGCAACCGCGACCAGAGCGGCGGCGGGCACGACAGGAACACCCGCACACCGCGGCCCACCCCCACCCCCGGCCGGTAGCGAACCCGCCGCACCGAGGGGCCCGACATATGCACAGGCAAGAAGAGGAGAGCCGGATGGCGACCGCGTCCCACCCGACCGACCCACCGCAGTTCGCCGTCACGGCGACCGCCATCGCGGACACCGCCGTACGGCTGGCCGTACGCGGTGAAGTCGACATCGCGACGGCCGGACCGTTCGGCGCCGCGCTGCACGACCTGCTGAGCCGGCCCGACCTCACCCACGTGGAGCTCGACTTCGCCCCGCTCGCCTTCTTCGACTCCCGCGGGATCGCCGCGCTGCTCACCGCGTGCCGCGCGGCCCGCCGGCGCGGCATCGCCCTCACCGTCACCAACTGCCAGGGCATCGTGCGGCGCGCCCTCGACATCACCGGCCTGTCTCCGCAGCTCGCCTACGACGGCACGGACGCCCCGCGGACCGACGCCCGCGTACGCGCGGCGGGCAATCGGCACCGGTCCGCCGCCTGCGTCGTCCGCCGCAGAAGCCGGTAGTGGACCCGATCAACTGCGACAGGAGCCTGACCATGTCACGCGTGGTGATCGCCGAAGACGATCCGGACCTCCGCGCCCTGTACTCACGCGCCCTCACCCGGCAGGGTCACAGCGTCGTACTGTGCGGCGACGGCAGCTCCGCGTACGACCACGTCCGGCGTGAGCACCCGGACCTGCTCCTCACCGACGTCGACATGCCACCGGGCATGAACGGGCTGGAGCTGGCGGCCGCGGTACACGCCGATCCGTCCGTCGCGGACATTCCGATCCTGCTGGTGACCGGCGGCTGGGCGGAGGTCGACGACGCGCGCACGCCGGGGGTCGTCGCCCTCCTGCGCAAACCGTTCTCGCCGCGCGAACTGGTGGGCCACGTCGAAGCCGCCCTCGCCGGCGCGCCGGCGCGAAGCGCCTCGTAGCGGCCGCCGCGCCCGGCGTCAGTTGCCGTAGGTGACGACCATCGGCGGCGGTTTGAGCATCGTCATCACCTCCTTCGGCGTCATCAGCCGGTTCTTCGACTCCAGCTGGTAGAAAATCTTGAAGCCGCCGTACTTGAAGTTGTTGAAACGCTCCATGTCCTTGCGGACCCACGAGCTGTACTGCCGTGTCTTGTCCTGAATGTCACCGAACCAGCCGCCGACCGAGTCGACGTGCCAGACGACGTCGACGCGCGGGTCGTCGACCATGTTGCGCTTGTCGGCGATCTCGGCCGAGCCGGGGTCGTACGGGTCGGAGAGACCGTCACCGGTCGGCCGGAACTGGTGCATGATGACGATTTTGCGCGGGATCCGGTACTTGGCCGGCAGCTCGGCCATCGCCGTGATCACCGGGTTGAGGTCGGCGGCCCGTACGTTGGACAGGTTGATCCCGGGGACTCCGTTGTGGCGGGGGAAGAACCACTCCGGGTCGATCGCCAGGTGCACGAACGGCAGGGCCAGGTACGGCATGAAGTACTGAAGCTCCTGCATCGGATCCGACCAGCCGAGGTTGAGGTCCAGAAACAGCAGCAGATTGTTGGTCCGGCAGAAATCCACGTACTTGTCCAGCGTGGCCTTGTCCAGCCGGTGGCTGTACGTCCCGGTGTCACCGGGATCCCCGTCCGCGATGCTGGCAACAACGTCGATGCCGAGCGCGACCGGGTGCGCCGGGTCCAGCTTCTCGTACTCGGCGCCCTGCGCGCGCAGCCGCTCCAGCATGTCGGCGTCCAGCGTGTACGCCGGTCCGGTCACCGCCGACCCCGGAATCCCGTAGAACGCGACCACCCGCTTGTGCGGCAGGACCGCGTTCTCGCTCGGGTCGAACGCCTGGGGAACGGCCAGCGTCGGGCCGGCCGCCGGACGCTTGTGCCTGGCCTGCTGCGGCACGACGACGTTGGTGATGACGATGACGGCCAGCACCGCGCAGGACGCCGTCACCGTGGCCAACCCGAGATAGCGCCGGGCGTGCCTACGCCGTACGGCGATCTGACCGGAGACCCAGCCGCGGACCCGCTCGGGGCGCAGCCACGCCGGCCAGACCAGGACCACGGCCAGCGCGAGGAGGCTGACCAGGTGCGGCAACTGGTCGATCCGCAGCAGCCGCAGCAGCACGCCGACCTTGAGGGTTGGCGGGCCCCCGGTCCGCGACCGCGCCTCGAACGACGTGGTCCGAAACTTCAGGCGGGGGACCTCGCCGCCGCCGCCGGCGAGCCGGTCTTCGACGATGAACGCCGGGCCCGGCTGCTCGAGCCAGATCGCCAGCGCGACGAGCAGCCAGACGGGCCAGGTGACGGCGACACCGACCAGCGCGCCGGCCGCCCGCAACAGGTGCGTCCTGCGCGACGGCCGGGGGTGGTGCCGGACGGGCCCGCCCGCCTCGACGTTCCCGGCACCGGGCACCACGAGCGGCATCGCGTTCTCGACGAGACCGGTGTCGATCAACGTCGCGGCGGTCGCCCCGATCAGCGCACCGACGACCGGCGACAGGACGGCGTACCCCGTCGCCCAGTGGTTGGTGTACAGCACGAACCCGACGCACGACATCGCCGCCGCGCTGATGAAGAAGGCGTTCCGATAATTGCGCAGCGGCGCGTGCGGCTGACCGGCCGGCATCGGCAGCCAGATCACGACCATGACGAGCAGAAGCGACCCGAAAAAAAGCGCATAGTTCACAGCTTGGGGCCTCCATCAATGCCGCTGTGCGAGGTGCCACTGGATCAGGGGTGCCGCTGGATCAGGGGTGCCGCTGGATCAGGGGTGCCGCTGGATCAGGGGTGCCGCTGGAATCACATGCCGCATCACGTGCCGGGTCGCCGGGCACCGGCGGCCGTGCGACCGCGCCGTACGCGGGTTGACAACGGGTGTCGACGTGCCGATATTCATTACCTGGCCTTCGCTGTTTTCGGCGGTGCCGCCCGCGACGTCAGTCGGTGCCGCCTGCGACCGGAAAGCACAGAGGATCAGAGCAACGGGCCGATGCGCACGGTCCATTGCCAATGGTGAATGTGACAGGGGCGAGAACAGGTAGAACGCCCGAGCGGCGACGGCTCTACCCGGGGTTTTCCGGGTAAAACAACAGCCCGTCTCGACATAGAGCACCGCCGCCGCCCATGTTTGGACGCAGAGCGTCGGGGGTAACGCTGAGCGTCACCGGAGGTCGAGCGACGCAGGGGGCGTGAAATGGCAAGTGGTCAGCTCAGCACACATTGGCTGCCCGACGGCAACCTGATGGTCGACGTACGTGGAGAGCTCGACATCCTCTCCAGCCGCACCCTCCGCCACAGCCTGTCGGCGGAGGTCATCGCCATGAAGCCGGTCGGGGTGCTGGTCGACCTCGGCTCGGTCACGTTCATGGACACCACCGCGTTGGGCGCGCTGATCGGCGTGCAGCGCGACCTCCACCGGCTCGGCGCGGAGCTACGGGTGGTGAACACCAGCCCGTCCGTGGCGCACCTGCTGGCGGAGGCGGGAGTCGACGGCGTGCTGGGATGCCACGCCGACGGGCCGGCGGCGGACGTGCCGCCGCAGCGGAGGGCACCCGCGCTGACGACAGCCGACGACTGAACGCCTGCAACGCCGGGCCTGCCACGCCTCGAGCCACGGTCGGGAGATGCCGCGTCATGAGTGTCGCAGGTCGGCGATGGATGATCGTCCGCTCCCGGTCGCACCGGCCACGAGCGGCGCCCCGACCCGCCAGGGTCGCGGTGATCGGCGGCGGTATCGCCGGGGTGAGCGCGGCGCTGGTGCTGGCCGAGCGGGGAATGCCGGTCACGTTGATCGAACGGGAATCGCGGCTCGGTGGCCGGCTGGCGGCCTGGCCCCACCGGCTGGCCGACGGCTCGACCCACATGGTCGGACACGGCTTCCACGGCTTCTTCCGCCAGTACTACACGTGGCGGGCCATCCTCCGGCGCATCGATCCGGAGCTGGGTTTTCTCCGCCCGCTCGGCCGGTACCCCGTCCTGTCGCGGGCGTGGCCGACCGAAGACTTCGCCAACCTGCCGCACCTGCCGCTGCTGAACCTGGCGGCGCTCGTGGCGCGCTCGCCCAGCCTACGACTGCGGGATCTACGCGACCTGGACCGCGCGGCGGCGTGGGCGCTGCTGAGCTATGAACGGCGCCGCACCTACGGCGAGTACGACCACGTGCCGGCCGCCCGGTTCCTCGACTCGCTGCGGCTGACCGACCGGGCCCGTGCCATGCTGTTCGACGTCTTCGCCCACTCGTTCTTCAACCGCGAGGAGACGATGTCGGCGGCTGAGATGATCATGATGTTCCACTTCTACTTCCTGGGCAATCCGGAAGGCCTCGACCTCGACGCGCCGACCGAGGACTACGCGACGGCCATCTGGCAGCCCCTCGCCGCCCGGCTGGACGCGCTCGGCGCCGACATCCGGCTCGCCGAGCCGGTCGACCGGGTCGAGCCGGCCGGGGACAGCTGGCGGGTGACGCTGCGCGGCGGCGCGGGAGTCATCTGCCGGTACGCCGTCCTGGCCGCCGACCCGTCCGGTGTCCGGACGCTCGGAGCCGCGTCGTCCGGCCTCGCGCGGACCGCTCCCCGCCTGGCCACCCAGCTGTGCGAGCTCGGTGTCGCGGCGCCGTACGCCGTCGCCCGGCTGTGGACCTCCCGGTGCTGCGAGCCGCGCCGCGCCGCCTTCAACGCCGTCACGCGCGAGGCGACGCTCGACTCGGTCACCGTGTGTCACGAGATCGAGCAGCAGGCGCGGCGTTGGGCGGCCCACCGCGGCGGCGGGGTGTTGGAACTGCACGCGTACGCGTGCGAGGACGGGCTCGACGCGGACACCGCGGCCGCCCGGATGCGGGCCGAACTCGCCGGGCTGTGGCCCGAGACCGCGTCGATGGCCGTTCTCGACCAGCACGCGCGGGTCGAACGCAACGCCCCCGCGTACGGCGTCGGCAGCGACCGTACCCGCCCGGGCGTGGTCACCGAGGCTCCCGGGCTGTACCTGGCGGGCGACTGGGTACGCCTGCCGTTTCCCAGCGCCCTCATGGAGCGCGCGGCCGCCTCCGGGGTCCTGGCCGCCGACCAGGTACTCGCCGACGCGGGCGCGGCGCTCGAGCCGATCCGATGTGTACGGCCCCGGGGCGTCCTCGCGCTGGCCGGCAGCCGCGCCGGCGCCAAGGGCTGAGAGGGCCGACCGGACGATCACGGCGGGCCGGCGAGCCCCGCCGGGGGCGGCCCCCGGAGCCTCAGACCACACGCACCCGATCTGCTTGCAGGCCCTTGTGTCCCTGCGTGATCTCGAACTCGACCCGCTGGTTGGCCTCCAGGGTGCGGTAACCGGTCGACTGGATGGCGGAGAAATGGACGAACACATCGCCCCGGCCGCCGTCCTGACTGATGAAGCCGAAACCCTTGTCGGGGTTGAACCACTTCACGATGCCCTGTGCCATGCCATTCCTCCGTCGTCGTCGGACAGCCTCATGGGGCGGTTCGGTGTGGGATGGATGCGGATCGACCCGCCGCGGTGGGGTCGCCGTCGGACCGCCGGCCCGCTCGCGGGTGTCGGCCAGGAACACGGGTCGGCCGTCAGCCGAACCTGACCCGCTTGCCTGTGGCTGACAGGTGCGCTACCCCGGCGACGGCCCTACTAACGACCGGCTGGGCCGCAGAAGGGACCCCAGAAGGGGCCGCAGAAGGGGCCGCAGAAGGGGACGCACAACCGGTACGGCACCGCCGGGGACAACCGGAGACGACGAAGCAACACCGGCGTTGAAACGACGCCGACAGCCGAAACAACACGCCGACAAGGGCGCAGCGCTGATCGCGGTGCGAGGCTCGTGACGGCACACGGCTCACGGGACGAGGCTCAGGACGGCACGAGGCGCCGGCACCCGGTGCCGGGTGTCGCATCCACCGATAACCGGTCCACCGGCCGCGCCGGTCCCCGGTCACCTCGGCTCGTAAATCCGCAGCACCTCGTAGAGCCGGCCGATCGTCGGATCAGCCGGTGCCGCGCCGGGCGCGTCACCGGCCCGCGCCGCGGAAAGGATCGGTGCGACACGCTCCGGCAGGCCGAGCTTCGTCGCGAGCGTCATGGCATCAGCAGGGGCGAGAGAATGCTGTCCGAGCAGAGCCGCCGCCACCCACGTGACCGGCTTGCTGATCGAATCGGCGAGCTCCTGCCAGGACAGCCCCCGTTCCAGCTTGGCCGCCATCACCGCCCGGGCGATCTCTTCTCGCGTCATGGCACCCTCCACGGGCTTTCAAGGCCACTGTCACGACCGTAGGAGAGCAGACGGGCCGGGGCAACCGGAGAGACGCGTTACCGACCGGCGACATCCGCGGCGGTGCCGCCCGGCGAGACGGCACACCGGCCGACGCTGATGCGACCGGCGCAGGTCGGTGGTCATTTCACCGGCTCGCGGCCCGATGAACGACCATCCGGTGCGGCCCTGCCGGGCGCGACAGACAACATCGGCCGCACCATCGGCCGGGAGATCACTCCACGGGCTGCCGGGCGCGCCGCAGCGTGAGCGTGAAGACCGAACCGACGTTCAACGTCGACCGGACCCCGACATCGCCACCCATGGCCTGTGCCAGGCGGCGCGC
Organism: Planosporangium thailandense; assembly: GCF_011947195.1. Lineage (GTDB taxonomy): Bacteria > Actinomycetota > Actinomycetes > Mycobacteriales > Micromonosporaceae > Planosporangium > Planosporangium thailandense. Next base: position 1,345 of record NZ_JAATVY010000057.1, on the reverse strand, counting down.
GATGAACAGCCCCAGCCCGGTACCGCCGGTGCTCATGGTCATCGGGTCCTCGACCCGTTGGAACTTCTCGAAGACCTTTTCGAGCTGGTCGGCCGGGATACCGCGCCCACGGTCCGTCACGTCCACGTGTACCCGGTCGTCATCGTGCCGCATCCGTACCTGGACGTCCTCGGTCTCCGGCGAGTACTTGAGCGCGTTGCTGATCAGGTTGGTGACCACCTGGATGGCCCGGCCGGCGTCACAGCGGACCGGTACGGCCCCGTCCGGAAGGTCGACCTTGACGCGGGGCGCGTCGAGGTCGTCGGCTGCCTGCCGGACGATGCCGGCCAGGTCGTGGGTATCCACCGACACCTGCAGCGCCAGATCCGACTCGGTGTCACCCATCCGCGAGGCGAGCAGCAGGTCCTCCACCAGGCGGGACATGTGCGCGGCCCGGTCGGCGATGAGGTCGAACGCTTTCTCGCGTTTGTCGGGCGGCATCTGGTCGCCGCGTGTGCGCAGCAGGTCGAGGTACCCGATGATCGGCGTCAGCGGCGTGCGGAGCTCGTGGGAGACCGTCGCGATGAAGTCCGCCTTGAGGCGCTCCGTGCGGTGCTCGCGGGTCAGGTCGCGGACGACCACCACGTCGCGGACGAGGGCCCCGTCGGCGAACACCCCGGAGTGTGCCAGCCGGAGCCGGCGCGCCTCCCCGTCCGGCCGGCAAATCGTCAGCTCCACCACCGACCGCGGGTTGTCCGCCGTCACCGGCAGCAGCCGGCCGCCCTCGGCCGGGTCGGGCACGTCGAGGAGTTCGGTCAGCCGGCAACCGGCCGCCTCCGCGGCGGTGATGTCGGTGAGCTCGGCGAAGGCGCTGCTCCACATCTGAACCGCGCCGTCGCCGTCGAGCATGAGGATGCCTTCGGTGGACTGCGCCACGACCGCGTGGAGCTTGCTGGTCTCCTCGACCAGTCGGTCCAGGTGCTCGGCGCCCCGCATGGCCGCGGCGAGGGCGTTGGCGAGCGGAGTCAGCAACGTGAGGTCGCGCGTCGACAACCGGCGACGCCGCCGCCCGCGGACGGCGAGCGCGACGATCCCGAAGCGGCGACCGCCGCTCTCCAGCGGGACGACCAGTGTCTGGCGAATGTCCGACGGCAGGTTCTCCGAGGTGAGCAACGGACCGCCGACGCCGCGGAGGGCGGCGAGATGAGCCGGCACCGGGCCGCTCGACAGCGCCCCCGGCATGTCGGCATCCACGGCGAGCGCCGCGTCGGCCCCGTCCAGGACCGCAACGGCGAGATCCGCGTCGAAGGCCTCCCGAACGAGGAGGAGGAACCGCCGTTCCACGTCGTTGCGCTCGGCGAGGACG
>NZ_JAATVY010000056.1 GCF_011947195.1 Planosporangium thailandense | reverse complement strand
TGCGGATGGCCACCGCGGCCGGCCGGGTGCCGGTACCGGCCGTGGCCCAGCGGCCGTTGGCCTGGCTCGGTAAGGCGCTCGGTGCGCAGAACCCGACGCGCTCGCCGCTGCGGCGGGTCGCGCGCGGCCTGCACCTGCTCGGCCAGCCGCCGCACCGCCGGTACGCGCGGATCGTTTCGTACTTCACCCCGGAACAGAAGTACGCGCTCTACACCGACGCGATGCGCGACCGGCTCGCCGGCATCGACAGCTACCGGCTGATCGACGAGGCGTTCATGGGCTCGAAGGCCGACACCACCCTCGGCCGGATCATCGACACCGACGTCAACACCTACCTCCCCGGCGACCTGCTGGTGAAGGCCGACATCTCCACGATGGCCGTCTCGCTGGAGGCCCGCTCGCCGCTGCTGGACCACAAGGTGATCGAATGGGCCGCCGGGCTGCCCACCCACCTCAAGGTACGCGACGGGCAGACCAAGTACCTGCTCAAGCGGGCGGTCGCCGACTGGCTGCCGCCGGAGCTGCTCAACCGGCCGAAGATGGGCTTCGGCGTGCCGCTGGGGAGCTGGCTGCGCACCGAGCTGCGCGACCTGGCGCGCGACGTGCTCACCGACGCCACCGCCCGCGGCCGCGGCCTGTTCCGGCCCGACGCGGTCAGCGCCCTGCTCGACCAGCACGACGCCGGCATCGACCACTCCAGCCGGATCTGGGCGCTGATGCAGTTCGAGCTGTGGCACCGCACATTCGTCGACGGACCCCGCCCGGGCCCCCGGCCGGGACCGCAGCCGGAGGCGACCCCGGCGGCCGGCCGGTGACGGTCGTTCCCGAGCCGGCGGGCACCGGGGCGCCGGGCCGCCCGCTGCGCGTCGTCCTCGCGGTCGGCACGCTGCGGGTCGGCGGTACCGAGACGCAGCTGGTGAAACTGGCGGTCGGGCTGCGCGAGCGCGGTCACGACGTGCACGTGCTCGCGCTGTCGAAGGGCGGCCCGCTGGAGGAGCCGCTGCGCGCGGCCGGCGTCGACGTCCGGGTCTTCGGGTACGCCGGGATGCCGCTGAGCGGCGCACCCGGGTACCGGAAGGTGCGCATGGTGGCGGCGGGGCTGCGCGAGCTGCTCGCCGTCGGCCGTCACCTGCGGGCGCTGCGCCCCGACGTGTGCCACGCCTTCCTGTTCACCGGCTACAGCCTGGTGCTGCCGCTGGCCAGAGCGGCCGGCGTGCCGGTGCGGGTCGCCGGCCGGCGCGGCGCGACGCCCCCGCCGGTCGGGCGCCGCAACCGGCTGTTCCACGCGCTGGGCCGCGGGGCGGCCACGGCGATGGTGTGCAACTGGCGGGCCGGCGCCGAGGAGGCCGTACAGCGTGACGGCTACCCGACCGACCGCGTGCGGGTCATCCCCAACGGCGTCGACCTGCCCGGGGCACACGCCGACGTGACGCGGCAGCCGGCGCACGGCGTGATGATCGCCAACCTCATCGCGTACAAGGGACACGACGACCTGCTCGCGGCGCTGGCGAGCCTGCCGGCGCCGCCGCGTGTACGGCTCATCGGCGACGGCCCGCAGCGCGCGCACCTGGACCAGCTGTGCCGCGGGTACGGACTCGACGACGTGGTCGAGTTCGCCGGCGGGCTGCGCGGGGCCAGCCGGTACCTGCCCGAGCACCAGTTCGCCGTGCTCGCCTCGCACGAGGAGGGCCTGCCCAACGCGGTCCTGGAGGCGATGGCGGCCGGCCTGCCGGTGGTTGCCACGACCGTCGGCGGGGTACCCGAGCTCATCACCGACGGCGAGACCGGTCTTCTCGTACCGCCGCACGCGCCGACCGAGCTCGCCGCCGCGATCGCCCGGCTGGCGGGCGACCCGGCGTTGCGGGCGCGGCTGGGCGCGGCCGCGCGGGAGGCGGCGACCGCGTACAGCACGCCGGCCTGCGTCGAGCGTCATGAGGCGCTGTACCGGGACCTGCTGGGATGAGCTCCCGGTCCCGTCAGGTCATCCACACGGTTCTCACCCGGTTCGCCCGGGTGGCGCTCGGCGCGGCTACCGGAATCGTGATCGCCCGCTCGCTGCACGCGGAGGGCCGCGGCGCGTACGCGGCCGTGGTGGCGGTCGCCTCGATGGCGCAGTCGGTAGGGCACATGTCGGTGGAGCAGGCGCACACCGCGCTCTGGCGGCGCGCGCGGGCCTCGATTCCCAGCAACAGCCTGCTACTCGGTCCGGCCGTCGGTACGTTCGCCGGCACCGCCGCGTTGATCATCGTCTTGCTGCTCGGCCCGCGCGCGGTGCCGCTCCCCAGCTACGGGCTGCTGCTCGTCGCGCTGGCGGCGGTGCCGCTGGGCATGACCGTCCTGTACGTCAACAGCGTCCTGGTGCTGCAGGGCCGTCTCAACGTGGTAAACCGCGCGTCGCTCGTCGCCGCCGTCGGGCAGTGCGGAGCCCTCCTCGGCTTCGCGTTCACCGGGACGCTGACGGTCGGCGTCGTCGTCTGGGTGTGGACAATCGCCGCCGGGCTTCCGCTGGTGATGCTCGTACCCGCGATGAGACCGAGGCTGCGCGACGTCGACCGGAGGTTGGCGGGGGCGACGCTGACCTACGGGCTGCGCTACCACCTGGCGTTCGCGGCGCTGTACCTGCTGCTCCGGCTGGACGTCCTGCTTCTCAACGGACTGTCCACCCCGACCGCGGTCGGCCTGTACTCGCTCGCGGTCACCATCGCGGAGCTGGCGTGGATCGTGACGGACGCCGCCGCGCAGGTGGCCCTCGCCAGGCAGGCCGACACCGAACTCGCCGACGCGGCAGCCGTCACGCTCGCCGCCACCCGGACCTCGGCGCTGTTGTCGGCCGTCGCCGTCGCCGGGATGTGCCTTACCGCGCCGGTACTCGTTCCGCTGCTGTACGGGCCGGGGTTCGCCGGCAGCGTGCCGGCGCTGATGGGGCTGGCCGTCGGGATCTTCGCCCTTGGCGCCACCCGGCCGGTCAACGGCTTCCTGGTACGCCTCAACCGGCCGGTGGTCTCCTCGGCCATCTCGCTGTCCGCTGTGGCGGCCAACGTCGTGCTGTGCCTGGTGCTGATCCCGCGCTGGGGGGTCGTGGGCTGTGGGCTGGCGTCGAGCGGGGGGTACGCGATCCTCGGTGGCGCTCAGGTGGCGTGGTTCCTGCGCGCCACCGGCACCCCGGCGCGCCGGCTGCTGCCGGGACGGGCGGATCTGGACCGGCTCACCAGGCCGGGGCGCCGACGCGCCCGCGTCGACGCCTGACCGGATACGAAGTCGGCGCCTGATCTGACCGGATCCCGGTCAGGTCAGGCGCCGACGGCGGGCTCAGGCTTCGGCCGCGGGCTCAGGCTTCGGCCGCGGGCTCCGCGTGCATGCCCTGGCCGCCCTTCGAGTGGTACAACGTCCCGCGCTGATCCGGTGCGTGGCTCATCAGGGTGCCCAGCGCGAGCCAGAACGGCGTCGTGACGATCAGGTTGGACAGGGTGTTGGCGAACAGCAGGCCGACGGCGTACGTGACCACGGCCGCGCAGAGCACCGTGATGTCGTTCCGGCCGATCCCGCGCAGCCGCCGCGCCCCGCGCCACAGCAGGAACAGGAAGACCAGCAGCGCGGGCAGGCCGGCCTCGGCCGCCAGCCGCAGGAAGTCGTCGTGAGTGTTGATGACGACGTTCAGATTGGACGCCAGGCCGGCATAGGGGGGAAACATGAGGTACCCGATGCCCCGCAGCGGGTGGTGGAGGGCCACGTGCACGGCGAACTGGGCCGCCTGCGCGCGCACCTCGTTGTTGTAGGTGAGCTCCTCGGTGCTGCGGCTGCCCAGCCCGACCAGTTGCGTCAGGGCGAGGCCACCGGCGACCGCGGCGACCAGCGCTGTGGCGACCGCGACCTGCACCGAACGGCGGGCACGGCGGACGTGGGCCAGCACCAGGACGACGATCCCCGCGGCGGTGGCGATCATCGCCCCCCGCGAGCGGGTCGCGGCGAGGCCGACCAGGCTCGGCAGCGCGGCCAGCAGCCACAGCGGCCGACGACTCGCCCAGGCCACGCCGATCGCCATCACCGCCGGCACGGCGAACGCGGCGCCGAGGTAGTTGGTGTTGAGCGTGAGCCCGACCAGACGCCCTCCTTCGTAGGCGCCCGCGATCAGGGTCCAGATCGCGGCGGCGGCGCCGGTGAGCGCCGAGACGTGCGCGACGCGCCGCGGCAACGGCGGCGCGGCCAACGTCACCGACAGCAGGATCAGGCCCTCCAGCAGTGTCATCAGGTCGGCCCGTGGGGAGGAGACGGGATTCAGGTGTTCGGCCGGGAACAGCAGGCTCACCAGCAGGACGCAACTGAGTAACCCGACCACGACATGGTCGGCGCGTAGCCGCGCGCTGCCGCTGCGTAGGTGCAGGAAGACACCGATGACCAGGGCCGCCACCGCGCCCGTCACGATCTGGCTGCCGTGCTGGAAGATGGGTGCGCCCAGCAGCAGCGTCACCACCGGCGTCAGCATCAGGGCCACCTGGCCCGGACGGGCGACGATCAGCAACGGCAGGGTGACGGCGAACCCGACCACGGCGTAGAAGGTCTGCTGGCGCAGCAACAGGTAGACCAGCAGGGGAGTCACGACCCACACGGCGGCGGGAGCAGTCACCCGGTGCGCTTTCTCGGTGAGCAAGGTCAGCCGATCAGACCGTCGCCGTAGGTCGGTTGGACTCATCACGGCCACCATTCGTCTCTTTCCTTATCGACGCAGCGCACTGAATGGCGTTGCGCGTTTGCCTTTTTCGATCGACACACGGACATTATGCGCACGGGACAGGTTACGGGTTCGCGTCCTGTTCCACGCCCTAGCCGCGCCGCGAGTCGGCGGTAGGGTGATCATCCGCTTCACAGTCTTTAGGAGAATTGCATGCGCGGCGGGACAACGCTGGTGACCGGTGGCGCCGGGTTCATTGGGTCGCACCTGGTCGATGCGCTTCTTGCCCGCGGTGAGTCCGTCGTGGTGCTCGACGACCTGTCCACGGGACGGCTGGCCAACCTGGACGCGGCCGCCCGGAACCCCCGGTTCCGGTTCGTACAGGGGTCGGTGCTCGACGAACTCGTCGTCGACGAGCTGGTGCACGAGTGCGACACGGTCGTGCACCTCGCTGCGGCGGTCGGCGTACGCCTCGTGGTCGAGCAGCCACTCAAATCACTGCGTACGAACATCCGCGGCTCAGAGAACGTCATCGAGGCCGCCCACCGGCACGACCGCCGGGTGCTGATCGCCAGCACATCCGAGATCTACGGCAAGAACGCCAGCGGCCCGCTGACCGAGGACGCGGACCGGATCCTGGGCAGCCCGGGCGTCATGCGCTGGGCGTACAGCACCGCGAAGGTCGTCGACGAGATCCTGGCCAACGCGTACCACCGCGAGCTCGGGCTGTCGTCGATCGTCGTACGGCTGTTCAACACCGTCGGCCCGCGTCAGAGCCCCGCGTACGGCATGGTGATTCCGCGGCTGGTACACCAGGCGCTGACCGGCGAGCCGCTGACCGTCTTCGGTGACGGCACGCAGACCCGCTGCTTCGCGCACGTCGCCGACGTCGTCAGTGCCCTGCTGGCCCTGCTGGACGAGCCGGCGGCCATCGGGCAGACCTTCAACATCGGCAACACCGGCGAGATCAGCATCCTCCGGCTGGCCGAGCGCGTCCTGGAGTTCACCGGCTCCAACTCCGAGATCCGGCTGGTGCCCTACGAGGAGGTGTACGGGGCCGGCTTCGAGGACATGAACCGTCGCATTCCCGACACTGCCCGGCTGCGGACGCTGACCGGCTGGGCGCCCCAGCGCAATCTCGACGACGCGCTGAACGACATCATCGCCGAAGTTCGGCGGGAGATGGCCGCCACCGCGGTCGGCACTGCCGGTATGGTCAACTCCTGATGTCCATCGATGCTGTCGCCCCGGTCGTCACCGCGGGTCTAACGTCACTCGCGGTAGCCGCCGCGCTCACGGAGCCGATGCGCCGGGTCGCGTTGCGGCTCAACCTGACGGACCGGCCCGCCGCACACAAGGCGCACCTGCGCGCCACGCCGTACCTCGGCGGCGTAGCCGTCGCGGTGGCCACCTTCGTCCCTGCCACCTTCCTGCTGCGGCACTGGGACGCGCGGCTGGTCACGCTCGCCCTGGGCGGGCTCCTCATCGCCGTCCTCGGACTGGTCGACGACGTGCGCTCCCTGCATCCGCTGTCGCGGCTGGGCGTGGAGACGGCGGTCGCCGCGCTGCTGGCCGCCGCCGGCACCCGGATCGACATCATCGGGCCGGCCTGGACCGACGCGGTCGTCACGGTCGTGTGGCTGGTCGTGATGACCAACTCGTTCAACCTGCTCGACAACTCCGACGGCGCCGCGGGGTCCATCGCGGCGGCCACCGGGGTCGCGCTCGCGGTGTACGCCCTGGTGAACGGGCGACCCGGGGTGGCCGTCCTGCTGGCCGGCCTGGCGGCGGGAGCCGGCGGCTTCCTGTCGCAGAACTGGCCGCCCGCGCGCATCTTCATGGGTGACACCGGCTCGCTGTTCATCGGTTTCATGATCGGTGGTTCGGCCGTGGCGCTGGTCGGCTCGAGCGGGGGGACGTTCCAGGTAGGTGCCGCGTTGCTGCTGGTCACGTTCGTCGCGACCGTCGACACCACCTTGGTGGTCGTCTCCCGGGTCCGGGCCGGACGCCGGTGGCTGGACGGCGGGACCGACCACATCGCGCACCGGCTCCGCCGGCTCGGCTTCAGCCGGCCGCAGGTCCCGGCGACGCTCGCGGTTCTCGCGCTCGCGAGTACGGCCCTCGGCCTGCTCGCGGCGTCCGGCGCGCTGCCGGTGCCGACCGTGCTGATCACCACGCTGGCCGCCGGCGCGGCCGCGATCTGGTGGTTGCTGCGCGTGCCCGTGTACCCACAGCCGGCGAGCGATGTGGCGGACGGCGCTACGCTCGTCGCCATCGTCGACCCGGCCGTCGACCTAGGACCCGACGGCGTCCTGTCGCCGGCCCAGGCGCCGGTCGCGTGATGCTGTCGGCGGCGTTCAAGGCCCTGATGGGCGTCGTGCGGCAACGGTGGCGGTGGATACTCACCGTCACCGTGCTCGCCACCGTCACCGGCGCGGTGGTGACGTCACAGCAGACGCCGTTGTACAGCGCTCAGATGACGCTGTACATGTCGGCTGTGAGCAGGCCGGGCGACGTCCAGCTGTACCGCCGGATGCTCGTCGACGACCGTGTCATGCGCGCGGTCATCGACAAGCTGCACCTGGACACGACGCCGGCGGCGCTGGCCGCGGAGTACAGGATCACGGTCGGGTCCGACCGGGAGCTGACCGTGGCGGCGCAGGGCTCGTCGGCGGCGAAGCCGCGTGACCTCGTCAACGCTCTGACAACCGAGTTCATCCGGCTGCTGCGCGAGCTGACGACGGGTGCGGGGCGTCCGCCGTACCGGACGGTCACGCACACCCCGGGCGGCGCGCGTGCGACCCGGGTGTCGCCGCAGCCCGCCCGCGACGTGCCCGCGTCGATGGCGCTCGGCCTCGTGCTGGGCCTGACGTCCGCGGCTGTGCGGTCGCATTTCGACACCACCAGCAGACCTACCGACCACATCGACAACGATCCCGCGACGTCGCCACCGTCGGTCCCCATCCCGTCACTGCGACCGGCATCGGTCGTCAAGGGAGTGGCTCGTGTGGCGGCGACGAACGAGAGGACACGGAAGTGACGCGGCCCCAGTACGGTCCTTCACCCCAGGCGTACGGACACCAGATGCGCGCCTCAACCGGCCGGGTTTACCAGAGCCAGGCGACCGCTCAGGTCGACGCCGAAGACGTCCCCTCGGCGCAGGCGCGCCGCGGCGGAGGTGGCAACGGCGGAGGTGGCAACGGCGGGCGGCGCGGCCCGGGTGGCAACGGCAAGCGCCCGCGCCGGCGCTGGCGCCGCGTGCTCATCATCACCAGCGCGTCCCTCGCGATCCTGGTCGGGATCGCGCTCATCGGCGGGTACGTGCTGATCAACCGGGTGCAGGGCAACGTCGGCCGCATCGACAACGCGTTCGCCGGTCTCGACGAGAAGCAGCGTCCGCAGAAGCCGGTGGCGACGAAGAACAGCCAGACGTTCCTGCTGCTCGGCTCCGATTCCCGGGATCCCAACGCGACCACCGGGAGCAGTGCGAAGGACCCGTCCTGGCGACCGGGTGAGCAGCGTACCGACACGATCATGATCATGCACATCCCGGCCGACCGCCATTCCGCGCAGGTCGTCTCGGTGCCCCGCGACTCGTGGGTGGACATCCCGGGCAAGGGCAAGATGAAGATCAATGCCGCGTACTCGCTCGGCGGCCCGAGCCTGCTGATCCGCACCGTCGAGCAGCTCACCCAGGTGCGGATCGACCACTTCGCGGTCGTCGACTTCGCCGGCTTCACCTCCATCATCGACTCTCTCGGCGGCATCGACGTCCAGGTGTCCGAGGACACGACCGACCAGGTGGGCAACCACTTCCACAAGGGGATCAACCACCTCAACGGGACCCAGGCGCTGTTCTACGTCCGGCAGCGGCACGGCCTGCCGGGCAGCGACTTCGACCGGGTCAAGCGTCAGCAGAACCTGCTGCGGGCCGTGATGGCGAAGATGAGCGGGTTCGACCCGGCGAAGGACCCGATCGGCGCCTTCCACCTGATGGACTCCCTGACGAAGGCCATCTCGGTCGACAGCCAGCTGTCCAACAGCGAGATGCGCTCGCTCGCGTTCGATGTACCGGGGATCCGCAGCGGCGGCATCACCTACCTCACCGCTCCGGTGAAGGGTACGGGCATGGAGGGCGACCAGAGCGTCGTCTACCTGGACCCGACGGCGAGCCCCGAGCTGTGGAACGCCATCAACAACGACAGCGTGCCGGCCTACGCGAGCGCGCACAGCAAGGACCTGCTGCCCGCCGTACCGCGCTGACGGCAGGCCCTGCCGGCTCCGGCCGGAGGACCGCAGGTATGACGGAAGGGGTGGCCCGATGATCGGGCCACCCCTTCCGCTGTTTCCGCCGCGTGTCCGTGGCCGGTGGAACCTCAGGTCCGCACCAGGTGTCCGGGGAGTTCACGTGGAGTACAGCGCCTCGATCGGACGAACCATCACGTGCACGGAGGAAACGGCCCCGCTCGAAGGCGACGCTGGCGGACATGCCGGCGCGGCACGGGAAGTGCCGACCCGTCGAGCCTTCCGTCGTCGACATTGTCGCGGATCTGCCGGAACAACAGCGGCGCCGAGCGACAGACCGCCCGCGGCCGCGACGTCTGTATGTGTCGCGGCCGCGGGCGGTCTGTCGTGGCGACCGGTTGGGCCTATTTGGTTCGCGCGTAGCCCGCGAGCTGTGGCTCCATCTTGCTGACGAACCACCGCGCGCCCTGCGGCGTGAAGTGGACGCCGTCGTAGCGCACCACGAGCCCGTCGATGACCATCGGGCACGCGCCGCGCGGGCAGACGACCTGTCGCATGGCGAGAACGTGCGTCCCCGGGGTCTCGTCCGCGACCCGTTGGTAAATGGTGCTGGCGGCGTTGCCGTTCGGGGTGGACGCGGAGACCGGTTTACAGCTGTTTTTCGGCGGGTTAGGTGCCAGGCAGGCCTTGGCGCTGCTGGACATCGGCAGCACACCCGGTGTGACCAGCACCGCGCCCGTCTGCGTCACCTGCTCGGCGAAGTGGCGCAGCGCGCCGTGGAGCCCGTCGGTCCACTCCGGTGTCAGCGGCTGCACGAGTCGTGAGTCGGCCGTGGCGTACGGGAGCGTCTCGAAGTTCGACAGCGCGAACACTATCGACGGGTGATAGGTGTCCAGCACCGCGTGCAGCCGTTGGTCGGCATCAATGGCGCACTGTACCTGGTAGGGCGCGGGCGGGTTGGGAGAGTGCAGTGTGAACGGCAGGCCACCGATGCCGCAGCCCTGTTTCGCGGCGAGGACGTAGCCCCAGCCGCGGCGGTGGGCGAGGTCGACGAAGCCGGGGTCGAGGGCCATGGCGGTGGAGTCGCCGACGACGGCGATAACCGGTTTGCCCTGGGGTGCCTGTACCCGCCAACACATCGTGATGCCGTTGCCGCAGGGCGCCCCGTTCATCGCGATCAGCTGCTGCTTCTGCAGGCCGGTGGCCCAGTTGGTGATGAAGACCGCCGCGGTGGCA
>NZ_JAATVY010000055.1 GCF_011947195.1 Planosporangium thailandense | reverse complement strand
GGGCACCAAGGACGTGTCGAAGGCGGTCTCGTTGGGCTTCCACGGCGGCGAGGACGCCGAGAGCAACTACGAGCGGATGAAGGTCAAGGTCAACGACGAGCTCAAGCAGCACCTGCGGCCGGAGTTCCTCAACCGCATCGACGACACGATCGTCTTCCACCCCTTGAGCGAGGCCGAGATCCTTTCCGTGGTGGACATCATGATCTCCCGGATCGAGGGCCAGCTGCGCAACAAGGACATGGACCTGGAGCTGTCCGACGACAGCAAGCGGTTCCTGGCCAAGAAGGGCTACGACCCGGTGCTGGGCGCCCGGCCGCTGCGCCGGGCGATCCAGCGCGAGATCGAGGACCCGCTGTCCGAGCGGATCCTGTGGGGCGAGCTGCGCCCCGGCCAGATCATCGTGGTCGACTGCGACGGCGACCCGACCGACGTCGAGCACGCCCGGCTGGTGTTCCACGGCGCGGACAGGCCGGCTCCGGTGCCCGACACGGTCCCCGAGGAGCCGGGCCGGTCACGGCGCAGTCGCCTGTGACCGGCCCGGCTACGGCCCGCCCACATCGGTCGCTGCCGGCGCTCTCGGGCGAAACCGGCGGGTTTACCGGCCATCGTCCGGGTAGGGACATGACGTTCGGACGCGACCGGTCGGCGAGTCGCGTCACCGATCGGGTACCGATGACGAGCCCATACCCTGCTGGCATGCGCTCGCCGTCCGCCACCGGCCGTCCCACCGCCGGCGGGGACTGTCCAACGTGAGGTGTGCCCGCGGTCACCTGGCACCAACGATGTGTTCCACCCGCAGCGAAGCTCGACACGTCAGCGAAACCGGTCGCGCAGCGGAAGGAGAACAGCGTGGTCAGTCCAGTAACGGGCCTCCCGGCGGTGGACGGAGCCGGGCGTGCCGGCATGGTGGCGGCCCAGCCCGGAGCCCGGTACGAAGAAGCCTACGGCCCCAGCTACCGCGACCTCATCACGTTGAAGACGACCTCACCGGGGTTTCCGGTCTATCCCGACCTGACGCAGGTACTCACGACGACGACGAAACACCCGAACGACGTGGTGGCCCACACCATGGCGGTCTGCTCCGGGTACGCGTACGCCGACCAGCGGATCGTGGCCACCATGATGACCAGGCTGGGCCTGGAGAACAACCACTGCACGATGCTCTCCTGCACCGTCGACGGGATGTTCATCAGCGCGACGGCGTTCCTCGTGCAGAGCAGCGACGGCAGGGTGGTCATCCTGTGCTACCGGGGCACCCAGCCGCTCAACTTCATCAGCTGGCTGGGATCCGGGGACGTCGACCCCGAGGAGGTGACGCTGTCCGTCGCCGGTTCGACCGGCAGCTTCCGGGTGCACGGAGGCTTCTACCGGAACGAACGGATCACCGGGGACGACGTCATCGCCGGCCTGTGGCGCGCCGTGCGGGGACGGTCCGTGCACAAGAGCGCGGAGGAGATGCCCCACCCGCTCGAAGCGCTGTACATCACGGGGCACAGCCTCGGCGGGGCGATGGCCGCGCTGCGGACCGTCCGGCTGCTGAGCGACCACGCGTTCGAGCCGATCACGGAGAAGCTCAAGGCCGTGTACACGTTCGGCCAGCCGATGCTCGGCTGCCCCGACTTCGCCAAGGCGTGCGAGGGCGAGAAGTTCCTCGCCTCCAACGTGATCCGGTACCGCTACCGGAACGACGTCGTACCGTCGTTCCCGCCGACCATGTCCGGCGAGTTCGCGCACTTCGGTCAGGAGTACCGGTACTCCGACAGCAGTTGGCGGCACAGCCCGCAGCCCACCACCCAGCTGAGCAACCTCACCGAGCTGGCGGCGGCCCCGCTCGCGCTGCTGTCCGGCCCGATCAAGCTGCTGCGCAAGGTCCCGTTCCCGGCGTCGTGGGAGGACCACAATCCGCAGCACTACGTCTCGAAGCTCAAGCCGCCTCACGTGGGGAGCGAGTTCAGCGACTGACCACGGCAGCGCCGCGCCGGGCGGCCGTGCGGGGTGTCATGCTGCGCCCATGGGCGAGCGTATCGCGGCGCTGATCACCCGGATGGGGGCCGACCTGGACCGGCTGCGCGCCGCCGACGATCCGCGTCGCTTCTTCCACGCCACGTACCTGCGGACGACCGTCGCCGTCGCCGAGGCGATCGACCGGAGCCTGTTCGCCGACCCCGCCTGGCTCGAGCGGCTGGACGTCGAGTTCGCCGACCTGTACCTGCGAGCGCTCGACGCGGACCGGGCCGGTGGACCGGTTCCGGCGCCGTGGCGGCTGGCCTTCGCCGCCACCCGGGGCCGGCGCCGCCTGGCACCGGTCCACCACGTCCTGCTCGGCATGAACGCGCATATCAACTACGACCTCCCCCAGGCGCTGCTCGCGGTCATCGACCCGGCGGAGTTCGACGACGCGGCCCGACTGGCCGCACGCGCCGCCGACCACGGCCGCGTGGACGAGATCCTGGTGACCCGGGTCGACGCGGAGGACACCGAGCTCACCGCCGTGTCGAAGACGACGGCGCTGGACCGGCTGCTCCGCCCGGCCAACCGTGCGGCGACGCGCCGGTTCCTGACCGAGGCGCGCGCGAAGGTCTGGGCGAACACCACGATCCTCGACCGGATCCGCCGGTCCGGTCCCGACCGGTACGCGAGCGCACTGTCCGAACTGGAGGATCTGTGCGCCGATCGGGTGCGGGACCTCACCGCCCCCGGGCCGGTGCTGCTACGGCTCGCCCGGCGCGGCTTCGGCGTCGTCCTCTAGGAAAGCTCCGCGCAATGTTGCGAACATTGCTGCTATCCGGGCACACGAAGCAGCAACGTGTACCACATTGCGCGGATCTTGTTGCACGGGTACGCAATTGTTCTGTCGCCGCCGACCCACGGTCGCTACCGTGGCCGTACCCGCGTCCATCGATGCGATCCGCCACCGCCGAAGGGGGCATCGTGCGTACCGTCGAGGCTTCGCCGGAAGCACCGTTTCTGGACGTCACCGATCCCGAGTTCCGGTTCGACTCCCCGGCCGTCACCGAGGCCCGCGAGCTGAGCTGGTACGCCCGCACCCCGCTGGGGCTGGTCGTGCTGCGGTACGCGGAGGCCCACGCCGTGCTGCGCGACCCGCGCTTCGGGCAGAGCGGCGAACGCCATCTCGCGCTGCAGGGCATCTCGGACGGGCCGCTGTACGACTGGTTCGTGCCGCTGATCCTGCACCGCCGCGGCGAAGACCACCTCCGGCAGCGGCGGCTGCTCAACAGGGCGTTCACCCCGCGTGTGATCGAGTCCCTCCGGCCGTTCATCCGCGAGCGGGCGGTACTGCTGGCCGACCGGATAGCGGCCGCGGGCGAGTGCGAGTTCGTGGACGCCTTCGCCGACCCGCTGCCGGTCGCGGTCATGTGCGAACTGCTCGGGGTGCCGGCAGCGGACTACGACGTGTTCCGGCGCTGGTCGAGCGATGTCGGACTCACCTTCAGCCTCACGCTCGCCCAGACGCGCAGCCGGGTCGAAATGGCCGTGGTCGGACTGTACGAGTACGTCGACGGGCTGATCGCGCAGCGCCGGGCCGACCCGCGCGCCGACCTGCTGTCCGCCCTCGTCGCCGCCGAGGAGTCGGGAGACCGGCTCAGCACGGAGGAGCTGCGTAACCTCGCCGTGGGGCTCGTGTTCGCCGCCCACGACACCACCCGCAACCAACTCGCGCAGGCGATGGTGGTGTTCGCCGCGCACCCCGAGCAGTGGCGCCGGCTCGGCGAGCGACCGGAGCTGGCCGCCCGGGCCGCCGAGGAGGTCATGCGCTGGGCGCCGACGGACCCGGTGATCCCGCGGTTCGCCCTCGAAGACGTCGAGCTGCACGGGGTGGACATTCCGGCCGGGACCTTCGTCCCGGTCTGTATCCAGGCGGCCCATCGCGATCCCCGCGTCTTCCCCGGCGGCAGCCGGTTCGACATCTCCCGACAACGTGAAGCGGCCCAGCTGGCGTTCGGCGGCGGACCGCATTTCTGCATCGGCGCGGCGACCGCGCGGGTCGAGATCGCGGAGGCGCTGCGCGTGCTCACCGAGCGGTTCGACCCACCGGAGATCACCGGCCCGGTGGACTGGCGGCCGCCATCGGCGCTGTACGGTCCGGAGCGGCTCCCGCTGCGGTTCCCGTCCCGGACGAGCTGAGCGTCAGCGCCGACACCATCCGGCGACCGCGCTGGGACAGATCTCCGCGTACGCGCGGAAGCCGCCGGCGCCGGTCGCGGCGAGCATGGCGTGGACGACCGCCCGGCTGAACGCGTCCGCGGCCGCGGCGAGCACGTCGTTGAACGCAGGCGGCCCGAGCGGGACGTCGACGCCGGTGGCGAGGGCGAAGACGGTGTCACCGTCGAACATCGAGTGCACCGGGCGGATGGCGCGCGCCATGCCGTCGTGTGCGACGCCGGCCAGCTTCTGGCACTGGGCCTTGGTCAACGCCGCGTCCGTGGCCACCACGCCGATGGTGGTGTGGAACGCACCGGCCGCCGGGGACGGTTCCGGCGCGGTGGCCGCGGCGCGCTCGCGCGGGCCGGGGACGCGCAGGCCGTCGAACTCGCCGGGCAGCCCGTACCGCACGCCGTACAGCTCACCGGTGGTCGGGTCCACCGTGGACCCGACCGCGTTGACGACGGCGAGCGCCGCCACGGTGATCCCGGACCCGAGGACGACGCTCGCGGACCCGACCCCGCCTTTGACGCCGCCCGCCACGGCTCCGGTACCCGCGCCGACCGTTCCGAGGGCGACCGGGCCGGCCGTCGCCGCGTCATAGGCGGACGTGCCGAACTCCGCGTCGGGGGTGGCCCGGAACTCGCCGCCCCGGCCCAGGTCGAACAGGACCGCCGCGGGAACGATCGGCACCACCTGACCCTCCACCACGCCGACCGGAAAGCCGATCTTGTCGTCGGCCAGTCGCGCCATGACTCCGGTGGCGGCGGCGAGCCCGTACGCGCTGCCGCCGCCGAGTACGACGGCGTGTACGCGGTCGACGAGGTTGCGCGGGTCGAGCACGTCGGTCTCCCGGGTACCCGGTCCCCCGCCACGCACGTCGACCCCCGCGACGGCCCCGTCCGGCGGGGTGAGCACGACGGTCGTCCCGGTGAGCCAGCCGTCGCCGACGCGCTGGTGATGCCCGACCCGGAGGCCCGCGACGTCGGTCAGCGTGTTGGTCGGTCCCGGTCGAAGAGCCATCAGATTCCTTCCGTGGATACTCCCGCACCGGTACCTGCCCCGGCCCGGGCACGCTGAGCACCGTCAATCAGGCTGCCAGGGCGCTGCTGATCGCCCGGACCTGCGCCGGCGCGGCGTACGCCCAGAACGCGTTGTCGTGGCATCCGGTCGCGATCCGCACGACACCGCGATCCGGCAGCCGGTCGCGCAGCGTCCGCACGGCCGGTGCGAACGGGTCGGCCGCCCCGATCTCGATCCGTACCGGTAGCCCCGCGAACTCCTTCGCCCGGGCGCTGACGTCGTAGCGCGCCCACTCGTCCGGCGAGTCGTACGCGCCCGGGTTGACGTGGTGGGCGTCCGCGTACGAATGGAAGATCGCTGGCGATGTCGCGACGGCCAGGCGGAACCGGGTGCGGTAGGTCAACCCGCACAGCAACGCCCCGTACCCGCCCATCGACCAGCCCGCCACGGCGACCCGATCGGTACGCAGGCCCCGAGAGGCGAGCATCGGTAGGAACTCGTCGACAAGCATGCCGAGCGGATCGTCACCGGCGTGCGGGTGCCAGTAGCCGTTGCCGCCGTCGGGCGCCGCGAGCGCGAATGGTGCCACGCCGTCGCGGACGGCACCGGCGATGAACTGCGGGTAGTCCCCGGCGCCGATCGCGGCCCTGGCGTCGGAGGCGTACCCGTGGAGGGCCAGGCAGACCGGCAGGTCCGCGCCGTCGGCGTACCCGGGCGGGTAGGAGATGGCGAAGCGCACCTCCCGGCGGCGCGCCGCGGACCGGAAACTGCCGAGGACCGGCGGTGGCGGTGTGCCGCGCAGCGCTGCGGGCGGCGGTGCGGCGTCGCACCGACCGAGCGCGTGGTTCAACACCGACTTGCCGGGCAGTAGTTCCGCATCGACGAGCGCGACGCCGCCGGCCGAGAGGCCGAGCAGGCCGACGGCGCCGCCCAGGGACCTCAACGCGGTACGTCGGGTGATCAGCATGAGGTCACAGTAGGTGCCGCCCGCACCCGAGGTGTCCCCGTTTTGTCGTACGTAGCTCGTAGGGTGGTGCCATGGCTGATCGACCCCTGACGTTGATGACGGTGCACGCCCATCCTGACGACGAAGCCACGGGCACCGGCGGTGTCCTGGCGCGGTACGCGGCAGAGGGGATCACGACGGTCCTCGTGACCTGCACCGACGGACGCTGCGGCGACGGCCCCGGTGGGGTCAAGCCCGGTGAGCCGGGGCACGACCCGGAGGCCGTGGCCGCGATGCGCCGGGCGGAGCTCGAGGCCAGCTGCGCGGCGTTGAAGATCACCCATCTCGAGATGCTCGGCTACGCCGACTCCGGGATGATGGGCTGGTCGACGAACGATGCGCCCGGTTCGTTCTGGACCACGCCGGTGGCGGAAGCGGCGGAGCGGCTGGCCGAGCTGATCCGGCGCTATCAGCCCGACGTCGTCGTCACCTACGACGAGAACGGCTTCTACGGCCACCCCGACCACATCCAGGCCCACCGCATCACGATGGCCGCGGTCGCCCTGACCGGCAGTCCCGCGAAGGTCTACTGGACCACGGCGCCGCGTTCGGCCATGGAGCAGTTCGGGAAGGTGCTGCGGGAGTTCGGCGTCGAGTGGGACGAGCCGGAACCGTCCGCCGAGGACCCCGGACCGCAGATCGGCCTGCCCGACGACGAGATCACCACCTGGGTGGACACGACCGCGTACGGTGCGCAGAAGTTCGACGCGCTGGCCGCGCACTCCAGCCAGAGCGAGAACATCTTCTTCCTGCGGATGGGCAAGGAGCGGTTCACCGAGCTGATGGGTATGGAGACCTTCGTCCGGGTCCAGGACCGCACCGGTGCGGCGCTACCCGAGGACGACCTGTTCGCGGGCCTGCGCTGACCAGCGCTGACGAGGTCAGGCCACCTGGACGACGAGCCAGTTGTTGCCGTCCGGGTCGTCGATACCGAACCAGCGGCCCCACGGGGCGTCCTGGACCTCGTTGTTGGGCCTGACGCCGCGCGCGGTCAGCTCGGCGTACGTCGCGTCCACGTCGTCACAGCTGATGGAGAGCTTCGCCGACCCGGGCGGGGTGCTGTCGGCGAACCAGGTGACCAGGGTGATGTCGGCGCCGCCGCCGGGCGGGGTCAGCATCAGCCACCGCGCGCCGGCCCCGGCGGACCCCGCCTGCCCGGCGTCCATCGTGTAGTCGAACTTCACGGTGAACCCGAGCACGTCGACGTAGAACGCCTTCGCCCGGTCCTGGTCGGTGACCGGCACGCTGACCAGAGTGATGCTGCGCAACGACATGCGATCACCGTACTCCCGCCCAGGCGCCGGTCTCGGCGGCGGCGGCGATCTCGACGGCGACGTCGGCGTGGCCGTCGGCCAGCAGGCCGGCGGTGACCCGGATGTGGTTCACCGGTCCCGGCACCACGGCGAACGGCTGGCCGGCGGCCGCCCCGATGCCGCGGCCGGCCAGCCGGATGAGGGCGGCCGACTCGTCGCGTACCGGAACCCACACGTTGAGCCCGTCGTTTCCGCCGACAGCGACGCCGTGGGCGGCGAGCGCGTCGACCAGCGCGGCGCGCCGGCGGGCGTACTCGTCGCGGGCGTGCGCCACCGCCGCGGCCGCCTGCGGATCGTCGAGCAGGCTGACCAGGATCCGCTGCAGTAGCCGGCTGCTCCAGCCCTGGCCGAGTTGCCGGCGCCCGACCAGCGTGCGCATCACGTTCGCCGGTCCGCTCACGGCGGCGAGCCGCAGGTCGGGTCCGTGCGACTTGGAGTAGCTGCGTACATGCAGGGTCTGGCGCGGAACCCACCGGCCGAGGCTGAGGTCGGCGGTGGCGGCGACCGCCCCGGCGGAGTCGTCCTCGATCACCCAGCAGCCGGCCTTCGCCACGATCCCCGCCAGCTCCTCGGCCCGGGCCGGGGTCAGCGACGCCCCGGTCGGGTTCTGCGCCCTGGGCTGGAGGAACACCGCGGCGACCGGCCCGGTCACCGCCTCGGCGAGCGCCTCGGCGGACAGCCCCGCGTCGTCGACGGGCACGCCGACGACCTCGACGCCGATCGCTTCCAGCAGGTCCAGCAGCGGCGGGAAGCACGGGTGTTCGACGACCACCCGGTCGCCGAACCGCAGCAGCGAGCGGGCGGCGAGGTCGAGCGCGTCCATCGCGCCGTCCATGACGGTCAGCTCGTCGCACACGTACGGCCAGTCCGCGCGCAGCCGGTCGACCAGCTCCGGCAGGACCGGGTCGTCGAGGTAGCTGCCCGGCACGGCGGCCGCCCGCAGCCGGCCCAGCGCGGGGCCGAGCTGGGGCAGGAGCGCGGGGTCCGGCACGCCGGTGGACAGGTCGACGTCGAAGGTGGCCTGCCGCTGCAGCGCGCGGCGGTACCGCTCGGGCCCGCTCGCGCGCAGGTCGGCGATGGTCGTACCGCGGCGGCCGTCGGTGTGGATGGCGCCGGACCGGGCCAGCAGCGCCCAGCCGGCGCTCACCGTGGTCGGCGACAGCTGCAGCTGCGCCGCGACGGTGCGGATCGGCGGCAGCTTCATGCCCGGCGTCAGCACCCCGTCGCGCATCGCGCGGGTGACGGCGTTGGCGATGCCGCGGGCGGACTGTTCCTCGAGGCGCTCCTCGATGCTCACCAGGATGGGATCCGGCATCGTTGTAATGTAACAATCGATACTTTGTACGGGGAGTCGTGGCACGTACCGTGAGGACATGACCTCGCAGATCTCGCACTGGATCGACGGGCGGCTGACGCCCGGTACGTCCGGCCGTACCTCCCCCGTTTACAACCCCGCCACCGGCGTCCAGACCGGCGAGGTCCACCTCGCCAACGCCGCCGACCTCGCCAAGGCGGTCGCCTCGGCGAAGGCCGCCGCGGCCGAGTGGCGCCGCGCCTCGCTGTCGAAGCGCACCGCGGTGCTGTTCAAGTTCCGCGAACTGCTGCACGCGCGCACCCCCGAACTGGCGGCGATCATCACCGCCGAGCACGGCAAGGTGCTGTCGGACGCCGCGGGCGAGATCGCCCGGGGTCTGGAGAACGCCGAGTTCGCGTGCGGCGTACCGCACCTGCTCAAGGGCGGCTTCTCCGAGCAGGCCGCGACCGGCGTGGACGTGTACTCGATCCGTCAGCCGCTCGGCGTGGTCGCCGGCATCACCCCGTTCAACTTCCCGGCGATGGTTCCGCTGTGGATGTGCGCCAACGCCATCGCGTGCGGTAACGCGTTCATCCTCAAGCCGAGCGAGAAGGACCCGTCGGCGTCGCTGTTCCTGGCTCAGCTGTGGAAGGACGCGGGCCTGCCCGACGGCGTGTTCACGGTGCTGCAGGGCGACAAGGAGGCCGTCGACGGTCTGCTGACCCACCCCGACATCGCGGCGGTGAGCTTCGTCGGCTCCACGCCGATCGCGCGCTACATCTACGAGACCGGCACCGCGAACGGCAAGCGCGTCCAGGCGCTCGGCGGGGCGAAGAACCACATGGTGGTGCTGCCCGACGCCGACATCGACATGGCCGCCGACGCCGCCGTGTCGGCGGCGTACGGCGCTGCCGGCGAGCGGTGCATGGCGATTTCGGTCGCCGTGGCGGTGGGCGACGCCGGCGACAAGCTCGTCGAGGCGATCGCGGCGCGGCTGCCGAAGCTGCGCATCGGCGACGGCTCCGACCCGGACTCCGAAATGGGCCCGCTGATCACCCGCGAGCATCGCGACAAGGTCGCCGACTACATCCGGCAGGGTGCCGAGGCCGGCGCGGCGGTCGTCGTCGACGGCCGCGACAACGACCTGCCCACCGACGGCTTCTTCCTCGGCGTCACCCTGCTCGACCACGTCACCCCGGACATGAGCGTCTACACCGACGAGATCTTCGGCCCGGTGCTGTGCGTGGTCCGCGCGGAGACGTACGCCGAGGCGGTCGAGCTGGTCAACAAGCACGAGTACGGCAACGGTGTGGCCATCTACACCCGGGACGGCGGCGCGGCGCGCGAGTTCCAGTTCGAGGTCGAGGCCGGCATGGTCGGCGTCAACGTGCCGATCCCCGTGCCGGTGGCGTACTACGCGTTCGGCGGCTGGAAGGCGTCGCTGTTCGGCGACACGCACATGTACGGCCCGGACGGCATCCACTTCTACACCCGTGGCAAGGTCGTCACGTCCCGGTGGCCGGACCCGGCCACGTCCACCATCGACCTCGGTTTCCCACAGACCCGTTAGGAGGAGCGTGTGATGACGGAGTACACAGACGAGGCGCGCGTACGCGCCGACGACCGGGCGCACGTCTTCCACTCGTGGTCGGCGCAGGCGCTCATCGACCCGATGCCGATCGCGGGCGCGTCCGGATCGTACTTCTGGGACTACGCCGGCAACCGCTACCTGGACTTCTCCTCCCAGCTGGTGAACGTCAACATCGGCTACCAGCACCCGAAGCTGGTCGCCGCCATCCAGGAGCAGGCCGCCAAGCTGTGCACGGTCGCCCCGAGCTTCGCCAACGACGCGCGCAGCGAGGCCGCCCGGCTGATCGCCGAGCTCGCCCCCGGCGAGCTCAACCACGTCTTCTTCACCAACGGCGGCGCCGAGGCCAACGAGAACGCCGTCCGCATGGCCCGGCTGCACACCGGGCGGCACAAGGTCCTCGCCGCCTACCGCAGCTACCACGGCGCCACCGCGGGCGCGATCGCGCTCACCGGCGACCCGCGGCGGTGGCCGTCCGAGCCCGGCTCCCCCGGCATCGTCCGCTACTGGGGTCCGTACCCGTACCGGTCGGCGTTCCACGCCACGGACGAGGCCGAGGAGTGCGAGCGCGCGCTCGCCCACCTGCGCGACATCATCACGTTCGAGGGGCCGAAGACGGTCGCGGCGATCGTGCTCGAGACGGTCGTCGGCACCAACGGGATCCTGGTGCCGCCGGACGGGTACCTGGCCGGCGTACGCGAGATCTGCGACGAGTACGGCATCGTAATGATCGCCGACGAGGTGATGGCCGGGTTCGGCCGGTGCGGCGAGTGGTTCGCCGTGGACCGCTGGGGCGTCACGCCGGACCTGATCACGTTCGCCAAGGGCGTCAACTCCGGTTACGTCCCGCTCGGCGGGGTCATCATCTCGCGGGCGATCGCCGAGACCTTCGCCCACAGCCCCTTCCCGGGTGGGCTGACGTACTCGGGTCACCCCCTCGCCTGCGCCTCCGCGGTCGCGTCGATCAACATCTTCAAGGAAGAGGGCATCGTCGAGCACGCGCGGGCGATCGGCGAGGACGTCATCGGACCGGGCCTGCGGGCCCTCGCCGACCGGCACCCGTCCGTCGGCGAGGTGCGCGGACTCGGCGTGTTCTGGGCGGTCGAACTGGTCCGGGACCGCTCCACCCGGGCGCCGCTGGTGCCATACAATGCCGCAGGCAGCGACGCCAAGCCGATGAACGAGGTGATGGCGGCGTGCAAGGCGCAGGGCCTGTGGCCGTTTACCCACTTCAACCGGGTACACGTGGTCCCGCCGTGCACGATCTCGGCCGAGGAGGTCAAGGAAGGGCTCGCCGCCCTCGACCAGGCACTCGAGGTGGCGGACCGGTACTACGTGGGCTCCTGACCGCTGACGGACAGTCGTGGCGGCCTCCGCTGTTAGAGCCGGCCGCGCGCGCCAGGAACGGTTCATTCGGGGAAGGTGGCTAACCAGCAAGTCACGGCTAACTACGAACCAGCAGC
>NZ_JAATVY010000054.1 GCF_011947195.1 Planosporangium thailandense | reverse complement strand
TACGGCGGGGCGGCCACTCTTCATAGGCCACCAGGGGCAAGACACCATCAGCCACACCCCGCCGTCCCGGGCATCTGAGGCATCTACCCCAGACGATCTACAACCTTATGGAGGACACCATGGGCACGATCCACATCGACCTGTTCGCGACGCTCGACCTGGTTGGCCAGGCGCCGGGTAATCCCGAGGAGGACCCCGACGGCTTTCCGTTCGGGGGATGGCAGGCGCCCTTGTTCGACGAGACGGTCGGCCGGCATGTCGGTGCCGGAATGGAGGGCATGGACGCCCTGTTGCTGGGCCGCAAGACCTACGACATCTTCGCCGCGTTCTGGCCGAACCAGGCCGACGGCGTCGACGGCGGGATCGCCACGCTGTTCAACAGCGTCCCGAAGTATGTCGCCTCGCGAGGCAACCCGGATCTGGGCTGGGCGGGCTCGAGGCAGCTGGGACCCGACCTGGTGAGCGCAGTGCACGAACTGCGTGACAGGCATGAGCACGTCCACGTGATCGGAAGCCTGAACCTGGTGCAGACCCTCCTGCGCGAGCGCCTCTTCGACCGGCTCGACCTGTGGGTCTTCCCGGTCGTGCTCGGCGTTGGCAAGAAGGTGTTCGACGGCGGTGCGGTGCCTGCCAACCTTGTGCTTCTCGAACCGCCCGTCACCTCGTCCAAAGGCGCTGTGCTCCTGCGTTATGGCCTGGGTGCGGGGACCCCCGGCGCCGGGGACATGCGCCGCGACGACCGCGGCGTCGGTCCGAGCTGAACAGTGGCCGTATCGATGGCGACCACGCCACCGGCGTAGGCGTTCACAGCGGTCCGTGTGCTCGGTGTGCGATCGCCGGTCAGCGCTGTCGCAGCTGATTGGCGGTGACCGTCCCTGCCGCACGCTGATAGCCGTTGGCGGCACGGTGGTAAATATTTGGGGCCGTGGAGTTCTTCTGCTATCACCGTGATCGGCGCGGCGCCGGGGCGCTGCGGGGTGAACTGCTGGAAGAGCATTGGTCCTACATGGACCGGTACGCGGCGGCTATGGTCGCTCGCGGCCCTACCTTCGCCGACGACGGTGACACGCCCACCGGCAGCGTGCACATCGTCGACCTGCCCGATTCGGCCGCCGCCCGCGCGTTCGCCTTCGACGAGCCCAACTATCAGGCTGGGGTGTACCGGGATGTGCTGCTGCGCCGGTGGCGCAACATGCTGGGGCGTACCATGTGGGACTTTCCTGGCGGCCGGACCGGTGGCAACCGGTACCTGGTGCTCGGCCTCGGCGCGGGGCATGCCGCCGACCTCGCAGTGCCGCCCGACCGGGACGAGCTGATCGCGTACGGGCCGCTGCTGTCCGACAACGGCGCCGCCTGGCTGGGTACGGCGGTGCTGGTCCGGGCGGCGGACCCGGACAAGGCGCGCGCCGTCCTGGCTCCGGACCGGTACGTCGACATCGAGGTGCACAACTGGGCGTTTGGCGGGCGGCCGTCATGACCCGAGGATGGCTGGGTTTTCTGTTCCCTACGACAGTACTGACCCTGCTGTTCAACACGGGCTATGCCTTCTCCCGCCACCCGGATAAGTTCTCAGCGGAAGCCCCCTGGTGGGCGTACATGTGGGCAGTCATACGGACGCTGGCGATCGCCGGTATCGGTGGTTTGGGTAGCCACCGCAGCAACCTTCTGGCCTACGAAGCGGCACATCCGACAGATCCGATCCAGGATCATCACCGCAGACTCCTGGGGTGACAGTCTGGGAGCCGCCGAGGGCTGCTCGGCGATTCGGGACGGCTACTCGCAGCTCGCGGCCAACCCGGGGCCTGCCGACCTCGACTGTGTCGCGCGTCACATCGACCTCATGTCACGGGCGGCGGGCAACGTGCATCTGGTGTTCGTCAGCAGCAAGTGGAGGAGGGCGAAACGATGAGCGCACAACGTGAGGCGGGTATGGCACCCACACACCGCGTCCTGATCCTGGGGGCGGGTTACGCGGGCATGGCCGCGGCGATCCAGCTCGCGGCTCGGGTCAAGCGGCGCGGGGATGTGCACGTGACCGTGGTGAATGCGCAGGAGCGGTTCACCGAGCGGCTGCGGCTGCCCATGACGGCGACTGGGCAGCAGGTCGCCGAGTTGAGCATCCCGAAGCTGTTGGAAGGTACGGGCGCGCGGTTCGTGCACGGCTGGGTGACGGCGGTGGACCCGGCGGCGAAGATCGTGCGGATCGACGACGAGCGGGTTCTGCATTACGACACGCTGGTGTACGGATTGGGCAGTGTGGCCGACACGGCGGCGGTGCCGGGTGTCGAGGACTACGGGTACACGCTGAACAGCGCCCAGGATGCCGAAGTGCTGGCCGACCAGCTGGCGCGGCTGGGCAGCGGCACTGTGGTGGTCGGTGGCAGCGGCTTGACCGGTATCGAGTCGGCCGCGGAGATCGCCGAGCAGCACCCGCATTTGAACGTCGCGCTGCTGGGTCGGCAGGAACCGGGTGCGGCCATGAACCCGAAGGCCAAGGCGTACCTGCAATCCGCGCTCAAGCGACTGGGGGTCCAGGTGCGCTCCGGGGTCGAGATAGTGAAGGTACTGCCTGACGCGGTCGAGCTGGCGGACGGGGAGAGCGTCGTCGCCGACGTGTTCCTTTGGACGAGCGGTACGCGAGTGTCGCCGCTGGCGGCCGCCGCCGGGCTGACCGTCGACGAGCGCGGCCGCATTGTCACCGACGCCGCGCTGCGGTCGGTGTCGCACCCGCAGGTGTACGCGGTGGGCGACGCGGCTGCGATCCGGCAGGGCTACGGCGTCATGCACGGCACCTGCCAGGGTGGTATGCCGACCGGTGTGCACGCCGCGGTGTCGATCGTCCGTGCGCAGGAGGGCAAGCAACCCAAGCCGTTCCGTTTCGGCTACTACCACACTCCGGTGAGCCTGGGCCGGCACGACGGTGTTGTGCAGTTCACGCACCCCGACGACAGCCCCCGACGGATTTACCTGACCGGCCGCATCGCAGCCCGGTATAAGGAGAAAGTGACTGCCTCACCCTGGCCGACCTACGGCCGGATGAAGACGATGCCCGCATCGGGCGCGTTTTGGCCCCACGGCGGCCGGTTCACCCGGGTCCGGGAGGCGGGGTGACCGATCGGTCCCTGGACCTCGGCCAGCAGGTATTCAACCAGCATCGCAACCTGCTGTTCTCGGTGGCCTACCGCATCCTCGGCACCGCCGCTGATGCCGAGGATGCGGTCCAGGACGCCTGGATCAGATGGTCGGCCGCTGATCGCTCGCAGGTGGCCGACCCCAAGGCGTACCTGACGCGGATCGTGTCGAACCTGGCGCTTGAGCGGCTGCGCTCCACCCGGCACAAGCGTGAGACCTACGTGGGGCCGTGGCTTCCGGAGCCCATCCTGACCAGCGGCGACACTGCCGAGACCGTGACGGACGCCGAGTCGGTGTCGATGGCGATGCTGGTGGTGCTGGAGACGCTGAGCCCGCTCGAACGCGCGGTGTTCGTGCTGAAGGAGGTCTTCGACTTCAGCCACGCCGAGATCGCCGAGGCGGTCGAGCGTTCAGAACCCGCGGTACGGCAGGCCGCGCACCGTGCTCGTGAACATGTAGCGGCACGGCGGCCGCGCTTCACTGCGGACCGGTCGCGGCAGCGTGAGGTCACCGAGCGGTTCTTCGCCGCCGCGACCGGTGGTGACATCAACGCCCTGATGGAGTTGCTGTCCCCAGACGTCACGCTGTGGACCGACGGCGGGGGCAAGGTCCGCCAGGCGATGCGTCCGGTCGTCGGCGCACAGACGGTTGCCGCCTGGTTCGCGGCCATCGGCACCGTCACCTACCAGGGCGTCGGGCCCGCCGATATGCACGCCCAACTTGTCGAGATCAACGGTGGGCCGGGCATCGTGTTACGCGGATTGGGCCGCGTGATCGCCACTGTCACCTTCGATTTCGACGCCGACGGTCGCATCACCGCCATCCACAACGTGGCCAACCCGGACAAGCTCCAGGCCATCGCCGATGGCACCGCTCACGACATCGGGGCGCAATGAGCCCCAGCGAGACCGCCCTCGGCTGCGCGGCTTCCTGCTCGCGCCGGCGAAGTCGAACAGCGACTGGCCGGGCTCGGCCGCGACGATCCGCGCGCCGCGCCTGGCCAGCGTCCGGCTGAGGTAGCTGCTGCCGCGGCCGGCGTTGAGCACCCGCCGCTCGGTTAGTCACCGAGCATGCACAGTAGGACGGGGTTGATCAGGTGTCGCTTGGCGAGGTCGCCGTGGTGCGCCGCCTGCTGCAACACCGAGCGGGGCATCGCTCCCCACTGTCAAATGACCCTGTCGTTAGTCCACTCGGTAGGCCCACTTCCGCAGCCCGCGGACCACCAGCCAGGCCGAGCGCGACCGGGCCGAGGCGTTCGGCGAGATCGCCTGGCGGGTCGTCGACGCCATTAAGGGCCACCTGCGGCCGCCCGAGCTGCGGCTGCCGGCTCTCGACCTGCCGGACACCTGCACTCCCGCCGACCTGCAGGTCGTGGCGGCCGCCGCCCGCGCGGTGTTTGGTCTGAAGGCGGGCCCGGTGGCGCACACGCTCCGGCTGCTGGAGGTTTCGTGCGTGCGAGGGATGTGTCAGCAATAGTCGGTGCGCGTCAGTGCGCGATGGTGCGCGCCCGTGATCGTCGAGCAAGATCACGATTGTTCGTGTGATCGGTGTGCGATCGCAGGTCGGCGCTGTCGCAGCTGCTCGGCGGTGACCGTCCCTGCCGCACGCTGATAGCCGCTGGCAGGTATCTGGTGCCCGTCGCCCTCGTAGCTCAGGGGATAGAGCAACGGTTTCCTAGTGAGCAGGTCCAGCGTTGACCGCAGGCCGGTGGCCTGCGGTTTCTCGTTTCTGGACCTCGATTTTCCGGTCGCACACGGCCGCTCGTGCGCTCCCTTGTTGAAGATCAGTCGGAGCGCAATAGGCGGCGACTCTGGCATGCCCCCGCGGAACGCCGTGAAAGGTGAAAGCCATGAAGCTCAGAGTCATCGGAGGGACCGGGCTGATCGGCTCGCAGGTGGTCCAGAAGCTGGCCGCAGCGGTCGGGTTGAAGCTCGTGCTGTCTGATTTGGTCATCCAATGAGTTCGGCGCCGAAGTCCCAGTTGGCCAGGCGGGCGACGACCTTCGGAAGGTCGGCCGGTGGAACCGCAGGGCTGAACAGATACCCCTGAACCGCATTGCAGCCGAGCTGGCGTAGGAGGGTGAGCTGCTCCGGGGTCTCGACGCCTTCGGCGATGGTGGTTATACGCATCCTGCGAGCGAGTCGGATCACTGATGAGGTGATCGCCAGCGCGTCCTTGTCCTCGGTAATGTTCTCGATGAAGCTGCGGTCTATCTTGACGATGCTGGCGGGCAGTCGGTTGAGGTAGCTCAGCGAGCTGTAGCCGGTACCGAAGTCGTCGATCGCGGACTGGACCCCGTGCGCTTTGAGTCGTTCGAGTATTGCCCGGGCCTGGTCGAGGTTATCCATCATGGCGCTCTCGGTCACTTCCAGCACCAGTTCGCCGACCGACAGGCCTCCAGCCTCTAACGTGGAGAACACCGCGTCTTCCACTTCAGGATCGCTGAGGTGTGCTGCGGAGATGTTCACCGTCACATACATGCCGGACATTGCCTTGCGGAGTTCACTGGCGTCGTGGCGGACCCTGTTCAGTACCCATCGGTCGAGCGCTGCCGCCAGACCGGTTGCCTCCGCCACGGTGACGAACTTCGCCGGAGGCACGGGTCCGCGGTTGGGGTGGTGCCATCGCGTCAGTGCCTCCACGCCGCGCATCCGGCCTGTTGCCACGTCGATGACGGGTTGGTAATGCAGGACCAGCTCGTCGCGTGCGAGCGCGTCGCGCAGGTCGTTGCTCAACGTCAGCCAATCGGCGGACTCCTCGGCGAGGGTCGCGTCGAAGACCTGCACCCGGTTGCGGCCGCGCGTCTTGGCGTCGTACATCGCCGCCTCGGCGAAGCGCACTAGGTCCGCCGCCGGGTGCGGCGGGGAGATCGCGATCCCGATGGTCATGCGGGCATGCAACCGTTGACCGTCCAGGTCGAATGGGTCGGCTAGGGCGTTCACCAGCTGGTCGGCTAACTCGCGGGCGCGTACCTCGTCGGTGTCCTCGCCGACCACTACGAACGAGTCACCACCGAACCGGGCGACGGTGTCCTCGGCCCGCACGGCGGCCACGAGACGCTGCCCAACACATTTCAGCAGCTGGTCGCCGGCGTCGTGGCCCCACGTGTCGTTGATGAGCTTGAACTGGTCGAGGTCAGCGATGATGACGGCGACTGGACGCTCGGTCCGGGTACCGCGGGCGACCGCTTGTTCCAGCCGGTCGGCCAGCAGTGCGCGGTTGGCCAACCCGGTCAGCTCGTCGTGCAGCGCCCACCGCTGCAGTTCGCGTTCGGCGTGCCGGGCGGTGGTCACATCGGTGATCATCGCGAGTGATCCGGCCTGTCCGGTGTCGTCACGCAGCGGGCTGACGCTGAAGCGCAGTACCCGGTCCCGGCCGTCCGGGTGCGGGTAGGACAGCTCGTACTCCTCGGCACCCCGCTCCGCCCGGCACCGCCTCCTGGAGGCGACCAGCACGGCGTTGCCCGGGCCGAGCAGATCCGGCACCGGGTGCTGGTAGATCTCCTTGAGTGGAACGCCGAGAATCTCCGCCAACTTGTCGTTGGCGTATATGGTGCGCCCTCCCGGGTCTGCCGTCCAGATACCCTCCTGTGCGGTCTCCGCGATCGCCCGGTAACGCGCTTCTGACGCCCGCAGCTCCCGTTGGGCTTCGATCCGCGCGGTGACGTCACGCAAGTTGGAGATGATTCCGGCGATGTCGGGGTCGTTCAGGCAGTTGGTGAGGACGTGTTCCATCCACCGCCAGGCGCCATTGGCGTCGAGGACGCGGAACAGGATGGTGTCGGACGCGCCGCCGGTGGCGGCCACCGCGTCGAACACGCGGCGGAGGTCGGGAAGATCTTCGGGATGGACGAAGTCCCAGGCGCTGCGACCGGTTATCTGCTCGGGAGCGTAGCCGAGCAAGGCGATGACGGCCGGGGAGGCGTATGTCAGGTTCGCGTCGGCGTCGAGCACCAGCGCTATGTCGCTGGCCCGCAGTATGAGCGCCTGGAACAACGCCTCCCTGCGGGTGAGCGTCCGCTCGGCGGCACGTAGGTCGCGTAGGTCGTGCAGGAATGTCGCGACGCCGTTCGGCGTGCCGTCCTCGTTCTTGAGCACGGCCGCTTCAATCAGCACCGGAACAGCCGAACCGTCCCTCGCCGCGAGGATCCGCTCCCAGCTGGCCGTATCGACTTCGCCGCGCAGCATGGCGGCAATGTGCTTGTCGCCGGCGCCCGTGTCGTTGGGGTGATGGAATGAGCTCAGTGGTACCCCGTCGAGCTCGGCGCGCTGTCGTTTGAACAGGCGGCACAGCGCATCGTTGACGTTGACGAGGTGCCCGGACCCGGAGATTACCGCCTGCGGCACACCTGTCTGTTCGAAGCGGGCCCGGAACAGTCGTTCGCTGGCCGCGAGATCCTTTTTCGCACGCATCTCCGCAGTGATGTCACGCGCCATCCCGCATATCCCGACAATCGTCCCAGCCTCGTCGCGCAGGGGCGACAGGCACAGCGACACGTCGACCAGCGATCCGTCTTTGTGAACGTTCTTGACTATGAGGTTGCCAGGGGATCCACCCACCAGTACGGCGGCTATCGCGGCACCGAGGCGGTGGCTGAATTCTGTCGGCGCGAGCTGGGAGAGGTGTCGGCCGATCAGCTCCTGCGGTTCGTAGCCGATGATGGCCCTGACCGCGGAACCGGCGGCCCGTATAACGCCGTGGGCGTCGACTTCGATGACGGCAACGTCGGGGTTCTCCATAATGGCGGCGAGTCGGCGGCCGCGTGACTCGGCCAACCGGCGCTCGGTGACGTCATGCGAAATGCTCAGCACGGCGACCAGCGTTCCGCTGCTATCGAGGATCGGCGTAGACGTCGCGTGAACGGTGAAAATTCGGCCGTCCTTGTCGCGCACCTCGCAGTCGCCGGTGCCGGTTTCGCCGGTCAGCGCGCTGGCCCGAACAATGGCTTCCGAATTGCGACCGTGGACAGGGGCGATGAGGTCGGCTAGCGGGCGGCCGACGGCTTGCGCCGCCGTATAGCCGTACAACTCCTCGGCGGTGGCGTTCCAGTACAGCACTCGGCGATCAGAGTCGGTGGCGATTACCGCTTGGTCGACGGCCGCCGGGGAGTGCTCATTGAAGTAGGCCGGGAGGGACGTATTCACTCGTTGTGCTCCGATCAGCCCAGCCCCGTGCGTTGCGGGTCCCTTGAACGATTAGCGCCGGCAGTCGACGATCAGGCTTGTGGGGAGACCTCCGTCTCCGGCCATGTCAAGACGGCGCCTGCCCGTCGACTGGCAACGGCAGGGTGCTGGTTGACCGCCCATCCTGCTAGTCACCGGCCGCAGTCTGCACGATTCCAGGCGGAAATCGGGTGCTGTGCGGTTTCCGTTGCGTTGCACGCCAGCCCGTCGCTGCGACCGGGAAGGACTGCAGTGCTCATGGTCCTATCAGACCGGATGGCCCTGGGGCGCCGGTATCACCCTCCCCAATGGGGCGTGCGATTTTAGCATGAGGGGAAGGGTAGAAGATCGGTCCTTCGTTCAGGTGAAACTCCGTCAAACGGACGAGTACGCGATTACGATGGTCGTGAGAGGCGGGACCTGTGGCGGATCGCTGCTCGCCGGCTGGGCCTCGTCGACCGCCAGCTGGGCAGCAGGTTAGCCATTGACATGGGGTTGAATGCGAGAGTCAGAAGGATGTATGCCGCACCCATTCAGGTAGAGGCGACCACGTTCCTGACCCGGATAGAGATACACGGTCAGGATGACATCTACGACTACATATTGGCGCGTCCAGTCGTTCTCCAACCAGGCGACCGCTACTGGGTCGAAGCATCGAAGCTTTACCTACAGCGCGGCGACGACCAACCCCGGGTGCTCGATCGTGATGTAGCCACACATTGTGTGCGGCACGACCCAAAGTAGCGCATCGGTCTCGGCAGAAGCTGACAGCGCCGCAATCGGCGGCCTCGCCTGTCCCGCAAACCGCGTTCGGCGGCCGGCGCTCATCGCCAACCCTTGGACTACTGCGTAAGCCGCTCAAAGACATGAGCGCGCAGGCTTGACGGCAGTTCGATGGCTCCAGACCAACGAGCGTGTACCGGGCTTCGGCTATACCGCTGCGGTCGGCCGCCACTGTTGGCCGACGACGGCGGGTGCACGGTCAACCACACACGCACTCGGAGCCGCGATGACAACCTCGCCTGGCTCCGGTGACCGATAGCCAGCGCCTGTCCGCCCGACTAGTGAGTAGTGTGGCGTGGCACCTCGACGGCCCGGTCGGCGGATGTGCCCACACAGGCGGCGTAGGCGCGGACTTTGGGTGCCTTCATGCTATCGGTCAGCTCACCCCATCAGCCAGCCGCTGAACGCTCTGTTGGCATATGGGTTGGTCGCGGCGGATGAGCGTTCCGTCACAGAGCTGGTCTTCGCTGTTGCCTCAACTCAACCATTGTCGGACCGATGAGGGGAGTCGGACCGGGATGCCGCCAATTGAAGGCCGGGAGACATGATCACAGTGGCCGCGACGCCGAAGGTACGACGACGGTGATCAGTATCGCCAACAACGGCTGCGGTATTCCCGAGCATCTACAAGAAGTGATCTTCGAGCCCGTCATCACCACGAAGGAGGTCGGCAAGGGATCCGGCCAGGGGCTGGCGTTGGCGTGGGCGGTGGTCGTTGGCGGGCATGCCGGCACGACCGAGGCCGACTCCCCGCCCGGTGAGGGCACCAGGTTCATCGTCCGGCGACCGGTCCATGGCAAGGCAGCTGGGCAGGGATGACGCAAGCACGCGTACTCTTCGTCGACGACGAACCGCGCATCCTCGACGGTCTGCGACGATCCCTGCGCAGCAAGCGTGGTGAATGGGACATGTCGTTCGTGACGAGCGGTGCCGAGGCGCTCGACCTGCTCGCGGAGTCGCCCTACGACGTCGTGGTGTCCGACATGCGCATGCCCGGCATGGATGGCGCTGAACTTCTCACTCACGTCAGCCAACGCCACCCGGAGGTTGCCCGGGTCGTCTTGTCCGGTCACACCGAGCGGGAAGCGGCAATCAGGGTGGCGGTTGCCGGTCACCGCTTCCTCACCAAGCCGTCTGACACGGAGAGCGTCATCGCGGTCATCGATCAGCTCACTTTCCGAACCTCCACGATGCACGGCGTCGAGACGCGCCGCCTTGCCGGCGCAGTCCGTTCGCTGCCCACCCTGCCCGCACACATCGAGCGGCTCACTGCGCTGTCGGGAGCGGCCGATGTCGAGTTTGCCGACGTGGCAGCGGTCGCCTCGCGTGACATCGGGATCACGGCCAAGCTGCTGCAGTTGTCGAATTCGGCGTTCTTCGGGGCCCGCGCCCGGGTCACCTCCGTTGACAGTGCTATCAGCGCGCTCGGCTTGCCCACCATCCATGCGCTGGTCAATGCCGGTCAGTTGCTGTGGTCGGCTGAGCAGTGGGGACCTGCCGTCGAGCGGGACTTGGACGTCATCTGGCGGCATGCCGTCGCCACCGCCCACCTTGTCGGTGCGATGGCCTCGCCGGCTAACCGGCCCTACGCGCAGGCCGCCGCGATGCTCCAGGACGTCGGCCGATTGGTTCGTCTCACCGCGACGGGGATGATCCCGAATCAAGCCGTCGACCTGTCGGCAACGGACTGTCAGGGAGTGTCCTGTCGTGAGGTGGGTGTCGAGCTGCTGCACCTGTGGGGTCTGCCGTACCCGATCGTTGCGGCCGTGGCCGAGCGAGATCTCGAGCATCGCCCACCATCTTCGGGCCTGGGCGTGACGGCCGCCGTCCGGGCCGCGCATTTGCTTATCCAGCAGACCGAGGCACGGCAACCCGGCGTCGATGCACATGACGACGAACTAGCTGAGCTCCTGAATCATCTCCAGCTGACGGCTCAACCCACTGACTGGCGAAGGCTCGCCGATGAGGCAGCGGCACAAGCTGGACAGTCACCCGCGTGCTGAGCGATCACCACATCAGGCGTGAGATAGGCAACTCCCGAGCCGATGAGAACCATAGAGGACTTAATGGCGCAGATCCTTGTAGTTGACGACGAGCCCGCGATCCGGCAGCTGCTCACCGACGTGCTGGAGCTGGACGGGCACGAGGTGCGTTCGGCGGCGGACGGACTCGCCGCAGTGGACGCGTTCGAGGCCCTGCGACCGGACTGCGTCGTGCTGGACCTGATGATGCCCGGCCTCGACGGCTACGGCGTGCTCCGCAACATTCGCGGTCACGACGGTGACCCGGTGCCGGTGATCATGCTCACGGCCCTGGCCGACCGGGACTCCGCTGCGCGGGCCTGGACCGATGGTGCCGACTATTACCTCGCCAAGCCGTTCGCCGCGGATGAGGTGCTTCACCTCATCCGCGGACTGTTCCGAGAGCGTATGCAAGCCGTCGAAGCATGAGCGTCGGCGAACCGAGCGGTAGCCAGACGGGTGCAAAACGGCCGGCCGTCTGTACGCCGACTGTTGCCTGACCTAGTGTGACCAATCGCGTGCACGATACGTAATCACTAGAACACGTACCGTGCTGATGGACGCTTCGTGGTTGCCGATCGGCAGCCAGGAGTCCGTATCGGACTCCCAGTGAACGGAAGGTGCGTTCCAAGGGTGGAACTGAAATTGACCAGCGCGTCGAAAGCGCCGCCGCGCCTTCGACGGGTGGTGCTAGTGGCTGCGGCCGCTGCGGCGGTCGTGGCCCCTGTGCTGCCCGCCTCTGCCGCAAGTGCGGACGCATCCAGTGGTGTATGGCGCGACGTCGTAGTAACCGGTTCGAGCGCGGACGGGGCGGCCAAGGCCGTCTCGGCTGCCGGGGGACGCGTTCTGGCGTCACTGCCGGTGGTGGACGGCGTCGCGGCACGCCTGCCGCAGGGTGTGACGCTCGGCCCGGCCTGGGTGGTGGCGCCGCAGCGGAAGCTGCGGGTAGCGGCCGCGAAGGCGGCGGACACCGGTGGCCCCGCGTCCACCGTCCGGCAGACGCTCGGCCTGCCCCGGGACGGCAACGAGGGCCGAGGGGTCACCGTCGCCGTGGTGGACACCGGTATCGCCGACGTGCCGGATCTCGCCGGCAACGTCGTTCGACATGTTGACCTCACGGGCAAGGGTGCCGGCGACGGCTACGGTCACGGCACCTTCATGGCCGGCCTCATCGCCGGCTCGGGGGCCGCGTCCGGTGGCGCGTACCGGGGTGTGGCGCCAGCGGCGAAGCTCATCGACGTGAAGGTCGCCGACGCGCAGGGCAACACCGACCTCATCACCGTGCTGCGCGGCCTGCAGTGGGTCAGCCAGCACGCGGGTGAGGTGCAGGTGCTCAACCTGTCGCTGGCGTCCGGCAGCCCGCTGCCGTACCAGATCGACCCGCTGACCCAGGGGCTCGAGGCGCTGTGGCAGCGCGGCATCACGGTCGTCGTGCCGTCGGGCAACGACGGACCGGGAGCGGGCACGGTGGCGTCACCGGGTAACGACCCGGTGCTGTTGACCGCGGGTGGTCTGGACGAGTCCGGCACCGCCGCTCGCACCGACGACGTGGTCGCCACGTGGTCGGGGCGTGGGCCCACCTGGCAGGGCGACGCCAAGCCGGATCTCGTCGCCCCGGGCGCGCACGTCGTGAGCCTGCGCGTGCCCGGCAGCGTGGTGGACACGGAGAACCCGCAATCG
>NZ_JAATVY010000053.1 GCF_011947195.1 Planosporangium thailandense | reverse complement strand
GTATGACCAGGTATCTGCCGGGATCGGCCCGCAGCGCGGTGATCGGGATGTTCACCGTCCTGGCCGCGCTGCTGGCCCTCAGCCCGGTCACACAACTGGTCACAGGTGACCCTTCCCGGTCAAACGGGGCTGTCTCGTCGACCCACCGGTCGGTGAGGCAGCCCGCCCCGGTACCGCCGTCCAGTCCCGGGGTCGTGCCGTTGCCCCGGTCGGTGCCGGTGCGGGTCTCGGTGCCGGCCATCGACGCGACCTCGTCGCTGATCCCGCTGGGGTTGACCCCGGACGGCGGGCTGGAGACGCCGCCGGTGGAGGATCCGATGCAGGCCGGCTGGTATTCGCTGGGCCCGACGCCGGGCGAGGCGGGCGCGGCGGTGATCGTCGGGCACGTCGACGGCTACAGCGACCCGGGCATCTTCTATCAGCTGTACAAGCTCAAGCGCGGCGACCAGATCATCGTCGCGCGCCAGGACGGCACCACCGCCCGGTTCACCGTCTACGGCACCCGGCAGGTCGACAAGGACAGCTTTCCCACCAGCCAGGTCTACGCCACCACCACTCGGGCGGAGCTGCGTCTCATCACCTGCGGCGGCCTGTTCAACTACGGGACGGGCAACTACACCGACAACATCATCGTCTTCGCCGCCCTCACCAGGGCCCGTTGAGCCCGGCCGCCACCACCCGGACGCTCCGTCCTCTTCTCATCAGTCTCGAACGATGGCTCGTGTCGATCGAGCCATCGTTCGAGACTGGCTGTCCACCAATCCGCCGGTCCTAACGTGGCGACCGGTCGAGCGCCTGCCGTACCGCCACGTCCGGGCTGCCGTGGAACGCCGGGCCGTGCCCGGGCACGACCACCTCCGCGGCCAGGCCGCGCAGCCGCTCCAGGGAAGCGCGGGCCTGGGCGGTGTCGGTGTTGAAGAACGCCGGTAGCAGCTGTGGCCCGGACTGCCGGGCCAGGGCGTGACCGGTCATCAGCGCGTCGCCGACGAGCAGCGCGCCGCGGTCGGGCAGGTGGAAGCTGGTGTGCCCACTGGTGTGCCCGGGTGTCGGCACGGCGACCGGTGCGCCCGGAACGTCGAGCCGGCCCGCGGTGAACGGCTCCAGGTCGCGCAGCCGCTCGGGACGCGCCCCTTTCAGGCGGAGCACGTCGAAGAGCCAGACCATCACGTCCGGCCGCCAGAGCATGCGCAGCAGCGTCGCCTCGCTGACCTGTTCGATCCGTTGGCCCCGGGCGTTGGCCACCTCCCGCTCGTGTACCCGTACCGGCAGCCGGTGTACCCGGCGAAGGTGTTCGACGCTTCCGATGTGGTCGGGGTGCCCGTGGGTGAGCAGGATGGCGCTGAGATCGGCGGGGGAGCGGCCGATCGCTTCCAGCGAGGCGGCTACCCGGGCACGGTCGCCCGGGTAGCCGGAGTCCACCAGCGTCACGTCGGTGCCGTCGGTCACGAGCACCCACGAGACGTGCTTGGCCCGTGCATGGTGGACTCCCGGCGCCACCTCGACCACGTCGACCCGCATGCCGGCCTTCCATCCACAGGGAGTCGGTCCGCTCCAGCATGGCAGAAGTCACGGCGGCGATGTGGCTCCCCGGCCCCGCGCCCGGTTGACCCGGGAGACCCTTTCCCATATCCAGGACAGAGCGCTCCGTGGCCGCCGGCCGCAGCCCGACAGGAAGGTGCAGGCATGAAGGTCGACAGGGACGCGGGAACGGCGACCGGGCCCGCAAGCATGGCCGGACTGGCCGCGGACGCCGAGCGGGCCGGGTACGACGCCGTGTGGCTTCCGGAGGCGAGCCACGATCCGTTCATCGGGCTCGCGCTGGCCTCGCCGCACACCGAGCGCGTGGAGCTGGGCACCGCCATCACCGTCGCGTTCGCCCGTAACCCGATGACCACGGCCTACCTCGCCAACGACCTGCAGTCGGTGTCCAAGGGACGGTTCATTCTCGGTCTCGGTTCAC
Source organism: Planosporangium thailandense (assembly GCF_011947195.1). Classification (GTDB taxonomy): domain Bacteria; phylum Actinomycetota; class Actinomycetes; order Mycobacteriales; family Micromonosporaceae; genus Planosporangium; species Planosporangium thailandense. The sequence goes on along the minus strand of NZ_JAATVY010000053.1, from coordinate 11,104 downwards.
AGATCCAGCCCCACATCACCAAGCGGTTCAGCATGCCCTGGTCGCATCCGGCGCCGCGGATGCGCGAGTACGTCTCCGCGATCCGTGCCATCTGGGAGTCCTGGGCGACCGGGGAGCGCCTCAACTTCCGCGGCGACTTCTACACCCACACGCTGATGACGCCGTTCTTCAACCCCGGGCCCAACCCGTACGGCAACCCGAAGATCTTCCTGGCGGGCGTCGGCGAGCACATGACGACGGTCGCCGGTGAGGTCGCCGACGGCTTCCTCTGCCACGCGTTCACCACGGAGCGGTACCTGCGCGAGGTCACGCTCCCCGCCCTGCGGCGGGGTAGGGAGAAGGTGGGCTCCACCCTGGACGGATTCGAGATCTGCGGACCCTCGTTCGTCGTGACCGGCAACAACGAACAGGAGCTCACGGACGCCGTGACGGCGACCAGGAAGCAGATCGCCTTCTACGGTTCGACCCCGGCCTACCGCAACGTCCTCGAACTGCACGGCTGGGGCGACCTGCACGGTGAGCTCAACCGGATGTCGAAGCAGGGCCGGTGGGACGACATGACCGACGCCATCGACGACGAGGTGCTGCGGGCGTTCGCCGTCGTGGGCGAGCCGGAGCGGGTGGCCGACGAGATCCTCCGGCGATACGGGGACGTGGTCACCAGGATCTCCTTCTACGCCCCGTACGAGAGCGACCCCGACCGGTGGGCCAAGGTGTTCGCCGCGCTGCAGGCGGCCGGAAAGGACTGAACGACGCCGGGCAACGCGACAGTCATCTCACTGACTGTGTTCTATTTTGAGCTCAAGTTCTGCGAGACCTGACCGACCTATCGTGCGTGGCGTACCCGAGTGATCTGACCGACGACCAGTGGGCGGTGCTGGAGCCGTTACTGTGCCGGGCCTCCAAGCGTGGGCCGAAGCACGCCGACCTGCGGGCGGTGGTGAACGGCATCCTGTACGTGACCCGGGCCGGCTGCCCGTGGCGGTATCTGCCGGGCGAATACGGGCCGTGGACGCGGGTGTGGTCACAGCTCCGGCGCTGGTCACGCAACGGTACGTGGGCGACGGTGCTGGCCGCACTGCACGAGCAGGCCAGGGCGGCCGCGGGCCGGGACCGGCTGCCGTCGATGCTGGTCATCGACTCCTCCCTCGCGCGGGGTGCGTCGCAGGGTGGAGTGACGTTCCACGACCGGGGTGGGCCGTACGGGGCGACGAACGGCGCCAAGCGGGTGGTCGCGGTTGACGTGACCGGCTTGCCGGTGGGCGCGCTCGTGGTTCCGGCGTCGACGACCGAGCGCCGGGCGACGGAACTGCTGCTCGAGCATCTTGCTGAGCTTGGCGCTACGGACCGGTTGGAACTCGTGCTGGTGGACCGCGGGACCACCGCGAAAGCAGCACGCGCGATGAGCGGCCGGTTCGGCTTCGAGGTACGGCGCGTGTTCCACGAGGCGCGGCTGAAGGAGTTCGTGCCACTGCCGTACGCGTGGCGGGTGGAGGTCACACACGGGCGTATTGGCCGCGCCCGGCGGCTCACGAAGTCTTCTCTGAACACGACCGCCTCGGCGACCGGGTGGCTGCACATCGCATGCGTGGACCTGCTCCTGGCCGCGCTCGCGCCGGCGTAGAACTACTGCGATTGTCGTACCTTGCTGGCACGATACGGCCCATGCCGAGCGCGACCGGGGACGACGACACGCCACTGGTGTCGCACACCGGCGCGCTGCTCACCCGCCCGGTGACGTTCGTGTTCACCCTCGTCCCGACGGCCGAGCAGGACCAGCTTTGCTTCCAGCACGCCGGCGCGTTCCGGCTCGTGTTCAACCACCACGTCGCGCGGGTGTTCGCCAACCTCGACCAGCGCGAGGCCGAGAAGTCGTACGGACTCGAGGGCGAGCAGCTGACGCCGGCGCTGTCGTGGAGCAAGGTATCGCTCATCAACCACATGAACGCGTGGAAGAACGGCCACGCCCCCGACTCCCCGGTCACTGAACTCGCCCACGGCACTACCGTGCGTGGCCTGCCGTGGCGGGATGCGGTGTCCGCGGACGTGTTCGAGACCGCGAGCGTGAACGCCGCCCAGGCGCTGAAGAACTGGCGTGACTCGTTCCGCGGTGAACGCAAGGGGAAGAAGGTCGGCCGGCCGCGGTTCAAGGCCAAGCACCGCACCACGCCGACGTTCCGATTGCGCGCCAAGTACACCGAGGGCAAGACCCCACCCGTCCGGCCAGCCGGTCCCCGCGCGATGAGGTTCCCGAAACTGGGCGAGATCCGGGTCGCCGAGCACACCGGTCGCCTCGGCAAGATGCTGCGTACCGGCCGGTTCCACCCGTACGCGGCAGCGTTCACCTACCGCAACGGACGGTGGCAGGTGGCCGTCACCGGGATGGCCGCCGAACACCACCACCTGCGCCGCTCCACCCGCCACCGTCACGACCGCCCGGCCGGGGTCGACCTGGGCGTGCACAAGCTCGCGGTGGTAGCCGACACCGATGGTCTCGTGCTGCACGAGTGGACGGGGGTGAAACCGTTGCAGCACGCCCAGGCACGCCTCAAGCTGGCCAACCAGGCTCTTGCGAGAACCAAGCAAGGGTCGAACGGACGGAAGAAGGCAGTACGACGCCTGGGCACGATTCACGCCCGGGTACGGCAGCTGCGCCGCCACCTCCTCCACGACATCACCAGCACGCTGGTCACGCGCTGCTCGACCGTGGTCATCGAGGACCTGAACGTCGCCGGCATGGTCCGCAACCGGTCCCTCGCCCGGCACCTCTCCGATGCCGCGCTCGGCGAGCTGCGTCGGCAGCTGGAGTACAAGACCGGCTGGTACGGTACCCGCCGCGTGGTCGCCGACCGGTGGTTCCCGTCCAGCAAGATGTGCTCGCGCTGCGGGCACATCCACGACGGGCTCACCCTCGCCGACCGTGTCTACCAGTGCCCTGAGTGTGGGCTGGAGCTCGACCGGGACGTGAACGCCGCCATCAACCTCGCCACGCGCGCGTTCGAGCCGGTGCCCGATGTCGCACCGCCACAGCCCGTGGCCGCCTGACACCCGTCATGTGTCTGCACCCGGATGAGCCGGGGAAGAGCCGGTCGCCACCCTGCACCACTGGGGTCCTGGACCGGAACCCGAACCAGCACCGACTGGCACGGGAAGGGAACCAACCACCCGCCACACGGCTGGTGAAGGGAACCCGGTGTGACCCTGAAATGGGACACACTCAGTCAGCTGAGATACGCGGCCAGCAGCGCCGCGCGCCGCAGCAGCGAGCGGATCGACGCCTGCTCGGAGGCGGCGTGGGCGCCGCTGCCGTCCGGGCCCAGCCCGTCGACGGTGGGAATGCCCATGGCACCGGTCAGGTTGGTGTCACCCGCGCCGCCGGAGAAGCCGGTCGACAGGGTGATTCCCATCCCGGCCGCGAGCGCGACCAGTTCCGCGGCCAACGGGTTGGCGGGGTCGGGCGCCCAGGCCGGCCGGTAGGACAGCCGGTTGGTCCGGACCGTGGCGCCCGGGCGGACCGGCCGCAACGACTCCAGCGCCTGCAGCACCGCGCGCTCGGCCTCCGCCGTGGCGAACCGCAGGCCGACCTCGGCGCGCGCGTGACCCGCGACGACGTTCGCACGCGTGCCGCCGGTGATGACGCCGATGTTCACCGCCGCGTCCGGCGGGCCGGGCCGCAGCCCGCGCAGCGCGACGAGGTGGTCGACCAGTTCGTCGATCGCCGGGACGCCCAGCGCCGCGTCCAGGCCGGCGTGGGCCTCGACGCCGTCGACGGCGATCTCGACCCGCGCCACCCCGCGCCGTCCGACCTTCAGCCCGCCGTCGGGCATCGGCGGCTCCAGACCGATCGCGGCGACCGCGCCGTCGGCGTGGGCCGCGACGACGCGTTGCCCGTCCGGGCTGCCGGTCTCCTCGTCGTTGACGATCACCAGGCGCACCGCGCGGCGCAGCGGCGTTCCCGCCTCCGCCAGCATCATCATCGCCAGCTCGACCGCGACGAGCGCGCCCTTCATGTCGTACACGCCCGGTCCGGTCACGGTGTCGCCATCGGCGGCGAGCCGGAACGGGCGGGTCGCCGTCGTTCCCTTCGGGAAGACGGTGTCCGAGTGCCCGATGATCAGGATGTGGCCGGCGGGCGCACCCGCCCCGTCCGCCGGCCAGTGACAGACGAGATGCTCGCCGGCCGGGCCGGGCTCCCACCGGATACCGGCGCCCACGGCCGCGTACGCGGCGGCCAGCTCGTGGTTGACGGCGGACAGCAGGTCCGGCGCGTCCGACGGGCTCTCGGCCATCACCAGCGTCTCGAGCCGCGCCAGCGCATGGCCGCGCATCGCCTGAGCGGCGGCCAGCAGGCGCCGCCCAGCGACATCGCGGTCGTCACCCATACGTGGGCTCGATACCGGAGGTGACCACCCGCGTCAACGCGCGGAAGCAACGGATCGCCTCGTACATCGTCGGCAGCGTGAAGCGCACCGTCAGGTCCGCCACCCGCTCCACACCCGGGATGTAGGTCGCCAGCGGTGCCAGGTGGGCCGCGTCGAAGGACACCTCGTACGTGTAGCCGTCCGGCGCCGTCTCGGTCAGCTGCGGCGGGGTGGCGAGCGCCCGGCGCGCGCCCGCGGCGATCAGTTCGGAGCTCGCCTTCGGGGGCAGGCAGATCGCGGAGTACCGGTCGACACAGGTCTTGACCGCCACACCGACCGCCGACGGCGCGTACTTCTCGGCGTCGCGGCAGGTGAGGTCGTCGCCGGTGACCAGGACCACCGGTACGCCGAACTCGGCGGCCAGGATGGCGTTCATGCGCCCCTCGGAGGCCGGCTCGCCGTTGATCTTCACTGCCGTGATGGTGTTCGGCAGGTAGGTGTGGGCGAGCACGCCCTGCTCGCCGGCGCCGGTGTGGTATCCGACGAACGCCACGGCGTCCGGGGACCGGTCGATCCCCTCCATCATGCCCAGCGGCTTGTGCGTGCCGATCAGCAGCGTGGCCCGCTCGTCGAGCTGGTCGAGCAGCAGGTTGCGCTGGTCGGCGTGCGCCTCGTTGACGAGGATCTCGTCGGCTCCCGCCGCCGCGAAGCCGGCCACCGCCGCGTTCACGTCCGCGGTCAGGAACCGGCGGCAGTACTCCCACCGGGGATGGCCGGGCTCGCAGTCGTCCGGGAAGGTGACGCCGGTGACGCCTTCCATGTCGGCGGAGATCAGTACCTTCAACGTCGGCTCCCATCCTGGAGTGTGCGGGTACGCAGGGTGTGGTCTTTCAGCATGGTCTCGTCGACCGTGACGCCGATCCCCGGCCGGGACCGCGGCACGGCGACGGTCCCGTGCTCCGCCCGGATCGGCGGGGTCACGATGTCGGCGCGGTAGTACTTGTCCGAGCCGGAGACGTCCGACGGCAGGGTGAACCCGGGCAGGCTCGCCACGGCCAGGTTGACGGCCCGTCCGACGCCGAACTCGTGCATCCCGCCGCACCACACGGGAACTCCGGCATCGCGGCAGACGTCGTGTACGGCTATGGCGGGCCCCACTCCGCCCAGGCGCGACACCTTCACGTTGACGATGGAGCACGCCCGCAGCGCCAGCGCGCTGCGCAGCACGGCGACCGAGGTGATCGCCTCGTCCAGGCAGACGGGAGTCTCCGCCCGGCGCGCCAGCGCGGCGTGTGCGAGCAGGTCGTCGGCGGCGAAGGGCTGCTCCACCATCAGCAGTCCGTACCCGTCGAGGGCGACGAGCCGGTCGATCTCGGCGGTCGTGTAGGCGGCGTTCGCATCCACCTGCAACGCGAGGGCCGGGAACGCCGCGCGGACCGCGCGGACCGGCTCCAGATCCCAACCGGGGCGGATCTTCAGCTTGACCCGCCGGTAGCCGTCGCCGACATGCCGGGCCACCTGCTCCATGAGGGCATCGATGCTCGGCTCGATGCCCAGGCTCACCCCGGCCTCGACGCGGTCGGCCGTCCGCAGGCCGAGCAGGTCGACCAGTGGCACGTCACGAGCCTGGGCGAGCAGGTCCCAGCAGGCCATCTCCAGGCCCGCCCGGGCGAAGTGGTTGCCGGAGACCTTCGCGGTCAGCCGGGACGCCTCGTCCACCGAGCCCCAGGGGCGGCCCAGGAGCATCGGTACCAGGTACTCGCCCAGGATCTGCCAGCAGCTCTCGGTCGTCTCTCCACAGTAGAAGGGATCGGACGGCGAGGCGCACTCGCCCCAGCCGACCAGCTGCCGGGTACCGTCCGTCGCGGTGGCCCGTACGAGGATGTGGTCGAGATGGTTCTTGCGGTGCGAGCTGGTCTCGAACCCGTGGACCAGATCCAGGCGCACCACCGCGAGCGTGACCTCGGTGATCGTGATCGGCATGGGTGTCAGTCGCTTTCCGGGGCGAGCGGCGCGGGGCGCGGCGCGAAGCGGTATACGGCGATGTCGGCGTCGACCCGCTGGCACGAGACCGCGATCCGGCCCGACTCCAGCGCCGAGGTGAAGGTCGTGCGCAGTTCGCGGCGCAGCTCGCGGGCCGCGGTCGGGCCGATCTCGACGCGCTGTCGGTCCCACCGGGCGGGCACCGCGATCAGCAGGTCGTCGCCGTCGGCGACGCAGCGGCCGAGCCGCCAGCACGCTGCCGGACCGAGCGGACGCCGCGGCGGCACCGGTCGGGTGACCGGCCACTCGACGATGAACCGGTCACTCTCGTCTGCACTGTCGCTGCCGAATCCCTGTGGGCCGTACATCGCGGGGACGAGGGCGATGACGTCACCGCCGAGCACGTCGAGGTTGAAGTGGGCGTTGCGGGTCTTGAACGGGTCGAAGGCCCAGCGCATCCGGTCGATCCCGGCGGCGAGGCAGCGTTCGCGCTGGGCGTGCTTGAGCTGCCGTCCGATGCCCTGGCTCTGCAGTTCGTCGGCCACGACCGCGAGCTCCGAGTACTGGTAGGGCCGCGCCGGCCCGGCCGCCGTACGGTCGCAGCCGAGAAAGCTGTACGCGAAGCCGACGAGTTCCCGGCCGACGAACGCCCCGACCACGTATCCGCCGTTGCGCTGCACGGCGGTCAGCAGCCGGGGGTTGATGCTGCCGTCCAGGGGACGCAGCTTCAGCACCCGCCGGTACAGCGCGCAGCACGCCGACAGCTCGGCGTAACCGTCCACGTCGCGAACCGTCAGGTCCTGCGGTACCACGGCGATCACGCGCCGGTGACCGACGCCGCAGCCTGCTCGGTGGCGAGGTGGCAGGCGACCAGGCTGGCGTGCCCGCCGCCGCTCAGCACGGGCAGCTCACGGGTGCGGCACAGCTGCAGCTTCGGGTCGTCGGCCGGCAGCGCGGCGGCCACCGGGCAGCGCGGGTGGAACCGGCAGCCGGGCGCGATCGCGGTCGGCTCCGGCGGCTCCCCGGTGAGCAGTACCGGCGTCTGGTCGCCGACCGCGTCGGGCAGTACCGACAGCAGCGCCCTGGTGTACGGGTGCTTCGGGCGCAGCAGCACCTCTTCGACGGTGCCCACCTCGACGATGCGCCCCAGGTACATCACGGCGACCCGGTCGGCGATGTTCCACGCCAGGCCCAGGTCGTGGCTGACGATCAGCGCGGACAGGCCCAGCTCGTTGCGGAGGTTCAGGATCAGCCGCAGGATCTCCCCGCGTACCGAGGCGTCCAGCGACGCCACCGGCTCGTCGGCCACGATCACCGACGGTTCGAGGGCGAGCGCGCCCGCGATGACGACCCGCTGCTGCTGGCCGCCGGAGAGTTCGTGCGGGAAGCGCCCGAAGAACTGCTCGGGCGGCCGCAGCCCGGCCCGCGCGAGCGCGTCGCGTACCCGGGCGGTGAGGTCGTCGGTGAGCCCGTGCAGCCGCGGTCCCTCGGCGACGAGGTCGAACACGTTCTGCCGGGGGTTGAGCGCCCCGGCCGGGTCCTGCAGGACGAGCTGGGTGTGCCGCCGGTAGCGCTTGAGCGCCGAGCTCGAGTACCCCAGCGCGGTGCCCCGGTAGCGGACCTCCCCGCTCGTCGGCTTCACCAGGCCCACCAGGGCACGTGCGAGCGTGCTCTTGCCGCACCCGGATTCGCCGATCAGCGCGACGATCTCGCCCGCGCCCACGGTGAGGTTGACGCCGTCGACGGCGCGCGCCGGGCCACGGCCGCGCCGGGACGGGTACGTCACCTTCAGGTCGCGGACCTCCAGGGCGGGCTGCTCGTCGGTGGCGGGCCGCTCGGCGGTCGCCTGCGCCTCGGCGGACGAGGCGGCCGGCACGTCCGTGGCGGGCCCGTCGCCGTCGGCGTACTCGGGCAGCACCCGCAGGCAGGCGGCCTCGCGGTCCGGGCCGCCCGGCCACAGCGTGATGTCGCGGGTCAGGCAGTCGGGCAGCACCTGGCTGCACCGGGCCGCGAAGGCGCAGCCCGACGTCTGCGTGCCGAGCGCGGGCGGGTCGCCGGGCAGGCCGGCCGGCGCGAGCCGGGACACCGGATCGCCGATGGTCGGGAACGCCCGGGACAGGGCCAGGGTGTACGGATGCCTCGGCTCCGTGAAGAGCTGGTCGGCCGGTCCGATCTCGACCAGCCGGCCCGCGTACATGACGGCGAGCCGGCTGCACATGTCGGCGAGGACCGACAGGTCATGGCTGATCATGATGACGCCGATGTTCGTCCCGGAGACCAGCTCGTTCAGCAGTTCCAGGATCTGCGCCTGCACCATGACGTCGAGCGCCGTCGTCGGCTCGTCCGCGATGATCAGGTTCGGCCGGCAGGCCAGGGCCATCGCGATCATGACCCGCTGCCGCTGGCCGCCGGAGAGTTCGTGCGGGTAGGCGTTCAGCCGCCGGGCGGGGATGCCGACGCTGTCGAGCAGCTCCGCGGCGCGCTGCCGGGCGGCGCGCTCGCGTACCTTGTCGTGCAGCAGGATCGGTTCACAGATCTGCTGGCCGATGGTGCGCACCGGATTCAGCGCGCTCATCGCGCCCTGGAACACCATCGAGGCCTGCGCCCAGCGCACCGCGCGCAGCCGTCCCCACGTGGCGGTGCGCAGGTTCTCGCCCTCGAACAGGATCTCGCCGCCGATCTGAGCGCCCGGCGGCAGCAGCCGCAGCAGGCTCAGCGCCATCGTCGACTTTCCCGAGCCGGACTCGCCCGCGACGCCGAGGATCTCGCCGCCGTCGAGGGTGAAATCGACGCCCCGGACCGCCGGCAGGTCACGTCCGCCCTGCCGGTAGGTGACGGTGAGATCGCGGACCTCGAGCAGTGTCATTATCTGTTCACCATCCGGGGGTTGAGAACGTGCTCGACGGCTCGGCCGGTGAGCGTGAAACCGAGTACCACGATCAGGATCGCCACACCGGGAGTGAGCAGGTACCACCAGGCCCCGGCGGTGACCGCGCCCTGCGCGAACGCCGAGTTGAGCATCGATCCCCAGGAGACGTTGGTTGGGTCGCCGAGGCCGAGGAACGTCAGTGTCGCTTCGGACAGGATCGCCGAGGCGACCGTCAATGTCGACGACACCAGGATAAGCGGCATGACGTTGGGGAGCACCTGGCGCAGCATTATCTGGACATTGCCGGCCCCGAGCGCCTTGGCCCGCTCGATGAACGGACGCGCCTCGACCGCGAGCGTCTGCGCGCGTACGAGACGGGCCGTGGACGTCCAGGACGTGACGGCGATCGCGATGGTGATCGAGGTCGAGCCCTGTCCGAGCACCGCGGACAGCGAGATCGCCAGCGGCAGGCTCGGCAAGGCGATGAACCAGTCGGTGAGGTGCATCAGCGCGCTGCCCAGGCGCCCCTGGTAGTGCCCCGCGAGCAGGCCGATCGCGCTGCCGAGCAGCACGGTCAGCACGGTGGCGATGATGCCGATGGCCAACGAGGAGCGCGCTCCCCAGATCGCCAGCGCCAGCACCGAGCGTCCGGTCTCGTCGGTACCGAGGGGATAGTGCCCGCTCGGCGCCGCCAGCAGCGGTCCACTCGCCTTGGTGACCTCAAGCTGCTGCGGGCCGATGAACGTCGGGGCCAGCAGGGCCAGGACCGCGAACGCGGCCAGTACGGCCAGCCCGGCGATCCCGGCGGGACGGTCCAGATAGCCGCGCGCGAACCGGCGGAACGCGCCGAACCGCGGCGGTGCGGCCGGCAGGGGACCGGCGGGAACGGGCTCGACGGCGGTCACTGCGCACGCACCCTGGGATCGAGGAAGCGGTACAGGACATCCGCGATGAGGTTCATGATGATCACCGATGCGCAGAAGATGATGAAGGTGCCCTGCAGGAGCGGCAGGTCCGGGACCTTGAGCGCCTGGTAGGTGAGGTAGCCCAGGCCCGGCCACGAGTACACGGTCTCGACGGTGACGGCGCCGCCGATGATGCCGCCGATCTGCAGGAAGATCACCGTGACGGCGGGCAGCAGGGCGTTCGGAACCGCGTGCCTGCGGCGCACGTCGGCGTCGGTCAGCCCCTTCGCCCGCGCGGTGAGCAGGTACGGGCTGCCCAGTTCGTCGATGATGGACGACCGCATGATCGTCACGTACTGCGCGAAGACCACCAGGACCATCGTCAGACTGGGCAGCACCAGGTGCCGGGCGACGTCGAGGACGTGCGGCAGGCCGCCGGTGATGGACGGGTCGCTCATCCCGTTGGCGGGGAAGATGCTCGGGATGGGGCCGATCCCGACGCTGAAGGTGATCAGCAGGATCATGCCCAGCCAGAACGTCGGCATCGACCACAGGGCGAGCGAGACGCCGGACGAGATCCGGTCGAACAGGCTGCCGTGCCGCCATCCGCTGCGTACCCCCAGCCACAGGCCGACCACGACCGAGATGACGGTTGCCGTACCCATCAGCAGGAGGGTCGGCCACAGCCGGGAGACGACCAGTGACGCGACCGGCTGCTGGAACTCCCAGGACTGGCCGAGGCGGCCGTGCAGCGTGTCGTTGACGAAGTCGACGAAGCGCAGCCAGAGCGGCTTGTCCAGCCCCAGCGACTTGCGCAGTTGCAGCATCTGGGCCTGGCTGGTGGGGCGGCCACGGGTCAGCGCCCGTACCGGGTCAGCGGGGATCAGGCTGAACAGCACGAATCCGATGACCAGCGCGAAGAAGAAGCTGACGGCCGCGGCGAGCAGCTTGCGGCCGAGATAGCGGAGGAACTCGTACCGGCCGGC
>NZ_JAATVY010000052.1 GCF_011947195.1 Planosporangium thailandense | reverse complement strand
GAGCGACGCGTTCACGCCGGGCGAGAAAGCCCGCGACTTCGCGTACTACGAGCCGCTGACCGTACGCGACTCCTCGCTGTCGGCGTGCGTCCAGTCGGTGATGGCCGCCGAGGTCGGCCAGCTCGACCTCGCGTACGACTATCTGGGCGAAGCCGTGCGGATGGACCTCGACGACCTCGAGCACAACACCGGCGACGGGCTGCACATCGCGTCCCTGGCCGGCGCGTGGATCGCGCTGGTGGCCGGGTTCGGCGGCATGCGCGACCGCGGCGGGTCGTTGACGTTCGCACCGCGGCTGCCCGAACCTTTGACCCGCCTCACGTTCAACGTCATGTGGCGCGGACAGCGGCTGTGCGTCAACGCGACCCGCGCCGAGACAACGTACACATTGGATGGTGGGGAGCCGGTCGAGCTGGCCCACCACGGTCGTACCTTCACGTTGTCCGCGGGTGAGCCGGCGACGTACCCGATCCCCGCGGTCCAGCCGGGTCCGCGGCCGAGCCAGCCACCGGGCCGTGCGCCCGAACGGCGCCTGCCGGGGACAGAAGTCTGCGAACCGTGAGACCCGAACCCGCCCGACCGACCGGTAGACATCGAGCTTTGTCAAAATCGGACATCTGGATCAGTATGTCCCGGTGCACATTGCGCGTCCCGCTCTGGTCACCCTGGTCGGCGTCGCCGTGGCCCTGCTCGCCGGCTCGCCGGCGCTGGCCGCGACGGGAACACGGCTGACACTGTCCGCCAGCCACGGCGCGCCCGGCGCGCCGGTTACCGCCACGTACTCGTACCCGGCCTCCGGAGGCCTGTTCGGGCCGTCCTGCGACGGGCCGGTCACCTTCGGCTGGGACGGCCGCTCCGTCGCGCAGACCCGTGCCGGGATGAACGGCGGGACCTGCTCGGCGAGCGTGACGTTGACCCCGTCGGCGGGCATGACGGGCTCGCACGTCGTCAGCGGTTCCGCGCCGAATACGGGCAGCCGCCAGGCGACGTACACGATCGACGCCGCAGCGGGCTCCACCAGGTCCGCTCCGCCCTCCCCCGCGCCCACGACGGCCACGCCGCCCGGCGCGGCCTCGCCGGTCGTGAACGCTTCCGCGACCGCCCAACCCTCGCCGGCACGATCGGCCCAGCCGTCACCGTCGGCGCAACCGCAGCCGTCGGCCGGCTCCTCGGCGCCGGCGGGCGACCCGAGCCAGGTGGCCGCTCCGGTCCCGGCCGGCGGTGTGGCGCTGTCGAACGACGGGGTACTCACGGTCATGGACGCCCCCGCGGCGCCCGTCCGGCCGGCCGCCAGTACGCCGCTGGGGGTGTGGCTGCTGCTGGCCGGAGGCGTACTGGTCGTGCTCGGCGCCGCGCTCGTCGTGCTGGTACGGGTCCTGCGCCGGCGCAGGCGGGTCCGGTTCGCCGTGTGACACCCGTTTCCACGGTCCCCCATACGGAGAGTTACTCACATCACGTTTGCCGTACCGATCGGTAGGGCACGTTCCTGCCGGTGAAACGCATCGGGGGTGAGCGGTGACAGTAACGCCGTCGTGGGATCTCGGCACGGGCATGGGGCTGGAACTGGAGTGCGACAACTGCGGCTACGTCATCTCCCGGCCGGGAACCGACCGGACGGACTGGCACGCGCTCTGGGCCGCCGCCCGCCGGCTGGGCTGGGACGGCGCGGCTGGAAGCACCGGCCGACACAGCTGCCCCGACTGCGTGTCGGTCCTCGATCCCGTCGCCTGACCGGTTCGTCGTCGCCGGTTCGCGGTTGGCGGTTGTCGTCAGCGGTCCGCCGCAGGCGGTTTGCCGCGGACCTCGCCGGGAAGAGCTGATCAAGAACGAGCGGCCCGGCCCTGGAGGCGGCCATGAAAACCATGACGAGCACCGTCGTCGCGTGCGAGCACTGCGGAGCCAAGAACCGGGTACCCGCGGCGGCGAGCGGTGTGCCGCGCTGCGGGAAGTGCCACAACCCGTTGCCGTGGGTCACCGACGCGGACGACGACACCTTCGCCGAGATAGCGGAGCAGGCCACGATCCCGGTCGTCGTCGACATGTGGGCGGTGTGGTGTGGCCCGTGCCGGATGGTCAGCCCCGCGCTCGAGACGGTCGCCAGGGAGCTCGCGGGCCGGGTCAAGCTGGTCAAGGTCGACGTCGACAAGGCGCCGAAGCTGGCCCAGCGGTTCACCATCCAGGCGGTGCCGACGCTCATTCTGATGCGCAACGGCCAGGTGATCGCGCGTCAGGCGGGCGCGGCCCCCGCGGCGGCGCTGCGCAAATGGGTCGAGGAATCCCTCGCCGGGACGAGCTGACGCGCTAGGCGGCGCGGGGCGAGCCGGACCGCGCCACGTGCGTCAGAAACTCGAAGTTCGTACGCGTCCGGCGCAGCTGGTCGAGCAACTGTTCGACGGCCTGCTGCGAGTCGACCGCGTGCAGCGCCTTGCGCAGCTTCCGCACGATGGCCAGCTCCTCGGGAGCGAGCAGGACCTCCTCCTTGCGGGTACCCGACCCCTCGATGTCGACCGCCGGGAAGACCCGCTTGTCGGCGATCCTGCGGTCGAGCTTGAGCTCGGCGTTGCCCGTGCTCTTGAACTCCTCGAAGATCAGGGTGTCACCGGCCGACCCGGTCTCGACCAGAGCGCTGGCGATGATGGTCAGCGAGCCGCCCTTCTCGATGTTGCGCGCCGCGCCGAGAAGCTGCTTGGGCGGGTGCAGCGCCGTGGAGTCGATGCCACCGGACAGGGTGCGGCCACCGGTCTTCGACCCGAGGTTGTACGCCCGACCCAGCCGGGTGATCGAGTCGAGCAGCACGACCACATCGTGGCCCAGCTCGACCAGGCGCTTGGCCCGCTCGACCGCCAGCTCGGCCACCGCCATGTGATCGGTCGGGGGGCGGTCGAACGTCGAGGCGATGACCTCGCCCTTCACCGACCGCTGCATGTCGGTGACCTCTTCGGGACGCTCGTCGACCAGCACCACCATCAGGTGGCACTCCGGGTTGTTGCGGGTGATCGCGTTCGCGATCGACTGCAGCACCATCGTCTTACCGGCCTTCGGCGGCGACACGATCAACGCCCGCTGCCCCTTGCCGATCGGCATCACCAGATCGATGACCCGCGTCGTCAGGATCTGCGGCTCGGTCTCCAGCCGCAGCCGCTCCTGCGGGTACAGCGGCGTCAGCTTGTAGAACTCCGGCCGACGGCGCGCCTCGTCCGGCTCCATCCCGTTGATCGTGTCCAGCCGGACCAGCGGGCTGTGCCGGTCGCGCCCGTGACGGCCGCGGTCCCGGCCACCACCGGGCCGGCCGGCGCCCTCGCCGTCAGCGGGACCATCCGGTCCGGCGGCCTGCGCCACCCCGGTGACCTCGTCACCGCGGCGCAGCCCGTACCGCCTGATCTGGCCCGCCGAAAGATAGACGTCGTCGGGCTCGGGAAGGTAGCCGGAGGTCCGGATGAAGCCGTGATTGTCGAAGATCTCGACCGTGCCGGCGACGGGTACGCCGGGCCCGGTCTCCACCCGGGTCGGAGCCGGCTGTCGCCGTACGGGCCGGGTACGTGCGATTTGCGCATTGCTCATGCCGGACCTCGGAGACCTCATGGTGATCCTTTCGAAGATGTGGCTGAGCCAGGTCTGTGGTGTGGCGCGCGGGCACTCTCGTTGCCGGTTTGCGGGTGCCCGACCGTGTCATAGGGCCCGAGTTACGAACACCGGAGCTGATGAGCCCAATGGAGCGCCGGACCGGACGGCGTCGTCACCGTTGCGGAAGGCGCCGTGCGATGATGGCGATCGAAAGACTCCCTGGGGCGGCAGGACTGTCTGGGGCAGCACAGTTATCTGACAGCGCACTCGCCGGCATCCACAAGGCCTATTAAGCCTAGCTCGGCGGCTGGTGGTGGGCAACACCCTCGCGCCGGGCACCGGCTCACCGCCGACCACCTCCCCTGCTTGTCCAGCGCGCGGTAGCGACGGCACGATAGGCCTCACACCTGATCCACCCACCGTCCCCGTGCGAAGGAAGTCACCATGAGCCCCTCGGACCGCCAGCTTGTCGTCGGCCTCGACAACGGCGGCACCTGCAACAACGCGACGGTGCTCGAGGCGTCCGGGCGGTTCCTGGTCGACCGGCTGGTCGAGACGCCGAGCGAGGTGCTCAACGGTCCGGACGTGGCCGTCCGGGCGCTCGTCGACGCGTTCGACAACATCCTCGAGGTCACCGGAGCGCCCAGGAAGCTCGTCGCCGCCGTCGGCCTGGACACGCCGGGCCCGGCGAGCGCGAACGGCGTCATCTCGTCCAGGGGCGCCACGAACTTCTCCCAGCCGGCATGGCACGGCTTCGACATCAGGGGCGCGCTGGAAGAGCGGCTGGGCCTGCCCGTCGTGTACAACAACGACGGCAACGCGGCGGCGCTGTACGCCCATCACCTGTACTTCGGCGCCCGCGCGACCGCGCACTCCTCGGTGTCCGCGATCGTCGGCACCGGCCTCGGCGGCGGCGTGATCGAGGCCGGCCGGGTCGTCCGGGGAGCCGTCGGAATGGGCGGCGAATTCGGGCATGTCCACATCCCGATGGACGGCCTGCTCGAAGCCGACCAGCCCGTCCCCACCTGCAACTGCGGCTTCAGCGGCGACGTGGAGAGCGTGGCGTCCCTGACCGGCATCATGAACAACCTGCTGCCCTACTGGCTGGCCCGACACCCCGACCATGAGCTCGCCTGCGCCGAGTCGCCGCGCGCTGCGGCGAAGCTCGTACGCGGCTACGGGGAGGCCGGCGACCCGCTCGCGCTCAAGATCTTCGAGCAGCAGGCGATGGCGCTCGGGCGGCTGTTCACGATCGCCGCGAACTTCACCGATCCCAGCGCGTACTTCGTCGGCGGCGGGGTCGTGGAGGCCGCGCCCGCGTTCCGCGAGTGGTTCCTGGCGAAGGTACGCGAGCACACGGTCCTGCGCGCCGAGCAGTCCGCGGCGGCCGTGTTCGCCCTGGTGCCCGATCTCGACATGGCCGGCGCCCGAGGCTCGGCCATCGCCGCCATGGAGGCGCTCATCACGCCCGCGGCGCCCGTCGCACCAGCGGTGGTCATCTGACGCCGGCTGGCCGGCGGCACCCACCGGCGCCGCGGCTACGGTGGGTGCCGTGGTGAAGCAACCGTGGTGAAGGCATCGAGACGCGGACCGGTCAGTGTCGTGGAGCCGGTCGATCAGGGGACGGCCGCCCTGGTGCCCGACCGGGACCGGCCGGAAGGCTGGACGCTGCTGGTGGAAGGAGTACCGCAGTCCCACGTCGATCTCGGCGACCCGACCTACCTGGAGTTCGAGTACATGCGCCGGATCGCCTCCGTGATCGACGCCGCCGGCCCGGCCGGCTCGCCGCTGCGGGTCCTGCACCTCGGCGGCGGCGCGCTGACGCTCCCCCGCTACCTCGAGGCGACCCGTCCCCGGTCCCACCAGCGGGTCGTCGAGCGCGACGCCGCGCTCATCGCCCTCGTCCGGCGGGTGCTGCCGCTTCCCCGCGGCGCCGACCTGCGGGTACGGGTCGCCGACGCCCGCGCCGCCGTCGAAGGCACCCGGGACGCGGCGTTCGACCTGGTCATCGCGGACGTCTACAAGGGCGCGCAGATGCCCGGCGCGGTCTCCAGCGTCGAGTTCGCCGCCCAGGTCGCCCGGATCCTGCGACCGGGCGGGCTCTACGCGGTCAACGTCGCCGACCTGCCGCCGCTGGCGTTCTCCCGCATCCAGGCGGCCACGCTGCGCACCGCGTTCCCCGATGTCTGCGTCGTCGCGGAGGCCGGCACGCTGCGTGGCCGGCGGTACGGCAACGTGGTGCTCGCCGCCGCGACCCGGCCCGACGGCCTGCCCGTCGACCGGTTGGCCGCCGCCGCCCGGCGCGACCCGTTCCCGGCCCGCGTGCTGCACGGCATCGACCTGGACCGCTTCATCTCCGGTGCGCGACCGATGACCGATGCCGACGCGCAGGACTCCCCGGCTCCCCCTCCGGCGCTGCTCACCTGAGCATGCCGCTGGCCCGCTCACTGCGGCGCGCGACGTCGCCGCAGCCAGAACCCGCCGGCGCCCAGGGCGACGGCGAGCAGGACGGCGGCGCCCGCCGCCATCATCGGAGCGGCGCCGCTCGTGCTGCCGATCCGGGTCAACGCGACGGTTGCCGGGCCCCCGGTACGCGACGGCTGCGGCTGGTCGGCCGCCGCGGGAGCGGCGCTGTCCGCGGCGGCTGCCGCCGGGGGCTGGGCGGCCGGGGTGGTCGGAGCGGCGGTACGGGTGGCGGCCGCCGGACCGAAGATCACATCGGAGCACGAGTAGTACGTGTCCGGGGTGCTGGAGTTCTGCCAGATGGTGTAGATCAGGTGGTGGCCGGACTTGCCCGCCGGCAACTGGCCCCGCATCACGTACGCGTCGCCTTGAATCGGCGGATCGGTGGCCGTGAGGAACGGCTTCACCTCCAGGTCACTCCACGTCAGCGGCTTCGTCGGGTCGTACCCGTCCTTCGTGACGTACAGCCGGAAGGTCCCCTTGTGCGGGATCGTCTCCCGGTAGGTGAACGTGAAGTTCGCTCCGGCGGCGAGCCGGGTGGCCGGCCAGTCCGCGCGGGGCAGGTCGAGCCCCCGGTACGCGGGGAGCCCGCCGCTGCACAGCTTCCCGTCCGGGATCACCTGGCGGTCGCGCCAGCCGACGTTGGCCACGCGCAGGTTGTCCCATTGGACAAACGGGGTTGTGCCACTGATCGCGACGGCCGCCTTGCACGCCGCCGACTGCGCGCCGGCACCGCCGTCCGGTCCGCAGGCCACCGCCCGGCTGACCGGGCTGTCCAGCGCGCCGTGCGCGAGGGCCGGCGCGGTGACCAGGCCGGTGGGCAGGGCAACGGCGGTGACGACGAGAGCGATCCGGGCGAGCGTGCGGGGAACGGCCATCGGGCACATCTCCTTTGCGTCCAGCGTGAGCGGGCGGCGGCTCCGACCGCTTCGCGTCCGGTCGTTTCGCGTCCGGTCGTTTCGCGTCCGGTCGTTTCGCGTCCGGTCCGGGAGCGCCCCGCCCGACCGGTTACACGTGGGTGATCTCCGGGGAGTTCACCCCGCGATCGCGTCGACGATCTTCTGAGCCTGTGCCTGATGCTTGTCGTACGCATCAGGGAACGCCGATCGCTGCACCGCCTGGGCGGCGTCGCCGACGGTCATCGTCGGCCAGCCGGAGACCTTCGCCAGGCGGGCGTAGAACCGCGTCGCCGCGGTCGTCGGGTCCATCAGTTCGGCCGCCGTGCCCCAGCCCTGGCTCGGGCGCTGCTGGAACAGCCCGACCGAGTCGAAGTTGGACTCCACCCCCTGGTGCGGGACCTTGAGCGACTGCGGCACCTTCGAATTGGCGAGGTTGCGCAGGTGACTTTCCTGGAGCGCGGTGACGATGGCCACCACGTACGCCCGCTTGGGCAGGTTCATGCGCTGGCCGGCCCGGACGATCGCGACCGCGTTGTCCATCTCGAGTTGCTTGAGCCCGGCCACCGGCGGGAGCCTGGCCGGCGGCGCGGACGGGGCCGGGGACGTCGGCGGAACGGACCCGGACGGCAGGGGGCTCGCTGCCGGATCGGCGCGGGCGAAGCCGCGCGACGCCTCGTCGGCGGTGTCCCGGGTGGCACCTGTCAAAGCCGTTGCGGCGTCCGAGGCAGCGGCCCGCTCGGCCGGGCGGAGGAAGGTGTTGATCGCCAGGATGCCGGCCGTCAGAACCATGGACGACGTGAGGAGCGCCAGGATCCAGGGCAGAATCCTGGATGGCCGCACGTGCCGCCCCTGACCCGGCCTGCGGCGTTCGGTCGCAGGCGGGACGCCCGTATCCGTCAGATCGTCGTCGGTATCACGGGGCACCCGGTCAACGTAGGCAACCGGCCACCGTGCCGGCCACCTCGTGGCCATAGCGTCCGATGAAACAAAACTTAAGTTGTTCTTTATCGGCCGCGGCACCCCTCCAGCGGTCCGTGGGAACGGCCGCGACCTCGGCAACGTCATACCCGGCGTGAGAAGAATGCGGCTCGCCCTGCCCGCCATCGTCGCCTGTGCGGCGCTCACCGGCTGCGCCGCAGGCCAGCCGGGTACGCACGCCAACGAGTCCGGAGGATCGTCAGTGTCGAACTCAGCCGCTCAGCCCGGCCCTTCGGGTGCTCGACCCGGCCCCTCCGCCGGGCAGCCCGGCTCGTCACCGGTCGAAGACCTGCCGGTGCCGGCGCCACCCACCGGGGCGCCCGGAGGCCCGAGCCGGCCCGGGGATCTGGGCACCAAGCCGAGCGCGCCCATGACGCTGACCGGCACCGTGCGGGCCGGGGTCGAGCCCAACTGCATGCTGCTGGACAGCTATCTGCTCATCGGCGGCCCGCGCGATCAGCTCCGGGACGGCGCCCGCGTGACCGTGACCGGCCGGGTGCAGGCCGACCTCGTGACGACCTGCCAGCAGGGAACGCCGTTCATCGTGGAGAGCGCGAAGTCGGCCTGACAACTCACAGAAGGACGAGAGCCCGCCCCCTCGACGGGGGCGGGCTCTCGTCCTTGTCAGGGGTGACGGGTCAGCTGACCGCGCCGATCTGGACGTTGCCGCGGCCGACGACCGCGCCCTCGTCCGTCACGACCGTCATCTCACCGAACAGCTGCCGGCCGGCGGTGGGCGCCTGCTGCGCGGTCACCGTACCGGCGATCGCGGCGGAGGCGCCGTTGGCGAGGCTGACGGCCGTGTTCGGCACCGACACCGAACCCAGCGACGGCGAGTAGAAGACGTCGCGGTAGTCGTACTGCGTCGAGCCGGTCGGCGCGGCGTAGCCGACGACCTGGACCTGGTAGGTGCCCGGGGCCGGGTTGGTCAGCACGACCTCCTCCTCCGAGTCGCCGTCGGCGGACTGGCCGACCACCGCGCCGTTCCGGCGCACGTACAGGTCGAGGTCCGCACCCGGGTCGCTCGGGTTACCGATCTTGACGTCCAGCTTCGTCGCCCCGGCGGGGACGACCACGGTGTACGTCTGCGACTCGCCGGGCTTGATGGTCGGCCGTGCGGTGGCCGCGCTGCCGAGCGGGCCGCCCTGGCCGGACACCTTGACCGGGCCGAAGGTGTTCTTGACGGTCCAGCTGACCGCGCTCGGCTGGCCGGCCGGCACGCTGGGCAGCTGGACGACCGCCGGGTTCACCGTGACGCCCTGCACGCGGGCCGTCAGCGAGAACGGATTGTTCAGCGCCGGCGAGGTGCGCCGGGCCTCCACCTCGAACTCCCAGATGCCCGGCATCGGGTTCTGGTAGTCCCGCTCCTGCGGCTTGCACACCGCCGGGTCGGAGAAGTTGGTGTAGCAGCCGAGGCTGGAGGTGTCCTCGACCGGGACGCCCCACGGGTTGAAGGCGATGAACCGCGTCTGCGCTCCCGTAGCGATACCCGAGAGGTTGACCTGCAGCGCCGTCGCGCCCTCGGGGACGGTGACGAAGAAGGTCTTGTACGCGTTGCGGTCGACCGACCCCTGAGTGGTGAAGGAGTACGCCGGCGCCTTGGCGGTCGTGTCGTTCGCGATGACGACGGTGTTGAGGACCTCGAAGTCGACCACGGAGGTCTTCGGGTCGTCGATCTCCAGGATCGCGCTGTGCACCCCTACCCCGGCCTTGGCCTCGACCTCGACCGTCACGGGCTTGTTCAGCGGCAGGTCCACGTTGCGGTCGGACTTGAAGGTGCCGTCGTTACCGACCCAGCGCAGGACGTGCTTGACGTCGCCCTTCGGTCCGCTCGTACGGGTCACCTTGATCCGGTACGTCTTGTCCTGACCGGCCTTCTGGCCGCCGCTGCCCACCGCGCACCGGTTGTAGACGCCGACGCCCCGGTTGGGGGTGGTCAGGTAGGCCGAGAGCGGGGTGCAGACGGGCGCGTCCGCGGTGTACCCACGGGTCTCGACGCCGCCCTTGAGCAGGTTCCACGCGCCGGGCACGTTGAACTCGCCGTAGCCCTGCTCGTACGCCTGGACGCCGTCGATCGGCCGGGCCGAACTGAAGATCGCCCGCCGCAGCGCCGCCGGGGTCACCCCCTTGTCGGTGGCCTTGGCCGCCGACAGCAGCAACGCGGCGGCGCCGGTGGCCTGCGGAGCGGCCATCGAGGTGCCGTTGAACATCGCGTAGCCCGCCGGGAGGGCGTAACCGGCATCCGCGACCGGCTGGCCCGGCTGCCACATCGGAACCGTCGAGATCGCCGAACCGGGCGCCGCGATCTCCGGCTTGAAGCCGCCGTCCTCGCGCGGCCCCCGGGAGGAGAAGTTGAACAGGCTCTCCTTGGTACGCACGACCGAGCCGTAGTTGGCCAGCCACGTGTCCTTGCTGACCGAGGCGGCGACGCTGACCACGTTGCTCGCGACCGACGGGTCGCCGACGGTGTTGACGCCGGGGCCGGAGTTGCCGGCCGAGATGAACATCTGGACGCCGTAGTCGTTGATTAGCCGGTTGTACAGCTCGGCCCGGGCGTTGCTGCCGTCGTTGAGGCCGGGCAGGCCGCCGATCGACATGTTGACGACGTCGACGTGGTGGTTGATGACCAGGTCGGCCATGCCGTCCATCAGCGCGGCCGCGGTGCAGCCGCCGCCCCAGGAGCAGGCGCGCGCGGACACGATCTTGGCGCCGGGGGCGGCGCCGTTGTAGTTCGGGTTGCCGAACATGTCGTACCCGGCGGTGATACCGGCGACGTGCGAACCGTGTGCGCCCTCGACGATGCCGATGTTCACGAAGTCGGTCAGGCCGGGGACGCCGGCGGCCGTCGTGTCCACGGAACGGTGCTCGACGACGAACGGCATCTGCTCCCGCACGGGGGTGGCCGGGTTGTCGGTACCGAAGTGGCCGACGTCGAACCGCTCCTTGTACGGGCGCATCACCGGGTCGTCGGTGAAGTCGTGGTTCTGGTTCACGTCGACCCGGATGTCGCCGTTGGCCGGGTCGTACAGGACGCCGAACGTGTCGGTGGTGTCGCCGTCGCGGTTGACGTCGCCGCCCACCTCACCGACCGCGATCGCCTCGGAGAACCGGCTGATCTTGTAGGTCCCGGCCGGGACCGTCCAGCTTTCGCTCTTGTACGTGACCGTCGGGCCGGTGGCGGTCGTCAGCATCGCCAGCCAGGTGCCGTCGTTGTCGTAGATCGGGTCGGTCGCGGTGAACCAGTCGACGATCTTCCGCTCACCGGTCGAGGTGGTCTGGAGCGCCGGGTTGTCCAGGTCGACACCGGAGTCCATGATGCCGATCGTCACGCCTCGGCCGTCCCACGTGGAGTGCGCCTGCTTGAAGGCGACCGCACCGGTCTCGTTCGTGGGCATGTACGGGTTGGTCGCCGGCGTGTCCTTGCCCGGTGCGGCCACCGCGGCCTGGGCCGAAGCCCCGCCCTCGGCCTTGGCCACCGGCTCGGGCTTGGGCAGCGGGATCGACTCGTTGAGATCGACGGCCGAGACGCCGGGCACCTTGGCGGCCTTGCGCACGTTGGCGGTCGGTACCTGGACCCGTACGTAGCCCACCTGATCGACCTGCTTGGCCACTTTGCCGCCGAGCTTCTTGAGCTCACCCGCGACGTTCTTGGTCTTGCCCTTGTCGGTGGCGACGATGAGGGTGACTGTCGGCTCACCCTTGGCCTCCGCCTGGGCCAACAGCTCGCTGTCGTGCGAGCCCAACGTGTCGGCGGCGGGCTTGGGGGCATCGGACGCGGCGGACGGTGCGGCGCTCGCAGCCGCGACGCCCGTCAGCGAGATGGCACCGGTGGCCAGCGCTGACGCGAAGAGCCCGGCGGCAAACCGTCGGCTCCACATGCGACTTATATTCACATTTCCTCCGGGGAACGCGGCCCTGGGGTCACAGGGCACGTTGATGCGCATCCTTCGCAAGGAGCGCCGGCGGTGTCACTAGTCACCTCAACCTTGTGACAGGGTCGTGACATTCATTGCCGACGATTGCTCCCTGCCTGGGATGCTGCGGTCCACAGTGGCCGAACCACCGTCGTCAGATGGACCGCCCCGGTCGGCCGTTCGGCCATTTCCGGCGAGGGGGACCCCATCGGAACCGGGGCCCGACCCTATCGCTACCCGCCCCGTACCGACCGCTACGTGACAGCTGTACCGTCGCAACCCGAAGCGCCCCGGCGGTCCCGGGGTGACCGATGGCGACCGATGGTGACCGGTCGTGTCCGACAGTTTCCGGCGGCGTCCGGCGACGTCCGAGCGCGCGTCGGCCTGAGCAACGGCGGCGTCCGGCGACGTCCGAGCGCGCCGGCCTGAGCCACAGCCGTGTCCGACGGCGTCCGAGCGCGGCAGCCTGCACCACGCAGCGGCCCGGGGCGCGAAATGCGCACACGACACGGTCGCAGGTAGACCCGGCCAACGGAAACGGCCCCGCCCTCCGAAGAGGACGAGGCCGAACCGCTGTTGCCGGATTTCGTACGTGACCGCCTACGAGGCGCTGTCCCAGGCGTACGACGGCCCGACGTGTCCGCCGGCGGCGACGCTGAGCGTGAACATGGCCTGGTGCCCACCGCCGTAGTCGTAGAACAGCCCGATGTCGTCGGTGGCGGCGCCCGTGTAACTACCCGAGATCATGAACTTCGTCCCGCCACCCCAGGAGGGGCCGTCCCAGACCTGGATCGGCCCGGCCAGGCTGCCGTTGCCGGTCGAACTGGCGGCCAGGCGGAACACCGAGACGTGACCCCGGCCGTAGTCGTACAGCAGCGAGAGGTCGCTCTTCGTGTCGTGGGTGAAATCGCCGGCCGACATCAGCCTGGTGCCACCGCCCCAGACCGGGCCGTTCCAGCGCAGCACCGGCGCGGCCAGCCCACCGTTACCACCGGCCGGCAGGGTGAACACCGCGACATGACCCGCGCCGTAGTCGTACAACAACGCGATGTCGGCCTTGCCGTCGCCGTTGAAGTCCCCGGCGCTGATGAACCTGGTACCGGCGCCCCAGACCGGGCCGTTCCAGCGCAGCACCGGCGCGGCCAGCCCACCGCCACCACTGGCCGGCAGGGTGAACACCGCGACATGACCGGCGCCGTAGTCGTACAACAACGCGATGTCGGCCTTGCCGTCGCCGTTGAAGTCCCCGGCGCTGATGAACCTGGTCCCCGAACCCCAGACCGGGCCGGTCCATTGGATAAAAGGCCCGGCGAAGCCACCGTCGCCGTTGCCGTTCGCCGACAGGGTGAACACCCTGACACTGCCCCCGCCGTAGTCGTAGAACAGCGCGATGTCGGCCTTGCCGTCGCCGTTGAAATCCCCGGCGCTGATAAACCTGGTACCGGTGCCCCACAAGGGGGCGTACCAGCGCGCCACGGGCGGATCGAAGCCACCGCCCTTGCGGGCGTTCATCGTCCACAGTGAGACGTAGCCGACACCGTAGTCGTAGAACAGCGCGACGTCGTCCAGTCCGTCACCGTTGAAGTCGCCGGCAGCCGTGAACTTGGGCGCCGCCTGCGCGGCGAACGCGGCGAGATCGACGGGTGATCCGTTGAAGACGTCCTGGTCACCCGGCAGCGCCCCGGAGTCGGCGTACTGCCAGACCGTCCACTTCGACCAGCCGCTCGGCAGGTACGTGGGCGGCGTGTCACGGTAGGCCGCGACGCTCAGGTACTGGTCACTGAACGCGGTGGTGTTGTTCGTGCACGGGTTCCACCAGTTCGGATTGGTGTAGATCAGCATCTTCTTACCGGTGCGCACGTACACCTGGTTCACGAAGGTGCGGATCCAATTGACCATCGCCGTCGCGTCGAGCCCGTAGCACGGGTACGGCGCGACATATTTGCCGCTCGACCCCTTGTATGGCCACTCGATGTCGAGCATCGGCGGAAGCGTCTTGCCGTCGAGGGCGAACTGCGCGTGGTCGATGAAGTAGTTCGCCTGGCCGACGGCGTCCGGGGAGTCCGGCCGGGCGAACACGTACGCGCCCGAGTACAGGCCGGCCCGCTTCGCGCCGCGGTACTGGCTGTCGAAGTACGGATTGACGTACGTGGTGCCCTCGGTGGCCTTGGCGTAAGAAAAGTCCGTACCCGCGGCCGCGACCCGGTTCCAGTCGATATTCCCCTGCCAGCTGGCCACGTCGATGCCGGTGACGGAGTATCCCGCGGGTCCGGCGGCGGACGCCGCCGCGCGTGGAGCGGCTTTCGTGCTGCCGGATCCCGGGTCCACCCCCGCGTGGGCGGAGCCGCCGTCACCCGGCACGTAGGCTCCACCGCTCTTGGCGGTCGCGGGCGCCACGCCGGCGAGAATCGCGGCCGACACGCTGACAAGGGCGACCATCGCCGTCGCGCAGTTCCGTAGCCGTGAGGTCCGTTTGTTCAAACCGGGCGCCTTTCTGATCTGGAGATCCGACCGATGGCAGCGCGTGGATCGAGCGGGAACGCGGCTAACCGTCCCAGCGGCGGCACACAGCCTCGAACCGCCGTCACACGGGGCGGAATCGCGCAGGGCTGGCCACCACGGCGCTCACCACGCTCGGGTCATCTATTCCGTGAGGCCGTAAGACCGGCTCATCGTACAGTCCATTTGAGGCATTTACTCGTATTTGCCACGACTCGCGTGGCTGTCGTACCGATGTGGACGAGAACTCCCATCGGCCGGGGCACTCCAAACCTGACCGTTCCGCGCGCGTTCCCGCCTCGTTGCCACACATCGACCGGCGATATCGTGGACAGGCGCGAAAACACTGCCCCGTTGGTAGTCGGGGCGCCGTCGGCTCGTCGACGGCCCGTCTCCTGCCGGTCGGTACGCCGCTCCGGTTGTCCAGCGCAGGACCGATGCTGCCTGCGCTCAGGAGACCACGATGGAAACGATGACGGTATATTTCGGCGATCCGTTCTGGATCGCTGTGCTTGAACAGCGACACGACGGGCGCGTACGCGCGGTGCGCCAGGTGTTCGGCGCCGAGCCGACCGACGCGGAGCTGTATCAGTACCTGCTGTGTCACCGCACCGCGCTGCTCGTACGGGTCGAGAGGGCCGCAGCCGTGGCCGACGATGCGCCGGCCCCGGCACCGATCCGCAACCCGAAGAGGCTGGCCCGGGACGCCGCCCGCGCCGCTCGCCGGTCCCGTCCGACCACCGCCGCACAGGAGGCGGTTAAGAAAGACCTCGAGCTACGCGTACAGACAGCGGACCAACGCGGTCGCCAACGCCGCGAAGAGCACGCGGAGCGTCGCCGTCAGGTACGTCGTGCGAAGTCCCGGGTGCGCCACCGCGGGCGCTGAGCCGCTGGCCCACAACGGCGATGGGCCGGTCCAGCCGGACCGGCCCATCCCCCTTTGCTGGCGTCTTATCGGATTCTCACGGTGACCGTGTGGGTGGTCGGATCACCGGCGACGGTGAAGGTGAACCGGTGGGTGCCGGCGGCG
>NZ_JAATVY010000051.1 GCF_011947195.1 Planosporangium thailandense | reverse complement strand
CTGCGGATCTACGGCAACTTCTTCGCGTTCTGCCTGGACGCGCTGCGGGGCGTGTTCCGCCGGCCGTTCCAGGTGCGCGAGTTCATCCAGCAGGCCTGGTTCATCAGCTCGGTGTCGATCCTGCCGGCCGCGCTGGTGTCCATCCCGTTCGGCGCGGTCATCGCGCTCCAGCTCGGCTCCCTGACCCGGCAGCTCGGCGCGCAGTCGTTCACCGGCGCCGCCTCGGTCATCGCCATCGTCCGCGAGGCGGGGCCGATCGTGACCGCCCTCATCGTCGCCGGCGCCGCCGGCTCGGCGATCTGCGCCGACCTGGGCTCACGCAAGATCCGCGAAGAGCTGGACGCGATGGAGGTGCTGGGCATCGACCCACTGCACCGCCTCGTCGCCCCGCGGATCGTCGCCTCGATGGTGATCGCCGTGCTGCTCAACGGCCTGGTCAACGTCGTCGGCGTGTGCGGCGGCTACGCGTTCAACGTGATGATGCAGGGCGGCACGCCGGGTGCGTACCTGGCGAGCTTCCAGGCGCTCGGCCAGCTTCCGGACCTGGTCGCCGGCGAGATCAAGGCGGCGGTGTTCGGCATCGTCGCGGCGGTGGTCGCCTCCTACAAGGGGATGACGGCGAAGGGCGGCCCGAAGGGTGTGGGTGACGCGGTCAACCAGAGCGTCGTCATCACGTTCATGCTGCTGTTCGCGCTCAACTTCGTCATCACGGCCGTGTACTTCCAGGTCGTACCGCAGAAGGGGAGCTGACGTGGCCATCTTCGACCGCCTCGACGATCTCGGCGGGCAGCTCTCCTTCTACCTGCGGTCGTTCGCGTGGACACCGCGCACGGTCCGGCGGTACAAGAAGGAGGTCATCCGCCTGCTGGCCGAGGTCAGTTTCGGCACCGGCGCCCTCGCGGTGCTCGGCGGCACCGTCGGAATCATCGCCTTCATGACGTTCTTCACCGGCACCGAGGTCGGTCTGCAGGGCTACCAGTCGCTCAACCAGATCGGCAGCAGCGCGTTCACCGGCTTCATCTCCGCGTACTTCAACACCCGGGAGATCGCTCCGCTGGTGTCGGCGCTGGCCCTGTCGGCCACGGTCGGCTCGGGCTTCACCGCCCAGCTCGGCGCCATGCGCATCTCCGAGGAGGTCGACGCCCTCGAGGTGATGGGCATCCCGTCGCTGCCGTTCCTGGTCACCACACGGATGATCGCCGGGTTCATCGCGGTCATCCCGCTGTACATCATCGGGCTGCTCGCCAGCTACCTGGCCACCCGCAGCATCGCGACCATCTACTTCGGCCAGTCGACCGGAACCTACGACTACTACTTCCACCTCTTCCTGCCGCCGGCCGACGTGCTGTGGTCGTTCGCCAAGGTGCTGGTCTTCAGTCTCGTGGTCGTCCTCGTGCACTGCTACTACGGCTACACCGCCAACGGCGGACCGGCCGGCGTCGGCGTCGCGGTGGGCCGGGCGGTACGGCTCGCGATCGTCTCGGTCAACCTCGTCGACTTCTTCCTGTCGCTGGCGATCTGGGGCGCCTCCACGACCGTACGGATTGCGGGGTGACCATGAACCGGAACCGATTCCTCGGCATCGCCTTCATCGTCGTCCTCGCCGCCGCGCTGACGGCGTCGGTACTGCAGTACGAGAAGGCCTTCACCCCGGTCACCTGGGTGACGCTGAAGGCCGACCACACCGGTGCGCAGATCCTCGAGGGCGCCGAGGTCAAGATGCGCGGCGTCGTCGTCGGCGACGTTCGCGGCATCACCTCCGACGGCCACACCGCCACCCTCCGCCTGGCCCTCGACCCCGCGCAGGCGCCGCTCATCCCCGGCAACGTCACCGCCCGGCTGCTGCCCAAGACGCTGTTCGGTGAGCGGTACGTCGCGCTGATGCCGCCCGACGGGCGGGCGTCCGGTCCGATCCACGCCGGCGCGGTGATCGGCCAGGACCGGACCAGTTCGGCCATCGAACTGGAGCGGGTGCTCGACGACGTGCTTCCGCTGCTGCAGACCATCCAGCCCGACAAGCTCGCCGCCACCCTCGGCGCGCTCGCCGAAGCGCTGCGCGGCAACGGCGACCGCATCGGCCAGGACCTGGTCTCGACCGACACCTACCTCGCCACGCTCAACAAGCAGCTGCCGACGATCCGCGACGACGTCCGCAAACTCGCGAGCGTGCTGGACACCTACAGCGGAGCGATGCCTGACCTGCTGTCGATCCTGCGCGACGCCTCGGTCACCGCCCGTACCGTCGTCGACCAGCGCACCCAGCTGGCCAGCTTCCTCGCGGACACGACCGACGCCGCCGACGTCACCCGCAACTTCCTCGACGACCACGGCGACCAGCTGATCCAGCTCGGCTCGGTGAGCCGGCCGGTGCTGGAGCTGCTCGCCGAGTACGCCCCGGAGTACCCGTGCGTCACCCGCGGGCTGGTCACGCTCCAGCCGCAGCTGGAGAAGGTGTTCTCCGGCGGCCGGATGCACATCACCCTCGAGGTCACGCAGAACAACGGCAAGTACGTGGCGGGCCAGGACGATCCGGTGTACGGCGCGAAGAACGGCCCGGACTGCCGTGGCCTGCCCGGGCCGCCGGTGCCGGCGCCACAGGTGGCCCTCAACGACGGGTACGACTACGGCACCAAGCGCCAGACGCCCCTGCTGGCGGTCGGCGTGCCCGCCGGCGCCCCGAGCCCGGCGATGGGCACCGCCGGTACCGCCGAGGAGCAGGACCTGCTCAAGCCGCTGGTCGGCGCGGCCACCGGAACGCCGCCGGGGCAGGTACCGGACATCGCAGACCTCCTGTGGGGCCCGCTGCTGCGCGGAACGGTGGTGAACGCGCAGTGAGCGAGCGAACCAGCAGGCTCAGTGCAGTCGAGCCTCATGCCGGCACGGAGCGAAGCGGAGGGCCGGCATGAGTAAGGCACTCGATGGGCGCGGGATTGTCGCGCCGCTGGTCAAAGTCATCGTCTTCGCGGCGGTCACGCTGGTCCTGACCGGCCTGCTCGCGCAGACCCTCGGGTCGATCAGCTTCAACCCGGGCACGACGTACCGGGCCCAGTTCACCGACGTCGCGGGCCTGCTCCCGGGCGACGACATCCGCGTGGCGGGGGTCAAGGTCGGCCAGGTCACCGACATCAAGCTGGTCCACACGAAGATCGCCGAGGTGACGTTCCGCGTCGACAACCAGGTGCCGGTGGAGACGACGGTCCAGGCCAAGATCCGGTACCGGAACCTCGTCGGCCAGCGTTACATCGCGCTCTCCGAGGCGCCGGGCAACGGACAGCGGCTGCGGCCGAACGGGCTGATCCCGCTGTCCCGGACCGTACCGTCGCTCGACCTGACCGTGCTGTTCAACGGCTTCCGGCCACTGTTCACCGCGCTCACCCCGACCGACGTCAACAAGCTGGCGTACGAGATCATCCAGGTCCTGCAGGGCGAGGGCGGCACGATGGCGAGCCTGCTGCAGCACACCGCCTCGCTGACCAACACCCTGGCCGACCGGGACGCGGTGATCGGCCGGGTCATCACCAACCTCAACAACGTCCTCGCCACCCTGAGCGAGCGCGACCACAACCTCGACCAGACCATCACGCAGTTGCAACAGTTCGTGTCCGGGCTGGCCGCCGACCGTACGGCGATCGGCGACGCGCTGGCCAACCTGGGCGAGCTGACCGGCTCGACCGCGTCGCTGCTCACCGACGCGCGGGCGCCGCTCGCCTCCGACGTCGGCAACCTGGGCAAGCTCGCCACGACGCTCAACCAGAACGCGTCGGTGCTCGACGACACGCTCCAGCGGCTGCCCAGGCGGTACGACACGCTGACCCGGACCGCCTCGTACGGCTCCTGGTTCAACTTCTACCTGTGCGACTTCGACGGCAACGTGACCCTGCCCGGCGCGGGCTCGGTCAACCCGGCGACGTTCAGCGCGCCGGGCGCCCGCTGCTCCGGTTCGGGAGGTGGCAAGTGAAACCGTTCCGGGAACGCAACCCCGTCGTCATCGGCGCGATCGGCATCGCGGTGCTGGCCGGCATGGTGCTCGCCGCGTTCCGCGTCTCGGACCTGCCGCTGATCGGCGGCGGCACCGAGTACAAGGCCGCCTTCCGGGACGCGAGCGGCCTGGTCAGCGGCAACGAGGTCCGCATCGCCGGGGTCAAGGTCGGCACGGTCAGCGGCGTCGAGCTGGCGCGCACGGCGCACAGCACGTACGTGCGGGTCCGGTTCCGGGTCACGGACGGCGCGGTGCACCTGGGCCGCGACACCGAGGCGACGATCCGTATCAAGACCGTGCTCGGCCAGAAGTACCTCGCGCTCGACCCGTCGGGTACCGGCCGGCTGGCCCCCGGCGGCGAGATCCCCCTGGACCACACGGCGTCGCCGTTCGACGTCATGCAGGCGGTGACCGGGCTGGCCGGCACCCTCGACCAGATCGACACCAAGCAGTTGGCAGGAGCGTTCACGGTTCTCTCGCAGACGTTCGCCGACACTCCGGCGAGCGTGCAGGCGTCGCTGACCGGGCTGTCGCGGCTGTCGCAGACCGTCGCCGACCGCGACGCGCAGCTACGCGACCTGCTCTCCCACGCGCGCACGGTCACCGGCGTACTCGCCGACCGCGACACGGAGTTCCAGAAGCTGGTGACCGACGCCAACCTGCTGCTCGACGAGGTCAACCGGCGCCGCGACGTGATCCACAACCTGCTGGTGACCACCAACGACCTGGCCACCCAGCTGTCCGGGCTGGTCACCGACAACCAGAAGCAGTTGCAACCGGCGCTGCAGCAACTGCGCGACGTCGAGTCGATCCTGCAGCGCAACAGCGACAACCTCCAGCACGCGCTGCAGTCGATGGGCCGGTTCGTCACCGCGTTCTCGAACGTCGTCGGCAACGGGCGCTGGTTCGACTCGTACGTCGCCGGGCTGCTCCAGCCCTACCAACCCACCATCGGAGGTCGCTGATGAGGTGGCGGACCTGGGTGGCCGCCGGCGCGGGCGTGGCGCTCGTCGCCGCGGCCGGCGTCGCGATCTGGCAGGCGCGCACCCCGCAGCGGCGGCTGGTCGCGGACTTCGAGAAGACCATCGGCATCCACGACGGCTCGGACGTGCGGGTGCTCGGCGTGAAGATCGGCTCCGTGGTCGCGGTGAAACCGCAGGGCAGGTCCGTACGCGTCGAGATGGCCTACGACCCCCGGTACGACATCCCGGCCGACGCCGAGGCGGTCATCGTGCCGCCGAGCGTGGTCAGCGACCGGTACATCCAGCTCACCCCGGCGTACTCGGGCGGGCCGCGGATGGCCGACGGGGCGCACCTGTCGCTGTCGCGAACGGCCGTGCCGCTGGAGGTCGACGACGTCTACAAGGCCCTCGACGACTTCAACAAGGCGCTCGGCCCGAACGGGGCGAACGCGAACGGCGCGCTGACCGACGTACTCGCCACCGGCGCGAAAAACCTGCAGGGCAACGGACAGAACCTGCACGACACCCTCGACGGGCTGTCCAAGGCGCTCACGACGCTGTCCGACGGCCGGCAGGACCTGTTCGGCAGCATCGACAACCTACAAAAGTTCACCACCGCGCTGGCCGAGAGCGACCAGCAGGTCCGCCAGTTCAACCAGCAGCTGGCCACCGTCTCCGAGCAGCTGGCCGGCGAACGCGACGAACTGGCCACCGCGCTGCACAGCCTGGCTGCCGCGCTCGCTCAGGTCACCACGTTCGTCAAAGACAACCGTGACCTGCTCAAGTCCAATGTGAACGCGCTGACCGACATCACCGGCGTACTGGTGCGCCAGCAGCGGGCCATCATCGACATCCTCGACGTGACGCCACTGGCGCTGTCCAACCTCAACCTCGCGTACAACGCCCGGTCGGGCACGCTCGACACCCGCGACAACGCGATGGGCCCGTACGATCCCGCGAGCTACGTCTGCTCCCTGATCGTCGACACGCTGTCGTCGACGCAGGTACCGCAGGAGTGCTTCGCGCTGGCACAGACGCTCAACGCGCACAGCCTGCCGATGACCGACCAGCTCCGCAAGCTGATCGGGCTGCCACCCGGTACCGTGCCCGCCGCCACCGGCACCTCCACCCCGCAGCCAGCGGGGTCCACGGGGGCGGGACCGGCGACCGGCGTCATCACCGACAGCGACCCGACGCTCGGCGGCATCCTGCGGGGGAAGTCATGAACCGGCGGCTCGCCCGTACCGGCCCGCTCACCGTCGCGGGGGCGCTCGCGGTGGCGCTCACCGCCGGCTGCACCCCGCCCAGCCTGGCCGATCTCCCCCTGCCCGGCAGCGCGCCGAGCGGCGCCGCGTACCACGTCACCGCCGAGTTCTCCGACGTCCTCGACCTGGTGCCGCAGTCGGCCGTCAAGGTCAACGACGTCACCGTCGGCAGCGTGGAGAAGATCTCGCTGTCCGGCTGGACCGCCCGGGTCCGGATGAAGATCGACAAGAAGGTCCACCTGCCCGACAACGCGACCGCCTCCGTCCGGCAGACCAGCCTGCTCGGCGAGAAGTTCGTGGAGCTGGCCCCGCCCACCGCCGGGAAGCCGGTCGGGACCCTGTCCGACGGCGACGTGATCCCGCTCGCGCGCACGCAGCGCAGCGCGGAGGTCGAGGAGGTACTCGGCGCGCTCGGCCTGATCCTCAACGGCGGCGGCCTGGCCCAGCTAAAGACGATCAACGAGGAGCTGGCCAAGGCGCTCGACGGACGGGAATCGAACGCCCGCGACGCCCTGAGCCAGCTCAACACGTTCGTCAGCGGCCTGGACGCGCAGAAGGAAGACATCGTACGCGCCATCGACGCGCTGGACCGGCTCACCGCCCAGCTGTCGGCGCAGCGCGCCACGATCGGGACCGCGGTCGACTCCCTCGCCCCCGGCCTGACCGTGCTCAACCAGCAGCGCGCCGACCTCACCAACGCGCTCACGGCGCTGGGCCAGCTCGGGCAGGTCGGCACACGGGTGATCAACGCCAGCCGGGACAACACGATCGCCGACCTCAAGTCGCTGCAGCCGATCCTGGACCAGCTCGTGCAGGCCGGCAACGACCTGCCGAAGTCACTGGACTTCATGCTGTCGTACCCGTTCCCGCCGAACGCCGACAGCGCCGTCAGCGGCGACGCGATGAACCTGCACGCCACGCTGGACCTCAGCGCCGCGGACATCCTGTCCAACCTGGTCGCCGCGACCGGCCCGGTGCCGACGTACCAGGCGAAACCGTCCCCGTCGAACATCAAGCCGACGGCGCCGAAGGTCCCGACGCCGACCCCGGCCACCCCGCCCGTACCCGGCGTGCTGCCCCAGGTCTGCATCCCGGCCGGCGCGGTGCTCCCCGGCCTGGACAAGCTGCCGGCCAGTTGCAAGCTGCCCGCCGAGTGCACGTCGCTGCCGCCGGGCAGCCCCATCCCGACCGGCGGGTACGTGCCACCCGACGGCCTTGTCCCGGCCGGCACCGTGCTGCCCCAGGGCACCCGGCTGGTACCCGGCACCATCCTGACGCCGGGCTGCCTGCTGCCCGACCAGACCGGCACGACGCCGACCCTGCCCAGCCTGACCGGAGCGACCGGCGAGATCGTCGGGCAGCTCGGCGGCCTCGGCAATGTCCTCGGAGGGGGGCTGCACCCGTGATCACGCGAACCGTCCGCATCCAGGTTCTCGCGTTCGTCGTCGTGGCCATGCTCGGCATCGGGTACGTGGGTCTGCGCTACGTCGGCCTCGGTGGCCAGCTCATCGGCGGCACCTACCTGGTACACGCCGACTTCGCCCAGGCGGGTGGCATCTTCGCCAACGCGCCGGTGACCTACCGGGGCGTCGAGGTGGGCCGGGTGACGGCCGTCAAACTGCACGGCAACGTGGTCCGGGTCGACATGACGATGCAGCACGGCACGCAGATCCCGACCGACCTGCACGCCGTGGTGTCCGAGCGGTCCGCGGTCGGTGAACAGTACGTGGACCTTCGGCCGGACACCGACGCCGGCCCGTACCTGCGCAACGGCGCCGTGATCCCCGCCAGCCGCACCGGCCTGCCGCTGGCCCCCGAGGTCCTGCTGACCAACCTCGACGCCCTCGTCCGCTCGGTGAACCCGCAGGACCTGACCACGGTCATCAACGAGCTGGGCACGGCGTTCGAGGGCAGCGAGACCGCCCTGCGGCAACTGCTCGACGCCAGCGGCTCCCTGCTCGAGGACGCCAACCGGAACCTGCCGCAGCAGCTGAAGCTCATCCAGGACGGCGACACCGTCCTCACCACACAGATCGCCTCGTCGGACGCGATCCGGCGCTGGGCCGCGGCGCTCGCCCAGCTCAACGCGACGCTGCGCAGCTCCGACCCGGACCTGCGCAAGCTGCTCGCCGCCGGGCCGCCGGCAGCGACCCAGCTGGTGGGGCTGCTGCGCGACCTGGACCCCAACATCGGCACGCTGCTCGGCAACCTGGTCACGGTCAACGGCATCGCCGCCCGGCGGGTGGCCGGCATCGAGCAGGCGCTCGTCGCGTACCCGATCGTGGTGGCCGGCGGTTTCACCGTCGTACCCGGGGACGGCACCGCGCA
This sequence comes from Planosporangium thailandense, assembly GCF_011947195.1. Lineage (GTDB taxonomy): Bacteria > Actinomycetota > Actinomycetes > Mycobacteriales > Micromonosporaceae > Planosporangium > Planosporangium thailandense. Next base: position 6,885 of record NZ_JAATVY010000051.1, on the reverse strand, counting down.
CTTCGGCCTGGTCGTCAACGTCAATGACCCGCCGTCGTGCAACTACACGCAGAGCCGCGAGGCGTACGCCTGCACGGCGAGCGAGCAGAGCCAGGGCGCGGGCGTACGCAGTGCCCAGCACGCGCCGCGGCCCGGCGGCTCCGCCTCGACGCCCACCTCGACCGGCTCCGGGTCGACCGGCTCCGGGTCGACCGGCGGCGCGCAGTCGGCGGCGCAGGACAGCCCGGCCGCCGCCGGCTACGACCCGACCACCGGCGTGGTCACCGGACCGGACGGGCTGCCGCTGGAGCTCGGCGGCACCGGCGGCCAGTACCAGATGGCGGGCGAGCAGTCCTGGAAGCAGCTGCTCCTGGCCGGGATCGCGCCATGAGCACGGATGAAACGAACAGCGCGGACGGGGTGGAGGAGCCAGGAATGTCGACACCTACGAGATCAACGGCTGAGCTGCGGCGCCTGGCGCGCCGCCGCACGGTGGTACGCCGCCCGCCGCACCAGTCGGCCGGCACGGCGGCGGAAGCTGCTGACAGTGGTGCGACGCTGGTCGACAACGGGCCGGCCGTGACGGACAGCGCCGCGGTGCCAGTCGACGCCGCCCCGACCGACACCGCCCCTGTCGACACCGCCCCGGTCGACGCCGCCCCGGTCGACGCCGCCCCTGTCGACGCCGCCCCTGTCGACGCCGCCCCTGTCGACGCCGCCCCTGCTGACGCCGCCCCTGTCGACGCCGTCCCTGCTGACGCTGCCCCGGCCGAGCGCGACCGGGCGGCGCGGCGGAGCAGGCGCTCCAGCAGTCGCACGCGTTCGGGCGGGGGCGCCCGCCGCGGACCGGGGCTGCTCGTCGTCGGTCTGCTCGTCCTGCTCGTCGCGGCGATCGCGGCAGCCGGCTGGGGCGGGTACGGCTGGTACCAGCGGCAACAGCTCGACGCGGCACACCAGCAGGCGCTCGCAGCCGCACGGCAGACCACCGTGAACTTCGTGTCGGTCAGCGCGAAGACCGTCGACCGCGACCTCCAACGGGTCACCACCGGCGCGACCGGCGACTTCAAGGACGAGTTCAGCCGGGGCGCCGCGCAGGTACGCGCCGCGGTCGTCGAGAACAACGTGGACTCGCGCGGCTCGGTCCTGCGCGCCGCGCTCGTGTCCGGCGACACCGACTCGGCCGTCGTGCTGGTGGCCGTCGACGCGACCGTCAAGAACGTCAAGGTGCCCCAGGGCCGGCTGTCCCACTACCGCATCCAGGTCAATATGACCAAGGACGCGAAGTCGGGGCGGTGGCTGGTGGCGAAGCTCCAGTTCGTGGGCTGATCGGGAGGTTTGCGATGCGAGGTTCTGGCGCTGTCGGTTCTGACCATGTCGGTTCTGGCCCTCTCGGCCGCCCCCGCGCCGGCGCTCCCGGCCGTGGCCTGGTGGTCGGGCTCATCGTCGCCATCGTGGTGTTCGCCGCGGTCGCCGGCGCCGCGTGGTACGGCCGGTACCGCGGGGAGCAGCGCGACGGCGCCATCCGGGACGCGATCGCGGCGGCCGGCCCCGCCGCGCAGGCGATCTTCTCGTACGACTACCGCACCTTCGACTCCAGCGTCGCCAACGGCAAGACGTTCGTTACCGGTGCGTTCGCCAAGGAGTACGCGCAGACCACCTCGTCGCTGAAGACCGCGGCGACCAAGGAGCAGGCCGTGGTCCGCGCCCAGGTTTCGGCGACCGGTGTCATCACCGCGACCCCGGACCGGGTCGATCTGATGCTGTACGTCAACCAGTACCGGCGCAACGTCAACATCGTCGGCGAGAAGGTCGACCAGAACCGGGTGACGCTGACGATGGTCAAGGTGGGCCGGGACTGGCGGGTGTCGGGCGCGACCGCCATCTGAATACGGCCGCAACGCGGCACCGCCGCCGTCGCCGCCGTCGCCGCCGTCACCGCCGCCGTCGCCGCGGCGGCGATGTGCGCGGGTTCGGGCCGCCGCGGCGGGCGCCTGCGCGCCCTGATGCGGGCGTACGGCGAGCCGCGCCGCCCTCGGTCGGTGTCCGCACGGACGGTTCGGGGGACGCTGCCGGCGCCTGCGCCCGTCCGCGGGTGCTGTTCGCCGTCCGGCCACGGACGATCCCGATCATCTCCTCGATGAGGTCGGTGTACCGGTCGCGTGCCCATACGAGCGCGACCGAGGACGTCGGGGCGTCGGTGACCACGCGATACGTGACGTCGCGGCGGTGGTGGGCGCGGGCGAGGGACTGCGGAACGACGAGGACGCCGACGCCCGCAGCCACGAGCTCGACAGCGGTAGCCGTGGTGGCAGGGCGGTCGGTGGCGACGGTCGCGGGCGCAACCGACGCGCCCGTCCAGTCGAGCACGTCGTCCAGGGGCCGCAGCAGCGTCTCGTCGGCAAGATCCGCGACGGTCACCTCATCGGCCGCGGCGAGCAGGTGATCGCGGGGAACCACGACGACCGTCACCTCGGTGTACAGCGGGATGGCGTGGAAGGTGTCCTGGTCGACCGGCAGCCGGACGAGACCGGCGTCGGCCCCTGCGGTCAGCAGCGTGGCGGCGGCCCGGGCGGCCTCGGCGGGTACCAGTTGCAGATCCACCCCCGGCAACCGCTCGGACCATCTGCGGCCCCACTTGTCCACGGTGACACCGGGGACGATCAAAAGCCGGAACGTCGCGGGGCGGCGATCCTCGGGGACGGGCACGTTACCTCCGACGCGTCGGCCAGCCGCAAGCGGATGCGGTACCAGCTCAGGGTATCGGGAGCCCCGAACCTGGCAGGTGACGGCGGGCACCCCGGTCCGGGCGATGTGCCCGGCTGGTTGCCGGGTCGATACCCTGATCAGGTGAACAAGCCGAAGAAGTCCCAGCTGATGAAGCCCGCCACGGCGGCGCAGAAGCTCGGCGTGTACCTGCCGGCGACACCGCGGGAGTTCCAGGAAGGCTTGGTGTCCCGCGAGGAACTCGACGAGCTCCAGCACAACCCGCCGCAGTGGCTCGTCGATCTGCGCCGGAACGGTCCCCACCCGCGGAGTGTCGTTGCCGCCCGACTACGGGTGTCCAACAGCGGGTTGGCCCGCGGGGGCATCACGGAGCCGCTCACGACCGCGCAGATCGCGGCCCTCATCGCTGAGCCGCCGCCGTGGCTCATGCGTGAGCGCGAGACGTACGCCGAGGTACGGCGTGAACAGCGGCGACTGCAGGAACAGCGGGACGAGACCGACTAGACCACCGGTCCGGCCGCCGGAGTTCGGGCTCAGTTGGTGGTCAGGCAGAAGGGATGGCCGGCCGGATCCGCATACACCCGCCACCCGACAGGTTTGTCCGACCCCTCCAACAGTGTCGCGCCGAGCGCCAGCACCTGAGGCTCGGCTACGTCAAGGTCGTCCACCATGACGTCGAGATGTAGTTGCTGCGGGCAGCCGGCCCCGGGCCATCGTGGAGACTGATAGTCCGGTACTTCCTGAAACGCCAAACGCATGCCGTTGTCGCCGCGCAGGGTGAGCCAGTCGCCATTGGCGGACTGTTCGCGTTGCCAGCCGGTCACCTGCTGGTAGAAGGCCAGCAACGACTCCGCATCTGGACAATCGAGCACCACTGCGTACACGCGGCCGATCACAGCTTCTCCTCGCGTTCTGCTCGCATTCTGCTCGCGTTCTCCTCACCGCAGCGAAGCCGTCCGCCTAGCCTGGTGCATAGGACCCCGGCAATCTAGCGCACCCTGGATCCAGGGACGAAGACGAAGGCACTCCAGCTGCCTCGCCACCGGCCAAGGGGGCGATGCACTCCTAAGGGGCAATGCACTCCTTAGGAGCGAGGCACTCCTAAGGGGCGAGGCACGGCTGAGGGGCAACGTCACGCCTGTGCCGCACGTGTTCGGAGGGCTGTCGGCACCGGTCGCCAACCAGGCACTACGGCCGACCGTCGCGCGCCACTGGCCGCTCCGGGGGTAATACCCGCGGCACGAGCAGGCGTCGGAACGCGTGAGAACATGCGCCCATGAGCGGAGACGAATCCATCGACGTGAGCGCCCTGGCCATCAACGTCACGATCCCGGAGGAGCTCCGCTGGACCGACACTCGACGCGGTGAGGAGTTCACGCTGACCACGCTCAACGTCCGACTCCTGCCGGACGGGAGCCTCGCGGCGAAGGCCTACGGCCGACCGACAGGCGGCGGCCGCGGCACCTACGTCTCGTTCCCGGTGCCCGACAGACCCGAGGTGGTGGCCCTGGTCGACAAAGCCGCCAGCCGCGCCGGCGCGCTGTGGACCGCCCACCGCGGTCTCAGCTGAAGGTACGACTCGTGCCACGCGGCAGGCGTCTGTCGGGCTGCGGTCGTGACACCGATAGATAAGAAGCCGAATCGAGTGGGGCCCCGAGAATGGACGAGAGTCGAGAGCCCCGGCGGCCTGAGCCGGCAATTCCCGTCCCAGCGGAGTGGGGCAGGTGGTCTGGCGGACATAGCCGCATTCCTGAAGACAACCACAGTGCAGCAGCTACCGAGACCGTCCGCAGTGCTCCGGCCTTCAGGCCGGGGGTGAAGCGGACCTTCCCGCGTCGCGGGGCAGGGGACGCCTATCCGCCGGCAAGGCGGATAGGCGTCTGGGTTTGTCAGACGGGGAGGATACGGTGCGATCGTGCAGCTGCGGTACAGCTATCGCGTCTACCCGACGCCCGGCCAGTGCGAGGCGCTGGCGCGGGCGTTCGGGTGCGCGCGGGTGGTGTTCAATGACGGGCTGCGCGCACGTCAGCAGGCCCGAGAGGCTGGGTTGCCGTACATCTCGGACGGGGAGCTGTCGAAGTGGGTCATCACCGAGGCCAAAAAGACCCCGGAGCGGGCGTGGCTTTCGGAGGTGTCGGCGGTGGTGTTGCAGCAGGCGCTGGCCGACCTGAACGTGGGGTACCGCAACTTCTTCGCCTCCTTGTCGGGCAAGCGCAAGGGCCGCCGGGTGGGTCCGCCTCGGTTCCGATCCCGTAAGGACAACCGGCAGGCGATCCGGTTCACCGTCAACGCCCGGTTCACGGTGCGCGACGACGGCCGGCTGCGGCTGCCGAAGGTCGGTGACCTGCGGGTGGTGTGGTCGCGGCCGCTGCCGGCCGACCCGTCGTCGGTGACGATCATCAAGGATGCGGCGGGCCGGTACTTCGCGTCGTTCGTCGTGCAGGCCACCGACGAGCCGCTGCCCGAGCTGGACACCGAGGTCGGTATCGATCTTGGGCTGACGCACTTCGCGGTCATGGCGGACGGCACGAAGGTGGCCGCTCCGAGGTTCCTGCGCCGCGCCGCCCGCAAATTGCGTCGGTTGCAGCAGGACCTGTCCCGCAAGCAGAAAGGCTCGAACAACCGCAAGAAGGCCGTCGTGACGGTCGCCCGCGCGCACGCGAAGGTGGCCGACACCCGGCGGGACTGGCAGCACAAGCTGTCCACGACGATCATCCGCGAGAATCAAGCGGTGTACGTCGAGGACCTGTGCGTCGTTGGTCTCGGCCGGACCCGGCTGGCCAAGTCCGTCCACGACGCCGGTTGGGCATCTTTCGACGGGATGCTGGCGTACAAGGCCGCCCGGTACGGGCGGACCTTCGCCAAGATCGCCCGGTTCGCGCCCACATCGCAGACGTGCTCGGCGTGCGGCCGACTCGACGGACCCAAGCCGCTGTCCGTGCGGTCGTGGACCTGCCCGTGCGGCGCGGTTCACGACCGGGATGTCAACGCGGCCCGCAACGTGTTGGCCCAGGGGCGCTGGGACAACTCAAACGACCGTGGAGTGCACGTAAGACCGGCACCAGTGCCGGCGGCGCGCAGGGAAGCGGTAATCCACCCGGGCGCCGCGCGTTCCCCGCGCAGCGCGGAGGGAATCCCCGTCCTTTAGGGCGGGGAGAACGTCAATCCGCGGCAGCCTCATTGTCTACGCCGAGGAGCGGGGTCGGTAGGTGGCGACAATGACGCCGGCGGTTGTCGGCGTCGTGTCGACCAGATGGCCCGTGGTCGAGGCGATCTACCTCTACCTCGACGGCAACACCATCATCCTGCCAACCCAGACCTGACGGCGGACGCCCTGGCATGACAGCGGTACTTCGCTGGCCGAGCGTCGACCCTGGTCGGGCGGCGCCGCTGCTACTTCCGACCGGTGAACGACCCCGCCCGGAACGTCAGCGGTCCGGCAGCATCCAGGTCTCGCAGTCCAGGCGTTCGGACAGGTCCTTGAGCAGGCGGCGCAGCGCCTTCTCGCCGTCACGCCGATGCCCGCGCCCAACAGTGAACGGCACCAACTTCGCGCCGACACCGGAGGCGCAGTTGAAGGTGCGTTGACGCACCACGGTGTCGCCCGACGTGCCCTCCTCGACTTGGAACCGGCCACACCACCACCATTGCCCGCGGGCTTGAACCCAGCCACCATCGTGGTCAACCTCGATCGTCAACGGGATGCCGACCACGATGGCGCTGAAGACATCCGGGCCGCCGGTAACCAGGACCTGTCGATCAGCATGTCCACCCAGGACTAGGGGAACATCGGCCCCACGGAACTCGCCCGTCGTGACCGCGAGCACGACCGGCCGAACTCGACCGACAGGCGCGGCCACCACACCGACGTGCTCCGACAACACCGGACCCGGATCGCGCAGCGCCATACGTCCATCCTGGCAACCCCAGCAAGGAGCGCGCTACTCAGATCGACCCACACAAAGCCAAGGAATAGTACGTGCGTTCGAGGTTTTGTCGTAGGCGGCCGGTAGCGTGCCGGGCGTGGAGGACGCGCTGGCGGTGATCGACCGGGCTCTGCAAGAGTGCCGGGCGCAGCCGGCGTGGGCCGCCTCGGACGCGGCGCTGGTGGCGCGGCTGGATCGCACGATGGTGCTGGCGGCGAAGCTGGCCGCGGTGCAGCTGGCGCTCATCCGGGAAGTC
>NZ_JAATVY010000050.1 GCF_011947195.1 Planosporangium thailandense | reverse complement strand
TGCCCTCGCCGAGCGCAACGACGTGGAACGGCGGTTCCTCCTGCTCGTCCGGGAGGCCTTCGATGTCGACCTCGCAACTATGGTTCTGGACAGTGCACAGATCACGTTGACCGTGGACGCCGATGCCCCGGCCGAGCTGACCATGGGGCCGGTCCCGGAGCACCTGGTTGCAGTGCTTGGCGCCGACGCGCCTACCTTCGTTACACAGGATCTCCCGTCCGACATCCGCCAGTTGCTGGTCGTCCCGTTGGAGGCAGGTGATCGCCGCTTCGGTGTCGCCGCGCTGGCGGTCCGGGGGCGGCGCGCCAAGCTGTCCACCCGCGACGTCACGTTGCTGGCGCCGCTCGCCAACGCGCTCGCCGCGGCCCTGCGCGGCGGCGAGTACCTGGACCGGCTGGTCGAGGAGACCAGCAAGCTCCACGCGGTCGTCGAGCAGTCCACCGAGGGCATCCTCATGCTTGACGGTGACGGCCTGGTGCAGATGTGGAGCCGCGCGATCGCCGAACTCACCGAGGTCAGCAGCACCGAGGCGGCCGGCCGTCGGCTCGTTGATCTGCTCGACGTGCCCGATTCCGCCGAGCGCAGCCTGCTGCTGCCCGTCATGGCGGACCATCCGCGGGCGACGGTCGAGTTGACCATCCGTCGGCCCGACCGAGAGCTACGCCGGCTGCGGCTGGCCCACTCCGCGGTGTTCGCCGACGATGCCCTCGTCCGTGACGTGGTGGTCGTGCGCGACCTGACCCGCGAGCACCGCACCGAACGCCTCAAGTCCGATTTCATCGCGACCGTCTCTCACGAGCTACGCACCCCGCTGACTCCGATCCTCGGCTACCTTGACCTGCTGCGCACTCACGGCGACCGGCTCCCCGCGCAGAAACGTCAGAACGCCCTTGACCTCATCGCTGACCGGGCCGCGCACATGTCCCGACTCGTCGAGGACCTGCTGCTCGCCTCACGCATTGGCGACACCGACGACGACCTGGCACTGCACGTGTCGGTGGGAACCCATGACCTGACCGGCATCGTGCGTCAGGTCGTAAACGACCTTGACACAACGCGGATCAAGGTCGATCTGCCCGACGAGCCTGTGCCGGTGGTCTGTGACTCCGGTCGGGCACTACAGGTGGCATCCAACCTCATCGGCAACGCCCTCAAGTACTCCCCGCCGACCGAGGACGTCCGAGTCAGCATGCGCCTTGACGACGATGTGCACATCGACGTCTCCGACCACGGGCGCGGTATCCCCGCAGACCAGCTGGAGAAGATCTTCGAGAAGTTCCACCGCGTCGAGGACCCCATGACCATGAGCACCAGCGGTACCGGGCTGGGGCTGTTCATCGCACGTCGCCTGGCGCAGGCCATGGGCGGCAACGTCACGGTCACCTCGACGTTGAACGTGGGCTCCGTCTTCACGCTCACCCTGCAACACGCCGACCTCCGTTTGACCGATATTGCCCGGTCGGAGGACGGGATCGCGGGGCAGTCCGTTCTGACCCACTAAAGATTGCTATGTGCCAGCCGATGGAGAGGGCAGTTCCGCGTGTATGAGATGCGCGCAGCTCAGCGAGAACAGGAAGCACCGATGGCGGGCAGGACCCGAATTCTCTGTCTGGACGATGAACCCTATGTCCTCGACGGGCTGCGGCGGTACCTGCGGGCCAGCTACCAGGTCCTGACGACGACCCAGCCGCAGGAGGCGCTCGACCTGCTCGGCGCCGCCGCAGACGAGCCGGTGGCGGTGGTCGTCTCTGACATGCGGATGCCGCAGATGACAGGCGTGGACGTCCTGGAGCGTGCCCGCCAGATCTCACCCGACACCACCCGAGTGCTGTTGACCGGAGACGCCGACCTGCACAGCGCTGTTGCCGCGATCAACCAGGGGCACGTGTTCCGGTTCATGCTCAAGCCGTGCCCCTCTGATGACCTCAAGGCGACGGTCGCTGCCGCTGTGGAACAGAACCGGCTGGTGCGGGCTGAGCGAGAACTACTCGAGGCCACCCTGAAGGGCTGCGTCGACGCGCTCATGGACACCTTGGGGATGGCGCAGCCGGCACTGTTCAGTCGGGCCGGCCGGCTGCAACGCCTCACGCAGCGGTTGTGCCAGGAACTCGGCGTCTCGGACGCGTGGCAGATCGAGATGGCCGCCCAGATGGGCGAGATCGGAGCCATCACCCTGCCGCCCGAGGCCATCGCCGGCCTGGAAGGTGGTACGCCCAAGAGCGCCGCCGAAGCGGAAATGCTGGCGAGGCTCCCCAATATCGCCGACAACGTGCTCGCGCGGATCCCGCGCCTTGAGGCGGTACGCGAGATCGTCCGTCACCAACTGCCTACCGACCGTCACCCGATGTCGCCGTTGCGCCCGGATGCCCCCGATGGGGCCTGGGTTCTGCAGGCGGTACGCGAATACGACGCGCTCGTCTGGCGGGGAATGCCCCCGGATCTCGCGGTGGCCACCTTGTCCGCCCGGAAAATCCACGCACCGGAACTACTACGCGTGCTCGCTGGGATCGGCGGCATGCGGGTGCCGCACGAGGCAGTACGGGAGATCAAGATCGGCGACCTCGCCATCGGCCACGAACTCGCCGACGACGTGTACAGCGCCAAGGGAATGTTGCTCGTGGCGCGGGGCCAGGTCATCACCGAGCGGCTGCTGATCAGGCTGCGCAACTACGAGATGACCACTGGTCTGAAGGGCACCATCCTCATTGTCGATCTATAGGGCGTCGATGAGAACGACGACGGACAGCACCGTGTGTTGTGGGCCCGGTAGCCGCCCAACCGGCCCAGGCCTTGGGACGCCCGGTGACTCTCGCCCGCTCTGTACCTCCGCTGCTTCCGCTCTCCAAAGATGAGATCCACTATGTCTGGAAAACACGAAATACAGAATGGTCGAGCCCAGGATCGTTGGTCCACTTCCGACCCGAACCTTCAGCTGGCCACTAGCGATCTGCATTTCTTCGCTGACGCGATCCCGCACATCATGTGGGCGGCGACGCCCGACGGGTCGACGACGTACATCAACCGCTGGGGACTCGAGTACACCGACCTACCCCCCGAGGTGGACATCGACAAGTACTGGGATTCAGTGCTTTCACCGGGCGACGCCGATCGCATCCGCGCAGCGTGGGCAGAAGCGAATCGAACCGGGCACTCGTACGAGCTCGACTGCCGGATCCGTCGCGCCGATGGCCAGTTCCGCTGGCACTGCTTCCGAGGCCAGCCGGTGCGCAGGCCTGACGGTCGGATCATCCGGTGGGTCGGCACCGCCACCGACATCGACGACCAGAAGACGTTGGAGGAGAGCCTGCGTCTGTCGGAGCACAAGACCGCCGAGACGCTGACGCTGTTGGAGACGCTCCAGGCGGCCGCGCCGATCGGCCTCGGTTTCGTCGATCACGAGTTCCGGATTGTGCGAGTCAACGACTCGCTGGCCACGACGCTCGGCCTTCCGGTGGAGCAGCTGATTGGGCAGCCGGTGGCCGAGGTCATTCCGAACGCGTGGCCACTGCTCGGGCCGATCTACCATCGGGTGCTGGATACTGGAGAGGCTGTCCGCGACGTGGAAGTGACCGGGGTGACGGCCAGCGAGCCCGACCGTGTCCGCTCCTGGCTTGGCAGCTACTTCCCGGTCCGGGTCGACGCCGAGATCGCCGGCGTCGGCGTCATCGTGGTTGACATCACCGAACGCGTTGCGGCCGAGGCGTTCCGGTCGGTGGTCATGGAGAAGATGGCCGAGGGGCTCTACACCTTGGATGACCAAGGCCACGTGACCTCCGTGAACCGGGCGGCCTGCGAAATGCTTGGCTGGACGGTGGAGGAACTGCTTGGGAGGCGTACGCACGATGTCGTGCACTTCCAGCAGGCCGACGGCACGCCGATCCCGGCGGATGAGTGTCCCATGGTCAGGGCGCGGACCGAAGGACGGTCGATCCGTATCGAGGATGATGTCTTCACTCGCAAGGATGGGTCGACGTTCCCGGTGTCGTACTCGTCGGCACCGCTGCACGTGGGGTTGGGGGTCGCTGGGACAGTCGTAGTCTTCCGCGACATCACCGACCTGCGGGAGCGGCAGCGGCGAGAGGTCGAGGACCGACATGAGCAGAAGTTGGAGTCGTTGGGGCGGTTGTCGGCCGGGATCGCGCATGAGATCAACACACCGATTCAGTTCGTCGGGGACAACACCCGGTTTCTGGCCGACGCCTACCAGGAGATGCTGGATCTGCTTGCGGTCTACCGCGGCTGCATGGACGCGGCGGGCGGTGAGGTCGATTGGGACGAGCGCATCAGGCGCGCCGCGCAGGCCGAGCGTGCGGCCGACATCGACTATCTGACTGCAGAGGTGCCGATCGCGGTCAACCAGAGCTTGGAGGGCGTCGAGCGGGTGGCGTCGCTGGTGCGGGCGATGAAGTCGTTCAGCTACAAGGACTCCACCGATCGCTCGTACGCGGATTTGAACGAGGCGCTGACCACCACGCTGACGGTGGCCCGCAATGAGATCAAGTACGTCGCGGACGTGGTGTTGGATCTGGGTGAGCTGCCGGAGGTGCTGTGCCGGATCGGTGACCTCAACCAGGTGTTTTTGAACCTGGTGGTCAATGCCGCGGACGCGATGGAGGGCAAGGGCGCGCGCGGCGAGATCCGTATCAGGACGCGGGCCGAGGGGGAGATGGCGGTGATCCGGATCGCGGACAACGGCTGCGGTATCCCCGAACACCTACAAAAGATGATCTTCGAGCCGTTCTTCACCACGAAGGAGGTCGGCAGGGGCACCGGGCAGGGACTGGCGCTGGCGCGGGCGGTGGTCGTCGACGGGCACGCCGGCGCCATCGAGGTGCACTCCACGCCTGGCGAGGGCACCGAGTTCGTCCTCCGGCTACCGGTTCATGGCAAGGCGCCGGAGCAGCCGTGACCATGGCACATGCATTTTTCGTCGACGAACCGCGCAACCTCGACGGGGTGGGTCTCATCTCTTCACGGCAAGCGCGAATGGGCATGACGCACGCGGCGCGAAGACGCTAACGATGGGCATGTGCTGGCCGATGGAGAGCGTGAACCGGCGGCCGTTGGGCGAATATGGCACAGCGTGAACGGGAAGGATCGATGACGGCCAAACTCCAAGTTTTGTGTCTAGACGATGAGCCACACGTTCTGGACGCACTCCGCAGACACCTACGCCGGGAGTACGACGTCGTCACGACGACGCAACCGCAGGAGGCTGTCGACCTGCTCGCCGCCGGCCACGACGGCTCGGTAGCAGTGATTCTTTCGGACATGTGGATGCCGGGAATGACGGGCGTGGACGTCTTGGAACGGGCCCGGAGTATCTCGCCCGACACTACCCGAGTGCTGCTGACCGGTGACGCGGACGTGCACAGCGCCATCGCGGCGATCAACCAGGGCAAGGTCTTCGGGTTCATGCTCAAGCCCTGTCCTCCCCGAGACGTCAGAGCAACGATCGCGGCGGCCGCAGAGCAGCATCGACGCGTGCGGGCCGAGCGAGAACTGCTCGAGGCCACCCGCAAGGGCTCCATCGACGCGCTCACAGACGCGCTGGCAATCATGCGGCCAGGCCTCGCCGGCCGCGCTGGCCGACGTCAGCGCCTCGTGGAACGCCTCTGTCAGAGGCTCGGCGTCGCAGACGCGTGGCAGATCGTGATGGCGGCCCGGCTCGACGAGATCGGGGCTATCACGCTGCCGCCCTCGGCGACCAGCGCCATCGAAACCGGCACGTCCGCCAGCGCTACTGAGGTCGAAATGCTGGCGAACCTTCCCCACCTCACCGACAGCGTGCTTGCACGGATCCCACGGCTCGAGGCGGTACGTGAGATCATTCGCCACCAACTGCCCACCGACCGCGACCCGATGTCGCCCCTGCGCCCGGACGCTCCGGACGGTGCCCGGCTACTGCAGGTGGTGCGGGAGTATGACGCCCTCATCTGGCGAGACACGTCCCCGGACCTGGCGATCGCCACCTTGTCGTCCCGGAAAATCCACGACCCCGAGATACTGGGCGCGCTCGCCGAGATCGTCGGGATGCGCCTGCCGAACGAGGCGGTCCGCGGAGTCGAGGTCGATGACCTAGCCACCGGCGACGAACTGGCCAGCGACGTGCACACCGTTGACGGGACTCGGCTTGCGGCACGGGGCCAGGTCGTCACCGAACGGCTGCTCGTCCGGCTGCGCGACCAGACGTTGACTCCTGGTCTTCAGAACCCCATTCTCGTCATTCACGTCATTGACCTGTGAGACCGAACATGTCTTGGCGTGTTGCCTCCGTTTCGCGCGAGCGAACGTCTGTCACAGTGCGCACCGCTGCGGCGGTTCCGGGCTCCACCGTATGTGCGTGGAATGGCGGCGGCTACTTCAACGCCGGTTCCTCCAACGCCGATCACCACTCTGCCATCATCGACCTCCCGTCCGGAAACGGCCGATGAGGCGCGTGCAACCCCACAACGACGGGAAGCACTTATGAGTGCCCGGCAGCGCATTCTGTGTTTAGACGATGCGCCGTACGTCCTTGACGGACTACGGCGACACCTGCATGTGGATTACAACGTCGTGACGACAACGCAGCCGCACGAGGCGCTCGACTTGCTGGCCGCCGACAAAGGTGATCCGATCGCCGTCATCATCACGGATATCCGCATGCCTCAGATGACAGGCGTGGACGTGCTGAAACGAGCCCGCCGAATTTCGCCCGACACCACCCGGGTACTGCTGACCGGCGTCGCGGACATGCGCAGCGCCATCGCGGCGATCAATCAGGGCCACGTGTTCCGGTTCATGCTTAAGCCGTGCCCGCCGGAGGACCTCAAAGCCACAATTGCTGCGGCCGCAACACAGAGTCGGCTCGTGCGGGCCGAGCGGGAGTTGCTCGAAGCCACACTCAAGGGCTGTGTCGACGCGCTCGTGGAAACGCTGGCGATGGCCCAACCGGCACTGTTCAGTCGAGCGAGCCGGTTGCGACGGTTGGTACAGCGGGTGTGCCAGCAGCTCGGCGTCGTGGACTCATGGCAGATCGAGATGGCCGCCCAGATGGGTGAGATCGGTGCCATTACGCTCCCGCCTTCCGCGATTGCCGTCCTGGAAGGCGGAACGCCCAACAGTCCCGCGGAGGCCGACATGTTGGCGAGTCTGCCCAAACTCGCCGATGACGTACTCGCGCGGATCCCATGTCTGGACGCGGTACGCGAGATCGTCCGTCACCAACTGCCCACCGACCGGAACCCAATGGTGCCGTTGCGGCCGCATGCCCCCAGTGGCGCGTGGCTGCTGCAGGCGGTCAGGGAATACGACGCATTGGTGTGGCGTGGCATGCCGCGGGACGTGGCGATAGCCGCGCTGTCGTCGCGGAAAATCCACAGCCGAGACTTGCTGATCGCGCTCGCGGTGGTTGGCTGGCCACGCCTTTCGAATGACACCGTACGCGAAGTCGACCTCGATGAGCTCGCCCTCGGCGACGAACTGGCCGGCGATGTATACAGCGCCAAGGGGATGTTGCTCGTGACGCGGGGCCAGGTGATCACGGATCGGCTGCTCATCAGGTTGCGCAACTATGAGGTGACCGGTGACCGCGAGGGCCCTGTATTCGTCGTCGACGCGTAGCGCGACCGAAGCCCTGGTCGGGTGGTCGCGCTGCTGGCTGGTGCCTAACCGGCAGACTCCTGGCGCGCGGTCGTCGGCCTGCCGACAATGAGCGTGGTCACCGCCGAGCTCGGTTGCGACCTGGATCGCAAAGCCGTCGTGTCCGGGCCGGGCCGGATTTGCCTATCACGTGGCTGTCCGCAGGGATGAGCGGTTTTCCTCCGCGCAGGTGGTCACGGTCCATGTGAACAGGCGGAAGCCGAGGGCCGAGTCCTACATTGTGGCAGCGTAGGGCGAGGTTCTCCGCGTCCTTGGCCTGGTCGCTCATGGGGAGCAGCCGCAGCATCGCGAGCGCGTTGGTCACGCCGCGGTACGCCAGTCGAAGCAGCACGGCGAGGCGTCATCACGTAGTGAGCGGCGGCGATCAGATGCGGCCCGGAACGTCGACAGGGGCAAGATTCCGTCGCGACGCTCAAACCGGCCACGACCAGGGCGGACGACATTTTCGGCACCCTCAACCCTGTCCGCCTGGCGACCGGTTCACCTGCTCTGGGTGGGGTCGCCTCACCCGACCCTCCGTCAATAATTAACTTTTACCCTCATTGACGATCAGCGGTTGCCAACATGCCGGGAGGGACCGTGACCATCCCGCAGGTACGGACCGACGAAGAGATTCGGCGGGATGTGCTGGACGAGCTGAAGTGGGATCGCCGATTTCGGGTGCACGATGTCGACGTGGCCGTCGAGAACGGTGTGGTGACCCTGACCGGCTGGGTGCGCTACTGCAGTGAGGCCTCGCTGGCTGAGCTGGCCGCACGGCGGGTGCTCGGCGTCAGGGATGTCGTCAACAACATCGAGACCCGAGTGGCTGGCTGCGACGCACGCGGCGACGCCGATCTGGTCGTCGACGTGACGCGGGCGGTCCGTGACAATGTGGAGATCCGCGACAGGCCGCCAGAGGTGACCATCGAGGATGGGTGGGTCACGCTGCGCGGCGAGGTCGATTGGAACCACATACGGCAGGCTGTCGAAAACGCCGTGAAACGGGTGCCCGGTGTCCGGGGGATAACCAGCCTCATGTCGGTCCGCCCCTGGAAAAAGCCGTCAGCCGAGGAGCTCAAGAACAAGGTCGAAGAGGCCATGCGCCGCAACTGCGGAACGGGTTCCCGCCCCATCACCGTCGAGGTCGAGGGCGATACGGTCACCCTGACCGGGACCGTGCGTACCTGGTGCGAGAAGGACGCCGCCGACAAGATCGCCTGGTTCGCGCCGGGAATCACCTCGGTCAACAACCGTATCCGCGTGGACCCCGAACACCGTCCGAGCTATGTCGGCACAGGGGCTTCCGGCACCCCTTGACCGTAGAGCACGTCCGGCGAACCGGGGATCGGGAAGAAGTGGCTCCGGATAAGAACCGTGACACCAGCCGCAACGCGGTTGACTTAAAGAGCGTTCACCGCCTGGTTGATGCCCCCAGGTCTGGTTGACATCGGACCAGGCAGACCGTGGGAGTATGGCCAACGGATGGTCGAGGGCCGCGCGTGAGGAGGCCGAGCAGCGGCGGTTGGCCGCTGCGGAGTTGTTCGCCCAACGGGTGCCGCAGGCCGAGGTCGCGCGCGGTTGGGGGCGTCGGCGCGGGCGGTGTGCGTGTGGCATCGCCGCTGGAACGCCGACGGCGTCGACGGCTGCGCCGCAAACGGGCGCCGGGGTTTCAGTCGTGGCTGACCGACGACCAGCTCGCCGAGCTGACTCGGGTACTGATGGCCGGGGCTCCGGCGCCAGGGTTCGACGGCGGCTGGACCTTGGCGACGGTCGCCACGGTGATCCTGTACGGTGCCAATACTCGTCGTATGGCCTCTGACCTGTGGCTCGAGTGATCGGTCAAGCGGCTCGTGAGTACGTCCGGACCCCGTACGACGTCGAACGAGACGATCTTTGCCTCTTCGTTGACCTCGTGGTACTTGCGGCCGATGAACCGTTTCGCGGAGTAGATGGTGCCCTTCGGGTTCAGTACCGCCCGGCGCCGGGCCATCTGCCCGACGAGGCGCTCACCGGTCTCGGTGAACGCGACGACCGACGGCGTGGTCCGGCTTCCTTCGGCGTTCGGGATCACCTGCGGCTGGCCGTCGATGTGGGCGGCGATGACCGAGTTGGTCGTACCGAGGTCGATGCCGACGGCTTTGGCCATGGGTTCGTCTTCCTTTCACAGGGCCCGCCCGCAGCCGGTCCGGCCGCGGACGGGAGGAATGCAGGCGGCGCTGCTGAGGGAAGTGCTCTGCGGCGTAGCCCCGGTGGGTGCTACTTCTTCGCTTGCGGTTCGGTCCCCGGCGTGACCCGGGTCTGGCTGCCCGCGGTCCCGCCGCCACCGCCGGCTTCGGCGCCGGCCTTGACCTCGATGCGGCGCGCCTGCGGCTGGGCCTTGCCCGCGTGTACGGTCAGCACGCCGTGCTCCAGCGTGGCGTCGATCCGGTCGGGATTGATGTCACCGGGCAGCATCACCTCGTACTCGAACTCACCGCCGCCACCACCGCCGCGGCGCTCTTCGCGTCGCATCGTCCCGGTGCGCTCACGCGCGGTGTACTTGCCGCTGATGCGCAGGGTGTTGCTGTCGCGCAGTTCGATGTTGACGTCCTCCGGGCGTACCCCCGGAAGCTCCATGTCCAGGACGTAGGAGTCCTGGGTCTCCTCGATGTCGAACGCCGGTACCCACATTGGCGCGACCACGGGCGCGAGCGGGGCGGCGAGGAAGGGGTCGGTGAAGAAGCTCTGGATCAGTTCGCCCATCCGGTTCTGGAGGTCGGTGAGCGGGTCGGCTATGCCTCGCCCGCCGCGTCGTTGCTCCGTGAGCTGTCGGCCGCGTCGTGGGACGAGAGAGGTCATGACGCAGCACATCCTTTCGTGGGCCACGATCATGGTTTGCGCGTGCGATCTTGCTTTCGCGCACTGAACCACCGGCGCGGCCGGATCGGCCGGCCGGCGCAACTGTCACTCGCACTGGGCGAGCCCCCCACATCACGACCATGCTTAGAGCGCGACGGGTGAGCATGCCTCACCCCGGTCGGACGAATCCGTAAGATGGAAGTGGCCCGTGGCGCAACGTTCCGGGCGCCGCGAGGTTGCAGGGTGGGCGTCGGGTGTGCCCCCGTTGCGTGCCCGTTGTGGCGGCCAACGGCGGGCAACCGGGTGTTGCTACCAGGCCAAACTATCAGCCGGTAGGCCAGGGACGGCGGACACCCCGTTGGGGCCTCACACGGTGAACGGGTAGGTCTCGGGCACCTCGCCGCGCTCCCATGGAGCCGTGCGCTCCAGCGGCTCGACCGCCCGGGTCTCGTCGATGTGGATCAGCGCGTCGAACTGGGCGGCCGCCCGTACCCGGAAGTAGTGGCTCTGCCGCTCGGTGTCCGGCCGGTAGATGACCCCGATCGCCCGCTCCAGCCGGGTCGAGCGCAGCGTCTCGGCGGCCCGGGCCGCGAGGCCGAACGACAGGAGGAACTCCTTCTCGCCCGTCTCGTGGAGCAGTTCCTCGACGCTGCCGGCGAGCCCGGGCCGGACCCATTTGCGCTGAGCGGGGCCGCCCCAGTCGTCGGCCGCCGTCACCGTGCCCGTGTACGTGCTGAAACCGATCAGCCGGCAGTCGCCGGGGTGGCGCTCCCGTACCAGTTGGCCGACGTTGAGCTCGCCCTGGCTGCCCAGCTCCGTGGCCCGCGCGTCGCCGATATGCGAGTTGTGGGCCCACACCACGACCTTCGCCGGCCGGCCCTGGCTGCGGCCGAGGTGGTCGACCAGCGCGTCGAGGGTGTCGACCATGTGGCAGTCGCGCAGGTTCCACGACGAGATCCGGCCGCCGAACATGGTGCGGTAGTACTCCGCCGCCGCTTTGACGACGCGGGCGTTCTGCTGTGCGTAGAACAGTGCCTCGTCGGCGACGAACTCGTCGCGCCGGGCGTAGTCCGGTGCGTGCCGTTGCAGGTCGACGAGCTGCTCGACCACCTCCTGTTCGCATGTCTCACCGGCGCCGAAGGCGGCCGCGAAGCCGTACGCCTGGCCGTCGTCGCCGCTGGCGTGGTCGAAGCAGGAGTAGCGCTCACGCGCGCGGGCGGCGGCCGTCGGGTCGACCCGTTCGAGGTAGGCGATCACCTCCTGCGCCGACCGGTGCAGGCTGTACAGGTCCAGGCCGTAGAAGCCGGCCTTGGCCCGCTCGTCGGCGGTGCGGTCGTTGTGCGCGCGCAGCCAGCCGACGAAGTCGAGCACCGCGGTGTTGCGCCACATCCAGGTGGGGAACCGCTCGAAGCCGCGCAGCGCCTCCTCGGCGGTGGTGTCCCGGCCACGACCGTGCACGTACCGGTTGACCCGGTACGCATCGGGCCAGTCCGCCTCGACCGCGACCGCCTGGAAACCCATCCGCTCGATGAGCCACCGGGTCATGGCGGCACGGGCTGCGTAGAACTCGTGGGTGCCGTGGGAGGCCTCGCCGATCAACACGAGGTGCGCGTCGCCGACCAGGTCCGACAGCGCATCGTCGGTCGGCACGCCGTCGGTGACCGGCAGCGCGTCGGCGCATACGGTCGCCGCCTCCGTCGGCCCCCGCGTGCCGGCGGGCGTGTGGGTGGTTGCTGTGGCGCGCAGGAGGTTACGCACCTCCTCGTCGCTGATCTGGGAAAAGTCCCAGTACGAGGTGCCGACGGCGAAGAACGGCGACGGCGTCGTGGCGCATACGGCCTCGTCGGCCAGGCCGGCCAGCTCCTGGCAGCTGGACGTCGGCGCGGCCGACACCGCGACCACGATTCTGGCCGGCTCGTGCTCCCGAAGGGCGTGGATGGCAGCGCGCATGGTCGCGCCGGTGGCGAGGCCGTCGTCGACGAGGATGACGGTCTTTCCCGTGACATCCATCGGGGGGCGGCCCTCCCGGTAGGCCTGCTCGCGGCGCACCAGTTCGCGGCCCTCCCGCTCGGCGACCTGCCGGATGGTCTCCGGCGTGATGCTGAAGGCCCGGACCACGTCGTCGTTGAGCACGATCACACCGCCGCTGGCGATCGCGCCCATCGCGAGCTCCTCGTGGCCGGGAACGCCCAGCTTGCGGACCACGAAGACGTCGAGCGGGGCGCCGAGGGCCATCGCGATCTCGTACCCCACCGGTACGCCGCCCCGCGGCAGCGCCAGCACCAGCACGTCGGGGTTGTCGCGGTAGTGATCGAGGAGATCGGCCAGGACCCGGCCGGCGTCCCTGCGGTCACGGAACACAGGGCCCGACATGTCCGTCCTCCCGCTCGGTGTGAATCCGACTACGCAGTGTCGTTACCCGGGCCCAGGGGGACAAACCGCCCGGGCCACACTCCACCGGACCCGCGGGTCAGGCGCTCTGCACCTGCCGCAGCGCCTCGAGCATCCCGTGCAGGTGGGCCGCGGCCTGCTCGATGTCGGTGTACTTGTACTGGCCCGCGCGCACCTCCGCGGACAGCACGCCGCACCGGTGGACCTTGTCGAAGTCGCCGTATGGGAACTTGTAGTGCCCCTTGCGCTCCGGCGGCTCCTCGTCGTCCACGCCCAGGTGCCACTTCGCGTACTCGCCGATCCCGTGCGCGGCGATGAACTCGTTCTCCTCCCCGGTGGAGGGCTGGTGCTCGCTCCAGGCATCCCGGCCATCGAGCACGTACCGCCCCTGCTCGATCAACTCCCGGGCCCGCGCGTACCCGCGCTCGTTCAGCGTGACCGCCATGTCTCGTCACCGTCCCGACCCCGTAGACCACCGTCAAGCAAGCACATGCCGGCGGCCGGGCGGCGGGCAAGGCCGAAAGCCCTGTCCTGGTCGGGCCGACCGGACCGCCCACGTCCCCGGACCCGCGGTCGTGAACCCGGCTCCCGGATCGGTCGTGAGCCGGGGGTTCCCGCGCCGAAGGAATAACGGCCGCGGGCCGGGGCAGCAGCACAGGGAAATCGGCGGAAGGAAGGGCGCCGTGAAAAGGATCATCGAGTTCGACTCGGCCCCACCGCGCTGGTACGCGCGCTGGCGGATGAGCCCTGAGGTCACTCGGTCGTCTCCGCTGACCGTCTGGGCGTTGGTGGAGGACTCCGACTCCGGCGCCAGACAGGTCGTCGGCGTCGACGCCCTCGGCCAGTGGCAGGGCAGCCTGGAGAACGAGCCCGGCTGGGACTTCGTGCGTTACTTCTACCTGCCCGTCGACGCCGGGCAGCCGGACGACCTGTTCAATCCGGTGCAGAGCCCGATGGAGCGGGTGCCGCACCCCCAACGGTGACCAGTGGCAGGTCGCCCGCTCGCCGGATGACGACTCCCGCGTCCGGTTCACGGGGAGGACGGAAGGTCGCCCGGCTTGGGTGCATCGCTCACATGGCGCCGCTCATCGCGCCGGGAAGTACACCGCCGCACGGACGGCCTTCGCACCGCAGCGATCACGGGGGAGTCCCGGCGCTAGCCCACCGATCCGCCGCTCCACCTGCCATCAGGCACCGGTCTGGGAGACTATGGAAGTGGGGCGATCCCTCGGGCGGGACCGGCTCCCCGCCGATGGGCCGGTGGAGCCCAACGTCGTCATCGGCGTGATCGCATCGCCGGGGATCTGCGCCGAACTGGCCGAAAGCGTGCTATCCGATCTTGCCGGGCGCCTCGCGGACCGGATCCCGGGCGTGCGGTGGGAGGTGCGGTACGTCTGCGACCGGCTCGTCGAACGACCGGCGGACCTGAGCCGCCTCGTGTCGGCAGCCCGCAGCCGGGCCCTGGCCGAAGGCTGGCAGCTCGCGGTGTGCATCACGGACCTGCCGTTGCAGACGGCCCGGCGCCCGGTCGTCGCACACGCCAGCATGACGCACGGGGTCGCGGTGCTGTCGCTGCCTGCCCTGGGGCCCGTCGCGGTCGCCAGTCGCGCGTCGGAGGCCATCGTCCGCCTCGTCGCCGCGCTGCTCGGCGACGGCGAGGCGCCTCGTGCCGACTCCGACCGAAACGCCCGGCGGCTGTCGCTGCTCACCCGGCGGGCGAATGAGATCGGGGGTCGGGTCGAGCTGGACGGGCACGGATTCGGCCTGGTCGCAGGCGTGATCACCGGCAATCTCCGGCTGTTGCTGGGCATGCTGCGCGCCAACCGGCCGTGGCGGCTGGCGCTGCGGCTGTCGGACGCTCTCATCGCCGCGCTCGCGACCGGGGTGCTCGCGATCGTCCTGAGCGACATTTGGCGGATCGCCGACGGGGTCGGACCGGTGCGGCTGGGCCTGCTGGGGCTGGCCTCCGTCGTCGCGGTGGTGCTGGCCATCATCGTCGGCGCCGGCCTGTGGGAGCGCGTGCCGCCTCGGACCTCCGCGCGTGAGCAGGTCATCCTGTTCAACATCGTCACCGTGGCCACCGTCGTCATCGGGGTAGTGGCGCTCTATTTCGCGCTGTTCGTGCTGATGCTGGTCGGTACCCTGCTGCTCGTGCCGGAGCGCACCCTCGCCGGGATCGTCGACCATCCGATCGGGATCGGCGACCAGGCCAAGCTGGTGTGGCTGGCCTGCTCGCTCGCCACCCTCGGCGGGGCGCTCGGCGCTGCGGCGGAAAGCGACGAGGACGTACGGGAGGCCGCGTACGGCTACCAGCCCGACCGGCAACTGACCCGGTAACGGTCAGGCAGCGTACGCGGGTTGTCGGCCGCTGTTCGGGTAGGTGGCGGGTACCAGGAGCGGCTGAAGGGAACCCGACCCGCGAAGGCGAAGTGTCATGGCGACCTCCGGCGGGGCGCGAACCTCGCGACCTGACAGGGACGTGGTGCGGCCGAGTGTCACACCGCTACACCTGATGCGGGGCCTGCTGTCGGCAGACAGATCGCGCATCGTCGGTGACATCGTCGCTGGCGTCACACTGGCCGCGCTCGGCATCCCGCAGAGCCTCGGCTACGCCAGGATCGCCGGCATGCCGGTCATCACCGGCCTGTACGCGATGGTCGCTCCGATGGCGGTGTTCGCCCTGCTCGCATCCTCCCGCCATCTCGTCGTGGGTGCCGATTCCGCGGTCGCCGCGATGCTGGCGGCCGGGCTGGCTGGTTCCGCCGTTGCGGGCTCGCCGCGGTACGTCGCGCTCGCCGGGCTGGTCGCGCTGCTCGCCGGGGTGCTGCTACTCCTCGCCCGCCTGATCCGACTGGGGTTCCTGGCCGACTTCCTGTCCCGCAGCGTGCTGATCGGGTTTCTCACCGGCGTCGGCGTCCAGATCGCCGCCGCGCAGCTTGCCGACATGCTCGGCGTGCATCCCGGCGGAAACAGTGTGATCGGCAGGCTCGTCGCAGCCGTCCGGGGGCTGGGCCACCCGAACCTGCCCACCCTCGCCGTCTCGGTTGGTGTCATCGCGGTGGTCGTCGGGTTTCGCCTGTTGACCCGCCGGATCCCCGGCGCCCTGATCGCCATCGTCGGTGCCATCATCGCCAGCCGGCTGCTACGCCTGCCGGCCCGCGGCGTCACCGTCGTCGGCCCGGTTGCACGGGGCCTGCCGCGGCCGCACCCGCCGGCGCTGTCGCTGCACGACGCGGCGGCGCTGCTCCCTCTCGCCGGCGCGTGCTTCGTGGTGATCGTCGCGCAGAGCTTCGCGACGTCCCGCGCGTACGCCGCCAAGTACGACGAGACCGTCGACGAGAACGCCGACCTGGTGGGATTGGGCGCGGCCAACATCGCGGCCGCCTTCACCGGCACGTTCGTGGTCAACGGCAGCCCGACCCAGACCCAGATGGTCGACAGTGCGGGCGGTCGCAGCCAGGTGGCCCCGCTGACCACCAGCGTCGTCGTGGTGTTCGTGCTGCTGTTCCTGACCGGTCCGTTGACGTTCCTGCCCCTGGCGGTTCTCGCCACCATCGTGTTCCTCATCGGGTTGCAGCTGATCAACGTCTCGGGGATGCGCCAACTCCTCGCCGTACGCCGCGACGAGTTCCTGATCGCGCTGCTGACCGCCGTCACCGTCGTATTCGTCGGCGTCGAGCAGGGCATCGTGCTCGCCGTCGTCGCGTCCGTCATCGACCACGTGCGCCACACCTACGCGCCGTACACCGCCGTGCTCGTCACCGAAGATGGCCACTTCATCGACGTGCCTCCGACCCCGCAGGCCCGGACCGTCGACGGACTGGTGATCTACCGGTTCGGCGCCACCCTGTACTACGCGAACGTCCGCCGGCTCGTCGACCACGTCGACGCGTTCCTGGCCGCGGCCAACCCGTCGCGCTGGTTCTGCCTGGACTGCGTCGCGATCGGCGACGTCGACTTCACCGCGGCGGCGGCTCTGCGCCAGGTCCACAACGAGCTTGCCGCCGCCGGCGCGCGACTGGTCCTCACCGAGGTCCTCGACCCCGTCCGCGCCGAGCTCGACCGGTACGGCATCACGCAGCTGATCGGCAGCGACGCTTACTTCGCGACACCCCAAGATGTCGTGCACGCCTTCCGAGCGGAGGCGCCGTCGAGCGGCTGATCCAACTCGACCGGGTCCGTTGCGTTGAACGTTGGCAAGATCGAGACAGACTTGGGCTGTGAAGTCGTCGAGCCGTCGTCGCCCATGGGTGCCTCCGAAATCCGCGTTCGCCGGGTTCCGATTCCCACCAGAAGTGATCATCGTCGCGGTCCGCTGGTACATACGGTTCAACCTGTCCTACCGCGACGTTGAAGAACTGCTGGTCGAGCGCGGCGTCGAGGTCGACCACGTCACCGTCTACCGCTGGGTGCAACGATTCCCCCCGCTGTTGGCCGACGCCGCCCGGTTTGCCCGCCACTCGCCCGGGACCGGTGGCACGTCGACGAAACATACGTCAAAGTCAACGGAGTTTGGCGCTACGTCTACCGGGCGACCGACCAGTACGGGCAGGTCATCGACGTGCTCGTCTCGACCCGCCGCGACGCCGACGCGGCCCGGCGGTCCTTCTCCCGGGCGCTTTCGGCGTTGAAGGTGACACCCAGCGAGGTCGTTACGGACGCCGCCGCGGTCTACCCCGCCGTGCTTGACGAGCTGGTACCGCAGGCGTGGCACCACGTCGAGCAGTACGCCAATAATCCGATCGAGGCCGATCACAGCCAGCTCAAACACAGGTTGAGACCGATGCGTGGGCTGCGAACGGACAACACGGCACAAGTGATCATCGCCGGGCACGCCTTCATGCAGAATCTTCGCCGTGGCCATTACGAACTCGCCGTCGATGCTCCGCGGGCTACGCAGGTGGCTGCGGCATTCGCGGAGCTCGCTCAGGCGATCTGGCCTTGCACCTGGCAAAGGTTCAACACGTCCGTCGATCCGGCAACGCAACAGCACCGCGGAGGCGCTTGGTCACCCTACGATCGGTCTTGTCTCGGTGACATTTCGCGTGCTGGCTGGCTATTCCCACTGGACCACCGCATTGATAATCTTCGCGCGTGCGAGCGATGTGTCAGCAATAGTCGGTGAGCGCCTGTGCGCGCCCGTGAGCGACGATGTGTGTCCGTGATCGCCGAACAAGATCACCGCAGCCCGTGTGATCGGTGTGCGATCGCCGGTCGGCGCTGTCGCTGCTGATCGGCGGTGAGCGTCCCTGACGGACGCTGATAGCCGCTGGCAGGTACCCTAGTGCCCGTCGCCCTCGTAGCTCAGGGGATAGAGCAACGGTTTCCTAATGAGCAGCGTCAATCCCGACCGCAGGCCCGTGGCCTGCGGTTTCTCGTCTGTCTGCCTCTATTCGCGGGTCGCAACCGGCTGCCCGTGTGCTCCCTAGTTGAAGATCAGTCAGACGCCGTTCCGGCGGCTGGAATCACACGATGCCTTGATCGCGGGCGCTACGAAGGCCGTCGTCCCGTCGCTGCACCGAGTGGCGCGTAAACGATCAACCTCCTGGTGCATGGGTCGATCCCGCTGCCCGCCCGGCGTCGCGTCCGTCAGCCAGGCGCTACGTCTGCGAGGTCGTCGACCTGCGCGATGCCAGCTGCGGTTCCCGGACACCGGAGCAGGATTGATTGCCAACGCCCAACGCACTCTCGCCCACCATGCATGAGCTGTGTGAACGAGCGCCGTTCCTAGTCGGCCGTTTGGCCGGCAACGGTCGCATGCCTACGGTATTGCCATGCACACGGTGGCTGTCCTGGCCCTGGACAAGGTCATCCCGTTCGATCTGTCCACGCCGATCGAGGTGTTCACTCGCACCCGACTGCCCGATGGTCGCGCGGCGTACCGGGTGCGGATCTGCGCCGCGACCCCGACCGTCGACGCGGGCGCGTTCATCCTGCAGGCACCGTGGGGCCTGGACGCCCTGGCCGAGGCGGACACCGTCATCCTGCCCGGCTGCGCCGACCCCACCGCGCCCATCCCGGATGAGGTGCTCGACGCCCTGCGACAGGCGGGAGCGGGCGGTACCCGCATCGCCTCGATCTGTACCGGTGCGTTCATCCTCGCCGCCACCGGGCTACTCGACGGGCACGGCGCCACCACCCACTGGCTGGCCGCGGACACGCTGGCCAGACTCCACCCGACCATCGAGGTGGACCCGGGCGTGCTTTACGTGGACAACGGCCAGTTCCTCACCTCGGCAGGTGCCGCGGCGGGGCTGGACCTGTGCCTGCATCTGATCCGTCGCGACCACGGCTCGGCGGTCGCCGCCGACGCCGCCCGTCTGTCGGTGATGCCCCTGGAACGCGAGGGTGGGCAAGCTCAGTTCATCACCCACGACTTCCCACCCACGCCGCGCGGCTCCGTCCTGGAACCGGTGCTGCGCTGGATGCAGGACAACGCCGACATCGACCTCACCCTGGCCGACATTGCCGACCACGCGGCCATGAGCACCCGAACCCTCAACCGGCGCTTCCGGGAACAGACCGGCACCACGCCCCTGGAATGGCTGCACCGCACCCGCATCCGCCAGGCGCAGCACCTTCTGGAGGCCACCGACCATCCGGTCGACAGGATCGCCCGGCAGGTCGGCTTCGGCTCGCCGACCGCCTTCCGGGACCGCTTCAAACGCGTCGTCGGAACCAGCCCCCACGCCTACCGCGCCGCCTTCCGCGCACCCGCCACCAAGACCTGATCGGCAGCATGCCCAATCTCGAGCAGTCGGCCCACGACCGGCATGCTCATCGCCGATCCGAGACGGCAACGCACGAGCCGCCTCGCCTCCCGACACGTTCGGCTGCCACGTGCGCGACGTTCCTGGCTCCGGCGCGCTGCCGTTGCGGGCGGTGGTCACCACGCCCACAACGCATCAGCTCACTGTTCCGGAAGGCCCGGATCACTTGTCCACGGCGGTTGGCGAGATCCCGTTGGTACCTGGCACGTCGGCCAGTGGTACGGCCGCTACCGGACAAATAGCGTCCCGGTCATGATTGTTGTCGCGCCACTACTGATCGGTGTCCTGTACGCGTTCCTCATGTCCCTGCTCCGGGAACCCGCCAGGCGGCGGTTCAACGCCATCATGGTCGCCGGGGCCGGCGCCGCCTATCTCAGCAGCGGCAGCTTCGGGCCCTGGGAGTTCGTCTTCACCGCCGCGGTCACCTACTGCGCCTACCGCGGCCTGGACTCCTACGTCTGGATTGGTGTCGCCTGGCTGCTCCACGCAGCCTGGGACACCCTGCACTACCTACGAGGCGCTCCGATCATCCCGTTCGCGTCACACTCGTCACTCGGCTGCGCGATCTGCGACCCGCTGATCGCCCTGTGGTGCCTGCGAGGCGGTCCGTCGCTGCCCACCCTAATCAGCGCCTGGTTCTCGCGGCGGCCCACAGCCACGTCGGA